>CALAJN010000001.1 GCA_937922675.1 uncultured Granulosicoccaceae bacterium
GAGATGGTGATGCCGGGGGATAACGTGAAGATCACGGTAGCGCTGATCAACCCGATTGCGATGGAAGACGGGCTTCGCTTTGCGATCCGCGAGGGTGGCCGAACCGTTGGCGCCGGTGTGGTTGCCAAGATCCTCGAATAAGGCGATATCTGACCATGGCTACCAGTCAAACCATACGTATTCGTCTGAAGGCTTTTGATCACCGACTGATCGATCGCTCTGCAAAGGAAATCCTCGAGACTGCTCGCCGTACTGGCGCGCGTGTTCTTGGCCCGATTCCCTTGCCGACAAAGAAAGAGCGCTTCACTGTTCTGATCTCACCCCACGTCAACAAGGACGCGCGTGATCAGTACGAGTTGCGCACCCACAAGCGCCTGATGGACATCGTCGACCCAACCGAGAAGACGGTTGATGCGCTGATGAAGCTCGATCTCGCTGCGGGTGTTGACGTTCAGATCAAGCTGAACTGATCAGAAGCTGCCGTGTCAGGCGCTGCTAGTGCCTGATCTGAATCGAAGCCCGCCCGGTGATTGTGTCGCCGGGCGGGTTTTTGCGTTGACGGTTCTATAAAGCCGAGATGGGAAAACCCGGATGACAAGCCCTGAGGCACCCGCGCCAGCATGCTCTCAAGAGGCACGCACGGGCGTGCTTGCGGGCATTGTGGCGTACACCGCTTGGGGCCTGTTTCCGATCTACTTCAAGCAGCTTGGCGAGGTGGCCGCACTCGATGTTCTCGCTTGGCGGATCGTGTTGAGTGCAGCGCTATTGTTTGTTGTCATGTGCTTGCGCGCTGGGCTGGTGCGCCTGTGGCAGCAGCTGAAAGCTTGCAGTGACTGGCCGCTGGTGTTCGCCGCAACCGTGGTCATCTCCATCAACTGGTTGACCTTTATCATGGCTGTCGCGGCTGGCGAGGTGTTGCAGTCCAGTCTTGGCTATTTTCTGGTCCCTCTGGTCAATTCGCTGTTGGGCATGCTGGTGTTTCGCGAGCGGCCCAACCGTTGGAAGCAATCGTCGCTGTGGGTAGCTGCCGTTGGCTTGTCAACGACTTTCATCATCGCGGGAGTCGTCCCGTGGTATGCGTTGGTGATGGCCTTGTCATTTGGTCTATACGGGATGTTGCGCAAGCGTATGTCGCTTGACAGCACTGCGGGCCTGCTGGTGGAGACCTCGCTACTTACTCCGCTGGCTATCGGTTGGTTACTGATTGCAGGTACCGCGCTGGGGGATCACGCGCCTGCGGTAGGTGGTTGGTTGATGCTCTCGGGTGTGATCACATCAATTCCCTTGTTGCTGATGGGCTTTGCGGTTAGGCGCATCGAGCTAGGCACCCTCGGTGTGTTGCAGTACATCGCGCCAATCATGCATTTTGTCGTTGCAGTATGGGTGTACGACGAACGCATGAGTCCCGCACTCGTCGCTGCGTTCCTGACGACAGTGCTCGCCATTATCTGCTGGATGATCGGCACTTTTTATCGGGCCAGTGCAAGCAACGGCTCGAGTGTCGGTCCAGGTGCTTGCAAGTCAACGCAATCGGTGTGACATGAGACGCTCAACGGCTAACGCACTGCTGCTGATTGCAGGTGCGATATGGGGTATGGGCTTCGTTGCTCAAAGCACGGCCATGGAGCACCTGGGGCCACTGGTATTTGTCGCAGCACGGTTTGCGATAGCGTCGTTGGTGTTGCTGCCGTTCGCGGTGTACGAGGCCCGACGTTCCAATCAATCAGACCCGGTCACCTGGGGAGTACTGGGGCGCTTCGTGCTGATTGGTACTGCCATGTTCGCCGGTATGGCTCTGCAGCAGGTTGGGCTACTGACCACGACGGTATCCAACTCCGGTTTTCTCACGGGGCTGTATGTCGTTTTCACACCGCTAGTGGCAGTAATGCTGTTTCGTGACTTTCCGCATCCGGTCGTCTGGCCGGGTGCTGCGCTTGCGTTTGTCGGAATCTTCATGCTGAGTGGCGGAGATCTCGCTCAACTGACATTCGGTGACCTGCTCACCATTGGCAGCGCATTTTGCTGGGCCGTGCAGGCTGTGTTGATTGGTCGATTTGTGCTCTCGTCTGGGCGCCCCTTGTTGTTAGCGGCCGTACAATTCACGACCGTCTGTGTGTTTGCCTGTATTGCCGTTGTAATCCTTGGGGAGACTCTCAGTATCAGTGCCTTGATCGGTGCAGCACCGGAGTTGTTGTATACCGGTATCGTTGCGGGAGCCTTGGCCTTTACCTTGCAGATTGTCGGTCAGCGCTACACCAGTGCCTCGCAGGCAGTGATCTTCTTGTCGTCTGAAGCGCCGTTTGCCGCGCTCTTCGGTGTGTTGCTGTTGGGTGAGCGTTTGTCCAGTCTGGCGGTGACGGGGTGTATCGCAATTCTGGCTGCGATGTTGTTGGTGGAGCTGGTGCCAGGGTGGCGCAAGCACTAACGGGGCTGTCAAGTTGCCTGGCCTATGACTAGCCCAAGGGCCTTTCGCGACTAATGGCTGTGCTGGGGTGTCCGGTACGCTAGTCCAGCACACTGTTTCCCTGCAGCACGGCGCCTTCGAGACGCCAGTCACCGCCATTGCTGCGCAAGCGATTGTTGGTCACTCGCACACTGTTATCTATCGGAGAGGAAGTATTCGCCGCAACTGCATAGGCATCGTTGTTCTCGATGACATTGTTATTGATGAGTATGTCGCTGACAGTACGCGCCCCAGGTTTGCCAAGCTCGATGCCGGTTACACCTGTGCCCAGTCGGTTGTGTATGTAGCAATTGTTACAGTACCCGTCGACAACGCGGTTGTTCTCCATACGTACTCCTGAGGCCCGTGCGATGTAAACCTGGCCGCCTCCGGTCATGCCGGTTCCAAATCGCGGGGCTACCGGCCATTGGCCAAAGGCGTGGTTACGTTCGAACACGTTATCGGTGATGACGACAGGTCCGGTTACGCCGAGCAAGGCCAGTGCATTGGTCGAGTTGTCGGAAAACCGCGAGCGGGCGACCGTGACATTGCGAGAGCTATCATCCTCGTGGCCGATGTACAAGCCCAGTACCCCACTGTTTTCAAGCGTGCTGTCTTCGAAACGGAAGCCATCGCTGGCCCTGACGTAGATGGCGTAACCTTTTGAAAACCGTACGCTTGAATTGAGCAACGCGACATTCGTGGCGTCACTCATATGCAACATGCGAGGGCAGCGATCAGTGACCGAGCACGCAGCCACCGTTTCATCGTCATCCAGGACGATGTTGCTGACGGTGATATTCGATGCGTTGTGCGCGGTTAGCAGGCTGCAACTACGCTGACCAGCCCTGCGCAGTATCCGAAAACTGCCCCCGTTCAGCTCGATTGAGTTCGTGCCAGAAAGGTTCAGCAGGGCTTGTCCCGAGGGGCAGCAGTTGCCATCGCAAGTGATGTCGGAAGACAAAGCGATGTGGGCAATGCCCCTGTCGTCGCGCTCCAATGTGTTGCTGCGTGCGGCCTGTATGCAGCTGGACAGGCTGGACACGGTATTCGCAACACAGGCTTCTGGATCAACAGACTCGCTCGATGTGACGTTATCGTCTGGTGTTAGATCGGTAGGCGGCTCGAGTTCAGGCGGTACCTCTGCACCTGGTGCCGCTGGTGCTTCGGCAGTAGGCTGTGCCGAAGATACGCGGTCGGGCGGGATGGGCGTCTCCGTGGCGGCGGTTGCCTCTGTTGCCGTAACGACCACCGGTTCGGAGGGTGCGTCGACGGGCTCATCGATCGAGACGGTTTGAACAGTGTCAGGCTCGGGTGCAGCGAGTGCCTGTCCGGATGCCGGTTCGGGCTCGGCAGCAGCGGGCGCAGGTTCTACTGTTACGACAGGTACCACTTCGGTAGAGACCGAAACGGGCCCGAGCAGCTCTGCGCCAGTGTCACCCCCACTGTTATCCCCACAGGCAACCAGGATGAGAGACGCGATGGTCGCGATAACACAAGTGCGTGAATGCATCTGGATCATGCTGGTATGTCGGCATTGAACGGCGCCGAATTAAAGCATGTGTCAACAATGCGTCACGCAAGATGGTGCGTACATGGCGAATTTGTACTTAAAAGGCACTGCGCGCGTGTTCGAACCGCCGCCCTGGTGCAGCAGCGAAGGCCATTCCGGGCATGGTTTTCCGGTGGCAGAGCGCGGTTGAAGCGCTGATTTGCACAGCCATCACTCGATCCAGTGCGCGAGTAGTGGCCTATCTGAAACGCAACATTCACAAGGATTGCGTCAGTGTCGTTGTTCTCATTTACCTGAACGTACTGGATTGGCGCTCAATGACGTAGCGCCTTGGCCGATCAAACCGTCATGAGAGCGTCTTTACTCTGGCTAGCGCGTTATGTGGGGCTCGGCGTGGTGCTTGTCGGCTGTGGTGGGGGCAGCGGTGGGGCAAAGTCTGTATCCGCTGGCGATCAGGACAGTGCTCTCGATCCCTCGGAGCAGACAGTTTCTGGTATGCAGGGAAACGTGGTAATCGAGGAGCGCTCCGGACGCTACTACCTGGATGCCTGGTTCTCTGTCGATACGAGTACGGCTGGTACGCCAGGTGCACCCCCGGAGCTCTTGTACACATCGCATGGCGAAACCTGCGAGCGGGTCAATACCGCTGCTATCGACCCCGCAGCAGAGCCGCCACTTGTAACGGTTTCCGCCGGTGAGTCGCTCGAGTTGATCACGCGTGCTGGCGTCTGGGCTCAACTGGCACTGCAGTCAGGTTGGGGTATGCCAGTGTATGCGAGCGAGCTACGCTCGATTCGTCAGGCATGGCCGGAGGATGTGATGCTTGACGTGCCGGGGGATGATTTTCCGGCAGTGGCGTCGACCGCACTGGACCCGCTCGCTCCACTGGCTCTGGTCGCGCCGGTAGACAGCCGCAGCATTCCAGACGATGGCAAGCTGGTCTGGGAAGCGTCCATTGACGAGCGTGACCTGATCACGCTGGTGCTACGTGAGGAGCGCGTCGCGCCCAACGAGGCGAGTGACACGCGCTTCAGTGTCATCTGTCAGTTGGAAGACGACGGAGAGTTTCTCGTGCCCGATGAGGTCACTGAGTACGTAGACTGGATCGCTCGGGCAGCTCGTGTGCGTACTACCACCGTTGCAGCTGAAGACTCGGTTCTCACGGTTGTACAGGTGAGTGAACGCTAGAAACAGAAGTAACGCTCAGTCGACGAGCATCCCCTCCGGAAGGTTTCTGATACGCGGCGGTCGAACTGTTTCAACCGTGTTGCCGCGAAAATGAAGGCCGTTGAGTATGTGGGCAGCTTCGCGACCCAGGCCTCCGGTAGACACCTCAAACGGTACGCAACGATTGCGTGCTGTAATTGTGTTGTCACTGACTTCATTAGGTCCATCCATCACGACTAGCGCTGTGCCTTCATCGCAAACGAAAGTGTTGTTTGTGACAACGTTATTCTCGGATGTATCGGTAAAACGACCTGCCTCTCCATCAAGGGTTGCGCACCAGTCTGTGCCGTGAAGTCGTCCCTGACGAGAGGCCAGTTGGAGCCCGGTGATACCGTTGTCGATAAAGCGATTGCCTGTGATGCGGTTACCACTCGGTGGTGTATCCCGCACGATAGGGCACACTTGCCCCTTTAGCTCACCGCAGTTCTGGTAAAGATTGACTGCACCTTCGCGGTTGTCAATAAACAGATTGTTCTCGATCACGCTGTTGTAGGCGGAGTCGAAGGCCAGGGCCTCGCGGGTGTGATTGTTGGTAAACACAGAGTTTTTCAGGGTCAGCTCTCTGGAGCCAGCTTCGATGTAGACAGCGATACGATCAGTGCCGTCGAACACGAGATTGTCCATGACGATGTTGCGGGAAAAATTGCCAAGATACAGGCCGGTCTTGACATTCTCGACGTAGAGATTTCGGAGCAGCACGTCGTGATGGCCGAGAGGTTCTTCTGCGCTGTGTGTCAGCCCGTCAGGTCCGAGCTGTCCGTTGAAGTAACGAAACATACCGATGCCGCGTTCGCCGGTTCTCCGAATGCTGCAGTTTTCGATACTTATGTTTGACAGAGAACGATCATGTAGAAACCATATCGCCGGCGCGTAGCGCGCCGGGTTGTCGATTGCAGGCTCGGCCTGAGGTGCGGAGCGTCCGCCACCATTGGTATCTACGCCGTGATCGATGTACCCACCAGCACAGTTCAGCGCGACGTCATTGCGGTCAAAGACTGCGGTGATGGCCGTTGAAGTCTCTGCATCGCAGAAATTCAGATCAGCGTCCATGAGTACGCAGGCGTGCCCTTGGATATCGTCGCCACCGAGGCAGTCGGTGAACTCGCTGGCTCGGTGGACAGTGCTGCAACGATGTTCGAGGAAGCGATCGGGTGTCGCTATGCTGCAGTCCAGGAATTCTTCGTTAGCCGTTGCACAGCCTGCAGCAGCCACGATTGACAGAAGCACCAGGTTTCTCGAGGCAAGGGATGAGTCAGGCATTGCATTTCAATCCTGCTTTGCGCCTGCGGTTCAGGGTGCAGGCGGCTAGGTGGCAGCAATATCCGGACCGGTGATTGTGACTGAGTCACGCACAGCAGCGATCGCAGTTTATGACTCATAATCAAGCGTCATCGTTGCGCAAGCACAGAGAGCATGACACTACCCGAGCCCACCCTCAAACGAACACTGTGGGTAGACGCCGACGCCTGCCCACTCGCCACTCGCGGCATCCTCAACAAGGCTGCGCGGCGTACGGGCGTGTCTCTTGTCTACATCGCCAATCACGCGATACCCGTGCCGGCCGACGCCAATATCACCAGTGTGCAGGTCTCGTCGGGTTTTGATGTGGCCGATGATGAGATCGTGCGCCGTGCTCAGGCCAATGATCTGGTCATCACAGCAGACATTCCGCTTGCTGCCGAAGTGATGGCCAAGGGCGCACATGCCTTGAGCGCAAGGGGGGAGGCTTATGACCCCGAGACCATAGGTCAGCGACTCAATCTCAGAGACTTCATGGACACAATGAGATCGAGCAATGTGAAGGGGCAGGCGGGCCCTGTCGGTGGTGGCCCGCCGCCCATGGGCGCCAGGGAAAAGCAGGCTTTCGCCAACCACCTGGACCGGTGGCTGCGCTCGGTGACGCCGTGAATGCGTCAGGCGCTGCGGCTGTTGAGAATGGCGCGTTGATGTGAGTCTGCTGAGGCCGATCTGCCGAGAGGCGTCATCTAAAGCTGTGGGCGATCAAATCTGTCTCGTGCCTTCTCGCAGGCGTCGCGTACGCAGCAGTGCTGTACATGATCGTTGACCATCCCAAGTGCCTGCATCAGCGCGTACATGCCTGTGGGGCCAACAAAACGCCAGTCGCGCGTCTTCAATGCCTTGGCAAGCGCGGTGGAAGCGGTGGTCACAGGGTTCTCCCGCAGCCACTCGCTGGTGACTGCGACGGGGCGTTCGTCCTGCGGGGGCTCAAATGACCAGAAAAAGACGCCCAGAGAGCCGAACTCTTCGCGCAGCGCTTGTGCTCGGCGAGCATTGTGGATGCTCGCCGTGATCTTGCGGCGATTGCGGATGATGCCAGGATTTTTCATGAGCCGCGATACATCGCGCTCATCGTAGGCGGCGACAGCGTCGATATCGAAATCACTGAAAGCGAGGCGAAACGCGGGGCGTCGATACAAGATGGTGGACCACGACAAGCCTGCCTGAAAGCCCTCGAGGCAGACTTTCTCATACAACTTGCGATCGTCACTCACCGGGCGACCCCATTCACAGTCGTGGTAACTCAGATAGCGAGGGTCCTGCGTCGGCAGAGGGCATCTACGCGGTGCGATGGCATCGGTACATCGGTCATGGTCCTGTGCCATGTCTTGTGGCCTGCGTTGTTGGATCGGGGCGATCTCACGCTATTTTGCAGCGCCTTGCAGCCGCGGGTTACACCAGCGCTAAAAAAAGCTGTCGACTGATGTGGCTCACGCGATGTTTTGTTGCTATGATGACGGGCTACCCAGCGCAGGGTGTACGTAGTCACCGCGCGGCGGTAGTGACCTGGCTGTCAATTCCACGCGTCTGTCCCTCTCAAGCGGGTCTGGACGTTTTGCTCTTCACGCCTCGGATAACTCCGGGAGGTGAAAGGCGACCGGATGCGGCGCACTGCGTCAGCTCGAGCCCGTACAGGACCTTTGTTGGTTCTTTGTCGGGGACCTTGCTGCGTTGTGCCGCGCCGGGTGTTGGCGGTCGGGTTATCTGGCTGGCCTCTCATGGTTGGCTGCAAGGCTGGCAGACGTTCTGGAGAATCCCCGAAAAATGGCTCTTGGTGTGGTTGGCCGCAAGGTCGGCATGACGCGTGTGTTTGACGAATCCGGGTTATCGACGCCCGTGACCGTCATCGAGGTGCCCAAGAACCGCATCACTGCGGTGAAAAGCGCCGAGTCCGACGGCTATGAGTCTGTGCAGGTCACTGCGGGCTCGAAAAAGACAAGCCGGCTGAGCAAGGCTGAGGCAGGTGTGTTTGCCAAGGCGGGTGTTGAGGCGGGTCGCGGGCTCTGGGAGTTTCGACTGGAAGCCGCTGATGAGGCACTTCAGGTCGGCGGAGAAATCGGCCTCGAGCTGTTTGAGTCAGGTCAGAAGGTCGATGTTACCGGCACCAGTATAGGTAAGGGGTTTGCCGGCGGCGTCAAGCGGCACAACTTCACCATGCAGGACGCAACGCACGGCAACTCCTTGTCTCACCGCGCTCCTGGCTCCATCGGCCAGAACCAGACGCCGGGTCGGGTCTTCAAGGGAAAGAAAATGGCGGGTCACATGGGTAGCGTCCAGGTCACCACGCAGAACCTGGTGGTCGTACGAATCGATGAGGAGCGCGATGTCATTCTCATTCGTGGCGCCGTGCCGGGTCCGGAGGGTGGCGACGTCGTCATTCGTCCGGCTGTCAAGCAACGCAACAAGTAATTGATCATGGATCTCGCGACTCATGGCGGCGGGTCGGTGTCAGTAAGCGACACCGTCTTTGGCAAGCCTTACAACGAAGGTCTGGTACACCAGATCGTGACTGCCTACCTTGCCGGTGGGCGGCAGGGTACCAAGGCGCAAAAGACGCGGTCCGACGTGTCTGGCGGTGGTGCCAAGCCTTGGCGTCAGAAGGGCACAGGGCGTGCTCGTGCAGGCACCATTCGTAGCCCGATCTGGACCGGCGGTGGCGTAACATTCGCTGCTCGCCCGCGCGACTACACCCAGAAGGTCAACAAGAAGCAGTACCGCGCAGCGATGCGATCAATTCTGTCGAACGCGGTGGCGACTGGGCAACTCGTGATTCTGGACTCGTTTGACATTGCCGAGCCCAAGACGCGTCTGTTCGTCGAGAAGCTGGCGGAATTCAATGCGACCCGTGGCGCGCTCATCCTGCTTGATGACGTGAGCGACAACGTGTGGCTGGCGTCTCGTAATCTTCCCCGTGTTCAGGTACTGGATGTCGATGGTATGGACCCGGTAAGCCTGGTGCGTCATGAAATCATCCTGACAACCACAGCTGCTGTCCGTCGTCTTGAGGAGCGATTTGCATGAACGACCAACGCCTCTATTCAGTGTTGCTCGCGCCGCACATCAGCGAAAAGACCGCGATGGCTGCAGAGATGGAAGATCGTCACACGTTCAAGGTGGCCAACACAGCGACCAAGCTCGAAGTGCGTCGCGCAGTCGAGAAGCTTTTTGATGTCAAGGTCAAGAGCGTCCAGATTGTCAACGTGCGTGGCAAGACCAAGCGTTTTGGTCAGGTCGAGGGCAAGCGCTCCGACTGGAAGAAAGCGGTCGTTCGGCTCGTCGAGGGTCAAGACCTCGACTACATGAGCCTCTCTTGAGTCAGGACTGAAAAGACATGGCACTCGTCAAATCCAGGCCGACCTCTCCCGGCAAGCGCTTTCAGGTTCGCGTCCAGAACCGTGAGCTCTCCAAAGAGGGTCCGTACGAGCCCCTGGTTGAAAAGCTCACCAAGTCTGGCGGGCGTAACAACAAGGGGCGTATCACTCAGCGCCACATCGGTGGTGGGCACAAGCAACGCTACCGGATCGTCGATTTCCGTCGCAACAAGGACGGAATCCCGGCAACCGTCGAGCGCCTTGAATACGATCCGAATCGTACCGCCAACATCGCGCTGCTCAAGTATGCAGATGGCGAGCGTCGCTACATCATTGCGCCCAAGGGCGTGTCGGCCGGCGACAAGCTCATGAGCGGTCGTGAGTCGCCGATCCGCGCAGGCAACTGCCTGCCATTGAGCAACATTCCAGTCGGTACGACGGTGCACTGCATCGAGCTCAAGCCCGGTCGCGGTGCCCAGGTGGCCCGTACCGCAGGCGCCGCGGTACAGGTTGTGGCTCGGGAAGGTCAGTACGCCACGTTGCGGCTACGCTCCGGTGAGATGCGCCGTGTTTTGTCTGACTGCCGTGCTACGGTCGGCGAGGTCGGTAACGCAGAGCACGCTCTGCAGAAACTTGGCAAAGCCGGCGCCACGCGCTGGCGTGGTGTCCGACCGACCGTCCGTGGTGTGGCGATGAATCCGGTTGATCACCCGCACGGCGGTGGTGAGGGTCGTACCTCCGGTGGTCGCCACCCGGTCAGCCCATGGGGTACACCTACCAAGGGCCACAAGACTCGCTCTAACAAGCGCACCGACAACATGATTGTCCGTCGGCGCAGCCGCAGGAAATAAGAGGTCTAGACGATGCCACGTTCACTCAAGAAAGGCCCGTTCGTCGATCACCACCTTGTCAAAAAGGTGGATGAGGCGCGCGCGGCCAACAGCAAGCGTCCCATCAAGACCTGGTCGCGCCGTTCAATGATCCTCCCGGACATGGTCGGGTTGACAATAGCGGTGCACAACGGACGTGTTCACGTACCGGTGCTGGTTTCCGAGAACATGGTCGGGCACAAGCTCGGCGAATTCGCCGCAACGCGTACCTACAAAGGTCACGTTGCCGACAAGAAGGCGAGGTAATTCGCGTGCAAGTTGAATCCAAACTCAAGATGGCGCGTATTTCAGCGCAGAAAGTACGACTGGTTGCGGATCAGATCCGCGGTCTGCCGGTAGAGAACGCACTCGAAGTGCTTACCTTCAGTGACAAGAAAGCGGGCGCACTGATGAAGAAGCTTGTCGATTCAGCGATCGCCAATGCCGAGCACAACGAGGGTGCTGACATCGACGAGCTGAAGATCGCAGCGGTACAAGTCAACGAGGGTCCGACAATGAAGCGGCTCCGTGCACGGGCCAAGGGGCGAGCCAACCGCATCCTGAAGCGCACCAGCCACATCACCGTAACCGTTTCGGACTGAGACACGCATGGGCCAGAAAGTACATCCGATCGGAATTCGCCTTGGCATCAGCCAGGACTGGAACAGCACGTGGTACGCGGGTTCCGAGGACTACGCGAACTACCTGAACGACGACATCAAGATTCGTGAGTTTCTGAAAAAGGAACTCTCACACGCATCGGTCAGTCGTATCCAGATCCAGCGTCCGGCCAAAAGTGTGGTCATCACCATTCACTCTGCTCGGCCAGGCATCGTCATCGGTAAGAAAGGTGAGGACGTCGAGCGTCTGCGCCGCAAGATTGCGCCGATGACGGGTATCAACATCAATAACGTCAAGATCAATATCGCCGAGATCAGAAAGCCCGAACTCGACGCGCAATTGGTCGCTGAAGGCGTTGCACAGCAACTCGAACGACGCGTGATGTTCCGACGGGCGATGAAGCGTGTGTTGACGAACACCATGCGCATCGGGGCCCAGGGCGTGAAGATTGCCGTATCCGGTCGCCTGAACGGCGCGGAAATCGCCCGTCGCGAGTGGTACCACGATGGTCGTGTACCGTTGCACACGTTGCGTGCAGATATCGATTACGGCACCGCCGAAGCCAAGACCACTTACGGGGTTATTGGTATCAAGGTATGGATTTGCCACGGCGAGGTCTTTGACCTTGAAGACAAGCGCGCCAAGAGCGTTGCTCCTACAGCCGGGAAGTAAGCGACAGAGATGCTTCAACCGAAACGCACCAAATTCCGGAAGCAACACACCGGACGCAATCGTGGTCTTGCCCAGAACGGCAACCGCGTCAGCTTCGGCGAGTATGGCCTGAAAGCGGCTGACCGAGGTCGGCTGACAGCGCGCCAGATCGAGGCCGCTCGACGTGCCATGACCCGCCACATCAAGCGTGGTGGAAAGATCTGGATCCGAATTTTTCCTGATACCCCTGTGACCAAGAAGCCCATTGAAGTGCGTATGGGTAAAGGTAAAGGTAACGTCGAGTATTGGGTAGCCAAGATTCAGCCTGGCAAGATGCTCTACGAGATGGAAGGTGTCAGCGAGGAAGTCGCTCGAGAGGCCTTTGCTCTGGCAGCTGCCAAGCTTCCTTTCAAGACAACCTTTGTCTCGAGGACAGCGGCATGAGCGCGTCAAGCAGCAACAAGTTGGCAACAGACCTCAGGACCAAATCGGTTGCCGAACTCGAGACTGAGCTTTCCGGTTTGTACCGCGAGCAGTTCAATCTGCGAATGCAGCGTGGTTCTGGACAGGACGTCAAGCCGCACGACTTCAAACGTGTGCGACGACAGATTGCACGTATCAAGACCATCATGAGCGAACAGACGGCGGCGAGTGCCTGACATGAGTACTGAGACAGCAGGCACTGACAAGAAAAGCCGTACCGTTATCGGGCGGGTAACAAGCAACGCAATGGAGCAGACAGCAACAGTGTCTGTGGAGCGTCGCGTGAAACACCCGATGTATGGAAAGTACGTTCGTCGCAGCAAGAAGTTTCACGTGCACGATGAGAACAACGAGCTCAATGTGGGCGACACCGTGCAGATCCGTGAGTGTCGGCCCTTGTCAAAGACCAAATCCTGGACACTGGACAAGGTACTGACGGCATCCAGCGAGTAGTTGGCGGCTCAGCTGAGGCGTTGTAGTACAAGTTCGGCAGTTCAAACACAAGTAGTAAAGACACTTTTAGCCGTGTCGACACACCGTCGGCCAGGCACAGGAATCGATACAGGTAGCACCCGATGATCCAGATGCAGACCGTCCTCAATGTGGCGGACAACAGCGGAGCCAGACGCGTTCAGTGCATCAAGGTGCTGGGTGGCTCGCACCGCCGTTACGCCCGTGTCGGTGATGTGATCAAGGTCAGCGTCAAGGATGCAATCCCCCGCGGCAAGGTAAAGAAGGGTGAGGTTTACAACGCGGTTGTTGTGCGTACCGCCAAGGCGATACGTCGCGGCGATGGTTCGGCGATTCGTTTTGACGCGAACGCTGCCGTGATCCTCAATGCAAAGCTCGAGCCAGTGGGTACGCGTATTTTTGGGCCCGTGACTCGCGAGTTGCGTTCCGAGCGTTTTATGAAGATTGTCTCACTCGCTCCCGAGGTGCTCTGACAAACGGCGCAAGCCGGATGCCAGACAAGAGACTCCAGGTACACAAGACATGCAAAGAATCAGACAGGGCGACGATGTGATCGTGCTCGTCGGCAAGGATAAGGGCCGACGCGGCAAGGTCGAGGCTGTGCACGAGGATCGAGTGATCGTCGACGGCGTCAATCTCGTCAAGAAGCACACCAAGGGTAATCCTCAGATGGGTGATCCAGGTGGTATTCAAGAGAAAGAAGCTTCCATCCATATCTCGAATGTAGCGCTGTTCAATAGCGCCACGAGCAAGGGTGGTCGTATCGGATACCGCGTTAGTGACAGCGGCAGCAAGGAGCGGTTCTTCCGCGCCGACAACTCAAAAGTGGACGTCTGACATGACCCGTCTGCAAGACACATACAAGTCGACCATCGTGCCCGCCATGATGGAAGAGCATGGCTACAAGAGCATCATGGAAGTTCCTCGGATCGAGAAGATCACGATCAACATGGGGCTCGGTGAGGCGGTAGGCGACAAGAAGGTGTTGGAAAACGCTGTCGCTGACATGACTGCCATCAGTGGGCAAAAGCCTGTTGTCACGGTAGCTCGCAAGTCAATCGCGGGTTTCAAGATACGTGACGGTTATCCGATTGGCGCGAAGGTGACTCTGCGCCGTGATCGTATGTATGAGTTTCTCGACCGTCTCGTGGCGGTGTCGATTCCCCGAATTCGCGATTTTCGTGGCATCAGTCCAAAGAGCTTTGATGGACGCGGTAACTACAGCCTGGGTGTCAAGGAGCAGATCATCTTCCCCGAGATTGAATACGACAAGGTGGATGCGATGCGAGGCATGGACATCACCATCACGACTTCGGCCAAGTCCGACGACGAGGCTCGTTCGTTACTCAAGAAGTTCAACTTTCCGTTCCGGCAGTAGGGCAGCATCATGGCGAAGAAATCGATGATCGCGCGCGAAAAGAAACGCGCCAAGCTTGTCCGTCTTCACGCGGCCAAGCGTGTGCAACTCAAGAAGATTATTGCCTCCGAGGAGTCGAGCTTCGAAGAGAAGATGGTTGCTGTTACTGCTCTGCAGAAGATGCCGCGAGATTCATCTGCGGCTCGTCAACGCAATCGCTGTCGTATTACAGGTCGTCCGCACGGGTATTACCGCAAGTTCGGACTTTCACGTAACAAGCTGCGTGAAGCGGCGATGCGCGGCGATGTGCCGGGCCTCGTCAAGGCTAGCTGGTAACCCGCAGACGCGAAGGAGAACTGACTGATGAGCATGTCCGATCCCATCGCCGATATGTTGACCCGTATTCGTAACGGTCAGCAGGCTAGGAAAGTCACGGTTTCCATGCCGGCGGCAAAGATGAAGTCCAGCATCGCAGACGTTCTCGTCAGCGAGGGCTATATCCAGAGTCACAGTACCGCTGATGTTGACGGTAAACCAACATTGACGGTCACCTTGAAGTACTTTGACGGCAAGCCCGTGATTGACACGCTCAAGCGCGTCAGCCGACCGGGATTGCGTCGCTATGTCGGGCGGGACGATATGCCGGAGGTCTTGAGCGGCCTGGGGATTTGTGTCGTTTCCACATCACACGGCGTGATGACCGGCTCCAGTGCCAAGGCTCAGGGATATGGCGGTGAGGTCATCTGCACCGTCAGTTGACCGTGCATTGTCTTCAGATCCTTTGAATTAATCACAGATAAACCTACCGAGTGCCGCAACTGGCACTCGACACGAGACCGGATACAAGCATGTCACGCGTCGCCAAAGAACCGATTGAAGTGCCGAAAGGCGTGGAGATCAAGATCGACGGTCAAACCGTTAGTGCCAAGGGCCCGAAGGGTCAGATGGCTGTTGTCGTGCACGATGACGTCGAGATCAACCGTGATGACGCGGTGCTCGGGGTCAGTGCGCGTGGCAAAGGTCAGGGCTCTGTTGCCATGGCAGGTACCATGCGCGCACTTCTGGCCAATTTGGTTACAGGGGTCAGTGCCGGTTTTGAAAAGAAACTTGAGCTACGCGGCGTCGGTTACCGCGCTCAGGCTCAGGGCAGCTCGGTGAATCTGACCCTGGGTTTCTCTCACCCAGTGGTTCACCAGGTACCTGATGGCATCAAGGTAGAGACTCCCAGTCAGACTGAAATTGTCATAAGTGGTATCGACAAGCAGGTGGTTGGTCAGGTCGCTGCAGATATACGATCCTATCGTCCGCCTGAGCCTTACAAGGGCAAGGGTGTGCGTTACGTCGACGAGTACGTCGCGATGAAAGAAGCGAAGAAGAAGTAATGGACAAGAAGACGACTCGACTAAGACGTTCCAAGCGCACGCGTGCGAAGATACGCGCGCTGGGTGTTCCGCGTCTGACTATCCACCGCACCCCGCGGCATATCTATGCGCAGGTCATCGATTCCGATGGTGCGCGCGTGATTGCTGCCGCATCGACCGTACAGAAAGATATCCGTGGCGATGTCAAGCACGGTGGCAACGTGGACGCGGCGACTGCTGTGGGCAAGGCGGTTGCGGCCAAGGCCACCGCGGCAGGCGTAAGTGCGGTTGCTTTTGATCGATCCGGGTTCAAGTACCACGGACGCGTCAAGGCGTTGGCAGATGCAGCTCGCGAGGGCGGGTTGCAGTTCTGAATAAATATCGCTCGATTCGCTCTATTGACTTGGGCGTCTTGCGACACACGTCTGGCGAGTCTTGAGCTCGCTGACGGCACAGAATCATTGGAAGGCACATGGCACAGAACGATTACAACCAGAGCAGCGACGGCTACATCGAGAAGCTTGTCACCATCAATCGCGTAGCGAAGGTGGTCAAGGGCGGGCGCCAGTTCGGATTTACCGCATTGACTGTCGTGGGTGACGGCAACGGGCGTGTGGGTCTGGGTTATGGCAAGGCCCGCGAGGTGCCGTTGGCTATCCAGAAGGCGATGGAGAAGGCGCGTCGCGATATGCGCACAGTCAACCTCGACGACGGAACCTTGCAGTACGCCTTGACCGGACGCCATGGCGCTGCGCGCGTATATATGCAGCCGGCGTCGGAAGGTACCGGGATCATAGCCGGTGGTGCTATGCGAGCCGTGTTCGAGGCGGTTGGCGTGCGCAACGTGCTAGCCAAGATTATCGGTACAAACAACCCGATCAATGTGGTGCGGGCCACGATCAACGGGCTCTCTGGTATGCACAGCCCCGAGGCGATTGCCGCCAAGCGTGGCAAGACGGTCGCCGAGATTCGCCCGCAGACACAGACGGCGCGTGAGGTATCAGCATGAGCGTTCCTCACTACCCGAGCAGTCAGGCTACTGGTGGAACCCTCAAGGTGACTTTGGTCAAGAGTCTTGCAGGGCGCCTGAAGAATCACCAGGCATCTGTGCGTGGTCTGGGTATTCGTCGTATCCACCAGTCAGTGGAAGTGAAGGACACACCCGAAAATCGCGGCATGATCAACACCGCCCACTATCTGCTGCGCGTCGAAGACGCGGCAGCGAACTAAGTACGTACCGACTATGGCACTCAATCAATTAAAGCCTGCTCCTGGCCAGCGCCGCGCGTCCAATCGCGTTGGCCGTGGTATCGGGTCAGGTAGTGGCAAGACCTCGGGTCGTGGCCACAAGGGTCAGAAATCACGTTCTGGTGGCTGGCACAAGGTCGGGTTTGAAGGCGGCCAGATGCCGATTCAACGCCGGCTTCCCAAGTTCGGGTTCACCTCTCGCATGGCGCGGCATTACGCAGAAGTTCGCCTGCATGAGCTTGCGGCGGTTGAAGGCGAGGTAACACCCGAGTCTTTGACGGCTGCTGGTATCGTTCCGTTGGGCACAAAGACCGTCAAGATCATTCTGTCTGGCGAGCTTGCCGGGCCGGTAAAGATTGCGGGCTGCCGTGTCACCAAGGGAGCCCGCGAGGTTATCGAGAAGGCGGGTGGTCAGATCAGCGATGCGGTACCTGCGGCTAAGACTGCACCCGCTGAAGACGCCCCGGCTAGCTGAGTCTAGTCAAGCCGAAACCGGAAAAGCATCATGGCAGCAGACAAGAACGGAGTAGCAGCGCTGGGAAGCGGCATCGGCGGATCGTCCGAGCTGCGCTCGCGTCTGCTGTTCGTGTTGCTAGCGCTGGTGATTTTTCGAATTGGTTCGCACATCACCATCCCGGGCGTTGATCCGCGGGTCATGGCCCAGTTGTTCCAATTACAGAGCGACGGCATCCTCGGGATGCTCAACATGTTCGGTGGTGGCGCTTTGTCACGCATGTCACTGTTTGCTCTGGGCGTGATGCCATACATTTCCGCCTCGATCATCATGCAGCTCATGACTCACGTCATCCCGTCGCTCGAGCAGTTGCGCAAGGAAGGTGAGTCCGGGCGGCGAGTCATTACGCGCTACACACGCTACGGTACGCTGCTGCTTGCCACGATCCAGTCCGTGGGCATCGCGATCGCGTTGCAGGGGCAGGGTACCGGTGGCCAGAGCGTCGTATTCCTGACTGGGCCGGGCTTTGTTCTGACCGCGGCGATCACCTTGATCACCGGCACCATGTTCTTGATGTGGTTGGGCGAGCAGATCACCGAGCGCGGCATCGGCAACGGGATTTCGATCCTGATCTTTGCCGGTATCGTGGCAGGATTGCCGCAGGCGATCGGCGGCACGCTGGAGCTGGCACGAACTGGTGAGCTTTCAGCTTTCACGGTCATCCTGCTGTTCTCGATGGTGATCGCGGTCACCGCATTTGTCGTCTTTGTCGAGCGCGGGCAGCGGCGCATTACCGTGAACTACGCCAAGCGCCAGCAAGGGCGCAAGACCTATGCAGCTCAGTCAAGCCACTTGCCGCTTAAACTGAATATGGCCGGAGTCATCCCTCCGATCTTCGCCTCGAGTATCATCCTGTTTCCGGCCACCTTGGGCGATATCGCCACAGGTAACGGAAACTCACTTCTGAACACCATTGTGTCGACGCTGCAGCCCGGGCAACCGCTCTACATTTTGCTGTATGCGTCTGCCATCATCTTCTTCTGCTTTTTCTATACGGCCCTTGTCTTCAACGCCAAGGAAACAGCCGACAACCTCAAGCGCTCTGGTGCGTTCATACCTGGCATTCGTCCCGGTGAACAAACGGCCCGCTACATCGACGGTGTACTCACCCGCCTGACGTTGTACGGGGCGATGTACATCACCTTTGTGTGCTTGATGCCGGAGTTTCTGATCCTGTTCTGGAACGTGCCTTTCTACTTCGGCGGCACGTCCTTGCTCATTATCGTGGTGGTTGTCATGGACTTTGTCGGGCAGGCGCAGGCTCACATGATGAGCCACCAGTACGACGGAATCATGAAGAAACAAGGCGGTCAAAAAGGCGGCAAGGGCGGGCCCAAGGGTGGGCGCGGTGGTGCCGGTGGCAAGCTGTCCCCCAAGGGTGCTGGTTGATAAATACGCGGCAGCACACACATCACATCATCGCGAGGCCTGTCGAGATGCAGGCCGCGCAATAGAAGACAGCCTGGGCAGCAGCCCCGGAGACAAAGTATGAAAGTCAGAGCATCAGTCAAGAAAATCTGTCGCAACTGCAAAGTTGTAAAGCGCAAAGGCGTGATTCGCGTCATTTGCACAGACACTCGCCACAAGCAGCGTCAGGGTTGACCCCGGACGTTCTCTTCGATCACTGCACGTATACCGTTAGAGCACTCGAATGGCCCGTATTGCCGGCATCAATATCCCGGTCCAGAAGCACACCTGGATCGCCCTTACATCGATTTACGGAATCGGACGCACCCGTGCGTACCAGATCTGCGACACTGCTGGCGTAGCGCCGGATACGAAGGTGCGCAACCTATCCGAGTCCGAGGTCGAGAACTTGCGTACCGAAGTAGGCAAGTTCACGGTCGAGGGTGATCTTCGCCGTGATATCTCGATGAACATCAAGCGTTTGATGGACTTGGGCTGCTACCGCGGTATACGTCATCGCCGTGGGTTGCCGCTGCGAGGACAACGAACAAAGACCAACGCGCGTACCCGCAAGGGCCCGCGTCGTCCGCTCAAGCGTTGATAGGCCTTTAGCCGACAACGCGCCGGACATATTCAAGACAACCAGACGACACCTGCATGGCCGCCAGCACCAAAAAGAAGGTACGCCGAACCGTTACCGACGGGATCGCGCACATTCACGCTTCGTTCAACAACACGATAGTGATGATCACCGACCGCCAAGGCAACGCCTTGTCCTGGGCGACGGCAGGTGGATCTGGATTTCGTGGTTCGCGCAAGAGCACGCCTTTTGCTGCGCAGGTCGCGGCTGAGCGGGCTGGCGAGGCGGCCAAGGAATACGGGCTGAAGAACATCGATGTACACGTCAAGGGCCCGGGTCCGGGACGTGATTCAGCTGTACGTTCATTGAACAATGTCGGCTTCAAGATCGCGAGCATCATCGATGTGACGCCGATCCCGCACAACGGCTGCCGTCCGCCTAAGAAGCGCCGCGTATAACGCGCGCTCAACTGAAAGAGAGAGAAAACAGATATGGCGCGTTATATCGGCCCCAAGTGCAAACTGAGTCGTCGTGAAGGCACGGACCTGTACCTGAAGTCAGGCATTCGACCGCTTGAGTCCAAGTGCAACCTGGAGACACCTCCGGGCCAGCAAGGCACGGGCAACAAGCGTGGTCGGCCTTCCGACTACTCCATTCAGTTACGTGAGAAGCAAAAGGTGCGCCGTATGTACGGGGTGCTGGAGAAGCAGTTTCGTAATTACTACAAGGCGGCAGCCTCTCGGAAGGGATCAACGGGTGAGAATCTGTTGTCGATGCTCGAGCAGCGGCTTGACAACGTTGTGTATCGCATGGGTTTTGGTTCCACACGGGCTGAGGCTCGCCAGTTGGTCTCGCACAAGGCGATTCTCGTGGATGGGCAGGTAGTCAATATAGCCTCCTACCAGGTGCAGCCCAACCAGACGATCAGCGTTCGAGAGAAGGCAAAGAAGCAGGCGCGTATCGCTGATTCGCTGCAGCTCGCTCAGCAGCGCGGCGTGCCCGGTTGGATTGAAGTCGATCAGAAGAAGTTCGAAGGGCTGTTCAAGTCTGTCCCGGACCGAGCTGAACTGCCGGCTGAGATCAACGAGTCCCTCGTTGTCGAGCTGTACTCGAAGTAAGGGTACCCCTACCGCTTGAATGCCATGGCCAATTCTATGCAATCGGAATTTCTGAAACCCCGCATCGTCGACGTATCTGCGTCCAGTGCTAACCATGCGAAGGTCACACTCGAGCCTCTGGAGCGAGGTTTCGGGCATACGCTCGGCAATGCCTTGCGACGCATCTTGCTGTCGTCCATGCCGGGTGCCGCCTTCTATGAAGCGGAGATCGAAGGCGTGTTGCACGAGTACTCCACAATGGAAGGCGTGCAGGAAGACGTGCTCGACATACTGCTCAATCTCAAGGGTGTCTCGATCGTGATGCACGCCAAGGAAGAAGCCACGTTGAAGCTGGTCAAGCAAGGTCCTGCGGTCGTGACGGCAGCGGACATCATGCTCGACCACGACATCGAGCTGATCAACCCTGATCACGTCATCTGTCACTTGACGGGCGGGGTCAACCTCAACATGACGCTGCGAGCGCGTGTTGGGCGTGGTTATGAGCCTGCCTCTGCGCGTACGCTCGACGAAGGCGAGAGCCGACCCATCGGTACGCTGCAAATCGACTCTTCGTTCAGCCCGGTCCATCGCGTGGCCTACATCGTTGACAGCGCTCGAGTTGAGCAGCGCACCAACCTCGACAAGCTGATCGTCGACCTCGAGACCAATGGCACCATTGACCCTGAGGAGGCGATCCGTAAGGCGGCAACGATCCTGCAGGAGCAGCTGTCAGTCTTTGTAGACCTGAAGGCAGAGACCAGCCAGCAAGAGGAAGAGACAGCGTCGGATATCGATCCGATCCTGTTGCGACCGGTTGATGATCTTGAGCTGACGGTACGTTCTGCGAATTGCCTGAAGGCGGAGAACATCTACTACATCGGTGATCTTATCCAGCGTACCGAGGTTGAACTGCTCAAGACCCCGAACCTTGGCAAGAAGTCACTGACCGAAATCAAGGACGTGCTTGCACAACAGGCACTGTCGCTCGGTATGCGTCTGGAGAACTGGCCGCCGCCAGAGCTTCAGAAAGCGCGCGAGCTAGGTAAGTAAGCAACCCGCTGACTTGCCCCCTACTCAAGAGACAGGATAATGAGACACCGCAAAAGCGGGCGAAAGCTCAATCGTAATTCCAGCCACCGCGACGCCATGTTTCGTAACATGGCGGCTTCTCTGGTCGAGCACGAGTCAATCAAAACCACATTGCCCAAGGCAAAGGAACTTCGCCGGCTCGTAGAGCCTTTGGTAACGCGTGCCAAGACAGACGGTGTTGCCAACCGTCGTATTGCCTTCGCGCGCCTGCGCGACAAGGCGGCGGTAGGCAAGCTCTTTACCGATATCGGCCCGCGTATGGCAGCCCGACCTGGTGGCTACACGCGTATTCTCAAGTGTGGACCGCGCCCGGGCGACAATGCTCCGATGGCGATCATCCAGTTTGTGGATGCCGGCCCGTCTGACGATTAAAGCCTTGTCCCCTGTGGGGGGAACCAGGTAGCTTGATGAAGGCCTGGCCTCCGGAGACGGGGGCTGGGCCTTCGTCTTTTGTGAGCGGCCTAAATGAGCACAAACCCTGATAGCCACAGCAGCTTTGGCGCGCTGCTTCGACTGTTGCGCTACGCGCGGGGCTACAGGGCTCGCATTGTGTTGGCAAGCCTGTGTTCGATACTCAACACCTTCTTTGATGTGCTGCCCGAGGTGCTGATCGGCGTCGCCATTGATGTGGTCGTCAACCGTGAAGACAGTTTTCTATCGGCTCTGGGTGTTGTTACTCCCGAGTCGCAGATCGTGGTTCTGGGCGCTCTGACGTTGGCCGTGTGGCTGTTCGAGTCGGTGTTCCAGTTTCTGTACTCGGTGCTCTGGCGCAACCTTGCGCAGGATCTGCAGGCTGATCTCAGGCAAGAAGCCTACGAGCAAGTGCAGCGCCAGGACATGGGGTTTTTCGAAGGGCGCAGCTCAGGCTCACTGACATCAGTGCTTAACGATGATGTCAATCAGCTTGAGCGATTTCTCGACAGCGGTGCCAACGACATTCTGCAAGTGTTCATGACAGTGCTGTTCGTCGGCGCTGTGTTCTTCATCGTGAGCCCAAGCATAGCCCTGATGGCTATCACGCCGATCCCGGTAGTGGTGTGGGGTGCGTTCTTCTTCATGCGTCGGCAGTCTCCGCTGTATGCCCGTGTGCGTGAGGAAGTCTCGAGCCTGGCCAATCGACTGGCAGGCAATATCGGAGGCATGGCGACGATCAAGTCGTTTACCGCCGAGGCGCGCGAGTCGGAGCGCCTGGCTACAGTCAGCGCCTCCTATGTGGCGGCCAATCGGGCTGCTATCCGCATGAGCTCGGCCTTCGTTCCGTTGATCCGGATGGCGATTCTTGTTGGATTCCTGGCGACTTTCGTCGTGGGTGGGTTGCGAGCGCTTGAGGGCACGTTGAATGTCGGTTTGTATGGCATGCTCGTTTTTCTGACGCAGCGTCTGTTGTGGCCTTTGACGCGGCTTGCACAGACGGTGGATCTATACGAGCGGGCGATGGCGAGCACGCGACGTATACTTGGTTTGATCGAAACACCTGTGCAGGTACGCGATGATGGGGGCAGGGGACTGGAGCTCGGGCGAGCCGCTTCCTTGTCGTTTCGCGACGTCAGTTTTCATTACCCGGGGACAAAAGCGGGGCTCAACGGGGTCAGCATTGATGTACCTGCCGGCAAAACGCTTGCCTTGGTGGGTCAAACAGGTTCCGGCAAATCCACGCTGATCAAGCTGCTGTTGCGCTTTTATCCGGCACGGATGGGCGACATACAGATTGATGGAGTCCCGATTGAGTCCGTGTCACTTGCCAGCCTTCGCGAAGCCATTGGTCTTGTAAGTCAGGATGTCTTTCTGTTTGAAGGGACGGTGCGTGACAACATTGCTTACGCGGATCCGAGTGCCACGATGGAGCGTGTGCAAGAAGCGGCAATAGCAGCAGAGGCGCATGGCTTCATCGAGAACCTGCCTGAGGGTTATGCCACCCTGGTCGGTGAGCGCGGCGTCAAGCTGTCTGGTGGTCAGCGCCAACGACTATCGTTGGCGCGAGCGATACTCAAGGCGCCACCTATCCTGATTCTGGATGAAGCCACCAGTGCTGTAGACAACGAAACCGAGGCGGCTATCCAGCGTTCACTGGCACGGGTGTCTTCAGGGCGCACCGTTGTGATGGTGGCGCATCGCTTGTCTACAATCGTCAATGCTGATGAGATCGTCGTGTTCGAGGAGGGGCGGGTAGCGGAGCGCGGTACGCACGCTGAGCTGGTAGCACTGGCCGGGCGCTATGCAGCGCAATGGGCAGTACAGACTGGTGGCGTTGTCGGTTGATATCGTGGGATCAAACATTCGGATAGCAGGGGCAGACAACGGGGTCAGGCAACGGTGCCAGGCGCCAGCACTCCAGAGCAGATGCGCATGAAGAAAGCGAGTGTCGTGGTTTTTGGTGCTGGATCCTGGGGCACCGCGCTTGCCATGCAGGCAGCTCGAGTGGCCGAGCAGAATGATCATGTTGCGCATTTGAATGGCCGTGACGAAACTGCCATGAGGGCGATGCAGGTTGACCGCGAGAACGAGCGCTACCTGCCCGGCATTCGTTTTCCTGATGCACTCCGGATCGCCATTACCTTCGATGAAGCGGTAGCGGCTATTGCAGACGACACCCTGGCCTTGGTGTCAGTGCCGAGCCACGCATTCAGGCAAACGCTTGAAGCATTGAGAGATGCGCGTGAGGGTCATCTGCCGGGCGGTCTTGCCTGGGCTACCAAAGGACTGGAGTTGAGTACCGGGCGTATGACGCATGATGTGGCAGCGGATGTGTTTGATTCATCCAGCGTCCCGATGGGCGTGCTTTCGGGGCCAAGCTTTGCACTTGAGGTGGCTCGCAACCTGCCGACCTCGATTACTGCCGCCTCGCAGGACCCCGACTATGCGGTGGCCATGGCGCGCGCATTCACCACCGATCGCTTTCGGGTGTACACGGTAAGCGATATCGTTGGTGTTGAGATAGGCGGGGCGGTCAAAAACGTTATCGCGATTGCCGCTGGTTTCTCTGATGGTGCAGGGTTTGGCGCTAACACACGTGCGGCGCTGATAAATCGTGGTCTTCGTGAAATGCTTAGACTGGGGCGTGCCCTGGGCGCGCGAGACGACACCTTTCAGGGGCTGGCATGCATGGGGGACCTGGTGTTGACCTGTACCGATGATTTGTCACGTAATCGACGCTTTGGTCGTGCAATAGCATCAGGCGAGACTCCTGAGCAAGCGGCCGCGGAAATCGGCCAGGCTGTAGAAGGTGTGCATGCAGCACGAGCGGTGCATCAAAAAGCGCAGGCACTTGGTATTGATATGCCGATAACTCAGGCCGTGTACGATGTTGTCCATGGTGGTGTTGCACCAGAACGTGCCATGCAGAGACTTATGGCCCGTCCGCCTGGCGAAGAGAGTAGCTAGCAGGCGTCTCTCGCACTACATCCCCGGCCGGGCAGTAGCTCTGGTGACGTGAGTCAATACAAAAGCGTATGTTTGGGGAAGGCTCGCGAGCCGAACCATCGGCCATTTATGGCGTCTGTTCTATAAGCTCACAAGAGAACAGAACAATGTCCATCAAACATCACAAGCTGTACGGCCTCGGAGAACGTATTTCCTGTAGCTCTGATCTTGAGATTCGTGTGAAGAACGGCAGGGCAATTGTCTCCGGCACTGCGTGCTCAACAAACGACATCAGACAGGCTGAAGCCGTCTTGTATGCGTTGCCAGGAGTCTCCAAGGTGTACAACCTGATCAAGGCGCCAACGAGCTGAACCTTCTCGTCCGGTTTCTCTTTGATAGTGGTTTTATTTGATTCTGGCTCGATACTCGAGGCGTACTTCTACCGGGTCGATATTGGCATCACGCATTGCGCCTGTCGGTGAAATACGAATGTAGGTGATGTTGGGATCGTAGGGTTGCTCAGGAATATAGCCAAACACCGGAGGCTTGGTGTCGCTGTTTGAAAATTCGTAGGAGTCAGCATGGCAGCAAGACAATCCTGATGACGGTGTGGAATCGTCAATGAAGACGAAGGGATTGCCATATCCGTCCAGATCACCCGTGTAGAGCTCAAGCTCGGGTGGAAAGTCATCAAGTAAAATTATGGAATCCGTTTTGGTCTCGCTACCGCTACCTGAGAGCCTTATCGTGTATTGCAGCTCGCTACCCGGTATGGCAGTAGCATCCGGCCCCAGGCTACTCAACACGATCACTTCCTTGTGCAACTCGAGATTGGGCGGTACGTCCACTGCGGTGACCCGCATGTTGTCATAACCGGCAGACTCGTCATTGCCACCCTGATTGATATTAGCGCGCAGCGTGAGCGTCAGGCTGGGCCCAGGCGAATACACAGTGATCGTGAAACGGTGCTTTTGATCCCGCCAATAGATACCGGTGCCAAACGCAAACTCCTGCGCGTCGGATAAAGGGTAGTGCGCCCACTCGACCAGACCAGAAACGCCAGAGCGAGCTTCTTGAGTATGTCCAAACGGCAGTGAAAAAATGTCACGCCCGTCAATATCTATCTCGAATCGGTCAAAGCCCCAACGTGCGTTGTTGTCCCAACTGTCCATACGATAAAAGTCAAACTCGATCTCGACACGGTCAGAGCCAGGAGGAACAGTGAACGTGCGTTCGGTCTGCGTGGGGCTATTGTCAAAGCGCCCGAGAAAGCGCGTGGTGTCCGGATCGTACTCGGTACTGTTGATCGACCACCCGGTGACCGGACCCTCGAAGTCGTCGTTGTAGAGCACAGTGTCTGCCGCCTCGAGCAACATTGGCTGTAGCGAAAGTACAACAATGGCTGCACGCGCACAAAGGTGGCGCTCCGTGACAATCACGGAGCGCAGCACTGACTTGGCTTGTGTGCTGCAATAGCCTGAAACCCTCAGGCATCCACTCACTATCAAGGTTCCGTCCAGATCTACGTACAGGCGGTCGTACGTTGGTGAGGTTAGCGACCCGGATGGTCTGATATGCAGCTGTTGTTGGGGCTATTGTCGACCCGCCGCAATGGTAGCTTTGGAATTGAGTAGCATCTCGCAATTTGCCGACAGTGGCTGTCGATCTGGGGCGCACCGGCCATTGCGCTAGCGTCGAGCAGCAAACCAGGCATGCACAATACTCAGCAGCCACGTTCCAATCAGTACAAGGATCGCCGCTGATGGTGAGCGTAGTTCGTCAGAGACGATGCCATGCAGGCTAGCGACAAGATCAGCATTCAGCTCGCGTTCTCCTGTCTGAATTTGCTCTGCCAGATGTACTGATGCAGACATCACGGGCTCAAGAGCAACGATCAATGCTGCAAGGTACACGATGAACATCGCAGCAGCCATAGTGCGCAGCTGCAGATACCATTGCCCGGCGCCGGGAACAACCAGGGCAGACAACATCATGGCCTTTGCGGCAGACTTCATGGGAATACGTTGCTGTTCAGAAGAGGTTGCTCATCAGCATAGAACATGAACGCCGCGCTCCTCACCGGCACCCGATCTCCCTCCGGTTGAGAACTGGATGACAACTCCGGGGCAATGCGCCTCGAGTCCTTCCTTCAATCGGGCGAGCAGCTCTGGATCGCTAGCAGGTGTTGCATCAGCCTGGCGAACCTGAGCGTAAATGATTGATGCACCCACCTCAACCGCTGCATGGCTACTCTCCACCTGCTCATTGAATGATATCGGGACAGCGGGGTTGTCAGACTTTCTGGGGAGAGAGCCTGGGATAGCACAACACAGAATGCAGGGTTTTCCAGAGAGTGATTTCCGGCTCTCAATTGAATACTCAGACATCAAACAATACCGTCTCATCAGAGCCTTGTAGAACGACACGGTGGATGTAGCCCGTGTCAGTTGCTCTGGCGATCAAGGTGCTTGCGCGCACTGCTGCCAATTGAAGCACAGGGTCCTTGGCATGAGCTGATACATCATCGGAAAAATAGAAGCGCGTTGTCAGTCCAAGATTGCCGCCATTGGGCCAGGGGTAAGGGCCTGGTTGCACTGTGCCGAACCTGTAGCGCCCATGCTCGTCAGTCAGGCAGCGGCCGCAGCCTCCAAAATCAGGGTCAAGCGGTGCAAGATAGCTATCGTTGCGATGACGGTGGCGACCGCCGGCATTGGCCTGCCATATCTCTATCAGTTTGCCTGCCAGGGGGCCTCCGCTCTGGTCACTGAGCATGTCGTGAACTTGAATGCGCGGCCCAAGTGCACTCTGTCCCTGCGCTACGTGCTTGAAGACCTGAGCGTGCGTTCTCTAAAGAACACGTAAAACCCACTTGCGACAATGATGATAATCCCGAGCCACGTCCAGGCATCTGGCCAATCCTGAAAGAACAACCAGCCCAGGAGTGTTGCAGCCACAATCTCAACATAGCCGAAGGGTGCAAGTAGTGATGCAGGTGCGCGGTCTGTCCCGTGGACAATCAACAAGTGACCGAGCGCTGCAATAAATCCGATGCCGATCAAACCCACCCATTGCACCGTGTTTGGTAGCTGGGGTGCGAAGGATCCAGAAGGATCGACCGTATGGGCAATCACAAGAGCCAGTGTTACAGCGGCACAGGCAAAGATACCGGACGTGAACTGCATCGTGAGTGGAGAATCAACACCACGTACAGCGCGCGTGCACACGATGTAGAGTGAGTAAAAGAACGCTGCACCGAGAGGAAGAAGTGATGCAGGTGTGAAATTCACGGAGCCTGGCTTGATGATGAGCAAGGCGCCCATGAACCCGATGGCGACGGCTGCGCGTCGATGCCATCCAATTTTTTCGCCCAACAACAAGGCAGACCACAGAGTCAGCAACATCGGTTGCACGAAGAAGATGGCAATAGCGTCTGCCAACGGTAGCCAACGCAGAGAGAAGAAGAAACAGGCTGTGGCTACCGCGAGTAACAGCCCACGCAACGCGTGAACAGTCGGCCGACGTGAGCGCAGTTGTGCAGGGCCCGAGCTCATCAGAATAGCGATGCCGATGATGGTGAACTGGAACAGGAATCGTCCCCAAGTGACTTGCAGCGGCGATAGCTGATCGCCGAGTGATTTTGCGATCGCATCCATTACCGGCACGATGGCTGTGCCCAGAATCATGAAGATAACGCCGCGCTGCTCGTCGTTCGCATGACCCTCACCGTCACCGAGGCGCAAGGCCTTGTGCCAATTGGGATTCATCTGAAATGCAGGTGTCGATAGTGGTTGTGCAGCATGAAGTTGTTCGCTCTCAGTTCGAACGCGTTGCCACTTTTTTGCTGGCACGCTTGCGCGCTTGTGCTGCAGGCTTCTTGGCTGACGTCTTTTTTTGCGAGTTGTCTTGTTTCCTGGGTTGGGTCTTGGCTCGAACCTTGGTTTGCGGCCTCTTGTCATCACTCAGCAATCGGGACAAATAGCGGCCGGTATGTGAGGCATCATTGTCAGCCACTGACTCAGGTGTGCCCGCGGTGACTAGCTCGCCCCCACCGGCCCCTCCCTCAGGTCCCATGTCTACAATCCAGTCAGCTGTCTTGATCACATCCAGATTGTGTTCAATGATGATGACGGTGTTGCCCGCATCACGCAGACGCGCCAATACCTTCAGCAAGGCTGCGACATCTTCAAAGTGCAAGCCTGTCGTCGGCTCATCGAGCACGTAAAGCGTTTGTCCGGTGTCTCGTTTGGAGAGCTCACGGGCCAGTTTGATACGCTGAGCTTCTCCCCCGGAGAGGGTCGTCGCGTTCTGACCGAGCGTGATATAGCTCAGGCCGACATCCATCAAGGTCTCCAGTTTGCGTGCGAGCACAGGCACGGCACTGAAGAACTCAAGCGCGTCTTCCACTGTCATTTCCAGCACGTCGTGAATGTTCCGGCCCTTGTAGCGGATGTCGAGCGTCTCCCGGTTGTAGCGTTGTGCCTTGCACACGTCACAGGCCACATACACGTCGGGTAAAAAATGCATCTCGACCTTTACAAGGCCATCACCCTGACAGGCCTCACAACGACCGCCCTTGACGTTGAAGCTGAAGCGTCCAGGTTCGTAGCCACGTGAGCGCGCTTCAGGTGTGCCTGAGAACAACTCGCGTATCGGTGCAAACAGTCCGGAATAGGTAGCAGGGTTGCTGCGAGGAGTCCTGCCGATTGCGCCTTGATCAATAGCCACAACCCTGTCAACAGCGTCGAGTCCGGTAATCGCTTGCACATTACTGGCGCGTTCGCGGGCCCGGTTGATGATGGCGGTTGCCTCGGCTAACAAGGTGTCATTGACAAGGGTTGATTTGCCGGAGCCTGAAACCCCGGTCACACACGTCATCAAGCCAACCGGGAATTGCACATCAACCGACTTCAGGTTGTTGCCAGTGGCTTTCTCAATACCGATCCATTGCTTGCCAGGCTCGCGCCTTGGCGGGATATCAATGCGTCGTGTGCCCGACAAGTATTGGCCGGTCAGCGAGTGTTTGCTGGACATGATGTCCTTGGGTGTGCCTGAGGCCACTATGTGACCCCCATGTACCCCGGCTCCTGGCCCAATGTCGATGACGAAGTCAGCGGCGCGAATCGCATCCTCGTCGTGCTCCACCACGATCACGGTATTGCCAAGATCACGCAGAAAAGTCAGTGTGGCGAGTAGGCGATCGTTGTCTCGTTGATGCAGTCCAATCGAGGGCTCGTCGAGTACATACATCACTCCCTGCAGGCCCGCGCCTATTTGACTGGCCAGGCGTATGCGTTGCGCCTCGCCGCCGGAGAGCGTCCCGGCGCTTCGCTCAAGCGACAGGTAGTCAAGGCCCACATTGACCAGAAAACTCAGGCGTTGTGTGATTTCCTTGGTGATCTTGTCGCCGATTTCCTTCCTGGCGCCTTTGAGTGGCAAGGCTTCAATGAGCTGTCGTGCCTCGTCGATCGAGGCACTCACAATCTCTGGCAGGGTGCGGCCAGCGACACGCACATGGCGGGAAGCTTCATTCAGCCTCGCACCGTTGCATGTCGGGCACACACGACTCGAGGCAAGTTTGGCCAGTTCCTCGCGTACGGAGTTGGATTCGGTTTCCCGAAAACGTCTCTCCAGATTAGGTATGACACCTTCGAAGCGGTGTACGCTCTCGCGCGCCGTGCCGCCAGTCTCTGCATCACGGGCGGTCAGGTGACTGAAGCGAATCTCTTCATCGCCACTGCCGTACAGTATGGCTCGTCGAATGCGTTCGGGGAGCTCATCGAACACGGTCTCGACATCAAACTTGTAGTGCCTGGCGAGCGACTGGAGCATTTGAAAGTACCAGCCGTTACGTCGGTCCCAGCCGCGCACGGCTCCGTCGGCGAGGCTGATGCTGCTGTCGGTGACGACGCGCGCCGGATCAAAATACTGGCTGACCCCAAGCCCGTCGCAGTCTGGGCAGGCACCTTGTGGGGCATTGAATGAAAAACTGCGTGGTTCGAGCTCGGGCATGGAATAGCCGCAACGCCTGCAGGCATAGCGCGTTGAAAACACCAGATCCTCACCACTGTTGTCCAGCGCTGTCACGTAGGCGGTGCCCTCGCCGAGCGTGGTCGCTGTTTCGAAAGACTCTGCCAGTCGCAGCGACAGGTCCTCGCGCACCTTGAAGCGGTCTACAACGACATCCACGTCGTGCTTTTTGCGTGCGTCGAGCTTGATCTCGCCGTCGAGTTCGGTCAGCGTGCCATTCACTCGGACGCGCAGATAGCCTTGCGCGCGCAACCGATCAAATACCGTCGCATGGTCGCCCTTGCGGCCCTGCACAACTGGAGCAAGAAGCGCCAATGCCTTCCCCTGGGGTTGGGCCAGGACCGCGTCAACCATCTCGCTGATCGTCTGGGCATCGAGCGGCTCGCCATGAGTCGGGCAGTGTGGTGTGCCGACCCGCGCGAACAACAGGCGAAGGTAGTCGTGGACCTCGGTGATCGTGCCGACGGTGGACCGAGGATTGTGGGAAGTCGACTTCTGTTCGATTGAGATGGACGGCGACAGGCCGTCGATCAAATCGACATCAGGCTTTTCCATGACCGACAAAAACTGTCGGGCATAGGCGGACAACGACTCCACGTAGCGCCGCTGACCCTCCGCGAACAAAGTGTCAAAGGCGAGCGACGACTTCCCGCTTCCCGATAGGCCGGTTATCACGATCAGCGCATCGCGCGGCAGATCGATGTCAACGTCCTTCAGGTTGTGAGTCCGCGCGCCGCGGATGCGAATACTGTCCATCTGGCGGGCCTGTGATGCGTCTGTGGATGGTACCGTGACGCCCGCACAAGGGCGAGGATTCCGACTTGAGTACTGAGACTGCCGTCGTCGGCGTAACCGATTCTGAAGCAATGGCTGCCACGCAGGTCGTAGAGGGGGGCGCGATGAACGCAACCGAGCGTCGTGCGGCCTGGTCTTTGACCCTTATCTACATCGTCAGAATGATGGGTCTGTTCTTGATCCTGCCCGTCTTTACCCTGTTCGCTGGCGACTACACCGCAAGCACCCCTCTGCTGGTAGGGCTCGCCATCGGCATCTATGGCCTGATGCAGGCCGTGCTTCAGATCCCTTTCGGCATGATGAGTGATCGTATCGGGCGCAAACCGGTGATTGCTGCCGGGCTGCTGTTGATGCTCGTCGGCAGTGTGGTCGCAGCGATGGCAGATCATATCGCTGTGGTGATTCTGGGCCGGGCTCTGCAAGGCGCGGGCGCAGTGGCCGCAGCCTTGATGGCGTTGGCAGCGGACCTGACACGGGATGAACAACGCACCAAGGTCATGGCTATGCTCGGTGCGAGCATCGGTCTTGCCTTTGTGCTGGCATTGATCGTCGGGCCTGCGCTGCTGACCTGGTTCTCGATCGATGGTTTGTTCTGGTTGACTGCCGGCTGTGCGGCTGTAGCGCTTGCCTTGTTGTTTCTTGCGGTGCCTGATCCGGAGCGTTGCCACTACAACGCGGATACCGGCGCCAATGTGGCGACCATGAAGCGTTTGCTCGGTCACCGTGAACTACTGCGCCTTGATGCGAGCATATTCATGTTGCATCTGCTGATCACGGCAACTTTCTTCGCGGTCCCTCTGGCCTTGCTTGATACAGGTATTGGTCAAGCCGAGCAGTGGAAGGTATACCTGCCAACGGTGCTGCTATCGGTTGCGATCATGGTGCCGCTTGCGATGATTGCAGAAAAGTGGGCCATGCGCGGTGTATTACTCGCGTGTATCGCGGCATTGTCCTTGTTGCAGCTCTACTTCGGTTTTGCCGGCGCGGGTCTCATGACTCTGGCGGTAGGTGTCACTCTGTTTTTTGGGTGCGTGAACACGCTTGAGGCCCTGTTGCCCTCTTTGGTGTCGCGGATGGCGCCTGCGGCCGCAAAAGGTAGCGCCATGGGTATCTACTCCAGCAGCCAGTTTCTGGGTGCTTTTGTTGGCGGAGTCGGGGCGGGTTTCATGTACGGCAGCGTCGGGCCGCGCGGACTTTTCATTGTGCTTGCGGTGCTCGGCCTGCTTTGGTTATTGGCTGTGTCCGGTTTTACGCCACCCCGTAAGGTGTCGACATTGCGTCGTAGCTTGAGTGAGGAGGATCTCACACAGCCAGATCAGACGATCGCTCGCTTGTCGGCGACGCGCGGAGTAGATGAGGTGGTGCTCGCGATTGATGAGGGTGTTGCCTACATCAAGGTCGACCCTGAGGTCTATCACGGTGAGCGGAGCAAGGACTGATGGAAACCGTACTGGTCACCGGTGCCAATCGTGGTATCGGGCTGGAGCTCGTTAAAGAGTTCCTGAGGCGTGAGTATGACGTCCTCGCTACCTGCAGAAGTCCCGCCAATGCTGATGCGCTGACAGACTTGCAGCGCGCCGCAGGCAGCATAGGCTCTGAAAGCGGCCTCGATGTCCTCACGCTGGATGTCGCTGACTCCGCATCGATCAGCGCCTGCGCGCAAGCCTTGGGTGGGCGCACAATCGATGTGCTGGTGAACAACGCCGGTGTCATGAAGCGCGAGGCGGGCATAGCAGATATCGACTATGAACATTGGCTGCAGGCATTCTCCATCAACACTCTGGCGCCGATGCGGCTTGCTGGCACTCTCAAGCCGAATCTGTTGACTGCCAGCTGTCCACGAGTGGCAACGGTGTCCAGTCAGATGGGGTCGATCTCACGCGGCCGTGCAGGATGTGTCGCTTACCGCAGCTCCAAGGCAGCGGTGAATATGGCCATGCGCTCGCTCGCTGATGAATGGCGGGAGGACGGTATTACCGTCTGCACCTTGCACCCCGGCTGGGTGCGCACGGATATGGGCGGCAGTGACGCGGATCTGACGCCAGAGCAAAGCGCCGCGGATCTGGTCTGCTTGATTGCCGGGCTGGATATGGCAAAGACTGGCAGCTTCTTGAATCACGATGGCACGGTGATGCCCTGGTAGGGTTACCGCAATCGTGGCTACAGCGACCGTACACAGCGTCTCGAATACTGTATATAATCCCTGTGTAGTTTGAGGAGGTGTAAACCAGTCGCCGTTTCAGCTCAGGCGCTGGCGGTATCGCCCATCGGGCAGCGATCCTTGGGATACACTGCCGCCTCACGATCAATGATGAGCCGCAAGGAATGTGGCTCGACGACATCCAGAGAGGAGCAAGTCATGTCACGTGGTGTAAACAAGGTAATATTGTTGGGGACACTGGGCGCAGATCCGGAAGTGCGCAAAATGCCGAACGGCGGGGCGGTGACCAACATCAGCCTTGCAACCAATGAACAATGGACGGACAAGCAAACCGGACAGCCGCAGGAGCGTACGGAGTGGCATCGGGTGACGCTGTTCAATCGGCTGGCGGAGATTGCCGGTGAGTACCTTGCAAAGGGACGTCAGGTATACATCGAAGGGGCCTTGCGCACGGAGAAGTATCAGGACAAGGAGACAGGTCAGGACCGCTGGTCGACTTCTATCATCGCGCAGAACATGCAACTTCTGGGAGGGTCGGGTGACGCTCGCCAGGGTGGTGACAACACCGCGCAAAGTGGCTCTCGCGCCAAGCCGATGCAAGCAACGCCAGAGCCTGCTCTAGCTGGTGATGATGGTTTTGATGACGACGTGCCGTTCTGACAGCCCGTACTGGCAAGGTGGTGGTGCTGCGTAGCAACGTTCCCGATAGCGTGGCAACGGCGATAAACAATGCTGAGACCAGGCTTGCGCCGCCGCCCTGATCCTGTTGCCTGACCGCCGGCGAGGTCGTAGCGTGCGCCTTTGATTCCTCGCTCTCCAGTTCGGTAGTCAACGCTCCTGTGATGTTCAGCTCCAAAGGTTGTCAGGTTGTGGGATTTGGGGACACTATTGCAGTATCAGCAGGCCAGGCAACGGCACGCCGGACAGCAGCAAGCGATGTGGCAAGCGCACGTTCACGTCCTCAAGGCGACCAACAGGCCGGAGGTGGATAACGAGAAGTGTCTTCGCGACCGAACGGAGCCAGCGGCGCGATCACGTCAGGATTTCAGTGCTGCTGTCTTTTGAGGCAGAAACCTTGTTTGCCTCACACGTGGGCTCGCAAGGTGTTTCCACAGAGTCGTTGTGGGTCGGTGGAAGTCATTTGAGGTGGCGCGGGTTCTCGTAAAACGAGACTGACCTCTCGGTCGACCAACTGTTTCGTCGCAGCGGTACAAATATAAAGAAATCTTTATGTGCTTATGTGTAAAATGCCGCCTCCACCGAGGCAAGAGCAACATGGCACAGGACTACATTTTTACTTCCGAGTCAGTCTCCGAGGGTCACCCGGACAAGATGGCTGACCAGATTTCAGACGCGGTACTCGACGCAATTCTTGCAAAGGATGCGAGCGCGCGTGTGGCCTGCGAGACCTTGGTCAAAACTGGACTGGTCATCGTGGCCGGTGAAATCACCACAACGGCCTACGTGGATCTTGAAGACCTTGTCAGAACCACGGTCAAGGACATCGGCTATGACAGCTCGGATGTGGGGTTTGACGGTGAGACCTGTGCGGTTCTCAATGGCATCGGCAAGCAATCGCCCGATATTGCTCAGGGTGTGGATCGAACAGCCCCCGAAGATCAGGGAGCGGGCGATCAGGGTCTTATGTTTGGCTACGCCACCAATGAGACTGACGTCCTCATGCCGGCCCCCATCAGCTACGCCCATAGGCTGGTTGAACAGCAATCGCGACAACGTCGTTCGGGGAGCCTGCCGTGGTTGCGACCGGATGCCAAAAGCCAGGTCACCTTGCGCTACAAAGAGGGCAAGCCCGTTGGGCTTGATGCGGTTGTCCTGTCAACGCAGCATGATCCGGACATCTCACTGTCTGATCTGCGCGAAGCGGTGATGGAAAACATCCTGAAGCCTGTGTTACCTGCGAGCTGGCTTGCCGAGTGTCCGGCTGAAAAAATACATATCAACCCGACGGGCAACTTTGTCATCGGCGGGCCGGTGGGTGATTGCGGATTGACCGGTCGCAAGATCATTGTTGACACCTACGGCGGTATGGCTCGCCACGGTGGTGGCGCATTCTCGGGTAAGGACCCCTCCAAGGTAGATCGCTCAGCAGCCTACGCCGGTCGTTACGTGGCCAAGAACGTGGTCGCTGCGGGTCTTGCCGAGCGTTGCGAAATTCAGGTGAGCTACGCGATTGGTGTGGCCGAGCCGACCAGTATCAGCATCGACACCTTCGGTACCGGGGCGGTGGATGATCGTCGTATCGAAGCGATCGTTGCTGATGTATTTGACCTGCGCCCCTACGGCATAGTCAGCATGCTCGACCTGATTCGCCCGATCTATCAGCAGTCAGCAGCCTTTGGCCATTTTGGGCGTGAGCTCGATGACTTCACCTGGGAGAAGACCGACCGTGTCGATGCGTTAAAGCAAGCTGCAGGCATCAGTTGACGTTTATCCATTCGTCATCTCCTAATACCTCTACTCCGCCGGCGCTCGAATGGTAGCTGCGCGGAGTCAATCACTTCAAAGGCGCATGTATAGCTGTGCCGAAATCTGTTTAACGTAAGTTCAAAAAAGACACATCATGAGCGCAACTGCCGAAACACTTCAGGGCGACTACAAGGTCGCTGACATCGGTCTTGCTGACTACGGTCGCAAGGAAATCCGTATGGCGGAACACGAGATGCCGGGCTTGATGGCCTTGCGCGAAGAATACGCAGGCAAGAAGCCGCTTGCCGGTGCTCGTATTGCCGGTTGTCTCCACATGACGATCCAGACTGCGGTGCTCATCGAGACACTGGCAGAACTCGGTGCGGAGCTTCGTTGGAGTTCCTGCAATATCTTCTCGACTCAGGATCATGCTGCCGCTGCCATCGCTGCTGCGGGTATCCCTGTGTTTGCCTGGAAAGGCGAAACTGAGGACGAGGCCGAGTGGTGCATTCACCAGACCATCAAGGGGCCTGACGGTTGGGTTCCCAACCTTATCCTTGACGATGGCGGTGATCTTACTGTCATGATGCATAACGACTACCCCGAACTGATGGCCGGTGTAAAAGGCCTCTCGGAAGAAACCACCACCGGCGTTCACCGCCTGGTGGAAATGGCCAAGAAAGGCACGCTCAAGGTGCCTGCGATCAACGTCAACGATTCAGTTACCAAGAGCAAGTTCGACAATCTCTATGGTTGCCGTGAGTCGCTGCTGGACGGTATCAAGCGCGCTACCGATGTGATGGTTGCCGGCAAGATTGCCGTTGTCCTTGGCTATGGTGATGTCGGTAAAGGCTGTGCTCAAGCGTTTCGCGGGATGGGTGCGACTGTCTGGGTCACTGAAATTGATCCGATCAATGCACTGCAAGCAGCGATGGAAGGTTTTCGCGTTGTGCGTATGGATGATGTTGCAGACCAGGTCGACATCGTGGTCACAGCTACTGGCAATGTGAACGTGGTGACGCACGATCACATGCAGAAGCTCAAGAATGAATCCATCGTCTGCAACATCGGTCACTTTGACAATGAGATCGATGTGGCGGGGCTGCGCCAGTACACCTGGGAGAACGTGAAGCCTCAAGTCGATCAGGTGATCTTTCCCGACGGCAAGCGCGTCACGCTGCTTGCTGAGGGGCGGTTGGTCAATCTCGGCTGCGGCACTGGCCACCCGAGCTTTGTCATGAGCGCCTCATTCACCAACCAGGTGCTCGCACAGATCGAACTTTGGGAGCGTGCCGAAAACTACAGCGTAGACGTGCACGTGCTCCCGAAGGCCCTCGACGAGAAGGTCGCACGACTGCACCTTGCCAAGATAGGCGCACAGCTCACGGAGATGTCCAGCGAGCAAAGCGACTACCTCGGCCTCGACACCGACGGCCCTTACAAGCCTGACCATTACCGGTACTGATGTCATGGGGTCGGACCCCATGAAGTAATTGATTTATAAGGAAAATGTGGTGAAATCCCCCTCGAATACATCGCTATTCGAGGGGTAATCGGGTGCTTTGGACTCGATTAGTGACCTGGGCACTGTTCCAGGCACGTGAGCGTGGTTGACGTCTGCCCGTTGCAATTGCCTCAAGTAATTGATAAATATAGTGAAATTTGTACATTTCGGGTAGCGGGGTGTGGCGATTTCAGGTTATCCACCTCATGTATCTGTTAGGGTTGTGGGTGAGAGGACGAAAGACAGCGCTGGTCGAAAGTCGGGCGCAAGCTCCACCGACATGTCTTCGTTAGTCCGGTTTTGTCCTGGCAGCGCCAGGGTTCGGAACGCTCGTCAATACTCCAAATACAAACACTAGAGGATTAGGATGCTGAGCAAGCGATATATCGCGAGTGCAATTGCGACCTTCGGGCTGATGGCCGGTAATCAGGCTGCTGCGGAGGACTGCGGCGAAGTCACGATCGCCAACATGAACTGGGCTTCTGCTGAAGTCATCGCAGAGATCGACAAGCTGATTTTATCTGAGGGCTATGGCTGCGACGCCACCTTGGTCGCCGGCGACACCATGCCGACGTTCACATCCATGAACGAGAAAGGTGAGCCGGATCTGGCACCCGAGCTATGGGTCAACGCGGTGCGTGAGCCGCTTGATGCGGCCGTGGCTGAAGGCGAGATGATCATCGCCGCCGAGATTCTTTCGGACGGTGGTGAGGAAGGTTGGTGGATACCGAAGTACCTGGCAGAGGCCAACCCCGACATCAAGACGCCGGCCGATGCTCTTGCACGCCCGGATCTGTTCCCCGGGCCAGAAGACAAGAGCCGCGGTGCTGTGCACAACTGCCCGTCGGGCTGGAACTGCCAAATCTCAACCGGCAATCTGTTTACCGCCTATGACGGCGAAGGTGCCGGCTTTGACCTGATTGATACCGGCTCTGCCGCGGGTCTCGATGGATCTATTGCCAAGGCCTACGAGCAGAAGGAAGGTTGGCTGGGCTACTACTGGGCTCCGACCGCGATCCTCGGCAAGTACGAGATGGTCAAGCTGGATATGGGTGAGCATGACAAGGAGCATTGGGACGCTTGTACCGTTGTGCTCGATTGCGAAGATCCCAAGCCGAATGGTTGGGCCAAGTCGGAGGTGTTCAGTGTCGTGACCAATGAGTTCGCCGAGAAGGCGGGTGTTGCGATGGAATACGTTGGTAAGCGCCAGTGGGACAACCCGACAGTCAACAAGCTTCTGGCGTGGATGGCTGACGAGCAGGCGACCGGTGAAGAAGCCGCTTACTACTTCATCGAGAACTTTGAAGACGTCTGGAGCAATTGGGTTGACGCGGACGTAGCCGAGAAGGTCAAGGCTGCTCTTTAACCGACGACGACGAGATTGAAGTGGAGGGTGGGCTGACCATGTTGACGGCAGCCCGCCCGCTCTGACATCTCTTCACAAGAGGCGACTTCGGTCGCCTTTTTTTTTATTTCACCGGTCACGGGCGGGCGACACACCCGGGCAGAGAGGATATTTGAATGGCGGAGTGGTACCAGGAATTCCCTGCAATGTCCCGAACCGGATTACGGGATCTTAAAAAGGGCATCGACAACGGTTTTCGCGAGTGGACGCGCGAGCACGGGGACACAGTCGAGTCCCTGTTTGATCCGATCAAGGAGCTGCTGATCTGGTCTGAGCGATTGTTGCTCAACACTCCCTGGCCCATCATCCTGATTGCTATCACGGCCATCGCGTGGTTGGGTAGTCGCAAGTTGTCGATCACGATTGGTACCCTGGTCACGCTCGTGCTGATCGGCTATTTCGATATGTGGGAGGACACGATGCGAACTGTGTCGATGATGTTCGTGTGCACTCTGGTGTCCATTGTCATTGGTATCCCCATAGGTATTGCGATGTCCAAATCCAATGTGCTCGAACGCATGGTGACGCCGGTACTTGACATCATGCAGACCATGCCGGGCTTCGTGTATCTGATTCCGGTTGTCATGCTGCTAGGCATCGGTAAGGTGCCAGGACTACTGGCTGTGGTGGTCTACGCCATACCGCCGATCATTCGATTGACCAACCTTGGAATCAGATTGGTTGACAAGGAGGTGCTGGAAGCGGCGGACGCCTTTGGCAGCTCCTCGTGGCAACGCTTGAAGAATGTGCAGATACCGCTGGCCATGCCAACCATCATGGCCGGCATAAACCAGACGATCATGATGGCGCTGGCACTGGTGGTTATCGCATCGATGATTGGCGTGCAAGGTCTTGGTCAGCCAGTGCTCAAGGCTATCGCCAATCAGTACTTCACCCTGGGTGTGTTCAACGGTCTTGCGATCGTCGGTATTGCCATCATTTTTGATCGCGTGAGTCAGGCTTACGGTAAGCGATTGCAAGCACACTCTGAGGTAGTTCATGGCCACTGAAAATATTGAGATACGCGGCCTCTACAAGATCTTTGGCAAAAAGGCCAAGTCTTATGTGGACGCTGTACGCAATGGCATGTCCAAGCAGGAGCTTCAGGAGCAGCACGGCCATGTTCTAGGGTTGAAGGACATCAATCTGACCATGCCTGCTGGTTCGATTCAGGTGGTCATGGGGCTCTCGGGCTCGGGTAAATCCACCTTGATACGGCATATCAATCGTCTGATCGATCCCACCGTTGGTGAGGTGCTCGTCGATGGCGATGACGTGTGCAAGATGGGCACGCGTGCACTCAGACAGTTCCGTCGCCACAAGACGGCGATGGTGTTCCAGAAATTTGCGCTGCTGCCGCACCGTACGGTCATCGACAACGTCGTGTACGGGCTTGAGCTTCAAGGTGTTGACAAGGCCCGTCAGCAGGAAGCGGGTCGCCGCTGGATTGATCGCGTCGGCTTGTCCGGTTTTGAAGACAACTACCCCAATCAGTTGTCAGGCGGTATGCAGCAACGTGTTGGCTTGGCACGTGCGCTGACTAACGATGCGCCTATCTTGTTGATGGATGAAGCCTTTAGTGCACTTGATCCGCTGATCCGTACGGATATGCAGTCGGTACTGCTCGAGCTACAAGCCGAGCTGAAGAAGACTGTTGTCTTCATCACGCATGATCTCGATGAGGCTCTGCGCCTCGGTGATCGGATAGCGATTCTGCGCGATGGTGAAATCGTGCAGGAAGGTACCGGCCAGGATATCGTCTTGAGACCTGCTGATGATTACATCGAGAGCTTTGTCAAAGAGGTCAACCGCGGGCGAGTCATTCTCGTTGAGAGTGTCATGCAGTCTGGTGAGGCTGCCAACGCATCTCTCGAGCTCAAGCAGAACACCCAGCTTGAGGATGCTGCACGCTCCATGACGCAAGCCGGCACCGATGTCGCCAATGTCATCGGCAAGGACGGTCAGTGCTGCGGCCACATCCAGATGGGGGCGGTCGTTTCTGCCATGGTGCGTCAGGATGATGAAGGGCCAGCCAGGCAAGCTAGCAGCTTGTAGAAACAGGCTATGACAGATCCGTTAGTGCGGCAGAGGAATGTGACTGCATCAGGTAGTGCCGTTGAACTCAGTGTGATCGTGCCAGCCTGGAATGAAGAGGCCTATCTCGGTACTACGCTTGCGAGCTTGAACGCTTGCTTGGGTAATATCGATGCAAGCTCCGAGCTCATCGTCGTTGACAACAACTCGACCGACGCGACATCAGCGGTGGCGAGTGACGCCGGTGCTATGGTCGTGTTTGAACCGATCAATCAAATCGCCCGCGCACGAAACTCAGGCGCTCGTACTGCGCGCGGCCAATGGCTGCTTTTTGTTGATGCGGATACATCGGTATCGACCGAGTTGGTGTCTGCTGTGCTTGATCGACTTCGCTCAGGTGCGACGGTGGGTGGCGGGGCAACCGTCGAACTAGACCAACAGGTCGGGCGAGTGGCCAGAATCGGGCTCGATTTTTGGAACCTGATTAGCTCGCGCCTGAAGTTGGCAGCGGGCAGTTGTGTCTGGTGCAGGCGTGATGCTTTTGAGCAGGTCGGTGGCTTTCCTCAGTCACGTTATGCCGGTGAGGAGCTGGTGTTGTCGCGTCAACTCAAGCGGTGGGGGCGCAAGCGTGGCATGAACTTCCTGATCTTGTCGCACGCGCCGGTCGAGACCTCTGCGCGTAAGTTGCAATGGTACGGCCCTTTGGATATCGCACGCCAAACCGTGCTTGCTCTGATACCGGGCGCGCTGGGTAGCAAGCGCATGATGCACACCTGGTACGACGATGCCGGGCGACGGGCAATGCGCAAGGAGCAATCCCGCCCCAAAACGAGAGCGGACGAACCTTAGGGCCTACGCCAGCGACTTTGTCAGTAGCGCTTTCCAGCGCTGGTTATCGATGGCAAACACAACTCGTGCATTGGGCTCCTGTTGGCTGGTACCCAGTTTGTCCACGAGGCTTTGACCGCGACCAGTCTCGTTACCACACACGATGTGCACAGCGTGTTCGCTGATATCAATGGCGATGGAAGGATCCAGTGCAACGGCCATGGCAACCGGATCCGCCAATGCCATGCCGGTTTGACCCTGAAGGGTCTGTGCCGCACGCAATGACGTCGCATTCGACTCGATAGCAATACGTGCGCGATCAGTGCCCAAGGCGATGATGTCGCGGCGCTCATCTGTACTCAAGGCAGCCTCGCCACAGGAGTGTTCCCATCCGATCATCGTGATGGTCATACCTGAGTCGAATACGCGCGCTGCCGCTTCCGGATCAACCCAGAAGTTGTACTCAGCAGCTGGCGTCACGTTGCCGTGCGTGCATGCAGCTCCGCCCATGATCCAGCAATGCTTGATCCTTGAGGCAAGTTCCGGATCTACACTGAGCGCGGTGGCGATATTGGTGAGTGGCCCGAGCGTTACCAGCTCAAGTTGCCCATCATCAGCGCTACCGCATCATCAGAAGCGGTATCAGTATCGATCAGGAATCTGCGCATGAAGTCCTGCGGGTCAAAGAGGGTGACCCGCAGAACCTTACCGCTTATTCGCTCGCCGCGAGCGCCTCGAGCATACCGGCCTTGCGCAGTTCGGAGACGATGCGCTCGGCGGCCTGTTCAGCACTCAACGCGCCGGTGTCGACAAGAATTTCCGGTGATTCAGGCGCCTCATAAGGCGAATCAATACCCGTGAAGTTCTTCAATTCTCCACGACGCGCCTTCTTGTAGAGACCCTTGGGGTCTCTCTCCTCGGCAACGCTGAGTGGTGTCTCCACAAATGTCTCTATGAATTCACCTTCAGCGACCAGTGAACGCGCAAGGGCACGTTCGGAGCGAAAGGGTGAGATGAACGCGGTCAACACGATCAGGCCAGAATCAGCCATGAGGCTCGCCACTTCACCAATACGGCGAATGTTTTCGACGCGGTCAGCATCAGTAAAGCCGAGGTCCTTGTTCAGACCATGGCGTACATTGTCACCATCGAGCAGATAAGTGTGGTGACCAAGTGCGGCGAGCTTCTTCTCAACAATATTGGCGATAGTCGATTTCCCCGAGCCAGAAAGACCTGTGAACCACACAACACAGGGCTTCTGCCCTTTCATCGTGGCGCGTGCAGTCTTGTCCACATCGACTGCCTGCATGTGAATGTTGTCTGCTCGACGAAGTGCAAAGCGCAACATGCCAGCGCCGACTGTGGCATTGGTAATGCGGTCGATGAGGATGAAGCCACCGAGACCCTTGTTGTCGGTATAAGCCTCAAACGGGATTACGCGATCGGTCTTCAGGTTGCAGATGCCGATTGAATTGAGCTCGAGTTGCCTGGCTGCTGTTTCCTCAAGGGTATTGACGTTGACCTCGTGCTTGATGGAGGTGACAGTAGCCGTGACGGTCTGGGTACCGAGCTTCAAAAGATAGGGGCGACCTGCCAGCATGGGGTCGTCGTGCATCCACACAATCGTGGTCTCGAACTGGTCTGCAGAACCTGCGGGCTCTTCACTGGTGGAGATGACGTCTCCTCGTGAGGCATCGATTTCGTCTGCCAGAGTGAGCGTTACTGCATCTCCGGCACGCGCTTCATCCTTGTCGCCATCCATCGTGACAATGCGTGCGATCTTGCTGGTACGGCCTGAGGGCTGAACTCGGATATCGTCTCCTGGCTTTACGATGCCAGCGCTAACCGTGCCGGCGTAGCCGCGAAAGTCGAGATTGGGTCTGTTGACCCACTGCACCGGCATGCGAAAAGGCGAGTCATTGGCTGCTTCATCATCAAGCTTCAATGTCTCGAGCAGGCCAAGCAAGGTAGTGCCTCGATACCAGGGCATGTTGGTCGAAGGAGCGGTGACATTATCGCCCTCCAGTGCCGACATCGGAATCGCTGTAATGCTCTCGATACCCAGACCATGAGCAAACTCGCTGTATTCCTCGTAGATCGCGTTGAACACAGACTCATCCCAGCGCATCAGGTCCATCTTGTTGACCGCGAGGACCACATGACGAATTCCCAACAGCGAGACTAGATAACTGTGACGCCGTGTCTGGGTGAGAAGACCCGCACGTGCATCACACAGGATGACTGCTGCATCGGCGCTTGAGGCACCTGTGACCATGTTGCGGGTGTACTGCTCATGTCCGGGCGTATCCGCGACGATGAACTTGCGTCTGTCGGTCGAGAAAAAGCGGTAGGCAACGTCGATGGTGATGCCTTGCTCACGCTCTGCAGACAAACCATCTACGAGCAGAGCGAAGTCGATATTGCTGCCCTGAGTACCAAACTTCTTGGATTCTGCAGCGACTGTTTCAAGCTGGTCTTCGAACAGAACCTTGGACTCATACAGCAGGCGTCCAATGAGCGTGCTCTTGCCGTCATCCACGCTGCCGCAGGTGATGAAACGCAACAGGCTCTTGTGTTCGTGACGCTCGAGATAGGCGTTGATGTCGCCTGCAATCAGGCGATCTGATTCGTCCTGCATACCCGCTGTTTGCAGGCCCGTGTCTTTGATATTGGCGCTCATCAGAAGTAACCCTCTTGCTTTTTCTTTTCCATCGACGCCGCTGCGTCATGATCGATCATTCGGCCCTGGCGCTCGCTGCTGCGAGCCAGGAGCATTTCCTGGATGATTTCCGGCAGAGTGGTAGCCGTTGAATCAACCGCGCCAGTCAGCGGGTAACAACCCAGGGTGCGAAAACGCACGCTTCGCATTTCAGGTACTTCACCGGGGTTCAGTGGCATGCGGTCGTCGTCGACCATGATCATTGCGCCGTCGCGATGCACGATCGGACGCTGTGCCGCGTAGTACAAGGGAACGATCGGGATGTTCTCGCGATGGATGTACTGCCAGATGTCGAGCTCGGTCCAGTTCGAGAGCGGAAACACACGAATGGACTCATCGCGGCGTTTGCGCGCGTTGTACAGGTTCCAGAGCTCAGGGCGCTGTGCCTTGGGCTCCCAACGGTGTTCGGCAGAACGGAAGCTGAATACGCGCTCCTTGGCGCGTGACTTTTCCTCATCACGTCGAGCGCCGCCAAAGGCGATGTCGAACTTGTGTTCGTTGAGTGCTTGTTTGAGACCCTCGGTCTTCATGATGTCGGTGTGCAGTGCCGAGCCGTGGGTGAAGGGATTGACGCCTTGGCGAAGACCTTCTGGGTTCACGTGCCGAATCAGCTCCATCCCGTAATCGTCGACGATGGAGTCGCGAAACGCATACATCGCCTGGAACTTCCACGTGGTGTCCACATGCAGCAACGGAAACGGCGGCGGCGCCGGATAGAATGCCTTGCGAGCGAGGTGCAGCATGACCGCGCTGTCCTTGCCCACCGAATACAACATGACCGGCTTGTCGGCCTCTGCCACCACCTCGCGCATGATGTGCAGGCTCTCGGCCTCGAGGCGCTCAAGGTGGGTGCGACGCGCTGGGTCGATCGTGAACTCGGGCAACTCGTACTGCTGTTGTGCGGGAGCAATCTCGGGTGCTTCGGCCTGGTGCTGCCCAGCGTTGGCGGCGTCATCAGAGCCGGGGCTGCGGGGTCGCCCGCGGGGGCCAACCGGTACTGCCTCCCAGCCGCCCTCGCGGTAGGCCTTGGTGGCGGCAGTCACAGTCGGTGCACTGAGGCCAGTGCGCTCGGCAGTCTCTTTGACCGTGGTGCCGGCGAGGCGCAGCTCGACGGCCTGGCGACGCAATTGGTTGAGTGTTTCGACGGATTGGGACACGGGATGTTCCGGTTTCTTGGCTAAAAAGTTTTTGTAGTATCGCTCATCTAACAAAAAAAGTTTATAACTTGTAAAAAACGTTTTCTTGTTTTGACGTTCGCATCACACATCAGCCGCAGGCCATGCGCGGACCTGGTCAGGCGGTAGTGACCGTAAATCCCGGCGCAGACGCGGACGGTGTGGTCCTCACGGTGTACCCTGAGCGCCCGAAGCCTCTGCGCAATACGCCTTTTCCACCGTCCAGATGACCCGAAAAGTATTCATCAAGACCCACGGCTGTCAGATGAACGAGTACGACTCGGCCAAGATGCTCGACGTCCTCGCCGACGCCGGGCCCGTCGAGTCAACCAAGGATCCGGCCGAGGCCGATATCCTGTTGCTCAACACCTGTTCGATCCGGGAGAAGGCGCAGGAGAAGGTGTTCTCGGAGCTTGGCCGATGGAGGCCGCTGAAAGAGGCTCGCGAAGCTGCCGGTGGCAAGCCCGTGGTTATCGGGGTAGGTGGTTGTGTGGCCAGTCAGGAAGGCGAGGCGATTCAACAGCGCGCGCCGTTCGTTGATGTCGTGTTTGGACCGCAAACCCTGCATCGCCTGCCAGAGCTGGTGTCTCAGACCGAGGCAGCCGGGGCTCCGGTCGTTGACATCAGTTTTCCAGAAATCGAGAAGTTTGATCGCTTGCCCGAGCCTCGCTCCGAAGGGCCAGTGGCGTTTGTTTCCATTATCGAGGGTTGCAGCAAGTACTGCAGTTTTTGCGTCGTCCCCTACACCCGAGGCGAGGAGCTCAGCCGGCCACTCGATGATGTGCTTGCAGAGTGCATGAGTCTGGCGGAACAGGGCGTGCGTGAAATACATTTACTCGGGCAAAACGTTAATGCCTACCGTGGCCCGACTGGCGAGGAGGGTGAGGTGGCAGATCTTGCCTTCTTGATTCGTTGCGTCGCTGCTATCGACGGCGTCGACCGCATTCGCTACACCACATCGCATCCTGTGGAGTTCAGTGATGCCTTGATTGAAGCCCATCGTGATGTACCAGAACTTGTGAGCTTTCTGCATCTGCCAGTGCAAAGTGGCTCGGATCGGATACTGGCCGCGATGAAGCGTGGCCACACCGCGATTGAGTACAAGGCCAAGATTCGTAAATTGATGGCCGCTGACCCCAGGCTGACCTTGTCGTCTGACTTCATTGTGGGTTTTCCAGGTGAAACCGACGCTGATTTTCAGGCCACCATGGACTTGATCGAGACCGTCGGGTTTGATAACTCATTCAGCTTCATCTACAGTGCACGCCCCGGCACTCCAGCAGCTTCGCTGGCTGACGATACCGACATGTCAGTCAAGAAGGCGCGTCTTGCTCATCTGCAAGCAACGATTACACGACAGGCTGCTGCAATCAGTCAGGCGATGGTCGGCACGGTCGTACCTGTTCTGGTTGACCGCCCGTCACGCAAGGACCCCGCACAAGTCAGCGGGCGCACAGAGAATAATCGCGTGGTGAACTTTACAGCTGATACCAGCCTGATCGGAAGTTTTGCCTCCGTCCGCATCACCGAAGCCCTTCCGAATTCCCTGCGCGGTGAAATCGTCGATATAGAAGCTACCGCCGCCGCTGCATCGTGAACATCGATTACTACGCTGAACCTGCAGACAACGCGCGTCTTGCCAATCTCTGTGGTCAGTTTGACGAACACTTGAAGCTGATCGAATCACGCTTGGGTGTCGGTATCAGCCACCGAGGCAATCACTTCAGCATCGAGGGGGAGTCGGCGTCGCGCGCAGCCCTTCTGCTCGAACATCTCTACGCTCAGACCGAGTCCGTTGCGCTGGTACCCGATCAGGTTCATCTTGCCTTGCAGGAGTCCGGACTCGACGACATGGCCGAGCGTGCGAGTGCTCCGGGCGAGGGCGAGTCTTCACAGGATGAGTCGACAACATCGGCCCCTCGTAATGACCAGATCATCAAGACACGGCGAGTTGCCATCCAGTGTCGTGGCAAGCGCCAGAGTGACTATGTGGCCTCGGTCAAGGCGCGGGACCTCACCTTTGGCATCGGCCCTGCGGGCACCGGCAAGACTTTTCTCGCGGTTGCCTGTGCTGTTGAGGCACTCGAGTCGGATCGTGTGCAGCGTCTGGTCCTGGTGCGCCCGGCAGTGGAGGCCGGTGAGCGCCTGGGTTTTCTGCCAGGTGACATGATGCAAAAGGTAGATCCGTATCTACGTCCCATCTATGACGCGCTGTACGAGTTCCTCGGTATTGAGCGCGTGGGCAAGCTTGTTGAGCGCAATGTCATTGAGATAGCGCCGCTCGCCTACATGCGAGGACGTACTCTGAACCACTCGTTTGTGATCATGGACGAGGCGCAGAATACAACCGTCGAGCAGATGAAGATGTTTCTGACGCGTATCGGTTTTGGATCATCCGCGGTCGTCACAGGTGATACATCACAGGTGGATTTGCCCAAACATCAGTTAAGTGGTCTGAAGCACGTCCAAGGTGTGCTCGAGGGCGTGGACGGTGTCGGGTTTTGTCGCTTTACGGCTGCGGATGTGGTGCGCCACCCCCTGGTGCAACGCATCGTTGCAGCCTACGATCGCATTGAGCAGGACGAGGCCGGCTCGACGGATGCCAGGTGAACGTCACAGCAGGGCCTGATCTGTCGGTTGACTACTCAGTGGATGCAGCAGCCGTCGAGGGTGATTGCCTGACCAGCACCACGGCTGATGCTCTCCCTGACGAAGCCTTTGTCAAGCGTTGGGTTCAAATTGCCTTGCGGGCGCCTGAATCTCTCGATGCTGTCATGGCGAGTGCCGACAGGTCAGGCGAGACGCTGCGCCAGTGCTCAGTGTCTGTGCACCTGACGGGCGCGCCAACCAGCCAAGCGCTCAACCGCGAGCTGCGCGGTGCTGATCGACCGACCAATGTGTTGAGTTTTCCAGCGGATCTGCCGGTGCTCGATGGCACGCTCGCGCTTGGCGAGCTGGTGTTGTGCCCGGCTGTCGTGCGTCAGGAAGCTGTCGAGCAGCATAAGCGCCTGCCAGATCACTGGGCGCATCTTTTGCTCCACGGCACCTTGCACCTGATCGGCTTCGATCATGTGCAGGATGTGGATGCCGAGCTGATGGAGAGGCTCGAAACTCGGCTATTATCCGAGTCTGGTATTTCCGACCCCTATGAGGGGACGGTGTGAGAGCTCGATGAGTCACGACAGTACGGAGCCTGGTGGACGCGCAGTCAGCAGCGATCCCGAGCGCGCCGCAAATACACCGGATGGCGGTAACAACCCGTCCGGGCGCTCGATCATGGACCGGCTCGTGCACGCCATCGGCGGTGAGCCGCGCGACCGTGAGGAGCTGCTCGAGCTGGTACGCGACGCTCAGGCGCGTGAAGTGTTTGATGCCGAGACCTTGCAGATGGTGGAGGGCGTCTTCCACGTTGTTGAGCTGCGCGTCAGGGATATCATGATTCCGCGAGGGCAGATGGTCGTGATAGAGCACGACGCGACACTCGAGCAAATGCTACCGAGCATTATCGAGTCAGGTCACTCACGCTTTCCTGTCATCAACGAGGACAAGGACCATGTCATCGGTGTGCTGCTGGCAAAAGACATGCTGCGTTACGCAGGCGGTGACTCAGATGCAGATTTCAAGATCGACGATATTTTGCGCGCTGCCACGTTTACGCCAGAGTCCAAGCGCGTCAACGTGTTGCTCAGGGAGTTTCGTACAGCGCGCAATCATATGGCGATCGTGCTCGATGAGTACGGCGGTGTTTGTGGACTGGTCACTATCGAAGATGTGCTCGAGGAAATCGTCGGCGAGATCGATGACGAGCACGACTCAGAGGACGACCTGGATATCCGGGTGCACGGAGACGGGCGCTACTCGGTGCGTGCCCTGACGCCTATTGAGGATTTCAACAAGGCTCTGGGCAGTGACTTTGCCGATGATGAGTTCGACACCATCGGTGGGCTTGTCATGCAGCACATCGGGCACATGCCGAGACCGGGGGAGAGTACTGTCATCGGCAATTGCCTGTTTCGTGTGTTGTCAGCCGATTCCCGGCGTCTGCACTTGCTGCAAGTCACGCATACCTAGTGACTGCTGCCTTGCTGAGATTCAGTCGCGGTTGTGACGAGCACAGTCAACCGCGGCCCTGGTGCGGGCGCTTACTCGCATCGGCGCTGGCGTTGGCGGCAGGTCTAGCTCTGCCGTTTGCTTTTGCGCCCATCGAGTGGGTGTTCATCGCTCCGTTATCGATTGTCATCCTGTACGGCGCCATACACGCGCGTGCGCCGCGCGATGCAGCGCTCATGGGGTGGGTGTTTGGCGTCGGGTACTACGGGGTTGGCGTGCATTGGGTGTACCACAGTCTGCATATCTTTGGAGGGGCTGCAGAGGTGTTTGCAGGCCTGCTGACTGTGATCTTCGTGTTGGTCATGACGCTGTTTCCGCTGGCGACCTGTTGGCTGTTTGCAAAGGTGTCCACGCCACGTGCCTGGCTTACGAATCTATGGCTGTTTGCAGCACTCTGGACCTTGTCCGAGTTGCTGCGCAACGCCATTATGGGCGGCTTTCCGTGGCTGTTGCTTGGGTATTCTCAGACAAGTGCTTTGCTGGGAGGGCTGGCACCTGTCATTGGCGTCTACGGAATCGGCTTTGTCATCATTGTCGCGACTTTGTCGGCAGTCGAGGCCTTGTTGTTGTCACACCGTGCTTATCGCTGGCTGGCAGCGTCGACGACATTGGGTGTCGTGCTGCTCGCCGTGTGGGCGGGGCGTAGCGAGTTCTCTGAAGCCAAGCCGGACGCGCTCGGCGTGCGACTGGCGCAGGCCAACATTGCCCAGGAAATGAAGTTCAGCCGCGAGCGCCTGATACGTTCGCTGGATACTTATCTTGAGTTAACCGAGACTGATCTAGGGCCGGACATCGATCTGGTCGTCTGGCCTGAAACAGCAATTCCCACAGGCTTTTCAAATGTCGATGCATACATTGCGCCGACGATTCAACGTCTGGATGCACGCGGTATTGACGTGCTGGCTGGGGGGTTTGATCGCGAAGGCGACAAAAGTTACAACGCCGTCCGGCAGCTTGGGGGCGAAAGACAGATGTACCGCAAGCGGCATATCGTGCCGTTTGGTGAGTATCTGCCACTGCGCGGGTTTCTCGAACTGTTCAGCGCCTTTATCGTCGTGCCGGGGTCTGACTTGTCACGCGGTGACGGCCCCCATGTTCCACTCTATGTAGCGGGCGAGGGTATAGGCGTATCGATCTGCTACGAAGACGTTTTCGGGGAGGAAATGCGCCCATTGCTGCCGGAGTCGACAGTGCTGGTCAACGTCTCGAACGATGCCTGGTTTGGTGATAGCGCAGCGCCTCATCAACATGAACAGAAGGCGCGCATGCGAGCACGGGAAATGGCTCGGCCTATGGTGCGTGTCACCAACACCGGGGTTTCCTCAGCGATTCGTTATGACGGCAGTGTTGTCGGTCGCATTCCTCATGGGGTCAAAGGGGTGCTCGATGTGCAAGTGCAGCCGCGTACCGGGACCACACCCTATGTGGTCCTCGGCAATTGGCCTGTTCTCGTGCTATCCCTGATCATTGTATTCTTTGGCGCTGTGCGGCGTCGCGCACAGGCCGACTGATGTCGCCCGCAACCTAGAGAGAAAATCGGTCCATGGAGACACCTGGAGAGCTGTATTTTGCATCCTCGCACGAGTGGGTGCGTATTGAAGACGATGGCACTCTGACGATCGGCATCAGTGACTTTGCACAACGAGAACTTGGCGATCTGGTGTTTGTCGAAACCCCGGAAATCGATGCCAGGGTTGAGGCCGAGCAAGGCATCGCTGTGGTGGAGTCGGTCAAGGCGGCCTCTGACATCTTTGCACCGGTTGCGGGCACTGTGTCAGACAGCAATACAGCCCTAGCTGAATCCCCGGAGTTGGTCAATACCGATCCCTATGGTGAGGGTTGGATCTTCAAGATGACCGATGTGGAGGCTGGCGATGTGGTCGACGCCTTGATGAGCGCAGATGACTACGACGCACGTGTCAGCGAGGACACTTGAGTCAGCAGACTGAACCAGGGCTCACGCGAGCCATACGAACGTTCAGACCGTGTTCAGGCAGGCTAGCGCAAGGTGTTGCTACGTTAGCTGAGTCTGGTATTACATGAATACGAACAAGCGCTTTCTAGCCATCACTCTTCTTTGGATGGGTGTGGCACTGACCTCCGCACCCGTCTTGGCGGATCACGATCGTCGTGGTTACAAGCGCGGCGGCAAAGTGGGTATTGGCCTTGCGGCTGTGGGAGCGCCTGGCTGGATCGGCCTGGATGGTCTGGCACTGTCAGTCGGTGGGCAGAACGGCATCGACGCCGATACGCCTCAGCCGCGTGGCTTCCGAGTCAGGACAGGGATAGACCTCACGCCGCCATTGCCATTGATTCCTTCACTCGGACTTGAGCTGCACGCAGGCTTCGGTAGGGACCGTGACGTCGGTGTATTTGATTTCTATGACACATGGGTCGTCGCGGGCTTTCTGCGCGGCAGCGTGCCGGTTGGTCCTGCCTTGCGTATCAGCGGACTCGCAGGTGTTGGCGGCGTGGGGATCGAGCAACAGACATCCGATGCGACCTTCAACGATCAAACCGCTGGAATGGCCTTTGGCGTCAGTGCTGATCTGAGGCTTGCGCCTCGAACGAGCCTGTCTGCCGGGTGGGCGCGCTACTCATCAGGAGGCGAGGCCTTTGCAGCCGTGTCGGGTTGGTCGCTGGGACTGCGCGTCGGTTTTTATTGATTTTGCACCTGGGTGGCAAGTGATCGCTGCATCAGGTGTCGTTCTAGGATTTGATGAACCGGGCCTTGGTCCTGCAGCCGTTGTTTGCAAACTGTTTGACCCCCGACCTGAACGTGCCGGAAGGCTGCTCACCATCGAGATCACCGGAAATGAAGAGCGTGATTTCGCCTTGCTGTATTGATGCCGCCGAACCTGCCTTTTCGCTTGACGCTGCAACCGTAGCTGCGACGAGCAGAAAGTTGCCATCGCTATCGACGTTGGCGGTGGACAGGATGCCGTCGATCGTTGCGCTTATCTCGCCGTTGCTGACAACGACCGGAAACTGCCAGGCCATACCCTCGCAGTTGAGTATCCATCTACCAAACGTTTGCCGCGTGTTGGGCGTGTCGAGTACTTCAACCAACCACTGGCCGTCGTAGGCCCCGCTGGTATCACGCTCGCTGTCGGGCACAAGCCCTGACGTTGCACAGGCACTGATAACGAACCCCGCGGCAAGGGCTGCACAGGTTCGCGCTAGCCCATTACTCATCACAATTCACCATCCCTCGTTTGCCCGTCGGTGAGCTTGAGCGCGTGACCGACACCAACACAACAGTACCGCAGTGGGGCCTACATCACAGCAAGCGCCTCTTCCGCCGCTACCAGGGTCTGATCAATATCATCGTCGGTATGAGCCGCACTGGTAAAGCCGGCTTCAAAGGCGCTGGGCGCGAGCCAGACGCCGCGATCGAGCATCTGGTGAAAGAACTGCTTGAAGCGTTCAGTGTCACAGGCCATCACCGCATCAAAACTCGACACGTGCTCAGCATCCGTGAAGAACAGGCCGAACATACCGCCTACATGATCGGCGACCATAGGTATGTTGTGCCTGGCCGCTGCGGCCACAACACCGTCGATCATGCGACCTGTTATGTCGTGCAAGCGGGCATGAAAGCCGGGCGCTGACAGCAGCTCCAGGGTTTTCAGCCCTGCCGTCATCGCAATCGGATTGCCGGACAGGGTGCCCGCCTGATAGACAGGCCCCACGGGGGCAACCACATTCATGATGTCCGCGCGTCCTCCAAAGGCACCGACCGGCATGCCACCGCCGATGACCTTGCCGAGGGTGGTCAGATCAGGACTGACTCCATAGTGCTCTTGAGCGCCACCGGCGGCGACTCGAAAGCCTGTCATGACCTCATCAAAGATCAGCACACTGCCGTACTCGCTACACAGGCGTCGCAAGGCCTCGAGAAAGCCGGGCGCCGGTTGAATGAAGTTCATGTTGCCGGCGATGGGTTCAACGATGACCCCGGCGAGCTTGTCGCCGTGGGTTGCAAACAGCTGATCAACCGCATCGATATCGTTGAAGGGCAGCGTCAAGGTGTGTTTGGCGACGTCGGCAGGAATGCCGGGAGAACTCGGTACACCCAACGTCAAGGCACCGGATCCTGCCTTGACCAGTAGTGAATCCGAGTGACCGTGGTAACACCCCTCGAACTTAAGGATGTCATCGCGTCCGGTAAAGCCACGAGCCACTCGCAGGGCACTCATGGTGGCCTCAGTGCCAGAGCTGCACATTCTGACGCTTTGCATCGAGGGTACAAGGGCGCATATGGTCTCGGCCATGCGCGTCTCAAGTTCTGTTGGTGCGCCAAACGACAAGCCGGAAAAGGCGGCTTCGCGTACCGCCTCGATAACATCAGGATGGGCGTGGCCCAGGACCATCGGTCCCCAGGAGCCGACATAGTCAATGTAGCGGTTGCCATCGGCGTCTACTACGTGAGCGCCTTGTGCCGATGAGACAAAGCGTGGCGTACCGCCAACGCTTCCGAAGGCGCGTACGGGGGAATTGACGCCGCCGGGAATAACGCGGCGAGCGCGTTCGAACAACTCGGTAGAACTTGCAGACACGGTGTATGTGACATCAGGGAGACGAGGCTCCATTCTACGTGACTCGCCGGCAGTCAATCGCAGCGGGTGTCTGCGACAATAGCGAGTACTTTTCTCCTCATTCAATTTCATGTCCTCTGCAGCCGACATTACTGATAGTTCAGTCCCCTACAAGCGCTGGTTGTGCAGCGTTTGCGGGATCATCTACGACGAGGCTGCAGGCTGGCCGGACGAGGGGCTGGCGCCCGGGACTCGATGGGACGATGTGCCGCTGAACTGGACCTGTCCCGATTGCGGGGCTATCAAGGGCGACTTCGATATGATCGAAGTTGCCTCGTAGTGATTCAAAACCGAATGGCAACCCATTATGTCTGGAGCAATTCGATGGCCCAGGCATCTAAACAGACAGGAGTATGGGCATGAGCCCCACCGATCACCCGGTTGGTACGACGCTGACCCGATTTCTGGCACATGAGCTCGCTCAGCGAGAGGGTGAGCACAGGGCAATCGAGACTCTGCTTGCAGGGGTTGCCCGTGCGTGTCAGCGAGTCTCCGATCTGGTCAGACGTGGTGAGCTTGCCGGTGTGCTCGGTGCCGCGGGTAGTGAGAATGTGCAGGGCGAGGACCAGAAAAAACTCGACATCATCGCCAATGATGTGTTTATCGAGTCATTGGAGCAATGCGGCTCTCTTGCCGCAATGGCCTCCGAGGAAATGGATGCGCACTATCCGATACCAGACGCCTTTACCAAAGGCGACTATCTGATTGCGTTTGACCCTCTGGACGGTTCATCCAACATTGATGTCAATGGATCGACCGGGACAATTTTTTCGATAATGCGTGCACCTGACGTGCGTGTTGCGACAGATCAAGACTTCTTGCAGCCTGGTCGTGATCAGGTGTGTGCCGGTTATTGTCTGTATTCCTCGGCGACCATGCTGGTGCTGACGCTCGGTAATGGCGTCGCCGGATTCACGCTTGACGACAGTGCAGGAGAGTTTGTCTTGTCACACCCGAGCATGCGCGTGCCGGCCTCTACCTCGGAATTTGCGATAAACGCGGCTTATCAGCGCCATTGGTACCCTGCGGTGACCCGCTATATCGACGAGTGCGTCGCGGGCGAGAGCGGTGCGCGGGGCCGTGACTTCAATATGCGTTGGGCGGGCTCGATGGTCGGTGATGTGCATCGCATACTGTGCCGCGGTGGCGTCTTTCTCTATCCAATGGATGCCAAGCTCGACGCTGTTGGCCAGCAGGGCAAGTTGCGGTTGCTCTACGAAGCCAATCCCATGGGACTGTTGGTCGAGCAGGCGGGCGGACGCGCACACACAGGCACCATGCCTATTCTCGATGTGGTGCCTGACGAACTGCATCAGCGCGTGCCGGTATTGATGGGGTCGGTTGAGGAAGTTGATCGGCTCGTCGACTACCACCAGAGAGGGTGACCCTCATATGTCGCCACGCCCTGATCATTTTTGGGAGAGCAAGACTCTTGAAGAGCTGAGCGACCAGGAATGGGAGTTGCTGTGTGACGGCTGCGGTCTGTGTTGCTTGCAGAAACTCGAGGATGAGGATACCGGGGAGCTCTTCTACACGCGTATTGCTTGCCGGATGCTCGATGGTGGTACAGCCCGTTGTCGTGACTACAACAATCGGCTGGAGTCCGTGCCTGATTGCATCAATATGCGGCCCTTGACCGATGAAAAACGGAGGTGGTTGCCGGCGAGTTGTGCGTATCGGCGTATTGCGGAGGGGCGTGGACTCGCCAAATGGCATCCCCTGATCTCCGGCAAGGCCGATTCGGTTGCTGCGGCTGGGCGATCTGTTGCCGGAAAGACGGTGGCTGAGTCCGAGGTGCCCCTCTATCAATGGCCGGATTACGTAATCGATCTGGATGAACTTGTTGCAAGTTTGCATCGAGCCAAGCGGGCATAGTCGAGCGCAGAAAAAAGTCAAGAATAACCGTGTTTAAATATCAATGACTTATGAGCATTATTAAAACAATGAGTTCACAAACTTAGCGTAGGCTTGTGCTTTGCGTTGTGGTTAAATTGCAACGCACTTGGCGGGTTGATTGCATCTTTCCACACCGCCGCCCGCCACTTTTCGCATGCCACCGAGCCACGGAGCGTTCACTATGTCGCAAGCTACCGCACACGCCGAGCCCACACCCGCCAAGGGGGTTGAACGCCGCGCCAGACTCAACCAGACAATAGACTCGTTAGTGCAGCTGCGACAGAACGTGATTGTTGCGTATTGCCAGTTGTCCGGGGTCAGCTCGTTTGAAGCGCGTGACCTTGAGGATCACTCGGTTGACCCGGATGCCCTGCGCCTGTTTTGCCAAATCATGGTGGACTACACCGCCATGGGGCACTTTGAGGTGTACCAGCGCATCATCGAGGGCAAGGAGCGTCGTCGGGCGGTTCAGGAAGTGGCGGCCAAGGTATACCCAGGTATTGCCGAGACAACCGATTTTCTGGTCGACTTCAACGACAAGTACGACGGATTTGATGGCACCGGAGAAGAGGTGATGCAGCTCGCGGCAGACCTCTCCCGGCTTGGTGAGATGATTGCTGTACGTGGCGAGCTGGAAGACCAGATTCTCGATTCGCTCAAGCGCTGAGCGCGGGTGAATGTACTGCGGCTCAAACGCCGTGAGGAACGTCGTGTACTCGCGGGTCATGGTTGGATATTCTCCAACGAGATTGACACTGCTGTAACACCCCTTAAAGGGCTGGAAGCTGGCAGCGATGTCGTCATCGAGGGATCGGACGGTCGCTTTTTGGCGCATGCCTACGTCAATCCCGCCTCGCTTATTGCCGCCCGTGTGACCGGCAGGCGGCGCAACCGGCAATTCGATGACGAGGCGCTTCGTGCACGACTGAGCAAGGCCCTCGCACTGCGTGAGCGGCGCTACGGCGGGCCGTGGTATCGCTGGGTCTACAGCGAGGCTGATGGCCTGCCTGGGTTGATTGTTGATCGTTACGACGATGTCGCTGTCGTACAGGTATCGACAGCAGGGATGGAGCAGCGCCTTGAGGCGGTGCTGGCAGCGATTGCAGATGTCGCAGGTATCCGCTCGGTCCTGCTGAGAAACGACGCTGCTGTGCGCGAGCTTGAGGGGCTTGCACGTTATCGGCGATGGGAAGGTGAGTCCCGCGAACTGTTGTCGGTGGTTGAAAATGATCTTCGGTTCGAGGTGCCTGCCGAGCTGTCACAGAAAACCGGCTGGTTCTACGATCACAGAGAGACCAGACGTGCGCTACACGACTGGGCCAAGGGGTGCCGGATACTTGATGTGTACAGCTACGCCGGCGCCTTTGCCATCAACGCTGCGGTTGCCGGAGCCAAAGACGTTTTGGCAATAGACAGCTCTGCGACTGCGACCTCTGCAATCGCCGCGAATGCTGCGCTCAATCAGGTGGCTGATCGTGTGACTGTTCGTACGGCTGATGCTGTGACCTGTCTGCGCGAGTTGCAAGAGGCCAATGAGGTGTTTGACCTCGTGGTTCTGGATCCGCCTGCTTTCGTCAAGCGCCGCCGCGATCGCGATGCCGGTATCAAGGAGTACGGTCGCGTGAACCGCCTGGCGATGAAGCTGCTGGGTCCTGATGGGGTGCTCGTGTCGGCATCCTGCTCTCAGTCGGTGGACGAGGACATGCTCGTCGGCGTGCTGCGTCGCAACCTGCCGCGTGACAGGGATCTGTTGCAGGTGCTCGGTAGCGTGACACAGGCACCTGACCATCCTGTTCATCCGGCTATGCCGGAGACTCGGTACCTGAGCGGAGTCATCGCGCGCATCACCTGAGTCCTTTCGCACAGCGCAAAGGCACAGCCCTTTATACTTCGTGCCATGGCAAGCGAACCCTTGATGTATCCGAATATCGATCCGGTAGCGATATCGCTCGGGCCGATCGACATTCACTGGTACGGCATTACCTACCTGGTGGCATTTCTGGCCGGTTGGTGGCTAGCCAAGTGGCGTGCCTCGCGCCCGGGCTCGGGCTGGATGCCTGAGGAAATCGGTGATGCGGTTTTCTATATCGTGCTCGGCGTCATCGCCGGGGGCAAGATCGGATCGCTCTTGTTCTACCAGACCGACACCTTGCTGTCCGACCCTCTGACTGCCCTCAATCCATTCGCTGCAGGCGGTTGGCGCGGCATGAGTTTTCATGGTGGTTTTATCGGCGTGCTGGTCGCATTCTGGATGTATGCGCGGCATACAGGACGTCACTTTTTTCAGGTCGCTGACTTCTTTGCACCGGCTTTCCCGATTGGCCTCGGGGCAGGGCGAATCGGGAACTTCATCAACGGTGAACTCTACGGGCGAACCACCGATGTACCCTGGGGCATGGTGTTTCCGCATGCGGGTCTAGAGCCTCGCCACCCCAATCAGCTGTACCAGTTCTTCTGTGAAGGCATCCTGCTGTTCATCATCATGTGGTGGTTCAGCAGCAAACCACGTCCTCGCATGACAGTGGCTGGTCTGTTCGTGTTGTGTTACGGCGTATATCGCTTCTTTATTGAATTTGTACGTCAGCCCGATGATCATCTCGGATTCGTCGCCTTTGACTGGGTGACCATGGGGCAGGTGTTGTCGCTGCCCATGATCATCGCTGGCGCTGCGATCATGGTGATCGGATACAAGCGCGGCATCATGGATCGACCAGGTGAAGTACCTGAACTCGTGCGTGCGCGAGTGCAATCAGTCTCCACCACGAGTTGAGGTAGGTCATGGAGGCGTATCACGCATTGCTTGCACACGTGTTGGCAAACGGTGTTGAGCGTGGCGACAGAACCGGCACGGGTACCTTATCGGTATTCGGACATCAGACGCGTTATACGCTTGCCGATGGGTTTCCCCTGGTAACCACCAAGCGCGTGCATTGGAAGTCAGTTGTGCATGAGTTGCTGTGGTTTATCGCAGGTGACACCAATATTGCCTACCTGAATGAGAACGGTGTAAAAATTTGGAACGAGTGGGCCGATGAGAAGGGTGAGCTTGGTCCTGTGTACGGATCACAGTGGCGCAGCTGGCCAACACCGAGCGGACAGCGCGTTGATCAGCTGAGAAATGTAATCGAGTCGATACGCAACAACCCTGAATCTCGTCGTCACATTGTGTCCGCGTGGAATGTGGCGGATGTGGACGACATGGCGCTCCCGCCTTGCCATACCATGTTTCAGTTTTATGTGGCGCAAGGAAAACTCAGTTGCCAGTTGTATCAGCGCAGTGCAGATCTTTTTCTGGGCGTGCCTTTTAATATTGCAAGTTATGCCCTATTGACGATGATGATTGCTCATGCAACCGACCTTGAGCCAGGCGATTTTGTGCACACGCTCGGAGATGCCCACGTATATCTCAATCATACAGAGCAAGTAAAGGAGCAACTGGCTCGCACGCCCAAGCCACTGCCACAAGTGCACCTGAACGCAGATGTGAAAGATGTGTTTGCCATGGGCTTTGATGACATCGAGTTGCTTGGCTATGACCCTGATCCGGCAATCAGGGCGCCGATTGCAGTGTGATTCGCAAGGCCGGTGATGCAACATCAGTTCATCTTGATTACGATCGGAGATAAATTGATCCTGTTGCGCTCGGCTAAGACAGCTTCATGTCTGGCTTGTATCCAGAGATTGTTCGAGCAAGCGCGCCACGTGTAGTGGTTTTCTATGGGTCAGATCCGACACCTGATGGCGGCATGACGTCCCGTCAGCAACAATCAGGGTGTCAGGCTCTGCCTGCCTGACAGCCGGGGCCAAATCGAGCTCTGCCATCTCGCGTGACACCTCGTGTGTGTCAACACCATAGCCAAAGGCGCCAGCCATACCGCAGCAACTGGACTCGACCAGCTCGATCTCGGTGTCAGGCAGGCGGGCCAGCGTTTTTTCAATCGACGACATCACCCCCATCGCTTTTTGATGGCAATGCCCGTGCAGCAATACCTTGGGTCCAGGGGACTTCAGGGGAAGCTTGAAGTCCTTGTTGTCCTGTTGATCAGCGATGTATTCCTCGAGCATTTTTGCCTGCTGTGCGAGTAGTGCCGAGTCCGCTCCGGGTAGCAGTGCCGGGATCTCATCCCGTAAGGTCAACAAACAACTGGGCTCGAGGCCGACGATCGGCAAGCCCTGTCGCGCATAGGGCAGCAGTGCATCGACCAGGCGCTGTGCCTCTTGCCGAGCCTGATCGACCATCCCGCACGCGAGGAATGTGCGCCCGCAACACAATGGCCGTCCACCGTCGGCTGCTGTGGCGACTTTCACAGGCACCTTCGCGGCGTGCAAGACTTTGACCGTTGCGCGCAGGTTCTCAGGCTCAAAGTAACGATTGAAGCTATCGGCAAACAAGACGACTCCCGGATCAGCTATAGCTGCCACTTCGGTGTCCTTGAAAGAATGGCTGCTCCACTGGGGTAGCTGCCTGGTCGCTGTGAGGCCGGTCAAGCTCTCGGTCAATCTGGCAATGAAGGGCAGGCGATTGCGCAGATTGGCAAGCCACGGAACTTTGGAGATCCAGGGAGCGTAACGTGGCAGATACCCCACAAGTCGATCACGCACGCCTGGCCCGTGCTTGTTCACTCGTGCATGCTGAACCTCGATTTTCATGCGCGCCATGTCAACACCTGTCGGGCATTCACGCTTGCAGGCCTTGCAGGACACGCAAAGTTTCATGGACTCCGCCATGTCATCCGACGTCAAGGCATCGGCTCCCAACTGCCCGGAAATCGCGAGGCGGAGTGTGTTTGCACGACCACGCGTTACGTCCTGCTCATTGCGCGTCACACGATAGGAGGGGCACATCACGCCGCCTTTCAGCTTTCGACAGGCACCATTGTTGTTGCACATCTCGACTGCACCTTGAAAGCCGCCGGCACTGCCGATCCACTGTGCCCAGTCAAGTCCTGTCTTGAACTCTGGTACGTGATAGTCCGGGCCGAAACGGAACAAGGATCTACTATCCATTTTCGGTGCATCAACAATCTTTCCGGGGTTCAACAAGCTCTCGGGATCAAACCTGTGTTTTACCTCTGCAAAGTTAGCCACCATACGTGAGCCGAACATGCGTTCATGAAACTCTGATCGAACCAGACCATCGCCGTGTTCACCAGAGTGTGATCCCTTGTACTTGGCAACCAGCTCAAAGCACTCCTCGGCAATTGACCGCATCTTGACAACGTCCTGATCGAGCTTCAAATTCAGCACTGGGCGTACATGCAGGCAGCCAACCGAGGCATGTGCATACCAGGTGCCACGTGTGCCGTGCTTGTCGAATATTTCGGTCAGGCCAGCTGTGTAGCCGGCAAGATCGGGTAGTTCAACGGCACAATCCTCAACAAAAGAGACTGGTTTTCCGTCTGTCTTCATCGACATCATAATGTTCAAGCCGGAGCTTCTCAGGTCAGCAATCCGGGTTTGCATTGTGCTATCGGTAACCGCTTTGACACCGCCCCATTGCTTGCCGCTGCCGGCCCACGAAAACCCGAGATCGCCCATCATTTCTTCTAGCTGGGCAAGCTTTTGGGTGTGCCGGCTGGTGTCTTCTTCGGCAAACTCCACAAGCAACAGGGCATCGGGCTTGCCGCTGACAAATTCCTCAATGGTCTTGCGAAACATTGGAATGTCGCGCGCAAGGCCGATCATGGTGGCATCCACCAGCTCGACCCCCTGTGGCTTGAGCGTCACCAGATGCTGGGCTGCATCCATGGCCTGATGAAACGTCGGAAAGTGACAAACCCCGAGCACCTTGTCAGCGAGTAGCGGCCAAAGTTTGAGTTCGATCGCGGTGGAGTAGGCGAGGGTACCTTCTGATCCGACCAACAAGTGAGCAAGGTTGTTGGGACGATCCATCGGAACCAAGGCGTCAATATTGTAGCCACCCACCCGGCGCATAACTTTGGGGAAGCGGGCGTCGATTTCTGCAGCTTCACGTACGCCTAACTGCAGCAAATCATCACGCAGTGCAACATGCTCGGGCGCTAGTTCCTCGCCTATCGGGCCAAAGTTGTGTTTGCTGCCATTGGCAAGAAAAGCATCGATAGACAGTACGTTGTCGCGCATCATTCCGTAACGCAGCGACTTGCCTCCGCAGGAGTTGTTGCCAGCCATACCGCCAATGGTGGCGCGTGATGCGGTTGAGACGTCCACCGGAAACCATAAGCCATATGGTTTCAGTGCGCGATTCAGCGTGTCCAATACAATACCTGGTCTGACAACGCAACGCTGGCCGTCAACATCCAGCTCTAGAATGTCATTGAAGTGCGAACTGTTGTCGAGTACCAGCCCGTTGTTGACTGTCTGCCCGCACTGCGACGTTCCGCCTCCGCGTGCCAGCAGCGGTACGCCGTGTTCGCTGCAGACGGTAATGGCTGCCTGAATATCGTCTTCAGATTGTGGCGCAAGCACGCCCGCCGGCATCATCTGATACAGCGATGCATCAGTGGCATACCGACCACGCGAGAAGCGATCGAACTGAAGCTTGCCTTGAACTCGTGGTTTCAGGGCGTCGTGTAGCTGCTGCATGCTGACGTCAGGTGCTGTCTGAGTTTGATTTCAATTGACTTGAATATAGAAACACACATACGATGTAAAGGCACGAGTTGTCCCTTTTCAACAATGTCTCGATCGTGGCTGCTCTGCGGTACACGCCGGAAAACCGACCCGTAGTCATGAGAAAAGCCGGCCGTCATTTTTTACAGATCCCGGGACCTAGCGCCGTTCCCGATCGGATCCTCAGTGCGATTGGTCAACAGACCATAGATCACCGCGGCCCGTCCTTCGCCGATGTTGGTTTGCGCTCGCTTGAAGGTCTTAAAACTATCTTCAAGACCGAGCAGCACGTCGTCATCTATCCCTCGTCCGGTACGGGTGCATGGGAGGCGGCACTGGTCAATACGCTTTCCCGTGGTGATCGAGTGCTGATGTTTGAAACCGGCCACTTCGCCACGCTGTGGAAAAAGCTTGCAGAAAAGCTCGGCCTTCAAGCGGAATTCATTGAAGGTGACTGGCGTAGCGGTGCCGACGCGGAAGCGATTGAAGCGCGTCTTGCTGAAGACAAGACGCACGATATCAAGGCGGTGTGCGTGGTACACAACGAGACGTCGACCGGATCGGTATCTGATATTGCTGAAGTCAGGCAGGCTATTGATCGCACCGGCCATCCCTGCTTGTTCATGGTCGACACGATTTCGGGTCTCGCATCCCTTGACTACCGTCATGACGAGTGGGGCGTTGATGTGACGGTGTCTGGTTCACAAAAGGGTTTGATGCTCCCACCAGGCCTGTCGTTCAACGCGGTCAGCGAAAAGGCGCTTGCTGCAAACAAGAGCGCCGACTTGCAGCGTTCCTATTGGGACTGGACAGAGATGCTCGGCCCGAACAAAACGGGGTACTTCCCCTATACGCCGGCGACCAATCTGTTGTATGGCCTCAATGAAGCTATCGACATGCTGCATGAGGAGGGACTTGACAATGTTTTCAAGCGGCATGCACGACATGGGGCTGCTGCGCGAGCGGCAGTGCGCGCTTGGGGGCTTGAGGTGCTGTGCGCAAGACAAGGTCAGGAAAGTGGTGTACTGACCGCTGTGAAGGTGCCGGATGGACACAGTGCAGATGCCTTTCGTGCCTCCACACTTGCGCACTACGATGTGTCGCTTGGCAATGGTCTGTCAAAAGTGGCTGACAAGGTCTTTCGTATAGGGCATCTCGGTGACTTCAATGATTTGATGTTGGTGGCGACCTTGGCAGGGGTCGAGATGGGATTGAAAAAGGCTGGTATTCCCCACAAAGCAGGTGGGGTGCAGGAAGCTATGACACTGCTTGATTGATGTTCCAGGTACACGAGCAACGCAGTATTCGTTGCCAATGCAACATTGGAACACCCACAGTAAATAACCCTGTAATGACGAGGAGATACACATGAAGAAGACATTGACACTACTCGCGGCTACCACGGCGCTGGGCATCGCTGGCAGTGCGATCGCCGCGGATACGGTACTCAAGTTTGGGCACGTGGGCGCGCCGGGATCACTATTTGAAGCCTCGGTTGATAATTTTGCTGCCTGTGTGAATGATTCAATGGGTGATGCCGTTGAGGTACAGACCTTCGGCTCATCACAGCTGGGCAAGGACAAGGAGCTTTTGCAAAAGCTGAAACTGGGCCAGGTTGATTTTTCGCTGCCTTCCTCAGTCATGTCTTCAGTTGATGATGCCTTTGGCATCTTCGAGATGCCCTATATCATCAAGGACCGTGACCACATGCGACGCGTCCAGGCCGAGATGATGGACACCTTTCAGGCTGCTGCTAACGCGAACGGTTATCACATCGTCGGTCTTGCAGAAAATGGCTTTCGCAACATTACCAACAACGTGCGGCCCATCAATGTGCCAAGTGATCTGGACGGTATCAAGTTGCGCACACCAAACGGTGTGTGGCGCTTGAAGATGTTTCAGGAATACGGTGCGAACCCGACGCCGATGGCTTTCTCGGATGTGTTTACGGCATTGCAGACAGGCGTCATTGATGGCCAGGAAAATCCCTATGCACAGATTGCGTCGGCCAAGTTTCAGGAAGTGCAAAAATACCTATCGGTAACCGGACATGTGTATACCCCCGCCTACATCCTGATGTCCAAGAAATCATTTGACGGCATGGAGGCGGATGTGCAGGCAGGTTTGATCGATTGCGCCAACCAGACGCAAGACTTCACCTACGAGAAGGCCGCAGAGCTTGAAGCCAGTCTACTGAAGGTCATCGAAGATGCAGGTGTTGCTGTGAACACCGCTGACAAGCAGGCTTTCATCGAGGCATCCGCCGGTATCTATGAGCAGTTTGGCAGCGAGGTCGAAGGAGGTCAGGACATGATCGACACCGTGCTTGGCCTTGGCGAAGGCAGCTAGGCAAGCAAGTCGTTAATCAGGCGGCATTACTCATCTATTGGTCGCCAGTCCCCAGTGTGTGTCACCCCAGCCACGGCCCCTGTTCAAGGCCCGATTATTGACCGGGGTGGTGCACTTTTTTCGTCACCTCCAAGGTTGCCTTTGAATGGAAAGCAACGCCTATCCGCGGCTGTCATCACTCAACCGTGTACTGAGTAGACTGCTTGAATGGGTCACCATCGGCTTGATGATCCTGTTGACTGTGGTGGTTACAGCTGCCGTGCTGGCTCGCCTTATGGGGCAGAGTTTTTCATGGTACGACGAGGTGGCTGCGATCATGCTGGCGTGGATCACGTACTACGGATCGGCGCTGGCTGCTTTGCATCGTCGTCATATCGGCTTTGATTCGGTGCTGCTGAAGATGCCGCGTCATCTGCGAGTGGCGGCGGTGCTGGTCGGTGAGGGCACTGTCTTGTTGTTCTTTTTCTTGATGGCGCGAGCAGGGCTGCAGGTACTGGACGTACTCTCGGGCGACACCCTGGTGTCACTGACATGGGTACCTATCCAATTCACCCAGTCTGTCATTCCGATCGGCGCTGTCTTGTTCATGCTGTGTCAGATACTCAGCCTGCCGGGCTATTTGCACATCACCGCCGCGGGCATTTCGCTCGAACACGCCGAGATTGAGGAAGAGGTGGAATCCGAGCTCGCCAAGAACACGGGGCGCAGCTGATGTTGATGGCAGCTATCTTCATTGCGATGCTGATCATGATCTGCATCAATATCCCGATTGCCGTGGCGCTCGCGATGTGTGGGGTACTAGGCCTGTTACTGACGGAAGGAAGCGACAGCCTCGTGTCCATCGCCCTCGATATGTACGATGGATCTACCAAATTTTCCTTGATCGCCATACCGATGTTTGTGCTCGCCGGCGCGATCATGAATGCCGGTGGTATCACCGACCGTCTGATCAACTTTGTCAGTGCGGTGATCGGGTTTATTCGTGGGGGCCTTGCGATGGTCAACATCGGCGTGTCACTGTTTTTTGCAGAGATATCCGGGTCTGCTGTTGCAGATGTCGCTGCGATGGGGTCGATTCTCATCCCGCAGATGAAAAAGCGGGGCTACAGCAAGGAGTTCTCTGCTGCGGTGACGTCTTCCTCGGCGTCACTTGCCATCATCATTCCACCTTCGATACCCATGATCCTGTACGCAGCCTCTGCCAACACCTCGGTAGAGCAGTTGTTCGTGGCGGGTATCGTACCTGGCCTGCTCGGCGCCTTTGGTTTGATGACGGTCGCTTATCTGTTTGCCAAGCGCTACAACTTCCCGACAGAGCAAGCGTTTCAGCTTGCGCGACTGCGCACCACCTTCATCGATGCGCTACCAGCCTTTACCTTGCCAGTGATCATCCTTGGTGGCATTTTTGGTGGCTTTGTGACCGCTACGGAGGCTGCCGGGCTTGCGGTTATTGCGGCGGTGATCGTGTCAGCCTGGTACCGCAATCTTAACTTCAGTCATCTACGACGGGCCATGCTCGACGGGGGCATTCAGACCGCTGTGGTCATGTTGCTGGTGGCGGCTTCTGTATTGATGGGCGGTTTTCTGACGCGTGCGCAAATCCCGCAACAGTTAGCTGAGTCGATCCTTTCCATCACGACGCAGCAGTGGGTCATTCTTCTGATTCTCAATTTCTTCTTCCTGTTTGTCGGTTTTTTTCTGCACTCGGCCGCAGCCATCATCCTCGTTGTACCGATCGTTATACCCTTGATCAACGCAGCCGGTATCGATCCTGTCCACTTTGGTCTGGTGGTGACCTTGAACCTGGCTATCGGCCAACAGACACCGCCGGTAGCCTCGGTGTTGATTACGGCGTGTTCGGTGGCGCGCGCTAATATCTGGGACGTCTCGAAGGTCAACGTGTGGTTTGTAGGTGTGCTGCTGGCCGTGTTGATGCTGTGCACCTACGTGCCAGCTGTGCCGATGTTTCTTGTGGAATATTTCTACCGATGAGCGACCCGGTTGCTCAGTTGTCTGCAGAACTTACTGCCGAGCATCGTGACGGTACATTGTGGATTGCGTTCAACCGACCTCAGGCGCGCAATGCCCTTACGTTTGCGATGTACGAGGCATTGGCGAGGTACTGCAGCGATGTGCCGGTGGATGGCTCGGTGAAAGCCATCGTTATCACTGGCGCTGGTGGCAAGGCCTTCGCAGCCGGTACGGATATGACTCAGTTCCGTACCTTTGATACCGCTCAGGACGCGCTCGACTATGAGCAGCTTATCGAGAGTGTGCTCGACCGAGTGGAACGCTGCCCGGTCCCGACCATCGCTGCCATGAACGGCGCCTGCACAGGTGGTGGTGCGGCTATCGCTGCGGTATGCGACCTGCGAATCGCCACCGAGAGTCTGCGCTTCGGTTTCCCGATTGCGCGCACCCTGGGCAACTGTCTTGCGGCTGCAAACCTAGCACGACTTGCAGGTGTTATCGGCGCTGCGCGTGTCAAGGAGATCATCTTCACGGCACGTTTGATCAAGGCGGCTGAGGCATTGCAGATCAATCTTGTCAGTGAGATTCTGGCGGATGAATCGGCGATGCTTGAACGTGCTGCGTCCCTGGCCGAGCACGTGGGTTCCATGGCACCACTGACATTGCGCGCCACCAAGGAGGCGATGCGGCGCAATCGCAATGCGCAACAGGTTGACGACTCTGATCTGCTTCTGTCGTGTTATCGGAGCGAAGATTTCCGCGCAGGTATGGAAGCCTTTCTTGCCAAGGAGGCACCGGAATGGAAGGGCCGGTAACCGTCGATACAAAAACCAAATCTGGCCCCTTGGCAGGTATGCGGGTCATCGAGCTGGCCCACATCATGGCAGGTCCTGCCTGTGGGGTAATGCTCGCTGATATGGGTGCTGAAGTGATCAAGGTGGAGAAGCCCACAGGCGATGACAGTCGGCGCTTCGTGCCACCGGCTGTGGGTGATGAGTCTGCCGCCTACATGATGATGAATCGCAACAAGCGAGGCATATCCCTGAACTTGAAGGACCCCGCCGGTGTTGAGGTCTTGCGAAAGATGCTGGCAGAGGCTGATGTCGTAGTCGAGAACTATCGCAAGGGCACTATGGAGAAGCTTGGCCTTTCGTATGAAGTGCTTTCGGCAATGAATCCGGGCCTGATCTACTGCGAGATATCCGGCTTTGGGCGTACAGGGCCATACGGCGAGCGCGGTGGGTTTGATCTCATCGCGCAGGGTATGTCGGGCTTGATGTCTATCACCGGAGAGGGGCCCGGGCGACCTCCCGTCAAGGTCGCAGCCCCTATATCGGATATCAATGCCGGCATCCTGGCAGCGATGGGTATCTGTGCTGCTCTTGCCAATCGGCTACAGACAGGTTGCGGTCAGAAAGTCGATACGTCACTCTACGAGGCGGCGATCGTGCAGACCTACTGGCAGTCCGCTATTGCTTTTGCCACTGGTCAAAGACCGGAACCTCTCGGTTCAGCGCACCCTATCAATGCGCCCTATCAGTCTTTTCAGACCAGCGATGGGTGGATCAATGTGGGTGCTGCCAATCAGAGCAATTGGCTACGGTTTCTGGAGGTTATCAACGCGCCGGAGCTGGACCATGACGAACGTTTTTCGTCGAATGCGGCACGCCAGCAAAATTTGTCCGAGTTGATCGGGTTGCTGAACGAACAGTTGGTGAAGGACACAACAGACAACTGGCTCAGACGTATGGAGGAGGCGGGACTGCCAGCAGGTCCGGTTAACGACATCCTGCAGATGCATCAGGATCCTCAGGCATTGGCGCGCCAGATGATCGTTGATGTCGAGCATCCCACGGTAGGCACCGTCAAGTCGATTGGGCACCCGGTGAAATTCAGTAAGACACCGGCCTCGGTCGATCATGCTGCGCCTCTTCTGGGCCAACACAGTCGGGAAGTCCTTGCAGAATACGGATTTAGTGAATCACGCATAGAGGAGCTGATAACGTCAGGAGCGGTGATCGCTGCTGATCGAGCCTGAACTTGTGTCGGACAGACGATTTTCCATCGGATTGACCGGTAGCTGACGCCAGTGTCTGGTGCTGAACCCAAGGTTCTGTAGTAAGTTTCACGACCCGCCACAAATAGCCCTTAGTGATGCAAGTTCCCAACGGGCGTGAAGCCCCTCCCAGGATCGCCATGGCGCTGGCTATGGATATCAACCGACTCATCGGTAAGGAGGGTGGCATGCCTTGGTGGATACCCGGAGAGCTGGCACACTTCAAGAAGATCACATTTGGCAAGCCTGTCATCATGGGCCGCAAAACCTATGATTCGATCGGTAAGCCTTTGCCGGGACGACCTAATATTGTTGTCACCGGCAATACTGCATGGCAGTCTGATGACGTTGCAGTTGCCCATTCGCTCGAAGAGGCCTTGAGCCTGGGGCGCGAGCAGGCGCGGCGCGATGGTGTCGAAGAGGTTTTTGTTATCGGAGGAGCGGGGCTCTGCCGGGATGCGATGCCCTTGATCGAGCGTTTCTATCTGACCCGAATTGATCAGGCATTTGAGGGTGACACGTGGCTGGACTCATTTGACGAGGAAGAGTGGGACGAGGTTCAGCGAACATCACCACCGCCGTCAGACACAGGCGGCACACCCATTCACTATTGCGTGCTCGAGCGACGCGTTTGAGAGAGTCATCGCCCAGGCCATCATCCATGCCAGAGCCTCGGCAAGCGGACAACCTGCGAGGGGCTGGGTACATGGTGCTGGCTATGGCCGGGTTTACCATCAACGATGCCTTTGTCAAGAGTCTTGGCGATATGTTGCCTGTGACTCAGACCATGTCGGTCAGGGGTGTATTTCTGTTGGTACTGATGTCCTTGTGGCTCGGTTTGCCACAAACAAACAAGGCTCGGTCACTGCCTTTGCGCGATCTTGCCAAAATCGCCAGGAACCCGACTGTACTGCTGCGAGCGGCATGTGAGCTGTTGGCGACCTTGTTCTTTCTACTGGCTTTAACACGCCTGCCTTTTGCTGTAATCATTGCAGTATTGCAGGCTATGCCCCTATTGGTAACAGCGGGTGCCGCGATGTTCTTGAAAGAGCATGTGGGCTGGCGCCGTTGGGTAGCGATTTCAGCAGGCCTGGCAGGTGTCTTGATCATTCTGCGCCCGGGAGCCGAACAAGGGTTTGAAGCTGCGGCTCTGGTGTTTGCTGTTGGGTGCGTGGTTTTCTCAGCGGGCCGTGATCTTTTCACACGTCGTGTTCCGACATCGATACCGTCCCTTGGAGTCACGGTGGTTTCTGCGACTGTTATTACGATTGGTGGTTTTGCAGGCCTGATCCTGACCGAATCATGGGTGCCGTTGTCAGCGCATGGTCTGTTGGTGCTTGCAAGTGCCTCGGTCTTTCTATTCGTTGGGATGCAGGGCATCGTGATGGCCATGCGAACCGGACAGGTCGCGTTTATCGTGCCGTTTCGCTATACCGGACTGATCTGGGCGGTCGCGATAGGTTGGGTTGTCTTTGCCGAGACTCCGGATCGACTAACGCTTTTAGGTGCGACTATCGTGGTAGGAACGGGTATCTACACCTTTGCTCGCGAACGTCACCTCGGTATGAGTGAGTGAGTGCGTTGCAGAGCCGTGCTGGATAGTCCGCCGCGACTTAAGCTTCATGGCTCTTCGGGCAGCATGATCAGGATGTCCTGATCTGTAGCCTCGAGCATCAAGCTTGTATCGTTGATGGCTGTCAGTACGGCGCCACCTGGAAGCTCATCACCGACCATGAAGCGTATGCCATCAGCGCGCGTGACTTGAACTGAAGGTGCGGTTTCTATCAAGGATATCTGTCCACCAAAGTGATCAGTTGCCTCATGGTCAGTGACAAACAACTGAATGCTGCTGTCACCGGATGTGCTGCTGTTGAGCGTCTGAACGCCGAGAACAACAAAGGCACCAACAGCCAGCAGCATGAAGGCCACATCAACGTACGCCGTCGATGCACGGCTCTCCTTGCGCGCTGCCTTGGTGCTGCTTGTCTGTTCAAGGTCAACTCGGTTCATTGTCGGTGCCTGTTCAATGTCGAATCACTGTGCACTTTCAATACACCCGGGCTTACTCGGTGTAGTCGGTGTCGAATCCAGGGACATCGGTGATCGAGCGTATGACTCGTCGACCCACAGCTGGTTTCGATACAGGCGCCTTGTCAAGTACAACAGGCTGCAAGCTTGAGGCGGTAACAGGCTCGCTCAGGGCTTTCTCGCCTGCAAGATCCCCCGCTGCTGCCCGGCTTTTGGTGTCCGGCTGATCGGTTCGAGGCGTCTTGTTTTGAGGTTCTTCGGCTGCTGCCTCGGTCATGATTGTGTCGATGATCGAGCTGGCGCGTCGCGCAGTCAGTTGAACGAAAGCACGTGTGCCGGTCAATTCCAGTGTGCCGCGATTTTGCCGCACAAGCCCTTCATCAACCACTGGCTGTTCAACGAGCAGGTCGTACACTTTGGCAGCGACATCACGCGACGACACGATCGTGGCTGAATGCCGTTTATTGACGTCATCAATCCACGCAACATTGCCATCGATGAACAACGCGAGACCGTGACTGCCGGCGATACGCCGCAGCTCGCCTTCGCTCGATCCGTTCAAGGTATCCGTGATGGTTGTGGTGTTGCTTGCTGCGCGGGAATCTATACGCACCTCAAGTCCGGCATTGTTTGCCAGAGTTTCGAGCACCAGGGGAAGCGGTGCATCGATGACACGTATTCGGATCTGTGCATCGACTTCCGTTGTCTCGTTTGCCTCTGATGTCTCGCTCGTCGCTGGCGCCACAACAGCCGCGCCCAGCCACAGAGCAACAAGAGCCACGCACCTCACGGCGAGTGCACTTGCCTGCGACAAGAGTGTGTGTTGTGCGTCGGTCTCGAGCACCAGATGGATACGATGAATTCTGAGTTGGAGCAGTGTATGTGCACTTATGTGACAAATGATGTGACAAGTCCATCGACAGTCGATTTTCCGGTGTTAATCGGGTCACAGGATGTGGACTGTGTCGCAGAGTGGCGGCCAAGCGGCTTGTTTCACACATCGACTCACACCGTTCATGCGGTGAAGCGAACACTTCGCATGCTGCCTCCCTCGGCGTTGAAACCGGCCAGCCAGCCTCCCCAGACGCATCCGCGATCGGTGGGGATGATCCCCGCCGGAGCGATCGCCGGATGCGCTGACCAGTGACCGAATACAACAGGTTTTTCCCATCGCCTCCGGTCCGGCAGGGCATACCAAGGGAGCAGCTGCGACGGCGCACCGGAAGGTGGGCCGCTTTGCTCGAAATCCAGGCGGCCATCTCGATGACAAAAGCGCATGCGAGTAAACACGTTAACGCTTGCTCGCAAGCGCTGATACCGCGTGTTCGCATCTTTTGGGTGCGCAGGCTCCGAGCCGTACATGTGGGCCAGAAAATCTGCGTAGTCATCAGCAGCGAGCGCTTGCTCCAGTTCGCGCGCCATCTTGCGCGCGTAGTGAAGTGTCCAGTGAGGGTGGATTCCTGCGTGCACCAGTACAAAGCCTGCCTTGTTGTCGTGCAGTATGGGCCGCGTGCGCAACCAGTCAATGATGGTGGTGCGATCCGGTGCGGCCAGTATCTCGTCCAGGGTATCGCGCTTGCCCGTGCGTCTGACGTCATGCAAGGTGGCGAGCAGATGCAGATCGTGGTTTCCGAGAGTGACGCTGGCTCGGTCTCCGAGACTCATGACCCAACGCAGACTGGCGAGTGATGCAGGGCCTCTGTTCACGATATCGCCGGCAAAGCAGAAGTGATCGTGTTCCGGGTCAGCGCCGAGCTGTTCGATGAGCGCTTCAAGCTCCCCAAGGCAACCGTGAACATCGCCTATGACCCACGAACGGCTCATGGTGTTACCGCAGAGCGCGTATAGCGCCGCATTCGCATTGACTCAGTGCAAGGTGCGTGGCGTTGACAGCAGAAAATCAGCAATGGGTGCGCGAAATTCATCCCCGTCATCGGTGATCATCATGTAGCTACCACCCATGGTGCCCATCGAGGTCTCCAACATGGTTCCGCTGGTGTATTGAAAACCCTCGCCAGGTTTGAGGTGAGGTTGCTCTCCGACAACGCCCTCTCCCTGAACTTCCTGAATCTTGCCGTTGGCGTCACGAATGACCCAGTGGCGGGTTAAAAGCCGAGCGGGGCGATCGCCAACATTGCGAATGGTGACCGTGTAGGCGAACACAAAGCGGTTGCTTGTCGGGTCACTTTCAGATTCCACATACAGCGTCTCGACATCAACGCTTATGCCCTCGCTGTTTTCACCGTGCATGAGCCACTCCTCGCGGCGATTTCATTTTTTTTGGTCTGCCATCGTAGCACTGGCAGACCTTGGTAACACCTCAGCAAGGGCTCGTAACTGCGACAACTCCAGCCGCTCGGCGCGCTCTGCCGGGTCGACTCCGGCTTGAATCAGGGTCTCAGGTGACAGAACACCCTTGAAATTGTTACGCAGTGTCTTGCGACGGTTCGCGAACGCGAGCCGCGTGACTTGTTCAAGAGCGTCCAGCTCATCTGCTGTAGGTATAACCGCTCGCGGCACTAGACGCGCGAAAGCTGACTGGACCTTGGGCTGCGGATCGAAGGCTTCCGCTGGCACATTAAAAAGAGGGGTGATATGAAAGACTGAGTTGGTCATTACTGACAGTCGCCCCCAGTGCTTGTGCCCAGGCGTTGCCGCTAGTCTTTCTACCACCTCGAGCTGCAGCATGACGTGCAAGTTGCGCACAGCCGTATGCTGCCTGGCCAGTTTGAGTATCAGTGGCGTACCGATGTTGTAGGGCAGATTTCCGACAAGGCGCAGTTGCGCGGGATCCCCGTCTGTGTCGAGCTGCCGGGCCAGGGCTGCGAAATCAACATCCAAAGCATCGCCTTCATGCACGACCAGCCCGTCGAGCTTGCGCGCCTCCAGCCGGCTTGCAAGATCTCGATCTACCTCGATGACGTGGAGATGCTTGTGCCGTTGCAGCAGAGGCAGCGTGAGTGCTGCAAGGCCGGGGCCGATTTCAAGCAGTGGTGTGTCGTCAGGTTTCCCGACCGCATCAACGATGCGCTCGACGATGCTGCGATCCTTCAGGAAATTTTGCCCGAATCGTTTACGAGCGCGATGGCTCATTGTGACGGTGCGTCGGCGTTGTCGCTCAGCGGTTGACTCTTGTTGGCAAGCCTGGTCGCCAGATCCAGTGCTGCAAACAAGCTGCCCGGATCAATGTCGCCTTTGCCAGCCTTGTCGAGGGCCGTGCCATGATCAACCGAGGTACGAATCAGTGGTAGCCCCAGTGTCACATTTATGCCTTGGCCAAAGCCTGCATACTTCAGGACCGGCAGGCCTTGATCATGGTACATCGCAAGAACGGCGTCAGCATCGTTCAGATGCTGCGGGGTAAACAGGGTGTCGGCAGGTAAGGGGCCAATCAGCTGCATGCCCTCGGCCGCCAGCTGGGCAAGGCTCGGCTCGATGATGTCTATTTCCTCGCGGCCGAGGTAGCCATTCTCGCCGGCATGTGGATTCAGGCCAGCGACAAGGATGCGCGGATCTTCAATCGCAAAGGTCGTCACAAGGTCGGCGTGCAGTGTGCGAATGGCGCGCGTCAGGCGTTCCTTTGTTATCGACGCTGCCACTTCGGCAAGCGGTAGGTGCGTCGTCACCAGGGCTACGCGCAGATCACCCGCGACCAGCATCATTACCGGTATGGCATTGACGCGCTCGGCAAGATATTCAGTGTGCCCGGAGAACGCGACGCCTGCCTGGTTGATCACGCCTTTATGCAGCGGCGCAGTAACCATCGCGGCAAACGTACCGTCCATACAGCCATCCACAGCGATGTCCAGAGTCTTCAGGACGCTGTGCGCATTCTCTGGATCCAGAGTGCCGGGCGTTACAGCTGTTGCCGTCGCGACATCCAGCACACACAGGGTACCCGGGGGGTCGTCGGACGTGGGAGCCTCGGGGTCAAACGGACGGACCTCCAGAGGTAGATCGAGTGCGTCCGCGCGAGCTGCAAGTACGGCCGTATCCCCGATTGCAATAACCTCAGCCGAGCGCCAGGTCTGGGCGAGCAAGACAGCGAGGTCGGGACCGATACCGGCCGGTTCGCCCGGTGTCAATGCGATGCGCGGGGCGCTATCAGCCTGCTGTTTTGTTGAATCTTGCACCGTCAACTGCGAATATCGATAAAGGAATCTGCTCGCAACTGCAGCATCCAGCGCTCCGCTTCCTGCTCCACCCGCCGCTGGCGAATGACGTCCTCGGCTCGTGAGCGGATATCGGCTGTATCGATGTCCCGGCTGCGTCGATCCAGTACTTCGAGCACGTGCCACCCAAAGCGCGTTCGAAAAGGAGCGCTGACCTGCCCAATGGCGGCGCTGGCCGCCGTGGATTCCATCTCCGGTGGCATTTCACCAGTGGCAAACCAGGGAAGCTCGCCGCCATCGGGTGCGCTGTTAGGGTCGTCACTGCTGTCCGAGGCAACAGCTGCGAAGGATTCGCCAGCAGACAGACGTGCGCGTATGGCGCGAATACGTTGCTCGGCTTGCTGATCATCCCCGGATATGAAGATATGCCGAGCCAGAGTTTCCTCACGTTGACGGGGATCGCTACTGCGCGTATCGCTTAACGTAATGATGTGCAGGCCATTGGGGGACTCCAACGGACCTGCCAGATCACCGATGCTCATTGATCGCACGGCGGTGGCGATAAATTCAGGCACCTCTTGCAGCGTGCGATAGCCCAGATCCCCGCCGTCCAGAGCTCGAGCTCCGTCAGATTCGGCGGCAGCAACAGCTGCAAACTCGCGACCGTTGGTCAGTTTCGCAAGTATGTTGTCGGCGCGTTCTTTTGCTGAGGCACGTTCAGAAGCCGAGGCGGTTGTAGCAATGGCGACAAGAATATGCCCAATGCGGTAGCGCCGCTGCTCGGCAACATCGCTGTCGAGCGCGTCGACAAAGTCGTCAATCTCCTGCTCCGAGACGTTGATGCGTGCGGCTACGTTTCGCTGTACCAGCTGCTGCAACAGCAGTTCTTGCTCGATATTGCGCCTGAATCGGCTGTAGTCAAAGCCCTGAGCGCGCAGGGTCTCGCGCAAGCGTGGTACATCGATGTTGTTATTGCTCGCGATCTGTTCAATGGAGCGATTGACCGCGTTGGCATCCACGGAAATACCCTGACGACGCGCCTGTTGCTTGCGCACTTCCTGGTCTATCAGTCTATCCAGAACGCGCTGTGTCAAGGCCTCCCCCGAGGGCAGGGTGTTGCCCTCGCTTTGCGCCTGATTGAGCAGAAATCGGGTCTCGGCAGCTACGTCGCTTGCCAGTACTACGTCATCGTTGACGACCGCTGCAATTGCGTCGATAACCGTATCCTGTGCCAGGGTCGCCGTACTGGACAACAGCACAATGGCTGCCAGGACTGATCGTTTGGTAAATCGCATAAGACGGCTGTGTCGTGTCAGTAAAGGTCGCGATAGCCGGTAATGGCGTTCTCGACTATGGCTCCGTAATTCTGGCCGATTGGGCTGAGTCCCTTCAACACCAGCTGCAAATACACACTGGTGTCATGTTCTTCATCATCGTCGGAGATATAGCGCCTTGCTGCAAATCTCAAGGCGTAGCAGCAGCTGTCGTACTCAATGCCCAACAGTGACTCAAGACTGATGTCGGCATCCAGTGAGTAATTCCAACGAGCAGCAATTCGCAAATTGTCGAACACGGGCCACAGTACCGAAAAATCCAGTTGTTCGGTTTCCGCGCGGCTGCCGGTGTTGACGACGCGGTGCCCAAAATTCAACACACGATTATCGTCGGGTTGGTAGCTCACCAGCAGGGATCCACGGGCGGTCTCATTGCGATCAGGGTTCCATTGCAGGTTGCCTCGTGCTAACCAGTCGCGTCGCAGTCTGGTCGAAACCTCGGCAACAAAGTCTGATGTGTCTCGCGTGTCGATCAAGTCTCCGTCATCGAAGGTTTCATCCGGCAGGCGGACGCGGCGATCCTGGAAATAGAGTATTTGTCCTATCGCTGCACTCAGGGTTTCTCGGCCATCAGAGCCATCGATGATTCTTGATGTCAAGGCAAGCGACAGCTGGTCAGCGTCGGCGATGCGATCTGCACCGCTAAAACGGTTTTCACGAAAGAGCTGGGAGAAATTGAAATCAAACGCACTCGAGTCAAACACCGGCACGTTTTCCTGATTCTCGAAAGGTACTTTCAAAAAATAGATCCGAGGCTCAAGTGTATGCACCGAGCCATCGCTGTTCAAAACCCGATCGAAATACAAGCCTGTGTCAACCGAGACTGTGTTGATACTGCGGCTCGATGCGCTCGGCAATTCGGGGCCGCTGTCATTCAGGCCATACCAGGTAAAGCGATGTGAGATGCTGGGCTCAAAGAACCAGGCGTCACCCCCTAGCGGCAGTGACAATCGAGGAGACAGATCAATACGTGTGCCGGTAACCGAGTCGCGTCTGTCAAAGTAGACAAACTCCCCATCCAGGCTTGCAGATATGCCGAAAGGCTGCTGGCGCGCACGAGTTGATAGCGTGACCTGCGGTACGCGGCGATAAGGTGTGTCTGCGATGTTTACCTGGTCGTTTTCATCGACGCTGGCCAAGTCAACGGTGTCAAAACCTTGAAAACGTGCAGCGGCCTTGGTCCAGCTGTCTTCATAAACCAACTCAGCTACCCGCTCAAGATGTGTGACACGGGCTAGCTGAAAATTATTGCCAAGGTCATCGAAATAGTCTTTGTCACTTACGATTGATGCATCTACGCGCGTACTGATATTCGATCCAAATCCGCCATTGTGAGTCAGACGAGAAAAGCTGCGCCATTGGTGATCGTCGTCGCGATCTTTCAGGGTTTCGTTGAATAAGGCCCAGCTGCCTTGCGTGTCGAGGTAGCGAACTTCACTTTGTAATTGCAGCCCCCTTTTTGTCAGCAATCTAGGTGTCAGAGTGGCATCCAGATTGGGGCGTATGTTCCAGTACCACGGCAGGATGAACTCAAAGCCGGTGTTGTCGGATCGTGCTATGGCAGGTGCCAGAAAGCCTGTCTTGCGTTGTGTCCCAATGGGAAAGCTGAACGCAGGAAGTGCAAAGATTGGTACCTCCTTGAATCTCATGCTGATGCCGTAGGCGACTCCAACACCGGATTCGGTGTTAAGCGACAGGCGGTCAGCGCGGATGTACCAATCCAGTTTTTCAGGGGGGCAGGTTGAGTAGGTTGCGCCTTGCAGCGAGAACTTGCCCCCCGGCTCTCCGGACATGCTTTCGGCGCTACCTGTGGCGCTGCGTCCGTCGAGCCCGATACGGTAGCGCGTTTCACCGGTTGAAAAACGATCGTCGTCAAGATCAAGATCGGCATCCTCGCTAGACAGCTCGATACCCTCGCCAGCAAGTCTCAGGTCCCCTTCTATGGAAACCTCTCCGGTGACAGTGTTGTATTCAGCGGATTCAGCCGAGATACGCCGGTCCTGATAGCCCAGCTCTGCTCCACCGTTCAGAAAGATGATGCCGTTTTCGCTGATTACTTCCTCAGCTGAAGCGGATATTGCGTCGTCTGCGACTACCGTGTCACTCGCTGTGGCGCTTGCGTCGCGGTCCAGTCGGAAGTCATTGCGGGGCTCGATAATCGGGCACAGCGCAGCGGCGGCGGCCGAGGGCAGGGCCGCTACAACAAGCACTGTCAGATAACCGACGCGCAAGGCGCCTGCTGACGGGGGCCGCTGAACGGCCGACGGGCGAGAAAGAGGAATGACGGCGAGTCCGGCACTTGATCAGTAGCCCCCGATGATAGTCGCCCAATGACCATGGCTCAATGCAGGGCGGTTAGACTGCCTGTATGCAGACTGATGACGCTATTACCAAAGAGCCAGCTGTGTCAGCGACCGGCGTGGAAGGCTCTGCCGAGCCGCAAGTCAACCCGGGGTCGGGCACGACTGAAAGGCGGGCAGCGGTGATCGACCGTAGCTGGCGAGCCTGTACCGAGGCAGAATTTGCCAAGGATTACATGCAGGAGCTGCGGGCTTGGCTTGCAAGCAGGAAATCCCGACGCGCTGTGGTGTACCCGCACAGCACCGATTGGTTTCGTGCCTTTGCGCTCACGGCGGTAGAGGATGTGCGCGTGGTCATCCTCGGGCAGGATCCCTACCATGGTCCTGGTCAGGCAGAAGGTCTGAGCTTTTCAGTGCCTGATGGCGTGGCGCCTCCGCCTTCTCTGCGCAACATCTTCAAGGAGATCGACGCGGACCTTGCGGGTGGTGAGCCCCGCTTGCAGCGCACGGGTCGGGGATCACTGGTGGGCTGGGCTCAGCAGGGTGTATTTCTACTGAACAGCGTGTTGACCGTGGAGCATGGGCAGGCTGCGGCCCACCAGGGGCGTGGCTGGGAGACCTTTACAGATGCCGTGGTCGAACACCTGAGTGTGCATGGACAACCGATGGTGTTCTTGCTGTGGGGCAGTTACGCGCAGAAGAAGGGGCAGGTGATTGACGCCTCTCGGCATCTGGTGCTGCGTGCCCCTCACCCCTCGCCACTGTCGGCTCGCCGCGGCTTCTTTGGCTGCCGGCACTTCTCGGCCGCCAATGCCTGGCTTGAGGAGCAGGGCAGAGGCCACATTGATTGGTACGCAACCACAGGCAAGTCGTCGTGATGATCCTTTCACTTGCACGATCCGTGATGCCCAGTCGAGCCGCCGGTGTAGCGCCAAGCGCTGCGTTGATCGCCGCGCTCCTCACCACGGTCAGTGGTACGGCGCGCGCTGACAGCATGCTGCAACGGGCGCAGGTGCGCGACTACCTGCAGGACGTGGCCACTGAGCACGGCCTCGATCATGCTCGCTTGGTGGGCTTGTTTGCCGATCTGCAGACCAATGAGGACGTACTGGAGTTGATTCGGAGGCCTGCGGAAAAGCGCCTCGAATGGCCCGCCTATCGTTCGATCTTTCTCGGTGAAGATCGCATTGCGGACGGGCGGGCCTTTCTCGTCAAACACGCCAATCTCTTTGCCGCGGCCTTCGACCGCTACGGTGTGCCCCCCGCTGTAATTGCAGCGATTATCGGGGTTGAGACCTTTTATGGCCGGATTACCGGGCGCTTCGGTGTCCTGGACGCCCTGACTACCCTGTCTTTCGATCATCCTCCGCGCGCGGCCTTCTTTCGCTCGGAGTTGACCGAGTACCTGATATTGGGTACCGAGCAAAATTGGGCGTTGGACGAAATGCTCGGCAGCTACGCGGGTGCCATGGGATTGCCGCAGTTCATCTCCAGTAGCTATCGTGCTTACGCGGTGGACTTCGATGACGATGAAAAAATTGATCTGTTCAGCAGTATTCCCGATGTCATTGGCTCGGTAGCCAACTACCTCGCGGAACATGGCTGGCAACGTGGCGAGTCGGTGGCCGAACTATGGAAGGCAGCGCCGGCGTCGATGGCCAACTGGGAGCGCGATGCGCTAAAACCATCCGTTGATCCGCGTGAGATTGCGGCAGCGGGGTTTGCTACAGAAGCTCTGGCGCGTGCCATTGCCTCGAGCAGCCCGATTTCGGTCATGCGTTTTGACAATGGCAATGGCGAAGATACGCTCATCGGCTATAACAATTTCTACGTAATCACGCGCTACAACCACAGTCGGTTGTACGCGCGTGCCGTGCTCGAGCTGGCTCGTGAACTCGACCCACAGCTCGACTTAGTGCGCTGATCGGTGCCCGTCCTGGGCGCCGCAGTGGCGCTCACCGGACATCCTATGACAGTGCACTCGCTACGATCGCCATGTCGCCCAGGTCTTGGGCTGCCGCCATTGGTTCTGGCCCTTGCAGCGCTCGCCCTGAGTGCTTGTGGTACGCCCGCCGGGATCAGCAAAGGCCTGCCCGGTGATGGGCCTGGTAATGCGCGATTGGCGCATACCGGGCTCACTGAACCTGTACGCAACTTGCCAAAGTCCCGTATTGGAAACACGGCTGAGTACACGGTATTCGGGCAACGCTATGCCGTGCTTGACTCGGCGGCAGGCTTTGTCGAGACAGGCGTCGCCTCCTGGTATGGGTCCAAATTTCACGGGCGCGATACCTCCAGCGGTGAGCCCTACGACATGCACGCTATGACCGCGGCCCACAAGCATCTTCCGCTGCCGACCTTTGTACGCGTCACCCGTACCGACACGGGGCAGAGTCTGATCGTCAAGGTCAATGATCGTGGGCCGTTTGTTGACGACCGCATCATCGATCTGTCCTACGGCGCCGCGGTACGTCTCGACATGCTCGACAGCGGCACCGCTCCGGTCCATATCGAAGCGATATCGACCCATCATGTGTCACCAGAAGAGCCGCAACACGCTGCGACTGGCGCTACAGACCCGCTTGACGGCTCTTCGACGTCCAGGCCCCCGTCCAGTGCTGCCGCGACGAGTGTCACGGCGCCGCAAGGCCACTGGATTCAAATCGGGGCTTTCCGAGACGACGGCAGTGCAACCGATGAGCTGCAGCGCGTTGCCAGTCAACTTCAAGTGCCGGGTCGCGTCGAGCACGACTCGCAGGTTGAGCTGTATCGCGTGCGGCTCGGACCGTTGAACGCCAGCAGCGTCGACGCAACGGTAGCGGCACTGGCATCTGTTGGTGTTCAAAGCTATACCATGGTGCGTGCCGCGCGTTTAACGACGGTACGCTGACGCTCCAGACTTGAGACTCATGACCCGATTGATGTTTTCACGCATTCCCCTGTCAACTCGCCAGTCCGCTCGTGCAAAGGCCCCTTGGCACCTGAATATGCGTCTGCATGCTGGCCTGCATGTTGTTCTGCTCGTGAGTGCGCTATGGGCACCCCTGGCCAATGCCGGGGCGCCTTTGCCGTCTCCACCGCAGCTTTCGGCTGACAGCTTCCTGCTGCTGGATCACACCAGCGGTGCAGTTCTCGCATCCAAGGATCCGGACAAGCGGGTAGAGCCTGCGAGTTTGACCAAGATCATGACAGCTTATCTGGTAGCGGCAGAACTGGACCGTGGCAGTCTGACGCTGGATGAGCCGGTGATTATCAGCGACGCTGCGCAAGCCATGCCGGGTTCAAGGATGTTTGTAGAGTCAGGCTCGGTCGTACCGCTGGCCGATCTGCTTAGAGGTCTGATCGTTCAATCGGGCAACGATGCAAGTGTGGCGCTCGCAGAGCACGTGGCTGTGAGTGAGCAAGGCTTTGCAGACATGATGAATCGCATGGCCGACTCGCTGGGCATGACAGACACAAACTATGTCAATGCCTCAGGCTTGCCACATCCAGACCACTACACCACGGCCAGTGATCTGGCAATACTCGCACGGTCGATGATCCGCGAGTTCCCCACAACCTATGCGCTCTACAGCGAGCGGGAATTCACCTGGAACGAGATTACCCAGAAGAACCGCAACACACTGCTGTGGCGTGATGACCGGGTGGATGGGATGAAGACAGGCCACACGGAATCCGCGGGCTACTGCCTTGTGGCGAGTGCGGTTCGTGAGGACATGCGTCTGATCAGCATCGTGCTCGGCACGGCCAGTGACAAGACGCGCATCGCTGAGAGTCAACGCTTGCTCAACTATGGCTTTCGCTTCTTTGATACACGTCGTGTCTACGCGGCCGGGGAGCAGATCAGCGAGGCCCGGATGTGGATGGGAGAGCAGGAGTCGATTGCCCTTGGTGTCGCCGAAGACTTGTATTTGACCTTGCCTCGTGACGCCTTCGAGGAGTTGCACAGCCAGATCGAGGTCAGCGATTACATTCGCGCACCGACACGTATCGGTGATGAGTTGGGGCGCAGTGTGTTGTCATCCGGAGATCGTGTGTTGGAAGAGGTCCCCTTGTTGGCCTTGCAGAAGGTCGAGGAGGGTGGGTTTTTCCTGCGTATGCGTCACTCGATCATGCGGCACTTCGACTAGCGTTGGTAAGAGGCACGGCTGACTTGCAACGCGGCAGCCTTGCCACCAGAGTGCCTACATGAGCACAACAGACACAAACGGCGGGCACCGTGGGCTGGATGGCGAAGAGTCGCTGATCCGCTATCCCGCTGAGCTCTCGGTCAAGGCTATGGGTTTGAACGACACGTTCGACGGTGTGCCATTTCAAGACCTGGTCGAGTCATTGGTGTTACCGCTTGTCGCGCCCGGCGAGCCACAACGCATAGACACGCGAGAGTCCAGCGGTGGCAAATACCTCTCGGTGCGTGTGTATTTCACGGCCACCAGTCAAGGACAACTCGAGGCAATCTATACCGCCCTGCACGCCGAATCCAGGGTCTTGTTCACCTTGTGACGCCCGCGCCCGACACGCTGCTCGTTGATTATCTCGGTCAGCTCACGCAGCCGGATGCGTGGCAGCGTATGCGTGATTACACAGACAACCGCGACGCTGACACGCCAGATGCGCTTTGGGTGTGCGAGCACCCACCCGTTTTCACCCTGGGGCAGGCAGGACGTGCACAGCACGTCCATGATGTTGGCGATATTCCTCTGGTGTCGACGGACCGAGGTGGGCAGGTGACCTATCACGGGCCGGGGCAGATCCTTGTGTACACGCTGATTGACCTGCGACGCCGGGGCATGGGCATCAGGGACATGGTGAGTCTTTTGGAAAACTCGGTTATTGATCTGCTCGCGAGCCACGATGTCACCGCGGTCGCGCGCAGCGATGCTCCTGGGGTTTATGTGGACGGCGCCAAGATCGCTGCACTCGGCCTACGCGTTCGGCGTGGTTGCTCATATCACGGGTTGGCGCTCAATGCCGACATTGACCTGGCACCTTTCGCGCGTATAGACCCCTGTGGTTACCGCGATATGGCAGTCACTCGCACGCAGGATCAGGGTATTGGCACCGCTACTGCCCAGCTGGCAGAACAGTTGGTTGCCAATATCACCTCCGCACTCACCAGCCCTTGCCCCGATGGATGCTCGAATCGCTGATCAGGCGCCGCTCAAGGCGTCGTGGGCGGGCTGACGACACTGGTAGACTGAACCCATGAGCGATATTTCCAGCACTGAGACGGTCATTGCGCCGTCCCGATTCGACCCCGAGGGTCACCAGCGCGGCGCGGATAAGCTCGCACGCATCCCGATCAAGGTCCAGAAGCCAGAGACGCTGCTCAAGAAGCCATCGTGGATTCGAGCACGCGTATCGAACAACCCGCGCGTGCAGGAAATCAAGCGCATGATGCGGGAGCTGGACCTGTCTTCTGTCTGCGAGGAGGCCGCGTGCCCCAACCTCGGTGAGTGCTTTGGTCAGGGCACAGCCACGTTCATGATCATGGGTGATATCTGCACTCGGCGTTGCCCTTTTTGCGATGTGTCGCACGGCCGCCCCCAACCGCTCGACACCGACGAGCCGCGCAAGCTCGGCGAGGCGGTTTCGAGGTTGGGTCTTGAGTACGTTGTCATTACCTCGGTTGATCGCGATGATCTGCGTGATGGTGGAGCAGGGCATTTTGATGCCTGTATCCAAGCGGTTCGTGAGGCTGCACCCGGCATTCGCATAGAGGTGCTGGTGCCTGACTATCGTGGTCGCATGGACATGGCGCTTGAAGCGATGTCGCATAACCCACCCGATGTGTTCAATCACAACCTCGAGACTGTTCCGCGCTTGTACAAGGAATGTCGGCCAGGTTCGGACTATGCCTGGTCGCTTGACCTGCTGCGACGGCACAAGCAGCGGTTTGCTTCAGTGCCAACCAAGTCGGGATTGATGCTTGGGCTGGGTGAAACCATTGAGGAAGTCGAGGTCGTGATGGCTGATCTGCGTGAACATCAGGTTGACATGCTGACGTTGGGTCAGTACCTGCAACCCAGCGCCGATCATCTGGCTGTCAAGCGTTTTGTGCACCCGGACGAGTTTGATGCGCTGGCAAAACTCGGGCAGTCAATGGGCTTTGCGCATGTGGCCAGTGGCCCCATGGTGCGTTCCTCCTATCACGCTGACAAGCAAGCGGCATCTGCAACCGGGCATCAGGCCTGAAGCGTCGAGCGGGTTCGCTTGACGTTTCCTGGTGGCGCATCACACCGGCCCTCGGGCAACTGTGATGCAGATCCCGCAACGGTTTAGCGTGGGGCCGCTGGGCTTTGTTTTTCTCGCTTGTCGGACGTTAACGACTGTGTAAGAGGTGATTGCCTCCGGCACATGAGTCCAGACGCTTGAACGTATTTCGCAGACCATCAGATGAGGAAGAGCTTGCTGTTCGGCGGGAGCTGATACGCGGCCTGTTCGAGCAAGGTCGCATGGCCGCTATGGTCAGTGCGATTTCCTTTTTATTTGCGGTGTTGATGCTCGGCAGTCAGATGGGGGCGAACACACTAGCGCCATGGGCAGCCTGCGGTATCGTGTTGATTGTGACTCGCTTGGTCGTTTCCGAGTGTGGTGATCGTTTGTTCAGCTCACTACGTTTGCGAGTGTATGCAAGTGTTGCTTGTATAGGTGCGATGGGTTGTCTGTGGGGCTCGATCGTCTTTTTCTGGCGGCCTGATCTCAGCTTTGCCATACAGATGATGATCACGTTCTTTCCAATCGCCGTTAGTCTCGGCTCGGTTGCAGCCTATGCACACTGGTTGCCGGCGTTCTACGCGATGGTCTTCCCGGCACAGCTGCCGTTGTTGGCGCTATTCGCCTTGCAGCCTGACCCACAGGTCAAGTTGTTGGTGTTTCCGGCTTTGATCTTCATCATCGGTCAACTGGTTGTCGTCAATCGACTGCATGCGCAACTGCGTAAGTCAGTTCTGCTCAAGTTCGGAAATGAGGTACTGGTACGCGATCTTTCAGGGCGCAATCATGAGCTGCATGAGGCGCACAAGCTTGCTTCAGTAGGCAGTGAAGCCAAGTCTGAGTTCCTGGCTCGAATGAGTCATGAATTTCGCACACCGCTCAATGGCGTTATCGGTATGACCAACGTTCTGGCTGCGAGTGACCTGAACGACAGCCAGCGCGCCCACCTTGATTTGTTGGTAGCCTCCAGCAACGAGATGCTCGCACTGGTCAACGAACTGCTCGACGCGACACTGTTGCACGCGGATGCGACGAAGCTTGAGCCGGTCGCGGTAAGCCCGCAAGCCATGCTCGACGCGATCGACCGCTCGGTACGACCGCTTGCAACAATCAAGGGGCTTAGCCTGTCATTCACGATAGACAAGGGCGTGCCCGCCTGGCTGCACGCAGATCCTGACAGGCTTCGTCAGATCCTGTTCTCTCTGGTAGACAACGCTGTCAAGTTCACTGAGACTGGAAGTGTCGAGCTGCGTCTGGCGGCGGCGCGCGGTGACAACCCGCGGCTTCACGTTATCGTTGAGGATACCGGGGTCGGTATCCCTGCAGACCGCTTGGCGGATGTTTACGAGCTCTTTACCCAGGGCGACGGCTTTCGTAACCGCAAGCAAGGCGGGATGGGCATCGGCCTGACGGTGGCTCGTCAGTTGGTAGAGCTCATGGGTGGCACGATCGACTTGAGCAGTACGCCTGACATTGGTACACGATTTCTGGTCGAGCTCCCCATGACAGAAGCCAAGGCGCCGCGCTTGTCCGCGAGTGGACTGTTCGCGCAAAAGCCAGCGATCTCCAGTGAGAGCCCAGCTCAACAGGTGGGCGCTGGAGCGCAGGCCTCCGGCACCTACGTGCCCGCTGAGAAAGCGCCTGGTCAGCCTATCGATGTGTTGGTTGTTGAGGACAACAGCATCAACCAATTGGTTGTAGAGAGTATGCTCGACGCAGACAAGATGTCGGTGCGATTTGCGGACAACGGCCGACAGGCCGTTGATGCGGTCGATGCTCAAGTGCCCGATCTGATTCTGATGGATTGTCAGATGCCGGTCATGGATGGTTTTGATGCCACCCGGCACATTCGGTCACGCGGTATAGCGGTACCGATCATCGCGGTTACCGCCAACGCGCTCGCAGGTGATCGCGAGCGGTGTCTGACGGCCGGGATGAATGACTATATTGCCAAGCCGCTTGAGCCGCTTGAGCTTGCGGAGACGCTCACCCGTTGGTTGGGTGACAGGCTCTCGGATCGCACTGCTGCCTGAGGCGTGAGCTCGCTATCAGAGCTCTACGTTCAGGGCTGCATGCGTGTGACATCCCACTGCGAAGGCGCAACCTCGGCATTCGTTGCGCGATACTGAAACCGATCGTGCAATCGGTCGCTGCGACCCTGCCAGAACTCAAAGCGATCAGGCACCAGGCGATAGCCACCCCAGACTTCAGGGCGCGGGACGTGGCCGTCAGGATACTGCTGGTGCAGCTCGGCAACACGTGCCTCCAGTACCGCACGATTGTCAACCGGTGCTGATTGCTGTGATGCAGCGGCGCTGAATCGACTGCCCTCAGGGCGCGAATAGAAATAGTCGTCCGCCTCTGCCGGATCGAGTCTCTCCACGCGTCCCTCGATGCGTACCTGACGTTCAAGGGCGCACCAGTAGAACAGCAGGGCGGCATACGGCTGCGCTGCGAGTTGGCGACCCTTGTCACTGTCCTGAAAGGTGTACCAGACAAAACCGGAAGCGTCTGCGCGCTTTAGCAGGACCACGCGCGAGTGCGGCCGGCTACCCTCGTCAACGGTTGCCAGTACCATGGCCGTTGCATCGACCAGTTTGGCGGCACGCGCATCGGCCAGCCAGTGCCGAAACTGTGTAAGCGGGTCTGCATCCAGATCATGGCGCGACAGGCTACTGGCTGTGTAGTCCCTGCGTGGTTCGATCAAGGCGTCGTTGCTGTCTCCGGCTGGTTGGCCAAGTGCGGGGTCCAAGCCATCTTTTGTGGCTTCCTTTGGTGTGTCCGTATTCATGTGGTGAGCATACCGGAGCCAGCTTCGCTACCCTGTGGCCTTGCAGCTATTTCTCGTGATCAACGGTCAAGCATTCCCGGGAGGACATTTACATGCCGTCTTTTGATGTGGTATCCGAAGTCGATTCGCACGAACTCGCCAATGCTGTTGATCAGGCAAGCCGAGAGATCGGCAACCGTTTTGACTTCAAGGGCACCTCTGCCAAGGTGGAGCTATCGGACACGCGTGTGATGCTGCATGCGGACAGTGACTTTCAGGTGCAACAGATGCACCCGGTGCTCTACCAGAAGCTGGTGTCCAGAGGTATTGATATCGAATGCCTTGATGCCAAGCCGGTTGAGAACAGCGGCAAAGGCGTGCGTCAGGCGCTCGATGTGCGCCAGGGCATCGACAAGGAGATCGCCAAAAGAGCCACGACCACCATCAAGCAGTCCAAGTTAAAGGTACAAGCGCAGATTCAGGGCGAGCAATTGCGTGTGACTGGCAAGAAACGTGATGATCTGCAAGCTGCCATGAAGTTGCTCAAGGATGCTGAGCTGGGCATCCCGCTACAATTTCAGAATTTCAGGGATTAGGTTGCGACGCCATGAGGGGAATTCAATGGGCATCGAAATACTGATCGGCTTTTTCAAGTGGTGCACGCTCATCAATGGCGGGCTACTGGTTTTCTGGACAGCAATGTGCGCCTTTGTGCCGGACACTGTCTATCGCTTGCAAAGCCGATGGTTTCCTATGTCGCGCGATCACTACAACCTGTTGATGTACGCCTTCCTCGGTTTGTTCAAGATCGTCTTTCTGGTCTTCAATGTGGTGCCACTGGTGTCATTGCTGTTGATGTCGTGAGCGTGCCGGGTTTGGCTACTTTGGGGCCAGGTAGCGATCCCAACGCGTGTTTGGCGCCCTGACAGGATCCGGGTTTACACCAAAGGTGTTTGCCAGGGGCGGCGCGCCAACAGGACGTTTGACCACGACACGAACCGATGCAGCCAGAAGTGCTGCGTCCAACAGGCCCTCGTCATCACCTGGTGGTACCAGCGCATGCAGCGACTCGATGCCCTTGCGGGAGCGGGCGCGTCGACGTTGAGCGGGGTACATCGGATCGAGATAGACCAACTGTGGGCGCGGGACTGAGGCGCCACCTGAGCCGTGTCTCAGCCAGGCTCTCGCATCCGTTCGAATCAGGTGCATACGCTGTGCAAGCACTTGCACGCGCGAATCCCTGCACGCCCGAGCGCGCGCCAGGGCATCGGCCAACAAGGCGTGCACGATGGGGTTTTGCTCTAGCAAGGTCACATCAGCACCCAATGCTGCTGCCTGCCAGGCATCCACGCCCAGCCCTGCTGTGGCATCCACAAGCGTCACCTGCCGCCCGGTCGCTTGCAGCCGAGCGATACCGAGCGCCCTGGCAAGGGGTTGACTTGCCAATGAGGCCTCGCGAGCACGTGCTGCGCTGCGTCCCTGCACAAACTCTGCGTTGATCCTGACGCCATCATCGCGACGCAAAGCGAGCCCGGCAGCATCGCGAAACAATAGCCATGCGTGTGTGTCGTCACTGCTGGCAGGCAGCTCGGGCAACCCCAGTTCGTCACCAAGTTCACGACTCTGCACGATGATTGTCGGCACGGGGCTTGTCACGATATGGTGCTGCCATGAATTCGATCAATGAATCCACAGTTAATCAGACGCGCCGCCTGCGTTTGCGCGTGGTGGTCAAAGCCATGTTGAGCCTGGCGGTGTGTGCGGTTCTGTTTGTGTTGTTCGCGTTTTTCTTCTCTGGCGAGGACGAGCGCCCGAGAGTGCCAGGTCTGAAAGTGGATGTCAGCACCTTGAACCCCGGGCAAACGCGGCGTCTCTTGTGGGAGGGGCGGCCGGTATTGATTCAGCGGCGAAGCACCGAGATGATCGCCGCTCTGCAATCCGCTGAGGTAACCGCTACGCAGCGCTTGCGCGATCCCGATTCGCTCGATTCCGAGCAACCAACGGCCATGACCAACTCGCTGCGCTCGCGCGAGCCCGAATGGTTTGTTGCCATTGCGCTGGGTACCGATCAGGGGTGCCCTGTCGCCGAGGCCAGCATCGAGACCGATCAGCGTGTTGATCCAGCAGCGCCGGGCTTTGTCGATGAGTGTCGAGCCTCTCTTTACGACGGGGCTGGAAGGGTCCTGCGCGACCAGTACGCGGACCGAAATCTGGCGGTGCCTCGCTACGTTCTCGAGCGCACCGGCGCCGGGCTGTCGGTTGTACTGGGGCGCTGAGGGGGTTGGTTCCTGCGTTGGAAATGGGGTTGGGGATAGGGTGGCCATCAGTTGCCGGCGAGTGCGCACTCAGTAATGCGGCGGCAACTCGTGAACAATGGCGCCTCCCTCGGCGCTGTCTGAGTCGTCAGGTGCGTCAGGTTTGCTGGCATCCAGGCGAGCCAATGCCGCCTCGAGCGCCTTGGTCAGTTGACTGATTTCTGCACCTTGGCTGATTACGACGGCATCGAGCTCGCTTTGCGCCAGTTCAAACTCCATGATCTTGAGTTCCAGAGCCTCGAGTCGGCCATCGCGATCATCTGGCATGTAAGGGGTGTCATTCAGCCGGTGTAGAACCCTCATTATGCTAGATTCCGCGGTCGCCTCGCGACGCATTGCGCGCGGGCTCACTTGCACAAGCTCCCGGGGATAACCTGTGTCACTCGACAAGGAAGAAGTGCGGACCATCGCCCATCTGGCGCGTTTGTCCGTTGAAGAATCGCGGCTCGAGCCGATCGCCGCCGAGCTCTCGCGTGTGCTCGAATTCGTCGATCGGCTGAACAGTGTCGATACCCGTGACATAGAGCCGATGTCCAACCCAGTATCCAGCGAGCTGGTGTTACGAGAGGACGTCATTACGGAGACCGACGAGCGTGAGCAATTGCAAAAGCCCGCGCCAGCGGTTCACGAGGGGTATTTCACCGTGCCGAGGGTCATCGAATGAGTGTTGTCGGCAACCGCGAATTGCACCAGCTCACATTGACCGAGCAATCCGCGGCTCTTTCAGCGGGGGAAATCTCAAGTGTCGAGCTGACCCGACACTGTCTTGCGCGCATAGATGCGCACGACAAGACTCTGAACAGTGTCATCAGTGTCGGTGCTGGTGCGGCGCTAGAGGCGGCGGCCGTGGCAGATGTTTCTCGCACCGAGGGTGATTCGGGGCCACTGCTTGGTGTGCCACTGGTTCACAAGGATATCTTCTGTACTCGTGCGCTACCCACAACCTGCGGCTCGCGCATGCTTGAGTCGTATACCTCACCCTTCGACGCCACCGTCGTCGAACGGCTGAACGCTGCGGGTATGGTGACGCTCGGTAAGGCGAACATGGATGAATTCGCCATGGGCTCATCCAACGAAAACAGCTTCTTCGGGGGCGTGGACAACCCTTGGCGAGCAGGCACCGTGCCCGGCGGTTCTTCAGGGGGCAGCGCGGCTCTGGTAGCCGCACGCCTGGCAAGTGTCGCGACAGCCACTGATACAGGAGGCTCGATTCGTCAGCCAGCGGCCTTTTGTGGCGTAACAGGCATCAAGCCAACCTACGGCCGCGTCTCTCGCTACGGCATGATTGCCTTTGCCTCCAGTCTTGATCAGGGTGGTGTCATTGCCACCACTGCCGAGGACTGCGCGCAAGTCTTGCAAGCGATGTCTGGTGCGGATCCGCGAGATGCAACCTGCAGTGCTGACCCTGTACCTGACTGGCTCGCTGCGATGCGCTCGGTCAAGGACCTGAAGGGCTTGCGGGTGGGCGTGCCCGAGGAGTTTTTTGCAGATGGTCTGGATGAGGCGGTTGCTATCGTTGTAAGGGACGGACTTGCAGAGTTGGAGTCCCTCGGGGCTACACTGGTGTCGATTTCGCTGCCCAAGCAGTCACTTGGTATCTCGGCCTACTACGTCGTTGCGCCTGCAGAGGCCTCAAGCAACCTGTCGCGCTTTGACGGCGTGCGCTTTGGCCATCGCTGTGAAGATCCGCAGGACCTGACCGATCTATACCAGCGCTCGCGAGCAGAAGGCTTTGGTAGCGAGGTTCAGCGACGTATTCTCATTGGCGCCTATGTGCTCTCGGCAGGTTTTTACGATGCCTATTACAAAAAGGCACAGCAAGTCCGGCAGGTGATCGCGGATGAATTTGATGAGGCCTTTGCCTCGGTGGATGTCATCGCCGGGCCTACGACACCCACAGTTGCCTTTAACCGCGGGGCCAAGAGTGATGATCCTGTGGCGATGTACCTGAATGATCTCTATACCGTGTCGGCCAATCTGTGTGGGCTGCCTGCACTGTCGATGCCCTGCGGATTCGCTGATGGAATGCCTGTAGGTCTGCAACTGATCGCTCGTGCATTTGATGAAGAGCGCCTCCTCAACACAGCTCATGCCTTTCAACAAGCGACAGGGTGGCACGCTGTCATACCGGAGGCCACCTCATGAGTGCTGCCTGGGAATGTGTCATCGGTCTTGAGATTCACACGCGGCTGCAAACGCAGTCAAAATTGTTCTCGGGGGCAGCCAATGCGTTTGGTGCAGAGCCCAATAGTCAGGCTTGTGCCGTTGATCTGGGCCTGCCTGGTGTGCTGCCGGTGCCCAACCGTGAGGCAGTTGCCCATGCTGTGCGTCTGGCAACAGCGATAGGGGCAGACTTTGCTCGACGCTCGGTGTTTGCACGCAAGAACTATTTTTATCCTGATCTTCCCAAGGGCTACCAGATCTCACAAATGGCGCTACCGGTCGTTGGCCCGGGTGTTGTCGAGTGCGCGCTGAACGATGGCACAACGGTGCAGGTTGGTGTCACTCGCGCGCACCTGGAAGAAGACGCAGGGAAGTCGGTGCACGACTTGCTCGATGGCTTTACCGCGATTGATCTGAATCGGGCCGGGACGCCTTTGCTTGAGATTGTCTCTGAGCCTGACATGCGCTCGGCGGCTCAAGCGGTGGCCTATGCGCGTCACATGCATGCGCTGGTTCGCTGGATCGGCGTGTGCGACGGCAATATGCAAGAGGGTTCGTTTCGATGTGATGCCAATGTTTCGATCCGCCCTGCAGGTAGCGAGACACTCGGCACCCGCACCGAGGTCAAGAACCTCAACTCGTTTCGATTTCTGGAACGCGCCATCGAGTTCGAGTACACCCGGCAGGTCGAGCTGCTCGAAGACGGCGGTACGGTGACACAGGAGACGCGGCTCTACGACCCCGAAGCCGATGAGACGCGCGCCATGCGCTCAAAGGAAGAAGCCAATGACTACCGCTACTTCCCGGACCCGGACCTGCCTCCCGTGGTGGTTGATGAGCGTTTTGTTACAGCAGTTGTCGAGGCGATGCCAGAGTTGCAACACGTTCGCCGAGCACGGTTTGTCAACAGTCTGGGTGTGGCGCCAGGCGACGCTGCGATTCTGACCAACGATCGCGCAACCGCCGACTGGTTTGAAGCGGCCGTGGCCGCGGGTGCGCCAGCGCGACTTGCCTCTACCTGGCTCATCGGAGAGGTGTTCGGTCGACTCAAACGAGATGAGTTGAATCTTGAGCACATTCCGCTCACACCCGAGCGCTTTGCCGGGCTCTTGCTGCGCATTGAGGATGACACCATCTCCGGGAAGATCGCCAAGCGCGTGTTCGAGGCCTTATGGGAGAGTGGCGATACAGCCGATGAGATCATCGAGCGCGAAGGGCTGAAGCAGATCACTGACAGCGGTGCGATCGATTCGCTGGTCGATGAGGTCATCGCGGCTAACCCCTCTCAGGTGGCTGAATACCGTGCAGGCAAGACAAAGTTGATGGGCTTTCTGGTTGGTGCCGCCATGAAGGTCTCTGCTGGCAAGGCCAACCCGGCCCAGCTAAACGCCGCCTTGAAGGCAAAACTGGACATTTGAGCCAGGTACCTGGAGAGACTGTTGAGCGTGTGGAGAGGCCAGAGCGTACGCATCGGTAGTGCATCTGGGATGTCGCGGTTTTCTGACTGTGCGCTACCATGCCGCAGGTGGCTTGAGGGAATTTGCGTATGTTGAACGAGGCTTCTATGTCGTTGAAATTCGCTGTGCGTAGACGCGCTCTATTGCTTGCCGTGGGTCTGCCATGGCTTGTCTTGAGTGCCTGCGAGAACAACTCCGGAATTACTTTTGGTGCAGCCCTGGAGGATGACGCTGAGCTGTCCGGGCGCGTACGTGAGGCGCTGGCGGCATCACCGCTGACAGCTCATCAGGGCATTTTTGTCAGCACACGCCCAAACAACGTCATACGCCTGGCCGGTACTGTGGATACCTCATCAATCAAAGGCAGCGCGGAGCAAATTGCCCGGCGCGTTGAAGGCGTCAACCTGGTGATAAACACCCTGCATGTCGAATGATCCGGATAGGGCATTGATGGTGACCTCGACCGATGAGCGTCGGCGATTCTTGATCGAGAGTTGTGATGTACGCGGCGATCTTGTGCGTCTCGGAGACAGCCTGCGCGAGGCCACTGCCAATACCGACTACCCGCCGGTCATCGAGCGATTACTCGGTGAGGCTTTTGTCTCCGCGGTATTGCTGGCAGGGACAATAAAGTTTGATGGACGCATGACCTTTCAAGTACGGGGTGATGGCGCCGTACATTTGCTGGTGGTCCAGGTAGCAGCCGACGCGAGTTATCGCGGACTGGCGCGATGGAGTGGCGTGCCGGCGGCAGAGGCGACGCTGGTTGACTGCTTTGGACCTGACGCCCGCTTGACTATCACGATTGAAGCGAGAGACGGTGCTGAGCCGTATCAGGGGATCGTGCCGCTCGAGGGTGACACTCTGGCTGACGCCATTGCCGCCTACTTTCGCAGCAGTGAGCAGTTGCCCACAGAGCTGACGCTCGAAGTGAATCAAAACGCTGCCAGCGGTTTGCTATTGCAACGCGTGCCGGCAGCCTCGGATCCAGAATCCGCAGATGAGGGCTGGGCGCGAGCGACGTTGTTGGCGAGCACACTGGAGTCAAGTGAGCTTGTCTCACTTGCGCCCGACACCCTGTTGCGCCGGCTGTATCACGAGGAAGACGTGCGCCTGCTCGATAGCCACGAGCCGCGTTTCCACTGCAGTTGTTCGCGACATAGAACCGATGGCATGTTGACAGGGCTCGGGCAAGCAGAGGTGGAATCCATACTCGAAGAGCGTGGAGACGTCGAGATAACCTGCGAGTTCTGTGATGCCAGGTATTGCTATGACGCCGTGGATGTCGGCGCACTGTTCAGCTTGGCGCCGGGTCATCTGAGCGGTGACGAGTCATTGCAAGAATCAGACGACGGTCCGACGCATCATTGAGTTGTCACCCTGTAGTGCCGAGTCATCTTCGGGTCGGCCTTGAGCCGCGGCCACTAGGTGTTGCCAGTCTGCGTGCCGCAGACAGGACAATCCGGTCGGCGACTCAACTGGATTTCATTCCACTGCGCTGCCAGCCCGTCGAATAGCAGCAAGCGACCGGCCAGGCTGTCCCCGATACCCACCAGCAGCTTGATCGCTTCAAGTGCCTGCAGGCATCCGATAACCCCCACCACGGGACCGAGAATGCCGGCTTGCACGCAGTTGTCAGCTGTCTCATCACCTTCGCTGTAGAGACATCGATAGCAAGGCGCATCCGGGGCTCGGCTGTCAAAAACGCTGATCTGTCCGTCAAACCGAATGGCGGCGCCGCTCACCAACGGTACTCGATGCGCCACACAGGCGGCATTTAGCGCAAAACGCGTGGGAAAATTGTCCGTGCAATCGAGTACCAGATCCGTGTCTGGCAACAGACTCTGAAGATCCTCATCGTCGAGCCCGTGGTCAATGGTGGCAATGTTCAGTTCCGGATCGATGGCGAGGCAGGCAGCTTGTGCTGAATGCGTTTTGAGCATGCCGGCACGTGTCGTGTCGTGGGCAATCTGGCGCTGCAGATTGGACAGCTCAACGGTGTCGAAGTCTGCCAGCACAAGTCGCCCAGCCGGTGCTCTTCCGATACCTGCTGCCGCCAGGTACAGACTAACCGGTGATCCGAGCCCCCCGAGGCCCACAACCAGCACGCGTGCCGACTCCAGAGCTTGCTGACCCTCAGAGCCGATTTGGGGGAGTGTCAGATGCCGGGCGTGTCGTATGTGTGTGGAAGAATCCATATTCTCGTAGCATATAGCGATGTAGCATGAGGCGATGAACTTCCTTGCGCACTCCCTGCTCGCCTTCGATGATGACGAGGTGATGGTGGGCCAGTTTGCCGGTGACTTCGTGCGCGGCAGAGACCTCAGTGCTCATCCGAGGCGGGTGGCCCTCGGCATTCGTTTGCACCGCCATGTGGACGCGTTTACCGATCGGTCGACGTGGATGGCAACTCTCAGAGCGCGCTTTCCGCAATCCTTGCGGCGTTTTTGCGGCATCGCTATCGATGTGGGTGCTGACTATCACCTCGCCGCGCATTGGAGCCTGCATACGGCAAGCCTCGGGCGCGGTACTCTGGCTGAGCATGCGCTGGAGGTTGATCGGGTGCTAACGCTCTACCGAGCGCAATTACCGCCTGGCCTGGACCGGCTTGCCGAGGTCATGCGTGAGCAGCAGCTACTGGAGCGCTGGGCAACTCGAGAGGGGGTGGAGCAGACCTTGCAACGTTTGTCGCGTCGCTCTGCTGCCATGGCGCCACTGGCGCGATGCAGTGAGCAGCTGTGGGCTCTGGAGGACGAACTGGCCGATTTTGTGGCGCAACTGTGGCCTGCACTGCTGGCATCGACATATCAGCGTTATCACATTCTGGACAACGGTCAATGAGCGAGGAGAAAAAACCGGGACGCCGTTCAGCGAGCGACGCGCACAACCGCCGACATGACAAGTCAAAAGCCGAAACCCCGGTTGGCTCACCGCCTGCCGACCGGATGCTGCGCCCCCAGACGTTTCAACGCCCGACGACGCGCGATCTGCTACTCGCCAATCGCGAGACGAGCTTTCTCGCTTTCGATGAACGCGTGCTTGAGCTGGCCTCCGACCCGCGAGTCCCGTTACTCGAGCGCATGCGGTTTCTCTGTATCTCGAGTAGCAATCTGGACGAGTTTTTTGAAGTCCGGGTAGCTGGTATCAAACAAAAGATTCTCGGTGGTGTTGAAGGGGGAGGGATCGATGGTTTGTCTCCGATGCAGGAGCTTTCCATGATTCGTCGGCGCACGCATGCGCTGGTCAAGCGTCAGTATCAGGTGCTTAATGACCTTCTGTTGCCAGAGTTGGCAAATGAAGGCTTGCATTTTTTGCCCCGAACGCAGTGGAACGATGAAACCCGAGTCTGGGTGCGCGACTACTTTCAAAACGAGATTGCTCCAGTGTTGAGCCCTCTCGGGCTGGATCCGGCACATCCGTTTCCGCGCCTCACCAACAAGAGTTTGACGTTCATGATCGACCTTCGTGGCGTTGATGCCTTTGGTCGAGACTCGGGTTATGCGCTGGTGCGTGCGCCGCGCTCTCTGCCACGTGTGATCGCTGTGCCCTCATCGATCTCTGGCAAGCCTCACGCCTTCGTATTCCTCTCGTCGATCCTGCATGCTGAGATTGCACAGCTGTTCAGTGGCATGGAGCCTCTCGGTGTCTACCAGTTCAAGATCACCAGAAATAGCGAGTTGTATGTACAGGACGAGGAAGTAGCCAATATTCGCCGCGCGCTCGAGAGTGAATTGATGCAGCGCAATTTTGGTGATGTGGTGCGCCTTGAGGTCGCGTCCAATTGCCCGAACCGCGTTATCAAGTTTTTGCAGAAACAGTTTCGGCTTGACGATGGGGATGTATATCGCGTGGATGGGCCGGTCAATCTGAATCGGCTGATCTCCATACCCGATTCAATCGACCGCCCTGATCTCAAGTTCGAGCCTTTCGTACCGGCGGTACCCAACACGGTGCACCAGGGAGCGGATCTTTTCGCAGTAATCAAACAACGGGGTGACATCGTGTTGCATCACCCGTACGAGTCCTATGAGCCGGTTATAGAGTTGGTCCGTCAGGCGGCATCTGATCCTGATGTGCTCGCGATCAAGCAAACCTTGTACCGCACCGGGCACCGCAGCGCTTTTGTGAAGTCCTTGATGGACGCCTCGCTGGCAGGCAAGGATGTGACGGTCGTGATCGAGTTGCGGGCACGCTTTGACGAGGAGGCCAACATCGCTCTGGCCACTCGCCTGCAGGAAGCGGGGATTCAAGTGGTATACGGGGTGGTCGGGTACAAGACCCACGCCAAGATGTTGTTGGTGGTGCGACGCGAAAAGAACCGCCTCCAGAAGTACGTGCACGTCGGTACCGGTAATTACCACGCAACTACGGCGCGTCTTTACACGGATATCAGCTTGCTGTCGTCGAGTAAATCGCTGACTGATGACGTACAAAAAATATTTACGCAGTTAACGGGTCTCGGCCAGACACAGAACCTCAAGCGAGTGGTGCAAGCACCGTTCTTTATGCATTCATTTGTGCTGGAACGAATTCAACAGGAAACGCGCATCGCGCAAGAAGGCGGGCAGGGGCGAATCCTTGCGCGGATGAACTCACTGGTAGATGCACGTGTAGTCGAGGCCTTGTACCAGGCGTCTGCGTCGGGGGTCAAGGTTGAGCTGATAATCAGAGGTATCTGCGTTTTGCGCGCTGGTGTGCCTGGTCTCTCAGACAACATCCGTGTGGTGTCAGTGCTGGGACGGTTTCTGGAGCATTCGCGGGTGTGGTGGTTTGGTGCAGATGCCGATGAACGGGTTTACATCGCCAGTGCCGACTGGATGCCCCGCAACTTCTTCAACCGGGTAGAGATAGCGGTCCCGGTAACCGGTGAGGCCGGGATTCGCATTCGCGAGGAGTGTCTTGAATATTATTTGCGCGATGACGCCTTTGCCTGGAATCTTGACAGCGATGGTGCGTATCGGCGTGTGCAGCATCGCAGTGACGAAGGCGAGCCCTTCAGTGCACAGCAGACGTTGATCGATCGCTTTAACGGACGAGATCTTTCGGATTGAGGGCTGCTCGCCTGGTCTCAGTCAAGACTCGTCGAACAAGTCAAGACTTGTCAATCTTGAGTCGGATATTTACGTGTAACAGGCGCTCAGCTTCGGCGGTGAGCTCCGCTGCTGTCAGAGGGTGATTGTCCAACCAGTCCTGGCTGGCGCTCACTGTAATGCGACCCTCGCTAATACGAAGTCGGATATCGTCCAGGGGCTCATCGTGGCGACCACGATGCATCAACGCTGCGAGCCTCAATAGACCGAGCAGTTTTAACAAGCGCTCACGATCTGAGTCCGGCAGTGTGTCAAAGGCTTCAAAATCAATCTTGCGCCGATGCCACCGTACCAGCAGCGCCAGAGCGTTCTGCTCACCGAGACTGAAGCCGAGTAGATCTGAGTGCTCAAGGATATAAGCGCCATGCTTGTGGTATTGAGTATGTGCGACCCCCATGCCGAGCTCATGTAGGCGGGCTGCATTGATCAGCAAGTCTAGGTCAGCGTCGGGGTCTAGATTCCAGGTCTTGGCAACGTGATCAAACAACTCATGAGCTGTGCGCTCTACGCGTGCCGCCTGGTTAGTATCGATCAGGAAGCGTGATTGAAGATTCTCAACCGTCTGTGTTCTGACATCAAGATAGTCACTGGCACCGATCATGTCGAAGATCAGCCCTTCACGCAGGGCTGCATTGCAGGCTTGCAGTGTCTGGATATCGAGAATCTTCATCAATCCGTAGAGCGCGGCCAAGCCACCGGGGATGACATCCCGGCGACTCTGACTGATGCTCTCAAGCTGTAGTGCTTCAGTGCCGCCGGCTTCTGCAATATCAAAGATCAGCTCGTGCAGTGCTGCGCGTTCGATGACACCGTCAGTCAGGCCAAGCTCGGCCAGCATGCGAGCGGCCGCCTTGATCGTTCCGGAGCAACCTACTACGTCCTGCCACTCAAGATCTCGATAGGCCTTTGCAACAGGCTGTAGCTCAAGCTGTGCCGCTGTTATGGCCTCCTTCATGCTCGATGGCTTGAGCTTGCGCCGCGAAAAGACTGACTGCATCAGACTGACACAACCAATGTTGAGACTCTCCATCAGAATCGGTGAAAGCCCTTTGCCGATGATCAGTTCAGTGCTGCCGCCACCGATGTCGATAACCAGACGGTGGTTTGCAGTCTCGGGTAGTGTGTGTGCAACGGCAGACCAGATCAGACGAGCCTCTTCTCGGCCTGAGACAATGTCTACCGGGCAGCCAACAAGCTCTGCGGCACGCTGCATGAACCGCCGAGCGCCACGTGCACGTCTCAGGGTATTGGTGCCTACCATACGGATATTCTCTGACGGTACGCCACGCAATCGCTCCGCGAAGCGAGCGAGGGTATCAAGAGCACGTGCCTCGGTTTCCGGCAAGAGACGTTTGCGATGATCCAGCCCGGCACCGAGTCTTACCGCATCGCGAATGGAATCGATATGTCGGATAGAGCTTCCATCCTGCACTGCCACCACCATGTGAAAACTGTTGGAGCCGAGATCAATGGCAGCCCAGCTATCGGCCTTTGCATCTGTGGTTATCATTCTATGTGCTCCTGATGTCAGCAAGCCGAGCGCCCGTCACACGGTCGTGTTTGGCGAGATCCTGATGGCAAACGATGTCAACGTAGCCAGCCGCTTCGAGTAGCTCACGGACTGCGTTGCGTTGATCGTAGCCATGTTCGAGCAACAGCACACCCTGGCGACGCAAGACACGCTTCGCATCTATCACTAATTCTCTGATTGCGTCCAGACCGTCGACGCCCGAAACCAACGCCACCTGTGGCTCGTTTTTCAGCTTCTGCAGGTGCGAGTCTTCGAGTGGGATATACGGTGGGTTGCTGATCAGCACGTCCACACTTTCTGCAGCCAGGGCGCGTATCCAGTGACCCTGAATGAATGTGATAGCCGCATCAAGCGAGCTGGCATTTTCGCGGGCAAGTTGCAAAGCGGCACTGTCGCGGTCACTGGCCATCACCACAAGGCCAGGGTGCAGCACCTCCTTGCACAGGCTGATCGCAACGATGCCACTGCCGGTGCCGGCATCCAGCGCGGAGCATTTACCCTCCGCCGCCAGACGTTGAGCGATGGCGGTTGTTGCGGCGTCTACGAGTACCTCGGTATCGTCTCGCGGTATGAGCACCGCCGGTGTGACCCGGTAGTTGCGCGAACGAAACTCGGAGTCGCCGGTGATGTAGGCCATGGGTTCTTGAGCCAGGCGCCTGAGCAGCAAGGCATCAAGCCGATCTACAACAGCGGCGTCGAGCACGGTATCGGAGTGTGCGAATAACCAGCTGCGTGATTGCGACAGCACGTGACAGAGCAAGACATCCGCCTCGATGAAGGCAATAGCCGTCTCGTCGGCTACAGCGGCAAGCTCGTGAGTTGCCTGGCGTCGCCAGTCAGCGAGTTTCACGCCTCAAAGGCCGCCAGCAACTCCGCTTGGTGCTCGGCAATCAAGGGGTCAATAACCTCATCCAGAGCGCCGGTCATGATTTCATCAAGCTTGTACAAGGTCAGCGTGATGCGATGATCGGTCAGGCGACCCTGAGGAAAGTTATAGGTACGAATACGTTCTGAGCGATCACCACTGCCGACCTGCAGGCGACGCGACTCCGAGCGTTCAGAATCCTGTTTGCCGCGTTCGGCGTCGAGGAGCCTTGCTTGTAGCAAGGCCATGGCCTTTGCGCGGTTCTTGTGTTGAGAGCGCTCGTCCTGGCACTCGACAACGACGCCTGTGGGTAGATGAGTGAGGCGAATGGCTGAGTCTGTCTTGTTCACGTGCTGCCCACCTGCACCCGATGCACGAAAGGTATCAACACGAAGATCAGAGCTCGCGATGTCGATACCCTCGACGACATCTGCCTGTGGCAGGATCGCAACTGTCGCAGCCGAGGTATGCACACGCCCCTGTGACTCGGTCTCCGGCACACGTTGCACGCGATGGGCGCCAGACTCAAACTTCAAGCGCGAGAACACACGTTCACCGGATAGCCTGCAGACCACCTCTCGGTAGCCGCCGTGCTCTCCGGTGCGTTCGCTGATCATTTCACTGCGCCAGCCAACGCGTTCGGCATAACGCAAGTACATGCGCAACAAGTCCCCGGCAAACAAGGCCGCCTCATCACCGCCTGTCCCGGCCCGAATCTCCAGAAATACATCGCGCTCATCGTTGGGATCTTGCGGAAGCAGTAGCACCTGCAGCCGCTCTTCGAGTGCGGCAAGTTGCGACTCAAGCTCGGGCAATTCCTCGGCACCGAGTGCGCGCATCTCCGGATCCGCATCCTGGGCGAGTTCGCGTGCAGCAATCAGGTTTTGATCAACCGATACCCAGGCTGCGAAGGCGGTGGTGATAGGCTCCAGGCTTGCATATTCGCGCGACAGATCCCTGAATCGATTCTGATCAGCGATCGTGTCAGGATCGCCTAGCAGTATGCCGACTTCTTCATGTCTTTCGCGCGCGCTCTCGAGTCGACCGCGTATCGAATCCTTCATGCGAGGATCGTCATGTGCGAGGAGGCCTTTCAAGTCCGAGTATGTGGCGAGCCTTGTCTACCAGCTCATGCTCACCGCGCGCCGCCGCTTCGCGCAAGCGGGTTGTCGGTCCATGCATGAGCTTGTTGGCCAAACCGTGGGCCAGTTGTTCGAGCACGGCGTCTGCATCTCGGCCCGCCGCCAATTGGCGCTGTGCTTTGAATAGCGCTTCTATCCGAATGGCGTCGACGCTATCGCGGTAATCTCGAATCGCATCCTTGGCGCCAAGCGATTGGACACGGCGCATGAATCGATCAGCTTGATGGCGAACGATTTCCTCGGCTTCAATCGCCGCTGCCTCACGTGACTGACGATTTTCTTCAATGACACTGGACAGATCATCGACGGTGTAGAGGAACACCGGATCAAGCTCGCCGACCTCAGCTTCAATGTCTCTGGGCACGGCGATGTCTACGAACAGCATCGTGCGTTGCTTGCGTTGTCTGAGCGCCTTGGTCACCGTACCCTTGCCGATGATGGGCAGAGGCGCCGCTGTTGAGCTGATCACCAAATCGGCGTCTGCGAGTCGCTTGGGTATGTCCCCAAGGGTGATCGCCTCGCCTCCAACCTCGTCAGCGAGCACCGCGGCGCGTTCAATGGTGCGGTTGGCAATCACGAGCTTGCCGATACCTGCGCTGCGTAGATGGCGCGCCGCCAGCTGTACGGTTTCACCCGCACCGACAAGCAAGGCGGTATGACGGCTGAAGTCTGCAAATATCTGGCGCGCCAGGCTGACCGCTGCAAAGGCGACCGAGACCGGATTGGTGCCGATAGCCGTCTCGGTACGCACCTGCTTGGCGACCGAGAATGCGGTTTGGAACAGGGGCGAGAGCTCTGATCCAAGGGTGCCAGCGCTCTCGGCATCCCGGTAGGCGCGTTTGATCTGGCCCAGAATCTGAGGCTCCCCCAGCACCATGGAATCCAGTCCACTGCAGACGCGCATGAGATGCGTGACCGCATGCAGATCCAGGTGGTGGAAGAGGTAGGGCTCTGCGGTGTTACTCGCAAGGCCGGTCCACTCGCTCATCCAGTTACTGATGACCGTGGGGTCGCCATCGTCTGTGCCGCAATAGATTTCTGTGCGGTTGCAGGTGGAGACGATCGCTGCCTCCTTGACTTGAGTAATGCCGCGCAGGTCCTGCAACGCAGCCTCCAGGCGATCGTCTGCGATTGCCGCGCGCTCGCGCACCTCGACCGGAGCCGTGTGGTGATTAAGTCCTAGAGCGAGTAGGGGCATAGGGGTGCGAGGATAGCAAACGCACCGGTCGCACTGTCGACACGTATATATCCTCCAGAATGGTTTGCGCGCACCAAGCATGGGAGAACGGTGAACGCGGTTTACAATCGAGCTGTGATCCTGGGGTCGCGGCCCAACTCCGGTCAGAAGGTACACTCGGGCCATGCGAAAAATAAGGTGTAGTGCGCCGCGCTTGAGCGTCTCTGGCCGAAAACTGGGTCGTTGGGCCCCCTTTGGTCTTCCAGCCTTGCTGCTTGGGTGCACTGCCGTGCCCATGGCAACCGGGTCGGCGCTGGCTCAGGATACGACCAAGGATGAGGCCAGAGACAGCGCGCGCAGCGCCGCTTTCCCGGCCGATGGCGTCAGGTCGGATTCGCTCGCTGGCACCAGTGCTGATTCGCAACTGATGTTCGACATCATGATCGCCGAGTTGGCTGGCCGCCGCGGTCAGTTTGATCTGGCGCTTGAGGGTTATCGCCTGGCTTACCCGCGCACCGCCGATCCACGCGTTGCAGAGAGAGCGGCGCGGCTGGCTATCTATGCACGTAGTTGGGACGAGGCAGATGCAGCGGTGAGCTACTGGCTTGATCTTGAGCCAGAGTCGAGCGAGGCCCTGGAGTTACGCGCGCAGGTCCGGCTGCGTCAGAGGCGAGTGTCTGAGGCGGCAGAGGGCTTCGCTGCGCTTATAGAGAACGCATCAGACTCCGAAGAGGCAGGGGGGGCGACCAGCGATATCGCGTGGGCAGAGGTCTCCGCGGTCCTGCAGACTGACCCGGACCCGGTGTCAGCCAGAGCGGTTGCTGACAGTCTGGCGGAGATTTTTCCGACGGCGCCGCAAGCGCACATGATCGCAGCTCGAATGGCGCTTGCAGCCGGGGACTCGGCTGCCGCGGATGCCGCCGTCGAGCGGACCTTGTTGCTGGCACCTGGTGACCCTGATGCCCAGCTCATGCGAGCTCAGCAGCAAGCCAATGAGGGCGATATCGATGCGGCTTTGAAGACGCTGGCAGAGGCGCGCGAGCGGGCGCCCGAGAACACGCAGTTGCAACTGGGCGAAGCGCAGCTATTGGTTCAAGTGGGACGTATCGAAGAGGCGACTCTGGCGCTTGAGCGCATGGCTGAGCGTCTGTTGGCTGATGGTGCAGACGCGAGTCCGGATACCTTGTTGAACGGCGGCACTCTGGCGTTGCAGGTCGGGGCACTTCAGGGCGCCGAGCGCTGGTTCAGAGGTCTGCTGCAAACCGGGGAATACGTTGACCGCGCGCTCTTTCAGTTGGCGCGAATCAGCGATTTGCAAGGCGATGCCAGCCGTGCCATCGATCGCTATGAGTCGGTGCCGCTAGGTGATATGTACGTCACCTCGCAGGTGCGTGCCGCCGAATTGCGGGCAGCGGCCGGCGAGCTTGACTTGGCACGGGAGCAACTCCAATTGCTGCGCGACAACGTGTTTGATCCCATGTTGAAGCCGCAGATCGTCGCCACTGAGGGACGCATGCTACAGGAGGCCGGAGCCTACACCGACGCCATTGACGTACTGACCTCCGGTCTGGAGGAGTTTCCGACCAACAGTGTGTTGCTCTATGCGCGGGCTTTGGTGGCTGACCCTGCAGGGCGGCCCGAGCTACTCGAACAGGATCTGCAGACCCTCATCGGAGCGGAGCCGGAAAACGCTCATGCCTTGAATGCCCTCGGTTATCACTACGTCGACAATGCCATTAAGCTGGACGAGGCTGAACTGCTTATAGAGAGAGCCATTGAGCTGCGCCCCGACGATCCAGCGATCATGGACAGTCTGGGTTGGTTGCGTTTTCGACAGGGTCGCAATGACGAAGCAATCGAGCTGCTGGAAGAAGCGCTTGAGAGGCTTCCCGACCCGGAAATCGCAGCTCATCTGATTGAAGTGCTGTGGCGCGAGGGGCGAGAGGCTGAGGCTCTGGCGGTACGCGAAGCGGCACTTGCACGTACGCCTGAAGATCAACGCTTGCTCGATCTGCCTGACGTCCTGTCGCAGTGATCTGCTGATGTTATCCGAAGGATACGGGTGCGCATGAGGGGCATCAGCGTTTGTGTCTTGGCGATGCTGCTCGTCGGTTGTGTTACCTCGGGAGGTGACTCGGTCGAGAAAGGGTCATCGGGTCCTGTTGATATCGCCGAGCGCGACGCTCACCTGGCGTCGCTCGATGCATTTACGGTCAAGGGCTCACTCGGTTTCTGGGACGATCAACAGAATGCGACCGCGCGGATTATCTGGCAGGAGCTTGCCGGGCAGCGTGACATTCTGTTGGTGGCACCGCTTGGAATTGGACGTCTACGCGTCGTGCAGACCGAGGCGGGTGCACGTATTGAGCGTGGTGACCGACCCGCGGTGACCGGTAGCGACGCAGGGGTGCTGCTCGCACAGGCTCTCGGGCTTGCAGCTCCGGTGCCATTGCGGGTCGTAAGCGAATGGATCCGCGGGCTGCCGGGGGAGCAGGCGACGCAAGTTGAGCGCGATGAGCGCGGCCGTCTTGAGCGTTTGCGCTGGCAAGACGAGCGTGGCGGTCGCTGGAGTGCCAGGGTATTGCGTTATCAAGCGGTTGATGGTCAGGACCTTCCGGCACTGGTGACCGCCAACAGTGGCGGGGCAAATTTGCGTCTGGCCTTGTCCGGCTGGGAATTTGACTTTTCCGAACCAGCACCTGAAAAGGCCGGAACTGGCGTTGTTGACAGCGTGGAGAGGCTTGGAATACCTGGCCGCTAACCGGTTGCCGCAGATTTTGAGCGATCAAATTTTGCTATATCGCGTCAGAGCGGTACAATTAGATGTTCGCTGTCGCTCTCTTTAAGGCGTAACACCAACTTGACCACGAACTGGCTGGCTCCTGCCAAGATCAATCTCTTCCTGCACGTGACCGGCCGTCGTAACGACGGCTACCACACGCTCCAAACGCTATATCAGTTCGTCGAACTCAACGACGTGCTGCAGTTTTCGGTGCGCGAAGACAACGAAATTCATCTCGATAGTGACTTCAAGGAAGTCCCGCCCGAGCAGAATCTCGTTGTACGAGCAGCGCGCGCGTTGCAACAGCACTCGGGCACGCGAGCGGGTACGGACATCAAACTCACCAAGCGCATTCCCACCGGGGGCGGACTTGGCGGTGGTAGCTCGGATGCGGCAACCACCCTGGTTGCGTTGAATGAGTTCTGGCGCCTTGGGTTGAGCATCAAGGAGTTAGCCGACATTGGTGTCACAGTCAGTGCCGATGTGCCCGTCTTCGTCTATGGTCAATCCAGCTGGGCAGAAGGGATCGGCGAGAAGCTCACACCAGTGGCTCCGCCTGAGCCTTGGTATCTGGTCATCGATCCTAATGTTCAAGTTTCTACACAAGCATTGTTCAACGCTCCTGAATTGACACGGAACACGAGTCCGATCACAATTCGTGACTTCATGGACGGACGCAGTCGTAACGTGTTCGAGCCGGTGGTTTCTTCTCGCTATCCCGAGGTGCGTGCGGCGCTGGAATGGCTGCGGCGTCATTACCGGGCCAGTCCCGCTAAAATGAGTGGAACGGGGGCGTGTGTGTTTGCGGCTTTCGATTCCGAGGCGCGGGCGCGAGAATTGGCCGAAAAATTGCCGGATGGAATGACCGGTTATGTAGTTAAGGGGAGGAACGCCTCGCCGTTGTACGATTTCGCGGGTTAACCGCGGAATTGCTGAGTAAGCCGGGCTCTCAGGTAGTGTTCCGGGTAGTGTTTCCAAGGGGCGGTCTTGTTTGACTAGTCCTGTGTGGCCTTGACAGGGCACGCGAAGTTGTTGACGACTGGGCCGTAGCCAAGCGGTTAAGGCACCGGGTTTTGATCCCGGCATGCGTAGGTTCGAATCCTACCGGCCCAGCCACATTCTCAATCTTCGTCAGCAGACACTCGCTAAGAGGCACACCCTCGGTGTAGCCAGTTGCGGGCCATGGTTTGGCTGTCGAGCCGAGTGGTTCGGATTCAAGGCATGGCTGATCGACGACTGATGATCTTCGGGGGTAACGCCAACCCGCGACTGACCCAGAATATTGCAAGCTACCTGCATCAACCGATAGGCAAGCTTGCGCTCTCGCGATTCAGTGACGGCGAGACCAGCGTAGAGATTCAGGAAAACGTGCGCGGCGGTGACGTGTTTGTCGTCCAGCCCGTCTGTTATCCGACTAACGACAACCTGATGGACCTGTTGGTCACAGTGGACGCTCTCAAGCGTGCATCGGCTGATCGCATCACAGCTGTCATTCCCTACTATGGCTATGCGCGTCAAGATCGTCGAGTACGCTCGGCGCGCGTGCCGATAACGGCCAAATTGGTAGCTAATATGCTGTCGGTGGCTGGCGTGGACCGTGTGCTTACTGTTGACGTGCACGCAGAGCAGATCCAGGGCTTTTTCGATATCCCGGTAGACAACGTGTATGGCTCACCCTTGCTGCTGCTCGACATCTGGCGAGCCAAGTACAACAACCTTGTTGTGGTCTCTCCGGATGTTGGTGGAGTGGTGCGTGCCCGGGCGGTTGCCAAGCAGCTGGACGATGCGGATCTTGCGATCATCGACAAGCGTCGGCCCAAAGCCAACGAGGCACAGGTAATGCACATCATCGGTGATGTAGAGGGGCGGACCTGCATCATCATCGACGACATGGTCGATACGGCAGGCACCTTGTGCAAAGCCGCCGAGGCGCTCAAGGAACATGGCGCAGAAAAGGTTGTGGCCCTTGCCACACACCCGGTGCTCAGCGGCAATGCCATCAGCAATCTTGAAGGGTCGATGCTTGACGAGTTGGTGGTCACCGACACGATCCCCTTGTCCGAGGCAGCAGGTGCCTGTTCGCGCATCCGCCAGCTCTCCGTGGCCGATCTGCTTGGCGAGACCATTCGCAGAATCCACGAAGACGAATCGGTCAGCTCGGTTTACATGGATTGAGCGCTTCGGCTTGGTGGTCTGTGTTGACGTTATTGGCTTTCAGATGACGGTTGATTCACTGAGCGGCTGGCAGTTCTGCTAAAATTCGCCGGCTCTGCCTGGTCGCGGGTAGAGATTGGCCCGACTCGATCGTGGCCGCGGGCATTCAGTGGAACGTGTCAACCGACACCGCCGCCACCTAATGCCCTTGATCTGATGCCAATTCGGGTGTCATTTCATTCTCCGGAGGAATAGACATGTCCGACGACATAAGTGTCGCCGCCACGTCACGCAAGGTATTCGGGAAGGGTGCGAGCCGCCGCCTGCGTCGTGACAATCTGGTACCAGCCATCCTGTATGGCGACAGCAAGGATCCAGAGCCGATCCTGCTCAAGCACAACGAGGTCACCAAGCACCTGGAAAGCGACGCTTTCTACTCGCAGCTTTTGATGGTCAGCGTTGACGGTGGTGAGCCTGTTCGCAGTGTTTTGCGCGATGTGCAACGCCATCCCTACAAGCAACAGATTTTGCATCTTGATTTCATGCGCGTCGTCGCAGGTGCCGAGCTGCAGGTCACCGCGATGCTTCACTTCGTGGGTGAAGACGTCTGCCCGGGCGTCAAGAACGAGGGCGGCATCATCGTACACAGTGAGAATGAAGTCGCGATTGCCTGCCTGCCGCGCAACATTCCGGAGTTCATTGAAGTTGACATGTCCGCGCTGCAGGTTGGTGACGCCGTGCACCTTTCGGACCTCAAGCTACCTGAAGGTGTCCGACTGGTTGACCTGCAAGAAGCCGGCGACGATAGCGATCGATCGATCGCTGCTGTCAACAAGCCACGCGCAGCAGCAGCTGAAGAAGACGCCGACGCAAGCGAAGGCGAAGAGGCAGAGGCACCCGCTGCTGGGGCCGCAGGGTCGGACCCCGATAGCTGATTGATTTAGAACGATATTCGCCTCGAATATGGCCTGATCGGGCTCTTGTTCGAAGTGAATTGACGGCTAATGTGATCGTTTAGGGAGAAGTCGTATGCCAGGCGAACGCGTACAGTTCCAGCTCGTGGTTGGCCTTGGCAATCCTGGTCCTGATTACGCCAAAACCCGGCATAACGCGGGTTTCTGGTGGATAGATGAGCTTGCTCGGCAGCTGGGCGCAAGCTTCAATCTGGACAAGCGCTACCATGCATCCATTGCACAGGCGAGCGTTGAGGGGCGACGCGTGCATCTGGTCAAACCGATGAACTATATGAACAACAGTGGTCAAGGTTTGGCCGCTGTTGCAAAATTTTACAAGATCGACCCCTCTCGAGTACTGGTAGCGCACGACGAACTTGATCTGCCGCCGGGTGAAGTAAGGGTAAAGCGCGGTGGCGGTCATGGCGGCCACAACGGCTTGCGCGATATCGTGCCTCGTTTGGGTAGCAAGGAATTCTGGCGTTTGCGCATTGGTATCGGGCACCCGGGACACAGGAGTGCTGTGTCCGGTTACGTGCTCAAGCGGGCCGGCTCAGATGATCAACAGCGTATCGATGAGGCGATCGATATCGCACTTCGCGAGTCAACGACGTTGATCGACGGTGATGTCAATGTCGCTACCAAGGCCATCAACGGTCATCGCCCTGGCGGGCTCTGACCGCTAGACGACCGCACTCGATAGGCAGTGCGGCAACATCGAACAGGACTGACAGTCAGATGGGTTTCAAATGCGGCATTGTGGGGCTACCCAACGTTGGCAAGTCGACTCTTTTCAATGCCTTGACCAAGGCTGAGATCGCGGCTGAAAACTACCCGTTTTGTACTATCGAGCCCAATGTAGGTATGGTGCCGGTGCCGGATTTACGCCTTGATGCGCTAGCCGAGATCGTTAGTCCGGAGCGCATTCTGCCCACGACAATGGAGTTCGTTGATATCGCCGGCTTGGTTGCCGGTGCGTCCAAGGGAGAGGGCCTGGGTAATCAGTTTCTTGGCAACATTCGAGAATGCGATGCCATCGCGCATGTTGTGCGTTGCTTTGAGGACGAGGACGTCATCCACGTTGCCGGAAAGGTTGACCCGCAAGACGATGTAGAAACAATCGATACGGAGCTGTTGCTCGCTGATGTTGATACTGTGGACAAGGCGATACAACGTGTGGCGCGTGTTGCCAAGAGTGCCAACAAGGAGGCCATTGCCGAGAAGGCCTTCCTTGAGCGCCTTGCAGCAGAGCTCAACCAGGGCTGTCAGGCACGACAGGTCAAGACCGATGAGCGTGAGCATGCTTGGCTTAAACAGTTACATCTGTTGACCATCAAACCTGTGATGTATATCGCAAACGTTGCTGAAGACGGCTTTGAAGATAATGCAGCTCTGGATGCACTGGTGGCACGTGCGACGGAAGAAGGTGCACAGGTAGTGCCCGTTTGTGCCGCGATTGAGGCTGAAATCGTCCAACTGGATGATGCCGACAAGGCCGATTTCTTGTCAGAGATGAACCTTGAGGAGCCAGGTCTGAACCGTGTTATCCGTGCCGGTTACGCGTTACTGGGTCTACAGACGTTTTTTACTGCAGGTGAAAAGGAAGTGCGGGCCTGGACCGTGCAGGCAGGGGCGACCGCACCGCAAGGCGCGGGACGCATCCACACCGATTTCGAGAAGGGTTTTATCCGTGCTGAAGTCATCAGCTACGATCACTACATAGAGCATCGCGGCGAGTCAGGCTCCAAGGACGCGGGGAAGTGGCGTCTGGAAGGCAAGGAATATGTGCTGGTTGAAGGCGACGTGGTGCACTTTCGCTTCAACGTCTGACCAAACAATCCCCTGTATCGGCGTTTGGAGCCGTTCAGGATGTTGCGTCAGGGGCCACTAGAAACGGAGTACACGCGGTGATTACGATTCCAGCCCGACGAGGCAAGGCTGTACGTTTGGAAGCAGGGCAGGCCTTGCGTATCGTGAACACGCATGGCCATCAGGTTGTGGATTTTTGGGTATTCGTCGCGGGCCATCTTACCGAGTTCAGCGGTATGGAACAAAGCCGGGCCACCTGGGAGCGTCTTTATCCGCGTGTCGGTGACGCCTTGTATTCGAATCGGCGTCGCGCTTTGGTAACGCTTGAGGAGGATACGTCACCAGGCCGTCACGATACGGTCATGGCCCCGTGCGACAACGAGAGGTATGCACTGTTGGGCTGCAACGACTACCATGACAACTGCAAGGACAACCTGCATGCGGCCCTGCTCGAGTTGGGTCATGCCATTCCTTACACACCTGGCTCGATCAATCTGTTCATGAATATTCCGTGGGAAGAGGACGGGTCTCTCGCGTGGAAAGCACCTATTTCATCGCCGGGTGATCACGTGGTGTGGCGCGCGCAGATTGACTGCATAGCGGTTATGTCCTGCTGCCCACAGGACATTCTCGACATCAACGGGCGCAAGCCTGTCGAGGCACATGCGGAAATCCTCGATTAGTTGCTTGACAGGCATTGTGCAGCTCTTGATAATTCGGGCGCGACGCGACGGCTACATAGCTCAGTTGGTTAGAGCACAACACTCATAATGTTGGGGTCCCTAGTTCGAATCTAGGTGTAGCCATTCCCTGTCTCTCCCTTTGCGTGCCAACCCGTGTCTGATCTGGGTCGGTGCTCGGGGCGTGTGATTGAGATAAGCGTTCAAGCTACTGGTCACTCGTAACCGTATCGGCTGGCGAGTTCGCCTGGACTGTGCAGCGTAGACACGCGTGGCATCACGCATGTCGCCTGACAACACATGCGTCCTGTAAGTCTCGTCACGTCAGAGGCTGTGCAAGGGGAGTATTCTTGCGGGCGGTATTCACTTCAACCTTCAGGACGGTATTGGATGACGTCTGTCGAGATGCCAGGTACAGATGATCGCGCAGTAGCACTTATCGCCTCTGATAGTGCAGACCGCGAACATCTTGCTGCTCTGGTGGCCGGTCTCGGGTACGTCTGCAATGGCTACGACAGCGCGGAAGAGTTTGATCGGTGCGAAGAGCCATCGCGAGCTGTCATCATATGCTTTCGGGTCGCCTCTGCCACCTCACGCGTGCCTGACATGCCGCATACGCTCAGAGGCCAACGTGTGCTCGTATATTCGGACCTCGACGATGAGCGTCATATCGTTGAATCACTGAATTCCGGTGCCCATCACTTCTTCAACATCGATGAGTCGCTCACTATCATGCGTGCTCGCATGACTGCGGCGCTGCGTCGTTATGATCGAGTGAGAGTCGATTCGCTATCGGTGCCTCCGTTTCGATTTGATCTTGCGCGCCGTCGGGTAAGTCTTGATGGCAAGCCACTGGATCTGAGTCCGCGAGAATTTGACCTCGCGTTTTACCTGTTCGACAATCGCGATCGCGTGGTGACCAACGCAGAGCTGCTGACATCGGTGTGGTCGCTGCCCAAGGACATGGATACGCGTCGCATAGACACAGCAGCGTGCCGGGTTCGTGGAAAGATGTCTCTGGGCGATCGTACCGGTTGGGTGTTGCGGCGGTTCCGGCGCGAAGGCTACGGGCTTTACTCGGATACCAGAGACGCGGAAAAAGCCGTTCCTGCTGCCGAAGAGAGACGCGAGCTGGAGCCGAACTAGCTTATTGCAGCCAACCGTATCGTTAGCCCTGACTCAGTGGCCGCCTGACACGGTGGGGCTTTGTTTGCGTTGATTGATGCGTTGCAATCCCTTGCGCCCAACACCAAGTCGCCCAACAGGAACCGCACCCCGCCGAATACCGGGTGTAGGGGCGAGGCTGAACAAGTCGCCGTTGCGGCCCACGAGGCGTCGCTCAACGCCCGCTGTCAAGGCCACATCGGCCTGGGCGTCAAGGTGCTCAGGCTCGCCATGAACTGGTACCAGGACGGTCGGTTTGATCCAGCCGTAGAGCTGACGGAGTTCGTCGGCGCTGGGGTGCCCCGAAGCATGAATCGGTTGTGAGGTCATATCAGGTGACACAACACGAACACCTCGTGCCTTCAGTTTGGCCACGAGAGCAGCGATGGCTGCTTCATTGCCTGGTATTGCGCGAGCGCTGAAGATTACGGTGTCGCCAGCCTCAAGGCTGAGCTCTCTGAAGGCGTCGCGGGACAATCGATCCAGTGCAGTACGGGGCTCGCCCTGGCTGCCGGTGGCCACCAACAGTAGCGATTCCGGGGGTAGATAACCGAGATGTTCAGACGCGACCAGTGTTTCGCGCTCTGTCCAGAGCCCAACCGCGCGCGCAGCCCCCGCCGTATTGATGAGTGAGCGCCCGAGCAGGCCAATATGGCGGCCGGTTGCGTGAGCGACATTGGCCAGTGTTTGTAAACGCGCGATGTTGCTGCCAAAGCAAGCAACGATCACACGCTTCTCGGCTTGCGAAATGACATCCAGCAGGCCGGGGTAGAGCGTGCCCTCCGAGAGTGACCAGCCTTCACGGTCGGCGCAGGTGGAGTCGCATACCATCGCAGTCACGCCCTCGGTCCCGATGCGTTGGTAGGCTTCGCGATCATAGCGATGTCCTACCACCGGTTCAGCATCAAGCTTCCAGTCTGCGGTGTGGAATACGGTCCCTGCGGGCGTGCGAATGGCGAGGGCGCATGGATCCGGAATCGAGTGGGTGTTGGCCACCCATTCCACATCAAAAGCGCCATGTTGATGACGCTCCCCCGGCGCCACTATCTGGACGGGTACGCGGGACGCCAATCCGTGCTCCGCCAATTTGCGCTTGAGCATCTCAGCGGTGAATCGGGTCGCCCATACCGGACACTGCAGGCGCGGCCAAAGGTGAGCTACAGCGCCTATATGGTCCTCATGGGCGTGCGTCAGCAGCAGCCCTTGCAACTGCTCGCGGCGCGCGACAATAAATTCCGGATCGGGCATCTGAACATCGAACCCGCTGCCTTTGCCCCCGTCCGCATCACGGAATGTGACGCCACAGTCCACGATCAACCACTGCTCATCATGGCCATAGAGGCTGAGATTCATACCGATCTCACCACAGCCGCCTAGCGGTACAAACCAGAGATCGTTGCGTTCAGGTGTCATGTTTCAATGCTTTCACGGAGGCGCGTTAAACTAGTACGGCGCCTCGATTGCCATTCGCGGCCAGTGGAATGGATGGCTTCAGTTACCATCCGGGCGCGGAACTGTAACCGACACGAGACCATCGACAAACACATGTACACAATGCTGGGCTTGTTCTTCGCCGTTTCCATCGTGTTTTCGTTCCTGTGTTCGATCTGGGAGGCGGTGTTACTCAGTATCACGCCTTCGTTTACGGAAACGGAAGTGCAAAATGGTGGCTCGCTGGGGCGCTCCCTGCAAGAGTTCAAATCCAATATTGACAGGCCTCTGGCTGCCATCCTGACCTTGAACACTATCGCCCACACGGTTGGCGCCATTGGTGTTGGCGCTCAGGCGACCAAGATCTGGGGGGCGTCGTTTGTCGCAAGCGCTGTGGTGCCAGTCGTCATGACACTGGCAATTCTGTTTCTGTCAGAAATCATTCCAAAGACCATTGGTGCAAACAACTGGCGGCAATTGGCAAAGTTCACAGTAGTCAGCCTCACGTGGCTGCTCAAGGTGCTTGCCCCGTTGGTCTGGGTCAGCCAATTGATTACGCGATTGCTGAAAAAAGACAAGGCGGCCAGTGTATTCAGTCGTGCCGATTTCACGGCAATGGCGGAGATCGGTACCCGTGAGGGGGTATTTGACGCGAGCCAGTCGACCATCCTGCGAGGGCTTCTGCGTTTTGACACAGTCCTTGCCGAGCATGTCATGACCCCGCGCACGGTACTGATTGCGGCAGATGTGTCGGTAACCGTTGCAGAGTTTCACAGGCTGCACCCCAACTTGCGCTTCTCGCGTATCCCTGTATACGAGGGATCCAAGGATCATGTGACAGGTTATGTGTTGAAGGATGCAGTGCTCGGTGCCTTGGTCAACGGCCAGGGGGGCACCAAATTGGGTGCGTTACGCCGAGAGATTGCAGCGGTGGGAGGGCAGACGCCGATCCCTGAGCTGTTTGATCACTTCACCAGCCGGCATGAACATATCGCTCTTGTGGTGGATCAATTTGGCGGTCTGTCGGGGATTGTCACAATGGAGGACGTGATCGAAACGCTGATCGGTCTTGAAATTGTTGATGAGCGCGATGGATCAGTCGACATGCAGGCGCTGGCTCGCGATCAATGGGAGCAACGCGCCAGCCGCATCGGGATGTTGGAGTCGCTGGATGCCCAGGTCGAGAAAATGGACGCGGACAGCATCAATGAAAAAGACTGAAGCGATTTGAAACGCGCGGTGGCGCGCCACCGCTTAGTGGGGCGCCGGTTTTCCCACAGCTCGACTTGCGACGGTCACAACGCCCAGTACCAAGAACCCAGCGATGAGCCCTACCAGTGTGTGCAGCAAGGTCGATATAGATCCCGACAGTATGCTGCTGACGCTGGGTAGCCAACTACCGACCGATCCGGCAGTCGACAGGATCCAGTCTGCCAAGCCGTGAAAACCATGCGTGATGATTCCGCCACCGACTATGAACATCGCAGCGGTACCAACGATTGACAGCATCTTCATGAACAGTGGGGCAAACCATAAAATGCCTTGGCCGACCGCCCGACTGATAGCTGAGCGATCAGCCAAGGCCTCATCTGCCTGTGTCGGCGTGCCCACCAACCAACGCCCCAGATCATCCAGTTTGACGATGCCTGCGACCAGTCCGTAGACGCCGACGGTCATGATCATCGAGATGCCGATCAACACCCCAAGTTGTACGGCAAAGCTTGCATCTGCGACTGTCCCGAGAGAGATGACGATGATTTCGGCAGAGAGAATGAAGTCAGTGCGAATCGCACCTTTTATCTTTGTTTTCTCAAGCGTTGCAAGATCTACGTCGGTATTGGCGACATTTTTGCGCAATTCGGCAACCTCAGCCTTGCTACGGGCCGGGTACAGGAATTTATGCGCGATCTTTTCCGCACCTTCGTAACACAGGTAGAGACCACCAAGCATCAACAAGGGAGTTATTGCCCAGGGAGCGATGGCGCTGATAGCGAGGGCTACTGGCACCAGAATCAATTTGTTGATCGCTGATCCGCGTGCCACGGCAGCTACGACCGGAATCTCACGGTCAGCCGCAACTCCCGCAACCTGATTGGCGTTGAGCGCAAGATCGTCACCGAGCACGCCCGCTGTCTTGCGAGTGGCTACCTTCGTCATCACCGCGACATCGTCAAGTACGACGCTGATGTCGTCGAGAAGTGTCAACAAACTTGTGGCCATGCGGGGTTCCTTGAGCGCGGCTTGTTTGACCGGCGAAAAAAAAGGCCGCGCCCCTGGATATCAGGTGGCAACGGCCTCGTACTCTGCCTCAGATGAGGCGAGGAGGGCCAATCAGGCTTTGGGGACGTACGCGCTGCACCACGCCTCGGCACCGACAGCGACGCCCGGGAAAAGCGGGCAGGGGCCTTGAGCTTCGCCTTCAGCACCTTGATAAAGCGTGCAATTGCCACAGTTGGTGGCCGGGTCGGGGGACTGCTCTGCGTACTGTAGAGCCGCAGCTGCGGGTGATGCCGGATCGACCATCGGAAGGTCATCCGCGTGACTCGGCAAGGTGCCGACGACCGCGCTCAGCGGAACGGCGGCTGCGCCAGCGCCCATCAGGTTCATTATCTGGCGGCGTTTCTTGTCGACCATGCTATCTCCATTGAGTTTGTGTGGGTACAGCAAAGTATACGGGTGACTTTGGGTTTTGGTTGCAACAAGTTGCCCAAACTGAGTGACTTTCGAGACAGAATTGCCCGTATGTACCCCGTGGGAACGGGCTCGGCGGTCCGAAGCCGGTGATATTACCGATCGTTGCTGCGCTGTTCTCGCTCGGCCAGGGCCGCGATGGCGTTGCGCGCAATACCTACCGCTCGCTTGGTTGCCGCTTCTTGCTGCTCGCGCGCTACACGTTCGCTAGCGGCCTCGGCCTCGGCGGCGCGGAGCGCTACCATAGCAGCCTGCGCTCGTTGCTCGAGCTCAAGTTGCGTGCCTTGGCTGGCCTCCAATGTCTTGAGGCGATTGTTGTATTGCTCGATATCCAGGCGCAGCTCCTCAATCAGCATACGCTGACTGTTGACAAGAGTTTCTGCTGCCTTGCGAGCTTCACGATCGCCAGCAGCAATACGTTCTGCGCGTAGCAGTCGTGATTCCAGTTCCGCCTCGCGTGCAGCCATTGCAACGCTTGCTATCCCGGCCTCGTGACTGTCATTTTGAGTAGCGTATTCGTCGTGCCTGTCGGCACCCTCGGCGTCAGATCTCGGTGCCGCATAGTCGCGCTCATCAGCAGGTCTGGCGGGCGCAGTCGACGACGCGCGCGGTTTGCCGTACAGCAGTGACGGTTGTTCTGGCCGGGTTGGATAAGTCTCGTTTTGATCGCCGGGAGCTTGGTCGACCGGTTGTTTGGAGGCTGGCCTGTCCTGTCCAGACAGCTCGCGCTCACCGCCAGGGGTGTCAATTGAATCAAGCGCACTGAAAAAAGATTTTTTCTGCTCATCAACTTCGTGCTCGATTGCACCAAGTGTTGCCGAGGGTTCTTGCCCTGCAGTAGCGGAATCAGCAGTATCTACGGTGCGTGGTTTGTTGTTCATCAAAGCGTCTTGAATCTCCGGATGCAGTGCCTCATCTCGTCGATCGGCGTCAGAGCTGTTGTCGGCATCGATGCTGACGCGTGACAGTCTGTCGCCGACTACCTCACTCGGCTCGGTGTGTAGGACGCCACTGACTTTGGATTGCACGGGATTTGTCTCGCTGTCACTCAGGTAGTGATCGTCGAGTTCGCTCAAGCCGGTTGAATCGTCTGGGCTCGATTCCGAGAGCTGTTCGTCGAGAAGCTCGTTGATTTCCTTGTCAAGTAGCTCGTCGGACTCGTCGTCAAGCAGATCGGTAGTCTCCCCGAGGGCTAGCTCGTCGGCTTCATGGTCGAGCAAAATATCGGAATAGTCGCCGGTTAGATCGTTGGCCTCGTCGTCGAGCGCATCGGTAGTCTCATCGCTGGTCAGGTCGCTGGTCAGGTCGCTGGTCAGGTCGCCGGTCAGGTCGCCGGTCTCGTCATCCAGCAGATCGCTCATCTCGCCGCCGGGTAGATTGGCAGCCGTATCGTCGAGCAGATCGCCGGTTTTGTCGTCAATCATGTCGCTGGTCTCGTCATCCAGCAGATCGCTCATCTCGCCGCCGGGCAGATTGGCAGTCCTATCGTCGAGCAGATCGCCGGGGTTGTCGTCAATCATGTCGCTGGTCTGATCGTGGAGCAACTCGCTGATATCGTCAGACTCGTTATGCAGCAGGTCTCGTGTCTCATCCCTGATCTGAACGCGCTGTTTGTCTGAGAAAACCGCGCCCGGCTGTTCCAGGATCTCGTCCTGTTGTTCAGCAAAGAAGGCATTGCTCGACTCACCGCCGATTAATGCGCGTTGATCGTCGGTGAAAAAGGCATTGGATTCGGTGCTTGTCAGGCTTGTATCGGGTTCGATAAGACTCGCCTCGGCCCTCATGGAGTCAGTCTCCGTACGGCCGGGCTCTGATTGATTTCGCCAGCCAGTTTCCACAGGGATGTAAGCGGTGGGCTGTTCTACGTCCCAATCGCCTGCTTCCTCGCTGTCGCTAGTCGGACTTGCCAACAATGCGAACAGAGCGATCGCTGCCACGCCGCCGGCAGCGACAACGGCACTTCGGGTGAAAAGCTCGACGACGTCGGCCGCGCCAAAGTGAGCCACGGCAAAGGGTGCGCCAGCGCAAACCAAGGCTGCGCCAGCCGCAATCCAGTGACGGAAGGGGCGGGTCCGGGCGTACACACCAAAGCCAATAGCGCAGGCAGTGAAGACCACTGCTGCAGAAACTGCCATGTAAAAATAAACTTGCGTCGACGTCATAGCGGTGTCCAGCCGACTCCTGTTGGATGACAGCAGGAATTCTAGGGCGAATGTACAACCAGACGTAGACGGGCCCCGCAAAAAGCCGGTCGATCAGGTCGCGTGTTTTGACAACAATGACATAACACGGACCGTGCCAAGCACCGCTGTGCGGTACTTCACATAATTTAGCGCTGGAGGTTCCGCGCCCGCTCGGCCAGGCGATCGTAGCGTCCTTGAAAGTGCTTGATCAGCGCAACGTGGCGCCCTATCGCATCGCTGGAGGCATGCTGGCGTATGGCGGGCAGCGCCTTGACCAGAGAGTGCAGCGTGCGGGTGATGTTGTCGAGATTGTCGTTCATGAGAGCCTCCTGACCGGTGCGAGCTGCGCCCTGTCGTTGGCGCCACGTTCAGGTATAGGCCCAGATCTTCATTTTTGCCAGCCATAAGCTGCGAAAAACTGCCAATCCGGCTCGTATGTGCGAAGTAGTGCCGGCGCAATGCGCTCAAGGATGAACTGAAGTTGGCCTTCAGCCGGCGCGTATAGGTGGCATCAGCGCTACCAGGCTTGCATCGGACAACGCTCTGGTGGAACGACTGTCAATGGGGACAGACTGCCCGTCAAGCACACAGACAATGGCCTGATTGGCACATCCAAGCGCTGCGATCAGTTCACCGAGTGTTGTTCCATCCGGTACTTCTGCACTGAATTGCCCGGCCGAGGTTTGTGTCACCAGTGGGGCTGCGGCAATCAGTCGAGCAAGCGACCCGCTAGAGCAAATGGTGATGTTCAAGCGACATCCGCGGCCTGCGATCTTGGCGGGATACCCAGACGAGCCAGGGTTGTTGTCGTTGGACGACCGTCCGCTGACCATCCCCGCAGTCCGTAGTATTCCGGGAGCATACGGTCGATCTCTGCAACGCGTCCGGCTGCTGTACCAGCGGGCGCCGGAGTAGTCAAAAGACGATCGGGCAGAGTGTCGTCGGCGACGGTGAACCCGGCCTCCAGGTTGAACAATCGCTCAAGGTTCCAGATACGTTCCCCGGTTTGCACAAGCCGCTCGTCGGTCCATGCATCACCTAGGTCAGCACGAACCAATGCGCCGAACTCGGATGTCCCCCATGCACCCATCGTGAAAAGGCAGGTACCTGTCGAGTCCACCATTGCAATGACATCCTGACTGTTCTTGCAAGGCTCGGCTTTGCCTTCGCCACTCTGATCGGCCATATCTGCGGCAAAGACGTCGTGTCGAAGATGGCAGGCGCCTCGGTTACTTGTCGCGTATCCGAGCCCCATTCCTTGTAGAGCCCGCCCGTCATAGCCGGCGAATTCCTGGCCCTTGACGACCATCGCAAGTTCGGGGCGACCATAGTGTTCACACAGCCGTTTTGCGCCAAGACCAAGCTTCTTCCCAAAGCCCTCCTGCAGGCCGGTTTTCTCAGCCATCTGCACCAGCGCTTGAGCGCTTCCAAAGCGCAGCTCGATGTTGTCTGTCTCCGTGAGTCCAATGACACCTAGCTCGAACAATTCCATGGCTGCAGCCAAGGTGACGCCGAAGCTGATCGGGTCCATGCCATGCTCATTCATGAGAAAACCTGCAAAAGTCAGCGCATCGATATCATCTACACCAATTACTGGACCGAATGCAAAAGCGGTTTCGTACTCGAGTCCACCTGACGCGTGGTGGTATTGGGCGCGATCTCTTACGGAGAAATGTGCCTTGTCAACATGGGCTATGCGGCCACAACCGATAGTGCATCCAAAACAGGCCTTGTTAGTCAACAAGTTAACGTGACCATTGGGCCTGACCTCGCTCATGGCCGCCGGATTGATATTGCTGGTGCCCTCAAACGTCACTTCCTGGAAATTTCGCGTTGGCAGCCCACCGAATGCGTTCATGCTGTCGATCATTGCATTGGTGCCGTACTCTGTAAGCTCACGACGCCCCTCGTTGTCGGCGAGTTTTTGATGGGTGTCCGTGACGGCATCCATGAACACGCTCGTATTGGCAAGCCTGACCCCACGCGTCCCGCGCACCGCGATTGCCTTCAGGTGTTTGGCTCCCATGACAGCACCAACTCCCGAGCGGCCAGCTGCACGATGAAGATCGTTGACGATGCAGGCATAACGCACCCCTTGCTCTCCCGCAACACCAATGGAGGCGACCTTTGTTTGCGGATCCGTATGCGCTGTCTTGATGCCTTCTTCGGTATCCCAGACCGTGCGTCCCCACCAGGGTGATGCGTCAAGCAGCTGCACCTCTTCGTCGACTATCGACAAGTACACAGGTCGTTCGCTACGTCCCGTGATGATCACCAGGTCATAACCTGCGTACTTGAGTTCAGCGCCGAACTTGCCGCCGGAGTTTGAGCAGGCGATAGCGCCCGTCAAAGCGCCCTTGGTAACGACAGTCCAACGCCCACCGGTCGAGGCTCGGGTTCCGGTCAAGGGACCGGTGGCGAAGATCAGCGGCATCTCTGGCGCCAAGGGATCAGTCAGTGGATCGACCTCTTCATACAGATATCGCGTCGCAAGACCGCGCGCACCAAGGTACTGCTCGGCCCAGTCCTGGTTTAGCGCCTCGATGCGGGTGCTGCCTTGATCCAGATCGACCCGCAGAACACGACCTTGCCAACTCATGGCCCTGTCTGCCCGGTCTCGGCGGGAACATCAAAACGTATGGCGCCGGTCGGGCAGGCTTCGCTGCACTTGGGGTCACCGCCACAGAGGTTGCACTTGACTGCCTTACCGGTGCGGGTGTTCATGTTGATGGTGCCGTAAGGGCAGGCGATCGTGCACACACGACACCCGACGCACAGCGACTCATCAACAGCTTTGATCCCAAGCGTGTGATCCACGCGTATGGCGTTGGTCGGGCAGGCGTGCAGACACCAGGCTTCCTCGCATTGGGTGCAGGTATAGGGCACGTTGCGTCGACCGTGTTCAAACTCAAACACCTTGATTCTGGAGAAGGCCGGCGAGATAACGCCCTCATGCTCCTGGGAGCAGGCCATCTCGCACTGCAGGCAACTCGTGCAGCGGTCAGCATCCAGTATGAGCTGACGAAGAGGTGCTGTATCGGTCATGCCGCCTTAGCGCAGCATGGTACGTGCGGCCATTCCAAGCACATCGTCCCAGATTGAGCCATCGCGGTCGCTGTCGAGCAGAGAGCCGATCAATCCGCCAGCGCCAGAACGACTGCTGGCATTGGATCTTCCGCCGCCAAGCACTGACTTGCTGATCGCCCCCATGGCCACCGTGGCGAGGACAGGCAGCATTTTTTTCAGCAGTGAGTCGCTGATACCGGTCCTGGACGAGGCACGCTTGGCAACCTCGCGGCTGACCTCTTTCGTGCCAAAGATGTGTCCGAGAATGTCGTTGCCGTCGCGGGTGGTTGTCTCTGCGCCCAACGTGCTTGGCTGATCGAGGTAGCGATCATGCTTGCCAGTGCGCAGCGCCTCAAGAAGATCATCCATTCCCGGCTCAGCGGCCGTATTTTTTTGAAGTCCGCGAGATAGCGCCGGTATCAGCTCCTTGACCGCCGAGCGTGTCTGGGAATCGTCCAGGCCAAAATTTCGTGACAACTGGTCGAGAGATGACTTGTTTTCGTCGGACAACAGAAGATCAACTAGGGAACTCATGGTAACGGTCTCGGGCAGGGTGCCGAATGGCTTTCAGACGGGAAGGTCGTCATCCAGCATGGGTGCGTCGATCTGGTCATCGAGAATGAAGGCTTCCCAATCTTCCAGAATCTCGCGAAAGTGTTTTAAAGGAGCCTCATAACGCGTGACAGGTGGCTCGGACGTCGTCTGTGGATTGGGAGAAGTGTCGTCTTCGAGCTCCTCCTCGGCGGCGAGGCATTCGAGCACGATGCCATCCAGCGTCAAGGTCACCGAATGGGCGTTGCCTATGAACTCGCGGGATTCGTCCGTACCGTCTTCAACGGCCGTCAGATCATCCATGAGGTCGTGGCAGATATGATCACTGCCCTGTACGTCTGTTTCCAGAAAGGTCATCAGCAAACGCTCTGATGCCGGCCCGCGCGCGCGCGGGGTACCGTCTGGATCGAAAAAGAACCTGTGATTGCGCGCCATTGTTGCTGCAGGTGAGCTCCGCTCGAGAGGTGAATCCTACCGGATGATACGCAGGAGTTCACAACAGGCTTTGGTTTGGCTGCATGAGCCTGATGCGCGACTGGGGTTCAGGTGTCCGCTCAGCTCGCGATACACTTAAGCTGCAGCGGTAAGATTCCCCCCATTCAATGGACTCAGATGCGATCGAATGATCCAAGCCCGATGCGCAAGATCCGACCATGAGATTGCTGCTCGTCGAAGACGATATCGAGCTTGCGACCGGCCTGAGAGCAGATCTGGTGAAGGCCGGTTTCGCCGTGGATACCTGCGATAACGGCATCGACGCAGAGCATCTGGGCGATACCGAGCCATATGATGCGGTCGTACTCGATCTGGGGCTACCGGCCAAGCCTGGCATCGATGTGTTGCGCGCCTGGCGCCAACGCGACAACCGGGTGCCGGTCATCGTTCTGACCGCTCGTGACGCCTGGTACGAGCGTGTCGATGGTTTTCGTGAAGGTGCTGATGACTATCTCGGCAAACCGTTTCATATCGAGGAGCTGATTGCTCGAATTCGTGCCTTGATCCACAGGCGACACGGCCAGGCCGTCAATAGTATCAACGCCGGTGGACTGCACCTTGATGAGGACCTGCAACAGGTTCGGTTGGCAGACGGGGAAATGCGAGAATTGACCGGCACCGAATTCCGCATGCTTCGCTACATGATGCTCAACGCCGGCAGAATTCTGTCCAAGTCCACGCTGTCGGAACATGTCTACGATCAAGACTCGGATAGAGACAGCAACTTGATCGAGGTCTATGTGAGGCGTCTTCGCGAGAAAATCGGCGCGTCCATGATTTTGACCAAACGCGGACAGGGTTATGTGTTCGTCGACGGGTCGTCTCGCTCCTGAACTCTCTCGCGCGTAGCTTGCAGGTCTGGCTGATAGCCTGTGTCGGGCTGATGATGGCCGTTTTTTGGTGGGCGGGAAGTCTGACTGCTCGCCAGCTGGCGGAGTCTCTGGTCTTCGATCGACTTGCCAGGGATGGAGCCAGTGTTCACGCCGCCTACATCAGCCGCTCCGCAGAACAGCAGGGTCACAGGTCACTTAACCTGTATCCCGAATACGATATACCGGGCTCGGATCGTCTGTACTGGGTAAGTACTGGGCAAGGCAAGGTTCTATCGTCGGTCTCGGCGGCTGAGCGCACACCAACACCGACCTTGCTGGCTCCCGGGCAATCGAGGCGCGGGAGATGGGTGAGCGACACCAACGAGCGCTTTTTGTATTGGTCTGGCGGGTTTTCCCGCAATTCGAGCAATGTCACAGTGACTGTCTACAACGAGCTATCACCGCTATACCGGCGCCTGGATGTGGCCGCATGGTATGTCGCTGGTGCATCCGTGCTGCTGCTTGTTTCCCTGCTGAGCGTTCAACAACTGATCCTGCGTCGTACCACGCAACGTCTCGATGCCATACGCGCTGATGTTGAGCGACTGGGTCACGGTGAAATAATGTCGCTGCCTGAGGATGTGCCCGAAGAAGTTCGTCCTCTGGTGGTTGAATTCAATCAACTGTTGCAGCGATTCGACCATCGCTTGCGACAATCGCGAAACGCCGTGGGTAATCTTGCCCATGCGCTCAAGGGGCCGCTCAATCTCATGATTCGGGCGGCAGACAACACACCAGGCGAGCACGGGGTTCAGCAAAATGCTGAACGTATTCGCCAGCTGATTGATGGAGAACTGCGACGCGCCCGGCTGGTCGGTCGCACCAGTGTCGGTCGCCGCTTTGATCTGGCTGCAGAAGTCGAGACTCTGTCCGGCTTGCTGGCACAGGTCTACGGCGACAAGGCTGTTGAGGTTCGTCTAGCCGAGGGAGCCGGGGTAGAGATCGTGCACGATCGGCAGGACATGCTCGAGCTGATCGGTAACTTGCTGGACAACGCGGTCAAATGGGCACGCTCGCTGGTGATGGTAAACGCTCGCTATGCCGATGGCCTTCTGCTTGAAATCGAGGATGATGGCCCGGGTACGTCTGAGTACGAACTGACGCGCTTGACCGAGCGTGGCGTGCGCCTTGATGAATCGGTTGCTGGTCATGGTCTGGGTCTTGCCATTGTGCGCGATATTGTGGCGACCTACGGGGGCGAGCTTGAGCTGGGAAGATCAGTCAGGCTGGGCGGATTCCGTGTGAGCGTTCGTTTGCCCGAACGGACACCGCGACGTTGAACCCGCTGCCACTTGTCTGGCGGTAGATCGTCGCCATGTTCACGTCAGAATTGCCGGCCACAGAGAAAGACGTATGGACCCGAAACTGATTCTTGATGCCTTGCTGGAGCGCTCGCAGCAGGCAACCGCGGGCGGACTCGACCTGGCCGAGCGCAAGCTCGGTGTTGAAAACGCTGAGCAACGCTCGGCCATGCTCAAGGGGATGGGTACCGGAGCGGCTGCAGCCGGTGCGCTCGCTTTGCTCATGGGAAGTAAGCAAGGGCGCAAGTTCTCCAAGAAGGCTCTGAAGGTCGGCGGAGCTGCGGCGATCGGTGGCCTGGCATGGAAGGCTTACAGTGAATGGTCTGCCCAGCAGTCGTTAAACCGTGGCGCGTCGGGCCCGCCTGGCGTAACGCCAGCGGCTGACCTTGTGGCACACGTGGGCACGCCGATTGGTGAATTGAACGACGTGGACGCTCAGAAGCGTAGCGAGATACTGATCAGGGCGATGATTGCTGCGGCACGCATCGACGGTCACATCGATGCGCGTGAAAAGAAACTCATCGAGGAGCGGCTGCAGAGCCTCGGCCTGGAGCAGGATTTCTCGCGTCTGCTGATCGCGGAGATGGCAGAGCCGATAGATCCCGCACGGGTTGCTGCCTTCTCCGATTCACCCGAGACGGCGGCAGAGATTTATCTTGCCTCGGCGATGGTTGTAGATACGGAAAACTCGCAAGGCCAGGACTATCTCGACTCACTTGCGACCTCCCTCGAGCTGAATCCCAACGTTCGGTCGCTGCTGGATGCACCGCTGCGTGACACGTGACGGACGTGTCGATCAGCGCCGGGTGCCGCGGCGCATGACATCGCTGCTACGAGCTGATGTGCGCTTGCCGACGCCCCGGCTGCGTGTGGCTGATCGAGGAGTCTTTTTTTTCGGAGGTGCCGCACGCCAGAGGGTAGCGGTGTGCCCAATGCTCTGCACCGCCTCCGCCGACACCGCGGCGCACAGTGACTCCAACTGCTCCTTGCGCGCGTCAGCCGACTCGGCGGCCAATTTGATCTTGACCAGCTCGTGATGGCCAAGCGCGTTGTCCAATTCTGCGATCACGCCATCGGTAATCCCGTTCTGGCCCAATCGGACCACTGGCTTGAGGGCGTGAGCGCGGGATTTGAGCGCTTTGAGCTGTTGCGTGTCCAAATGGGGTTTCGTTGTCCGATTGATGATCGACCAGCGCCGATTATCCGTAGAGATTCTGACAGGAGTGGCAGGGGCCGCCTGGCAGCGTGGGCGCCTCGCGAGTCCTTGTGGTTGGCATCGCCAGTGTACATGCGGAGCTGCGATGAACGACCGTACGCGTAAGTCTGATTCCGGAGGCAAGGGTGGCCGTAGCAAGGGCCGCAGGGGCGGCAAGTCGGGGAACTGGTACGAGCGTCATGTCGGTGATGTTCACGTGCGGCGAGCGCAGGACGAGGGCTACCGCTCACGTGCCAGTTACAAGCTTGCCGAGATTGATCAGCGCGACGCTCTGGTACGAAATGGCGCGCGAGTGCTTGAACTGGGCGCCGCTCCGGGTGGTTGGACTCAGTATCTGGTTGAGCGAGTAGGGCCCGAGGGGATTGTTGTAGCGAGCGACCTGCTCGAGATGGACGCCATCGCTGGCGTGGAATTTGTGCAAGGGGACTTTACAGAGCAGGCCACAGCTGACCGGATCGAACACGCGATCGGAGAGGCTGGAGCCGACGTTGTTTTATCGGATATGGCACCCAACTTAACGGGCGTGGCCAGTACCGATCAGGCGCGCTCGATGGCGCTGGCGGAATTGGCGATGGATATGGCCTGCTCGGTATTGAAGCCGGGCGGCGGTTTTGTGGTCAAGGTGTTTCAGGGGGAGAGTTTTGATACCTACGTCAGGTCGCTCCGGTCACATTTCCAGCACGTAAAAGTACGAAAACCCGAGGCATCGCGGTCCCGTAGCCGCGAAGTTTACCTTGTGGCCACAGAACATCGCTGAGTCGGCAGCGGGCTTGGGCTATAGTCAGGGATCGGTGTGCGGGCAGTGTTACTGAGCACAAGCGTGGGCATGGGTCGACGCGAGCTCCTGAGGTGAATACTTGAGCGATCTTCTTAAGAACGTCCTCCTGTGGGTGGTGATTGCGGTCATTCTGATGACCGTGTTCAACAATTTGGGCAGCCAGCGCGCTGCGGCCAATACCGTCAGTTATTCGGAGTTTCTGCAATCGGTCAAAAGTGGACAGGTAGTGCGCTTGCGCTTCGATGGCACCGAGATCTCCGGCATACGCTCCGGTGGGCAACCTTTCACGACGTTCAGCCCGGAAACGGACAACAGCTCGTTGATCGGTGAGCTGGACCGTGCGGGTGTCGAGTTTGAACAGGCGCCGCCGCAGGAGCCGAACCTGTTGCTGAATATCCTCATCAGCTGGTTTCCCTTCATCATTCTGCTTGGGCTGTGGGTCTTCTTCATGCGCCAGATGCAGGGCGGAGGGGGCGGTCGCGGGGCCATGAGCTTCGGCAAGAGCAAGGCACGTCTGCTGAACGAGGATCAGGTCAAGGTGACTTTTGCGGATGTCGCGGGCGTGGAAGAGGCCAAGGATGAAGTGTCAGAACTCGTCGAGTTCTTGCGTGATCCGGGTAAATTCCAGAAGCTTGGGGGCAAGATCCCACGTGGCGTCCTGATGGTGGGCTCGCCAGGTACGGGCAAGACGCTGCTTGCAAAAGCCATCGCCGGCGAGGCCAAGGTGCCCTTTTTCACCATATCCGGCTCAGACTTTGTCGAGATGTTTGTCGGCGTTGGTGCCAGCCGCGTGCGCGACATGTTCGAGCAAGCAAAGAAGCACTCGCCCTGCATCATCTTCATCGACGAGATCGACGCGGTCGGTCGTCATCGGGGAGCCGGACTTGGGGGCGGCCACGACGAACGTGAGCAGACCCTGAACCAGCTGCTTGTTGAAATGGACGGCTTTGAGGGCAACGAGGGTGTAATCGTCATAGCGGCCACTAACCGTCCAGACGTACTCGATCCTGCGTTGTTGCGTCCGGGACGCTTTGATCGTCAGGTCGTTGTGCCGCTGCCGGACGTACGGGGTCGCGAACAGATTCTGCGTGTCCACATGGCGAAAGTGCCGATGTCAGATGACGTCAAGCCGGAGTACATCGCTCGTGGCACCCCAGGATTCTCAGGTGCCGATCTTGCCAACCTGGTCAACGAGGCTGCTCTTTTTGCGGCTCGCGCCAACCAGAGCCGTGTCGACATGGGCGACTTTGAGCGGGCCAAGGACAAGATCATGATGGGCGCAGAGCGCAAGTCCATGGTCATGAGCGAAGATGAGAAGAAGCTCACTGCGTATCACGAGGCAGGCCACGCGATCGTCGGGCACCTGGTGCCCAAGCACGACCCGGTCTACAAGGTCACTATCATCCCTCGAGGCCGTGCGCTTGGAGTGACGATGTACCTGCCTGAGGAGGATCGCTACAGCCAGAGCAAGATTGAGCTGGAGAGCCGCATTTCGTCGCTGTATGGCGGGCGTATTGCCGAGGAGCTGATCTTTGGTGCAGAGAACGTCACCACCGGCGCCTCCAGCGACATCGAGCGTGCAACCGAGTTGGCGCGCAACATGGTCACCAAGTGGGGGCTCTCTGACAAGCTCGGTCCGCTGGCGTATTCCAAGGAAGAGGGTGAACCTTTTCTGGGCGGCCGCTCTACTCAGCAAACGTCCATGTCCGCAGATACCGCTGACACGATAGACGACGAGATACGCGCGTTGATCGACCGCAATTACCAGCGTGCCACGCAAATCCTCACAGACAACATGGACATCCTGCATGCCATGACGGATGCCTTGATGAAGTACGAGACGATCGACGTTGGCCAGATCGAACGGCTGATGAACCGTGAGGAGCCAGGTCCTCCCGCTGACTGGGGTGATGATCCTTCAGGCCCATCCTCGCCACCGAACAGCGGCAAGCCCGTGAAGAGTGACGATGGCGGTGAGGCCGATGATGATTCCGCCGACAAGCCTGTCGGTGGAGACCCTTCGCCGAGCCTTCACTGAGGTCTGTCCAAGGCCAACCTCCGGCTCGCGCCCTCCGGTTCACTTTGAGTGTCCAGCGGTGATTCAGGGTGCCGGAGGTTGTAGCCGTTGTGAGATCTGGTATGAGCCAGGGATGTCGTCGGTTGCCAAATGCGACTCGCCCGCTACGCGAGCAGCAGGTAATTAGACCCCGCTTGCGGTTGCATCGCCTCGAGCGGTACTCGTCTTGTAGTTTGCGTGTGTGCGCTCGCTGCGCCATGAGTGGGCAGAACTGGCCCGGCTCTTGAAAGCGAATCGGTCATTGGCGGAGCGCTGTCTTTCAAGATTTAATATCGAGCTGTTGCAGCGACGCAACTCAACTCGGCGCGGGATTTACACATGAAACGAGAATATTTCGGAACCGACGGCATCCGAGGCCGGGTCGGTGAGTACCCGATGACCGCTGAGACAGTCCTCAAATTGGGCTGGGCTGCTGGAATGGTGCTGGCCCGCCAAGGCAACCGTGAGGTTCTGATCGGCAAGGACACCCGCGTGTCCGGGTACCTGTTTGAGTCGGCACTGGAGGCTGGCCTCGCTTCTGCAGGCATCAACAGCCGGATGCTCGGCCCAATGCCGACCCCGGCAGTTGCCTACCTCACCAGCACCTTCCGCGCTGCCGCCGGCATCGTGATCAGTGCGTCGCACAACCCGTTCTACGATAACGGCCTGAAGTTCTTCTCGACTGAGGGCACCAAATTGCCTGACGAGACTGAGCTGGAGATCGAGGCGATGATGAACGAGCCAATGACAACGGTGGATTCATCGGACCTTGGACGCGCAATGCGCATCGACGACGCGAGTGGCCGCTACATCGAGTTTTGCAAGAGCACCTTCCCGCAGGGTCTGCGACTCGGTGGCATGAAGATCGTCGTGGATGCTGCCAATGGCGCCGCCTACGATATTGCCAGCCGTGTATTCGATGAGCTGGGTGCGACCGTCATTTCGATTGGAGCCGCGCCTAACGGCGTGAATATCAACAAGGAATGTGGAGCTACGTCTCCGGATCATCTGCGCTCTCACGTCCTGCTTGAACGCGCCGACCTCGGTGTGGCGCTCGATGGAGACGGCGATCGTCTGATCATGGTGGACCATCGTGGCGAGATCGTCGATGGCGATGAAATTCTCTACGTTCTGGCGCGTTCGCGCCATGCGTCGGGCGTGATGAATGGCGGCGTTGCTGGAACTCTGATGACCAATCTTGCTCTTGAGCATGCGCTCGACGGCATGGGCGTGCCGTTCAAGCGCGCCAACGTGGGTGATCGCTATGTGCTTGAGACTCTACGTGCCGAAGGCTGGGAGCTCGGCGGCGAGAACTCCGGCCACATCATCTGTCTGGACCGAGTGACCACCGGCGATGCAATCGTCGCTGCACTCGCCGTGCTGGCGGTGATGAACGAAACCGGCGAATCCCTGTCCAGATTGCGTGCAGACATGCAGCTCTATCCTCAGGTCTTGTTGAATGTACCCGTGCGTGACAAGAGCGTGATCGAGCAAAACAGCGCCATCGACGAGGCTGTTCGACAGGCCGAGGACAGTCTCGGAGATGCTGGCCGAATTCTGTTGCGCCCCTCGGGTACCGAGCCTCTGGTACGGGTCATGGTGGAAGGCAAGGTTGCCAACGACGTGCAGCGCATCTGTGAGCAGGTGGCGCGTGTCGTTCAGGATGCGGCTGCCTGATCGGCGTCGGGGTCCGGTGCCCCTTTCCCGTGGGATACCGCCACCACCCGTAGCTGTCGCTGAGAGACAGATAGACTAGGCAGTCCCTTTCGCTGTTGCTCTCAAGAATGACCACACGAATACCCCTGATCGCAGGTAATTGGAAGCTCAACACGACGAGCGCTAGTGGCAAACAGCTCGCCGTGGCGGTTGCCGATGGCGTGGCAGCGCTGTCTTGCGAAGTGCTTGTGTGCCCGCCTTTTCCCTATGTGGCGGCCATTGCTCAGGCAGTAGCCGGATCACGGGTCGGTGTGGGGGCGCAGAACGTCGCTGCGGAGTCTGCCGGGGCGTTTACTGGAGAGGTCGCCGGGACGATGCTCGCAGAAGTCGGCGCGACGCACGTCATTGTCGGGCACAGCGAACGCCGCAGCCTGTTCGGTGAAACCGATGCGGAGGTCGGCTTGCGCACCCGCGGAGCACTGCGAGCCGAGCTAACCCCGATCGTCTGTGTCGGTGAGACTCAGGTTGAGCGCGAGGCAGATCGCGTCGAGCTGGTTATCGCGCGTCAACTCGCAGCGGTGTCGGAGGTCGTTGGTATTCAGGCCTTCTCCGAACTTGTTATCGCCTACGAGCCGGTCTGGGCGATAGGCACCGGGCTCACCGCTACGCCCGAGCAAGCGCAAAGCGTGCACGCCATGATAAGAGGATGGGTGTTGGAGCAAGGGGGCGCAGCTGCCCCTTCGCTGCGGATTCTCTACGGAGGAAGCATGAAGCCCGGCAATGCGGCCGAGTTGCTTGCACAGCCGGATATCGACGGTGGGTTGATCGGTGGTGCGGCACTGGCTGCTGACGATTTCATCAGCATCTGTCGCGCCGCAGGTTGAGTCACTCAGGCTGACAGCCGCAAGCAGGCACATCACAGGCTATAATGGCGGGCTGGCACTTTGGGTGTCCTTCTGATTCCGGTACCTATTCATGCAGTCCCTCGCGCTTGTCGTTCACGTCATCCTGGCTGTGGTTGTTATCGGCCTGGTCCTTATCCAACACGGCAAAGGTGCTGATGCGGGCGCAGCCTTCGGTAGCGGCGCGTCGGCAACGGTATTTGGTGCGCGTGGCGCGGGTTCCTTCATGGCTCGGGCAACCACGGTGGCGGCCTTTTTGTTCTTCATGACCAGCATCGCGTTGTTCTGGATGGCTGCCCATCGCGAGTCGTCGATACGTTCGGTAACCGATGTGCCGGGTGTCATCGAGGAAGCACCGGGCGCCGAGGGGGATCTGCCAGGTGGAGTCACTGAAATCGACGCAATAGAGGCTACTGACGTACCGGCAGCTCCGGTGGATGAAACGGCGGTAGAAGCGCCAGCTCCCGACACTGATTGACCGGTAAAGGGGGCACTACATCGGCCCACGGAGTAAAAAAATCCGCTATTCTTGCGGGCTCGGCACAGAGAGGTGCCGAAACACGACTGCCGTCGTGGTGGAATTGGTAGACACGCTATCTTGAGGGGGTAGTGGCGAAAGCTGTCCCGGTTCGAGTCCGGGCGACGGCACCATATGCGCTCATGCCTTGTTTGCAGGGTGGGCGCTCAGCGCTGTGCAGACGACGCGCTCACCAGGCTGAGCATCCAGCGCACCGGGCGCTTTGCGCACAAGATAAGTGACGCGAGATCATCAGCCTTGGGTCAGACCATATTGGCCGCAGGGAGCCGTCGATCTGCGATACTTGGCGGGTTAGGCCGCAAGTGCATCAGTTGCCAGACGGCCGCAGGGCTTACAGACTAACTACACATGCTGGCGAACTACTTTCCGGTACTGCTCTTCATCGTTATCGGCCTGGTGCTTGGTGTCGCTCTCCTGACCGCCGGGCGCGTCATCGGCCCGTCAAAGCCGAACAGAGAAAAGAACTCCCCCTATGAGTGCGGGTTCGAGGCCTTTGAGGATGCGCGCATGAAATTTGATGTTCGCTACTACCTTGTGGCCATTCTGTTCATCATCTTCGATCTGGAGATCGCTTTTCTGATCCCTTGGGCGGTCACGCTCGACACGATTTCCGGTGCAGCCTTTGCGGCCATGGGCATCTTCTTGTTCATACTCGTTATCGGATTCATTTACGAGTGGAAGAAGGGCGCTCTGGAGTGGGAGTGAGCCACTGCGGCCAGTAAACGTAAAAACCCCGGAACAACACAGCAAATACTGATACATGGGCATTGAAGGCGTACTGGAGGAAGGTTTTGTCACCACCTCTGCTGACAAGCTGATCAACTGGGCACGCACAGGCTCGATGTGGCCGATGACCTTTGGACTTGCCTGCTGTGCGGTGGAGATGATGCACGCGGGTGCCGCGCGTTATGACCTTGACCGCTTTGGCATCATCTTCAGACCCAGTCCGCGGCAGAGTGATGTGATGATTGTCGCGGGGACTCTGGTCAACAAGATGGCCCCGGCGTTGCGCAAGGTCTATGACCAGATGCCTGACCCCAAGTGGGTCATTTCAATGGGGTCCTGTGCCAATGGCGGCGGCTACTACCACTACTCTTATGCGGTGGTGCGAGGCTGTGACCGGATTGTTCCTGTGGATGTGTACGTTCCCGGGTGTCCACCGACTGCAGAGGCCTTGCTTTACGGCATCCTGCAATTGCAGAAGAAGATTCGCACCACGGACACTATCGCCCGATGAGCCGGCTTGATGACATGATCGGGCGGTTGCGTGCAGCCTTCCCGGACAACGATTCGATCCACACGTCTGTGGACCTGGCTAGCATCACTGTCTCCCCGGCGGACTTGCCAACGGTCGCCTTGATGCTGCGTGACGATCCGGCGCTGTCGTTCAAGCAGCTGTCGGACCTCTGCGGTGTTGATTACGCTACCTATGGTCAGGACGAATGGAACACCGAGACGGCAGGGACTGCAAGTTTCAGCCGTGCCGTTGATGCCAGCTCTGTGGGGCGCTTGAGTTTCGGTAGTGAATTCGAATTGCCGGATATCGGACGCGCGCGCTTTGTCGTTGTGTCACACCTCTTGTCGCTCGATCATGGGGTGCGTTTGCGTCTTCGTTGTGACGCGCCGGATGATGCCATGCCGGTTGTGCCCTCGTTGACCACGGTCTGGGCCAATGCGGATTGGTATGAGCGTGAGGCCTTCGATCTCTTTGGCATCCTGTTCGACGGGCACCCGGATCTACGCCGTATTCTCACCGACTACGGCTTTGTGGGTCACCCGTTCAGAAAGGACTTCCCGCTCGTGGGCAACGTGGAGATGCGCTACGACCCGGTAAAGGGTCGCGTCGTATACGAGCCTGTGAGCATCGAGCCGCGCGTACTGGTGCCGCGTGTGATTCGCGACGATGCGCGATATGTCTCCGGCGCTGTGGAAGAAGAGGCGACTGCTGCGGCTAAAGCCGGTCAGTCAGCGGCCTGAGAAGGGGACAAACATGCCAGAGATTCGTAACTACACCCTGAACTTCGGCCCGCAGCACCCTGCAGCTCACGGCGTACTGCGCCTTGTGCTCGAGATGGACGGCGAAGTGGTTGAGCGTGCAGATCCACATATCGGTCTGTTGCATCGCGGTACTGAAAAGCTTGCCGAGTCCAAACCCTATAACCAGACCATCGGTTACATGGATCGACTCGACTATGTATCGATGATGTGCAACGAGCACGGGTACGTCATGGCCATCGAGAAACTGCTCGGTGTCGAGGTGCCGGTTCGAGCTCAGTACATACGTGTGATGTTTGATGAGATCACACGCATCCTCAACCACCTGATGTGGCTTGGAGCACATGGTCTGGACATCGGTGCGATGTCCATGTTCCTGTACTGCTTTCGTGAGCGTGAAGACCTCATGGACTGCTATGAGGCAGTCTCTGGTGCGCGCTTGCACGCGACGTATTACAGACCGGGCGGTGTCGCGCGCGATTTGCCCGATCGCATGCCGCAGTACGAAGCCAACCGATTTCGCTCGGCGGCTCAGGTCAAAAAACAGAACGCGGCTCGAGAAGGCAGCATGCTCGATTTCATCGAGGACTTCACCAATCGCTTTCCGGGCTGTGTTGATGAATACGAGACGCTGCTCACCGACAACCGTATCTGGAAGCAGCGCACTGTCGGAATTGGCGTCGTCAGTCCTGAGCGTGCCTTGCAGTTGGGTTTTACAGGCCCGATGCTCAGAGGCTCGAACACCGAGTGGGACCTGCGCAAGACTGAACCCTACGAGGTCTACGACCAGCTCGACTTTGACATCCCTGTGGGTATCAACGGCGATAGTTATGATCGTTATCTGGTGCGTGTCGAGGAGATGCGCCAGTCCAATCGCATCATCAAGCAGTGTATCGATTGGCTAAGAGTCAACTCTGGTCCGGTGTTGACAGAAGATCACAAGGTCGCGCCACCTCGTCGCTCTGAAATGAAGGGCGACATGGAAGCGCTGATACACCACTTCAAGCTGTTTACCGAAGGTTTCAGTCTGCCGGAAGGTGAGAGCTATGCAGCCGTTGAACACCCCAAGGGTGAGTTCGGTTGTTACCTCATATCCGATGGTGCCAACAAGCCCTACCGACTTAAGGTGCGCGCTGCTGGGTTTGCACACCTGGCAGCTCTTGACGAGATGGCGCGTGGCCACATGTTGTCCGATGTGGTTGCATTGATCGGTACTCAGGACATTGTATTCGGCGAGGTAGACCGATGAGTTCCGTACCACGCGATGTGACCTTGCCTGACCCTGCCGAGGTATTGAATGCCCACTCGATCGAGGAGATCGAGGAGTGGATGACGCGCTATCCCGAGGATCAAAAGCAAAGCGCGGTGCTTGCAGCACTGTCCATCGCACAACATCAAAACCAGGGATGGCTTTCAACAGAACTCATGGATGCGGTGGCCGCCAAGCTTGAAATGGCGCCCATAGCGGTGTACGAGGTGGCCAGTTTCTATTCAATGTTCGAGACAGAGCCTGTCGGTCGACACAATATTGCGATCTGCACCAACATCAGCTGCATGCTGATGGGTTCGGACAGCATCGTCGAGCACTGCGAGAAGAAGTTCGGCATCAAGCTCGGCGAGTCCACCCCGGACGGACGCATCTACCTCAAGGTGGAAGAAGAGTGTCTTGCGGCCTGCGCAGGTGGTCCGATGATGCAGGTCAATCACGCCTATCACACCAACCTCACGCCGGAACGAGTCGACGAGATCCTTGACGCGCTCGACTGAGCCATGCTGCACCGATAAATGACGCGATGAGCACATCAACCAATAGTGCCGGACCCAACGCCTCCGGACTGCGCCAGAACCAGGTCTGCTACACCACGCTCGAATATGAAGAGCCGTGGAGCTACGAGACCTACCTCAAGATTGGTGGTTACAAGGCGTGGCAAAAAATCCTCGACGAAAAGCTTTCACCGGAAGACGTGGTGCAGATCGTCAAGGACTCTGGTCTGCGTGGCCGTGGCGGGGCAGGTTTTCCCACAGGGCTGAAGTGGAGCTTCATGCCCAAGACCGATCCAAAGACACCGGGCGCGCAAAGCTACTTTGTCGTCAACTCGGACGAATCCGAGCCCGGGACCTGCAAGGACCGCGATCTGCTGCGGTTCAACCCGCATGCGCTGGTCGAAGGCATGTTGATCGGCAGTTATGCCATCCGTGCAAGCGTCTCCTACAACTACATGCGCGGTGAGTTCATGGATGAGGTATACGCGCGATTCTCTCAGGCAGTCAAGGACGCTTATGCCAACGGATGGGCCGGCAAGGACATCCGTGGCAGTGGTCATGACATTGAAGTGATCCCGACCCTCGGCGCCGGCGCCTATATCTGTGGTGAGGAAACGGCCCTTCTTGAATCTCTTGAAGGCAAGAAGGGTCAGCCTCGCTTCAAGCCGCCATTCCCGGCAGGCTACGGTTTGTATGGCAAGCCCACCACCATCAACAACACCGAGAGCGTCTCGTCGGTGCCGGCGATCATCCGCAATGGACCCGAGTGGTTCAAGTCCATGGGTGTCGAGACCGCCGGTGGTCAGAAGTGTTTCAGCGTGTCCGGGCATGTTGCGTCGCCGGCCAACTTCGAGATTGATCTCGGCACGCCTTTCTCAAGCCTGCTCGAACTCGCCGGTGGCATGAAAGACGGCATTCCCTTGAAGGCTGTAATCCCTGGTGGATCCTCGGTGCCTGTAGTGCCGGGAGACATCATGATGCAGGTCAATATGGACTATGACTCAATCTCCAAGGTCGCGGGCTCGATGCTGGGGTCGGGCGCTGTCATCGTAATGAACGAGACCACCGACATGGTGCAGGCGCTGCGGCGAATCTCGCGGTTCTATTATTCCGAGAGTTGCGGCCAGTGTACGCCTTGCCGTGAAGGCACTGGTTGGCTTTACCGCATGCTCTCGCGCATAGTGGAAGGCAAGGGTGTCCCTGAGGATATTGCCAAGCTTGAGGATGTGGCTGGCAAGATCGCAGGGCGTACCATCTGTGCCTTGGGCGATGCTGCGGCCATGCCGGTGCAGAGCTTCGTCAAGCACTACCGGCACGAGTTCGAGTACTACATCGAGCACAAACGTAGCCTCGTGGCGGACAAGCTTGGGCAGGCGGCGTGATCGGCCGCCCATTTGGCCGTCCGACCGGTCATCTGCATGATCGTGTCAGTTACCCTTATCTTGCAACGGCGCGCACAGCGCAACTTTTGAAGCCGCCTTCATGAGCGACGATACAGTCAACATCACCGTAGACGGACGCACGCTGCCAGCGAAGAAGGGGCAGATGCTGATCGAGGTGACCGACGCTGCCGGCATTAACGTGCCGCGCTTTTGTTACCACAAGAAGCTCTCGGTGGCGGCCAACTGCCGCATGTGCCTTGTTGAGGTAGAAAAAGCGCCCAAACCACTGCCCGCGTGTGCGACGCCAGTCATGCCAGACATGATCGTGCACACCCAAAGCTCGCTGGCACGTGAAGCGCAGCAAGGCACGATGGAGTTTCTGCTGATCAATCATCCGCTGGACTGCCCGATCTGTGATCAGGGCGGCATCTGTGAGTTGCAGGATGTTGCCATGGGCTATGGACAGAGCGCCTCCCAGTACACCGAAGGCAAGCGCGTGGTGTTTGATAAATACATCGGTCCGCTGATCGCGACGGAGATGACGCGCTGTATTCATTGCACGCGTTGTGTGCGCTTCGGTGAAGAAATTGCCGGTATTCGCGAATTGGGTGCCACCGGGCGTGGTGAGAATGTACGTATCGGTACCTACATCGCCAAGTCCGTGGTCTCGGAGGTCTCTGGCAATGTGATCGATATCTGTCCGGTCGGTGCGTTGACAGCAAGGCCTTCGCGCTACAGCGCCCGAGCTTGGGAGCTGCGTCAGCAGCCGTCCATAGCACCGCATGATTCCATCGGCAGCAACGTCTCGGTATTCATCGATGGCAGTACTGTCAACCAGGTGGTGCCGCGCGACAACGAATCGGTCAACGAAGTCTGGATCAGTGATCGAGACCGTTTCTCCTATCAGGGCCTGCGCCACGCGGAGCGAATGACCACACCTCTGGTGCGTGAAGGCGAGGCACTGGTGCCCACAGATTGGTCGAGCGCCTTGGCGCGAGCCGCTGCGGTGTTGACACCAACACCCGGCAGTGAGGCTGATCTGGGCACGCTTGTGGCACCGCACAGCACATTGGAAGAGTTGTATCTGGCACAGAAGCTCACGCGCGGGCTCGGCTCCCCGCACATCGATCATCGCTTGTCGCAGGTGGACTTCTCGCAAGCCAAGGCTGACCCTGTCATGCCCTGGCTGGGCATGAACCTGCCGGACCTGGAAACCTTGAACGCTGCCTTGCTCGTCGGCTCCAACATCCGCAAGGATCAGCCTATAGCGGCCTTGCGGCTGCGCAAGAGCGCGCTCGCAGGAGCCGAGATCAGTCTCATCAATCCCAAACGCGTGCCTCTGAACTTTGAGGCGGCAGAACAGATCACGGTACGGTATGACCGACTCGTCGAACAGATGCATGCCTTGGCAGTTGCCGCTGGATGTGATCTTTCGGCCCTCGAAGGTGCGCCTGGCGATGCACAGGTGAGTACGCAACACCAGCGTATCGTCGAAAGCCTCAAGAGCGGCGAACGCTCAGCGGTCATGCTCGGCAATCTCGCTGCCGCCCATCCTGCGCGTGCCACCTTGTTGTATCTTGCGCGACAGATTGCACGGGCCACCAATGCAACGGTGTCACTGCTGCCTGAGCGCGGTAACACCGCGGGTGCCTGGCTTGCAGGTGCCGTCCCGCATCGCGGGCCTGGAGGAGTGGCCGCAGACCGTGAAGGTAGCAATGCAGCGCAGCTGCTCGCCGGCGGTGCGCGACGCTATCTGCTGGTCAATGCAGAGACTGATTACGATGCGGCATCCCCCGCTGCTGCGGCACAAGCGCTTCACGATGCAGATGGCGTGGTTGCATTGGCAAGCTATCTCTCACCGACGTTGGCTTCCACCGCTGACGTCATTCTCCCGATAGCGGAATTTACCGAGACTTTTGGCACCTACGTCAACGCCGCAGGTCAATGGCAAACAACCAAAGGCGCCGTTGCACCTCCTGGTGAAGCGCGTCCTGGCTGGAAGGTGTTTCGAGTGCTTGCCGAGGCTCTCGGCCTTGAAGGATTCGGCTTTGACAGCCCGGAGGCGATAACGCAGGAAGTGCAGCGCGCCTGCACGAGTGTTGAGCTCAATAACCTGCTCGACGCGGATGACAAGCTTGAGTATCCGGGATCACTGGCGGCTCCGATGGTGCGCAGTGGCGAAACACCGATCTACCGCACTGACCCACTTGTGAGGCGTTCGCAACCCTTGCAGAAGTCCACCGACGGCAAGCAGGCCTTCATGTCGATGAACGCAAGCGTACTTGCCAGCATCGGTGCAAGTGAGGGCGACGCTGTCACGATTGACCAGGGCGGTGCGCGAGCCGTATTGCCTGCCAAGCTCGATGAAGCCATTCCGGACGGTACCGTTTGGGTGCCAATGGGCCTGTATGAAACACGCACTCTGGGCACCGTGTTCGGTGAAGTGACAGTGAGCCAAGGTGGGGAGCTGCCGGGTGAACCCGCCATCACTGCGGTGCCAGGTATTGCCGGTGGACAGGTCAAGGAGGCGGTGTAGGTGAGCGGCTTCCTTGATACCGTGATCTACACGGCTACCACGCTGTTGAAGATTGTTCTGGTGATGGTGCCGCTGATTCTGTCAGTTGCCTATCTCACCCTTGCAGAACGTCGCGTTATTGGCTCGATGCAAACGCGTATCGGCCCCAACCGGGTCGGTCCCTTTGGGCTTTTCCAACCGTTTGCTGATGTCTTCAAGCTGTTGGTCAAGGAAGTCATTGTCCCGACCAACGCGTCACGCTTTTTGTTTCTGACGGCGCCCGTCTTGTCATTGGCCCCGGCGCTCGCTGCCTGGGCGGTCATCCCCTTCTTCGATGGTGGTGCCATAGCCGATGTCAACGCCGGTCTCTTGTACGTGCTCGCGATGACCTCCATCGGTGTGTATGGAGTCATCATTGCCGGGTGGGCGTCAAACTCCAAGTATGCTTTTCTGGGTGCGATGCGCTCAGCCGCTCAGATCGTCGCCTACGAGATCGCCATGGGTTTTGCTCTCATCGGCGTACTCATGCTTGCAGGTTCACTCAATCTGTCCGAGATCGTGCGCGGGCAGTCTGGTGGCTTCTTTCACTGGTATCTGATTCCGCTGTTTCCGCTCGCAGTTGTGTACTTCATTTCCGGGGTGGCCGAAACCAACCGCGCCCCGTTTGATGTCGCTGAGGGTGAGTCCGAGATCGTTGCGGGTTTTCACGTTGACTATTCGGGCATGGCCTTCGCGCTGTTCTTTCTTGCCGAGTACGCCAACATGATCATGATTGCGGCACTGACCGCGATTCTGTTCCTAGGCGGCTGGATGAGCCCGATCGATGGGGTAGGCGATGGCATCTGGTGGTTCCTCGGCAAGACCGCCTTTGTGTTGTTCCTTTTTCTGTGGCTGCGTGCGACCTTTCCACGCTATCGCTATGACCAGATCATGCGCCTGGGCTGGAAGGTGTTTATCCCGGTGACTATCGTGTGGATCGCTGTGGTGGGCTTTGCCATCTGGTTCGAGATTGGTCCCTGGTTCCAGCAACGTGCCTGAGACAATTAACGCAACATGATTACTGTGATCGCGCGCCACCCGCTTTCTGACAATCGAATCCGATGACCGGACAACTCTCGAAATACGTCAAGAGCTTCACGCTGTGGGAGCTTCTCAAGGGCATGTCCCTGACCGGCAAGTACTTCGTCAAGAGAAGTGGGACGATCCAATACCCGGAAGAGAAGACGCCTCAGTCACCCCGGTTTCGCGGTTTGCATGCGCTGCGCCGATACCCCAACGGTGAGGAACGCTGCATCGCCTGCAAACTGTGTGAGGCGGTGTGCCCGGCACTGGCAATCACCATCGATTCGGATGAGCGTGCGGACGGCACTCGGCGTACCACACGCTACGACATCGATCTTTTCAAATGTATCTATTGCGGCTTCTGCGAGGAAGCCTGTCCTGTTGACTCCATCGTCGAGACGCGCATTCTCGAGTATCACTTCGAGAATCGCGGTGAGCAGATCATGACCAAGGACAAGCTACTTGCAATCGGCGACAAGTACGAGGCGCAGATAGCTGCCGATCGTGCTGCCGACGCAGACTTTCGGTGAGGGTCGTCTGGTGAGTTTTGAGATTGTTGTCTTCTACGTGTTCGCGGCCATCGTCGTGTTCAGCGCCTTTCGTGTCATCACCGTGAACAACCCGGTGTTTGCCGCGATGTTTCTGGTCTTGACCTTCTTCACTTGTGCTGCCATATGGATGTTGCTGGAGGCTGAGTTCCTCGCCGTAACGCTGGTGTTGGTCTACGTGGGCGCGGTCATGGTGCTGTTCCTCTTTGTCGTGATGATGCTGGACGTCAATGTTGTGCCCATGAAAGAGGGCTTCGTGAAGTACTTGCCGGTGGGTTTGCTGGTGGGGGCGGTTATGCTCGTCGAGATGGTCTTTCTGATCACGCAGCGTTATTTTCGCAATGAGTCCTTCCCACCGCCCGAGCGCGTGGCTGCTGATTACAGCAACACAGAAGCCTTGGGGCGCGTGTTGTACTCGGATTACCTTTTTCAGTTCGAGATTGCGGCCATCATCCTGCTTGTCGCCATCGTTGCAGCCATCGCCTTGACCATGCGTCGGCGTCCGGAGACCAAGTACCAAAGACCTGCCCAGCAGATCGATATCAACAAGGCTGATCGGGTACGCGTTGTGTCCATGCCCTCATCGGCTCCGGCGGGCGCCCCGACTCGAGTGGATCACTCGGGAGGCCAATCGTGATCGCGCTGTCGCACTACCTGACGCTTGCAGCGATCCTCTTCTGTCTGAGTGTTGTGGGCATCTTCCTGAACAGAAAGAACGTGATCATCCTCTTGATGTCGATCGAACTGATGCTCTTGTCAGTCAATATCAATTTTGTGGCTTTCAGCCATTTTCTCGATGATGCTGCCGGCCAGATCTTTGTTTTTTTCATCCTGACGGTGGCGGCCGCCGAGGCGGCAATCGGCCTTGCGATTCTGGTTGTGCTTTTTCGTAATCGCGCGACGATCAATGTCGCCGATCTTGATACCTTGAAGGGCTGAGCGCATGAAAGGCCTATACGCACTTACAGCCTTTGCCCCGCTGATTGCAGCGATCATTGCCGGCTTTTTCGGGCGCCGTATCGGGCGCAAGAATTCACATCGCGTCACCATCGGCGGTGTTGCGCTGTCATTTCTCTTGTCCTGCTACGCCTTCACCCACGTGGTGCTTGGGGATGCGCCCGTCTTCGATGAGTCCCTGTACACCTGGTTGGTCTCCGGCGACATCCGCTTTGAGGTGGGCTTTCTCGTTGACAAATTGACCGTGTTGATGATGCTGGTGGTGACCTTTGTCTCGTTGATGGTGCACATCTACACCATCGGCTACATGCACGATGATCCGGGCTATAGCCGCTTCTTTTCCTACATCAGCCTGTTCACTTTCTCGATGCTGATGCTCGTGATGAGCAACAACTTTCTACAGTTGTTCTTTGGCTGGGAAGCAGTGGGTACGGTCAGTTATCTATTGATTGGCTTCTGGTACAAGAAAGAGACTGCGATCTTCGCCAACATGAAGGCCTTTCTCGTCAATCGGGTAGGGGACTTCGGTTTTTTGCTCGGCATCGCGGCCGTCGTGATGTACACCAACAGCCTGCACTATGCGGATGCCTTTGCAGCTGCTCCCGCACTGGTTGGCGAGACCATGAATATTGTGGGCAGTGCCGAGTGGCAGGTGCTCACCGTCGTCTGCATCCTGTTGTTCATCGGAGCGATGGGCAAGAGCGCGCAAGCACCGTTGCATGTGTGGCTGCCCGACTCGATGGAAGGACCAACGCCGATCTCGGCGCTTATTCACGCCGCCACCATGGTGACTGCCGGTATCTTCATGGTCGCGCGCATGTCGCCATTGTTTGAACTCTCCGAGACGGCCTTGTCCTTTGTGTTGATCATCGGCGCCTTTACAGCGTTTTTCATGGGGCTGATCGGTATGGTGCAAAACGACATCAAGCGCGTTGTCGCCTACTCGACGCTATCGCAGTTGGGCTACATGACCGTGGCCTTGGGTGTATCTGCATACTCGGCGGCGATATTCCACCTGATGACGCACGCGTTTTTCAAAGCGCTGCTGTTTCTTGCAGCAGGCTCTGTGATCATTGCGATGCACCATGAGCAGGACATTCGCAAGATGGGTGGTCTGTGGAAGAAGATGCCCATTACCTGGGTAACCTCATTGATAGGCTCACTGGCGCTGATCGGGTTTCCCTTTTTCTCCGGCTTCTATTCCAAGGACTTGATCATTGAGTCGGTACATGCGTCCGGCATTCCCGGCGCGCACATCGCCTACTGGGCGGTGTTTGGTGGTGTATTCGTGACGGCCTTCTACAGCTTTCGCCTGTTCTTTCTGGTCTTCCACGGCAAGCCGTGGGATCAGCATGCCTACGATCATGCTCACGAGACGGAGCCGGTCGTGACCTGGCCCTTGATACTGCTGGCCATCCCGTCTGTGGTGATCGGTGGACTTACCGTGAGCACGGTCGTATTTGGTGACTACTTTGACGGCGTGATAGTTGTCGATGCCACGCGCGACGTCATTGCAGAGGTTGCAACCCACTTTCATGGCGCGGTCGCCTTTGCTTTGCATGGGTTTGTAACGCCTGTGTTCTTCATGGCCATGGCGGGCTTGATCACCGCTGCTGTGTTCTATCTGATCGCGCCCGGGATACCTGCCTTTCTGGATTCAAAGCTCGGTATTCTGCGCCGCATTCTGGAAAACAAGTACGGCTTTGATGATTTCAATCAGGCGATCTTTGCGCGCGGTAGTCTCGGTCTCGGTCGACAGCTGTGGCAGAAGGGTGATGTTGCCCTTATTGATGGCGCACTCGTCAATGGCTCTGCAAAGGGTGTGGGCGCGCTTGCCGGTATCGCGCGTCACCTTCAGAGCGGCATGCTCTTTCACTACGCCTTTGCGATGATCATCGGGCTTCTTGCCATGCTCAGCTGGTTTCTCTTTGTATGAACGCTGAAGCACTCGCCGCCGCCTCGGAAGCTGGCATGTCCTGGTTGAGCCTCGCTATCTGGTTGCCGATCCTCGGTGGTGTAGCCATCATCGTCCTCGGGGATGGCCGCTCGCGCAACCTGGCGCTCGCCATCAGCGTGCTTACGTTGCTGGTGAGCCTGCCGCTGTATTTTGGTTTTGATATCACGACTGCCTCGATGCAGTTTGTCGAGCACATGTCGTGGTTGCCTGATTTTGGTATCAGTTACACCCTCGGTGTGGATGGCATCTCGATGCCACTGATCGTTCTGACTACCTTGATCAACGTGGTTGTCGTGATCTCGGCCTGGGAAGTCATCAAGGATCGCCCAGCCATCTACCTGGGTGCTTTCCAGATCATGACCGGACTCATGGTCGGCGTATTCAGCGCGCTCGATGCGATCCTTTTCTACATCTTCTTTGAAGCCACGCTGATTCCGATGTTCCTGATCATCGGTATCTGGGGCGGCCCACGCCGCGTGTACGCGACCATGAAGTTCTTTCTGTACACCTTTCTGGGTTCGGTGTTCATGCTGGTCGCCCTCATCTACCTGTATAAGGTTGGCGGCAGTTTTGCCATCCTGGACATGCACTCGCTGGCGCTGGCCGAGAAACCACAGTTCTGGATCTTCCTGGCTTTCTTCGCAGCCTTTGCCGTGAAGATACCGATGTGGCCGGTGCACACCTGGTTGCCGGATGCACACGTTGAAGCACCGACTGCGGGCTCGGCGGTCCTTGCAGCGATCATGTTGAAGATGGGTGGCTACGGCTTTTTACGTTTCAGTTTGCCGATCGTGCCGGATGCATCGGCAGCTATGGACACGTTCATGATTGCCATCTCGCTGGTTGCGGTGGTCTACATCGGTTTTGTCGCACTCGTGCAGCGCGACATGAAGAAGCTGATCGCCTATTCATCGATCAGCCACATGGGGTTTGTCACCCTCGGCATCTTCATCGCATTTCGTCTGATCGGGCAGGGCGATGGCGCAGGCGTTGCACTCGGGATCGAGGGTGCAATCGTGCAGATGATCAGCCATGGCTTCATCTCGGCGGCGATGTTCCTCTGCGTTGGCGTCATGTACGACCGTGTGCACAGTCGCGAGATCTCGGCCTATGGTGGTGTGATCAACACCATGCCCCTGTTCGGTGCTTTCATGGTGTTCTTTGCCATGGCCAATGCCGGCCTCCCGGGTACTTCGGGGTTTGTGGGTGAGTTCATGGTCATCCTGGCAAGTTTTCGGGCCAACTTCTGGATCGCCTTTCTTGCTGCCATAACGCTGATACTGGGAGCGGCCTACACGCTCTGGATGGTCAAGCGGGTCATCTTCGGTGAGATCGGCAACGACAACGTAGCCGCTCTGCAGGACATCAACCGACGCGAGTTCTGGATGCTCGGGCTGCTCGCCGTCTTCGTGTTGTTGCTCGGTTTGTGGCCGGATCTCGTCGGGCGTGTGATGCACGCCACGGTCGAGAACCTGGTCTCTCACATCTCCATCTCCAAGTACTGAGGCGCTGATTCGTGGATAGCTTGACTATTGCTGCGCCGGAGATCTTCCTGCTCACGGCAACCTGCATCGTCCTGGTGGTGAGCCTGTTTACCCGTGCCGGCTCCAACGCCGTGTACTGGTTATCCCAGCTCTCCCTGATCGTTACTCTGTTTTTTGTTTGGGGTCAGACCCAAACTGATCCTGTCGTGGCCTATGTCGGTGCCTACGGTATCGATGGCATGTCATCCACGCTCAAGGTGTGGCTGTTGATCGTGGGTATCGGTGTACTTTTGTACTCTCGCGACTACGTTAGCGCGCGTCGCATTCAGCGCGGTGAGTACTTTGTGCTGGCGCTGTTTGCCATTGCCGGCATGATGATCATGGTGTCTGCCAAGCATCTTTTGACGGTCTATCTTGGCCTTGAGCTGCTGGCCTTGAGTCAGTACGCCATGGTCGCTCTGGCGCGTGATGATGGTGATGCCTCAGAGGCTGCCATGAAATATTTCGTCTTGGGCGCCCTGGCCTCAGGCATGCTCCTCTATGGCATGTCCATGATCTATGGCGCAACCGGATCGCTTGAGCTTGCCGCTATCCGTGATGCGGTGGTTGTCGGCGGTGCAGAAGGGTCGGTACCTGCACGCTTTGGTCTGACCTTCCTGATCGTGGGTATCGCGTTCAAGCTCGGTGCGGTGCCCTTTCACATGTGGGTGCCCGACGTCTACGAAGGCGCGCCGACATCGGTTGCCATGTTCATTGCAACCGCGCCCAAGATCGCTGCCTTCGCCATGCTCATACGCTTGCTGGTGGATGCGCTACCCGCCTTGAATACAGACTGGCAAGCGATGCTTGCAATTCTTGCCGCCTTGTCGATGATCGTGGGCAACCTGGTGGCCATTGCGCAGACCAACATCAAACGCATGCTCGCCTATTCGACCATCAGCAATGTTGGCTTTCTCTTGTTGGGCATCGTGGGTGCCACACCGGCGGGCTATAGCGCTGCGATGTTCTATGCCATCACGTACTCGTTCACAACGCTTGCAGCCTTCGGAGTGCTCATTGCCCTGTCACGTGGCACACGTGAGGACGGAAGCCCGTTTGAGGCAGTGATGATTGATGATCTTGCGGGTCTGGCCAAGCGCAATTCCCTGCTTGCGGGTGTGATGTTGCTCGCGATGATCTCGCTGGCCGGCGTCCCGCCGATGGTGGGTTTCTACGCCAAGCTTGCGGTCCTGCGTGCCGCTGTTGATGCAGGTTTCACCTGGTTGGCGCTGATAGGCGTTGCGATGTCGGTGGCCGGTGCCTTCTACTACCTGCGTGTCATCAAACTGATGTTCTTTGATGAGCCGCTTGTCACCAGCGAAGTGACGCCGGCGGGCGATGTGAGTGCAGGGCTTGCCGTGAATGGACTCGCCGTGCTCCTGCTCGGCATCTTTCCCTCGGTGATTATGGCCGCGTGCATTGCAGCCTTTGCCTGATGTCTGCGCCTACCGCGCAGGCGTGGCCAATGACCTGGTCAGTGACTCGATCAATGACTAGTCCTCGTCTGTCTGCTTGAAGTGTCTGCTGGCGCGGCGGGTCATTGTCCAGACGCAAAAGGCGATCACTGGCACCGACATCGCGATCACCAGCTTGCTGTTGACGATCGTCTGGGGCACGGCATTCAGTACGTAGGCAAGCAGCCCGACCGCGTAGTAGGTTATCGCTGCGGTCGAGAGGCCCTCTACGGCCTGGGACAGTTGCACTTGCTGGCGTGCCCGACGTTCCATGCTGCGCAGCAGTGACTGATTCTGTTGTTGCGCTATGAGATCCAGACGGGTACGGGCCAGCGCCATTGAAGAGTGCACATTGGTCGAGAGTTCATTGAGGCGACGCTCAAAGGCGTTGATCGTCTTGATCGCGGGCGTCAGCCTGAAGTCAATGAAGCTCTCAAGCGTTTGCAGTTGTCCAATTGGTGTCTCGTCAAGACGCGCCAGGCGTGCCTGTACCAGATCGTAGTAAGCACGGCTGGCAGCCAGTCTGAAGCGCACAGTCTCTTGTAGAGCACCCACTTCAGACAAGATCCCCGAGAGCGAACTGATGTTGCTGCCGAGATCGCCGTCATCGCTGCGCGACAGCTGTTGCGTTGCCCTGACCGCGGAGTATTCAAGCTTTTGCAGTTGTGGTGTGGACTCGCGCACCAAGGGGAGGCTCAGCAAGGCCGCCATGCGGTAGGTGTCGAGATCCAGAATCTGTTTGGCCAGCCGGCCGCGCGCCGTTCCATCTGTAAAAGGCCCGGAAAGCAGATACTCGATCATGCCGTTGTCACGCACTCTGAGGTCGGTTTCGATCCTGACGCCTTGGCTCGATGTCTTGCCCGGGTATACGATTGAACCCACACTGTGCTGATGGCCTGGTTCGCGCTCGTCTGGTGTGATGATGATGCGCACACCGGTCAATAGCTCTCCAGGGCAGGCCGAGACCACATCACAGATGTGCGGTGCCGGACCGGCATCTCCGCAGTATGTGAGCGCTACAAATTCGGTGTGGTGCTCGACCCGCAACAGACCGCCATCCAGATCGACGACTTGATGGCGTTTTTCCGGTGTGATCTGCTCTGGCCAGGTTTCGTCCTTGTAGGCGCGCGTCAGCACCCAGTGCCATACCTCAGAGCGCTCGGCGGCAATGATCAGCGGTGGCCGCGCGTGCACTTCATCCTGCATTGCCTTGCGATGCGGATGTTCTGGAAACTGAGGCTGCGTATTCATTGCGTAGCCAGCTATAGACCGGTTGAGGCTGCGCTATCTACTGTATACCAATCCCGCGGAGCGCCGCGTGCCGTGTAGGGCGCAGCAAAGGCGGTCGGCATTGCGATATATCAAGCCTCTGCGTCCATCGTTTGCTTTAGTATCGGATGACGCACAGACCAGGGCGACAGGAGGTATTCGATGAGTTTACGAATCAACGGCACGGTTCCGGATTTCTCTGCTGAGACTGATCTCGGCACAATCAAGTTTCACGATTGGATCGGCGACAGCTGGGCGATCTTGTTCTCGCATCCCAAGGACTTCACGCCGGTTTGCACTACCGAGTTCGGTGCAGTTGCTCAGCTGGCCGAAGAGTGGCAGAAGCGCAATACCAAGGTCATCGGCGTTTCTGTCGACAGTGCCGAGCAGCACAAGGGCTGGAAGACAGATATCGAGTCCTTTTCGAAGGCGACGGCGGGCTTCCCGATTATTGCTGACGAGGGCCTTGAGGTATCCAAGCTCTTTGACATGCTGCCGGCTGAGGCCTACTTGCCTGATGGCCGAACACCCGCCGACAGTGCCACGGTACGTTCGGTATTTATCATCGGTCCTGACAAGCAGCTGAAACTCAGCATGACCTACCCGATGACAGTTGGCAGAAACTTTGCCGAAGTGCTGCGCGCTCTCGATGCATTGCAAACCACGGCAGCCAAGGGTGTGGCAACTCCTGCCAATTGGCAGACTGGCGAGGATGTCATCATTCCCCCGACAGTGAATGATGATGATGCCAAGGCAAAGTTTGGTTCATTCAATGCGGTATTTCCCTACTTGCGCTTTACCCAGGTACCTGATTGACGCTCTCAGACTGAGCGCTCATCGCCCCTTGGTGCGTGTGGTCGCCTGCGCGTTCATTGGATCATCAGGCCACACATGCTTGGGGTAGCGCCCGGCCATCTCCTTTTTGACCTCGGGGTAGCTGTTGTTCCAGAAGCCTTTCAAGTCGGTGGTCACTTGCACCGGCCGCCGGGCAGGGGACAATAGCTCTACCTTGAGGATGATCTGAGCGTTGGCGATACTGGGATTTTCAATACATCCGAGCATCTCCTGCAGTCTGACAGAGAGCTTGGGTACATCGGTGTTGACGTAGCTCAAGGCGATATTTGATCCGCTGGGCACCTGATAGCGCACCGGTAGGTATTCATCGAGCAGCTTCTGTTGTGCATAGTCGAGCATGCTGTGCAGGATCTTGTGCATGTTCAGCTGATGCAAGGACTTGAGTGAGCTGATGCCAACGAGCCAAGGCAAGAGCCAGGTGTCCAACGTGTCTGTCAAGGTTTGATCATCCACGTGTGGCCAGCGGGTCTGTTGCGCTGGTAGTTTCAGTGTGTGCATCCGCTGAACGCGCGCCTGCCACTCGCGCGTTTCATCAGTCCAGGGCAGGCACTTCAGTCCGGTTTGCTTGATACCTGCGAGCAGGACCGCAGATCGTTGTTCATCAGAGATCTCGTGCAAGGTTTCTGCGCTGACAACAAATCGCCCGAGAGTGAATTGGCGCTCGGCTGTAACCCGCTGCTCCTTGTCGTTCCATGTCACCCGCTCAACCGTCTTGAACTGTTCGGGCGAGTACACTTCCAGATCCTTGATATTCAATTCAATGGCCCGGAACACCCGTAGCTGTTTTCCGGTACCACCCATTTCCAACACCACCAACCACTCGGCATGTGCAAGCGCATCGTCGGTATCGATGCAAACACCGGCACCGCACGCAAGGCGAAAAGCGCCACGTTCTGCCCCGCGCCCTGAACGAGCTTGCGCAATCCAGTCCGGGTAGGCCTGAGCGAGCAAGATCGCTGCAGGTATCTGCTGCGACAGAGCGTCCGATGGCGGCAGCGCTTGTGTAAGCTGGCCAAGCTTGCGCTGTTGTGTCTTTGACAAGCGATCTTCCAGTACTGGCTCGAGGTCAATCGTTGCACTGCGTCGCCCAGGCTCATCGAGCACGGCAGCGAGGCGACAGGCCTGCGCAATGGCTCCGTGTTCCTGCGCCCAGGCCAACATGTTTCCAAGACGCGGATGAACCGGCAGCGCTGCTACTCGCCTGCCACGCTGGGTCAGCTGCCCGTCCTGCCAAAGCCCGAGATGTGTCAGCAAATCCTGTGCTCTTGCAACACTGGCAGTCGGCGGTGTGTCCAGCCAGTCCAGATCGTCGGGGCTCGTTGCACCCCAAAGAGCGAGTTCAAGAACAAGGGGGGCAAGATCTGCGCGAAGTATTTCAGGCTGCCAATGTCGGGCACGTTGCGAGTGCGCGGTGGCATCCCACAGCCTGTAGCAGTGACCGGCTGAAGTGCGCCCAGCGCGCCCGGCGCGTTGTGTGGCGCTTGCCTGACTTGACATGACCGTTTCCAGGCGCTGGGCACCGGTTGCGGTATCAATCGCGCCGCGCCGCTCCAGACCTGAATCCACCACGATGGTAACACCGTCAATGGTCACCGAAGTTTCAGCAAGACTGGTTGACAGGATCACGCGGCGCACTTGTGGTGATGCAGGCCCTGTTGCCTTCTTTTGATCTGCAAGGCTGACACCGCTGTGCAATCTGTGCAGCTCGATGGCATCGCTCAATCGAGGCTCAAGCAAGCGTGCGCTGCGATTGATTTCTGCTACGCCAGGCAGAAACACGAGCACATCGCCCTCGTGTTGATCGAGTGCCTTGAGGGTAGTGGATACAATCTGTTGTTCGAGCGCCCCTGTGGGTTTACCTTCCCAGTAGGTATCCACCGGATGCTGGCGTACAGCGCACTGAAACTGCACCACGTTATTCATCCGTGTGCTCAGTGGAGTTGCGTCCAACGTAGCCGACATTAACAACAAGCGAAGATCGTCGCGTAGAGCCTGTTGCACCTCAAGATACAGTGCCAAGCCGAGATCGGCATGCAGGCTACGCTCGTGAAACTCATCGAAGATCACCAGCCCAACACCCTCCAGAGCCGGGTCGTGCTGCAGCATGCGAGTTAGCACACCTTCGGTAACAACGGTCAATTGAGTGTCGGCTGATACCCGTGTATCGGAGCGCATGCGTAGACCAATTCGCTGACCTATCGGTTCGCCGAGATGGGCAGCAAGCCGTGATGCAACCGCACGAGCTGCGAGGCGACGAGGTTCGAGAAGAATGATGTTGGCGTTGCCTGAGTTCGTGTTGCCCGAGCTGGCATGAAGCAGTGCCAGCGGCAAGCCCGTGCTCTTGCCGGCACCAGGTTCTGCACACAGCAGTACATCGTGGTGGCTCACAGTCTCGGCCACATCAGCTGCCAACGACATGACAGGCAAGGTCCTGACAGAGCGGGGTAGAGAAGCGATGAGATCGAGTTCGGAGGTCAATGTCATTCAGTCTTGTGTGCAGGCTTGTGGTAACGCCTGCCGAACGTGAATCACGTCATATTTATACGAAATGCTCGAGGTTACCCGAAGCCAACAGGTAGCGGATCAATGAATTGGCAAGGTCTCTGCTCGACGGCCTATGGGCGAGGCTCGTCCGTGCTGGATGCGTTTCAGGGCGAATCCAGGCACATCAGAACAACTTGATACGGACCGTGAATTCGATGATACCGACCGATAGAGCAACCAGGAAGCGGTGCGGCGCCTGCGATCTGAACACGAGTGCCAGCAGTCATGGCGCAAGGCCTCGATCAATTCGGCGCCCGAGCCGGCTCAATTGCGTTTTGACCGTGTCAATTCTGGCGATCCTCCCCTCACCTTCAGCCCTGGCCGATAACACCAACGGTGTGACTGTCCGAGATGGCGCTGTGAACCCCTCCGCGCCTGCGGTCCCGACGGTAAACAGAAGACAGACAGCGGACACCACACCCACGATATCGGGTGAGGCGAACATTGGTGAAGGGGATACGCTGACGGTTGAGCTCGACAATACGTATTACACGGCAGGCTACTCCGCTCTCGTTCTCAATGAGAACGGCACCTGGGAGTTGACGGTTGACTCTGACTCGCCGCTCACGCCAGGGACCTACGACGTGGTCGTCACAGTCACTGACGCTCTAGGCAACCAGTCTGTCGACATGACCACAGAAGATCTGATTATCGATCTGACGCTACCGCCTGCTCCCACGGTGGCCTCACAGACGACCGACAACACCGCCCCTACCGTGACCGGTACAGCCGAGCTGGGCGCGGGCATCAGCTTGACCGTTGAGGTGGACGGTGCGGTCTATGGCGACGGTGAAGGCGAGCTGGCAACTCACCCCGACGGCAGCTGGACGCTTGAGATACCCACTGCTCTGGAAGTGGGTATCTACGATGTCACGGCAACGGTCAGTGATACGAACGATAACGCTGTTACCGATGGCACTGTGAGCGAATTGACCATTGTTGCCCCGGACCTTGATATCGACGGCGAGGTAGTTGCCGAGGAAGGCACGCCATTCCCTCAGTTGTCTGGCAGAACAAACGCAGCTGATGGTAGTGCTGTCATCGTCCGTGATGAGCAAGGCAACACGGTGTGTCGCGTTGTGGTCAACGCGGGTGCCTGGAGCTGTGCACCTGAGCAACCCTTGAGAGAGGGTTCACAGCGGCTACTGGCTACAATCACCGATGACAACGGCGGCTCGGCGAGTGCGTCTATTGATGTAGAGGTGCTACCCGCGCCGGGCGCTGACTTTGACGGTGATGGGGTGGCAGATGCTGTAGATCTCGATGACGACAATGACGGTATTCCGGATACTGTTGAAGGCGCCCGCGATACCGACGAGGATGGACAGCCAGACTCGCTCGATCTCGATAGTGACAACGACGGCATCGCCGATATCGTAGAAGGACAGGGCGAGGATGCAGACCATGACTTTCGCGTTGACGACTTTGTTGACGCAAACGCCAACGGCCTGTCAGATGAACTGGAGGTATTGCCGCTTGAACGGGTGGATAGCGACGGTGATCGAGTCGCTGACTTGCGTGATCTTGATTCAGACAATGACGGTTTGACAGATCTTTTGGAGAGTGGCGGTATTGATGATGACAATGATGGTCGCGTCGATGGATTTACCGATGCAGATACTGATGGGGCCGATGACGCTCGCCAGATGGCCGGTCCGTCAGGTCGAGATACCGACGGTGATGGGATCGTCAATCGACTGGATCTGGATTCGGATAACGATGGTTTGACCGATGCTGCCGAATCCGGTGCGATCACGGATATCAATGACGGCATCACCGACCCGATGCGCGATGGGGACGGTGATGGAATACCTGACAGCGTTGATGTCGACCTGACAGCGGGTGTCGATGTGGATATGGACGGTATCGATGATCAATTCGATGCAAGCGTACTGTTGGGTGACGACACCGATACAGACGGCATCATCGACAGTGCAGATCCTGATGCCAATGGCGACGGATTCGCCGATGACCCCAACAATGTGCTTGGCTCAGGTGGGTCGCTGCCTGATCAGAACAACAATGGCGTGGCTGATGTACTCGAAGGACAGGGCGGCATCCTGCGCTCCGGTCTGGACGGCTATGCCGGGTGCTCAACGGGTGGGCCGGTCGGTGACAACAAGGCCACTGATCCACTGTTAGCCTTGTTGGGTGTGACAGCGCTGATAGGTTTTTTCGGGCGACGACGAACGAGCAGACAGGTCGCACGTCGCCGGCGCTAAAAACGCTTTCGCGTGCTGCCGGCTATGTTCACGGGTCAACACACCAGACCCGGCTCAAGGTATCGTGTGTTGTCCTCACGATAAACGCTTGCATGAACGGCATCGCCAGTCTGGCCCTGGACAATCTCGGGTCTCCGATCATTCTGTCTTTTGTATTGGGTCTTGTCGCCGCGTTGGCGCGATCTGATCTATCGGTCCCTGAGGCCGCCGCCAAGGCGCTGTCGATCTACCTGCTGTTCGCTATCGGCTTCAAGGGTGGTGTGGCTGTCTCGGAGCATGGCGTTGAGGGTGGCTTGTTACTCGCATTGCTCGCAGGCGCTGCCTTGTCCGCCTTGTTGCCCTTTGTCGCCTTCACCTTGTTGGGTGTACTCACTGGCCTGGACCGGCTCAATGCGGCAGCGGTAGCGGGTCACTATGGGTCGATATCCATCGTGACCTTCGTTGCCGCGACCACTGTGCTTGAGAGTCAGGGCATCACATTCGAGGGCTATCTGGTCGCTGTTGCCGCCATTATGGAAGCTCCAGCCATCCTGTCGGCTCTGTGGCTGGTTTCTGGCGGGGACAAGGGCAGGCGTATGGACTCAACCTTGTGGCGCGAGATTCTGCTCAATGGCTCGATTGTGCTGCTGATCGGTGCCTTTGTCATCGGCTGGATCACAGGCACAGACGGGCTCGCCGAGATCGAGCCCTTCATAGTCACCCCGTTCAAGGGCGTGCTGTGTCTGTTCCTGCTGGACATGGGTCTGGTGGCCGGACGCGGCTTGTTGCGCTCTCGAGGGCAGATCAGGGGTGGATTGATTGCTTTCGGCGTTCTCATGCCGATGCTTGGCGGCATCGTGGGCCTGAGTGTGGCAGCACTGCTTGGTCTGTCACTCGGTGGGGCCATGCTGCTGGCAACCCTGTCAGCCTCGGCATCCTATATCGCAGTGCCAGCGGCCATGCGCGTTGCCTTGCCCGAGGCAGATCCGGGCATCTATCTGACCTTGTCGCTCGGTATCACTTTTCCGTTCAACCTCGCGCTCGGCATCCCGATGTATCTGGCGCTGAGCCAAACGTTTATAGGCTGACCATGCAGACTCACAAGGCCAAGCGTATCGAGATCACCATCGAGGCTCCAATGGAGCGGCGCCTGACCGATGCGCTTCAAGCGGCAAACATCACCGGCTACACGCTGCTCCCTGTTCTCGGGGGTAGTGGTCGCTCTGGCGTTTGGAGTCGTGAGGGACAGGTGTCGCGCGCCGGGGGCATGGTGCAGTTGATCTGCATCCTGCGAGATGAAAAACTGGACCAGTTGCTTGAGGCGGTTCTGCCGGTTCTGGACCGCCACATAGGAGTGGTTTGTGTGAGTGACTGCGAAGTCCTGCGCGCCGAGCGCTTCTAGAGGGGCGATTCACCCGTATCCATCGTCGGGCAGGGCCAGACCTGTTTGAACGTAAAAGCGGACGACGTGGGACCGTTGGCCCGCAGGTACTCCAATTTCCGGGATGCCTCCAGCAAGGTCGGCCGCGTCCCGGCCGGGATCCACCACAAGACCTGATGGGCGATGGGCAATCGCTCAAACCACTGTTTTCGTTGCCCCATGATCGGAGCATGAGCACTGGTGTAGACAAAGTCGTGAAGACGCTCTGGGTCTGTCCAGATGCTCATGGTCACGATGTGATCCTTCCCGAACAGCCTCGATTCCATGGCAGATCCGCCTGGAGCTGTGGTGTATCGCCACAAGAAGCCAGGCGATGTCTCTGCAAGCTGATTAATGTTATCCAGATTGGACACAAATTCGCTGAGCTGGGGTGAATCCAGCGGCGCTTTCAGCTGTGCGACATTGAGTTGGGCCAGATGGTGTGAGCTCATGCGGCATCCAATCGATCGGCAATGGATTCTGGGAGGCTGGTATCGCAAGCATGATACGAGACTGGGACCGAAGGGTGCAGCTCGAGCGCTAGACGGCGAATTCTTCACCGCCAACTCGCGCGACCCAATCTTCACGGCGCAATACGCATTCCCCACCGCTTTGGGTAAGCGTCGCAGCGATCGGGCAGACCGCTTAACCAGCGTGGCAGATCTACAGGCCGAGCCAAGCAAGAAACACCAACAGCGTGTAGCGTTAGCCCGTGAACGACGAAGATGCAGCCCTGCGCACAGTCCTGATGCGAGTTCGCACCGTTGGCAGGGAGTTAACGTGGGTGTGTTGTCGGCCAGACGCCGTGGAGATCAGTCATGATTGAACAGTCAACAGATGAGCGCGGAGTGGTCACGCTGACGCTTGATCGGCCAGATGCCTTCAACGCCTTGTCCGAAGCCATGCTCGATGCCCTGCATAGCGCAATTTCTGCTGCCAGTGACAGCGAGGCAACGCGAGTCATCGTGATCGCTGCACGCGGGCGTGCTTTCTGCGCCGGGCACGATCTCAAGGAAATGCGGGCTGAGCCATCCGATGCGTATTATCAGCGCCTGTTCACACGTTGCGCTCAAGTGATGATGGCAATACAAAAAGCGCCTGTGCCTGTTCTTGCGCGGGTCGAAGGTATTGCCACCGCCGCCGGGTGTCAGCTGGTAGCCATGTGTGATCTTGCCGTAGCTGCTGCCAGTGCGCGCTTTGCCGTCAGTGGAGTGCGGCTTGGTCTGTTTTGCTCAACCCCTGGCGTTGCCTTGTCACGCAACGTGCCGCGCAAGGTCGCCTTTGAAATGCTTGTGACCGGAGACTTTGTCAGCGCTGAACAAGCCATGCGCCACGGTCTGATCAATCGCGTGGCATCAGACGATGCCGTTGGTGCTGAAGTAGAGGTACTGCTCGCATCGATTGTCGCCAAGCCGCCAGTCGCAGTACGCACCGGCAAGGCGCTCTTTTATCAGCAGCTTGAGAAGCCGATTGAAGACGCCTACGCCGATGCAGCACATGCCATGGCTTGCAATATGATGTCCGATGATGCGTTGGAGGGCGTGCAAGCCTTTATCGAAAAGCGTGCCCCGGAATGGGCAGCGGATCGAGGAGTCAATGGGTCATTGCATAGACCACATAGTTGACACCCATGCGATAGGCCTGAGTGGTCAATGGCGCAGGGTAGTGGGCATCATCGGCATGCTCCCAGGCGTCCCCGATATCCTGGTTGAAGTTGATCGCCACCATGACCCTGCCGACATCATCCATCACGCCGCGCCAATGTGGATGGCGTCCGCCTTTCTCCCAGGTTTGCCCGTTCATCAATGCGCGGATTCCGGGTATTTGCTGGCGTTCGGACAGGTCGTACAGAACGTGGAAAGGTTCGGCGTGATGTTCCAGGTCCACGATCGGCCGGTCAGGAAAGGTGCGTGACATTTGCAGCTCGAACAGCTGCCACTCGATCGGGCCGTGAAAGTCGTCCACCATCAGAAATCCGCCGCGAAGCAGGTATTCGCGAAGCAGGGCCGTGTCGTGATCCGACATGCTCATCGAGCCAGCCTCGACTACGTACAGCCATGGGTAGTCAAAGATCGCTTCATCGCTTATGCGTAGCACCTGCCCATCCTCGGCAACATCCAACACGGTCAGACGCATCAGGCCGCGCGAAAAGTGTGTTTCGGCCTCGGGCCAGTCGGCTTGCCAGCGTGGCCAACTCTCAACGTAGTCAGCGCCGTACCGCAGTCGGGCGAAGGTGAATTCGTTGGTGGCAGCCTGCGCGACACCTGATGGCGCAAGCATCGTGATCGGGCTCATTGCCGCGACGATTAGCGGTAATATTCTGCTCCAGCAACGCCGGAACGCACTCGGTGTTCTGGTCATCCGACGACTCGCTCTGTGATGGGCTTGTCTTGTCTGAGTTTTGACGTGCCATGCCATCCTACACACTCACGGACGCAGAACAAGTCGCAGCCTACAGGCGCGACGGAGCTGTGCTTCTTCCGGGGCTGCTCGATGGGTACGTGGACACCTTGCGCCAAGGGGTCGAGCGCAACCTGCGTGACCCCGGGCCCTATGCTGCCGAGAATCTGCAGGCGGGCGATAGCGGCCGGTTCTTTGATGACTACTGCAACTGGGCTCGCATATCAGAGTACGAGTCGGTGATTCGCAACTCGTCGCTTGCAGATGCAGCCGCCTGTCTGATGGGGTCTGCGCGGGTGCAGCTTTTTCACGAGCATGTGCTGATCAAGGAGCCCGGTACCGCCAAGTCGACACCCTGGCACCAGGACAGCCCGTACTATTTTGTCGAGGGCAAACACACGGTCAGCTTTTGGTGTCCTTTGGATCCTGTGGACGATGCATCACTGCGTTTGGTGGCGGGGTCTCACCGCTGGGAGCGCCCGGTCCTTCCGGTGCGCTGGTTGGCCGAAGATGACTTTTATCCTGATAGCGATGTCTGGCAAGCCGTGCCGGATCCGGATGCTGAAGACATGACAGTGCTGGAGTGGCCAATGCAACCCGGTGACGTGGTGGCTTTTCATTTCAAGACCTTGCACGGTGCACGCGGCAACTCCATGCGACGCCGCCGGCGCGCTTTCTCGCTGCGCCTGGTGGGCGCGGATGCGCGCTATGTCGAGCGGCCGGGCCCGGCCTCACCACCGTTTCCGGGCCACGGCATGAGCGCAGGCGATACCCTGCGAGAAGACTGGTTTCCGGTGCTGCGTGAGTAGTGCACCCTTGCGGTGCGCGCCGGCGTCTGGGTCGGAGTCTCAAGTTCGCGATGCAGTAGCGCGACAAGTAGACCCCGTGTCAGGTACCGTTGGCCCCAGGCATTTTCCGCCATTTTTGCACTGGCCTACCGCCATTGGAGAGTAGAGAGACCATGAAAAAGCTAGTTCTTGCCAGCGCCGTGACGCTGGCTCTTGCCACGTCGGTTGCTGCTGCTGACGACGTCAAGGTCGGCGTCATCATGAGCTTCACCGGCCCCATAGAATCCCTGACACCGGCCATGGCTGGCGGAGCCGAGATGGCGCTGGCTGAAGTGAGCGAATCCGGTGCGCTGCTCGATGGCACCACCCTCACGCCGGTACGTGGGGACGCCACCTGTATCGACTCCGCCGCTGCTACCGCTGCCGCTGAGCGTCTGGTCACCTCCGATGGCATCGTTGCCATGGTGGGTCCCGATTGCTCTGGCGTTACCGGAGCGGTACTCGCCAATGTGGCTGTGCCCAATGGCATCGTCCTGATTTCCCCATCGGCAACTTCGCCCGCGCTGTCTACAGCCGAGGACGAGGGCTTGTTTTTTCGCACCGCCCCCTCTGACGCGCGTCAGGGTGTCGTCATGGCCGAGGTGCTGAAGGAACGCGGCGTTGAGTCTGCGGCGATCACCTACACCAACAACGACTACGGCAAAGGTCTCGCTGATGCCATTCAGGAAGCCTACGAAGGCATGGGCGGATCGGTCACGATCGTTGCCGCTCACGACGACGGCAAGGCGGACTATTCATCTGAGGTCGCGGCATTGGCGGCAGCGGGTGGCGATGTGCTCATCGTTGCAGGCTATGTTGACCAGGGTGGCAAGGGCATCATCCAGGCGTCTCTTGACACCGGCGCCTTTGAGACCTTCGCTCTGCCCGACGGCATGATCGGTAGCAGTCTTACCGACGATCTTGGCGGTGATATCGACGGTTCATTTGGCACCGTACCCGGAACCGACTCACCGGGAGCGGCGGCGATGGTTGAGCTCGCCGCAGCGGCTGGCGTATCAACTGAGGGGCCGTATGTGGGCGAGTCCTACGATGCTGCGGCGCTGATCGCACTGGCCATGCAAGCTGCCAAGTCCACATCATCGAGTGACTTTGCAGGATCGGTAGAGACAGTTGCCAACGCACCGGGTGAGAAGATCTATCCTGGTGAGCTTGCCAAGGCACTGGGCATTCTCGCCGAAGGTGGCGAGATTGACTATGAGGGTGCAACGGCTGTTGAATTGATCAACGGTGGTGAGACAGCAGGTGCCTATCGCGAGATCCTGATCGAAGGCGGCGAAATCACCACTGCCACCTACCGCTGAGTATCGCGCTGACGCAACGCAAGCCCGGCTCAACGCGCGAGTGTCGAGCCGGGCTTTTCTTTGCGTGCAGGATTGTTCGTAGAGGTTTTTCTGGCAGAGGTTTTTTCTGGACCCGATGATCGACGTTCACGATCTTCACAAGCACTTCGGAGGAGCACGCGCGGTTGATGGTGCGACGCTGTCCATCGCACCCGGCTCCATCACAGGTCTCATCGGTCCCAATGGAGCTGGAAAGACAACTCTGTTCAACGTCATCGCAGGACTGATACCGCCGACCTCCGGACAGGTCAGTCTTGGGGGCGAAGACATTACAGGGCTGTCCCCTCATATCCTGTTTCAAAAGGGCTTGCTGCGTACCTTTCAGATTGCGCACGAATTCAGTTCAATGAGCGTGCGCGAGAACCTGATGATGGTGCCGGGTGGTCAGTCAGGGGAGTCCTTGTGGAACGCGTTTTTCCGGCGGAGCGATATTCGGGATCAGGAGCGCGAACTCGCTGCAAAGGCTGATGAGGTGCTCGAATTTCTGACCATTGATCATCTGGCCGACGAGAAGGCGGGCAATTTGTCCGGTGGACAAAAAAAGCTGCTCGAGCTGGGGCGTACCATGATGGTCGATGCCCGCATCGTGTTCCTCGATGAAGTCGGTGCAGGCGTCAATCGGACGCTACTCAATACCATCGGTGACGCGATCTTGAGACTGAATCAGGAGCGCGGCTACACCTTCGTGGTGATCGAACATGACATGGATTTTATCGACCGACTCTGCGATCCGGTTATTTGCATGGCCGAGGGGCGTGTGCTGGCTCAGGGAACACTCGCTGAGATAAAGGCAGACGAGCGCGTGATCGAGGCCTATCTCGGCACTGGCCTGAAGAACGCGCCGCACGTACCGGGCAGCGGCCAGGGTCTCACGGCGGGTGATCTGGGTGCCTCCCGCGGGGCACGTGGGCCCGGTTCTCCCAACGGAGACGCGTGATGAGCGAGCCCTACCTGATTGGCAGGAACATGACGGGCGGCTATGGCGCTGCCGATATCTTGCACGATTGCACTATCGCGGTTGATCGTGGCGAAATTGCCGTGATCGTTGGCCCGAATGGAGCGGGCAAGTCCACCGCCATGAAAGCGGTGTTTGGCATGCTGAACCTGCGTGAGGGGTCGGTGCAGCTGGACGGTCAGGACATCGGGCACCTGACGCCACAACAGCGTGTGGTGGCGGGCATGGGGTTTGTGCCGCAAACAGCAAACGTGTTTACCTCCATGACGGTGCAGGAAAATCTCGAGATGGGAGCGTTTATCCGCACTGATGACATCAGCCACACGATGGAGGAGGTGTACTCGCTGTTTCCGATACTGCGCGAGAAGCGCAATCAGGCAGCGGGCGAGCTCTCGGGCGGGCAGCGCCAGCAGGTTGCGGTGGGGCGTGCGTTGATGACCCAGCCAAAGGTGCTGATGCTGGATGAACCTACCGCGGGGGTCAGCCCGATTGTGATGGATGAGCTCTTTGATCGCATTATTGATGTTGCCAGGACAGGCATTCCGATTCTGATGGTGGAGCAAAATGCAAGGCAGGCTCTTGCCATCGCTGATCACGGCTATGTCCTTGTGCAAGGGCGAAACGCACACACGGATACCGGGCAGGCCCTGTTGGCTGATCCTGACGTCCGGAGGAGTTTTCTCGGTGGGTGAGGATGGCAGCAGTGTGGAGTTGCTGAATGCGTTGATCGTGTTCATGAACTTTGTCGGCATCCCGGCCATTACCTATGGCAGTCAACTTGCACTCGGTGCGTTGGGTCTGACGCTGGTCTACGGCATTCTGCGATTCTCCAACTTTGCCCACGGTGACACCATGGCCTTTGGCGCCATGGTCACCATCCTGTTCACCTGGGGCTTGCAGGCGCTTGGTATCTCGTTTGGGCCCTTGCCAACGGCACTTCTGGCTTTGCCTTTCGGCATAGCGGTAACAGCCGTCTGGCTACTCGCTACCGACCGAGTCATCTACCGTTTTTACAGGCGTCAACGAGCGGTTCCGGTCATCTATCTCATCGCCTCGGCGGGTGTCATGTTTGTGACCAACGGGTTGGTGCGCTTCATCATCGGCCCGGGGGATCAACGCTTCAGCGATGGCGAGCGGTTCATCATTTCTGTTCGTGAGTTCAAGGCCATGACGGGCCTGCCCGAAGGCCTTGCGATCAAGACCACTCAAGGCTTGACGGTGGTCACCGCCATCGTGGTGGTTACCCTGTTGTTCTGGTTTTTGAACCGTACACGCACAGGCAAGTCCATGCGTGCCTATTCGGACAACGAGGATCTCGCCCTGTTGTCAGGCATTGATCCGGAACGCGTCGTCATGGTCACCTGGTTGATTGTGGCAGCGCTTGCCACCATCGCTGGCACGCTCTACGGTCTGGACAAGACCTTCAAGCCCTTTGTGTATTTTCAATTGTTGTTGCCGATGTTTGCAGCGGCGGTGATTGGCGGTCTCGGTAGCCCGCTGGGTGCCATTGTCGGTGGGTTTGTGATCGCTTTTGCCGAAGTCATCATTACCTACGCCTGGAAGAAGGTACTCACCTACGCCTTGCCGGAGGCCTGGGAGCCAAGCGGTCTGATGCAGTTGCTATCGACGGACTACAAGTTTGCTGTGAGCTTTGCTTTGCTGGTTGTGGTGCTGTTGTTCAAGCCGACCGGTTTGTTCAAGGGGCAGTCATTGTGAGTGGGGCAAGTGCCAGCAGGCGAGAGGATGGTGCAGGCGCCGGACCCCTGCGCACCACGCTCTTGTTCCTTTTCGTGTTTGGGCTGATCGTGGGTACCGGACTGGTGCAGAGTTGGAACACAGCGCTGGTCATTTTAGGCATGGGGCTGGTCAGTGCGATCATGGCGCTGGGTGTCAATCTGCAGTGGGGCTTTGCAGGCTTGTTCAACGTGGGCATCATGGGCTTTGCGGCCCTTGGTGGACTCGCTGCGGTGCTGATTGCCATGCCACCGACTCCGGGGGCGTTTTCTGCCGGTGGCCCACGTGTGCTAATTGCCTTGTCGATCGGGGCGGCCACCGTCATCGCAGCGATTGCGGTATGGCGCAGACTCTCGCCGGGTTGGTTACGTGGGCTTGCCGTATTCGTACTGCTGTTGATCGGTGCGGTGGTGTTTCGGCGGGTGTTTGACCCCGGTGTCGCGAGCATCGAGGCGGTGAACCCGGCAGGTACAGGTTATCTTGGGGGGCTGGGTTTGCCGGTGCTGCTTGCATGGCCTGTGGGTGGCTTGCTCGCGGCGGGCGCTGCCTGGTTGATCGGCAAGACCGCCCTCGGCTTGCGCTCTGATTATCTGGCTATAGCCACGCTCGGGATCTCGGAGATCGTTATCGCTGTGCTCAAGAACGAGGACTGGCTTTCGCGTGGTGTCAAGAACGTGGTCGGTATACCGCGGCCTGTTCCGTATGAGATTGACTTGCAGCGAGATCCTGCGTTCATCGAGCGTGCAACAGGCTACGGACTGGATCCTGTAACAGCATCGACGTTGACCGTAAAACTGCTGTACGCAGGTTTGTTTGCTGTTGTGCTGGTGATCCTGCTTGTCTTCGCGCAGCGCGCCTTGCACAGCCCCTGGGGACGTATGATGCGCGCTATCCGCGACAATGAGACAGCGGCGGCTGCGATGGGCAAGGACGTCACGGCACGTCACCTGCAGGTGTTTGTGCTCGGCTCGATGATCTGCGGTATCGCCGGAGCCATGCTCACCACCCTCGATGGTCAGCTCACGCCTGGCTCCTACCAACCGCTGCGCTTTACCTTTTTGATCTGGATCATGGTGATTGTTGGTGGCTCGGGCAATAACTTCGGTGCGGTACTGGGTGGCTTTCTGATCTGGTGGCTCTGGGTGCAGGTTGAACCAATGGGTTTGTGGCTGATGCAGTTCATCACCAGCGGCATGGCAGATGGCAGTGCGCTCAAGGCTCATCTGCTTGCCGGTGCAGCGCACATGCGCCTGATGACCATGGGGGCGATCCTGTTGGTGGTGCTCAGATTCTCGCCACGTGGCTTGTTACCTGGACGCTGATGGAGAGCGTTGCTCAGCTCAAGGCCAATGTCTCCATCATTCCTGTTGACACAGCTGTCACCAACTCTCGTGTATCGAGAATGACACACGACTCAACAGAACATGCACCTGGTCACACTGGATCGTGTTCTGCCGCCCGACAATTGCCAGTCTTGTCAGTCCTGCGTTGCCGTAGAGCGGACTGATATCTATGATGTCATTGTTGAACAGATGTACGTCTGCAAGTGTTGGCGTGTTGGCGTGTTGGCGTGTTGGCGAGCGCAGAGATATCTGAGATCTTGTTGTAGTTGAAATCGACCGACACGAGGCTCGTAAGGTTCTTGAGTGGTGAAAGATCCGAGATCTCGTTGAACGTGAATGCTACGGTCTGCAGATGTTCGAGTGCTGCCAGATCATCCATGTTGGAGACCGTATTCATGTTTGACTGCAGTTCTTGCAATTGAGGTGCGTTGGAGATCCTCTGCAAGCTGGTTGTCCTGTTATTGGCAAGAGAGCTTTTGGATTTGTTGCTCATTTTTATAGCCGCCCTCATACAGCGTATTTTTTATACATCGATCCAGCGTGTCAGCTGACAGCCGAGCTTAGCTGAGTGTTTCGCTCTCTACACTTCGCATGGCGCGAGCCAGTGACTCAGAAAACGCTCGCGTCTGACGCCGCCTCGGCAAGCGCTTTGATATCCGTGTTGTGGATGGCGTCATGGCGGCTACCCGGTTGGCTACGGCTGTGCTCTAGCTCACCCCGGCGAGGGCTGGAATGAGTCCCGAGGGAATGCCTCTGCGCAGAGCCTTGATGCACATTTGCGGTGCCTGGCCGGGCTGAATGGCTCTCGCTCGCGTAGGATTCAGGTACTGACTGTCTTGCCGTATAGAGGCTCCTCGTATGGAAATGCCCGTACCGTCCAGTGAGATCATCGCCCGCAAAGCGGCGATACTCGACCGATTTCGTACCGTACTGCCTGTCGAAGCCGTGATTTCCGAGCCGGCTGAGACCCGCGCCTACGAGTGTGACGCGCTCGCGGCCTACCGCTGTCCGCCGCTTGCAGCTGTGCTGCCATCCTCCACAGCCGAAGTGGCAGCGGTGCTCAAGATCTGCCATGAGGAGGGTGTGCCCGTGGTGCCGCGCGGATCCGGTACGTCACTCTCTGGCGGTGCATTGCCGACCGCTGATGCGGTGATCCTCGGGGTATCCAAACTCGCCGATGTGCTCGAGACGGACTACGATAATCGCTATATCAGGGTGCAGACCGGGCGCACCAATCTGTCGGTGACAGGAGCGGTTGAGCAGGACGATTTTTTCTACGCGCCAGACCCGTCCAGCCAGCTTGCCTGTGCCATCGCCGGCAATATCGCCATGAACTCCGGTGGCGCGCATTGCCTCAAGTACGGCGTCACGACAAACAATTTGCTCGGCGTCACCATGGTCACTATGCAGGGCGAGATCATCGAGCTCGGTGGTGCGCACCTTGATGCGCCAGGCTACGATTGGCTCGGTATCATCTGTGGGAGTGAAGGGCAGCTGGGGGTGGTGACCGAGGCCACACTGCGTATCCTGCGCAAACCCGAAGGTGCCCGGCCTGTATTGATTGGCTACGACAGCAATGAGACCGCAGGCGCTTGTGTGGCAGATATCATTCGTGCCGGCGTCTTGCCGGTGGCTATCGAGTTCATGGATCGTCCGTGTATAGAAGCCTGCGAGGCCTTTGCGCACGCAGGCTACCCGCAAGTGGAGGCCTTGTTGATCGTTGAGGTGGAGGGCAGCGAAGCCGAGATTCAGGAGCAGCTGAGCAAGATTGTGGCAATTGCGCGCAAACACAATCCGGTTGAGGTGCGCGAGAGCGCCAGTGAAGAGGAGTCGATGCTGATATGGAAGGGCCGCAAGTCCGCTTTTGGCGCGATGGGGCAGATAAATGATTACATTTGTCTTGACGGCACCATACCGGTGTCAGAGTTGCCTTATACATTGAGGCGTATCGGTGAGCTATCCGAGGAGTATGGCCTCAAGGTCGCCAACGTGTTCCATGCGGGCGATGGCAACATGCACCCGCTGATCCTGTTCGATGCGAACAAGCCCGGTGACCTTGAAATCTGCGAAGCCCTGGGCGCCGAGATTCTCAAACTCTGTGTTGAAGTGGGAGGTTGTTTGTCAGGAGAGCATGGGGTAGGGGTGGAAAAACGCGATTTGATGACCGCCCAATACACGGATGATGATCTGGAGATTCAGATGCAAGTCAAGGATGTGTTTGATCCTGCCTGGTTGTTGAACCCTGCCAAGGTTTTTCCGCTTGCCAGTAGCGAGTCTCGCCGCAGTGGTGACGTGGAAGAGGTAAGCACTGTCTACAACGCATCTGAAACTGCAGCCGCCTGAAGCCAACATGCACGAACCAACAGATGAGGAGGGTCTTGCGGCCCTTGTGCGGGACGCAAGGGACTCGGAGTCGCCGCTGGCGATACAAGGAGGCAATACACGCGCAGGTTTCGGTCGTTCGGTCGACGGCACGCCCCTGACAACCAGAGCACTCACCGGCATCACCTTGTACGAGCCGGGTGCGCTTACGCTGGTAGCCCGCGCAGGTACGCCGCTGAGCGAGATTGAATCAGCCGTTGCAGCCGAAGGCCAGATGCTGCCGTTTGAAGCGCCTCTGTGGGCCCGGATGCTGGGCAACGAGCCCGCAGCTGAATCCACTATCGGAGGTGTGGTTGCAACCAATGCCTCAGGGCCTCGCCGTATTCTGGCTGGAGCCTGTCGCGATAGTCTGATTGGTGTTCGCTTTGTAGACGGCTCAGGCCGTGTACTCAAGAACGGGGGGCGGGTGATGAAGAACGTCACTGGCTACGATCTGGTGAAGCTGATGTGCGGAAGCCACGGGACACTGGGTGTTCTCACCGAGGTGTCGCTCAAACTGCTCCCCGCACCACAGAAGACGGTAACGCTGAGTATCCACGGGCTCGATGATGTCCGGGCGGTGCGAGCGATGAGTGCGGCACTCGGCTCGCCATTCAACGTGTCTGGCGCCACGCACTCGCCACAGGGAGCGCGCGGCGATGCGATGACCTGTTTGCGTCTGGAAGGATTGTCGGCGTCGGTTGATTATCGGGCGGCGGAGCTTGCAAACACGCTCGCTGAGTTTGGAGCGCTGGAGCTTGATGAGGATGCCGCCTCTGTGCAAGAGACGTGGCGCTCGGCCCGTGATGTCAAGGTCATGGCTGCGAGTGAGGGCAGTGACGTCTGGCGTGTATCGACAAAACCGAGCGACGGACCGGCCGTTGCCGCGAAGTTCGGTAACTCCCGAACTTTCTATGACTGGGGTGGTGGGCTTGTGTGGTTGGCGGTGGAGTCTGGTACCGATGTGCGTCGTGAGCTTTCGGGCGTGGCCAGTGGCCATGCCACGCTCTTCCGAGCCTCTGACGAGACGCGCGAGGCACTGGGCGTCTTCGAGCCCGAGGTCGCGCCTCTGGCGAAGATAAGTGAGGACCTTCGCCATGAGTTTGATCCCGCCGGCGTCCTCAACCGAGCACGTATGGCGTCTGCCAGGACCGTGGCCGCAGCCTGATGGGGTGACCGATTCGCTACTTTAACTTCTACCTTTGAAGAATAAACTTCACCCACGGCTTGTTCTTGTCGTCCTAACTCCCTATACTCGTTCAGATCGGCTGCGGGGTGGAGCAGTCTGGCAGCTCGTCGGGCTCATAACCCGAAGGTCGCAGGTTCGAATCCTGCCCCCGCTACCAAGTCGATTTCCGGGAAGCACATCAGCCGCTTGCAGAGCGGCTTTTTTGTGCCTGACAGGTTCTGGTTGTAGTCACAGGTGCTGTCACCGCGGCCCGTTTTGCTGTGTGCTTACCGACGTTGCAACCGTACTGCTCGTCGTGACTATCGTGCGCGTTCCATGAGTCGAGGCAGCTACCTCCATGTAGCGGCCTGTAGTTGGCTCTGCAGCTCGATACTTGCTCCGCGTCAGTTGCGCTTGTAGACCCGTACGTAGTCTATTTCGAGCGCGGGGTTTGACCAGTTGTCGATATCTGACTGCGTGGGGAAGTAGTTGCCGGGATCGCGGCCGAGCCCGCCTGCGTTGGCTGGGAAGTTGGTCCAGTTGCCACCGATGGCCAGATTCATGATCAGGTAGAGCGGTTCGTAATTGACCTCGTTCGAGTCAAGCGTGCTCACGACCTGCCCATCGATCAACCACTCAACCCGACCGGGCTCCCAGCGCACTGCATACACGTGGTAATTACGGCTGTAGTCAGTGCCAGTGTAGACCTGGCCTGAAGGGTAGGGCTTGAGGAAGTTGGCGTCACCCCCGTAGGTCGGGCTGACGTTCTTGAAAAAGTGGAATGAGGTGTAGACGTACTGCGGCGCGTGACCGAGATTCTCCATGATGTCGATCTCGGTGCGTTGTGTGTCCTCATAGGCCCGGCGGCGCTCGTGAAAAAGCCAGAATGCAGGGAAGGTGCCTTCTTGCCTCGGGATCTTGATACGAGCCTCGTAGTAGCCGTAGCGCTGGCTGAACTTTTCATAGGTAGACATCGAGCCGGAGAGGAAGGGCTGTTGCCTTGCGATGTCGCGCAGCGGCCCGTAGCTCAGATCGGTATTGGCGTTCTTGAGGGGGTTGCGTAGTGCCCGTATCGCAAGCCGCGATCCATCCAGCTCGAACGGATTTGGCAGCGTTGCAATGAGGTCGCGGTGCTCGGAGTCTTGTGTCAGTGGATTTACATAGAACTGGTCTTCGCCGTTGATCAGGCGGTACTCATAACGCTCGCCGTTGTACTCACCGTCCCATTTCAGCTGTGTGTTCCACCGGTTGCTGTTCAGGCTTGTGTTGTTGAACTCGTCGCTGAATACCAGCTCGTAGCCAGGTTTTTGATAGACCTCGTTGTAGGCCCAGGATGCCGGGTCGATCAAACCGCTGTCGCTGCTGACTGGTGTGGGAGCGCTGACAACAGGTGTACTGGATGCGGGTGCAGTGACTGCCGATGCACCCGGATCATCATTCTGAGGCGCTGGTGCCGCGGCCGGGATCCCCGGCGTTGCTTGAGCCTCGAATTGTTGGCCGATGCCATCAGGGCCGAAGGCGGAGACGCTGGTCACATAAATCTTCAGTGTCTGAGACTGAGCCGAGTATTGTCCGTCTGCGCTGATGGACTTGACGGTGACCGAATGATCTCCTACCCACAGATTGGCGCTGACGTAGGAGGGGCCACTCGCTGTGCCGGCAAACGCTCCGTCCACAGTGACTTCGTACCGGACGGCGTCTGCAACAGGGTCCCATTGCCACATGACGGTTCCGGAGCCGAGGTCTGTGGCTCGAAAACCACCGGGCGCATCGATGGCCAGGGCAGTAGAGGCAAAAGAGCTGAGCGCGAGGAAGACAAGACTCGCAAACGCCAAACGGATCGAACAGAGCATCGTTGTACAAGTACCAAAAAGTTGAATAGTCGCTTGGACTAAAGCCCAGGCGTTTCTCGTTGCAGCGACGCGAATGATAGAAGTTATTCGAACGTGAAATGCTCGGGTTTCCAGTTTGTAGTGATTGTCGGGAGTTGCTCCGGCCCATGTGGTCTTCAATCCTCGATCACGAGTTTCTTGAAGGGTCAAAGTTTCATTACAACGCGCACACAAACAAGTGACAAAGTTGTATTACGTAAGCTGTAGGTGACACTTTCCGTTAGCAGTTGTCTGGCCTCTTGTCCAACAACAGAGGGTTTCACAGCTCAGAGAGCTGCTGGCCAGGCTCACACAGCTGACTCGATGTTGTTTCACATTGAGAATGTGCAAGCGTCCAACCTCATTTCGTGAGTTGCGTATCTATGTCAGGAGGGTGTGAAATGAGACTTGGTTCACAGATGCATACCTTGACCAAGAGAAAGCTTACGAAGCGCACGAGCACTTGGTTCAGGTTCAGGCGAGCGATCGAGCACAAGGCAGCAACCACGGATGCTCAGTCTGCGGGTCAAAAGGCGTGCACACTTCAGTTGAAACTCGTGATTCAGCGGCCTGCGTTTGGAAAAAACAGCTGTTGTCCGTCCAGTCTGTAATCAGCGATCGCTTGTTGGCCTTCCTCAGACAATAGCCAGTCGACAAAGATCACGGCATCGGCGGAGTTGACCTTCGGGTGGCGTTGCTCGTTTACTCGGGTGACACCGTATTGATTGAAAAGCTGCGGGTCGCCCTCAACCAGAATTCGGTGCTGCGCCTTGTTGCCGAAGGCAATCCAGGTCGCACGGTCAGTCAAGGTGTAGCCATTGCTACCGACAGCTACGTTGATTGTGGCGCCCATTCCGGAGCCGGTCTCTCTGTACCAATCTCCCGAGGCAGCGTCTACGTCGATATCAATTTGCTCCCACAGGGCACGTTCCGCCTTGTGAGTGCCCGAGTCGTCGCCGCGCGATACAAAAACGGCGGGCGCTCTGGCGATTTTCTCGAGGCTTGCAATAGCGTCAGGCAACGCTGCGATACCTGCCGGATCATCTGCCGGGCCTACGATTACGAAATCGTTGTACATCAAGTCAAAGCGTTCTACACCGTGGCCCGAGGCCACGAAGGCCTGTTCGGCAGACTTGGCATGCACAAGCAAGACATCGCCATCACCATTTCTGGCGTTGCGGATCGCTTGCCCGGTACCCACAGCGACTACTTGTACATCAATACCGGTCGCTTCCTTGAACAGGGGTAGCAGGTGCAGGTAGAGCCCTGAGTTGTCCGTTGAGGTAGTGGACTGCACGATCAGGCGGCTGTTCATGGAATGAGCAAACGTAGCTATCGCGCCCGCAACAAAAGCCAATACAAGCGCGATGTGACGCGCGTGGTTGATCTTCATGCGCGAATTACCCAAACGAGTCCTGGGTGGGGTATGTGCCATCTTCAAACACTATCCTCTATGGTTTTCTTGATGTGACCTTGCGAACGGGCTTGCGCTACTGCGTGCTGGTCATGGGCAGGCGGCCTGCCATCCAGTCTTGCATCGCGCGGCTTTTCGGGTGGTTCAACACCGTCTGCGCTGGGCCATATTCTGCAACGCGTCCGTCGCTCAGGAACACGATGTCCTGTGCCAGTCTGCGCGCTTGCAATATGTCGTGAGTCACAAGCACGGGTGTGGTGCCCCGTGTAGTGGATTCACGCAAAACGATCTCAATGGCTGCGGTGGATGCGGGGTCCAGACTTGCGGTTGGTTCGTCCAGAAACAAGAGTTCAGGATCAGCTGTCAGGGCGCGCGCAAGCGCCAGGCGCTGTTGCTCGCCGCCGGATAGCGAGCGTGCCGGTTGCCGGGCCTTGTGTTCGAGGCGTGCCACGCTCAGAAGTTCCTCGACGCGTTGTTGCTGGTGCAGCTTGGGGATAGATCGCGCGCGTGTGGCAAACATCAAGTTCTGTCTGACGCTGCGTCGCAACATGATGGGCCGTTGAAACACCATCGCCTGGCGGTCTCTGGCTGATCTATCAAGCGCCTTGCCACGGACCCTGATGTTGCCGGCGTTCGGCGCGATCAGGCCGTGCAGCACCCGCAGCAATAGACTCTTGCCAGCGCCGTTGGGGCCGAGAATCACCAAGGTCCGCCCTGGCTCGACACTCAAGTCAATCTGCCGGAGCAGGGTCTGTCCATCGATCTGCAAGCTCACTCCAGTGGTGGCAAGCAATGGCTCGGCCAGCAACTCAGTCACCGGCACGTCGTCCCAGCTGGCCCAGTCCCGTGAGACTGGCATTGACGATCAAGGCAATGCTCAGCAGCACCACACCCAGCGCCAACGCCAGCTCCAGATTGCCGCGGGAGGTCTCGAGCGCGATTGCTGTGGTCATCACTCGAGTGACGTGGTTGATGTTGCCGCCCACGATGATGACGGCTCCCACCTCCGCTATGGCGCGGCCGAATCCGGCAAGAGCCACGGTAACCAGCCGGTAACGCGCGTCAATCAAGAGCGCCGCGATACGCTGTACGGGGGTCAGACCCAAGGAGTCGAATTCTTCCTTGTATTCAGTATTCAGAGTGTCGATTACATCCCGCGTCAGTGCAGCGATGATCGGGGTCACCAACACGGTCTGGGCGATGATCATGGCGGTGGGCGTATACAACAACTGGAATACACCGAGTGGTCCCGAGGTGGAGATCATGAGGTAGACCAGCAGCCCCACGGTGACAGGCGGCAGCCCCATCAACGAGTTGAGCACGATTGTCAGCAGACCCCGCCCGCGAAATCTAAACGCACCAATGAGGCCCCCTAGCGGCAAACCGATCACACAGGCGCACACGACAGCGACGAGCGAGACACGCAGGGACAGAAGCACGATCTCGATGAGGTCTGCATCAGCGCTGATGATCAGCCCCGCTGCAGCTTCCATGACGGCACTGAAGCTGGACATGCACAATTCTGGACCGTTTGGAATCAAAAACGCAAGAACCCACCGTTCACCTGCTGAGTTTCTTCAGGCAAGGCAAGTGACTACAGTTGATGGGCGGATACAGAAGAGAGAGTGTTAGCAATGAGTGAACAGCAGGGCGACCAGGCATTTCGCAACCCATCGTCGCACGGGCGATGGGAAGAGCTGACCTATGCCGGGGCCTTGTCCTTCTTGCGGCGGCGCTACACCCGTGACATCGCACATGCGCACGTGGTCGTCAGCGGCGTGCCCTACGACTCGGCCGTGACGTATCGGCCAGGCTGCCGGCTCGGTCCGCGTGCCATTAGAGCCGCGTCGGTGCAGCTGGCTGAACTACGTGCTTTTCCGTGGGGTTTTGATCCGTTCGAGACGCTTGCAGTGGTTGACGCGGGTGATTGCATGGTCGATCCACATCATCCCGAGACCGTGGTGGAGACCATTGAGGCTCATGCCGCACGGATTCTGGCGGCAGGCGCAAAGCCGCTGACGTTCGGCGGGGATCATTTCGTGGCGTATCCGCTATTGCGCGCTCAGGCACGCAAGCACGGGCCGATCGCACTGGTGCAATTTGACGCCCACTGCGATACCTGGGCTGATGATGGGCGCGCGATGGATCACGGCACCATGTTTGCCCGAGCCGTCGCTGAGGGAGTGATTGACACCGCCCGTTCAACCCAGGTAGGGCTACGCACCTATAACCCGGTGGATGCGGGTTTTGAGATCCTCACAGCGCCTTGGGTACACCGAAATGGCATACAGGCGGCCATTGATCTTGTGCGCGAGCGCGCCGGCGATGCGCCGGTGTACCTGTCATTTGACATTGACGGTCTGGACCCGGCTTTTGCGCCGGGTACTGGCACACCTGTGGCGGGTGGGCTGGCGACCTGGCAAGCGCTGGAGTTTGTGCGCGGCCTCGGGGGCATGAACCATGTCGGCATGGATCTGGTGGAGGTATCGCCACCTTATGATCACGCCGAGATCACCGCCATCGCCGCTGCCACCGTTGCCCATGATTGGCTATGCGTGCTCGCCGCTGACGCTGGTGGCGTCACGCAGCCCATGGGTCGGCTGTAGTCGCGCCCAACAGGAAAGTCGCCACATGTTCGCCAGTTGGGTGTTCCGCTGATATACTTGTGCTCTTGTTTCGTGGCCGAACTCCCTCAGCTTGCTCTCAAGGGGCGCTGACAGTAGCGGCTGCGGCGCCACGGCGACGGCCTCCAAGGGGGGCGTTGGCGGTCGGCGTAGTTCGTCAGAATCAGGTTTTCAGGCGAGGCTCCCCAGGGAGCCTTTTTCATTGGCTGCATTCCATTGTCTTTATGACGGTTGGGGCCGACGGTTTACAGGACACGGGGTTTGATCGATGCGGCGAGCGTCGCAGGGGATCGTTGACGTCATCGAGCCGGTTGTCACCGGGCTGGGTTACGCGCTGGTGGGCGCTGAATTCGGCCAGGCCGAAAACGGAATGACGCTGAGGGTCTATATCGATACCGACAAGCCAGAGGGCATCCTGATCGAGGATTGCGCGGCGGTCAGCCGCCAGCTCGATGCGGTTATGGATGTTGAGGACCCGATCATGCAGGCCTATCAACTTGAGGTCTCATCGCCCGGTGTGGATCGGCCGCTGTTCACAGCAGAGCAATTCAGTGAGCAGATCGGCAATGAGGTGCGGATACGTCTCGCCAGCGGTATTGGTGGGCGCAGGAATTACAAGGGTGTGCTGCTCGCGGTAGCGGACGGGCATGCGACGGTCGAGATCGACAACGTGGATCACGCGGTGCCGCTCGACGATGTGGAACAGGCGCATTTGATCGGGCGCCTGCCTTGATTGAACGGTCGGTTGCCGGGGTTCCGGTCAATCGCGAGGTGAAAAACGTATGAGCAAGGATATTTTGTTGGTGGTCGAGGCAGTCTCGAACGAGAAGGGCGTGGATGAAGAAATTATCTTCGACGCACTCGAGACGGCGCTCGCCTCTGCAACCAAGAAGCGTCACGGTGGAGACATCGAGGTGCGCGTTGCCATCGACCGTGAGTCCGGCGAGTACGACACCTTTCGGTGTTGGGAAGTGGTCGAGGACGATGCCGAGATGGAGTTTCCGCTGCGCCAGATCACGGTGTCAGCCGCACAGTACGATCAGCCGGAGATTCAAATCGGTGGCTTTGTAGAGGAAGAGATCGACTCGGTCGATTTTGGTCGCATCGCCGCACAGACTGCCAAGCAGGTCATTGTGCAAAAGGTTCGCGAGGCCGAGCGGCAGCGCGTGGTAGAGGCCTATCAGGGGCGGGTAGGCGAGCTCGTCATGGGTATCGTCAAACGACTGGAGCGCGGTGGCGTGTACCTGGATCTCGGCGCCAACGCCGAGGCGTATATTTCCCGCGAAGACATGATCCCGCGTGAGGCCACACGCCCGGGTGACAGGCTGCGCGGTCTGCTGTACGAAGTGCGCTCCGAGATTCGCGGGCCGCAATTGTTTGTATCGCGTACACAACCGCAGTTTCTGATCGAACTGTTCAAGCTGGAGGTGCCCGAGGTGGGGCAGGGCACGATCCTGATAAATGCTGCGGCTCGTGATCCGGGCGCGCGCGCAAAGATTGCGGTGCAATCGCTCGACCCTCGTCTGGATCCTGTGGGAGCCTGTGTCGGTATGCGCGGTTCACGTGTGCAAACCGTGTCCAACGAGCTTGCAGGTGAGCGTATTGACATCATCTTGTGGAACGAGAACCCCGCACAGTTCGTGATCAATGCGATGGCTCCGGCGGAAGTCAAGGGCATCGTTGTCGATGAGGACAAGGGGGTGATGGACATCGCCGTTGAAAACGAGAAGTTATCTCTCGCGATAGGCAGAGGCGGTCAGAACGTTCGCCTGGCGGGCGATCTGACCGGTTGGCAGTTGAACGTCATGGACGAGGCCGCCGCCGAAGAGAAGAGTGATGAGGAATCCAAGGTCGTGCTGCACCGATTTGTCGAGCAACTGGATGTTGATGAAGAGGTTGCGCTCATACTGGTGCAAGAAGGCTTTACCACGGTCGAGGAAGTGGCCTACGTCCCCGAAGAAGAACTTCTGGATATCGACGAATTTGACGAGGATGTGGTCGCTGAGCTGCGCTCGCGCGCACAGGATGCGTTGCTTACCAAGGCTATCGCGACAGAGGCCAAGCTCGGGGGCAATGTGCCATCGCCCGAGTTGATCATGATGGAAGGCATGAACGAAGATCTGGCGGTGGAGTTCGCCAGTTGCGGTATCTGCACAGTTGATGATCTGGCGGATCAATCCGTGGACGATCTCATGGTGGTGCCGAATATGGATGAGGAAACAGCAGGGACCTTGATCATGAAGGCACGTGAGAGTTGGTTTGTTGAAGAAGAAGGTACGACAGATGAGGCGTCGGCAGAGGGTAAGCCGGCGACTGCCGCTTCCTGACGGGTAGGCCTCTGAACACGCGCCCGACACGGTACCCACGGCAGCGCGAGAGGCAGCAGGAACAGCGGTCCGAAGTGCGAAACATCCACGCGGAAATTCCATGGCAGAAGTAACCGTAAAGCAGCTGGCGCAAGTCGTCGGCACACCCGTCGAGAAGCTGCTCGTGCAGCTGAAGGACGCCGGTGTAGAGAAGGCCAGCGAGACAGACTCAGTCACAGACGCCGAGAAGTTTGCGTTGTTGTCCCACTTGCGTGAGGCACGTGGTGGAGGCGCCACTGCCAGCACAGGCAAGCGCATCTCGCTCAAGCGCAAGAAGGTCAGTGAGCTGAAGTCAGATTCGTCCGGTCGGCGCAAGGTCGCGGTCGAGGTTCGCTCGCGCCGGACGTATGTCAGGCCAGGTGACGAGAGCGACGCTGATAGCACACCCGAAGTACCGACCGAAGCGCCTGAAGCGCCGGTTGCCGAGGCACCTCCGGTTGAGGCGCCTGTCAGTGAAGCGCCTGTGACAGCCGAGCCGGCAAGTGTCGAGTCGGCAGCGGTTGAAGAGGCAGCAGCAGATGACAACGCGGCGGCCGAGGCTGCTGCAGCTGCCGCCGCCGTAGCCGCTGCGGAAGCGGAAGCGGCCGCCGCTATCGAGCAGGCCGCCGCCGATGCAGATGCGGTCAAGGAAGCAGAAGCAGAGGCTGCCGTGGCCAAGGCTGCGGCGGATGCGGAGGCTGCAGCCGCCGCCGCTCGTGTCGAGCCGGCAACCCCCGCCGAGCTCGAGCGCCAAGCCAAGCTTGAAGAGCAGCGCAAGGCTGCCGAAGCCAAGGCCTTGGCCATGGCCGAGAAGCAGATCGAGCGCCAGGTACTCGGCGAGAAGCGCAAGGAAAACGCCGAGAATGCCAAGCGTGAGGCTGAGCGTCGCGAGCAGGAACGCGTCCAGGCTGAAGCCCAGCGACGCGCCGCAGTCGAGGCGCAGCAGGCGGCCAGTTCATCGGATCGCGGCGGTGCCGGGCGTGGCAAGGACTCGCGCGGTCGCGGCCGTGGCAAGCCAGGCGCCGGTGGCGGCGGTGGTCGTTTTGGGCGCAACCAGTTGCATGTTGCCAAGGGCAAGAGCGGGCGGCGCAAGGATCGTTCACGCAAGGCTCTGCCAGCGAACTTTGAGGCCAAGCACGCATTCGAGCGTCCAACCACACCGGTTGTACGCGATGTTGATGTGCCCGAGACCATCACCGTAGCCGAGCTTGCTCAGAAGATGGCGGTCAAGGCCGCCGAAGTCATCAAGGCGATGATGGGCATGGGCGTCATGGCAACCATCAATCAGCTACTCGATCAGGACACGGCGATCCTGGTGGTCGAGGAGATGGGGCACCGTGCCAATGCCATGAGTGCCGATGATGTGGAAGCAGCTCTGGCGGCTCTGGTAGCAGGCGCGCGCGACGGCGATACCGAGCCGCGTCCGCCGGTGGTCACCGTCATGGGTCACGTTGACCACGGCAAGACCTCACTGCTCGACTACATCCGCAAGTCCCGTGTGGCGTCGGGTGAGTCTGGTGGCATCACGCAGCACATCGGGGCCTATCAGGCCGAGACTGACAACGGACCGATTACCTTCCTCGATACACCGGGACACGCCGCGTTTACCTCCATGCGAGCGCGTGGTGCCAAGGCTACCGACATTGTGGTGCTCGTGGTCGCAGCGGATGATGGGGTCATGCCGCAGACCGTAGAAGGTATTCAGCATGCGCGGGCCGCGCAGGTGCCAATGATCATCGCGGTCAACAAGATGGACAAGGAAGAGGCGGATCCGGAGCGCGTTCGCAACGAGCTCTCGCAACATGAGGTCATCTCCGAGGACTGGGGTGGCGATACGCAGTTCGTGCCGCTATCCGCTCTGACCGGCGAGGGCGTCGAAAACCTGCTTGATGCGATCACGCTGCAAGCAGAGGTTCTCGAGCTTGAGGCCATACCGGATGGCAATGCCTCAGGCATCGTTGTCGAGGCCTCACTGGATCGCGGGAAGGGTCCGGTCGCTACGGTCCTGGTTCAGGAGGGCACGCTCAAGCGCGGTGATAACTTCATCTGTGGCCAGGTCACAGGACGTGTGCGTGCGATGTTCGATGAAGACGGTCGAGCGGTTGCCGAGGCAGGTCCCTCATCACCTGTGGAGGTGCTGGGTCTGTCTGCAACACCAAATGCCGGTGACGAGATGATTGTGGCAGCCGACGAAAAGAGTGCGCGCGAGCTTGCCGAGCTGCGTACCGACAAGTCGCGTGATGCGCGTCTTGCTGCACGTCAGCCGCAACGACTCGATGATGTATTCAGCCAGGTCAAGGGCGGTACCCCGACGGTCAACTTTGTAGTCAAGGCCGATGTGAAGGGTAGCTACGAGGCTATTCGCGAGTCGCTTGAGCGTTTGTCGACTGATGAGGTTGAAGTTCGTGTCATGGGTGGCGGTGTCGGTGGTATCACCGAATCCGATGCCAACCTGGCCAGCGCCTCGGATGCGATCCTCGTTGGTTTTAACGTACGTGCTGATGCCACCGCGCGTCGCTTGATCCAGGAACGCAACGTGGAGCTGCGCTACTACAGCGTGATCTACGAGTTGATTGATCTTGCCAAGGATCTTGCCGGTGGCAAGCTGGCACCAGAGGTGCGCGAGACCATCATCGGCACAGCCGATGTGCGTGAAGTGTTCACCTCACCCAAGTTTGGTCTCATTGCCGGTTGCATGGTGGTAGATGGTGTTGTGCGTCGCGAGGAGCCGATACGTGTCCTGCGCGATAATGTCGTCATCTACGAGGGTGAGCTTGAGTCGCTGCGTCGCTTCAAGGACGACGTCAAGGACGTGCACATGGGTACCGAGTGCGGCATCGGTGTAAAGAACTACCTCGATGTTCAGGTCGGAGACCAGATCGAAGTGTTTACCCGTACCGAGATCGCGCGCACGCTTTGAAAACAGACAGTTTGAAAACAGTCAGAGTGAAGGTTGTTGATTGCAACGGCGCCAGTAGTGACACCATGGCTGGCGCTGTTGTTCGTAGTGGTGCCGAGCTGACCTGATGGCCAGCTCGGATTACCCCCGGAGCCATCGGGTCGCTGACTTTATCCAACGTGAGCTGAGCCAGCTCATTCGCGATCAGGTCAAGGACCCTCGGCTTTCGCCAATGATGACCATCGCTGATGTGGAAGTGTCACGTGATCTGTCCAGCGCGAAGATTCACTACACCTTGATAGGCGCTGAGGCGGATTCTGATGAACAACGGGATACGCACAAGGCACTGACCAGTGCCAGTGGGTTTTTGCGTCGACAGCTTGCGCAGATGATGCGCACGCGCTCGGTGCCTAATCTGCGTTTCTACTTTGACGATTCCTCAGCGCGTGGTGCTCGTATGTCAGCGCTGATTGACGAGGCGGTGGCTTCAAACACGACGGCAAGTGATGACGAGCTAGCCGAGTCTGACCAGTCAGCCAGGAGCGACGAAGATCTGCTCGGCGGCGGGCATCCCCCCGGGCGCGACTAAACTCTCTGATGGGCAGACGCCGACGTGGGCGGGCAGTGCACGGCATCTTGCTGGTGGACAAGCCGGCCGGAGGCAGTAGCAATGCGGTACTGCAACGTGTTCGCCGCTCGCTGAATGCGGCCAAGGCAGGGCACGCTGGCACGCTCGATCCGCTCGCCACCGGCATGTTGCCGGTCTTGTTGGGTGAGGCGACCAAGTTCGCCAGCTACCTGATTTCCTCGCGCAAGGCCTACGAGGCCACTCTGAGGCTCGGTATCGAGACCGATTCGCTCGATGCGGATGGCGAAGTTGTATCCGAGCGCCCAGTGCCGGCGCTGACACGCGAGGATCTGGAAACGGCGGTGGCGGCGCTGCGTGGCACGCAACAGCAGGTACCGCCGATGGTCTCGGCGATCAAGGCGAACGGCGAGCGGCTTTACAAGCTGGCAAGAGAGGGGCGTGAGGTCGAGCGCCAAGCGCGACAGATAGAGGTCGAAGAGTTCGAGATCCTCGAGATCAAGCTGCCCGAGCTGCGGGTACGGGTACGGTGCTCCAAAGGCACCTACATACGGGTGCTCGGCGCAGATCTTGGAAATGCACTGGGTTGCGGTGCACACGTCACAGCCCTCAGGCGAATCTGGGTCGCACCCTTTGAAGGTCAGGCCATGGTTTCACCCGCCGACATCGAGATTGGCGGGGAGGCGCTGTTGCTACCCATGGACGCGGGCTTGGCTCATTTGTCACGCGTGCAGCTTGACGCTGCTGGTGTGCAGGCGTTTCGCCATGGTCACGCGGTTCCGGCGGCGCTGATGGCGAGCAAGCCCGATCAGATCGCGGTGGGTTCGGGCAGGCCTGTAACTGAGGGCGCTGGTCTGGGTGCGGACGAGCCATTGCGGGTGTGTGACCCTCAGGGCGGGATCATTGGTCTCGGGGCGGTGCAACGCGCTGCACCCTTGCATATTCGACCAATCAAGGTGTTACAGCTGGAGTCTGAAACGGCCTGAGACACCCGCGGCGACAGCGCCACGAACTGATACAATTAGGGGTTTCCCGAATACCCGGTCCCATCGTGGATCATCAACCGAGATCGTATTTGCATGTCGTCACTCAGCGCCGAAAAGAAGGCGGAAATTGTCAAAGAGCATCAGCTCGACTCTACGGACACAGGGTCACCAGAAGTACAAGTTGCATTGTTGTCTGCGCGTATTTCACATCTCACCGAGCACTTCAAGGCGCACAAGCATGACCATCACTCGCGCCGGGGTCTGCTCCGCATGGTCAACCAGCGCCGCAAGCTGCTTGATTACCTGCACGGCAAGGACGCGTCGCGTTATCAAAACCTGATCAAACGCCTCGGCCTGCGTCGTTGATAACCCCTATCCGACGCCTCGCCTAACAGGAACCCAGATATCGTGACCATTCATTCAAAAACATTCGAATTCGGCAGCCAGACCGTCACCCTGCAGACGGGCGAAATCGCTCGCCAGGCCAGCGGTTCAATTGTCGCGAGCATGGGCGATACCGTCGTCCTTGTGACCGTTGTCGGAAAGAAGGAGGCCAACCCGGGCCAGAACTTCTTCCCGCTGACCATCAACTACCAGGAAAAGACCTACGCAGCAGGCAAGATCCCTGGCGGTTTTTTCAAGCGCGAGGGCCGACCCGGTGAAGGCGAGACCCTGATCTGTCGCCTGATTGATCGCCCCTTGCGCCCGCTCTTCCCCAAGGGCTTCATGAACGAGGTACAGGTCGTTGCCACGGTCATGTCACTGGATCCTGAAATTCCCTCAGATATCCCGGCCCTGATCGGCGCATCAGCGGCGCTTGCCATCTCCGGTATCCCGTTTGCCGGCCCGATCGGTGCGGCGCGCGTTGGCTACATCGATGGCGACTACGTGCTTAACCCGACGGTCACGCAGATGGAAAGCACGCAGCTCGATCTGGTGGTCGCCGGTACCGACCAGGCCGTGTTGATGGTGGAATCAGAGGCTGACATGCTGTCCGAGCAGGTCATGCTGGATGCGGTCATGTTCGGCCACGAGCAATTGCAGACTGCGATCACGGCGATCAAGCAGCTTGCCGACGAGGTAAAGCCTGTCATGTGGGACTGGAGCGCACCCGAGGCAGACACGTCCATTGCCGACAAGGTAGATAGCCTGATCCGCGCGGACCTTACCGCGGCTTATCAGATTGCTGACAAGATGGAACGTCAGGATGCGGCAGCGGCTGCCAAGGCCCGTGCCGTGGCCGAGATCGCCAGCGAAGACGGCCCAAGCGCCGCAGACGTCAAGGCCGCTGTCGGCAAACTTGAAAAGAGCATTGTGCGACGTCGCATCATTGATGGTGAGCCGCGCATTGACGGGCGCACCACCGACAAGGTCCGCCAGATCACCGTGCACACCGGCGTGCTACCGCGTACCCACGGGTCTGCGGTGTTCACACGTGGTGAAACCCAGGCCATTGTCACCGCAACTCTGGGCACCACTCGTGACGCTCAGATCATCGACTCAATCGCCGGTGAGCAGCGCATGCCCTTCATGCTGCACTACAACTTCCCTCCGTACTCGGTGGGCGAGACCGGCTTCATGGGCTCCCCCAAGCGACGCGAGATCGGCCACGGCAAACTCGCCAAACGCGGTGTACAGGCCATCATGCCAAGCGATGAGGACTTCCCGTACACCATTCGTATCGTGTCGGAGATTACCGAGTCCAATGGTTCAAGCTCCATGGCGTCGGTTTGCGGTACCAGCCTTGCGTTGATGGATGCAGGTGTGCCGATCAAGGCACCGGTTGCCGGTATTGCCATGGGTCTGATCAAGGAGGACGATGGCTATGCGGTCCTCACCGATATCCTGGGTGATGAAGATCACCTGGGTGACATGGACTTCAAGGTGGCAGGCTCTGCTGACGGCGTCACCGCGCTGCAGATGGACATCAAGATCGATGGCATCACGCGTGAAATCATGGAAAAGGCTCTCGAGCAGGCCAAGGCCGGGCGTCTCTACATCCTTGAGGAAATGAACAAGGTGCTCGGTACCGCACGTGATGATCTCTCTCAGCACGCGCCGCGATTCATCACGGTAAAAATCAACCCCGAGAAGATCGCTGCGGTTATCGGCAAGGGCGGGGCGGTGATCCGTGGCCTGACCGAAGAAACCGGCGCCACCATCGACATCGGTGACGATGGTTTGATCAAGATCGCCTCCAGCGATCGTGCAGCAGGCGAGGAAGCCAAGCGCCGCATTGAGCTGATCACAGCCGACATCGAAGTCGGCACCATCTACGAAGGCCGTGTACAGAAGATCATGGACTTCGGTGCCTTCGTCAACATCCTGCCTGGCAAGGATGGTCTGGTACACATCAGCCAGATCAGCGAGAACCGTGTACAGAATGTTGCTGATGAGCTGTCAGAGGGGCAGACAGTCAAGGTGAAGGTACTGGAAGTGGACAAGCAGGGTCGCATTCGTCTCAGCATGAAGGCGGTGGAAGAAGGCGAGGCCGTTACCGGCTAGTCTTTCCTCGAACTGCCTGTAACAAGGGGGCGCTCAGGCGCCCCTTTTTATGTTGTTGTCAGCGTCACTCTGCGGGACATCCTTGTCCCGCAACAAGGCGATCAGTAGACGTCGACTTGTTCCGCGTAAGACGGTCCCGTGTCCACCCAGAAGGTACGGCTGGTACCTGAGCTGATGTCAGTGGGCAGTTTTTCGGTGCCGATGAATACTTCCGGATCGCGCCCGGCAGGGAATAGCAGTGTCGGGTTAGGCGGTGGTCCCTGGTGCTTGAGCTCATAGCGGACGTCATCCTGAGCGTTATCGTCGCCTTCGCCATTCCACACCCTCTCCAGCTTGCCGTCACCGTCAAAGTCCAGCACCGGTGAGCCGTCAACGATCGACACCGCGTAGCCATAGCCTGACCCGATAGAGACGCCGCAGGCGTCCACGCTAGGGGTAGGGACGTAGCTTGTAAAGTACAGGACATCACGAAAGATCAGGCTGGTGCCGAGGACCTTCTCGCCATCGTCGGGCAAACGCATGTACCAGCCGTGTGTCAGGTCATTACTGTCCGTGCTGCCGGCTGCTGCATTGACCAGTTTCAGATCATCTTCGGTAATGGGTCGAAACCGGCCGTCGGCCGTCTGCATTCCGTAGCCGTCAGGTACGCCACGCACCGAGGGCACACGAATGACATACTGTGCATCGCCGACGATATCGTTCAGCGGGTGGGCTCGCCAACCTGAACCGATACTGATCGCCAGATAACGTGCGCCATTCTGCTGGACGAGCGCCACATCGGGCTCCGAATAAAAGCGTCGGTGGCCTGCAGCGTCGTCGGTTGACAGGTCGGCCACGACCCCACCGGACAGCAATTTATCGCGGCTCGTTCCTGTGATGTCGAATCGCCATATCTGACCACCTGTGTCAGCGGCGTACAATTGATCGGCAAAGCCATCAAGCTCGATATCCACCACGCGGATGCTCGCAGGCATGCTGTATTCCATTGCATCAAATCGCTGATCCGCGTTAGCACCGGTACCAAGATCAGGGCCTGAGACTGACCAGATCTTCTCGCCGGTTGCAGCATCGACAATGAACAGGCCACGGCCAACGCTGTCGGCGCTGTGCTCCATGATCACGGTATTGCCATTGGCATCGCGGCGTGGATCGGCATCTTGGTTGAGGTCGTAGCCTGCGCCAAAGATCAGTACATCACGCTCGGTCTTGCCATCCTTGATACGTGCATGGGTTGCACTTGACCAGCTCTGCCCGAGCTCTGCGAAATCAGGATCTCCGCCATCGGGGCCACCCTTGATGACCCAGGCAAGCTTTGGATTGTCCTTGTCACTGATGTCGAAGGCGTAGTAGTTGTTGCCACCGCGGCGCATGCCAATGTACAAAAAAACCGATTCATTCTCATCGACGACCAGATCCTCGTTTGGATCATCGCGCCACAGCGTCATGCCGCCGTCCAGGCCATAGGGGTGTAGGCTGCTGCTCGAGTTGTCGAACAGGATCTTGTGGTTGGACAGGAGTTCCTTGGGAGTGAAGGCCCAGAGTTCGTTGCCGTTTGTACTGTCGATGGCGTGCACAACGCCATCGTTTGTGGCTACATAGACAACGGATGAATCGACTGGATTTGCCGGATCCCGGGTTGCCTCGCGATAGTTGACAATGACCGGTTGTGAGTGCATGGGGTCACCCATATGACGACGAGGCTCGGTTTTGTTGCCATCGTTGTCATCATCAAGGACATCAACTCCACGTATCCATCTCATCAAGGCTTCGCGGTTGGCCGCGCGTTCTGTACCACTCAATGCTGCATCGTTGATACCCAGCATCGCTGCCGTGATGGCGCGATTGCTCTCGTGAAATTCATGTCGTCCGCTGTTGAGGTCTATTCCTCCTGATGGAATGTCGGTTGTGACGTCACCCAGGAAGGTGTACATCTTGCGTCTGTCTATACCGTTTGCGCCAATGCGAGAGCCAGCGCCACCCAGCGGTACATTGGCACCATCGGGATCTGTCGTGACGCGGCCATCCTCGTTGATATGGTCCCATAGACTCAGCGCGCTGTCGCTGAAGAAGCCGGTCTCAGGGTCAATGGCATTGGCGCCTGCGGCATCAAGCAGTTCGGTTGAAGTAGTGAAAGTGCTGGCGTCCTCTTCAACGCCGAGCGTGTAGCGTTTGAGGTTACCCTGCCACTGGGGAGTGTCTTTCGGCTTGAACAAGGCAAGGTACACATCCTCGCGATGCGATAGACGATTGAACTGGTTCACCGTCGCACCGGGGCCGGTAAAGCTGGTTTCGATAGACTGTGCGCCCGAGATGATCGAGGTAAAGGCATCCACCAGTTCCTCGGCAGAGGCGGCATCGCGAAAATCGCCGCCCCCTTCTCTGGCAAGGCTCTCAAGGTAGGTTCTGCCGTCACCCGTCAGGTTGAAGGCAACAGTATGAGTGGTGACGTTCTGCTGACCATCGATATGCGGCGCATGGTCATTTTCAAATAGCCAGCGTTGCAGATCCGTTCCACAGGCCTTGCTGCCCGAATCGTTGTTATCGCACACAGTTTTACCGATGAGCGGGCGAATCAAGTCGTCCGCGCTGTCCGCGGTTGCCGCTCCGTCTGACAACAAGACGATGTGATTGGTCTGGCAGGCGTCCTCGATCGGGGTAATGTAGGTGGGCACCGAGCCGCCGGCTCCATCAAAGATCTCCTCCTCTGCGCAATTGCTGTTGAAGGGGTCGAGCTCGCTGCAACCGAAGGGCGTGTAGAGCTTTCCGCCCGTGTAGGAGTCGGGGTGGGAGACGCGCATGGTTGGCACGATGGCCTGTCCACCGCGGCGCCGTCCGTATGTCACTTCATTGCCGAGAAAATAACTGGCCGCCTCATACTGCTGGCTCAGCAGTGGTGTCCAGTAGTTGAGCTGCATCCGGTCAATGACGCCTCGCAGTTCATCGCGGGCGGTTCTTTCAGTGGACATACTGGTCGATCCGTCGCTGTACGTCTTGTAGGTGACGTAGATCTTGGAGACGTTGCCGCGCACGCGTTCAAACGCACTGACGCGCATATGGCCACCCCCGGCATTCGGATGGAGCAACATCATCATGTAGTTGTTGGGCTTCCATCCTGGGCGATCGACAATTTCCTGCACAACGGGTGCGATATTGCCGGTCACAATGCGCTGGTCTACCTCTACATCATCGGTATGGCTCCAGTCAGCAAACGCTCTGGTACGCGGGCGGTTGGATATATTGCGCCACCACCTGTCCTGTATGCTTCCGGAGGAGTTGTTGGCGTGTCCGGTGATGCGAACGTCGAGGTTGTCGGTGGTCGCTCTTTCCACGTGAAAGTCGAGCCGAGCGTCAACGATTTCAGCGCCTTGCGGTACATCGACGAACCGGTAGCGAAATGCCCCGATCCACGCATCGCGGCGCTGTGATCCCAGAGCCACCCAGGTATTGGTTCGATTGACCCCACCATTCACGTGTTGATAGCCGTCGTTGTAGCTGCTTATCGCCTGACCAACCACGGTTGTCAGTCTGCACCCCTTTCCTGCAGGTAGTGCATCGTCCTCGTAGGTGATACGCAATTGCGCCGGCGGCACGTTCACATCGTTTGCAGCGTTGGCAATTGAAGACTCGAGGCTGACGATACTGCGCGAGTCTGTGCCTCCGAGTACGAAGGCCATATCGTTACCACCACACCAACCGGGGCGATCAACGATTTCCTGTACCACGCTTGCAAGGTTAGCCGAGGTGTACACCTCATCTTCAACCCAGGCCCCCGGGTTGTAGCTGACACCCGCCGTCAGGGCACGGCTTGAAAGATCGCCTCTGTTGGTGGTGATTTCGGCAGCCGTATCCGAATCATCGCCCCAGATTGTCCATTCAGCGGTGCCTGAGTTGCTGTACTGGGCGGTCATGTCCAGATAAGCTCCGGTGATCCTTGCGCCCTGGGGGATGTCCAGATCAGTGAACCGAAGGCCAACGTACTGATTATTACCAGAAGGTCGTTCTGCGCCACCAACACTCAGATTACGGCCACCAGCGGCCATTCTCCCGTTCGAGATTCGCTCCTCGGTATCGTTGTCAACATCATTGATGGTGGCAAAGACGGCAATATCCGGGCAGTCGTCATCTTCGAGACAAACCGGCTTGTCAAGCGCGCTGACAGGATATCGAATCGGGCCACCGCCATTCTGGCCGTTCATGGTCATGATACCCACGTTGACGTTGGTCATCTGCGACAGCAGGGTTTGCATCGCGTCCTGCAATCGTTCCAGCCGCGTGCCAACCTGGCCATCGTCCTGTCTGCCCATAGACAACGAATCGTCGAGCAGAAACAGGATGTTGGGGGCATTCGCTGACGATGTTTCGTCGGTGGCAGCCTGGCCAAAAAAGATTTCGGTATCGTCTGCCGAGGCGACCACAGTTGCTGCCATGGCGGGTAAGGCCAGCCCCATGACAAAGGCGCGTGACGCCTGTGTCCACATTGCCCTAGCTCTCATAGCATCCCTCAAGGTCAAACTCTCCGCTGCAGGTACTACCAAAAGCTTTCCTCTGCTCATGGCGCCTGTACTGCAGGGAATAGCGGCCTGCTATTGCGCTGTCTTGAGTGGATGAATCATGCGAACTGTCGGCTGCTTCTCATTGTCACCTTGTACGGATCAGCTTGATGAGCATGCCGCGCGTGTCGGGGCTCCTGTTGTTGAAGAAGGCTGGCCAGCGTGATGAGCAAACCAGTATGCTGGGCTCATCAAGGGCCACTATGGCTGTGGCCGAGCCAGCATCTTGAATGGGTATGGGGCGAGGATGAGTCACGTTTTCGTGCATGAAGTGGGGCTTGCGTGACCGGTTGCAGAACGAGCCGCACTCACCAGTTGCCACGGGCACTTGTGTTGCCATGAGCTCAAACCTGAGTGAAGACAAGCGCTGGATGCTGCGAGCGCTTGCCTTGGCAGAGGCGGCGGCTGCCATGGATGAAGTGCCGGTGGGTGCTGTGCTGGTTCGTGACGCTGAAATGCTGGGGAATTCGGGTAACCGGGTTATCACGGATAATGATCCCTCTGGTCATGCCGAAGTCCTGGCCCTGCGCGCGGCCGCACGCGCTGCCGGGACTCACAGGCTGGATGGGGCAACCCTGTATGTCACGCTTGAGCCCTGTCTCATGTGCTGTGGAGCCTTGCTGAATGCGCGGGTGCAGCGTCTTGTATTTGGTGCTCGTGAGCCTCGCACGGGCGGTGTCGTCAGCGCGTTTGAGACGCTGATTCCAGCGGCTCGCCAGCAGCATCACGTAGCCATAGATGAGGGTGTGTACGCCGAACGCAGTCTCTTGTTACTCAAGCGGTTTTTCGACGCAAAACGCCTGTGAGGCTGAACTCGATCTATCGGTGTTCGCTACAGTTGCGGCGCGACCCCTTCGATTGTCGCGCCGCTAACCGGAGCGGTACTCAGCCCATACGGTTTTCCCGATGCTCGATCAGGTTCTCTACCACCTCAGGCTCTGCCAGCGTCGAGGTATCGCCCAGAGCATCAAAGTCGTCTTCGGCGATTTTTCTCAGAATGCGTCTCATGATCTTGCCCGAGCGCGTCTTGGGAAGCCCAGGCGCAAACTGAATCTTGTCCGGTGACGCGATCGGTCCGATTTCCTTGCGAACCCAGCCGACAAGCTCTTTCTTGAGGGCATCGTCCCCCTCTTGCCCACTCATCAGTGTGACGTAGGCGTATATCCCCTGTCCCTTGATGTCGTGCGGGTAACCAACCACGGCCGCCTCGGATACGTTTGGGTGGGCTACCAGAGCCGATTCAACTTCGGCGGTGCCCATGCGGTGACCCGAGACATTGATGACATCATCAACTCGACCTGTTATCCAGTAATAACCGTCGGCATCGCGGCGTGCGCCGTCGCCTGTGAAGTAGTAGCCCTTGAAGGTCTCGAAGTAGGTAGAGACGAAACGATCATGGTCCTGCCAGACCGTGCGCATCTGTGCCGGCCAGCTATCTCGAATGGCCAGCACCCCCTCCGCTTCAACACTCTCGATGATATTGCCATCGTTGTCGAGCATGACAGGCTGTACGCCGAAGAAGGGCAGTGTTGCAGAGCCGGGCTTGGTGCCGATGGCACCCGGTAGTGAGGTAATCATGTGGCCACCGGTCTCGGTCTGCCACCAGGTGTCCACGATCGGGCAGCGCTCCTTGCCTATGACCCGGTTGTACCAGTTCCAGGCCTCCGGATTGATGGGCTCGCCGACAGTACCGAGCATCTTCAAGCTCGACAGGTCAGCCTTTTCGACATGCTCGTCGCCTGCACCCATCAAGGCGCGAATAGCGGTTGGCGCGGTGTAGAACTGGTTGACCTTGTGCTTGTCGCAGACCTGCCAGAAGCGTCCGGCGTCGGGGTAGGTGGGCACACCTTCAAACATCAAGGTAGTCGCACCGTTGGCCAGCGGGCCATAGACGATATAGCTGTGGCCAGTGACCCAGCCAACATCGGCGGTACACCAGTAGATATCGCCATCGTGATAGTCAAACACGTACTGGTGCGTCATCGAGGCATAGACAAGGTATCCACCGGTTGTGTGTACAACGCCTTTGGGCATGCCGGTTGAGCCTGAGGTGTAGAGGATGAACAAAGGATCCTCCGCGTTCATCGGTTCCGGTGCGCAATCCGCAGACGCGGCATCTACCCTCTCGTGGTACCAGTGGTCCTTGCCCTCGCGCATGGCAACCTCACCGCCGGTGCGCTTGACTACCAGCGTGTGCACCTCGTGATTGACCTTTTCAAGTGCCTTGTCCGCGTTTGCCTTGAGTGGGACTGAACGGCCACCGCGCAGGCCTTCGTCTGCTGTGACCAGGAGTTTCGCCTCCGAGCCGTTGAGACGATCACCGAGTGCATCGGGGCTGAAGCCACCAAAGACAATCGAATGGATTGCGCCGATCCGCGCACAGGCAAGCATCGCATAGGCCGCTTCCGGAATCATCGGCATATACAATACAACCCGGTCACCCTTGCCGACACCGAGCTGCTTGTAGGTGTTAGCCAGACGACACACCTGAGTGTGCAACTCGCTGTAGCTGATGTGCTTTGAGTCGCTCGGGTCATCGCCCTCCCAAATGATCGCGGTTTGATCGGCACGCGTCGCCAGGTGTCGGTCGATGCAATTGGCCGAGACATTGAGCTCGCCGTCCTCAAACCATTTGATACTGACGTCCGGATAGTTGAACGTGGTGTTCTTGACCTTGGTGTAGGGTGTGATCCAATCGAGACGCTTGCCATGTTCACCCCAGAACGCATCCGGGTCTTCAACCGACGCCTTGTGCCAGGCTTCGTAGGTGGCCTTGTCGATGTGCGCGCGCGCGGCGACCTCGTCGCTGACTGGGCGTATCGGTTCACTCATGCTCGATCTCCTCAGGCAAATCAGGTTTGTGACTATGTGGCACAGGATACAGCGTGCTCGCTGTCCGTGCAGCCAGAGGCTGGGCAGTTTGGCCAAGCGCAGGGCTGTTTGAGCGGGGCCTGAATCGAGCCGCTAGTCCCGGCGGCCTATCTCGATCACAGCCTGAGGCCCACAGAGACAGACCCTGTCCCCCTGCTGCCGAGTAATGACATGGCCGCCGGTAAAGCTGCCAAAGGCTGGCAACACCCCGCAGCGCCTGCCAAACCAGAAAGCGGGAAGTCTCATGGAATGACTGCGACGACTGCTGAGGCGATACATGGGATGAATATGGCCTGCAAGTGCATAGCCGCTTTTGTCTTCGCCCGGGTGGTGCTGCAGCACAAAAGGCGGCTGGTGCAAGCGTTCGGTGTGCCAACGGATGCGGTGATCAATGCGCTGTTGGCCGGCCGGTTTGTCGTGGTTGCCCGCGCAGACAATCATCTCCAGTGAACTGTGTTGATTGAGAAAGTCTGTAAGGCTTGCCATCCATGACTCGTCGCTGTGCGGTGTTGCATGCATCAAGTCGCCGAGGACAATCAGTCGTTCAGAGGCGGTCGCCTTGATCAGGGTTGCCAGACGCTCAAGCGAGTTTTCGCTGGGTCCGGCCGGAATTGGCACTCCCTGACGGGCGAATACATGCTCCTTGCCGAGGTGTACATCGGCAACCAGTACCGTCTTGCGCCTCGGCCACGATAATGCTCGATCAGCATGCAACAACAACGACTCTCCCTGCAGCTCGAATGGCAGGGATTTCATGGGGACACGCTTGCTAATCGCGTCGCCTCATCGTCGATCATACCCAACATGCGTTCAATACGTTGTTGCGGGTCCTCGGTGGATATCGTCTGGGCCCGGATACTCTCCGCCCAGAGTGAAAACGACAATGGGGTCAGCCGGTCAGTTTCAACCAGACGCCAGCGCTGCTTTGCGATGCGCTGTAGCGCATTCTCGATGCGTGTGTACTCAAGCTGCGCTTCCAGTACCTCCCGACGCGCTTGATACAGCAACAGATTGTCAGTGTCGTAGTCAACAAGTACCTGGTAGATAAGACTTGCCGATGCCTGAATCTGTCGGGCCGATCGCTGCTTGCCTGGAAGGCCTTCAAAGACCAGCCCCGCAATACGGGCGATGTCGCGAAAGCGGCGTTGTGCAAGCTCGCTTGCATTCATTGATGCAAGGATGTCCTGGAGTAGATTGTCTTGATCAAAGGCCTGGCGCAAGCTCTTCTCATCGAAGTCGATGTCTTGCTCGCACATCAGCTCGAACCCATAGTCATTGACTTGCAAGGTGTAGGTGACCTCCCGATCAGCAGCCAGGCGCTGAGCCACCAACATCGACAGACCCTCATGCGCAAGGCGCCCCGCAAAGGGATAGAAAAACAAGCTGTAGCCTTCCTTGTGGTGGGTACGTTCAATCAAGAAGTCCTCAGGACCTGGCAGGTGAGACTTCTGTGCCTGCAAGCTCAGGTAGTCCGCAATGGCCTGCATTTCCGGGGCATCTTCGTCTCCGGATGACCAGTTGGCAAAGGCGTTCAGTACGGCATCGGCAAGTTGCGAGGACAATGGCATCTGTGCACCTGACCATCGCGGTACTGCCTGGCTCCTGCGCCTCGCGACGCGCACCTGCGCTGTCATGTCGCGCAAGCGTATGAATTCAAGCTGTCGACCGGCAAACTGAAAGTTATCGCCCGGCTTCAGGCGTGCAATAAAGGACTCGGGTGTGTGTCCAAGGCGCTTGCCGCCTGCAAAGGCCACGGCAATCTGTACATCGCTGGTGATGGTGCCTATATGAGTGCGATGTCGCTGGGCCACCTGCTCATTCATCACACGCCACAACCCCGCTACCTTGATCACCTTGTGATATTGGGGATAGCCCTGCAAGGCCTGACCGCCGCGCGTGATGAAATCCATACACCAGGCCCACTCGGACTCTGAAAGGTCTTTGAAGCAGTGAGTCAGATTGACTTCGGCCCGCATCTCATGCTCATCAAACCCTTCGCCGAGCGCAATGGTCACCAGATGCTGGCAGAGCACATCCAACGCCCGTGTCGGTGGGTTGCGCGCCTCCACCTGACCCGCCTGCAAGGCACGACGCGCAGCGGTTATCTCAACCAACTCCAACGCATTGGTTGGCACACACAGCACACGCGATACTGCACCGGGTCTGTGTCCGCTACGGCCCGCACGTTGCAGTAGGCGTCCCACACCCTTGGGGCTGCCTATTTGCATGACCTGTTCAACCGGGCTGAAGTCCACTCCCAGATCCAGTGAAGAGGTACACACCACCGCACGAATAGTGCCCCGCCGAAGTCGTTCTTCAATCTGCTGTCGCTCCTCACGATCTATCGAGCCGTGGTGCAACGCAATGTCGCCCTCCAGATCAGGTTTGGCGGTGAGCAGTGCCTGAAACCAGATCTCTGCCTGCGCGCGCGTGTTGGTAAAGATCAGAGAGGTCTGTGCTCGCTCCAGAGCTGCCGCGACCCGGTCTGCATTCTTCTGCCCATAGTGTCCGGCCCAGGGAAAACCACGCGTGTTCTCGGGGAGCACGGTTTCGATCTCGACAGCACGGGGCACCAGGCCACGTACAAGGCACCCTGCCTGACCGGGTCCTATCAGGACCGACATGGCTTCATCAAGATTGGCAAGGGTTGCCGACAAGCCCCAGATTCTGAGTGTGCGATCGCCGGTGTCACTACCAGTGCGGGGCATCGCGCGCAAGCGGGCAAGGGCAAGTTGTAGCAGCACCCCACGTTTGCTACCCATCAACTCATGCCACTCGTCGACCACAACGGTGTGCACGTCGGCCAGTGCAATGCGCGCCTCTGCGTGCGAAAGCATGACCGATAGACTCTCGGGTGTCGTAACCAGAGCAAAAGGCGGCGTACGTCGTTGCTTCTGGCGGCGCGAGGATGATGTATCTCCTGTGCGAAGGTCTACACGCAAGGACGCCTTGGGGTCTGAGGTATGCGCATCCGCTGCTGCTTGCAGGTTTTGCTGTGTGTCATTGGCAAGAGCACGCAAGGGTGTGATCCACAATACCTCCAGTCCGGACGGTGGCGCGGGAACGTCGGTTTTGCTTGTGTTCTTGCTCTTTTCCTGGCTACCCCGCTGGCGTGCTATCGCATCCTGAAGTGGTCCAAGCCAGGCCGCGAGTGTCTTGCCGCTACCCGTTGTGGAATGGATCAGTCCTGACTTTCCGGCGTGCCAGGCTGCCCAGGCCTCGCATTGAAAATCAAACTGCTCCCAGTCCTGTTCTTGGTACCAGGCTTGCGTTGTTTCGAGTGCCGCGCCGCGGAAGCTGTCAAGTGCGCTCTCTGTGGGGCGTTGCTGCTGCGTCAGTTTGCCGATTCTGGTGTATCTCCTGTTGTCTCGGTAGAGATGACGGGCTCCACCTGAAGCAGTGTCCCGTCAACCTCGGTTACCCGTACCTGAGTTCCCGAGGGCATATCCGCACCGGCAACACGCCAACGCGTATCGCCCACGCGCGCTGCGCCGCGACCGTTGACGATAGGTTCTGCCAAGGTGAGTACCTTGCCAAGATGTTGTTCACTGCGCCGGTTGAGCCCGGGCGTGTCTTGCGCAGTGCGTACACCACCCAAGAAACGTCGGCCGAGAAAAAGGCTTGCTATGGCCATCGCGCCGAACACGATCAACTGCACTTGCCATGTCAGGTCGGGCACAAACAGGGTGAGCACCGCCATCACTCCTGCCGGAAGTGCTACCCACAAAAACCACAACACTGGCAGCGTGATTTCTATGACCAGAAGCAACATGGCCAATACCAGCCAATGCCACCACACCAATTGACCTGCAAGCTCTGCAAACATGCTGGTATTCAGTCCCTGGTATTGGTTGCTGCAGGATTGCTGCCTGCATTGCGGTCTTCCGCCGCGCTGCGCGCTAACTCTGCAATCCCGCCAATGGCACCAATCAGATTACCCGCCTCAAGTGGCATGAAAAGCGTTTTCTGATTGGGTGCGCTGGCGATGTCCTTGAGTGCTTCTACATATTTGTTGGCCACAAAATAGTTGATTGCCTGAATGTCACCATCAGCGATGGCAACCGACACCATACGCGTCGCATTAGCCTCGGCCTCAGCCAGACGTTCACGCGCTTCGGCATCACGAAAGGCTGCATCACGTCGGCCCTCGGCCTCCAGTACCTGCGCCTGTTTTTCACCCTCGGCGCGCAGAATCTCTGATTGACGCATACCTTCGGATTCGAGGATCGCGGCACGTTTGTCACGCTCGGCTTTCATCTGGCGGCCCATGGACTCAACCAGATCTGCAGGCGGTGCGATGTCCTTGATCTCGATACGTGTGACCTTGGTGCCCCAGGGACCAGTGGCATCGTCTACTACTCCGAGCAACATTGCGTTGATCTTGTCGCGCTGTGAGAGCAGCTCATCGAGGTCCATGGAGCCCATGACAGTTCGGATGTTGGTCATGACAAGATTCAGGATTGCGGATTCAAGGCCCGTGACTTCATAGGCGGCGCGTGAAGCATCAACGATTTGATAAAAGACCACACCGTCTACCGTGACCATGGCGTTGTCGCGGGTGATGATTTCCTGGCTGGGGACATCCTTGACTTGTTCCATCATGTTGATCCTGTGACCGATCCGGTCCAGAAACGGCACGAGAAACGACAGACCGGGTCTCAAGGTTCGGGTGTAACGACCGAATCGCTCAACGGTATATTCAAAGCCCTGCGGCACGATGACGATGGCGCTCTTGACAATCCAGAGCGCCAGCAGAATGAATACGATGGCAACGATGCCCGACGATCCTAGTTGGGCGAGCAGTGAATCCATAACCATTTGTCTCAATCAAAGTCAGCTTGCAGTGTATCAACCTGCCAGCGACAAACCGATGCGCTCCACCAAGCGCTCAATTTCCTGTTCGATTACTGTTAAAGACGCAGGATCTGACAGACGATGATCTCCCCCAGGGACCTCCACCCACCGTGCATCTCCAGTAAATCGTCGTTCAAGCAGTTGCCGAGACAACTGAATCGGTACATCCACGTCATCTGTCCCGTGAACAAGTGTGGCTGGCAGGCGCAATCGTTGATCAGATCCGAGCACACGATGCTGTTTGCCGCTCTCGATCAACACCGGGGGTATAGGCCAGGGTTCATCGGCGTAGGCGGTGGTTCGCCAGGCCATTTGCCCTGCGGAGGCAGCCTCACGGCCTGCCTGATCCAGCGAATGTACCAACAGCTCGGTGGTGAAATCCGGAGCGGCGGCAATCGTCATCAGCCCGCGGATTCGCTCAGGGCGTCGTTCGCAGGCCAGCACCGCCAGCCACGCGCCCATTGACGAGCCAATCAGTACCAGTGGACCGGTGGCTGCATCCACAACCGAAAGCGTGTCGGCCAACCAATGCGCGATGCCAAGCTCGCGAGCGTCACCTGCAGACTCACCATGCCCTCGGTAGTCGAAGCGCGTAAACGGCAGACCCAGCCTTTTGGCATGGGCGGCGATATGACAGGCCTTGTTGCCGCGCATTGACGAGTGAAAGCCACCGCAGAAGATCAGATGCGGTGCCTCCGGATGTCGTCCAGGCACATGCTTGACCGCAAGCTCTCCCCGCGCCGCGGTCACCTGAGCAGGTGGCGGGACTCGTCTGTCGGTGTGCGGGTGTTTGGGTGGTGCGCTCATCGGGCAAGTAGATTGGGCAAGTAAACAGGTCTATGTGTTGGCAAAGAGCCTCGTTATACTCGGTGCATGAGCGATACAACGCAATCACCCCCGGTCAAGGTCGGGCTGTTCGTGACTTGTCTGGTTGATCTGCAGCGGCCCAATGTCGGTTTTGCTGCGCTGAAGCTGCTGGAGGCGGCCGGGTGTGAAGTCGTGGTTCCGGCAGAGCAGACCTGCTGCGGTCAGCCAGCCTACAACTCGGGCGATAATGAATCCACGCGTGATATTGCACGTATCGTGATCAACGCCTTTGATTCGGTCGACTATGTCGTTGCACCTTCCGGCTCTTGCGCGGGAATGATCCGCGAGCATTACCCGGAGCTCTTTGCCAACGATCACGCACTGTGTGGTCGTGCTGAGGCGCTCGCCTCGCGCACCTACGAGCTGACCAGCTTTCTTGTCGATGTTCTCGGGGTTGGGCCCGAATCATTGATCGCGCCAGGCGAATCGTTCAAGGCCAGGGTGACCTACCACGATTCCTGCTCGGGTCTTCGAGAACTCGGCATCAAGGCGCAACCTCGAGCGCTGTTGTCTGCGGTTGACGGCGTGGAGCTTCACGAGATGCAAGACACCGAAGTCTGCTGCGGCTTTGGTGGCACATTCTGTGTGAAGTTTCCGGATATCTCCGAGCGGATGGTCAGTGACAAGGCCGCCTTGGCCAAGAGCACCGGCGCAGACACGCTTTTGGGAGGAGATCTTGGCTGTTTACTCAACATCGCAGGGAGACTCTCGCGTCTTGACGAGCCCATGCAGGTGTATCACGTGGCCGAGGTGCTTGCCGGGATGACCGACGTACCGCCTATTGGAGCGAGCGACAAGGAGGGCGCGCAATGAAACCTCAATCACTCGCCTTCAGCAGCAATGCCTCCAGCGCCTTGCTCGATGATGATCTGAAAGCTGCTCTTGGACACGTCAAGACAGGCTTCATCGGCAAGCGGCTTGATGCCATATCGCTGGTGCCGGAGTGGGAGCGCATTCGCCAGGATGCGGCAACGCTGAAAAACCACGTGCTTGATAACCTCGATCACTATCTGGTGGCCTATGAAGCCTCGGTGCAGCGTAACGGTGGGCAGGTGCACTGGGCAAGTTCCAGTGAGGAGTTGGCAGCAAAGGTGGTTGATATCTGCCGTGAGGCGGGCGCCAAGATGGTAACCAAGGGCAAGTCCATGGTCGGTGAGGAGGCGGATGTCAACGGCGCCCTGGAGGCAGCCGGCATTGAGCCTATCGAGACGGATCTGGGTGAGTACATCATTCAGTTGGCCAAGGAGCCACCAAGCCACATCATTGCGCCGGCTGTACACAAGACCAAGGAGCAGGTCGCCGATCTCTTCCATGAGCATCATGCGCAATACGGCCTGACCGAGCGCTTGATTGATCGCACAGCGCTGGTCAATGAAGCGCGCACGGTCTTGAGAGAGAAATTTCGCGCAGCCGATGTGGGTATCACCGGCGCCAACTTTCTGATCGCCGAGACCGGCCAGCATGTGCTGGTGACCAATGAAGGAAACGGGGATCTGACGTCAAACCTGCCGCGCGTACAAATAGTCGTGGTGGGCATAGAGAAGGTGGTCCCGACACTTGAGGACGCGAGTGCGATGCTGCGCTTGCTTGCCCGCAGTGCGACCGGACAACACTTTTCCAACTACACCAGTTTGATGAGTGGACCACGTCGGGACGGTGATACCGATGGACCAGAGGCCTTTCATGTTGTGCTGGTCGATAACCATCGAACTGACATGCTGGCCGGAGATTTGAAAGAGATGTTGCGGTGTATTCGCTGTGGGGCGTGCATGAATCACTGCCCGGTCTACGGTGCGGTCGGCGGGCATGCCTACGGGTGGGTGTACCCCGGTCCGATGGGATCCGTTGTCACACCTGCAATGATAGGCGTCGAGAATGCCAAGGAGCTTCCGCATGCCTGTACCTTGAACGGGCGCTGCGCAGAAGTGTGTCCAATGAGCATTCCTCTGCCCAAACTGCTCAGGCGCCACCGACAGACCACATTCGAGGAGGGTCTTCAGTCCTCGGGTGCGCGTTACGGCCTGGGTCTATGGGCAAGTGTTGCCAAACGCCCGCGCCTGTATCGGCTGCTCACGCGCATCGGGGTAGCGAGCTTGTCAAGACTCGGCAGGCGTCGTGGCGCTTTCAGCCGACTGCCGCTGGCGGGTGCGTGGACGCGAGCGCGTGATCTACCCGCACCTCAGGGACAATCCACATTCATGGCGCTCTATGCCAAACAGCGCCAGGGTGGCCAGGGGAGCTCGACGTGAGTGCAATGACATCCGATGCCCGTACGCGCGTACTCGGGCGCGTCAGGGCGGCCCTCGGGCGCGAGCACTCGGACGCCTCCCCAGACACGTTGCCTGATGACATCGTGCAACGGCTGGCTAGCAACAGACGACATACCCTTCCAGCTCTCGGGGCCGATCTTGTTCAACGAGCCATTGATCAGATGGAAGGGGTGCTGATCAGTGTTGTACGCTTGCAGTCGCGTGACGATATCGTTGAAGCGGTGCGTTTCTGGCGCGAATCAGAAGGTATTGACGGTGCACTCAGTGTATCGCCGGCCCTTGCAGGCCTGGCATGGCCAGAGGCAACCCACAAGGGTCCTGCCACCGGGGTCGAATCCACCAGCGTGACACCCTGTATGGCTGCGGTAGCAGAAACCGGAAGCCTGGCCCTGGCGAGCGGCGCTGACACGCCAGCCACCTTGAATTTCCTGCCGGAAAACCATGTAGTGGTACTGCATGAGAATCAGATCGTGGCACACATAGATGATGTTTTTCCCTTGCTGCGCGAGTGTTCGCCGATGCCGCGTGCCTTGAACTTTGTGACCGGTCCATCGCGTACGGCTGATATCGAGCAGACTCTCGAGATCGGGGCGCACGGCCCTCGTCGCATGCATGTGCTGTTATTGCCGGGTGATGCTCCCGCATGAGTCTCTCGCCCGATGTGCGTGCAGTTGCATTCGATCTGGACGACACTTTCTGGGACTGCGCCCCGGCCATAGAACGCGCGGAATCCATACTCAACGATTGGCTGGCTCGTGAGGCACCCGAGGTGCTGGAACGTCATGCCGCCGTCCCTATGCTTGAAAGGCGACAGGCCACACTTGATGCGCAACCTGCGCTTGCCTCTGATGTATCAGCCCTGCGCAAGCGTATGCTCGCAGAACTTTTTCGCGAGGCAAAGCATGATCACGCCTTGTCCGAAGAGGCTTACAAGGTCTTCTACAAGGCGCGTAGCGAAGTCGTGCTGTACGAGGGCGTGATACCGCTGCTCGATGCGTTGCGACCTCGCTATCGGGTGGCGGCAATTACCAATGGCAACGCGGATCTGCAGCAGATCGGTATAGCGGATCGATTCGATATTGTCCTGCGCGCAACCCTTGAAGTACCTGCCAAGCCGGATACAGCGATGTTCAGTCAAGCATTGGATCACTTCAATCTGGGGCCACAGGCAATGGTGCATGTTGGCGACAGTCCGACGACAGACGTTGCCGGGGCACAGGCGGCGGGCGTTGCGGCAGTGTGGTTTAACCAGAGCGGGCGAGCCTGGTCAGGACCTGCACCAGCGCCGGAATATACAGTCACGTCCATCCCCGAATTGCGCACACTGCTACTGGGCTGATTGTCCACTGGATCGAATTGTCAGCACACTGCGATGCCGGGGTGGGTCAACGGAGCTCTGTGTTGGGCTTTAGCGGTGTTGGGCTCTATACTGGAGGCCCGTTAGCCACCGCTGAGTCGCCAATCCCATGAGCCGCACCTTCTACGTCAACGGTGATTTTGTCCCGGAGGCTGACGCCAAGATTTCAGTGCTTGATCGTGGATTTCTGTTTGCCGACGCGGTCTATGAAGTGTCAACGGTACTCGATGGCAAATTGATCGACAACAAGGCGCATTTGGCGCGGCTTGCACGTTCGCTCGGTGAATTGAAGATGGCACCTCCGGCCACCGATGACGCTATTGTCGAGGCCCAACACAAGCTTGTTGAACTCAACGGTGTTGATCAGGGCTTGTTGTATCTGCAAGTGTCCCGCGGCGAGGCAGACCGTGATTTTGCGTTCCCGTCAAAGCCTGTGTCATCTCTGGTGATGTTCACCCAGACCAGGAAACTGACTGACTCGCCAGCGGCAGAACGTGGCATTCGTATTGTCTCGATGCCTGATCAGCGTTGGGGCAGACGCGACATCAAGACCGTGCAATTGCTGGCTCCAAGTCTTGCCAAGCAGGCAGCTATGGAGGCGGGGGTCGACGATGCCTGGATGGTTGAAGAGGGGAAAGTGACCGAAGGTACGTCCAACAACGCGTATATCGTTACAAGTGACAGAACAATTCAAACACGACATCTGGGCAACGAGATTCTGGCTGGTATCACGCGTGCTGCCGTACTGAAGTTTGCCCGCGAAAGCGGTTTTACTATTGTCGAGCAAGCGTTTACGATCGAGCAGGCGCAAGCGGCAAGCGAAGCCTTTGTTACCAGTGCGTCCTCGTTCGTCATGCCGGTGGTCGAGGTCGACGGGATCAAAATCGGTGACGGAGTGCCCGGGCCTGTCACGCAAGAGCTACGACGGATCTACATTGAGACAGCGCGCGAGCGTCAAGATCTTTGAATCCTGCCGAGGGTGGGAGCGGCCCGTGGCTGTGCGTGCCGCGGTTGTATTGTTGTTGCTGCATGCGCTAGCCGCGTGTGGCGGTGGATCCGGCTCATCCGATAGCACCATTGACCTGCTTGGCAGTGTCGATCGATTTGAGTCAGGCGTAGCGTTTGGGCCAGCCGAGACTGCCACAAGTGATGGCGATCGTGTTACCTATACGCTGCTGGAAGACACACGTCTGTATGCGGCCTTCGCTGATGGCAAAGCGTTGGAGAGCTTGTTGTCCGTACCGCAGTCGGGGCAACTTGAAGTCGCTACTGACAGGCGCAGTTTTCTCTACGTGCCAGATCCGGACTTTAACGGAGTCGATGGCCTTGCGTACCAAGACGATGAAAGTGTTGTCGATGTGCAGCTTACGGTTCTACCGAGTGACGATGCCCCTGTGTTATCGCGAGGCATTGCGCGCGTTGCGGCGCAAGGCGCGGTGTACTCCGACTTCTTGCGCGCGGACGATGCCGATGGTGACTCGCTACGATTTTTCGCCCGCCAATTGCCAGCCTGGTTGTCACTGAATCCGGTCAGCGGCGAGCTTCGCGGTCTACCGTTGCAAAGCGATATCGGGATCACAGCTCCGTTTGATCTCGGTGTTAGCGATGACACAGGACTGAGTGACACGCTTGTCGGTGTGCAGATTGAAATACTGGACGTCAACGACGCACCGACGGTCAATGCCACGCAATTTCCCGAGACATTACTAGCTCGCAGCTCGGTTGAGGTGCGTGTGTTTACTGACGATGTCGATGGTGAGCCCGTGCAACTACGTATAGAGCCCAACCGCTTTGTAGATACCGATATTCAAGGCGGGCTTGCAAGACTGACCGCAGCCGATGTGTCCGAGGTCATCACGGTTAACCTGGTGGTAGTGTTGATCGATGAACGCGGCCTCGAGGCGCGTGAGACGGTACCTGTTACCGTGCGTCCCGTGAGTGCGTCCGGGGCAGGGCACACCGTGCTTGGTAGTGGTCAAGGTCAAGGCGTGCATGTTGTCGTACTGGGCGACGGCTACAGCCTGGATCAACGTCGTACATTCATAGCCGATGTCGAGACCCTGGTGGCTACCTTGGCGGGCGATCCCTATGTCTCGGATCATCTCGGCATGATGAATGTGCACGCCTTGTGGGCGGAGTCTGTGGACTCAGGTGTCGATGACAATGAGCAGACAGATACGCGCGATACAGCCTTTGATTCTCACTTCAACTGTGCAGGTGTTGCTCGTTTGATCTGTGCTGATCGGCTTGCCGTGTTTGAAGCCGCGGTTGCTGACTATCCTGACGTCGACCAGATTGTACTGCTGATCAATGACGCGCGATTTGGCGGCAGTGCACACGCAGGTGAGGGGATTGCTATCGCATCGCGTGTCTCGCCGGGTCTTGCTCTACACGAGATGGGGCACAGTCTGGCCGGGCTTGCGGACGAGTACGTCGATGCAGGCCTTCAGGACCTTGTGGCAGCACAGCCCGGAACGCCTGCGGCTTCGGCGGCAAACATCGCCGATGATCCCGCCGCTCCCCCCTGGGAACATTGGCTGCAAGTGGGTGATGTGCCCGGTATCGATCGCGATCCGATTGCGGCCTTTGAAGTTGGTGTGTTTGAGGGTGCTCAATACGTGGCCTTTGGTCGCTACCGCCCCACCGTCATCAGCCGCATGCGCGATGTCGATGCCTACTTCGGACCTGTCAATGCCGAAGCCTGGATACTGGCCCTCTACCGTATCGCACGTGCTGTACGCGGAATTGAGCCACTCGCTCGCGAGTTGGTGGTGGAACCCGGACAGATCAGTCGATTCAGTGTCAGCCCGTGGTTCGATGCCACAATTCAGCGAATCGAGTGGCATCTCAACGGCATCCCGCTTGGCGCCACCATTACCGGCGGCGATCCACAATCAGACACAATCGATTTGCAGCTTCCGAGCGGCACCCACGAGGTATCTCTGTCGGTCATCGATGTCAGTGATGCGATCAGGCGGCCATCTCCACACGAGGGTGAGTTTGACTGGTCATGGACAGTCAAAGTGCGCTGACTCTCAAAATCATCGGGTAACTTGTGACGTGAGCGCGCCTGTGTTCGGCCGACACGTTTTACTGTACGAGGTGCGGAGCCGAATCGGATACCATAGAGCCAAATACCTGACATCGGCATACGCCTCGCCGTCTTTGTACACCGCTTGGTCGTCACATCATGTCTGAACCCGAAATTGACAAAGAAGACGGCCACGCGCCGGACTTCAACTTCCTCGGCGATCCGCTGCAGAAACGGTCACAGCGCCCGGGTGCCTACAAAAACACGTTGTCTGCACGCAAGCCTGTTATCAGAACTCCCGTACCGGTCAGCGAAAGTGGTCCTCTGCGTGCGCCTGTATCAGAGGCGGATTTCGTGCTCACCCCGGCCTACACAACCGATGGCCTGCGCGTAGACCCTTCTTCGGGAGGTGGTATGCGCGATTTGGCTGTGGTTGCTGCGCGTGAGCGTCATGTCTCGGAGTCACTCGGCAACCAGAACGCAAAAGATCGTCACATCTCTGACTCACCCTCGGCCAAAGCTCCACCGTTGGCAAGAGAGACACCAGCCGAAGATGTGCGCAGCAACGTAACGCCACTCCGGAACCGCCACAAGAACGATCAAGGCCTGCAAGGGCAGCATGCAGCCGATGGGCGACGGCCACGGTTTTCAGAAATTGATGATGATTTTGCGTTCCTGGCGGAAGATCGTGCCAGGCCACCAGCTTCAGGGGTCTATCGGCCAACGGCATCTGTAGTCCAGTCAGACGTCAGCGACGATTTGTTCGACGGCGTGCACCAGTTCGATGATGAGCGTGATACCGGTAGCCGGTGGCTATGGCCCGTGGCGATTTTAGGGGCGCTTATTATCGCCGCGGGAATCGGGCTGTATTACCGCGAGTACTTGAGTCCGGTGCCGGGCTCGTCAGACATCGCCTCCGCCTCCAGCGAACCACTAGCTGAACCTGTGGCGCAAGCGGACAGTGTCGCCAGCGCAGCGTCCTCACTTGCTGAGCGTTTTCGATCCGAGTTGGCCCAGGTAGAAGAGCTTATCGCAAACGGCGCGCTGGACGATGCCGAGATTCGTCTTGCCACCATGGACCGTACGCTATTTGGTTACGGCAACGCTGAGTTCACCGCCGCGCTGGAGCGCATCGAGCAGCTGCGCGCGGCACCCGCTGGCGCGAATGGGTCGACAAATACCGAGCAAGAGAGAGCCGATAACGAGGCCACTGAATTGGCTCGCCTGGAAGCTGAGCGTGTGGCTGCTGAACGAGAGGCCGCTGAAGCTGAGCGTTTGGAAGCAGAGCGTTTGGAAGCAGAGCGTGTGGAAGCGGAGCGTGTGGCTGCCGAGCGCGAGGCCGCCGAAGCTGCCCGTCTTGAAGCTCAGCGAGAAGCTGCAGCACGAGCAGCTGCCCAACGTGAGGCCGCCGAAGCTGCCCGTCTGGAGGCTGCGCGTGTGACTGCCGAGCGCGAGGCCGCCGAAGCTGCTCGTCTTGAAGCTCAGCGAGAAACTGCAGCGCGAGTCGCGGCCGAACGCCAGGCTACAGAGGCTGCTCGGCTTGAGTCTCAGCGACAAGCTGCGTCAGCAGCTCGTCGCGAAGCGGCTGAGGCCGAGCGAGCCGCTACCAATCTGCGAATTGCTGAAGAGCGTGCAGCGCAGCAGCGCGAAGCGGCCCGACAGCGTGCAGTTCAGCAGCGCGAAGCGGCGCGACAACGCGAGGCGCAGCAAGTGGTGCCGGTAATTTCACCGGGAGCGGTGCGCTCGATCAACGACGAGGATGTGCGGACAGTATCCGAGCGCTTCAGTAGACTGGAGTCGGCCATTGAGTCGCGCAGCATCGTGGAATTGATTGGACTCACTGAGCCCTCAGGGCTGCGAATACAACAATTTCTGCAAATGTTCGAAAACAGCGAGTCAATTTCCGCACGGATAACGGGTCTGTCAACCCGGAACGTGTCCGGTTCAATTACCGGAACGCTGAAAATCGACCGCGTAATCAGAGCGGATGGGGTCGTGCTGCCGCCGCCGCCGGAGTTGTCATCCATTACACTGACAAGCAGGTGGCAAGATGGTGACTGGTCGGTGATTGACTGGTAGGGTCGGCGGCTTGCCAATGTTCGTGCTCACAAGGAGCTTGTCTTTCATGTCAGCTTTACGTCGTATTCTGGCCGTCTTTCTAGCGGTCGCGCATATCACTGCGACCGGAATGATGGCCATGCCTTCAGCCGCGCTCGCTCAGGCGTCCGATGGTGAGCCGCCTACCATCTCGTTCGAAAGAATCGGCGAGGGCGTTCTGGGAGATACTCAGGTATTTTCTGCCTCCGTCACTGATGATCGTGAACTAGCCACTGTGACATTGCACTACCGTTTGGGTGAGAGCAGTGATTACGAGAGTGCGCTGATGCGCCCAATAGCGGGAACGGCCATACATTCAGCCTCGGTGGAAACACGGGGTTCTGACGAGACAGTCTTGCAGTATTACATCGAAGCCCGCGATGCGGCGGGTAATCGCAGCATTCAGGGGTTCGCCTTCGACCCTATAGAGCGGGCATTGATTTCGCCCGAACAACCGGCAAGCGCTGCCATAGCAGCGACTGCCGTTGAACCAGCTCAACAGGTGAGCACTAATTCGATGTCAACCGGGCGCAAGGTGCTGTACGGCATCCTGGGTATTGTGGTTGTCGGTGCGATCGCCAGCGCTGCGGGTGATTCAGGTGGTAGTCGTGATAACCCGGCTGCGGATGATCCCGGTACGGTTCCCGTGCGAATCCTTGTGGACGCGCTGTAATGAATACTGAATTCAAGTTTGCTGGCGTTCGGTTGAGTCCTGTCTGTCGATGCATTGCGGCGTTTGTAACGCTTGCATTGGTGGCGTGCGAACAGGGTGGTGATAGCGGCAACGTTTCGTCCTTTGATGACGGTAGCGCCGAGATGGCGTTCACACCTCCTGTATCAATCTTGCTGACCAGAGCAATCGATCCGAACGCGTTGGTGTTGACCGTAGAGGTCGATGGAGAGAGTGTTCCTGTAGAGCGAGTGGACGAGCGGTGGGTGGCGCAAGTCGGGCTTGCGAGAGGGGCGTCTGTCGATGTAACCGTCTACTGGTCAGAGCTGTTTGGTGGCTCAAGTTTGAAGCTCGCTACCTTGACCAAGCCGGTGACAGTGCCGCCAACCGTGGACAGTCTCGACGTTGTGTTTCGCTCTACCGAGTTCGACACGACCTCCTTGGCTGAACTCGATGTCGATAACGACGGCAGATCCAATCTTGCCGAACGCCAGGCAGAAACTGACCCGCGAGATGCCTCAGACCCGGGGCAGCCAGTTGTTGATGTCGTGCTGCCTGTTGAGGTTCGGCTACCACAGGCGCTCGGCTTGGCAGATGAAGCCATAACCGAGGCGATTGAAGTCAGCGCTGTGGTTGATGGGATGGTTATCGCGTTGACTCGCGACGGGTCGGTATGGAGAGGTTCGACCACGGCACCACAGCAGAGTGAGGTATTTGTCAGCGTCAATGTGTTTGCGACCACTGCTCGTGCGCTGCGTCTGGCCAGGTTTGAACAAAGTATTGCCAGCGGCGATGGAAATCTCATCCTCGTAAGCGCTGAAGACTACGATATCAGTGACGATTTTGATGGCGATGGGATAGTCAATGTCGTTGAGCTGGCTGACGGTACAGATCCGAGAACAAGTGATCTAGATCCCTGTGATGTGTCGCAGTTCGAGCCAGGTTGCACTATCGATACCGACGGCGATGGCATGCCTGACTGGCAAGAAGGTGAGACGCGTGACGACGATGGTGACGGCACGCCGGATTATCTGGAATCACGACTTACTGATTCTGACGCGGATGGTTTTGATGACGAGAACGATCCGGGCAACCTGGACCCCTGCGTCCCGTCATCCACCAGCGAAGCTTGCCTTTCCACGGCCGATACGGATAACGATGGTGTCCTTGACCGGACTGACAATTGCCCCGCGATCGCCAACGGTGATCAGGCCGACGCAGACGAGGACGGCATTGGTGATGTGTGCGATGCCACACCTCTACCCGACGCAGACGGCGACTCCATTTCTGATGACCGGGATAATTGCCCGACGGTAAGCAACACGAATCAAGCCGATGCCGACGGTGATGGTATTGGCGATGTCTGCGATGGAACGCCGATTCCTGACGTAGACGGCGACTCTATTGCGGACGACGTCGATAACTGTCCGACTATCAGCAACGTCAATCAAGACGATGCAGATCGTGACGGCCTGGGTGATGTGTGCGACGACACTCCGTTGCCGGATTTTGACGGTGATGGTGTGGCCGATGAAGCCGACAACTGTCCGGCCGCCAGTAATGCGGATCAGGCGGATGCCGACGGCGACGGAGTTGGTGATGCTTGCGACCCCACACCGGAGCTCGACTCGGATTCGGACGGGATTGTGAATGATGATGACAACTGCCCGTTCGATGCCAACGTTGATCAACAAGACAGCGATGGCGATGGCATAGGCGATGTGTGCGATGACACACCGTCGCCCGACCTTGACAATGACGGGATCGCGGATAGCGCTGACAACTGCCCCAGTGATGCGAACGCCGATCAACTTGACTCCGATGCGGATGGCGTTGGCGATGTCTGTGACCCAACACCTCTTCCGGAAACCGATACGGCAGGCACCGACACAGGCGAAACCGACGGGGTCGAAACCGACGCGGGCGACACCGACGCGGGCGGCACCGACGCGGGCGGCACCGACGCGGCTGGTCTTGAGATGACTGGCGCCTAGAGCACCGCAGGAGGTCAGCGCGAGTCCAATCTCTGTGGTTGGACCCTGGAAGTGAAAATCTGTCTGAGTAGTTGTCTGTTGTTCGAGCCGGTGACGGGCTACAGCTTTTATGAGTAACAATTGCGTCACGTGTCTCGGACGCTGGGTGGATCAGAAGGCATGCTTGGAACATGCGGGTCCGTCACACCATACTTTCATGTTTGCTGCTTGGTGGTTCAGGGACTGCCGCCTGGCATCTTGGCGAGCTTGCCAGTCAGGGTCTTGGCCACTCTCGATCTGGTATCGAACAACTCAGTTACGACTGGATATCGGATGTCGAGGAGTATCGCGACGACCACTTCGGTTTTCGCATGGCTGTTCCGGCCGGGTGGAACTCCATCGATCCGTTGCTTGACTACACCGCTGAGGAAGATGGACTGGCGGTCGCACACAGCGTGGTTTTCGAGGCCCCGCGTGAGAGCGAGTCGGACGATTTTTCTGACTACGTGATGGTCGAAATATTTCCCGGTAGTCGCTCCGAGAAGTTCGCGACGGACGGGACGCGTGCAAAGCATGTGACGATCAATGGAATCGCCGGGTTGCGTGAAAGTCTCGCTGTGGATCAACATCGCATTGGCGAGTCGACCGTTGACCTTGTCGTACACCAGGCAGAAATCCGTGATACCGGCTACACCGTTGGTTTTTACGCCATCGGCGAACCGCGAAACCGGCAGCTGATCGATGATGCGTTTGAGTTACTCATTCGCACTTTTACTTTTGACCTGCCGCCGTATCGGGTGATCTAGTCTGCTGTTCCGGTACGGCCCGGGTAGCCCTCTGGCCATGCGGCAAATGAGGGTCGGCGATTGGGTGGTGATCCAATTGACGAACCTGCCGTTGGCACTTGGCTCGTACCGTCGCTAAACAACTGCTCATCGTCGTAGGAACCAATCTTCTGGTACACGCGGATGTAATCCAGCTCGTACTGAGCGGGAAATTCCGTCGTCTCATCTGGTGAGCCCGGCCACCAGCCACCAATTGCCGTATTCGCAATTACGTACATGTCTACACTTGATACACGTGGATCATCCAGCCGGTACGTCTCGATACCGTCAACGTAGAAAATCAATGTGCCAGGTCTCCAGTCCACGGCGAATGTGTGAAAGTCGGCAGTAAAATCAATACCTACCACCGGCATGGAGGGGGTTGAATGCAACTCTTCCGGGTCCGTGGAGTGATCGTAGTAGTGGTAGGTGTGATACATCACGTCCTGATCGTCACCGATATGCTCCATGATGTCTATCTCCGGCTCATCGCCGCGATCGTAGACGGTATTGAGTAGCCAGAATGCAGACCAGAGGCCTTTTCCATAGGGTGTCTTGGCGCGAGCTTCGGCGTAGCCGTATGTGAAATTGAATGAATCCCGGCTTGTAATAACTCCTGACAAGTAGGGTTGGCCGAGTGCCTTTTCACTAAGTGCTTCGGGGGTGGGTATCGAGTTGATAGTCAGGTTCTCACCATCGAAGGTGAAGGGATCAAAACCGAAGGAGGGATCGTTCTTTGTATCAACATAGAACTGTTCTTCTGAGTTTATGATGACATCGGTACCCCAGATGTAGCTGGTTGACCACTTGCTGAAGTCCAGTGAACCATCCTGAAATTCATCAGAAAACACCAACTCGTATTCGTCAAGATCCACACCTCTCGCGGCGTCCACCTTTGGGTTTGACCGACCGCTTCCGCCGACTTCTACAGTGAGTCCTGTTGCGATTCGGGTCAGTTGATCGGCAAAGTCGTACGCTTCAACCTCATAGTAAAAGCTGCCGTCTGTTGTATCGGTGTCGATCCATTCGGTGCCGTCAGTGACGGACAAGACGAACTCTGCATCGCGGTAAATGTTGTAACCGCGAGCGGTCGCATCGGCATCCCAGACGATACGTACGCTACCGTCATCGAGCACCTCGCCTTCAAAACCATCGCTGGTTCTGGAGAAGAAAGTGTCGCCGATCGTGCTCTCAGTGCTCGTTTGATCACTGATGTCAACACCACCGCCTTGATTATCGACTGATTCGGTAGATGTCTCGTCGGTTGAGGGGGCGTCCGTAGCCGTCTGTTCCGGATTTGCCGCACCCGTCAGTGGAGTAGAACTTGCGTCAGTCGAAGTGTCAGTCGCAGCCTCAATTGTCGCCACACTCTGTGATCGCTCTGCCGCCACAGACTGCGCGTAGGTCAGAGTCGATGTGAACTCTGTATTCAGCTCTGCCGCTGACAAAGAGCCAGTGTCACTGAAGACCGAGGCGGAGTTGTCTGCATCGTCGGAGCAGGCCGAGAGCACGAGCGCAGCGGCACAGGTGAGTGCGCATCGCCGCGTCAAGAAACGTACGGATGTGGAGAATTGTGTGATGTCTTTCACGTTTATGCCGGGCAGGGCGCTGGAAATCCCAGTCGTTATCAGATGTATCGGTCATGTTTCTGCAGTCTGAACGCGCGCAATACCTCCTCACTGTTTTGTCATCTAAACGACGATCGGCTGTGATTTAGCCGAGTAGCACATGACAGATTCGCCATTTAGGGCCTCCAGCTTTGCTTGCTGGCATGTTTCCTGATGCTTGCAAGGCACTTCAAGCTTGAATGCGCTTATCGAATGCGAACCCAAATCACACTGAGCGGCTATGCCGCGCTGGCTCTCGGGCTGGTTACAACGACACCAGCGACGGCTGCCAACTGGAACGGCAGTTACGAGGCGGACGGGAGTTGCTACTGCTCCGGGTCTCTGCCGTCCAGCGTATCAGGCATCCTTGTTCCAACGCCTGTTGGCAGTCAGTCCGTTGCGAACGTGTGTGCACGCTTGGGAGACGGTCCTGGTCTGAGTGAGGTCGACGGCGTATTTGACAAGGTTGTTTACCCGGATACGCAATGCGGAAATGGACCATTTGCAGACGGTACAAGTCTCGTTTATGCCGAATGTGCTGGCACGCGCGAGCCTGGCAACGCGGAGGAGTGCCAACCGGTAGGGCCGCGCTGGAATCTGGCGCTGGCCTATGCAGAGCCGGCTGACGCCATCGATGAACCCAGAGTGTTGGCAGCCGCCCAACCGCAAGTGCCCGCTGAGGAAATCGTAACGCTCGAAGGGCAGGACTGGCGCAAGGGACCTGCTGGCACCGAGGCGACTGGAGAACCCGGCAGTCGAATCATTCTGGACGGTGAAGTCTGGCTCAAGGCCGACGACCCGGTTTTTGCGAGGATTGAATCGGAGCCTGTAAGAACTCTGGCTGAGGCGGAGTCACCCGCCAATGAGCCGGTGGCTCCGCGACGCGGGTTTCGAGTGGCCGAGCCCGAAGATCCTGAGGCGCTGCGTGCGCGGCAGCGGATGCTCCTGGTTGAGGCGCGTGAGCGTGCACGTCAACGTAAAGCTGCGGGTCTGTCCGCTTCAGCTTCTGTTACCCGAACCGATCTTCCAACAACGTCCGCTTCTGATCCGGTTTCTCTTGGCGCGGCAACACCCGCTGAGCAAGAGCCAGTCGAGGTTGTGACACAAGCGATTGAGGTTGAACAGAACACCTCCGATTCTGATACATCTCCCTTGTCAGCGCTGCGGTTGCCCGAGGATGTTCGAGGCAGTTCTGATGAGTTTGGCTACGTGCAGGCTATGCCTTTGTCATTTGATTTTGGCGGTGCGGGAGTGCAACTGGAAGGCAGCGCCGAATTCAACAATCGCTATCACCTCGTGGCGAGAGGTGCTACTGCCAAGTCCTACAGTGAACTCATGATTGGCGCTGGTTATCACTACACACCGCCTAACGCTGACCGTATGACCTTGATGGCCACAGTAGGTTTGGAGTACGGCGTATTTCCACTGGCGCAGGGTGAGTTCGAGATAGATGCCAAAGACACAGGTTTGTGGCTTGGCGTTGGTAGTCGGATCGTAATCAACCCGCGCTTTGAGCTTGAAGGTGGCGTGGGTTACAGCAGCTTCCAGGATGGCGATCCTGTCGCCTTCGGTGGCGCTTTTTATCACATCAATCGCAGCATGGATCTGATGTCTCGTTTTGAGCTTGGCGACAATGATTCTTTCGGCCTCGGTCTACGCGTTTACTACTAAGGGGGCACCGATATGAATTTCAAAATGAACCACGTAGCGATTAGTGTAGCGGTAGCCTCACTGACACTCAGTGCGTGTGGTGAGAGTGACCTGCCGGAGTACCACCTTGATCGGCTGGCCGAAGCGCAGCAGGCGCAATCCGAGCGAGAATTGGGTGCCGCCAACCCGACAACTGAAGACACTTTGACGGGTGAAACAGACGCTAGTGATAGCACTGACGGCACCGATGGTACGAACGGCACCGATGGTACGAACGGCACCGATGGTACGAACGGCACCGATGGTACAAACGGCACCGATGGTACAAACGGCACCGATGGCACGAACGGCACCGATGGCACCGACGAATCGATTCAAACTACAGAGGTACAGAATCTCGATCTAGCCAATGATTTTCAGCTTGTTTTCTCAGATGATTTCGATGGCAACGCCATTGATTTTACGAACTGGAAAACAGAACTGGAGTGGGGGCCTGATCTGATCATCAACGAAGAGCAGCAGTACTACGTTGACATCGAATCCTCGCCGGACTTCGGATACGATCCGTTTACTGTCGACAATGGAACCTTGACTATCTCGGCAATTCCCACACCTGCCGAGCTGTCTGCAAGTGCTGAAAATCAAGCGTGGTTGTCAGGCGCTTTGAGCACAGCTACACGCTTCGACATGCTGTACGGCTACGCCGAGGCGAGGGTGGACCTGCCCGCAGGCACTGGCCTGTGGCCTTCGTTCTGGATGCTCAGTAGTGACTACAACGCCACCGACTTGAAACCGCGTGTCTTCATTGCCGAGTACAACGGTAGCCGTACCGATTCGCTGTTCTTCAACTACCAGTATGAAGATGAAGACGGCGCACTTCGCTCACCAGGGCAATTCCGGGTTGACGAAGATTCCTTGTCAGAGGGTTTTCATACCCTGGGTCTCTTGTGGACGCCAGATGATCTTGTCTACTACATCAATGGCGAGCCACGTTACCGCGTTGTGGGAGACCGTTTGCCTCAGCAAGCGATGTATCTGATTCTCAATCTGGCTGTCGGCGGGGTGTGGGTAGATGAGCCTGATTCCAGTACCCCTGATCCCGCCGAGCTGGTCATCGACTATGTGCGGATCTACGAGCAGCTTCCCTAGGTCTAACATCCTTGGGCCCAGCTTCCACGGGTCTGGCTCTACCAGGCAGACTCAAGCACGACGAAGGCGGTCACCAGATCGCCTTCGTCGCTCAAACTGACATGGTGTTGGCTCACTCCAAGGGCGTCGCAGCGTGCTGCTGCCCCACCTGATATCTGAAGCTCTGGTTTGCCGAGCTCGTTGTGGCTTAGCCCGATGTCGCTCAATAGAACACCCTCGCGCTCACCGGTACCCATGGCCTTGACCGCAGCTTCCTTGACGGCAAAGCGTTTGGCAAGAAATCGGGCCCGGTCGCTTGCGGCACGAATATCCTTCCGCTCCTGTTGAGTCAGGATGCGGCGTTCAAAGCGTTGCGCATGGCGTGAGTCCACCTTGTCAATCCGAGAGACGGTCACAAGGTCAACACCGATACCGACAATCATCGTCGCTGCCTGGCCTCTGCAAGTCGGCGCTTCATCTCCGCTACGGCCTCCGGCAGGCCAAAGTAGAGCGCTCTGGCAATGATGGCGTGGCCGATGGTGAGCTCCTCGATAGTGGCGATCTCGGCAACGGCTTGTACATTGTCGAACTGCAAGCCTCGCCCCACGGCAACACTTAGCCCCAAACTGTAAGCAAAGTCGCAGGCAGACATGATTTTTGACAGCTCTGCGCTACGCGTAGCCGTATCCGTCGACGCTGCATAGGCACGCGCGTTGAGCTCGATGCCCGCGCTGCCGGCGCGGGCGGCGGCTTCGATTTGAGCCTCATCGGGAGACACCAACAAAAGGTCTCGGATACCGGCCTCCTGCAAGCTCGGTAGAAAGTCAGAGAGAGCGTCCTGATTGCCGATCACATCAAACCCGCCGAGCGTGTCGCGATGCGCAATATCCTCGGGTACCAGGCAAACTCCTGTTGGGCGCACACGAAGTGCAACATCACGAATCTGCTCGTCGAGCGTAAATTCGAGCGCGAGGTGCGTCTGTGTACTGGCTGCAAATCGCTCCACATCATGATCCTGAATGTGGCGACGGTCTGCGCTCAACTGCATCCTGATGAAGTCAGCGCCGGCAAGCTCCGCCTGCAGACCGGCGAACACCGGATCAGGGTAGCTACCCCCGCTTGCGTTGCGCACCGTGGCTACGTGATCGACGTTGACCCCAAGGAGTATCACCAGCTTTGGTCTGATTTGGATGACCGGCATTTGCCGAGAAGCCGCCAGTGTATCGCAGTGCTCTGGGCGCGATTGCGAGAAGTGGGCGCGGGGCGTGTGCCATAGAGGGCCGCGAAACTGAGCCGACTGAACACCTGAGCAGAGACCGCATCACGCCAGAATTCCTCGGTGAATTGCCGGCCGTGCTCAGTCTCGAATACAAGGACCAGTAGCCACGAGCTGCGGTAATGTGCCTGCACGAGTACACCACAGCGGCGACTGCCGTCTTGCAGAGAAGTCATCGTCCATGTGTCGTCGGCATATGCGATGCGCGTACGGCGGCCGATGGAGCGAAAGGTCAACCAGGTTTGCGCTGGCAGTAGTGCGGCAAAAATGCCGATCGTCGAACTCGAAAGATGCCCGGTTGCCGCCACCTGCCACAGGCAAACAGCACATAGCCCCGCGACTGTCGCGAGTAGAAGCCTAGGTAGCCGGGGCTTTTGTGTTTCGGCTGACCAGGCTGGTGCTGATCTTGTCGATGACAGCTTGATATCGCACCTCCGTGTGCTTGTGATGCGGATCGTTGGATGCCGCGGGAACGCCGGCGGGCGTCTTGCCCGTGACACAAGCGTACAGAACCGGCTCTTGCAGGTCGAGCAGTTCCTCGAAGATGCCGCGCTCCTCTTCGCCAGCCGAGTCCCAGTGCTCCTCCAGGTAGGCAAGCATGGCCTGATCAAGCTCACGCATGCCGCGCCGGCACCGCCAGCGCAGTCGAGCCTTCTGCTGGCTGGCGTTCAAATCGCTGTCATCAGACATGCGGGATGACTACAGGCGACGCTCGACCATCATGCGCTTGGTGCTGGCGATCGCCTTGGCGGGGTTCAGCCCCTTGGGACACACTTGCGCGCAATTCATGATTGTGTGGCAGCGATAGAGCTTGTAAGGGTCTTCAAGATCATCAAGACGCTCACCGGTTGCATCATCGCGGCTGTCGATCAACCAACGGTACGAGGCGAGCAGGGCGGCAGGGCCAAGGTAGCGCTCGGGGTTCCACCAATAGCTCGGGCAGCTGGTGGAACAACAGGCACACATGATGCACTCGTAGGCCCCATCGAGCTTTTCCCGATCCTCGGGGCTTTGTAGCCGTTCACGATCAGGCGGTGCCGGTGTATCGGACTTCAGCCAGGGTTCTATCGACGCGTACTGAGCGTAGAAGTTGGTCAGATCAGAGACGAGGTCCTTGATGATCGGCTGGTGTGGCAGCGGGTAGATGCTGATATCGCCCTCGATGTCGGCAATTGATGTGGTGCAGGCAAGGCCATTGCCACCGTCGATGTTCATCGCGCAGCTGCCACAGATGCCTTCGCGGCATGAGCGCCGAAAGGTCAGTGTGGAGTCGATCTCGTTCTTGATCTTGAGCATGGCGTCGAGCACCATGGGTCCGCAGCTATCGAGATCGACCTCGTAGCTGTCAACGCGCGGATTTTCACCCGAGTCAGGATCGTAGCGGTAGATCTTGAAAGTGCGCACATTGGTCGCGCCTTCGGGTGCCTTGAACACCTGACCCTTGGTCTTGACGATGGAATTTGCCGGGAGCGTGAATTCAGCCATAGTCTTTATCCTCTTTAATCATTAGCGACCGGACAGCGCGTCAGTACACCCGCTTTTTCGGCGGGATCACTTCGCACTCATCGGTCAGCGTGGTCATGTGAACCGGGCGATAGTCGATGGTGACGTTGGCACGCTCATCGGTCCAGGTAAGCGTGTGCTTCATCCACTCTTCGTCGTTGCGATCCTCAAAGTCATCACGTGCATGCGCGCCGCGGCTTTCCGTTCGATTCAGGGCACCGTGAACGATGGTCTGTGCTTGAGCGAGCAGGTTTTCAAGTTCGAGTGTTTCAACAAGATCGGTGTTCCAGATCATCTGCTTGTCATCGACCTTGACATCGTCAAACTCATCCACGATGCCACGCATCAGTTCAGCACCCTGTTGCAATGACTCGCCGGTACGGAATACGGCGGCGTGTTTTTGCATGGTGCGCTGCATGCGATCACGGACATCCGCTGTACGAGTCTCGCCCTTGTTGAAACGCACCTTGTCCAGGTGATCGAGTGCGGGCTGAATGTCGTCAGCGGTGAGCGGTTTGTGCGATTGACCAGGCTCCACGAGTTCGCGCGCACGGATCGATGCAGCTCGGCCGAAGACAACGATATCGAGCAGCGAGTTTGAACCGAGACGGTTGGCACCGTGCACAGAGACGCAGGCGGCTTCCCCGATGGCCATCAGACCGGGCACGACGGTGTCCGGCTCGCCGTCTTTCAGGGTCACGACCTCCCCGCGGTAGTTGGTCGGGATACCGCCCATGTTGTAGTGCACGGTCGGGATGACAGGAATCGGCTCCTTGGTGACATCCACGCCTGCAAAGATGCTCGCGCTCTCGCTGATACCTGGCAAGCGCTTCTCGATCACGTCAGCGCCAAGGTGCTGCAGGTTCAAGTGAATATGATCAGCATCCGGACCAATACCGCGTCCCCCGTTGATCTCCATGGTCATCGAGCGCGATACGACATCACGACTCGCAAGATCCTTGGCGTTGGGCGCATAGCGCTCCATGAAGCGGTCGCCTTCGCTGTTGGTGAGGTAGCCGCCTTCACCCCGCACGCCTTCTGTGATGAGGACGCCGGCACCGTAGATACCGGTGGGATGAAATTGAACAAACTCCATGTCTTGCAGCGGCAGCCCCGCGCGCAATGCCATCGCATTGCCGTCACCTGTGCAGGTATGGGCACTGGTTGCCGAGAAGTAGGTGCGTCCGCAGCCACCTGTCGCAAGGACCACCATGTGAGCTTGATACCGGTGCAGCTCACCGGTTGCCAGGTCAATGGAGATCACGCCCTTGCATTGGCCGTCGACCATGATCAGATCCGTGGCGAAGTGCTCGATGTAAAACTCGGCCTTGTGCTTGAGAGACTGCTGGTAGAGGGTGTGCAGAATGGCATGCCCGGTGCGGTCGGCGGCTGCACAGGTACGCTGAGCTGTACCTTCACCAAAGTGGGTGGTCATACCGCCGAAGGGGCGCTGGTAGATCTTGCCCTCTTCGGTGCGGCTGAACGGTACGCCATAGTGCTCGAGCTCGATTACGGCCGGCATGGCCTCGCGACACATGTACTCGATCGCATCCTGGTCCCCGAGCCAGTCAGAGCCCTTGACGGTGTCGTACATGTGCCAGGTCCAGTGATCCTCGCCCATATTGCCCAAAGCTGCCGACATCCCCCCCTGAGCGGCAACCGTGTGCGAGCGGGTGGGGAACACCTTCGTCACACAGGCGGTCGATAGACCCTGCGCCGCCATTCCCAGCGTTGCGCGCAGTCCTGCTCCGCCGGCTCCGACGATAACCACGTCGTAGGTGTGATCGACGATCTTGTATTCGTTACCCATGTCTTGGTTCTGTCGTGTATCCGGGTGTGCCGTGCGATGTGGTCAGTCGCCGCACAGAGTCGCGTGAATGCGGCGCATGTCTCTCTATGATCAGTACGTGTTGAGCTGAGCGAACGATCAGCTTGCCAGGGGATCAGCTTGCCAGAGCGATGCGCAATACCGAAAACACCCCGGTCACAGCCAGCAGTGCTGCACCGAAGGTGATGGCGATAAACGTCGCTGTGCGCAGCGCATGATCGCTGATGTAGTCAATCGCGACCTCCTGCAAGCCAAGGCGCGCGTGGTAGAAGCCTGCGATGATGAGCAATATCATCAGTATGGCTGTCACCGGTTGGCCCAACCATTCGCGCACCGTGACGTAGTCCATGCCCGGCAGGGAAGCAATTGAGAAGCACAGCCAGATGATCAGCGGCACCAATGCAAGCGCCGACAAGCGCTGCGACCAGAAATGACCTGTCCCTTCCTTGGCAGAGCCCAGGCCCTTGACTTGAGAAAGCGGGGTGCGAAGACGAGTCATGATGCTGCTGCCACAATCCAGGTGATGACCGACAGCCCGCCCGCGACACCAAGGCAGACCAGGCCGGACGTGTGAGCGGTCTTGAGATCAAACCCGTAACCGACGTCCCAGAAAAGGTGCCTGATACCGTTGCACAGGTGGTAGTACAGGGTGAGCGTGAACCCGAACAGGATCAACTTGCCGAACCAGGAGTTGGCTATGCCGCCCATGAATCCGTACGATTCCGGCGACCCTGCTGCCGAGGCAATCAGCAGGACCAGCAGCACAACGCCTGCGCTGTTGATGACACCGGTGATCCGGTGGCTGATCGACAGGTAGGCGGTCAGCGGGAGTTTGTAGTGCTGCAAATGCGGCGATAAGGGCCGCGAGTCGTTCTGCGCCATCGGAAGTCGGCTTCAGTTTGTCGTCAAGTTGTGAATGCCGGGCAACAACTGGGCCCGGGTCGAGGGGTTACTCGGCGTTTCTCAGAAATCGGTACAGCGACCGCGCTTCTCCCAGTCCCCGTAACGTGTGGGTTCCAGGCCCTTTTGCCCTCCGACTTCGGTGGGGCGCTGCGCGACCGGAATCTGTTCCGGAGTTTTGGGTGCTGTGGCATCCTCGGCCACGTGTGTCGGGCCGTCGTGGTGGTTGCCAGAGGATGCGTTGTCGACCGCGTTTTCGGCCGTATCGGAAGGAAGGGCGTCCGATTGATCGATGGAGTTGTCAGGCATGAAGGTTAAGAATTCGCGCAGTGCGTTTCGTTTACGAAAGCGTCACGGAAGTGCTTGTCGACCGCACGTCTGTACTTGACAATCCTAGCAGAAGCCGCAAGGTTGCTTACGTGCGACTTCGGGGCGCTCGCCGTTACCCGTGTTCACTGCCCACTACCCTTAACTTGGACAGTCACCCCGCCACCTTTGCCGTCCCGGCATCAGGCGCCATCCTGCGAAAATACGGATCCCATGAGTTCGACAACCGATCAAAGCCAACGACTGAGCCACCTCGCGATTGTCGATGCCAGTGGCGCGGACACCGAATCGTTTCTGCAGGGGCAGTTCTGCAACGATCTTTCGGCGCTCACACCACCCTCGTCGCAGTTGACGGGTTACTGCTCACCGAAAGGCCGGCTGCTTGCGGCCCCGCTGTTGCAACGCCTGACTGACGAATTGTTTCGACTGGTTTTGCCTGTCGATTTGCTGGAGTCCTTGCTGCCACGTCTTCGCATGTTTGTCATGCGCGCAGATGTCACCTTCGCCCACCGAGAGGATCTTGCAGCCGTGGCCATCTTTGATGCGACCGATGCGCTTTTTCAGAGCGCGGGGCTGGATGTGCCGACTCTGGCGCTCGAGACCCGCTCATCAGGCGATGCCTCCGTCGTGAAGATCAATGATAGCGAGCGTGAGCGTTGGCTGATGGTATTACCCGAGTCGGCCGCGCCAGCTGACAACACCGTCGAAACCCATGCCGAGACGTGGCGGCTCCACGATATACGCGCAGGCATCCCAAGCATCGTCGCCGCTACCAGCGAGTCCTTTGTGCCGCAAATGATGAATTTTGCCGAGGTCGATGGCCTGAGTTTCACCAAGGGGTGTTATCCGGGCCAGGAGATCGTTGCGCGCACCCAGTACCTTGGCAAGCTGAAAAAGCACATGCAGCGATTTGTCGCCGCGGCCGGAGTCGTGCCGCAGCCAGGCGACACGCTCGGTGAGGCGGGCAGCGCTGATGCAGGCGACGTGGTAGACGCGGTGCGCCGAGCAGACGGTGGCGTTGAGCTACTCGCTGTGGTGCGTATCGAGCGTGATGCCAAGGCAGCGCTTCCGCTGGCGGGTGGTAGCGCTACGCCGGCGAGTCTGCCTTACGCTCCACCCGGGCCTGCTGCGGATTCCAAAGCCGGGTGACCATCGTCTATCGCCCCGCGAATCTTGTCGAGGCGCAGCTGGTTGCGGATGAGCTGGAGGAGGCAGGTATCTCCTGCGAGATCACCGGTCAGTTCCTGGCCGGTGCCATCGGCGAGTTGCCGCCCACCGACGTGCTTGGCGTGCGTATCCAGGACAAAGGCCTTGTGTCAAAGGCCTTGAGCGTCGTCGCTGACTGGGAGGCTAACCGTCGACGGGTGCGCAGCGACTGGTGCTGCCAACAATGCGGTGAACAGGTCGGCGGCGCTTTTGGCGCCTGTTGGCAATGCGGAACAGCCGAGCGGCCACCACCGTCGTCAATGCAGTAGTGCGAACAGTTTTCGTCGGTATTTGCCCGCCAGAGGATCCTCACCCAGCACATCGAATAGCGCCAACAGCTTGGCCTTGGGGGCCCCGTCGTTGAGATCTGGTTGCCGTTGCACCAACACCAGTAAATGGTCCATGCCGCCCTGAACGTCGCCTGCCAGGGCGCTTGCGATGGCCAGTCGGTAGCGGGTCTCGTCGTCGTCCGGATTGGCCGCATGCGCCGCCTGCAGAGCAACAAGGTCTTCGCTTGCACCGGACTCTCGCGCCAGAGCCACGATCGCGCCCAGGCGCTTGGCCTGAGCACCCTCGCGTTGTGCCTCCGGCAAGGCTTTCAGACAACTCTCGGCGGTGTCCAGATCGCCGTCTGCCACGCAAATCTGGCCAAGAGCGAGCAGCACTTCGGCATTCTCGGGATCCGCTGCCTGGGCCTTCTGCAAAACGGCTCTGGCTTGCGCGGAGTCTCCGGCTTCCTGCAAGGCCATCGCCTGCATCACCGGAGACTCGGGCTCGGGCTCTGCCTCGGGAGCTGCCGCCTCGCCGGGTGGCCCCACGTGGGTTTCGAGGAACTTTCGCAGCTCAGGCTCTGGCAGTGCGCCCATGAATTCGTCTACCAGTTGGCGCTCCCGGAACAATTTGACAGTGGGCAGGCTACGAATGCCGAGCTGTTGGGCGATCTCAGGGTTGGCTTCGGTATCCAGCATCGCAAGGACAAACGCGCCGTTGTATTCGACGGCGAGCTTTTCGAGCACGGGCGAGAGGGCCTTGCAGGGCCCACACCAGTCTGCCCAGAAGTCCACCAGCACAGGAACCGAGTCGGAACCCTCCACCACGATCTGCATGAAATTGCTGGCGTCCAGCTGCACGATGTGCGGCGACTCGGTCATCAAAACTCCAAAATTCGATAAAGGGATGGTGCAAGTGTGTCGCTTCAACGCAGGGCTTTCAAGGTGCGCGTCATTCGCAACTTACTTCGAGCCCGCGTTTGGAGTGCTGGAGCAGGCAATCTGTGCACTACACTCAGCGACCACCCCTGCCTGAATTCCGACACCGCCTGTGAGCAGTGCATACGACGCCTCATCCATCGAGGTACTCAGTGGTTTGGACCCGGTGCGCAAGCGTCCGGGCATGTATACCGATACTCAACGACCCAACCACCTCGCACAGGAGGTCATCGACAACAGCGTTGATGAGGCGCTGGCCGGGCACGCGAGCGACATTCGCGTGACCTTGTACAGGGACGGCTCGGTCGAGGTCATCGATGACGGGCGCGGTATGCCGGTGGACATGCACCCCAAACTCAAGAAGCCGGGTGTCGAGGTCATCCTGAGCACGCTGCATGCGGGCGGCAAGTTCTCCAATGACAATTATCGCTTTTCCGGTGGTTTGCACGGGGTCGGGGTGTCGGTTGTCAATGCTCTGTCCAAAAAGCTGGAGGTGTCGATTCGGCGGGGTGGGCACGAGTTCTCGGCAAGCTTTGCCGGTGGCAACATCAAGGACAAGCTCAAACCAACAGGCACGGTAGGAAAGCGCAACACTGGCACCCGAATACACTTCTGGCCTGACAAGAAGTATTTTGACTCGGTCAACATCTCACTGCCGCGCCTGCGTCATCTGCTGAGAGCCAAGGCGGTGTTGTGCCCGGGCTTGCGTGTGCGCTTGACCGATGAGGCTTCAGGAGACAAGGACGACTGGTGCTACGTAGATGGGTTGGTTGATTATCTCCTCAGTGCTGTCGAGGGCTTCACAGGCCTGCCGAATGCACCACTCAGTGCGAGCATGACGTCAGCCGGTGAAGTCGCTGATTGGGCTGTCCTGTGGCTGCCAGAAGGTGGCGATCTGGTGCAAGAGAGCTATGTGAATCTGGTACCAACAGCGCAGGGCGGCACTCACGTCAATGGGTTGCGTACGGGTTTGACCGACGCAATACGCGATTTTGCTGACCTGCGAAATCTGGTGCCGCGGGGTGTAAAGATCACACCCGAAGATGTCTGGGATCGCGTCTCCTACGTGTTGTCGGTCAAGCTCGCTGATCCACAATTCTCCGGTCAAACCAAGGAGCGTTTGTCCTCGCGTGAGTGCGCAGCTTTTGTGTCAGGCGCGGTCAAGGATCATACGGCACAGTGGTTGAACCAACACCCCGAGACAGGTGATCAGCTGGCGCAGCATGCCATTGCCAACGCGCAGTCACGCGCACGTTCCGGCAAGAAGGTGGTCAGAAAGAAGGTCGCTTCAGGGCCTGCCTTACCTGGCAAGCTCGCTGATTGCTCGTCAACTGACTTGTCACGTACCGAGCTTTTTCTGGTCGAGGGGGACTCGGCTGGTGGATCTGCCAAGCAGGCGCGCGATCGCGAGTTTCAGGCCATCATGCCGCTGCGTGGCAAGATACTGAATACTTGGGAGGCAGAGATTGATCAGATACTCGGCAGTGCCGAGGTCGCCGACATCTCTGTCGCCATTGGCATCGAGCCCGGCAGCACGAATCTTGACAAGCTGCGCTACGGCAAGATCTGCATCTTGGCGGATGCTGATTCAGATGGTGCGCATATCGCCACACTCTTGTGCGCCTTGTTTGTGCGTCACTTTCATGCCCTGGTTGAGGCAGGGCATGTCTATATCGCGATGCCACCCTTGTATCGCGTGGATGTGGGCAAGGAGGTGTTCTATGCCGTGGATGACGCCGAGCGTCGGGCCATCATGGGCCGTATTGAAGCGGAAAAGAAGAAGGGCAAGGTCAGTGTCACGCGCTTTAAGGGTCTGGGCGAAATGAATCCATTGCAACTGAGGGAAACCTCGGTGGCACCGGATACACGACGCCTTGTCAGACTCACCATTGAAAACGGCGATGAAACCAACGGCACCATGGATATGATGCTTGCCAAGAAACGCGCGCCAGACCGAAAGCGCTGGCTGGAGAGCAAGGGCGACCTTGCGGACGTCTGACGTAGATGCCATCGCCGCTCTCACTTGAATATCCTGTCGAGTTGCCGCCTGCACCGGGCACACGAATACGGCTGGTCGACGGGATAGATTGGATCTATCAGCCCCTTCCATTCCGCCTGAATCATGTCAACTGCTGGTGGCTGGATGGCGGGGAGGGTCAGTGTGTGCAGGTCGATACAGGAATCGCAAGCGATACGACGCGCAAGAACTGGGCTCAGGCGCTGCAGGGCAGGCAGCCCGATAGCTTGCTGGTCACCCACTTTCATCCTGATCACTCCGGGCTTGCCGGCGAGTACGCGCGAGCAGGTGCCTCGATGCTGTCGAGCGAAATCGAAATGACGCTGTCAGAAAACATCTGCAGTAGAAGCGATGCTGATTTTGGGCATCTGTATGCCGAATGGTATGTGCAAAATGGCCTTGACGAGGAAGTTGTCGCAACTGCACGCACGGCGGGTAACGTCTATCGCAAGATCATGTCGGAGCCAGCTCCGTTGGATGTATTCACGTGGCTTGCGCATGATCAGCCAGTAAGCCTTGGGGGACGCACTTGGCGTGTTCTGCATGGTGCGGGCCATGCGCCTGCGATGGTGATGCTGTTTGATGAGACCGAAAAGCTGTTGATCGCAGCTGATCAGGTGCTCCCCGGCATTACACCCAATGTCAGTGCTGGGGCAAGAAGCCTTGCCGAGCCTGTGCCCTTCGGGCTCCATGAGCCCGATCCCTTGCAGCGCTTTCTGGATACACTACATGAGCTGCGAAAACTGCCGAGTGACACTCTGGTCTTGCCCTCGCATGGCTTGCCATTTCGGGGCTTGCATGCACGCCTGGATCAGTTGTGTGCCCATCATGAAACACGTTTAGTGCTGGTGAAGGAGGCCTGCGCTGAGCCAAAAACGGCCGCCGAGTTGTTTGCTGTGTTGTTTGGCAAGCGGATGGATGCGCAGCAGATGGCCTTTGCTCTGGGTGAGAGTCTGGCGCACGCTGATCATCTTGTTGCACAAGGCGAGATGCAGTGTGCCGAGGAAGGCGGTGTCTGGCGATACACGTGTGTGTGATGTCGACCTTTGCGTGCAGCACGGATGCTAGGCCGCAAGAGATAGCCAGCTAACGGAGACACAAGCCTTGAGCGAGAAGACCATCTGGACCTGGTGGCGTGGTGATTGGCATCAAGGCGATACTCGTATCCTTATCGCCAAGCGGGTGCGTCAGTTGTATTGGGATTGGGCGCTCGCACAAGCCCAGGGGCACGCTTTGGTGCATTGTTTCTAGGGCGTCACAAAGGAACTGGCTGAATGATGGGGAGCTCTGCAACTGGCGTACAGGACGTGTTGCGATGCAGTTGTCAGTCGTACCCGTTCATGCCATACGTGCTTTGAGTAAAAGTCCGGCCAGATGGCTGGCAGCGAAGATCAATGCGGCAACGCACACAATCGTGGGGCCAGCTGGCGTATCGAGAACAAATGCAGCACGTAGGCCGAGCACGGCGGATAGCGCACCTATGATGGCGGCAACAATCGCCATGCGCTCAGGCGATCCGCTCAAAGGTCTAGCCGCTGCTGAGGGGATGATCAGCATTGCAGCGATCAATAGAACGCCAATGACCTTGATGGCAACGGCGACCACCAGAGCAAGAGCCACTGTCAATACCAATTGCTCGCGTCTTGGATTCAGACCGCTGGCATAGGCGAAGTCTTCACTAAGCGTGGCTGTGAGCAGGGCAGACCAGCGCCATGTGATCAAGGTAATGACCAACGCAACACCGCTCCAGATGATGACCAGATCGTTGTGCGAGACAGCAAGAATATCTCCAAAGAGATAGGCCATCAGATCGATACGGATGCCTGACAGAAAAGACGCTGCAACCAGTCCGAATGCCAGCGCAGAGTGTGCCAATACACCAAGCAATGTATCCATTGCATAGCCTTTCCCGGCGAGCAAGCTGACAGTCAGGGCCATTAGCAAGGCAATCGCCATGGCTCCTGCAAACACGGAGATGGACAATGCGAGTGACAATGCAACACCGAGGATCGCAGCATGCGCCGTAGCATCCCCAAAGTAGGCCATACGTCGCCACACAACGAAGCAGCCGAGTGGGGCAGCAGCAAGTGCAACGCCGACACCTGCCAGTGCTGCGCGTACCATGAAATCGTCAAGAATCACTGCGGTGGATAATTCTGTTGTGTATCCGGGCCATGAGGGTGTGCATGATTCTGATCATGAGGCGTCGCCTCGCCCTCATTGAGATGATCGTCGTGATGGTGGTGATCATGCTCGTGCCGATACAGCGCGAGGGCACCGTGAGTGCCGCTGCCGAATAGCGCGCGGTACTCCGGCGCTGATGCCACGACGGCAGGCGTGCCCTGACAGCACACATGGCCGTTGAGGCAGATGACGCGGTCCGAGGCGCTCATCACGACGTGCAGCTCATGACTGATCATCAGTACCGCGCACTCCGTGTTGTTTCGAACCTTCTCGATCTGTTGGTAGAATGCAGCAGAGCCTTGTTGGTCCAGGCCCTGTGTGGCCTCGTCGAGTAACAGCACGTCTGGCCCGCCGAGCAGTGCCCGTGCCAGAAGCACACGCTGAAACTGACCTCCAGACAACTGGGACATCTGTCGTGAAGACAGATCGGGCACGCCGGCATCACTCAGGGCTTTTTCGATGAGCTTGTCATTCACTCGCCTGGGGAGCTGCAGAAACCGTGCGACATCCATCGGCAAGGTCGGGTCTATATGCAGGCGTTGCGGTACATAACCGATCTTGAGCCCTCGGCTGCGCGTGACACGCCCCGCCGACGGTCTCACCGCACCGATAATGGCGCGCAAGAGGCTGGTCTTGCCCGAGCCGTTGGGCCCGACGATCGTCACGATCTCGCTTGGCTCTACGCGGAGTGATACGTTGGACAGGGCGGTTCGCCCCGCGTATCGAACGCTGAGTTGTTCAACCTGCAGAAGACTCACTGATCTGGGCGCTCCTTCACGTCAACACAGGAGGGGCAGACACCAATAGCCTCGACCATGGTTTTTTCTATCTGAAAGCCTGCAGCGCGAGCAGTTGCCCCAAGTGCGCCACGGGCAGGCTCTGCGTGAGTTTCGGCAACGCCGTCACACAGTCGGCAGATCATGAATGCCGGCGCGTGAGTTTGCCCCGGGTTCACACAAGCAACAAAGGCGTTGAGCCGCTCGACCTTGTGGGCAAGATCATGCGCTATCAAGAACTCAAGCGCTCGATAGGCAACAGGTGGCTGGGAGCTCAGACCTGCGTCTCGGAGCTGTTCAAGGATGGCGTAGGCACCCATGGGGCGCCCCTGCATCAGGAGAATCTCAAACACCTTGCGGCGCAGGTCCGTGAATCTTGCGCCGTCCTTGTTGCAACGCTCTTCAGCGATGGTCATGGAGTAGCTCAGGCTGTCCTTGTGTGTGCCGAGCCTGCGATGCGCTGGGGTTCGCCTGCCAACGTGGCGACTTTGTCTTGACATCGAGTCGCTTCCCAGTGACAGTAGCGCAATAATGTAACAGAAATCGAATAATGCCTTCCACGTATTTTCCTTGGGTGCCCGCGGTGTTGCTTGCATCAGGCCTGGTATCCGGTGGTGTGCGCGCGGATGCGCCTCGGGTTGCCGCTGACATCGCACCGGTGCACTCGCTGGTTGCACGGGTCATGGAGGGTGTTGGATCGCCTGAACTGATCGTGTCGTCCGGCGCCAGTCCACATGAGTACAGCCTGCGTCCATCGGAAGCGAGCGCATTGCAAGCAGCGGATGTCGTGTTCTGGGTCAGCCCATTGCTGACACCCTGGATGGGTGATGCGATCACCGGCTTGTCCGGCGCCGCTGTCGTTACCGAGCTTGTGCAAGTGGAAGGTACGACCACGCTTGATTTTCGCGAAGGGGCGATGTTCGAGGAACATGAGCACCACGGTGATGAGCACCACGGTGATGAGCACGATGGTGATGAGCACGATGGACATGACCCTCATGCCTGGCTCTCTGTGGACAATGGCATGCTGTGGCTGGAGGCGATCGCCGAGCAGTTGTCGGACGTGGATCCGGACAACGCGCAAACCTATGCCGCAAACGCGTTGGCTGCACAGTCGGAACTCGAGGCGTTGAGTATGGAGATTGAGTCAATGCTTGAGCCGATTCGCAACGGACGCTTCATCGTCTTCCACGATGCCTACCAATACTTTGAAAGACGTTTTGATATGGCCGCCGCTGGTGCAATCTCGCTCAGTGATGCACAGGATCCGAGTCCTGCTCGCATCGCGGAGATACGTGATCGAGTTGCCGAGGATGATATCGATTGCGTGCTGGCAGAACCCCAGTTCAATCGAGGGATCGTCGACACGGTGCTCGATGGCACCGGCGCATCCACAGGAGTCATGGATCCACTCGGAGCGGAGCTGGAGCCAGGCCCAGAGCTGTATCCGCAGTTGCTGCGCAACCTGGCTACCACCTTGGTGCAGTGTTTGTAGGGCGGGTTGCTCGGACCAGGTAGTTG
>CALAJN010000002.1 GCA_937922675.1 uncultured Granulosicoccaceae bacterium
GCTGTCAACATAGACTCGTTTTACTCGGCTTCGCACGTGGATAGACTACAAGACCGCCACGTAATCCCGCTTTTCTTCGTTGGTTTGATTTGCAGATAGCAAAGCAACCATCAACATGTGACAGAGCAGGACATCACCGATCGCCGTATTGGGACTTAGGTTGTTGTATGTCTGAGTCCCTTGAGTAGCTAGTCCTTGCGCGTGCTGCACGCTCTCGAACAGGTGAAGGCCTAGCCATTCAAATAGACTATGGTGGTTACGTTCCGGCTGATCGGCTGTCGAGGCAGCTCCCTGCTGTACTGCTTCAGGATCGTTGACAGCCGGTATAACGCTAGCCCTCAGCGTACGTCGAGGTTATCGCGTAGTCGGCCGTGTTGGTCGAGATCTTGAATTTCCGTGCTGCTCTGGTAGGCCGGGTGAGGTTTGGATGCGTTCATCGCACGACGAACAGAACCAACTCTATTTAGAACCAACTCTATTTAATGTGCTGGATCACGCACACTTGGGCCGGCACGACGTACAGCTCTTCGCTGGTGTTCTCACCGATCTCTCGCATCGTGCATTCACAAGCAAACTGAGGATCGGTTTCCGGAAAGTCGTGCATCACACTTCCGCGCGGCGGATCAGCTGGTAACGGCTTTCGTGCTGGCTTGCGTGCTGGCTTGCGGTGTGAGCGCTTGGTCGGTGAACCTTCTTGTGATTGATACGCCAGCCCTCGCGGCGATACCGTTGACCGCTTTTCTCAGTGCCGTATCCAGGGCTTTTTCTGATCGGTATGGTACCCAGAGTCCAATTCCTTCACTACTCCACAGGCTTTGGCAACAGACTTTCGATACGCATCATTTAGATAGACCGAGAGTTCTCGCATGGCTCGTGAATAGTTCTGGGACTCAATGCTGACAGAATCCTCTGGTTTGGGACGTCACGCTTTAAGGCAGCAGCCCAATTTCCGTCCCTCGAAAGCTTGTTCCGGGAGGGTAGACGAGCTCAGGGTAGACCGGCAAAAGTGCCGTACTTACGGCGGTGTGCCGAGTTTTGGCGCTACATTTTGGTAATTTTGAGACAATTCTGAGCGATAAAGCACCATTTCCTGGCGCAAACCTGCGTAAGCTTCCCCCCAGTGTAAAGGAGGACCCGTCATTGGTTGCGCGTGTGGATAAGTCAGAGAGTTTTTCGAGAACACTCGAAGCCCTGACCAACAATCTGGCCAACACTGGGAGGGGGCGCAAGCAGCTGTTCAGCGGCGCGGTTGACTTTATTTTGGCGTTACTTAGCTTGTGGGGCGCGTACTCTCTGCGCCACGGCGAGCTGTTCACTGATTTTGGCAGTACCTGGCATTTGTTCCTGGTGCTACCGGCGCTAACCGTACTGGTGTTCCTTTCACTCGGCATCTACCGATGGTCGGTGCGGTCGACCAACCAGCGGCTGTACCGCCAGATTCTCAAAGGATCTGCGCTCGCGTCCTTGGCGCTGGTGCTCGTCGCCTTTCTGCTGCCACCAGACCGCGTCACGCCGCGCTCCCTGTTCGTGATTTTCGGGATGCTGCTGGCTATCGGTGCCTGTTTGGCTCGAGGGGTGTGGCAAGGGCTATTCGACGTTGACAAAAAAGGGCAGCCCGTTGCGATCTATGGGGCAGGCGGCAGTGGCCAACAGCTCGCCATGCTGTTGGACAGGGACCAACACATTCGTCCGGTAATATTTATCGACGACGATCCGCGTCTCGCGGGATCTCGAGTTGCGGGTATGCTGGTTGTCTCTGGAGCGTCGCAGGAACTCCGCTCGGAGCTTTTGAGGCGTGACGTGCAGCTTGTCGTGTTGGCCATACCCCAATTGTCCCGGCAGGCGTTTGACCAGAAGCTGGCCCTCTTTGTACAGATGGGAGTGACGCTCAAGACGGTGCCCAGTGTGCAGGACATGATGTCCGGCTCGTTTACCTCGGGACAGATTCGGGATATTTCAGTCAATGACATCCTCGGTCGGTCCGAGGTTGCGCCTGACAAATCCTTGATAGGCAAGCGCGTGACGGGCCGTGCCGTATTGGTGACAGGCGGTGGTGGCTCTATCGGGTCGGAACTGGCAAGGCAGATCGCTGTGCTCAATCCCGCTCGGCTGGTAGTACTCGACAGCAGCGAGGAAAACCTGTACGAAATCACCGAAGACATCACTCACAACCACGAGATGGCTCCGGGTCGATTCGTGCCCTGCCTAGGGTCGGTGAGGAGTCGCGACAGTGTTGACCGGCTTATGCGGGAATACCGGATCGACACCGTGTTCCATGCGGCAGCCTACAAGCATGTACCCATTATCGAGTCATATCCGGAGGAGGGCGTCCGTACCAACGTGTTTGGTACAAGAACCGTGCTGGAGTCCTCGATAGAGCATGGCGTAGCCGATTTCGTTTTGATCTCCACAGACAAGGCGGTCAGACCCACCAATGCGATGGGGGCATCCAAGCGTGCTGCTGAACTTGTTCTGCAAGCCGCGGCACTTGAGTCGCACAGCACGCGCATATCCATGGTGCGCTTTGGCAACGTGCTTGGGTCCTCCGGATCCGTGGTGCCCAAGTTCAAGCGTCAGATCCTGTCGGGCGGGCCGGTCACGATTACACATCGAGACATCACTCGGTATTTCATGACGATTCCGGAAGCCGCACAGCTCGTGCTGCAGGCAAGTGCCATAGCGCGAGGCGGTGATGTCCATGTGTTGGATATGGGAGAGCCTGTTCGCATTCTCGACCTGGCGCGAACCATGATCAGACTGTACGGAAAGTCCGTGAACGAGGCGGGCAATGAGGGAGGCGATATCGCCATTGTTGAAGAAGGCTTGCGACCCGGTGAGAAAATGTATGAAGAGCTTTTTCTGACCGACGATCACGCCCGAACCGTGGTCGACAAGATCTTTACAGCGGACGAGGCCTATATGCCTGCTGCGCAGTTGAGCGCTCGTCTTCAACGCATCAGTGACATGCTCGACACCAGCGATGCCGCTAGCGTCAAAGCGGCGCTACTCGCGCTCGTTCAGGCCGCAGAAAGGCCTGAGGTCCGTACCTCGGCAGGCGAGCCGATTGAGGCGCGCAATGATCGCAGGCTCACGCCTGTGGTATGAGGCAGCCGCGGCGAACGGACGGATGAGGCTGAATCGATGCAGGGCTTGCTTTGCAAGGTGACAGGCGAGAGCCGCAACAACAGGTTGCCGCGACACTCGTCCTAAACTGCAAGACCACCCCTACGCAATCATGCCAGCGGTGCAAAACCGCGTACAGTCAGTGGAGCCAATTGACCGTTCCGAAGCTCCGCAGACATGCTGCGCTTGAGCGTGTCTGCCAATGAGTGGGCTCTTCCCGTGAGCTCGGATCCATCCAGCACGACTCGGCGACGCTGCATGGGCACCGTGACGCTCTCGCCAGCAGCGAGATACAGGTGACCGTCTGCATGGGTGGCTGCCGTGAAGTCAAAGCGACCACGCCGGGTAGTTGTCTCGCTCGGAGTGAGCTGACGAATGTCAGCATCGGCATCGCCCACGTTCGTGATGACCACCTCGAGTTCGTTGCTGGCGGCTGAGACGCGAGTATGTACCTCGAGAGCGGGCGTGCCGTGACCTGCCATCCCGGCCATGGCGGGGCTGGCAAGGTTTGCCAGTCCGGCAGTGGCGGCGAGGGCTCCAATGCGCTTGAGCGTACGGCGTTTGGCCTTGTCGGCAGCGAAATCCTTCATGCGGGTTCTCCTGTGATGGAGCGAAAAAGATCTGGTCATCGCGTGCAATTGACAAGTGTGTACACCGGACGATCAGTTGTATTTCACGATTGATGACAGTTGCTGTGTGTCTGGGCCGTAGCCTGAGAACCCGGTGGTTCTCCTCTGTGGCCTCTTGACTGTCGCTTCTGGCGGCGCCGTGTTAGTGTCTGTTGACCTTGTATGGCAACCCCCATGAAACCTTTCAATGTAAAAACAGCGTGTGCCGTGCTGGTTGTATCCGGCACGGTTGTCGCCCACGAGGGCGCGTCCGGCATCGTCGCCGAGCGCATGGATGCGATGAGCGAATTTGGCGATGTCACCCAGTACATCGGAGACATGTTCAAGGGCCGGCAGGTGATGGACCGGGACACCATCGGCAATGCTGCGCGCCTGTACATCAAGCATGGCGACAAGATTCCGATGCAGTTCCCCGACACGCTACATAGCCGGACAAGTGGCAACACCGAGGCTCTTGATGCTATCTGGGAGCGCCGTGAGGCGTTCGACGCCAGCGCCCGAGAGTTTGTCGCGCGCAGTCGTGAGCTACTTGCCGCCTATGACCGGGGTGCCGAGCTGGACGAACTGAAAGCCGCGTTCTACAGCGTCGCTCGCGGGTGTCGCGAGTGTCATGACGACTTTCGCGCGGCACAGGACTGATCCTGTGAATGGATGTGCAACAGGAATTTGCGTTGTAGGCGCTTTTACCGTATTCCCCCTAAAACCGCTGGACTGAACAGTAGAGCAATCTCAGAGCGAACGAAGGAGGTTTCAATGCGCAAGTCCCGATCTATGTAAATCCCTCGCTACTTCATCGGTAGTGGGTAATGTAGCCCCCCATCGGAGTACAGCGCATTCTGGCCTCGTGGCAGATCAAACAGTGTGTCGGGCCCGAGGTGACGGGTGTATATATCGCTGTAGTTGCCCACCTGTTTGATCACCTGATAGCAAAAATCATTGGCAAGCCCCATCATCTGTCCGAGCTTCGAGGTGATGCCCAGTTGGCGCTCGACAGTTTCACGGTCAGCATTGAGCCGGCTATCGATATTCTCCCTGGACAGATCGTACAGTTCACCATTGAGTAGACATTGGAAGGTCCAATTGACGATATCCAGCCAATTGTCGTCTTCATGGCGAACAACCGGTCCGAGGGGTTCGCGACTGATCTCTTCGATGAGGAGCGTATGTTCGTCAGGTCGTGGTAGCAGGGTGCGTTGTGCAAGCAAACTTGATTTGTCGCCGGTGTAGGCATCACAACTCTCGTCAGCATATTGTCGGAGCGCCGTTATCCTGTCTTCAAAGTCACGTATTTCTATTGGGATACCTACGCTTGCAAAGTAGTCTTCGACATTGACCGCAGATGTACTCGCGCTCTGCACGCAGATTGACTTTCCCTGCAGGTCAGATAATTTGCGTATTTCATCGGCCTTGCGCACGAGCATGCCCTGACCATCGTAGAACACCACACCGCCGTAGTTGCCTCGTGATTCGACATCGCGGCTGAGTGTCCATGTGGTGTTACGGGACAAAACGTCCACTTCTCCGGATTGCAGCGACGCGAATCTGAGTTTGCTCGTCAAGGGGATGATATGCACCTGGCTTGCCCCTTGTTCGCCCAACACAGAAGCTGCAATGGCGCGGCAGATGTCGATATCGAAGCCGACGAACTCGCTGGAGTCCGGGTCCAGATAGCCGAAGCCTGGCAAGTCGGCGTTGCCACCACAGCGCAGTACCTTGCGATCAAGCACTGATTGCAATGTGTCTCCGCCGCCTGCGTATTTGACCGGCTGCCACACCACCTGTTGCGTAATAAACCCCTGTTGTGCGTTGCGCTGCTCTTCAAATACTGAAGTCAGGGTGGCCAATTCACTGCTGAGGCGGGTGTTCTCGCTGGACAGCTCAGCGAGCCTGATTTGAAACTGCTCCGAGTCATCGCCCGAGCACGCGCTCAGCAACAGGGCCATGGAGATGCCAAGGCCTGTATGTATTCGAACTTTCACGATTGCGCCATCTCAGCCTGAGGCTCCGATTTCATGGTGTTGTCAGGGGACTCGCCAGTAGCCGATGTCAACTCCAGCCTCGCACGTCGCTGCTCGACAACGAGGCTGAACTCATGTGCAAAGCCCGGATTGCGGTTTATGACATCGTTGATCAGATCATGCGGTATGCACAGGATCTCTGCACTTGTACCTGCAATCGCTTTGACGGGACTGACCGCTTTGCCGAACAAACCTGCCTCACCAAAGAATTCACCGGGGTGCAGGGTTTGTAGTGTCTTGCCCGCTTGGCTCGTGGTGCCGTAGCTCAGATGGACAACGCCGGAAAGAACAACTGAGACACCGGTTTCTGTCTCACTTTGATTGACGATGACTTCTTCTTCTGCATACAGTTTCAGATGTGCGCCGGTCGCGAGTCGTTCACGGACTGTCTGCGGCAAGCGCGAGAAATGCGGCACCCAGTCCAGCCTGTTTTTCAGAGCGTCCATTGTTGCTTCCTGCGCGGCGTTGACTACCCGCTGACCGCTGTAGGTATGCAGGTTGTAAAGTGGGGTGGGCAGTTCGATGCGATGTCGCTGAAGCGCGTACCAGACTCGCGACATGAATTCCGCATGCACATCGTATTTTTCACCATAGTCGCTTATCCAGAAATCAGCGCTGTAGTGCATTGCAGGGTCATCGATTTTGGTGACGACAATACTTGGTGCCGGTTCTGCGAGTATGCCGGGTGTGTTGCTGAACACTTCGTCAAACATATCCTTGATTGTGTTCGGCGAGTGTTGATAGGAAAAGGTGAAGGTTTCTGAAACCAGCGCCGTCTTGTGTGGGCGATTGTGATTCTCGATCGATTCACCAGCGATGGAACCATTGGGTATGACGACCAGATCTCCGTTCCAGTTTTCGATATTGGTATAGCGCCAGTTCACCGCGGTGATCTTTCCCTCCACGTCGCCCACTTGCACCCAGTCACCGGGTTTGAAGGGACTGTTGGCAACCAGTAAAATGCCTGACACCAGGTTGCTCAGCGTGTCTTGCAATGCAAACGCGACAACGATGGAGCCGATACCCAGTGTGGTTGCCATTTCACGAATGGGCAGTGACCACAGGTTTTGTACAACATGAAAAACGATCAGCCCCATGATGGTGTAGGGCGGCAATCGCAGAAACATGTGCGGCACCATATTGCGCCAGTCTTCGGCCGAGTAACTGCCACTGCCGATCAACCGGAGTGTGAGTCGGAACACGGCAATCATCAGCGCACCCCAGAACAGCGTGCTGATGACCTTTGTCGGCAAGTTCTGTGCGTCCACATTGAACACGAAGCGCAGCAGAATCACGAGGACCAGCAGGGGCAAGAGAACATCGCGCAGCATCAACAGCAGATCCGTAAACTGACCCCCATTGCGCCGCGTCCGGTCTATGCCCTCGTTAAGCAGAACAATCGCCAGTGGCACCAGAAGCACCAGCGCCACGCACCAGTACACATAGCTTGTCGCCAACACACTCATGGGACCAGCTCGTCCAGCGCTGCGGTCTCTAGCGGGCGCTCCGGAATCCATTCATAGATGGCAAAGCCATCATCATGACCATTCTGCCTCTGTTCGAAACCGTATCGATCGCCAATTCGTCCATAGACATCCTGCGAGACCATGATGGTGTTTGGTCGGGCGTGGCTGCAGACTTTGCGTGCGTGATCTGCGGTTTCCCCCCACAAACTGAAGCGCAATTTTCGTGAGCCGACAACGCCTGATGAAACCGTGCCCGAGTCAAGACCGACACGTATTGAGAGTTGGCAGTGCTGCTCGGTATTGAAGCGCTTGACAATCTGAAGCGCTGCAATGGAAAAGTCGATGGAGCGCCGTGCGTGATCGAGTCTGGCGCCGCTGAGGCCGCAAACGGCACAATATTCAGTGCCGGAGGAACTGATCGCCTTCACATCAAACCGTTCGGTGGCATCGTCCAGTGCGTCGAGAATGTCCTGAAGGCCCTCGGCCGCGCGCATGATGCCCAGTTTTTCGGTGACCTGACCAAACCCATCGAGTTCCAGTTGGATCACAGTGACTTGTTGATGCTGGTCGGCTATGTGTTCCTTGCTGTGGTAACGCGCGTGCAGCTCTGCCGGCAGGATGTGAGAAAGCAATTCAGCATTCTCGGTTTGACGCTCTTTGAGTTGTCGGGATTTCTCATGAATGCTGGTGTTCATCTTGTTGAACTGATGTGCCAGATCACCAAACTCATCGTTGTCCGGAGCGTCGATCTGTACCAGCGTGTCGCCAGCCTGCATTTTTTGTACACCCGCGCTCAAGCGTTCGATCGGCCTGACAAAATAGCGAGAAAGCAGGATCGCGATAAAGGCTACTCCAAGTACAAGAATGGCACTCCAGGTCAGTAAGTTGCGCTGTAGCGTGGTGATGGGTTCAAACGCCTCCTCTACGGTCATCTCGGAGATGATCGCCCAGTCCAGTCCCTCGACATTCAAAGGTGAGTAAGAGCTGAGCACACGCTGTCCAAGGTAGTTGGTCGTTATGTGGTTGCCAGACTGATCATCCAGTGCATTTTGAACACTGGCACTGACAACCGGTTGAACTAGCAAGGTCGTGTCAAAGGCACTGATACGATTCACCGTGGTGCTGGAGAGGTCGTACTGCTTGATAGCATCGAAATACGCATCCTTGTCTTCAACAAACAGACGCGATACAGAGCGCATCAGCCGGTCTGAGCCCACCAGGTAGGATTCACCGGTTTGGCCCAGGCCATTCTCGCTCCACTGTTGATCGACTGTCATGACGGTGTTCAGGGCATCAACGGGAATCTGCACAACCACTATTCCAACGACCTCGTTACGGTCGAATATCGGTGCGCCAATGAACGCTGCCGGAGCACCGTAGGAGGGTGCATAGGATCTGAAATCAACAATGGAGACGCTGTCGCGTTCAGGATTTTCCCTGATTTGATTGGCGATCAGGCCCAACCCGGATTCTCGGTGGGGACCATCCTGAAGACTGGTAGCAAAATCGACCTCCTTGAATACGCTGTAGACAACACTAAGTGACTTGATGTCGATCAAAAAAACATCGTAGTAACCAAATTCTTCCTGCAGGCTACGGAAGATCGGATGATAGAAGCTATGAAAGCGGTTGTAGATCGTGCTGTCTTCCTTCGACTCGACCAGGCTGTCCTTTTCATTGAGCGGGTAGGGGTTGTTGACAATATAGTGGTACTGAAAGTACCTGGCAGCTGCGCGGCTGGGCTGATACAACACAGAGAGTGGTGTGCTGGTGGAATTGGCGGCGATCTCCGGAACAAAAATGTCATCATAGAAAGCGGATACTGCTGCTTCCTGCTCCTCACTCAAGGATTTGTACAGCCCGCTGGTATAGCCTTGCTGAAACTGGTTCATCGCATTGACGATCATGCGATCGTGCGCGAGGCTGCGTGTGTGCGCGAATGACTGGGTAAAGAGCTGCTCTATCTGACGAGACTGCAGTGAACGGATGCTGTTGAGCTGATTGGTAATGGAGGTGTCGAGCGCACGGCGACCATTCTGCCAACCCAGAATGCCAACCACGACACTGGCAATGAGCGTGACACTGATCAGCATGATAATCAGCCGTGATTTGATGCTGAGGTCGTTAAAAAGTTGACTCATCGCTTCCTGGCAATAACGCTGCTTTACTCGGTAGATAGTACTCGGACGCCCCGTCGTGGACAAGAGGAAACAGTGCTCGCGGGCGTAGCTGTGCTTGGGCAAGTACCCGTTCTCGCATAGGCTGCGGCCTCTTCGGCATACCAGTCGGGTGTGGCGACAAAAAATCGGGAACTGCTCAAGAATACGTCGAAGAAGTTCAGGTGGCGCCAACGACGAGGACGAGCGTCCTGTGCCGGCTGAACAGCCGCGCCGTGGGCCCGACAATCGATCTGGCAGCGAGGGCTGCTAATCTAGCGCCGATTGATCAGACGGTTGCAAACGAGGAACAACGTTCCTTTTGAAGGGACAATAAATCCGGCGCACACTGAATCGGGTCTATTCAATAATCCGGATTGAGAGAAGAAATCCAGCTTCTACTCTGTTAGAGAACTCAATGCACGATAGCTGTCATTGCCGATAACCGTAGCCAGATGCAAGGCGCCATGATTTCATCGATAAAACCTGCAGACACCATGCGAGTATCAGTCTCGCTAGGTGTCGCTCTACATGTCGTGGCGTTGATGATCAGTGGTCAAAGCGCGGTTAGCAGCCCAATCAACGAGCTGGCGCAATCACCCACCAGCTTGTTGCTCGGCCTCAGCGTTTTTGCCTTTGCCGTAGCGCAAATGGCCTTCAGGTTTCATCTGCTTCGATCAGGCCGTCTGTCCTTTCAACGCACAATAGAGAACTTGTGTGTTGCAGCCGGAGTAATACTAATCGCTCTGCCTGTATTCTTGATCCCTGGAGAGGACCGCTACGCCGCTGTTGCACTCAGCGCGCTTGCGACAGTGGTGGCTTCAATAATGAGTCTGTTGATACCTGCATTGCGTCACCGATCGCGTCGAATCCCTGGGTTGAATCTGCACGGGTTGAATCTGATTGTACTGGCCCTCTGGATTGTGCTGATTCCTGTCGGGCTGTCGTTGGGTCCTGGTGTTGAAGGCGCTTATCAACGATCGGTTGGGGTCTTGTACGCAATCTGGCTGTTCAGCTTGAGTTTCATGATGCCAACGTCGGACGACAGCAAAACATAGAGCATTCACAAGGCCCACTCTCAAAAGCGTGTGCTGTTGCTGCCTGGGCCTCTTGGGAGGCCTTTTTGTTTTTTCGGGCGCGCCGTACTGGAGCGGTTTACCCGTGGCGACAATTGAGCGATAGTGCATCGCGTGGCGTCTTGCGCCCGAAACCCATGAGGAGACAAGAATGAAATCAATCAGTCTGGCCCTGATAGCCGCGGTAGTGGCGGGCACTGCAAGCTCGGCCGCGTTCGCTGCAGAAAACTGGGATATGCCCATGGCTTACCCGGCAGATAACTATCACACCGAGAATGCTCAGATGTTTGCCGACGCGGTGGATGAGTGCACCGGTGGTGAGCTCAAGATCACCATCCACGCCAGTGGCTCGTTGTTCAAGGGCAGTGAGATCAAACGAGCTGTGCAAGTGGGTGAGGCGCAGATCGGCGAGCGCCTCTTGTCGGCACACGCCAATGAGAATGCTGTATTCGGATATGACTCGGTGCCGTTTCTAGCCACCTCCTTTGAGGCCTCGGATACGCTCCGCGAGGCTGCAGAGCCTACTCTCACCAAGGTGCTTCAGGCGCAGGGCCTGACCCCGCTGTACTCGGTGCCGTGGCCGCCTCAGGGCTTGTATTTTGCCAAGCCTGTTGCCTCCACAGCCGATATGGCTGGTATCAAGTTTCGCGCATACAACGCAGCGACAGCACGGGTTGCCGAGCTTGCCGGGATGATCCCGACCCAGATCGAGGCTGCTGAGCTGAAGCAGGCGCTGTCAACCGGCGTCATTTCATCGTTCATCTCCTCGGGTTCCACTGGTGTTGACGAGAAGGTATGGGAAGACCTCACCCACTTCTATGACACTAAGGCCTGGTTGCCGCGCAACACGATCTTCGTCAACACAGCGGCCCTTGATGCCTTGGGTGAGACCGAGCAGGGCTGTTTGACCAGCCTCGCTTCGGAGGCACAGGAGCGAGGCCTTGCAACGGCTGCCGAGCTCGCCGACGGCTTTCTGAAAACCCTCGCCGATAACGGCATGACCGTTGAAGAGGCGGGTGCGGATCTGGCGGCCGAGCTTGCAGGCATCGGTGAAACGATGACAGGCGAGTGGCTAGAGAGCGCCGGGGACGATGGCGCCGCGATCGTGGACGCATACAAGGCTAGCCAGTAGCCTGCTGCATCCTTCTTGATCAGGCGGATGTGCCTCCCGGTAGTGGGCAATCGGGAGGCATGCCGTTCGTCGTACTACCGAGGTCACTCACTTGCGCGTATTTCTCGATTCGGTATATCGGTTCAGTGGCCTTGCCTCAGCGCTTGCCCTGTGCGCGATCCTGGTACTGGTTACCGCCCAAATGGTGGCGCGCTGGCTCGGGCTGATCTTTACCGGAGGAGCCAACTACGCAGGCTACGCCATGGCCACCACCTCGTTTCTGGCGCTCGCCTATACCTTCAATCACAACGCTCACATCCGCGTGTCCTTGTTTGTGACGCGGTCCGGGCGCTGGCGACGCGCCATGGAGATCTGGTGCTACACGCTGGCCTCGCTGGCCGCCTGCTTTCTTGCGTGGTACGCGATAAAGGCGACGTTGTTGTCGCATCGCATCAACGACATCTCGCAAGGTCAGGATGCGACTCCTTTGTGGATACCGCAGACCTTCATGGCCATGGGGGCCGTGATATTTGCAGTGGCGGTTGTCGATAACCTCTGTCGAATTGTATTGACCGAACATCAGGGTGTCGATGGCAAGGCAGATCCTGTTGAGTGGCTGCACAACAAGGTGGGATCACGACGCGCTCGACTGCTGCTCTTTGGTGGCGTTCTGCTCATCGTATGGGCAGCGGCGGTACTGATGACAGGCTTTGACCGAGAAGCTGTCGCCTTGAAGATAGGTATCTTTCTGGTCGTGCTGTTCTTGTTGTTGGGCTCAGGCTTGTGGGTGGGTCTTGCCTTGATGGGTGTTGCCTACATCGGGATGATCGGATTTACCACGCGCGATCCAGGTAATGCCATGATCATCACCGTCTGGACCGGCGCCAGCAGCTGGACGCTGACGGCTCTGCCGTTGTTTATCTGGATGGGTGAGATCCTCTACAGAACGCGATTGTCCGAAGACATGTTCAAGGGCCTGGCACCCTGGATGTCCCGTATTCCCGGTGGGTTGCTACACACCAATGTGGTCGGTTGCACCGTCTTCGCCGCGGTATCAGGCTCATCAGCGGCAACGTTGACCACGGTTGGCAAAATGTCGATACCTGAGCTTAGAAAACGTGGCTATCCGGAGTTCATGACGATAGGCACCCTGGCAGGGGCGGCCACGCTTGGACTGATGATCCCGCCGTCGCTGACACTGATTGTGTACGGCGTCACGGTGAAGGAGAGCATCAGCAAGTTGTTTATCGCAGGCGTTATTCCAGGTTTGGTGCTAGCGTCACTGTTCATGCTGTACATCGTGGCCTGGTACTTTTTAAAGCCGGGTGAGCGCCCGATCCCCGAGCCGCGTGTGCCATTTCTTGCGGCCATCAAGCAGTCGCGACTGTTGTTCCCGGTGATCGCGCTGGTGATGCTCGTCATCGGCTCGATGTACACAGGCTACGCAACAGCGACAGAAGCTGCGGCCTTTGGCGTGATCGGTGCGCTGGTTCTAGCCGCGTTGCAGGGCTCATTGTCGCGCGCCACCTTTACCGAAAGTGTGTTGGGCGCCACGCGCACCTCAGCCATGATTGCCTTGATCTTGATGGGCGCGGGTTTTTTGTCCTTGTCCATGGGATTTACCGGCTTGCCACGTGCCCTTGCAGAATGGATAGCCACACTTGGCTTGTCACCAGTGGAGCTGATTGTTGCCTTGACGGTGTTCTACATCATCATTGGCATGTTTCTGGACGGGATTTCGGCTGTGGTTCTGACCATGGCCATCATTGACCCGATGGTGAGGGCTGCAGGCATCGACCTGATCTGGTTCGGCATCTTTATCGTGGTGGTTGTGGAAATGGCCCAGATCACGCCACCGATTGGTTTCAATCTGTTTGTCTTGCAGGGCATGACCAATCACGACATTGCCTACATCTCACGTACCGCCGTGCCGATGTTCTTGATCATGGTGCTGATGGTGGCCATCCTGACCGTGTTCCCGGAGCTTGCTACCTGGTTGCCTGATCAAGTGCGCCAGACACCTCGTGGGTAGTGCAGGACGCCCAGGCTGGTCTCTCATGCGCGCCTTTGGCGCTGTAGTGCCCAACAGACAACATCAACCAGGTCTACCACCGGTACCTTGCAAACACGTTCGACGACTGCCCGCCAGGGGGCAAGATTGGTGCACTCGAGAATAACGAAGGCAGGCCGCTGAGCCGCCAAACGTATCGCTGCAGTCTCGACGTCTTGCTCGAGCAGACTCACATCCGGTGGTGATCGCTCATGGATGACATCAGCAAAGTGACTGTCAGGCGCGATTCCGACAATGTGCGGTGTGGGGTACACACCGCCCTGCTCGCAGATGGCTCGTGTATCGAGTGCTCGTTCATCAAAGGTCAGCACGCCCGCGTGTTGTGTCTCGCCCGCGAGTTTTTGCAAGGTCGGCAGCACCAGCAATGAGCTTGCAACAACCGGTACCGAAAGCGACGCTGCGAGTTCGGCTTGTACGCTGTGCAGAAACCCGCAACTGGTTGTGATCACACTTGCCCCATGTTTGATGAGCGCATTGCCTGCGCGGGCAAAGCCCTCGAACAATTGCGGTGGCAATTCATCCCTTGTGACCACCGCGTCTACTACAGCGCTCTCCACTCGCCTTTGCAGCGTGGCAAACGGCAAGGAGTCGGGGCAACCGATGTCCCGCGGGTATCGCTTGAATGCGGTATCCAGCATCAACACCCCAACCGGTGCGCTCTGGTCGCAAGCGTTTTCGATGTGGCGGACGTTGACAGACCGCGCAACCCACTCAAGCTTGAGTTCGCTGTCATCTATCGGAAAGGGATAGGGCGCCATTGTGGGCTTAGGGGTGTGCTGGGGCAGCTAAATGGGCATTAGGCAACAGATGCGATTTGGGCGCCAGCAGTCGGCTTGCCGTTCGAGTCTGCGCTGAATCCCGGCCAATGCGATAATCCTCGGATCAACCTCCCTGGAATCGCTGCCTGCCTCGTGTCAAACCTTCCGCAAGCTGCAACGGACAGCCGTACCTTTGTAGCAGAACCTGCTGTGGGTCTGTCTGGCTCCCTGAGGGTGCCGGGCGACAAGTCCATGTCGCACCGTTCGATCATGTTTGGCTCGATTGCCGAAGGGGTCACCGAGGTGACAGGCTTTCTCGAAGGTGAGGACAGCGTGCATACGCTGGAGGCGTTTCAGGCCATGGGCGTGTCAATCGAGCGTGGCGGTCCGGGTGAAGTGCGCATTGAAGGCCGAGGTGCTGCGGTGCTCAAGCCGGCCGGCCGGGCGCTGTATCTGGGTAACTCCGGCACCGGCATGCGCTTGATGACAGGGCTTTTGGCAGGGCTCGGGATAGAGACGAGGCTCACGGGTGACGCTTCGCTGAGCGGGCGGCCGATGGCTCGCATTGTTGATCCGCTCGTTTCCATGGGTGCGCGCATTGGCACCGAGGACAAGGGCAGGCCGCCCTTGCATATCCAGCCCGGTCCTCGTTTGTCCGGTATCGAATACACCTGTCCGATGGCGAGCGCACAGGTCAAATCTGCGGTCTTGCTCGCCGGTCTTCACGCCGGCGGTGTGACCACGGTGCATGAGCCGGCAGTGACCCGCGATCACACCGAGCGCATGTTGCGCGGCTTTGGTGTCGACGTCGCGACCGACGGTCTGACCGCCAGCCTGCGCGGCGGCCAGACGCTGAGCGCGACCAACCTGACGGTGCCAGGAGACATCTCTTCATCGGCCTTCTTTCTGGTTGGTGGGTGCCTGTCGCCGGCGGGCTCCAGTCTGATTGTGGAAAGTGTCGGCTTGAACCCGACCCGCACGGGTGTGATCGACATCCTGCGATTGATGGGTGGACGTATCGAGGTGCGCAATGAGCGCCTGCAGGGCGGGGAGCCGGTAGCGGATCTGTTTGTCAGTGGCGGTGGGCTCACCGGAATCGAGGTGCCGGAGCACCTGGTATCGCTTGCCATCGATGAGTTTCCCGCGTTGTTTGTTGCCGCTGCCGGCGCCAGGGGTCAGACTCTGGTCACGGGTGCCGAGGAGCTGCGCGTCAAGGAGACTGACCGGATTGAGGTGATGGTGCAGGGGCTCAAGGCACTCGGTGCTGATATCGAGGGCACCTCCGACGGCGCTCTAATACAGGGTGCTCGATTGCGCGGTGGTACAGCCGACAGCTGTGGTGATCACCGCACGGCCATGGCGTTCTCGATCGCCTCGCTGATCAGCGATGGTCCGATCACGGTGCTCGACTGCGACAATGTGGACACCTCCTTTCCCGGCTTTGCCGAGCTTGCCAACCGCAGTGGTCTGGATATCACCGTGCAAGGGCACGGCGCAACGGCCTCCGCTGCGGGATGAGTAGCAGTGCGGCGCCGGTCATCGCCATCGACGGCCCCTCGGGCGCAGGCAAGGGCACTATCGCTGCGCTGCTTGCCGAGCGCCTCGGTTGGCACTTGCTTGATTCCGGAGCGGTCTATCGTGCGGCGGCTCTGCATGCGCTTGATAGTCTCGCTGACTTGTCTGACGATGCCGCCGTGGTGGCGGCCTTTGAGGGCTTCGCGCCGCGCTTTGAAGCCAGCGCCGAGGGCGTGCGCGTTTGGCTCACCGATGCGGCCGAAGAGCGCGAAGTCACCGCGCAGCTGCGCACGGAACGAACCGCGGATGCCGCCTCTCGGGTGGCCGCTATCCCACACGTGCGCGCCAGCTTGCTGGATGCGCAGCGCTCGTTTCGAGTCCTGCCGGGTCTTGTGGCCGATGGGCGCGACATGGGCAGTGTGGTGTTTCCTGACGCGGTGCTTAAGGTGTTCTTGACAGCCTCGGTTGAAGAGCGCGCCCGCAGGCGAGCTAAGCAGTTGAAAGAAAAGGGAAACTCGACTACACTCGCCGCCCTCGTGAAGGAATTGGAACTGCGGGACGAGCGGGACGCCAATCGGCGGCACGCCCCGTTGGTGCAGCTTCCGGAGGCCTTGCGCATCGATTCCAGTGGTCTGGGTGTTGATGAGGTCGTGCAGCGCATCATCGACGTACACGAGCGCTGCTGAGGTCGTTCCCCACACCTGGAGTGTTTTCATCCCCGACATGACGCCGGGGCCATTGCCACAACTCGAATCCGCTTCGCGAGGATCGCGGCGCGCCATCCATTAACAGAAACCCCCATTCACAATGTCCGAATCATTTGCGGAGCTCTTCGAAGAGAGCATCGCCCAAACCAAGATGAAGACCGGCTCCATCCTCATGGGCCAGGTCGTCGATATCACCGGTGACTTTGTCATTGTCAACGCCGGGCTCAAGTCTGAAGGCGCGGTGCCCATTGAAGAGTTCATGGGCGAGACCGGCGAAACTGACGTCGCCATCGGCGATACCGTGGAGGTGGCACTGGATTCCGTCGAAGACGGATTCGGTGAAACCCGCCTCTCACATGAAAAAGCCCGTCGCGCGCGTTCCTGGACGCGTCTTGAACAGGCTCAGGATGATGATGAGATCATCACCGGCGCCATCACTGGCAAGGTCAAGGGCGGTTTTACCGTCGAGGTCGCGGGCATCCGCGCCTTCCTGCCGGGTTCTCTTGTCGATGTGCGGCCGGTGCGCGACACCAGCTACCTCGAAGGCAAGGAACTGGAATTCAAGGTCATCAAGCTGGACCAGCGCCGCAACAACGTGGTTGTGTCACGTCGCGCCGTTGTCGAGAGTGAGTACTCCGAAGAGCGCGAAAAGTTGCTCGCCAACCTGCAGGAAGGCCAGACTGTCACCGGTATTGTCAAGAACCTCACCGACTACGGTGCGTTCCTGGACCTCGGTGGCATCGATGGTCTCTTGCACATCACCGACATGGCCTGGAAGCGCGTCAAGCATCCTTCCGAGGTGGTTGAAGTCGGCCAGGAAATGCGCATCAAGGTTCTGAAGTTTGATCGTGATCGCAACCGTGTGTCGCTGGGACTCAAGCAGCTGGGCGAAGATCCGTGGGTCGATCTCGTGCGCCGTTACCCGGAAAACAGCCGCATCTTCGGCAAGGTCACCAATATTGCCGACTATGGCTGTTTTGTCGAGATCGAAGAGGGCGTCGAGGGCCTGGTGCACGTCTCCGAGATGGATTGGACCAACCGCAACGTCAACCCGAACAAGGTCGTTGCCCTGGGCGATGAGACAGAAGTCATGATCCTGGACATCGATCAGGAGCGTCGTCGTATTTCTCTGGGTATCAAGCAATGCAAGCCCAACCCCTGGGATGATTTTTCCGAGTCCTTCAACAAGGGCGATCGCGTTTCCGGCACGATCAAGTCCATCACCGACTTTGGCATCTTCATTGGCCTCGACGGTGGTATCGATGGCCTCATCCACCTCTCGGACCTGTCCTGGAACGAAGTGGGCGAGGAAGCGGTACACAACTACAAGAAGGGTGACGAGATCAATGCCATCGTTCTGGCAGTTGATCCGGAGCGTGAGCGTATTTCGCTGGGTGTGAAGCAGATCGATCGTGATCCTTTCGGTCAGTGGGTTGCAGATAACCCGCGTGGCAGTATCGTCACCGGCAAGGTCAAGGAGCTTGAACAGCGCCACGCCGTGATTGAACTCGACGAAGGTGTCGAGGGCATCCTGCGCTCGAATGAAATTGACCGTGAGCGCGTTGAAGATGTGCGTACACGCTTCAAGCTGGGTGATGAGGTCGAGGCCAAGTTCGTTGGTCAGGATCGCAAGTCACGCATGCTGAGCCTCTCCATAAAGGCGAAAGACTACGCTGAAGAGAGTGAAGCGATGCAGGAGTACAACCAGCAGGAAGCCGAGATCTCGGCTCCGACTACGCTGGGTGATCTTCTCAAGGACCAGTTGGGAGATCTCAACAAGTCCTAGAGTGCTGCGTGCCGGCACCCGGGTTACACACTCGGGTGCCGGCTTTTCTTTTTTTTCGATTGACAGAGCCCGCTACGAGCCCGTCTACGAACCCGTCTAACCGTCCGAGACGATGTCTGAGCACGATAGAACGGATTACAGTCTGACCAAATCAGATCTGATCGAGCTCCTTGCAAGAGATCAAAGCCATCTTGCTCACAAGGACGTGGAGCTGGCGGTCAAGAACCTGCTCGAGAAAATGAGTGGCGAGCTGGCAAGCGGCGAGCGTATAGAGATTCGTGGCTTTGGCAGTTTCTCGCTGCACTTTCGCGGCGCGCGGATGGGGCGAAACCCCAAGTCGGGTGATGCAGTCGCCTTGCGCGGTAAGTACGTGCCGCACTTCAAGCCCGGCAAGGAGCTGCGCGAGCGTGTCAATGTACTCGCCGGTGAGGACAAGCTCGGCACTGATGCTGAGCCTGACTTGCCTGAATCGTGATCGACCTGCTGTGGCTATTGTTGCCGGTTGCGGCAGGGGCCGGTTGGTTTGCCGGACGACGCAGCGGCGAGCGCAAACCTGAAGCCTACTGGGACTACGCTACGCATTTTCATCGCGGCTTGTCCGATCTGTTCAATGATCGCGATGCGATTGACGAAGACGTGTTCGAAACACTGGGAAGCCAGGTTCAGGACGGCGCCGACGTTCCGACTCGTCAAGGCCGAGCAAACAAGGACGCGAAAACAGGCTTGGACACGAGCGCCGACACGGTCGCTCGCGACACGGCCGATACCCATATCGCGCTTGGCAAGCTGTTCCGCCGTCGTGGCGACGTGGAACGGGCAATACTGATTCACGAAGCCTTGATAGAGCGACCGGGCCTTGATGAGTCAACGCGTGTTGATGCACGCTACGAGCTGGCTCGTGATTATGAGTCGGCTGGTTTACTGGATCGATCCGAGGCGGTGTTTCGTGAACTCGTTGATCGCGGCGAGCGCGTTCAGGATGCCTACACGAGCTTGCTTGAGCTGATGGAGAGCCAGCATGACTGGGCGCGTGCTACCGAGCTGGCTACCGAGATTGCTGGCAGTTCAGTAATCACTGCTGATGAATCCCTCGCCAACAGCGTGCGTTTGCGACTCGCACACTATTTCTGCGAGTCAAGCGCCGAGGCCCGTTCTGCAGGCTATGCCGACGAGGCAGACGCCTTGTTGAGCAAAGCGCTGGAGCACTATGCTCGCTCGGCGCGAGCCAATCTGATGAGCGGTGGTCGCGCACTCGACGAAGGGCGTGCTGCTGATGCCTTGAATCACTACGATGTTGTCTCCGAGGTTCGTCCAGACTTGATGCCGGAAATCATCGATGCACAGTTTCGGGCGCTTGCAGCACTCGGCGATGAGCAGCGCACCAGTGCTTTCATTGCCGGTCTGACCGGGCAGCGCAATGCCTACTCGGTGATTCGTCGCACGCGCGAAGAGATCGCATCACGCGAGGGGGCCGACGTCGCCAATCGTTTTTTCAAGGATCAGATTGTGAAGCGACCCTCCTTGCGTGCGCTGCGCGACTGGGCCAAGGATCAGCTTGATTCTCCGCGCACCAGGGAGCGCGACAAGGTTGCTACCGTTGTGGCCATGCTCGATAGAGTGATAGAAGACAAACCTGCCTACCAATGTGCGCACTGTGGGTTTCGCGGCAACGTGCTGCACTGGCGCTGTCCAAGCTGCGGGACCTGGGACAGTGTCAGCACAATCATCGGTGCCGAAGGTGAATGACCATGAGTGAAAGACCTCCCTTGCACATCATTACGGCGCTTGATCTCGACGATCCCGGTCAAGCACTTGCGTTGGTCGAGCGCCTGGACCCCGAACTGACCCGACTGAAAATCGGCAAGCAACTATTCACATTGGCAGGCCCCGCCTTTGTCGAGCGACTGCAGCAGCGCGGCTACGACGTGTTTCTGGACCTCAAGTTTCACGACATACCCAACACCGTTGCAGGGGCTGTCGCCGCTGCAGCCTCACTCGGTGTGTGGATGGTCAACATACACGCAAGTGGCGGCCCGCGCATGATGACAGCAGCGCGCGATGCCATTGAGAGAATGAACCCCTCGGCCAGTGACACCGGCGGCACACGCTTGATCGGGGTGACCGTGCTCACCAGTCATGATGCTGAAGAACTTGCTGCCGTTGGTATCGATGAGTCGCCCGGCGCGCGCGTGGAACGATTGGTCAAGCTGTGCATGGCGGCAGAGCTCGATGGCGTGGTGTGTTCTGCAGAAGAGTGCCAACTGCTCAGGGCTATTGTCCCTGCCAACTTCTTGCTGGTCACCCCCGGTATTCGCCCGACAGGCGCCGTACGTGGCGACCAGCGACGTGTTGTCACACCTGCAGACGCGATTGCTGCAGGTAGCGATCATCTGGTGGTCGGCAGACCCATTGTGGCTGCAGAAGACCCCGCTGCCGCCTTGCAAACGATAGCTGCTGAAGTGTCCATGGCGGTTGAAGAGCGAGCCCGGAAACAACGCGATGTCAGCTGACACTTCACTTGACGCCAAGCGGTTTATCACCGCACAGCAACTGATCGAGGACTCGCTGGAAATAGGTCGGCAGATTCTTGTCAGTGATTTTCGTCCCAACTACATCGTGGGCGTGTGGCGCGGTGGCACTCCCGTGGGCATTATGGTGCAGGAGCTGCTCGACTTCTATGGCGTGGAGACCGACCACATCTCGATTCGTACCTCATCCTATTCGGGCATGAACGCGCGCAAGGGCTCTCCGGTGCGCGTGCACGGCTTGTCGTATTTGACCAAGTCCATGAATGCCGACGACAGGCTTTTGATCGTGGATGATGTATTTGATACCGGGCTATCGGTCAAGGCCATCATCGCCAAGCTCAAATCACGGTGCCGTCGTAATCTGCCGGAGGACTTGCGGGTGGCTACTGCATACTACAAGCCCGGCAAAAATCGCACCGACTTCAAGCCGGACTTTACTGCTCACGAGACCGACGAATGGCTGGTCTTTCCACACGAGATGGACGGGCTGAGTCGTGAGGAGATGGCCGAGCACAAGCCGCACTTGTTGAAGGTGCTGGATTCATTGGAGGGGGTAATGGAGCCTGCCAAACTGCGTAGGCCGGGCTCCACTTAATGGTTGGTCGAAGGGGCCAATGAAGCGGCAGGGCCTACCGTGAATTCGACCTCGGACATGCTCATGCTGATGCGCACGCCTTTCGCGTGCGGAGACGAGCACGCGGCGAGTAGCGCTACGCAAATCCCTGTAACGATCAGTTTGAATGAGCGCATTGATGTCTGATCACTTGTCTGATCACCGGAGCGTTTCTCAAGCGAGAGTTTCCAGATTGCAGAGACACGGTTGCGCGGCGCTCCAGCCGGAGGCCGAGCCCGTATACTTCTTGCGATCCATGTGCGCTCTACCAGAACCCCTTTCAAGAGATTCTTGGTACCGAGGGGGGGACTTGAACCCCCACTCTGTCACCAGAATCGGATTTTGAATCCGACGTGTCTACCAATTCCACCACCCCGGCGCACGCGCATAGTGTAGCGGACTTCGCCTATGAACTGCCAGATGAGCTGATCGCGCAGGAGCCCTTGGCCGAGCGCAGCGCCAGCCGCTTGCTGGTCGTGGGCGACAAGTGTGTCCAGCATCGACAGGTGTCTGACCTGCCTTCTTTGCTGCAACCGGGCGACAGGTTGGTGGTCAACGATACCCGCGTGGTGCCAGCGCGCTTGTTTGGCGAGAAGGCACGGAACGCAGACGGTGGGGGTGGGCGCGTCGAGTTCATGCTCGAGCGGTTTCTGCCAACCGGTGAGGCCCTGGCGCGGCTGCGCTCAAGCAAGTCGCCCAAGCCAGGAGCAAAGCTCAACTTTCAGTCTCAGCGGGACGCGGCTGCAGTCATCGAGGTGACAGTACTGCGACGCGAGGGTGAGCTCTTTGTCGTGGCATCGAACCCTGCCGAGGCATTTGCCAGCTTTCTCGATGCACATGGTGAGGTGCCCCTGCCGCCCTACATAACGAGGGCACCGATGGACGCTGACCTCGAGCGCTATCAGACGGTGTATGCAGAGCACGCGGGCGCTGTGGCCGCGCCGACTGCCGGTCTGCATGTGGATGATGCCTTGTTGGAGCAGCTGAAGGCCACAGGCATCACGCTCAGCCGAGTGACCTTGCACGTGGGTGCGGGGACATTTCAGCCTGTACGCGTGGAGAATACGAGCGAGCACGTCATGCATGCCGAGCGCATCGTTGTCAGCGCTCAGACTGTCCGGGAGATTGAAGCAACACGGGCGGCTGGCGGTCGGATTGTCGCGCTTGGCACGACCACAGTCCGCGCGCTGGAGTCCGCTGCAGCCTGTGGCCGGCTGCAAGCCTTCGACGGCGAGACGCGCTTGTTCATCACGCCCGGGGTAGGTTTCAAGGTTGTTGATCTGCTGCTCACCAACTTTCACCTGCCCGAGTCCACGTTGCTGATGCTGGTGTCAGCGTTTGCGGGAACCGAACGTGTTTTGGCGGCCTACAGAGAGGCCGTGCACGAGCGCTATCGCTTTTTCAGTTACGGGGATGCCATGCTTCTGACGCGATCAACGGATGCCGAGCCGAAATGACTGACTTCTCCTGGAGGCATTTGGCGAGCGATGGTGCGGCGCGACGTGGTCGGCTCTCGTTCGCGCGTGGCGCGGTCGAGACACCCGCCTTCATGCCGGTAGGCACCTATGGCACGGTCAAGGCGGTGACGCCCGAGGAGGTGCGCGACTCCGGTGCCGAGATTCTGCTCGGCAATACCTTCCACCTGTGGTTGCGGCCGGGAACCGAGATTATCGCAGCGCATGGGGATCTGCATGATTTCATGCACTGGAGCGGCCCCATCCTGACGGACTCGGGCGGCTTTCAGGTGTTCAGTCTGGCCAAGCTGCGCAAGATCGATGAGTCGGGTGTGCGCTTCAGCTCACCGGTCAATGGCGACAAGGTGTTCCTGAGTCCGGAGGAATCGATGCGTATTCAGACGGCGCTCGGCTCGGACATCGTGATGGCCTTTGATGAATGCACGCCCTATCCGGCCACCGAGCGCGAAGCCAGGGACTCGATGGAGCTGTCGATGCGCTGGGCTGTCCGCTGTCGGGATGCCTTCAACGAACTGTCCAACCCGAACGCTCTGTTTGGCATTGTGCAGGGCGGGATGTACGCCGACTTGCGTGAGCAGAGTGCCAAGGCGCTCGTGGACATCGGGTTTGTGGGCTATGCCGTCGGCGGGCTTGCTGTTGGTGAGGAGGCAAGCGTGCGCAATCGGGTGCTCGAGGAGACGGTGGTGCACCTGCCGACCGAGGCACCGCGATACCTGATGGGTGTGGGCAAGCCCGAGGACATCGTCGAGGCTGTTGCGCGCGGTATTGACATGTTTGACTGCGTGTTGCCGACGCGCAATGCGCGCAATGACTACATCTACACAGCGCGTGGCGATATTCGTCTGCGCAATGCGCGTTTTCGAACAGATCTGCGTCCGCTGGAGGCAGGCTGTGATTGCTATACCTGTCAGCACTATTCGCGCGCCTATTTGTATCACTTGTCCAAATGTGGCGAGATTCTCGGCTCGCGCCTCAACACCGTGCACAACCTGCGCTACTACCAGCGCTTGATGGCGGAGATACGCACAGCGATTGCGGAGGGCCGCTACGACGCCTGGCAGAAGGAATTTGCCGCAACTCGCGCGATTGGGGATGCCTGATACCGCCTCCGTGCAGGTATAGTTGCGGGTTGATTCTCAACCGGCGCACCCTGGGGTGTTGCCTTCCATCCGCGCTTCGAGGCCTTCTCATGTTGGATTTCTTCATTTCCCCCGCTCACGCTCAGGCCGGTGCCCCTCCAGGTGGCGGCCTCATCAGTCTCGCTCTGCCGTTGCTGCTGTTGGTCGTGTTCTATTTTCTGATGATTCGTCCGCAGCAAAAGCGTATGAAGGAGCATCGGGAGATGGTGGCGGCCTTGTCCAAGGGCGATGAGGTGGTTACCAACGGAGGGCTCGGTGGCACCATCACCAAGGTGGGCGATGCCTATCTGTCGGTGCGCGTCTCAGAAGGGGTTGAAGTGGCTGTGCAAAAGACGTCAGTTGCGGCACTGCTACCCTCAGGTACCTTGAAAGCGCTCTGATCGAGCGTCCTCTACGGCAATAGCTCTCTAGATGAACAACAGCACCGTCCTCTGGCGGGTCCTGCTGCTCGCAGCAGTCGTGCTCACAGGCGCTCTTCTGGCGCTGCCCAACTGGTTCGGCAGTGATCCTGCCGTGCAGATTTCGGGACGCGATGCCGAGGTCGACACCAGTGTTGCCGTGGCGGTGCGCGGCGCGCTGACCGAGGCGGGTCTGGCCGCATCCGAGACCCGCGACGATGAAGGCCGCCTGTTGGTGCTGTTCGAGGATGAGGACACACAGTTGAGAGCGCGTGATGCGATCGCAAGCGCGCTCGACCCTAACGACTACACCGTGGCGCTCAATCTGGTCTCGGCGAGTCCTGCCTGGTTGCGCAAGATTGGCGAGCCGATGAGTCTTGGGTTGGACTTGCGCGGCGGTGTTCACTTTCTGATGGAGGTGAACATGGCGGCGGCGATCGACTCGGCCGAGGAGCGATACGTTGCTGACTGGAAGCGCGAGGTACGCGAGGAACGTATTCGTGGCACGCGCATCCAGCACGAGAATGGCGAGTTGTCCGCACGCTTTCGGGATGAGGCGGATCGCGACCGCATGCTCGACGCCTTTGCTAACGAGGTCTTCGATCTGGACTTTGACACCAGCGAGGAGGGCGGCGGCTTTTTCATCACCGCCAATCTGTCCGAGGCTGCCGCAGAAGAGGAGCGTCGCAGCGCTATTCAGCAGAACATCACAACCTTGCGCAACCGTATCAACGAGCTCGGGGTGTCGGAGCCGATAGTGCAACAGCAAGGGCTTGAGCGAATTGTTGTGCAACTGCCCGGCGTGCAAGACACCGCGCGTGCCAAGGACATCCTCGGCGCTACCGCGACGCTTGAGTACCGCCTTGTCGTGGGTGGTCCGGCGGAGTGGGCTGCGGCAGAAAATGGCAATGTACCGGCAGATGCGCGCCTCTATCGCGAGCGTAACGGCAGTCCGGTGCTGCTAAGCCGTGACATTATCGTGACCGGTGATCAGATCAAGGGCGCTTCATCAGGCCTGGATCAGCAGTCCGGCACTCCTGCGGTGTTCGTCAATCTCGATGGTGCCGGTGCGCGTCGCATGCAGGATGTGACGCAAGAGAATGTCGGTAACCCGATGGCGGTTGTGTACATCGAAAACCGAGTTGATGTGCGTATGGAAAACGGCGAGGAGGTCACCGAGAACACCAAGGTCGAGGAAGTGGTCAGCATCGCCACCATCCGTGATGTGCTCAGTCACCGTTTTCAGACCACCGGGCTCGGCTCACAGGAAGCGGCGGATCTTTCCTTGCTGCTGCGCGCGGGTGCGTTGAAGGCTCCGGTCAATATCGTTGAAGAGCGCACCGTTGGGCCCAGTCTCGGCAAGGACAATATTCGTCAGGGCTTTTTGTCCGCGGCGGTCGGCCTCGCACTCGTGATTGTCTTCATGGGGTGGTACTACCGTGTATTCGGGCTGATCGCAGGAGCGGCTCTTGTAATAAACGTGGTCATGATCATGGCTGTGCTCTCTGCACTGCAAGCCACACTGACCTTGCCGGGTATTGCCGGGATTGTGCTCACCACCGGTATGGCAGTGGATGCCAATGTGCTGATCTTTGAGCGCATACGCGAGGAACTGCGCGCGGGCACCGCAGTGCAGGGTGCGATTTCTGCCGGCTATGACAAGGCATTCTCAACCATAGCCGATGCCAACGTCACCACACTGATTGCGGCGATCGTTCTGTTTGGTATGGGAACAGGGCCTATCAAGGGCTTTGCGATCACGCTGTGCATCGGCATTCTGACGTCGATGTTCACGGCCATCTTCGGATCACGAGTGATTGTCAACTGGCTGTATGGCGGTAAGCGCCTCAAGAGCTTGCCCATTTAACGTGCCCATCTAAAGAAGGCGAACACGATCATGCGAACGCTTATCAGCGAGGGTGGCTTTGATTTCATGGGACGGCGTACCTTTGCGTACGTGGTCTCTGGCGTCTTGTTGTCCGTTGCGATTCTGGCCATCCTCTTGCGCGGCCTGAACTTTGGTGTGGACTTCACAGGGGGTTACACCATCGAAGTCGGATACCAGTCAGCGCCCGATCTGGACGTCGTGCGCGACACGCTCGCCGCTGCTGAGCTGCCGGATGCGGTCGTGCAGACGTTTGGCACCAGTACCGATGTGCTAATTCGAATGGCGCCGGGCGCGGAGCAGTCCAACGATGCCAAAGTGTCAGACGATGTACTTGCGGCCCTGGCCACGACATCAGATGAGCCCATTGACATGCGCCGGGTTGAGTTCGTTGGGCCACAGGTCGGTGAAGAGCTTCGTGAGACAGGTGGGCTTGCGGTACTGTTCGCGCTGGGCGCGATCGTTGTCTACATCTGGTTCCGTTTTGAGAAGAAGTTCTCTGTTGGCTCGGTCGCGGCACTCGTACACGATGTCGTCATTACCATCGGCTTTTTTGCCTTGTTCCAGATCGAGTTTGATCTGACCGTGCTCGCGGCGATCCTTGCAGTGATCGGTTATTCGCTCAACGACACGATCGTTGTGTTTGATCGTATACGGGAAAACTTTCTCGGCATGCGTCGCGGTACGCCAGCAGAGATCATGAACGCCTCGATCAACCAGACGCTCATGCGCACGGTTGTGACCTCGGGTACAACCCTGTTGGTGTTGTTGTCGCTGTTTTTTCTTGGCGGCGCTATCATTCACGGGTTTGCGCTTGCGCTGCTGATCGGCGTGGTCGTCGGTACGTATTCCTCGATCTTTGTCGCAAGCCTTGCGGTACTGATGCTTGGCATCACCCGTGAAGACATGATGCCGGTCGAGAAAGAGGGCGCCGAGCTCGACTCGATTCCTTGAAGGCGGGTGCCTTCGATAGCGGGGTTGCTGTCTACAACCTTGTCGCGCTGACGCATATCGGCTCGCAGGTTGTCAGCAATCGCATCCTCCGTATCCCGTCGTACCGTTGGCGTTGATGTCATCTGCTGTGACAGCCTAGCTCGTTCGGATCAGACAGAAGTGTTGAGGGTCGCAACGGCTTGCACCCCTTCAGCATACAGATCCGTAAGACCGATCCGTGAACCAATCATGGCGTGAGCCAGTCGTAGTAGTCCCTTCCCAAGCGAGTACAAGTCGTGAGCATGAATACCTTATCGCGCCGTTTCGGTGCCCTGATTGCCCCTGGTGTGGCCGCATTGATGTTGTTTGCCTCGCCAGCCACTTTTGCAGCCGAGCCGGTCAATACGCTTGAGAAACAAGGGCTTCTCAGTGGATACAAGACGTCTGGTATTGCCATACGTGGCTATGACACGGTTGCCTACTGGACGGAAGGTGCACCCCGCGAGGGTACTGCCGAATTCGCCACCGACTGGATGGGGGCAACCTGGCAGTTTGCCTCGGCCGATAACATGGCTCTCTTCGAGGGTGATCCTGAGCGTTATGCGCCGCAATACGGTGGCTATTGTGCCTTTGGAGTTGCACAGGATGCGCTGGTCAAGATCGAGCCAGAAAACTGGTCCATCGTCGATGACAAGCTCTACCTGAATTACAACGACAGCGTGCAGTCACAGTGGAACGCCGACGTGCCAGGCTTCATTGCTCAGGCAGACGCCAAGTTCGAGGCGCTACTCGCTAGCGAGTAGGGTCCTTGGCAGGTTTCACGGCGGTGGTCAGCGCAGTACCTGCCACGATGACCACCGCCCCCAGTACGATCATCAGCGTGAGCTGCTCGTCGAGCAAGAGCATGCCCCAGCCGATGCCAAAGACCGGGATGATGTAGGTTACCGCAACCGCCTGCGTCGCGCCCAGCGATGCGATCAGGCGAAAGAACAACAAATAGGCAATACCGGTGCACACCACACCGAGTACCACAACCGCAACCCACAAGCGCAGGTCTCCAGGGGTTGTCTCCGGCCATGTAGCCAAGCCGGGCCCAAGAAGAGCCAGTGTTGCAGAAATCTGGCTTCCGGTAGCTATGGCAAGCGGGTTGATACCCCTGAGTTTGCCACGCGCAATATTGGCACCCAGCCCATAGGCAGCGGTGGCTGCCACGCCTGCTGCAAAGGCGAGCACGAGGGAGTTGAGGTCGGTAATCGCCGCCTTGCCTGATCCTGCAACAAGGATAACAACGCCCACCACACCGAGGATCATGCCAACGACTTGTAGCTGGCTCAGTCGATCCTTGTACCAGGCAAAGGCGATGGCTGCAGTCCACAGCGGTGCCGCTGAATTGAGAATGGAGGTAACACCAGCACTGAGACTCAAGCTGGCGTAGCCGAGCAAGACAAAGGGGATGGCCGAGTTGACGAGTCCGACCAGGCCGATGCCTCGGAGGTTGTGCTTGAGTGCTGGCCAGGCGTTGCGCGCTAGGAGTATGCACAGCAGGGTCACAGCCCCGATTCCGCAACGCAGCATGGCTAGCGTCATGGGGCCGAGTTCAGGGGCGGCGATGCGCATGCACAGAAACGACGAGCCCCAGATGGCTGCGAGCAACAGGAATTCGACAGCGTTACGTGCGGGCATCATTGGCTGCAATGAGTAGGTGCGCGCAGAGTGCCAGCTATTGAAGAGGTTTGCCTACCGTTTTTATCAGGGCAATTCGGCACGGACTGGTACGAAGGCACAGGAGAAAACGTGTGCGGAAGCGTGTTCAAGCTGCTACTGGCTTTGGCATGGCAGACTGTCTCTGGCAGCCGCGGTTGTCGAGGTCAAAGCGATGAAGTGTCACGTACCCACAGCAGCACTTGCTGCGCTTTTTGTAGTGTTGTGGAGTTCGGGTTGGATAGTTGCGCAAATTGGTGTTGCTGACATCGCATTGTTTACGATGCTGGTTGCCCGCTATGCCGTTGTCACGTTTGTGGTGGGTCTGGTGTCGCTCGCACGTCGCTCCTGGCGGGCCTGACCTTTTTGACTCCCCCAGCGACAATGATGATCGCGTGGTTGGTTTTTAGCCAGCCGATCGGTGTTACCGATCTTGTCGGTCTGAGCATCGCGGCGATCGGCGTCGCAATTACGCTGTATCGACCGAGAGAGACACTGCAATACAGAGCACAGATGCGTCACGCTTCTGGTATGCCACAAAGGGTGGTGCTCGACATCGAGCTGCAGGGAGACGGCGAGCACATACGACTCAATGGCGTATGCATCGCGCGCGCAAAGAGACGCCCGGAAAGGAAAGTCACGACAATGCCGGCTGCAGCCTGCGTTTCGGTATACCTTTGTGGGTAAGGCTCATGCCCGAAAACCGCTGAAACCGACGCTGCACCATGACTCAGACACAGACCTTACGTGCCTTGATCGATCCGCTCAGAATGGCACAATACAACTGGGAACCTGCTGTTGTGCGTGCTGCCATGGCTCAGGCCTTCGCGCCCGATGGGGTCGTGCGTGTCTGCCACCCTTTTGGTGATCTACAAGCGGCCGATCTGTACGAACAATTGTATGCTCCACTGGTAAGTGCCGTGCCGGACATCGAGCGGCGCGACACCATCCTTGTCTCAGGGACTGATGGCGGCGGCCATGCCTGGGTGGGTTGTGGCGGCTACTACACCGGTGCCTTCATGCAGGCCTGGCTAGGTATCCCGCCCACGCGACGTCAGGTCGCGATTCGCTTCCATGAGTTCTATCAAGTCATCGACGGCAAGATTGTCGAGGCGCATCTGTTGTGGGATCTGCCGCATGTGATGATGCAGGCCGGAGTCTGGCCGATGGGTGCATCCCTTGGCCGCGAGTGGCAGGTGCCCGGGCCGAGTACTCAGGATGGATTGTCAGTGCGTGAGACGGATGATGATCTCTCTCGTCGCAGTCTTGAGCGTGTCACTGCCATGCTGGGGGACATGGGCAGGCATCCGAAGGAGCCTGCGGAGGCGATGCGTCTTGAGACACATTGGCATCCACGTTTCAGTTGGTATGGGCCGTCCGGTATTGGCACTCAGCGCGGTGTTGCCGGGTTCAGACATGGGCACCAGATTCCCTTCCTTGCAGCTCTTCCCGATCGTCGTGGTGGATACCGGGGAGAAGGTCACTTCTTTGCCGAGGGCAACTACGTCGCGGTCACCGGGTGGCCCAACATGGCAATGACGGTGACCGGGTCGGGGTGGCTCGGGATAGCGCCGACGGGTGCAGAGATCACCATGAAGAGCCTTGATTTCTGGCGCATTGAAAATGATGTGATCCGCGAGAACTGGGTGCTCATCGATCTGTTGGACGTGTGGGATCAGTTGGGCGTGGATGTGTTCGCGCGCATGCGAGAGCTGGTGGATGGACCTGCTTGATGGCAGGCTAGCGCGCGGGCGGTCATGCCCGCTGACCAGCTGTTGCGTTTGTAGTGGTTTGGTGCCCAACCGGCGAGAAAGCGTTCAAAGTCTGCGATCGCTGCCGGAAGCAGGGCACGCCAGTCGGCTTCAAGTGCTTGATGATCCACCGTTGTCGGCAGGTGTTCGCGCAGGCGTGCAAAGTAGATATCGGTGAGTGCATCGGCGTGTCTCAACAGTGCCGCTTCGTCCAAGGCGCTGCCGAGAAAGTAGGCAAGGTCACGCACACCGGGTCCGTGCCCGACATACTGAAAATCGACCGCTGCCACCCGCTCATGGTCTGCGCTGAAACAGAAGTTGGCGAGTTTGGCGTCTCCGTGAACCAGGGTTGTAAAAGCGGTATTGGCCAAAGCCTGATCCAGCGCTTTTGCCGCGTGCTTCAATGGACTGTCGGGCATTGCTGCAAGCTCATCCTGACGTGTGTCCAGATGCCAGTAGCATCCGGTGGGCCATAGCTCGGATGCAAGGGCGCCAAGCTGCGAGGCGTGCAAGGCTGCGAGCCAATCGAGGCAGGGCAAGATGCCGCTGTCATCGAGTCCCTCAGGATCGAGGTACTCGGGCTGGTGCGGAAACTCCGCATCGAGATCTTCCATGATCAGCGTGAGTGCCCCGGTCTTGTCGACATGGACACTCAAGGCTGCAGGGACCCGACACGACGCAGGTAGTGAGTGGGCGTGTTGACGGTACCAGGCCGCCTCTACCTGATACGAGCGGCGCTTGCGTTGTTCACTGGCGTCGCCGTCCCATCCTCGCGGGTGCATGACCTTGTCCGGTGGGCGAACGTACTTGATGATCACCGATGCGGGTTCGCCCTCGCAAAAGTGTGCGCGCAACAGTCGCCCATAATCACTCCACAGAGACTGAACCGTACGCAGGGATTCGAGTTCGCGGCCTCCGGTACAGGCCACTAGTTGCTTTCGTGCGGCCTCGTCGAGACTATCCCCATCCAACGTAGTCTTGAGCGATTGATTCATCCGCAGGTGTTCGGCGCCCGTTGTAGGAAAACAAGGTGTTACCACGTAAAGTCGCGTCTATCTTCGCACGTATTTTTTGTGCCCAACTTTCGTACGAATTCTCAACAAAGCAATGAACTTGCCTTTCGTCCAGCTTGTCGCCGCAGCGCTGCTGCTCCCGACCATGGCTATGTCGCAGTCGACCGGTGTGGCCCAAGGCGCGGCAAACTCCATAGCCGCGGTAGGTTACTGGGTTACACCCAACTTCAGCTCGATTATTCGTATCACCACCTGCAAGGAGTCACAGCTCTGCGCAGAGCTTGTCTGGTTGTACGAGGTGTCCATTGACGGTCGTCGGATGCTCGACAAGGATAATCCCGACGAGTCCTTGCGCCGGCGTCCAATCGTGGGCCTGGAGTTGTTTCGCAACATGAAGGCGACACGCTCGGGATGGTCCGGGCGAATATACAACCCCGGTGACGGACGTCGCTACAAGGCCACAGTGACTCAACCCGCTCGACACCAGCTCAAACTGCGTGGATGCTGGGGACCCTTCTGCAAGCGTCAGACCTGGCGGCGCTTGAGTACAGTGAAGATGCCGACCGAAGGCCAGCTGTCAGCGCGCCGCTAGCCCTTTGTGCGCAGCGGCCAGGCTTAGTTGGGCATACGCTTGCGCGCGGCTGACAGCGGCTTCATTACCTCAAGCATCTCGTGGTGAACTTTCGGGGTTGCGGCGATAAGATCGCCACTGCTACGCCAGGTGTCACCACCGTCAAAGTCGTTGATCAGTCCGCCCGCCTCGCGCACCAACAGTGCACCTGCTGCCAGATCCCACTCAGACAGACCGAGTAACCAGGCGCCATCGAGCCTGCCCGCTGCGACGTAGGCGAGATCGAGCGCTGCCGAGCCAAGACGGCGCACGCCTGAGCAGCGTTCCGTGTAATGACGTGCGGTGCGTTGGTAGAAATCCAGATCCTGTTGAGTGCGGTTTGGAAAGCCGGAGCCAAGCAGAGCATCGGCAAGATGCTGGGTTTTTTTGACGCGCAGGCGCTTGGCGTCGAGAAACGCACCATCACCTTTGCCAGCGGTAAACAGCTCCTGGCGCGTCGGGTCGTAGATCACGGCCTGAAACAAGCGGTCTTGCTTGAGCAACGCAATCGACACACTGAAGTGCGGCAAGCCGTGCAGAAAATTCATCGTGCCGTCGAGCGGATCGATGACCCAGCGGTACTCGGCATCCGCCGAACCGGTCAGGCCGGATTCCTCGCCGAGAAAGGCATGGTCTGCATAGGAGCGCTTGAGCACCGAGATAATTTCGGCCTCGGCCTGCCGATCGACTTCGGTCACAAAATCGTTGTGGCCCTTGGTCTCAACCTGCAGGGTGTCCAGTCGACCCATGCTTTGTGTGATGACGCGCCCGGCGGCACGGGCGGCGCGAACGCCGATATTCAGCATCGGATGCATGAGCAGGACAGGGCAGAAGTTCAGGGGCGCACAGTGTAGTCCGCAGTTGACGGTGCGTGCGGCTCAAGAGCATGTTTGCGTGAGATCATGCGCCGATGAGCTCGATAGTCTTCATACTTGTTGGTACCACTCACGCCGGCAACCTTGGTGCCGCCGCCCGTGCCATTCGCACCATGGGTTTTGACACGCTGCGACTGGTAGATACCGTATCGCCGCGCAAGGACGAGGCGCTGGCGCGTGCCTCAGGTGCGCAACCCGTGCTTGAGTCCGCGGCGCGGTTTGACAGGCTTGCCGAGGCGATCGCCGATTGTCAGGCGGTATACGGCACCAGCGCTCGGCAGCGGCATCTATCGGTGCCATTGCTGTCGTGCCGTGAGGCCTGCGAAATGGCCGCTACGTCAATCACCTCGGAGCTTGCGCCACTTGAGCGTGTTGCCTTTGTGTTTGGCCGTGAGCGATCCGGTTTGACCAACGAGGAGCTGGATCTGTGTACGCGGCACTTGCACATACCAACAGATCCTGATTTCAGCTCCTTGAATCTCGGGGCAGCGGTGCAGGTGGTGGCCTATGAAGCGGCATCGGCGTTGGCAGCTCAAGGCGGCGGCGCGCCTGCAACAACCTCGGGCAAGGAGGAAGATCCGCCAGTGAGCAGCGATTCGATGGAGCATCTGCATGCTCATCTTGAGAGGGTGATGATCAATACCGGGTTTCTGGATCCGGCACGCCCGCGCCATCTCATGCGACGGCTAAAGCGTTACTTTGAACGCAATCGGCCCAGTGAAAATGAAATGGCGATACTGCGGGGAATCCTGTCAGCCACAGAAAACCCGCGCCCGCCCGCTCCTGAGAAGCGCGCCCCTGTGCCGGGCAAGGACTGACCTGATGCTGTCCGGCAGAGCAGCGTATGATGACCCAGCGTTCCAGTTTGATATTCCGTGATTGTCCGGCCATGTGGGATCTGATCAAAGAAGACGTTACTTGCGTGTTTCAGCGCGACCCGGCGGCACGCAGCGTGTTCGAAGTGTTGACCTGTTACTCAGGGGTTCATGCATTGCTGTTGCATCGCTTGAACCATGTGCTGTGGAAGCGTGGCCTGCGATGGCCAGCGCGTTTTCTCGCCAACCTGGGCCGGTGGTTGACCGGTATCGAGATCCATCCGGGAGCCGTTATCGGGCGCCGTTTCTTTGTTGACCATGGCACTGGCGTGGTCATCGGTGAGACCGCAGAGATCGGCGACGATGTCACGCTCTATCAGGGCGTTACTCTGGGCGGGCGCACCCTGGACGATGGCAAACGACACCCAACGCTGGAGGATGGCGTAGTCGTGGGTGCTGGAGCAAAGATTCTCGGGCCCTTCACGGTCGGCGACTTGGCACGGGTTGGTTCCAACGCGGTTGTGCTGGACGCTGTGCCGGCCGGGGCCACTGTGGTGGGTGTGCCTGCACGAGTGGTGCGCTGCCGGGACGAGAATCGAAAGTGTCTTGATCTGATCACGGGTGCCCCGGTTCAAGACGCTCCGACGCCGTTTGCGGCCTACGGTATGGATGGCTCCGAGGATATTGATGAACCTCTGGCTCCGGTCGTTGAGCGTTTGGAGGAGGAGCTTGCGGCGCTGCGAGCGGAGGTGCGGCAGATGCGCGCTGAGGCACGAGCGCCCGGCAGGACGGCTGCCAAGTAAGGCGCAAGGGCTCAATTGGCGAGTCATCGGTGCTGATTAATACTTGACTAGTTTGCTAGGTTATGAGAGCCTAGGTGCTGACAAGAACGCGGATGAGTCCGATGAAGCTCACCACCAAGGGTCGTTACGCCGTAACAGCGATGCTCGATCTGGCCTTGAATAGCGAGCAGGGACCTGTTCCGTTGGCTGCGATCAGTGAGCGCCAGGAAATCTCCCTGTCTTACCTTGAGCAGTTGTTCTCGCGTCTGCGCAAGAACGGTCTGGTTGTCAGCACACGTGGTCCTGGCGGCGGATATCGGGTCGCGCGCTCGCTGGATCAGGTGGCGGTCTCGGAGATTATTGGCGCCGTCAACGAATCGGTTGACGCAACGCAGTGTTCCGGCGCAGAAAACTGCTTGAGCAGTGGACGTTGTCTGACTCACGATCTGTGGGAAGACCTCTCAGCGCAGATCGAGGAATTTCTCAGCGGTGTATCGCTTGCAGATATGATTGCGCGCCACCGCGACCGGCCCGCAGTGCATTCGGGTGATCTGCGTCGAGGTCAGGACATTGTCATTGCGCCGCCCGGCCACATCACAGCACCAATTTCGCGCAGCGCCGTATAGGTAGCTGTCAAATATAGTTAAAGAGGTCACATCACGTGAGTGCGTTGAACGTTCCGATTTACATGGACTACTCGTCCACCACACCCGTTGACGAGCGCGTGGCCGAGAAGATGTCCGAGTGCCTGACTCGTCAAGGTCACTTCGGCAACCCGGCTTCTCGCTCACATCCCTTTGGATGGACGGCGGATGAGCTTGTGGAGCAAGCCCGCGCCAACGTCGCCGAGTTGCTTGGGGCTGACCCGAGAGAGATTGTCTGGACCTCTGGTGCCACCGAGTCGGACAACCTTGCGATCAAGGGGGCGGCGCACTTCAACGTCAAGAAGGGCAAGCACATCGTTACCTTGAAGACCGAGCACAAGGCGGTACTCGACACCTGTCGCCAGCTCGAGCGTGAAGGGTTTGAAGTGACCTACCTCGAGCCGCTCAAGAACGGTCTTCTGGATTTTGATGCCTTCGAGGCGGCGCTGCGCGATGACACCACGGTTGTGTCAATCATGCATGTACAAAACGAGATCGGTGTCATTCAGGACATCCCGCGCATCGGGCGCATTTGTCGCGACCGTGGCATCGTGTTTCACGTTGATGCAGCGCAGAGCCCGGGCAAGGTCGCCATTGACGTTGATGAAATGAACGTGGATTTGATGTCTATCTGCGCGCACAAGGTCTATGGCCCCAAGGGTATTGGTGCGCTTTACGTGCGACGAAAGCCGCGTGTGCGTATTGCTGCGCAAATTCATGGCGGTGGTCACGAGCGCGGTATGCGTTCGGGCACGCTGCCTACCCACCAGATTGTGGGTATGGGTGAAGCTTTTCGTATCGCTCGGGAAGAGATGATGGAGGAGAACAAGCGCCTGGAGAAGTTGCGTGACCGCCTGAGTGCGGGCTTTGCCGATATGGAGGAGATCTACATCAACGGTGACACTGAACAGCGTATCCCTGGCAACCTCAACATCAGCTTCAATTTTGTTGAGGGCGAGAGTCTGATCATGTCAATGAAGGATGTAGCGGTGTCTTCAGGTTCTGCCTGCACCAGTGCAAGCCTGGAACCGTCCTACGTACTGCGTGCGCTTGGACGCAGTGATGAGCTCGCCCATAGCTCCATTCGCTTCACGATTGGTCGTTTCACGACCGAGGAAGAGATCGACTTCACCATAAAGCAGACACGAGCAGCGGTTGAAAAGCTGCGTGAGTTGTCCCCACTGTGGGATATGCACAAAGAAGGGATCGACCTTGACTCTGTTCAGTGGGCCGCACACTGACACCGTCTTTTTCTGACCGACCACACTCAAACACGCACTTCACAGGAATCACATCATGGCTTACAGTGACAAGGTACTTGACCACTACGAGAATCCGCGCAACGTTGGCGTACTCGACAAGGACGATCCCAATGTCGGCACCGGCATGGTGGGAGCGCCGGCTTGTGGCGACGTCATGCGTCTGCAACTGAAGGTGACCGACGATGGCATCATCGAAGATGCCAAGTTCAAGACCTATGGCTGTGGTTCAGCGATTGCGTCAAGCTCGCTGGTAACCGAGATGGTCAAGGGCAAGACTATCGATGAAGTCGCAGCGATCAAGAACAAGGACATTGCTGACGAGCTCGCGCTGCCACCAGTCAAGATCCACTGCTCGGTACTGGCAGAAGATGCAATTGCTGCGGCCATCGCTGACATCCGTGCCAAGCGTGGCGAGTCGGCCGATGCGCCTGTCGCCGCTGCAAGCTGATTGAGCGATAGCATTCCTCTTCAGGCTTCCGGTCAAGCGATGAGTATCTCTTTGACAGACAGTGCTGCCGATCAGGTAAGGCTGTATCTGGACAAGCGTGGCAAGGGCGTCGGGCTCAGGCTCGGCGTTCGAACCACCGGCTGCTCGGGCCTTGCGTACACGCTTGAATTTGTCGACGAGGTTGCGGCGAATGATGAGGTGTTCGAGTCAAACGACATCACCGTCGTAATCGACAAGAAGAGTCTGGTGTACCTGGATGGGACCGAGCTCGACTTTGGTAAGGAGGGGCTCAACGAGGGCTTTCGTTTCCGTAATCCCAACGTCAAGGACGAGTGCGGTTGTGGCGAATCCTTCAACGTCTGAAGGCCCGGCTGCGATGATCTCAGGGTTCAAGTTGCGCGTTGCGCAGTGTCGTTGTTGAAGCCAGGCGCCTGTGGAAACTGAGGTGACGAGTCAAGAAAAGGTGAGCGACTCGGGTATTGACTTGAGCGCAGATTACTTTGCGCTGTTTGCGATTGAGCCTGGATTCGAGGTCGATCTTGTGCACGTGTCGCGACAATATCGCCACTTGCAAGGGCTTTTGCACCCGGATCGGCACACGACTGCGAGCGCTGCGCAGCGTCGCTGGTCCATGCAGGCGTCCTCCTTTGTCAACGACGCCCACGACACGCTGCGCAAACCACTGCGCCGAGCGGTGTATCTGCTGTCGCTCGCCGGCATTTCCACGGATGAGGAAACAGATACCCAGATGGATCCGATGTTTTTGATGGAGCAGATGGAGTTGCGTGAGGCCATTGAGTCGGCACCGTCGGCAAACGATCCGCACGCGGTCCTGCTGGATGTGCGTGGGCAGTTGTCCCGGGCGATGTCTGCAGAACAGGTAAGCTTTGCCGAGGCGAGTGCTGCGCACGACTGGTCCGCTGCGCGTGACACCGTGAGACGCTGGCAGTTTCTGGACAAGCTGGGTCGAGAGATCTCTGATCTTGAAGCCCATCTGGACGGCGATGCTCCCTGAGTTCGGTTGACCCACACCTTTTTCTTTGACACAGACCGACCTGGAGTGGCTGGATACGCGTGGCACTACTACAGATTTCCGAGCCTGGGCAATCGGCTGCGCCACACCAGCACCGGTTGGCGATTGGTATTGATCTAGGCACCACCAATTCGCTCGTGGCGACCGTGCGCTCCGGAGTCGCGGACGTGTTGCCGGACGCAAGCGGTGCTCGATCCCTGGCCTCGGTTGTGGCTTTCAAGGCTGACGGTACTGCCGACGTTGGCGAGGCTGCGACAGTTGAGTCGTCCGCTTATCTTCCGATACGGTCTGCCAAGCGATTGATGGGCAAGGGCGCGGACGATCTGGAGGGTCATTGGCTCGCTGAGCACCATCGCTTTGATCGGTCGGGATCAGTGCCGGCTTTTGAGACAGCGGCAGGTCCCAAGACCGCCGTTGCCGTATCAGCCGAGATACTGGCAGCGCTCAAGGCGCGTGCCGAGCACACCCTGGGTGGCGACCTGGTAGGTGCGGTGATTACGGTACCCGCGTATTTCGATGACGCTCAGCGTCAGGCCACCAAGGACGCTGCGGCGCTGGCGGGCTTGAATGTGCTGCGTTTGTTGAACGAGCCAACAGCCGCTGCGGTGGCCTACGGTCTTGATCAGGGCGAGGCGCTGGGTGCTGGCAGTGTCGTCGCCATTTACGACCTGGGTGGCGGTACCTTTGATATCTCACTGTTGCGCCTGAATGCAGGGGTGTTTGAAGTGCTTGCCACCGCGGGCCACACGGCCCTCGGCGGTGATGACATTGATCATGCGCTGGTCGCATGGCTACTGGAGAAAAGCGGTTTGCGCGCCTTTCCTGACGATGCGGCGCGCGCCGAGGCCGTGGCGCAAGCTCGCCAGATCAAGGAGCGACTCTCAGCAGCGACCTCTGTCGATGTGGATTTTGTGGTCAACGGCGAGTCGGTGTGGCAGGGTGAGTTCGCGCGCGAAGCTTTCGACGCTCTGGTATCCCCTCTGGCGGAGCGCACACTGGGGCTGTGTCGGCGTGTGCTGCGTGACGCGGGCGTCGAGCGCGATGAGGTGGCATCTGTAGTGATGGTGGGTGGGTCAACACGTGTACCGTTGGTGCGTGAGCAGGTGTCCAGGTTTTTTGATCAGGACGTGCTCACAGACATCAATCCGGATGAAGTGGTCGCTATAGGTGCTGCGATTCAGGCCGATGCCCTTGCCGGTAATCGGCCTGAGGACGATCTGCTGCTGCTCGATGTAACACCGCTGTCGCTGGGGCTTGAGACGATGGGTGGGCTTGCCGAGAAGGTGATACCGCGTAACACCACGATTCCTGTGGCGAGAGCGCAGGAGTTCACCACCTACAAGGACGGACAGACGGCGATGGCCTTGCACGTCGTTCAGGGCGAGCGTGAGATGGTGTCTGACTGCCGGTCACTAGCCCGTTTTGAGCTGGCTGGCTTTCCCGCGCGCGTGGCGGGAGCTCTGCGCATCCAGGTGCTGTTTCAAGTCGATGCCGATGGCCTGCTGACTGTCAGCGCGATAGAGCGCGAAAGCGGCACTGTTGCCAGTGTCGACGTAAAACCCTCCTACGGCTTGTCAGACGGTGAGATCGAGTCCATGTTGCGCGATTCGATGGATCTGGCAGCTGAGGACATGCAGGCGCGAGCGCTCGCTGAGCAACGCGTCGAGGCGTCGCGTGTGCTCGAGGCGATAACGGCTGCGCTGGACAGCGACGGGGACGAGCACCTGAGCGCTGACGAGCGTGCTGCCATCGACGCATCTGTGATTGCCGTGCAAGGGGCGCTGGCCAGTGATGATCGCGACGCAATCAACGCTGCCGTGCAAGCTCTTGAGAAGGGTAGCGAAGCGTTTGTCGAGAGGCGCATGAATGCCAGTGTCCGACGCCTGATGGCCGGGCGCGACCTCGATGAGCTTGAATCCAGAAACAACTGAATCACTGACAGGCGGGAGCAATGCCGACCATAACCGTACAACCACATCCTGAAATGTGCCCGGAGGGCGCACGCTTTGAAGCGACTGCTGGCGTCTCTGTCTGCGACTCGCTGCTGGCCAATGGGGTCGATATCGAGCATGCGTGCGAGAAGTCCTGCGCCTGCACGACCTGTCACGTCCACATCCGTGAGGGCGGGGCGAGTCTGGAGGAGGCGGACGAGCTCGAGGAGGACTATCTCGACAAGGCCTGGGGTCTTGATCCGGACTCTCGCTTGTCCTGTCAGGCCATCGTCGGCGATGCTGACCTGGTTGTCGAGATACCCAAGTACACCATCAACATGGTGTCGGAGAACCACTGATGTTGAAATGGACCGATACTCGCGAGATCGCAGAAGCCTTGTTTGATGCGCACCCGGATGTAGATCCGCAGTACGTGCGTTTCACTGACCTGCACGCCTGGGTTCTTGCGCTAGACGGATTTGAGGATGATCCCGAGAAGTCCAGTGAAGGGATTCTCGAGGGTATACAGATGATCTGGATAGACGAGGCGGCCGATTGAGCAGCACGTGTCCGTGAAAAATCAGCGCAGATAGCCTTTAAGTTTGGAAGTTGTGGCCCCTGATGCGCTTTGGGAGGCTACACTTGCGATTGTCGGGGCATGGCGCAGCCTGGTAGCGCATCTGCTTTGGGAGCAGAGGGTCGCAGGTTCGAATCCTGCTGCCCCGACCAAGTCTTTGGGGCAAGTCTCCGGAATCCTACCGGTCTGCGCTGCGCCCGTAGCTCATGTGGATAGAGCATCGGCCTTCTAAGCCGAGGGTAGCAGGTTCGAATCCTGCCGGGCGCGCATTCCAGAGCTGCAGGCTGCTAGACTTGAACACTCGGTGGTGGGCGTAGCTCAGTTGGTAGAGCGCAGGATTGTGATTCCTGTGGTCGCCGGTTCGAATCCGGTCGTCCACCCCATCAAACACACTGAGAAACGAATCGTAATTTACGGCCCGTACTCATCGAGTTCGACAAGCGAGTGCCTTGCGGCGCACGCTCAGGCGAAAGTGGCGGAATTGGTAGACGCGCTGGATTTAGGTTCCAGTGTCTTCGGACGTGGGAGTTCAAGTCTCCCCTTTCGCACCACATTCCCTGCCACCTGCAGCGACGTGCAGGTGCAGCGAGGATGGAGCAACAAGGTTCACGGGGTCTCTACGGGCCCTGACTAACGTTTTCGTCAGGTCCACTTAGGGTACAAGGCTTGAGTGACCTGGCCAATGAGATCAGCATGCAAGTATCAGTAGAGAGCACTGGCACCCTCGGCCGTCGGATGACAGTGGCACTGCCCAACGATGACGTTGAGACGGCGGTTGCCGATCGTCTGCAAAATATCAGCAAGACGGCACGTCTTAATGGCTTTCGACCGGGAAAGGTGCCCTTCAAGGTCGTCAAGAAGCGCTTCGAGCCTCAGGTACGCTCAGAGGTGCTTGGGAGCTTGATCAGCAGCTCGCTGCAGGATGCTCTGCGCCAGGAGGAGATTCGCCTGGCCGGGCAGCCGGCTATCGAGGCGGTCGAGGAGCCCGGCAAGAACGGTGTGGCAGAGGATCCTGAAACCGGTTTTCGCTATACCGCGACCTTCGAGGTGTACCCGGAGTTCGAGCCAAGCTACGGTGATTCGATCGCGGTCACGCGCCCGGTTGTGGACATCGTCGAGACCGATATAGACGAGATGGTCGAGTCCCTGCGCAAACAGCGCACCGACTATACCGCCGTGGATCGCGCCGCAGCAAATGAAGACCAGGTGGTCATGGACTTCGAGGGGTATATCGACGACGAACTCTTCGACGGAGGCTCGGCGGAAAAAGCACCGCTGGTGCTTGGGTCCAAGGCCATGATCCCGGGCTTTGAAGAGCAGGTCATAGGCGTCAAGGCGGGTGACAAGAAATCCATTGAAGTGACCTTTCCGGAGACCTACCAGGCCGAGCATCTGGCTGGCAAGGCGGCGCGCTTCGATATTGTCGTTCATGAAGTCAAGGAGCCGATATTGCCCGAGCTTGACGAGGAGATGGTCAAGAGCTTTGGCATCGAGGACGGCACAGTGGACTCACTGCGTGCCGACATCCGCAAGAACATGGAGCGCGAGCTGGGACAACGCGTTGATAGCCAGATCAAGTCGCAGGTGATGGATGGGCTGGTTGAATGCAATCAGATCGAGGTGCCCGAGGCATTGGTCATTGATGAAATCGGCCGCCAACGTGAGCAGCTGCTTGGGCAGATGCCCGCAGGGACCGACAGCTCGTTTTTGTCCGATGAGCTGTTCCGTGACCAGGCTATAAAGCGCGTGCGCTTGGGGCTCGTGGTGGGTGAGATCATTCGCCGCGATGAGCTGAAAGCTGATGCTGCCGCAGTGCGGGCGCAGATCGAGAAACTGGCGTCCTCGTATCAGGATCCGCAGGAGGTCATTGACCACTATTACGGCGATGCAGAGATGCTGCGTAACATAGAAGGCCTGGTTCTTGAAGAGGCTGTCACCGAGCGCGTGCTGGCAGTTTCCACCGTGACGGACGAGCAGAAGTCCTTCAAGGAAATGATGAACCCGCCGACGCCTGCACAGTCAGAGGGCGAATCCGCGCCCGATGACGTATCAAGTGAAGAATCGAGTGAACAAGGGGCCTGACCGACGATGAGTTTTGGATTTACACAGGGCGGAATGCCGGCCGGCATGAACGCAGCTGGACCCTCCGCGCCCTCAGCGGCTGGCGGTCTCGTCCCGATGGTCATCGAGCGCACGCCACGCGGCGATCAGGGCTACGACATCTATTCACGCTTGCTCAAGGAGCGTGTGATTTTCATGGTCGGTCAGGTAGAGGACTACATGGCCAACCTGATCGTGGCGCAGCTGCTGTTTCTGGAGTCGGATAACCCTGACAAGGACATCTCGCTCTATATCAACTCACCGGGCGGCTCAGTGACTGCTGGGATGGCCATCTACGACACCATGCAGTTCATCAAGTCCAGCGTGTCCACCTTGTGTATCGGGCAGGCCGCCAGTATGGGCGCGTTCCTGTTGTGTGCGGGTGAGCCTGGCAAGCGCTTTGTGCTGCCCAATTCGCGGGTCATGATCCACCAGCCCTCAGCCGGATTTCAGGGGCAGGCCACCGATATCGACATACACGCCCGAGAGATCCTGTCGATAAAAGAGAGGATGACGCGTTTGATGGCCGATCATTGCGGTCAGCCTTACGAAAAGGTGATGGAAGACACAGAACGTGATCGCTTCCTGACCGCCTCCGAGTCGGTAGACTATGGGCTGGTGGATCGGATCGTGCAGACCCGTGACGAAGAAATGACAGCGGCGTCAAGCGGTGACTCCGACGAGCCGGAAACCAACTCGAAAGAGGGAGCTGACCCCAGTTCGTGATATTTATTGCTCCAGCGGTGTGACGGCGGCGCCAACACGTGAGTCAGCCGCTGGAGTGAGCTTGAAACTTGTCGTTAAACCAGTCAATGTGGTTGGGAGTCAGAGACATTCTTAAAGTATGAGCGACCAGGAAGACAAGAAAGACGACGGAAAGCTTTTGTACTGCTCTTTCTGTGGAAAGAGTCAGCACGAGGTGCGCAAGCTCATTGCGGGTCCATCCGTGTTCATTTGTGACGAGTGTGTCGATCTGTGTAACGACATCATCACAGAGGAGATGCAGGAGCAGACGGACAGCGAGGAGACATCGCTGCCCCGGCCTCACGAGATCAACGAGTTGCTCGACCACTACGTGATTGGTCAGGCCAAGGCCAAGCGGATTCTCTCGGTCGCGGTTTACAACCACTACAAGCGCCTCGAGTACAAGGACAAGAAGGGCGATGTGGAGTTGGCGAAATCCAACATCCTGCTCATCGGTCCGACAGGGTCGGGCAAGACCCTGCTTGCCGAGACCTTGGCTCGCACACTCAACGTACCGTTCACCATCGCTGATGCGACCACACTGACAGAAGCAGGTTATGTCGGTGAGGACGTTGAGAACATCATTCAGAAGTTGCTTCAAAAGTGCGACTACGACGTCGAGAAGGCGCAGACCGGTATTGTCTACATCGACGAGATCGACAAGATCAGCCGCAAGTCGGACAACCCCTCCATCACTCGAGATGTGTCGGGCGAGGGTGTGCAGCAGGCCCTGTTGAAACTCATCGAGGGCACCGTGGCCTCGGTGCCTCCTCAAGGCGGGCGCAAGCATCCGCAACAGGAGTTTCTGCAGGTGGACACCAGCAACATCCTGTTCATCTGTGGCGGCGCGTTTGCCGGGCTTGAAAAGGTCATCCAGGATCGCTCCGAGAAGGGCGGCATTGGCTTCGGTGCCCAGGTCAAGAGCAAGGACGACAGCAAGAACATCGGTCAGTTGCTGTTGGATGTCGAAGCGCAGGATCTGATCAGCTTTGGCTTGATACCCGAGTTTGTTGGCCGGCTGCCAGTCGTCGCAACGCTTGAAGAGCTCGATGAGGAAGCACTTGTGCGCATCCTTGTCGAGCCCAAGAATGCGATCACCAAGCAGTTCGAAAAGCTGCTCTCCATGGAAGAGGTCGATATCGAATTCCGCAAGGACGCTCTGCAGGCGGTTGCGCAAAGCACCCTGGATCGCAAGACGGGTGCCCGCGGTTTGCGCACCATCCTCGAGAACATCCTGCTCGATACCATGTACGAGCTGCCCAGGATCGAGAACGTCAAGAAGGTTATTCTTGATGGCGCGGTCGTTCGGGGCGAGTGCAAACCTTACCTGCTCCTTGAAGGACAAGAGAAGGTCATGGAAGAAGAGAAGTACAAGCGGGCTGCATCGGACGACTGATCAGGCTCTCGTCGCGGGGTGTGTAACACACGCACCGCGACTCGCCAAAAGACGTCGAGGCCGCCCATCGGGCGGCCTTTTTTATGGCTTGGTCATTTTTTGTGCAGCCAAACGACGCCGGGTGGTTGATTTTTCCATCAGCGCCTTCCACCTTGTCCGGTATGCTCGTATAACGACGGGCAAGGCTCTGGAGAATCCAACGCGTGTCAGAAGACAACAATACCGCCACGGCAAGTCAAGCTCAGGCGGGCGAGCTTCCCGTCCTGCCATTGCGGGATGTGGTGGTCTATCCCCACATGGTTATCCCCCTGTTTGTCGGTCGCGAGAAATCGATCGAGGCGCTGGACGCTGCGATGTCCGCCGGCAAGCAGATCATGCTCGCGGCTCAGACGAGCGCGTCAGTTGATGAGCCGGGCGAGAACGATATCCATCGCGTCGGTACCATTGCCAACATCCTTCAGCTGCTCAAGTTGCCTGACGGCACGATCAAGGTACTGGTAGAGGGACAGCAACGCGCCCGCATCGACGAGGTGGGCGAATCCAGTGACGGGTTTTTCACCGCTCGCTGGAGTATTCCGAACATTGATGCTGAGGACAGTCGAGACCCCAAGGAGCTCGAGGTGTTGGTGCGTTCGGTGACCAACATGTTTGATCAGTACGTGAAGATGAACAAGAAGGTCCCACCAGAGATTCTGTCGTCGATGTCCGGGATCGAGGACGCCGATCGATTGGCTGACATGATTGCCGCGCAAATGTCCTTGCGGGTTGAGGAAAAGCAGAACATCCTTGAACTGTTTGATCCGGCGGGCCGTCTTGAGCACTTGCTTTCGCTGATGGAGTCAGAGCTCGACATGTTGCAGGTCGAGAAGCGTATCCGTGGTCGAGTCAAGCAACAAATGGAGAAAAGCCAGCGAGAGTACTACCTCAATGAACAAATGAAGGCCATCCAGAAAGAGCTCGGTGAGCTTGATGATGTGCCTAATGAAACCGAGGAGCTGGCGCGCAAGATCGAGAAGGTCGGCTTGTCCAAGGAGGCTCACAAGAAAGCCAAGTCGGAGTTCAATAAACTCAAATCGATGTCACCGATGTCTGCTGAGGCAACGGTGGTGCGCAACTATGTTGATACGCTGGTCAGCCTGCCCTGGAAAAAGCGCTCCAAGCTCAAGAAAACACTCGCTGACGCCGAGCGCGTGCTCAACGGCGATCACTACGGGCTCGAGAAGGTCAAGGAACGCATCCTTGAGTACCTTGCGGTACAACAAAGAGTGGGTCATGCCAAGGGCCCGATATTGTGTCTCGTGGGGCCGCCGGGTGTGGGCAAGACCTCGCTTGGTAAATCCATTGCGCGTGCGACCGGGCGCAAATTCAGCCGTATGGCTTTAGGCGGCGTTCGTGATGAGGCAGAGATTCGCGGTCACCGACGCACCTACATCGGCTCGATGCCGGGCAAGATCGTGCAGACATTGGCCAAGGTCAAAAAACGCAACCCGTTGATCCTGCTTGACGAGATAGACAAGATGTCGATGGACTTTCGTGGAGATCCGTCATCAGCCTTGCTCGAGGTGCTTGATCCGGAACAGAACCACACCTTCACCGACCATTATTTAGAGGTGGAGTTTGATCTGTCGGATGTCATGTTCGTTGCCACCGCCAATTCCATGAATATCCCCGAGCCGCTGCTCGATCGGATGGAGGTCATTCGTATACCGGGATACACAGAACAGGAAAAGTCAAACATCGCAGAGCGTTATTTGTTGCCGCGCAAGATGAAAGACAACGGCCTGGCCGAGACCGAACTGTCTATCAGCGAAGACGCGATCATGGAGATCATTCGCAGTTACACACGCGAGGCAGGCGTAAGAAATCTTGAGCGTGAGATTTCCAAGATTTGTCGCAAGGTGGTGCGTGAATTGCTCGAGCGTGAATTGGCTGCAGAGCAGGGCAGTGGATCGGCTGATGCGCCGATGAGTGATTCAAGTGGGCTGGATGCAAATCTCGGCGTGGATGAAAAGCCAAGTCTGGCTACAATCGAGGTAGATGCTGACAACCTCGGTGATTACCTCGGTGTGCAGCGTCATCGTCATGGACGGGCAGAAACAGAGAACAAGATTGGTCAGGTAACAGGCCTTGCCTGGACCAGTGTGGGTGGTGAGTTGCTGACAATCGAGTCTGCCGTTGTGCCAGGCAAGGGCAAGTTGTCCTACACTGGCCAGCTCGGTGACGTGATGCAGGAATCCATTCAGGCTGCAATGATGGTCGTACGCTCGCGCGCTGAGACGCTCGGCATTGATGAATCCTTCCATGAGAAGAATGACTTGCATGTTCATGTACCCGAGGGCGCGACTCCCAAGGACGGCCCAAGTGCCGGAGTTGGCATGATCACGGCATTGGTCTCGGCGCTCACACAGGTGCCGGTGCGTGCCAATGTTGCAATGACAGGTGAGATCACTTTGCGAGGCGAGGTCCTGCCGATTGGAGGTCTCAAGGAAAAATTGCTGGCGGCTCAGCGTGGCGGCATTGATACAGTGCTTATCCCCATCGAGAACGAGAAGGATCTGTCAGAGATTGCCGAGGAGATACTCGAGGGTCTGGATATCAGGCCAGTCAAGTGGGTTGATGACGTGCTTGATTTGGCTCTGGAGCGTGCACCATCGGGTGATGCCGCTGGTCGGGTCGAGCCGGTTGCCGGAACGGATGAACGCAACACCGACACCGGCAGTGGTGTGCGTCATCACTAGGCTCCAGGGCTGTTGAACCGGGAGAATCTCATCGGGATCGCGAGTTCAGGACTGTATTCCATGGCTAAATCGCGTATGATCCCAGCGATTCAGGAGGGAGGCAACTCATAAGGTCGCGCTCTTTCACACGATAAAAAATTGCGATAACGGGGATTTCATTACATGAACAAGGGCGAGTTTATCGACGCGGTTGCCGCCAAGGCAGATCTATCCAAGCAGGATGCAGGGAATGCCGTTGACGCGGTTCTCGACAGTTTGAGTGATGCAATGCAGAACGGTGACCAGGTCACTCTGATCGGTTTTGGTACCTTTCTGGTTCGTGATCGTCCAGCTCGCGATGGGCGCAATCCGCGTACCGGTGAGACAATAAAGATCCCGGCTTCAAAAATGCCTGCTTTCAAGGCTGGTAAAGCGCTTAAAGACGCAGTAAACTAAGGGGCTTGGGCGCAACGCCTTGATGGTGGCGTTGTAGTCTGTCGGGTGCTTAGCTCAGCTGGTAGAGCATCGCCCTTACAAGGCGAGGGTCGGCGGTTCGATCCCGTCAGCACCCACCATCTATGGAGCGGTAGTTCAGTTGGTTAGAATACCGGCCTGTCACGCCGGGGGTCGCGGGTTCGAGTCCCGTCCGCTCCGCCATATTCAAGCCGTGTGACAGCGGCAAGGGAAATTGACAAGGCAAATCGCACCCCAGAGCATATCTGGGGCGGCGTGAAGCCGAGTGAGTCGTCCGGGTAGACGCAGTCTGGCGGATCTTCAGAGGGGTGCTTCGGCACTCCTTTTTTGTGGGCGCAACACTTGGGTGCTCCGCCGGGCGGCTACACTACAGGGTATCGCTGGCGATCCGCCCATTTACCTGACTTCACCATGCTTCTCGATCTTCGCGAAACCATTCGCAACTCAAAGCCCATCAAGTACACCTTGATCGCGGTGATCTGTATCCCTTTCGCCCTGGTGGGGATTGGCTCCTATTTCACTGGCGGGGGCAATGGCTCGGTCGCCACCGTCAATGGTGAGGAGATCAGCGAGAACGAGCTCGAGTATGCGTATCAGCAGCAGCGCCAGCAGCTCGCCCAGGTATTTGGCGGTCAGATTCCTGAAGGTTTCGGGGACGAGGACATGCTGCGCCGGCAAGCGCTTGATCAACTGGTCACCCAACGCGTGGTAATCAGTGAGGTGGCTGACCAGCGTTTTGCCGTTGGCGATGAAACACTTGGGCGCGCGATAAGACAGCGCCCGGAGTTCCAGACTGACGGCCAGTTTGATGCCGAGCGGTATCGTCAGTTGTTGGGTGCACAAGGCGGCCAGGTAGCCGCATTTGAGGCGCAATTTCGCGACGAGACGGCGCTTGATCAGTTCAGAGCGGGTGTCATCGGTACCAGCTTTACCCTGCCGACCGAGGCCGAGCGCATCGATGCGCTCACCCGCCAAACCCGAACGATTGATGCTGTTCGCTTTGATATCGACTCCATCAGAAACACCATCGAAATCGATGAGGCTGCCGTTAAAGGGCGCTTTGACGAGACCGCCGATACGCTCGTGTTTCCACCGCGTGCACGCATTGAATGGATTGAACTGTCCGCAAGCGACCTGGCAAAATCCATTGAGGTGTCAGAGGACGAGGCACGAGCCTGGTACGAGGAGAATCGCTCCAGCTACATGACGCCAGAGCTTCGGGAGGCGTCGCATATCCTCATCGCTGTTGATGATGCCGGTGATGCCGATGAGGTGGCAGAAGCGCGTGCCGAAGTGGAGGCGATCATCGCCCGAATCGAGGCGGGTGAGAGCTTTGATGAGCTTGCTCGCGAGTTGTCTGATGATGCTGGGTCAGCGAGTTCGGGTGGCAGCCTGGGTGCGATACGTCCAGGCTTGATGGTCGCGCCGTTTGAAGAGGCAAGCTACGAGATTGAGGGCGAGGGCAGTCTCAGTGGTCCTGTTGAAACCGAGTTTGGTGTTCACCTGATCCGTATCGACAAGATCATTGCCGAGGAAGGGCAGAGTTTTGAAGATGTTCGTGAGGAGGCATTTACAGGGGCGAGTCGTGATATAGCTGACCGCGATTTCTTTGAGCTTCGCGTACAGCTTGAAGAGCTCGTGTTCGACAATCCGGATTCCTTGCAGGCGGCGGCGGATGCCACAGGCCTGGAGGTTCAGACCTCTGACTGGCTGGATACCGACACCGATTCCGGGCCTGTGTTGTCTCACCCGGCCGTGCGGGCGGCGATGTTCAGTGAGGATGTGCTCGATGAAGGCAACAATTCCGAGCTGATCGAAGTGGCTGATCGTCATGTAGTGAGCTTGCGCGTAGTCGAGTATGAGGATGAGCGACCGAAGGCACTTGACGATGTGCGAGAGGACATCACCGAGCAATTGCGTACGGAGCGAGCTGGTGAGGCTCTGGATGAAGGGGCGGAGTCAGCACTTGAGGCGCTTGCAGGTGGTGCTGATGTCGAGACCTATTCAGAGGGTGATGAGAACACCGAAGCGCTGGCAGCTGAGGTCTTGACGCGTGACTCAACCGTGTTTGACCGAGAGGCCATACGAGAGATCTTTGCGGCTGCAGCTCCGACGGATACCGATGCATCAACAGGCGTGACGGAGTTGAGTGATGGTGATCGATTGGCTTGGAGGATCACCGAGATCGCAGTACCGGATGCCGTCGTTTCCGACACCGACACAGGAACTACCACAGTTGCAATACCGTCAGAGCAAGCGCCGCTTGCCCTCTCCGGTGCTGACCCGCAGCGTGGTAACGCTGAGTTCAGCGCGATGATTGGTAGCCTTACAGAACGGGCAGACGTGGAGCTTGATCTCTGATGAGCATGCTTCAGGAATTCCGTGAATTTGCCATGAAGGGCAGTCTTGTCGACATGGCTGTCGGCATCATTATTGGCGCAGCTGTCACCTCAATGGTGGGTGCGCTTGTCGATAGCGTAATCATGCCAATAGTCGGCATCTTCATGGGAGGGCTGGATTTCACGAGTTTGGCAGTCACTGTCGGTGAGGCCAATATTCGCTATGGCGAGTTCATCCAGGCTCTGGTCAATTTTCTGATCGTGGCCTTTGTGATCTTCATGATGCTCAAGGCCATCAACAAGATGCGTACGGCCGAGCAAGAAGCGCCCGAAGAGGTCGCAGCGGACGTAGCGCTGCTCGGCGAAATACGAGATCTACTCAAAAACCGCTGAATCCGTTCAGCGGCACGCTCGGCTTGACAGAAAGCGCTGGGTGGGAAAAATCGCCGGGTTGTTGTTGGAGTTTGGGTCAGTTGCTCGTTGCCTGGCTTGAAGCGATATCAACGCATTGAGGGTTCAGCTGCTCCTACAGTGCCTACCGTGCCGTCTTAGCCGACACGTGAGAGCAAAGTGACCGGTTGCTCACCGCGTAACTATGCTATCGACTACGGGCTACCGTTATTTCAGCCGCGCCGTGTTACTTTCATCAAGACTTGCTTGCAGTTCCGAAAATTCAGCCCCTTGTGATCACTGCCGTGACCGATGTCACGGCCTTGGTTTGTCACGGCGCGCTTGCTGCGGCGCGCTTGTTGCGGCAGATGCTGTCAAGAAAGATCGGGCATCGACACGATGTTAAAGCCGCTGTCCACGTACACCACTTGCCCGGTAATGCCGCTTGACATGGTTGAGGCAAGAAACGCAGCAGTATCACCCACTTGCTCGATGGTGGTGTTTTCGCGCAGTGGCGCAACGGCTGAAACGTGGCCAAGCAGTTTCTTGAAATCCCCGATACCAGAGGCGGCAAGGGTTTTGATAGGTCCTGCCGAGATTGCATTGACACGGATGTGATCAGGGCCCAATGAATGAGCCATGAAACGGGTGTTGGCTTCAAGTGACGCCTTGGCAAGGCCCATGACGTTGTAGTTGGGCATCGCGCGTACCGCGCCGAGATAGGACAGGGTAATCAGGGACGCCCCTGCATTGAGCTGCGGGCGCAGTGCCTTGGCAACTGCCGCAAAACTGTAGGAGCTGACATCGTGCGCTATGCGAAACGACTCCCGCGTGACCGAGTCCAGATAGTCACCGTCGAGCGCCTCACGCGGAGCAAACGCGACCGCATGAACAAAGCCATCTATGCCTTCTTTCCAGGTGTGTGCAAGGGATGCAGCCAGAGCGTCTATCTCGGTATCCTCCGAGACATCGCAAGGCAGTACAACTGATGATCCGCAGGCGGCCGCCATGTCGATCACACGGTCCTTGAGGCGATCATTCTGGTAGGTAAAGGCAAGAGTTGCACCTTCGCGATGCATGGCCTGTGCAATACCCCAGGCGATGGAGCGCTTGCTGGCACAGCCAAAAATCAGAATTCGCTTGCCGTCGAGCATGCCCATGGTGTCAGGTGTCCTGTTGCGTAAGTAACCGTCTGGCGACGGTCTCGTAGATTGACGACAGCAAGTCAAGATCGCTGGCGTTAACGTGTTCGTCCAGTGCGTGAATACTGGCGTTGATCGGCCCGAATTCTACAAGCTGTGCGCCGCTGGGTGCGATGAAACGTCCATCCGAGGTGCCACCCGCGGTATTGCCTTCAACCTGAATTCCCGTCACCTCATGGATCACCGTTTGCAGCGTGTCGACCAGTGCGCCGTTGCCAGTCAAAAAGGGTCTTGCACTGTCATTCCACGCGATTGAGGTGTGCAGTGCATGTGCCTCGATCAGGGATTGGATGCGTGACTTGATGCGCTCGGCGGGGGTAGCAGGGCTATAGCGCAGGTTGAAGTCAACGGTGCACTCTGCGGGAATGACATTGGTGGCGCCGGTACCGGCGGCAATATTGGACACTTGCAGTGTGGTTGGCGGAAAGTGCTCGTCTCCTTGATCCCACTCCATGCTGACAAGTTCTGCCAGAAACGGGGCGGCACGGTGCACCGGATTATCAGCCAGGTGAGGGTAGGCTACGTGGCCTTGGCGCCCCTTGATGGTCAATCTGGCCCCGAGCGAGCCGCGACGGCCGAGGCGCATGACATCACCCAGAACATCGGTGCTGGACGGCTCGCCCAGCAGGCAGTAGTCAATGGATTCATCGCGTGCATCGAGGGTCTCCATGACCCGGCGTGTGCCGTCACGCGCTGGCCCTTCCTCGTCACTGGTGAGCAGCACCGCAATGGATCCCTGTAGTCGTTCAGCGTGGTCACCCTCATCGGCTGCCAGCCGTTCACAGGCAGTGATCATGGCCGCCACACTGCCTTTCATATCGGCAGCTCCGCGACCGTAGAGCACGCCGTTCACCACGTTTGCATCAAAGGGTGCCTGACTCCACCGAGACGCCTCGCCAGTGGGTACGACGTCGGTGTGGCCAGCAAACACGAATAGCGGGCCGGTATCGCCTCGCCTCGCCCAGAGGTTATCGACCGCACCAAAGCGCAGGTGCTCGGTAATGAAGCCTGCCGCCTGCAGACGTTCAGCGATCAGCTGCTGACATCCCGCGTCGTCGGGAGTGACAGAAGGTCTTCGCACCAGCTCACGAGCCAGTGCCAGAGTGGCGCTATCAGTCATTGGGTAGGGCGGTGCACAGTCAGATTTCCCTGGTGAGTGTTTCTGCAAGCGCGGCCCGTGTGCTTGCTTTGAGCTCGCTGCCGTCGGCCATCGACACAAAGAAGACGTCGTCTATGCGTTCGCCCAAGGTCGCAATCCTGGCGGCGTGTACCGAGATGCCCGCGGTGGCCAGCATGCGCCCGATGCTGGACAGAATACCGGGTCTGTCACCGGCGGTGATGCGGACCTCGACGTGACCGTTGTCGCGATCAGAGAACGCGACCTCGGTGTTGATATCAAAGTGCTTGAGGCGTCGCGATGCGCGGCGTTCCGAGCTGGTGGGCAGATCGCTGGGGGCGAGGCGAGCCTGCAGCAGCGACTCGTGCAGATAGCGCTTGATCTCGTCACGGCGTAGCTCGCCTTGTATCAGTGTTCCGTCGCGCTCCAGCACGTAGAAGGTGTCCAGCGCGTGGCCACGCACGGTCGTGCAGATCGTCGCTGACAGCACGTTCAGTTCCAGCGTTTCAAGCAGGGTTGTGATCCGCGCAAACAGACGCATGTCGTCGTCTGTGTGGATCAGGATCTCGGCGCAACCGCGAGACTCGCAGTCACGCAGGTTGACCAGGGGCCGGGCTGGGTGTCCGTCACGATCACAGGACGCAATCAGTGCCGTGGTGTGATGGGCGATATCGCTCGCCTGGTGTTGCCGGAAATAGTCCTCGCCAAAGCTCTCCCACAGCGACTCCAGTGCATCACTTGAGGCCGTTGCCTGATCGAGCATGGCGCGCGTCTGGGCCTGTCGATTGGCAATGACACGGTCGGCCTCCAACGCCTCATCCAGGCCGCGCTCCAGAATCAGTTGCGTGTGCCTGAAGAGCGCCTGCAGCAAACTCTGCTTGAAAGAGTTCCACAACTCCGGGTTGGTCGACCGGATGTCTGCCACGGTCAGAAGATAGAGGTAGTCCAGTCTTTCCAGAGTGCCTACGGAGCGCGCAAATTCGAGCTGTACATCCGGATCATCGATGTCACGGCTTTGCGCCGTCATTGACATGTCCAGGTGGTGGCGCACCGTCCAGCTCATCAGCGCTGTGTCTTCATCAGAGAATCCGTGCGAGCGCGCAAAGGTTTCCATGTCCTGTGCGCCGAGTACGCTGTGATCGCCGCCGCGACCCTTGGCAATGTCATGAAAGAGCGCAACCAGGTACAACAAGCGTGGGTGCTTGATGCGTTCCATCACCGCGCTGCAGTGAGGTAGCTCATCGGCGTGTTCGGGTATCGTGAGGCGTCGCAGGTTCTGGACGACGCGCAACGTGTGCTCATCCACCGTGTAGATATGGAAGAGGTCGTACTGCATACGACCCACGATGGCGTCAAAGGCCGGCAGGTAGGCTGCCAGCACACCGTAGCGATTCATCAGGCGCAAGGTTTCGGTGACCTTGTCCTTGCTGTCGAACAGGCTGACGAACTGCTTCTTGATCGCCGGGTCGCTGCGAAAACGGTCATTGATCAGTTTCAAGTGGGCGCGCACCTGACGTACCGTGCTCGAGCGGATGCGTGTGGCTCCGGGGTTCTCGGAGAACACGCGAAAGAGCTCCAGCAAGGCAGCAGGGTAGTGCAGAAAGACCGTGTCCTCGGTCGTCTCCAGAAAACCATTGCGCAGCTGAAAGCGGCTGTTGATTGGCACGACCTCGGATGCCGCGGTGACGCCGGACAACACACCGCCAATGCCTTGCAGGCAGATTTCGGCGATCCCCTGCAGGCCCATGACGGTGCGATAGAACTTCTGCATCAGCGCCTCAATGTTCTGATTGCCAGGCGTGGTATGGCTGGGGTCGCCGTATCCGAGCGCTTCAGCAATGCGCCGCTGGTAGTCGAGCAACAAGCGGTCCTCCGCGCGTCCGGCGTAGTGGTGCAGCAGATAGCGAATCCGCCACAGCAGCTCCAGACCCTCGTTCAGGCTGTCGATCTCCGCCGACTCGAGCACGCCTGAGTCAACCAGGGGGGCGAGTACGCGCGGTGAGCCGGGGTCGCGCCCGAAGACACGCTGGCAGATCCAGGCGATGGTCTGAAAGTCACGCAGGCCACCCTCGCTCTCCTTGATGTTGGGTTCAAGTCGGTAGGCGTTTGAACCAAACTTGGCGCGACGCTCGGCTTGCTCATCGAGCTTGGCGTGGAAGTACTCCTCGGCCGGCCACATTTTGTCGGGTGACACAGCCTCACGCATATCGTCAAGAAGCCCGGCGTTGCCCGCCACCAGACGCGCCTCCATCAAGTTGGTGATCACGGTGATATCGGCTGCCGCCTCACGAGCGGACTCTTCAACCGTGCGTACGCTGTGTCCGATTTGAAGCTCGAGATCCCACAGGGCCGTGATCCACGCGCTCAGCTGTTCATCGCGGGCACCCTGGTCCTGTAAATCGTCCTCGGGAAGCAGGATGGCAAGATCAATGTCCGAGGCGGGCTCCAGCTCACCGCGCCCGTAACCGCCTACAGCGCATAGCGCCAGCCCATCAAAGGCGCTACCAGCGGCAAACCACAAGCGCGTGAGCACCAGGTCGACAACGGCTGTCCGGCCAGCCATCAGGCTGGATGCCGGTACGCCCTGCTCAAAGGCTGCGTGTACGGCATCACGCCCGGCGTGCAGCGCTACACGACACGCCTCGGGTGAGGTCTTGCCTTTGTCCACAATGCTGGCGAGTGGCGCCAGATCAATGGTCTGTGGCGCGATGGCGGCGTTCACTTGCGTTGACCGATCAGAGCGATCGTCCTTCGGCCAGGGTCAGCACATCGCAGCCGGTTTCGGTGACATGGATGGTGTGTTCCCATTGTGCAGACAGGCTGCGATCCTTGGTCACGACAGTCCAGCCATCGGCGAGTACCCGCGCGTGACGTTTGCCCTGATTGATCATCGGCTCGATCGTGAAGGTCATGCCGGGACGCAGCGTAACGCCCTGGCCAGGTTTGCCATGGTGCAGCACTTGCGGATCCTCATGAAATTCAGAGCCAATACCGTGTCCGCAGTACTCCTCTACCACCGAGTAGCGGCGCGATTCCGCCAGGCGTTGGATCGCATTTCCGATGTCGCCCAGGGTGGCGCCGGGGCGGACCGTCTGGATGCCGACAACCAGAGCCTCATAGGCTGTCTCGCACAGACGACGAGCATGCGGCGCCACCTGGCCGACGTAGTACATGCGGCTGTTATCACCGAACCAGCCGTCCTTGATGACCGTGATGTCTATGTTCACGATATCGCCACGTTTGAGCTTGCGATCGCCGGGAATGCCATGGCAGATCTGCTGATTGACTGAAATGCAACTCGCGTGTTGATAGCCCTTGTAACCGATTGTTGCCGGAATGGTGCCTTGCTCATCAACCATGTAGCGGTGGCAGATCCGATCGAGCTCGGCTGTGGTGACGCCTGGCTGGACATGCTCATCGATCATGTCGAGCACGTCGCTGGCGAGGAGTCCGGCGACGCGCATGCGAGCGATCTGTTCCGGGGACTTGAGTTGGATGGCCATGCAGGGCGAAATCTGGGCAGGTTCAATGCGGGACAACCCAAGAGTGTACCGCGCTCTGTCCTTGTGTTATAAAGACGGGCTACGTCACGTGGTTTCGCGTTGACGAATTCACACGTGGATCATCCAGACAAGGTTGGGTGCCCCGGGGCGACGCATTTTCACGATGTGTGGCCGCAGGGTCTTCCGTCGTCGGTCCACGGAGGCCAAACCCGAACCGAGGACTATCCCATGGTCGATGTCACCATGCGTCAGATGCTGGAAGCTGGCGTGCACTTTGGACACCAGACACGTTACTGGTCACCGCGCATGGCGCCGTACATCTACGGTGAGCGCAACAACATCCACATTTTCAATCTTGAGAAGAGTCTGCCCGCTCTCCAGGATGCCGCCAATTACTGCGGCAAGATTGCGGCGAAGAACGGGCGAATCCTGTTTGTCGGCACCAAGCGTGCGGCGCGCGACCCGGTCAAGGCTTTTGCTGATCAGTGTGGCATGCCCTTCGTCAATCGCCGCTGGTCTGGCGGCATGATGACCAATTTCAAGACCGTCAAGCAGTCGGTAAAGCGTCTGCTCGAGCTCGAGACGATGCGCGATGAGGGTGGATTTGAGCGCCTCAGCAAGAAAGAGGCACTCGGGCTGACTCGCGAGTGGGAAAAGCTCGATCGCGGCATGGGCGGTATCAAGCACATGGAAAGACTCCCTGATGCCCTGTTCGTGATCGATGTCGGCCACGAGCGCATCGCTATCACCGAAGCGAACAAGCTCGGTATTCCCGTGGTTGCGGTGGTCGATTCAAACAACACACCGGAGGGCATCGATTACGTCATCCCCGGTAACGATGACGCTATTCGTGCCATCAACGTGTATTGCGACACCATTGCCAAGGCCATCACAGACGGCAAGCGTTCGTCTGGCCGCTTCGAGGAAGAAGAGCAGGCAGCTGCTCCTGCGCCAAGCCAGGCAGCAGGTGAAGCAGAAGCTGCGACCGCTGCAGCCGAGGCTGAGGTGGCTGCGGTAGCGGCGGCTGAGGCAGCTCCTGCCGAGGTGCCCGCTGAGTCAGCGCCCGCTGCGGAAGCGCCTGCTGCGGCGCCTCCGGCCGAAGCACCGAGTGGTGATACTCCGGCTGCCTGAGCAGCCGAACGCCACCACCCTTGTCATAACGGAGTGGCCGCACTCTGTCCCTTGAACCACACACGCACGAGACAAATTAGATCCGATGAGTATTTCCGCCAGCATGGTCAAGGAGCTCCGGGAGCGCACCGGCGCGGGCATGATGGAGTGCAAGAAGGCACTTGCCGCCGTCGACGGTGACATGGATGCAGCCATTGAACAGATGCGCATCTCCGGGCTAGCCAAGGCCGACAAGAAGTCGGGTAATACCGCCGCCGAGGGCGTGGTGAATATTCTGCTCGATGGCTCCAACAAGAAGTTCGCCATGGTTGAAATCAACAGCCAGACCGACTTCGCTGCCAAGGCCGAAGATTTTGTCGCTTTCACCGACAAGGTCAGTCAGGCTGTACTGGCGGATCAGCCCGCGTCTGTCGATGACATCAAGATCGACGGTGATGCACTAGAGGAAGTGCGCAAGACCCTGGTTGCCAAGATCGGCGAGAACATTCAGGTGCGTCGCTTCGAGACCGGCAGCACAGACGGTGTGCTCGGTGAGTATTCACACAGCGGACGCATCGGCGTGGTGGTTGATTTGCAGGGCGGCTCGGCAGATCTTGCCAAGGACATTGCCATGCACATCGCTGCCAGCAAGCCAGTCTGTGTCGATGAGAGTGGTGTTCCGGCAGAGCTTCTTGAAAAGGAACGCGCCATTCTGGTGGCCGAAGCATCCGAGAGCGGCAAGCCTGCCGAGATCGTTGAGAAGATGGTGCAAGGCCGTATTAACAAGTACCTCGCCGAGGTCACGTTGGTGGGTCAGCCCTTCGTCAAGGATCCTGATCAGACCGTTGGCAAGCTTTTGTCTGCCGCTGGTGCAACCGTCAATGCCTTCTATCGTCTTGAGGTCGGTGAAGGTATCGAGAAGAAAGAGGAGAATTTTGCCGAGGAAGTCATGGCGCAGGTGCGTGGTAGCTGATTCAATAGGCACTCTTTTTCAAACGCGGAGCGGGCAGCACCATGATTGACGTTGGCAGGCCTGGAAGCCGCTCCGCTCAGCAACTCCCGTATCCACGCGTTCTGTTGAAGCTGAGCGGTGAGGCGCTGATGGGCGACCTCGACTACGGTATCGATCCGGTCTACATCAAGCGGATCGCAAGTGAAGTCAAGGCGGTCTCCGACATTGGTGTCGAGGTCGCGATGGTGGTCGGTGGTGGCAATATCTTTCGTGGCGCAGGGCTTGCCGAAGCTGGCATGGACCGGGTTACCGGAGACCACATGGGGATGCTCGCCACCGTCATGAATTGCCTCTCCATGCAGGATGCGCTCGAACAGCTTGGCGCATACTGTCGCGTCATGTCGGCTTTGCCGATCAATGCGGTGTGTGAGGACTACATACGACGCCGTGCCGTAAGGCATCTGGAAAAGGGGCGGATCGTGCTGTTTGCCGCCGGTACCGGCAGCCCTTTTTTCACAACGGATTCAGCGGCCAGCCTGCGTGCGGTTGAAGTCGCTGCGGATCTGATGATCAAGGGCACCAAGGTCGACGGAATCTACGACAAGGATCCAATGAAGCACGATGATGCGGTGCGCTACGATGTGGTGAGTTTTGATGAGGCCGTTCAAAAGCGTCTCGGCGTCATGGACCAGACCGCGATCGTCATGTGTCGTGACAACGATCTGCCGGTCAAGGTGTTCAATATGAATAACGAAGGCGATCTGATGCGTGTAGTGCTCGGTGAGAATGTCGGCACTACGGTACGTCAGAGCGTCGCTCCCTAGAGCTGAGGCGAACAACGCAGGGCGACATCATGATCGACGACATTCTGGAAGACGCGCGCACACGGATGGGCAAAAGCGTTGATTCGCTGGAAAATGATCTGGCGCGTATGCGCACTGGGCGTGCACACCCGAGCCTGCTCGAAAACGTCAAGGTGGACTACTACGGCGCCGAGTCTCCGCTTTCGCAGGTCGCCAATATCAACACCGAAGACGCTCGCATGCTCACTGTTACCCCATGGGAGCAGTCCATGGTCAAGGCAGTGGAGAAGGCGATTATCGATTCTGACCTCGGTCTCAACCCGAATACCGCCGGTACCGTTATTCGTGTGCCGGTTCCTCCGATGACCGAGGAGCGTCGCCGTGACATGGTCAAGCTCGTTCGCGGAGAGGCCGAGAATGCGCGCGTGGCGATCCGCAATATCCGACGTGACGCCAATAGCGACCTCAAGGAGCTCGAGAAAGAAAAGGAGATATCCAAGGATGATTTGCGTCGTGGTGAAGAGCGCGTGCAAAAGGCTACGGATGACGCAATCGGCAAGGTCGACTCGGTGTTGCAGACCAAGGAATCGGACTTGATGGAAGTGTGAGCTTGACGCCACTTCACGTATCGGGTCATTGTTGTGGATGACAAGTCGGACGCGCACCTCCGCGTAAAGCCAGTCCCCAGTAGCTTCGATCAGCCGACTGCCAGTTCGGCTGATGAGCCTGACTTGCCGCGACACGTGGCAATCATCATGGACGGCAATGGTCGCTGGGCCAAGCAACGTGGACGTCCTCGGCCGGTGGGGCATCAGGCAGGCTTCACGGCTACTCGCGATATCGTCGAAGCGAGTGCACGTCGTGGCATTGAAGCGCTCACCTTGTTTGCGTTCTCGAGTGAGAACTGGCGCCGCCCTGAGACCGAGGTCGGTTTGTTGATGGATCTGTTCATGCGCGGGCTCAACAGTGAAGTCGGCAAATTGTCGGACAACAACGTGCGCATCAGCTTCATTGGCGAGCGCGCGGCATTCAAGAGTAATCTGCAAGAGGAGATGCTGCGTGCTGAGCAACTCACCGCTGACAACACGGGTTTGCGGCTCGCGGTAGCGGTCAATTACGGTGGGCGCTGGGATATCGTCAATGCAGCCCGCACGCTGGCTGTCGACGTGCAGGAGGGTCGCCTGTCGGTCGATCAGATCGATGCCGATACCTTTGGCGCGCGTATCTCACTGGCCAATGTTCCGGATCCGGACTTGTTCATTCGTACCGGTGGTGAAAAGCGAATCAGTAATTATCTGATGTGGCATCTGGCCTATACCGAGCTGTATTTCACTGACGTCTTCTGGCCGGACTTCTCTGACGAGGAGCTTGGCCGCGCGCTTGAGTTCTTCAAGGGTCGTCAGCGCCGCTTTGGACGCACCGGGGAGCAGATCTCAGGTGCTTAAGCGACGCATTGCGACCGCTGTGGTCATGCTGGTGATCTTCGTGCTGGACTTGTTCTTTGCGCCTAGTGGGTTGTTTGCACTCAGTATTGCCTTGTTGTGTGCGGCTAGTGCCTGGGAGTGGGGGCGACTTGCGGGTATCCAGACCGACAGGGGCGAAGTGGTGTTTGCCACTGTTGTGGGTTTGAGTGCATTGATCTGTCTCTACCTGCCATTCAGCGACGTGTTGTTGCAGGTCTTGCTTGGCGCGGTACTGGTTTTTTGGCTATCGGTGCCTCTGCTGTTTCGGTTGCGTCCGGTGCACCCGGAGATCACCGAGGCAAGAGCGGGATTGTTGTGTATAGGGGCGGTGGTGATCACAGCGGCGGCGGTCGCCATCGAATACCTGCGTGCGCAGGTAATCCCTGCCTCACCCTGGTTGCTACTGTATGCCTTCGCGATTGTCTGGTCGATGGACATCGGTGCGTATTTCACTGGTCGGCGTTTTGGTCGTCACAAATTGAGCCCCGCGATCAGTCCGGGCAAAACCTGGGAAGGTGTTTGGGGTGGTCTGGCTGTGGCTATGCTGGTGCTTGTGCTGGTGTTGCTCCTGGGTGATCTGCCGGCGCGCATGGCGCTGCCCATGATGCTTGCCACCGTGGTGGCGGCGTTGACCTCGGTCGTGGGTGATCTCTATGAAAGTCGTATCAAGCGTGCTGCCGGGCGCAAGGATTCCAGTCGGTTGCTGCCCGGTCACGGTGGTGTGCTTGATCGCTTTGATGGCGTCATCGCTGCATTGCCTGCATTTGCGGCAGTGTGGGTGTGGTTCTAGCGCCTCGATCTGACGAGCACACAATGTCAGTTGACCACGCTAGCCACGAGATGCGTTCCATTGCTCTTTTGGGAGCAACCGGATCGATCGGCAAGAGCACGCTCGATGTTCTCCGCCGGCACCCGGATCGCTACCGCGTGCATGCGGTTACTGCGAATGCCAATGACACTGCACTCGCTGCGATCTGCAAGGATGTCGAGCCGGATGTCGCGGTTATGGTGGATACGGATGCGGCTGAGCGGTTGCATCGCTCGCTTGCCAGCCTGGGTGTCAGCACACGGGTAGAGCAGGGGGAGGTCGCCCTTGAAGCGGTGGCGCGCGAGGAGAGTGTGGATACGGTCGTTTCTGCCATTGTGGGGGCTGCGGCCTTGCTACCGACCCTCGCTGCGGCAGAATCTGGCAAGCGCATCCTGCTCGCCAACAAGGAAGCGCTGGTCATGAGCGGCGATTTGCTTATGCGGGCTGCGCGTAAGTCGGGTGCGTTGGTGATGCCCGTTGATAGCGAGCACAACGCCATATTTCAGTCTCTGCCAGCGGTTGAAACCGGCGTGTCGACCGAGGGTGTGGAAAAAATAATATTGACAGCCTCCGGTGGACCCTTCCGTGAAACGCCGCTGGAAGCGCTTCGTGTTGCAACCGTACAACAAGCCTTGGCCCACCCGAACTGGTCGATGGGGCCGAAGATTTCGGTTGATTCTGCCACGCTCATGAACAAGGGTCTGGAGGTTATCGAGGCCTGTCGCCTGTTTGATCTTTCGGCTGATCAGATCGAGGTCATAGTGCACCCCGAGAGCATTATTCATTCGATGGTGCGGTACGTGGATGGGTCTGTTGTCGCGCAGCTGGGGCGGCCTGACATGCGCACACCCATCGCTCATGCACTCGCCTGGCCGGAGCGTATCGATGCCGGCGTGGCGCCTCTGGATTTCAGCGAGGTATCAGGCTTGCATTTCGAAAAACCCGATCTTCAGCGCTTCCCGGGGCTGCGTCTGGCGTTCGAAGCGCTGGTTGCCGGTGGCACAGCGCCTGCTGTACTCAATGCGGCCAACGAGGTGGCGGTTGATGCCTTTCTCGCCGGAGATGTCGCATTTTTGCAACTTGCCGAGATTGTTGAGCGGACACTGGTTCACGCGAAAAGCGCCACGCAGCCGGATTTGAGCACTATCATTCAAGCTGATGCGGAAGCGAGAGCCATCGCAGTCGAACAGCTCGGCCAGCTTGCCTCTCACGGCGGAGCCACAGGCTGACAGAGCCGTTCACGGTAGCTCCGCGACCTCCCAGTAACCGTCCAGCACTCGTATTCGCCACAACGCATGTTCAGCAATGTCGCCACCAGCGCGCTGGCTTTTGTCGTGGCTCTCGGCCTGCTCGTGGCTATTCACGAGTTCGGGCACTTCTGGGTCGCGCGACGTGTGGGCATCAAGGTGCTGCGTTTTTCGGTCGGATTTGGCAAGGCGCTGGTCTCACGTCGTGGGCGTATCGACAACACCGAGTTTGTGCTCGCCGCGATCCCACTCGGCGGCTACGTGAAGATGCTCGACGAACGGGAGGCCCCCGTTGCCCCCGGTGAGCGTGATCGCGCCTTCAACAGACAGCCTTTGTGGGCACGCTCGGCGGTTGTGATCGCGGGCCCGCTCGCGAACTTTATCCTCGCCGCACTGGTGTGGTGGATCGTCAATCTGATTGGCATCCAGGGCCTTGCCCCGCTGGTCGGTGAGCCCGCCCCGGGCACGGCCGCTGCAGCAGCCGGTTTTGAGCACGAGGATCGCATCCTGGCAGTGTCGGGGGAGACAACCGAGACCTGGCAGGAAGCTCGTCTGGCGTTGTTGCAAGCGGCTCTCAACGGCGACAGCAGCGTGACTTTGGACATCCGTACCGCTACCGGTGAGCAGATCCAGCGGACCCTGGAGATGTCATCCGAGGCCGTGCTTGAATCCGGCGGTGATGCCGTGGAGACCCTGGGCTTTGGCACGTGGTGGCCGCGTGTTGAACCGCGGGCCGGTGAGGTCATCAGTGGCAGCGCCGCCGAGCGTGGTGGTCTGCGGAGCGGGGATCTGGTTGTGGCAGTGGACGGGGATCCGGTCTCCGAGTGGCGTGAGTTGGTCCTCATGGTCCAGGCGAGCCCGAATCAGGCGCTGAGTCTGGAGGTTCTGCGCAACAACGAGCCCGTGCAATTGACCGTGACGCCGGCAGCAGTCGAGGTCGGCGAAACTCTGATAGGGCGAATCGGTGTTCGCGAGACCGCAGCAGAGGGTGTGTTTGACAAGGCGCGCGTGACCGTCAAGTTGCCACTCGGTGAGGCGCTGGTCGCCGCTTTGGTACAGACATGGGACATGTCGGTGCTGACGCTCAGAATGCTCGGCAAGCTGGTGGTCGGCCAGGCGTCTCTTGACAACATCTCGGGCCCGATCAGCATCGCGCAATACGCCGGTCAGTCAGCGAGCGTGGGCCCGTCGCACTACCTGAACTTCATTGCCTTGATCAGTATCAGCCTTGCTGTGCTCAACCTTCTGCCCATACCGATGCTCGACGGCGGGCACCTTTTGTATTTTCTGATTGAGGCGGTACGCGGCAAGCCGTTGTCCGAGAGGGTTCAGATGATGGGTCAGCAGGTGGGTATCGTGATGCTTGGTGGCTTGATGCTGCTCGCTTTCTACAACGACATCTGGCGATTGATTGGATGATGTACGTCGCCCTGAACACGCACCTTTCTCAAACTGAGCAGGCGATGTGCTCTTCGCCAGAGCGGTTGCACCGGGTGTGGTACGCGGGGTTGCTGGCCTGCGCGCTCTGGATCGTGGGTATGACCAGCGCCTCGGCACAGTCGCTGCAACTTGGCAGTGGTACCGCTTCCTCGTTCACCATTGCCGATATCGTGGTGGAGGGCAATGAGCGCATTGATCTCGGTACGGTGTTGACCTACCTGCCGGTGCGCACCCGTGATCGTTTTGATCCAGCGGCTGACGGGCCGCGTGTGGTGCGCGATCTCTTTGCCACAGGCCTGTTTGACGATGTAGTCTTGAAGCGTCGCGGCGCCAATACCCTGGTTGTGGAGCTGGTCGAACGTCCAGCCATCGGCAGTATCGATATCGAGGGCAACGACAAGATCCCGACCGAGGAGCTTGAACGCACCCTGCGGCAGTCCGATATTGCGCCAGGAAGGGTGTTCAACCGTGCCATCCTGGAATCGATCGAACGTGAGCTGCGGCGCGTGTATTTCAGTGCGGGCAACTACGGTAGCCGCATTGAGATCGAGGTAGAGCCGCTTGAGCGCAATCGGGTGGCGGTAGACATCGATATCAGCGAGGGCTCGATTGCGCGCATCGAGCACATCAATATCGTTGGCAATGAGGCCTTCGATGAGGACACGTTGCTGGATCTGTTGCAGTCGCGCGACAACCCCTGGAATCCTTTCAGCTCGGCTGATGAATACTCGCAGGTAAAGCTCGCCGCCGATATCGAGACACTGCGCTCTTTCTATCAGGACCGGGGATACATTCGGTTCGACATCGAATCCACACAGGTGTCCATCTCCGAGGAGCTTGACGACATCTTCATTGTGATCAATGTGCGTGAGGGTGAGCGCTACACGGTCGATCAGATTGATGTAAGCGGGGATGTGAACATTGCTCGTGAGGAGCTCATGAGTCTGGTAGACGTGGAGCCCAACACCTTTTTTGCACGCAAGGACATCGTGCGCAGCAATGGACTGATCACCAGCCGGCTGGGGCAGGATGGCTACGCTTTCGCCGAGGTAGACGTCATTCCGGATATCGATGATGAATCGAGGACCGTGTCGCTGGATTTTCGGGTACGCCCGGGCAACCGGGTGTATGTCCGGCGGATCACTTTCAATGGTCAGTACAAGACACGCGATGAGGTGTTGCGACGCGAGATGCGTCAGCTCGAGGGCAGTCGCTTTAGTCCACAGCTGGTCGAGCGCTCGCGTATCCGTCTGCAGAGGCTTGCGTTCATGCAAAGCGTCAGTATTGCCACGCCGCGCGTGCCCGGTAGTGACGATCAGGTGGATCTGGAAGTCACCGTTCAGGAAGGGCCTTCCGGTTCATTCAGCGCCGGCATCGGCTACGGCTCGGAGGGCACGGTGTCCGGCAATCTGGCCTTCAGCCAGGAGAATCTGTTCGGAACCGGCGAGAGCATGCAGTTCTCGTTCGACACCTCGAGTGTGACGCGCCAATTGTCACTGCGTCTGCGCGATCCTTACTTCACTGAGGATGGCATCAGCCGCACCGTCAGCGGTTTTATCCGCGAGACCGATACCGGCCGAACCGAATCGCAGAGTCGATTCCTGGCCAGTACCCGTGGTGCAGATATCAGCTTTGGTGTTCCCCTGTCCGAGTTTTCGACTTTCCGGATTGGTCTGGGATACGAGCGAACCGAAATAGGGCGCACCGAGGGTACACCGGATGACATCATTGGTTTTCTCGATGAAAGAGGCGACACCTATGATGTGTTTGACCTGAATCTGGGCTTTACCTACGACACCCGTAACCGCACAGTCTTCGCCACCAGCGGAGCGATCAACCAGTTCACTCTCGAAGCGGTCATTCCGGGCTCTGACCTGACGTACTACAAGGCCGGTTATCGTTTTGAGTACTTTAGGCCCATCACTGAGCGGTACACCTTTTCGAGCACGATACGCGTCGATGGGGGCTCAGGATATGGGGATCTGGGCAGTTTGCCGTTCTTCAAGCGCTACTTTGCCGGGGGTGTTCGTACCTTGCGGGGTTACGAGACCGGGTCGCTGGGCCCGAGGGATTCAAACGACAATTCATCCGGCGGTGATTTTCGCACGCTCGGAACCCTGGAGATGATCTTCCCGCCACCCTTTGTCGAGGAGCCAGGAGCCACCCGGTTCAGCCTTTTCACCGATTTCGGTAATGTTTTTGACGATGTCGGCGACTTTGACACTGATGAATTTCGAGGCTCTTACGGGATCGCCTTCGTTTGGCTATCTCCCGTCGGACCATTGACATTTAGTCTTGCTGAGCCCTATAACAACGACAGCGAGGACGAAATCCAGCGTTTTCAGTTCACGATCGGCTCGATCTTCTGACGTCCTTTCACGCGATGGTATCTCTCAGGTGACACGACCCGAAACTGACTCCATGTACGTTGGTTCAATCCTGGCGGCCTCAATACCGCATCGAGTGTGGTGCAAGGTCGTGTCTTTTGCTCGTCTGCCGAGGCTGTGTGCTGCCGGTCTTGTTGTAATCGGCCTGGCGGCTGTCGGGCATGCGGTGGCCGACGGCGCTGGAGCGTCGCGTATCGGATTTGTCGATATTCCCTACCTGATCGATCGAGCGCCCCAGGCGCTTGAGGCCGAGCAACGCCTGGAGTCCGAGTTTGCCCCCCGCCAGGCCGAGCTCGAACGTCAGCGAGCCGAACTCGCTGAGATGGCATCGCGATTGGTGAATGGAGGCCTGAGTCTTGATGAAGACGAGCGCAGGCGGCTTGACCGCGAAACGCGAGGTCTTGAGCGCAGGATAAAGCGCAATGAGCAGGATTTCAGGGAAGAGCTCAACATCCGGAAGAACGATGAGTTCAAGAATGTGCGGATACTGGTACTTGAGGCGATCGCAAGTTTTGGCAAGGAGCATGACTACGATCTGATCGTCAGCGACGGTGTGCTCTATGCCAACAACCGTGTCGATGTTACCGAGCGTATCCTCGAATACCTCGCACACGATCTCGCCAATTGATGCAGGCTTGTACGTGAATGAAGGCTAGCGAGCTGGCCGATGCTCTGGGGTTGCCGTTGGTGGGCGATCCCGGTCGCGAGATCGCGACCCTTGCCCCCTTGGAGCGGGCTGGGCCGGACGAGTTGAGCTTCGTGGTCGGCGCGCGTTTGAGGGCTGCGATGTGTGCGTCCCGGGCCGGCGTTCTCATTGTTCCGGAAGCTCTCGCGGCGGACTGTCCGGTAGATCATCTGATATCCCCGGCACCCTATGCGAGTTACGCGCAAGCCTCGTGGCTGTTGACCCCTGAATTGCGTCCTGCGCCCGGTATTCACGCCAGCGCTCACATTGACCCCACGGCAACGCTCGGCAAAGACGTCTCTGTAGGCGCCTTCACCAGCGTGGGTGCTGGAGCCCGTGTCGGTGATGGCGTCATTCTGGGTGACGGTTGTCGGATTGCCGCAGGGGTAGAGATCGGTGCCGGCACGCGTCTGTTTGATAACGTCTGTCTGAGCTACCGCGTCACCCTCGGTGAGCACTGTCGGGTACAGAGCGGTGCGGTGATCGGCGGTGAAGGGTTTGGCTATGCGCCAACCGCAGAGGGCTGGAGTGCCATTCATCAAACAGGCGGTGTGCGCATCGAGAACCGGGTGCACATCGGTGTGAACACCACGATTGACGCTGGTGCCATTGATGCAACTGTGATCGAGGACGGTGTCATCATCGACAATCTCATTCAAGTGGGGCACAACGTATTCATTGGTCAGAATACGGCCATTGCTGCCTGTGCAGCGATTGGCGGGAGCGCGCGTATCGGGCGCAATTGTCTGATCGGCGGCGCCACTGCTATCAATGGTCATATCGAGATTGCCGATGGCGTGACTGTCACCGGTACCTCGTTCGTGTCACGCTCCATCGACACACCCGGCAGCTATGGATCAGCGGTACCCTTGCAAGCTGCCAGGGAATGGCGCAGAACCTTCGCGGCACTGTCGCGGCTTGACGAGCTGCTCAAGCGCGTGCGTCGACTGGAGAAGGCAACATCAAAACTGGAGAGCTGATTGGACACCGTGGATGATATTTCCGAGATCCTGAAATACCTTCCTCATCGCTATCCGTTCTTGATGGTGGACAGAGTTACAGCGTTTGAGCCAAACCAGTCGCTGAAGGCATTCAAGAACGTGACCTACAACGAGCCCATATTTACTGGTCATTTCCCGCAGTCCCCCGTGTTTCCAGGCGTCCTCATTCTCGAAGCACTAGCGCAGGCCTCGGCGCTGCTCGCGTTCAAGAGCATGGGGGGATACCCTACCGAGCGCACCTTGTATCTGCTGGCAGGTATCGACAAGGCGCGCTTTCGGCGCCAGGTCGTACCCGGTGATCGTCTGAGCTTTGACGTGTCTGTGATACGCGAAAAGCGCGGCATCTGGAAATTTGATGCGCGCGCCAGTGTGGACGATGCTCTTGCGTGTACTGCGGAGGTGATGGTCGCTCGCAATGAGCTGGAGGAAGAATGATCCATCCCACCGCGATTATCGATCCAAGCGCTGATGTCAGCGACGGCGCCAGGATCGGCCCCTATGCGGTTATTGGGCCTGAGGTCAGCATCGGGCGTGGTACCGATATTGGCCCGCATGTTGTCATCAAGGGCCCGACCCGTATCGGTGAGGACAACAGGATTTATCAGTTTGCCTCGATCGGTGAAGATCCGCAGGATCTCAAATACGACGGTGAGCGCACCGAGCTGGTCATCGGTAACCGCAACCGCGTCCGCGAGTACGCGACAATCAACCGCGGCACCGAAGGCGGGGGGGGTGTTACGCGTGTTGGCGATGACAACCTGTTCATGGCCTACATACACATCGCACATGATTGCGTGGTTGGTAGTAACACGGTATTCGCCAATGGTGCCTCACTGGCAGGCCACGTCAAAGTCGGTGACTACGCGATCCTGGCAGGCTTTGCCTGTGTGCATCAGTTCTGCGAAGTCGGAGAGCATGCTTTTCTTGGCCTGAATGCTGTGGCCAATCGGGATGTTGTTCCGTACACCCTTGCGGTCGGTAGCTACGCCGAGGCCAAGGGCATCAACAAGACGGGTCTCAGGCGGCGTGGATTTGATGACTTGACGATTGCCGCCTTGCATCGCGCCTATATGACACTGTTGCGCCAGCACGGCAAGCGGGATCAAGCGATTGCAGCACTTCAGACCGTGGCAAAGGGACACAAGGAAGTGCGTCGCTTTATCGACTTCATCGAGGGAAGCGAGCGCGGCGTTGTGCGCTAGTGACCTGGTGCGCTAGTGACCGCGTCGGGCGCGCTCAGCTCTTGCATGATCTGCGCGACAGCGTCTGAGGCATCCTTGTCGCCCAGTAGCTCCTGAATCTTTTTGAGTTCCGCGCGCATTGCATCACGCGCATCCGAACTCTCCAGTAACTGCAGCACCGCATTGGCGAGCGCGTCCGCTGTGGCCTTCTCCTGAATATACTCGGGCACAATGCCGCGACCAGCGATGATATTGACAAGGGCCAAGTGGGGGATCTTGATCAGTCGTCGCATCAAGGCTGCGTTTGTAGCGGACACCTTGTAAACAACCACCATTGGCGTGCCGACCAAGCCTGTCTCCAGAGTTGCAGTACCGGAGGCTACCAGTACCACATCGGCTGCTCGCATCACGGTGGTCGAGGCGACCAGATCAGGCTCCAGCACCTGGATGCTGGCCGCATCCGCACCGGCCTCGTGTGCGGCTTGTTGCTCCTGAGCCAACAGTGTCCGGATCGCGTCTGCATCAATTGAGGAAGCACGTGGCAACACGAAACGGCAGGCCGGGCGTGCGGCCGCGATGCCCCGCACGGATTCGAGCATCACGGGCAACAGGCGTTTGATTTCTCCAGGGCGGCTGCCTGGCAGCAGTGCGAGAACCTCGTTGTGTTCAGGTAGTCCGATCAGAGCGCGTGCGGCAGAGACGCTCTGAGTGGTGTCAATCGTGCGGACCATTGGATGACCGACACAGGTGGTGGGGACGCCTGCGTTTTGCCAGATGGGCACCTCAAAGGGAAACAGCACTGCCATGTGCGATACCCGGCTCGCAATGCGCGGGATACGTCCAGCTCGCCATGCCCAGACCTGTGGCGCAACATACATCAGCACCGGGATATCGAGTTCTTGAGCGGTCTCTGCCAGTTTCAAGTTGAAGTCGGGGTAGTCCGCGATCAAAAGCAGTGCGGGTCTTCTGGTGCGCATCTCGTCGCGTAGCTGCGCCAGCCGTTTGAGAAATCGCGGGTAGTTCAGCAACACATCAACGAACCCGATCACCGACAGATCGCGGTTGTCGACGATGAGCTCGCAGCCGGCAGATTCCAGCGTCGCGCCGCCCATACCAAAGGCATCGACACTCTCACCCGTCTCGCCATTCGCTGCCAGGCGCGTACGCAGTGCAATCAAGGCATGCGCTGCATGGGCATCACCGGAGGCCTCCCCGGCGGAGATCATGATCTGTCTTGTGGGTCGATTGATAATCAAGGTGGCGCTCAGCGAATACAGGTATGCCTCGAAGTTCAGCGTGAGGATAACGCACGTAGGCTGAACCGAAAGCGAGTCTGCAAGCCGAGTGGCTTGCAGACCCGCAGCCTGTGGCAATCAGCGCGAGTTAGCCGCGCTTGCGTCGACGCCTCATCAGGATCAGCCCAACAAGACTCAGCAGCACAGGGCCGCTGGAACCGGCGACGGCATTCTTTGCCGCGGCACCGAGTGCAGGCGTGTTGTCGCTGGTGTTGCCAGAGCTGTTCGAGTTGCCAGAGTTGGACGTGTTACCAGAGTTGTTCGAGCTGCCAGAGCTGTTCGAGTTGCCAGAGTTGTTCGCAGTGCTGCTGGCCTGTTCATCACCAGCGGTCCCGTTCAGCGGTGTGTCGTCGTTGTAGGCATTGTTGGACAATTCAAGATCAAGCGTTCGGGAATCGAGACGTACACTCAAATCCTCTTCGCTAGCGCCATTGGGATTCACGGTCAAAACAAAGTTGGAGGAGAGTCCTGCAGCGAGTGTGGCTGTTTGACAATTCAGGCTGGAGCCGCTGATGGTGCAGTCCCAACCGCTGCTGTCACTGATAGTCAACCAGTCGGCAGCGGTGCCCAATTGCATGACGAGTTCGAGCGCGTGAGCACCCAGATTGCCGTTGTTGGTGACGTCAATGTCGACTATCAGACCATCGATCTCTGTGCCATCTTCTGTACTGACCTTGCCGACAGCTGTTCCAACGGACAGAACAAGGTCGGTCGCGTACATGTAATTGATGCTGGCTATATCAAGTGAGCTCAAGCCGCTGCGCTGACCGATAGTGACGCCGTCGGGCGCCTCGATCGTCTTGCCTCCGGTCTTGCTGAAGAAATACTCGCCGTAGTGCATGATGGAGCCGTAGTCGTACTCGCCGATGTGCTGCGCGTTGGCTGTCAGAATCTCGAAGTTGCGCTCTTTGCCGCCGGTAACCTCGTCCCAGTTCACCTGGATGTAGTTATCGCGATCACGCCGCGTGTGTTCGTGATAGAGCCCAATGGCGTGGGCCAATTCGTGTATCACACTGCCGGATGAGCAGTTTTCGACAAACAGATCCTGTTCAGCGAAGTCGGTACGCCCGACATAAGAGGCGCAACCCCCGGTAGCGCGGAACACGAGGCGCGTGTCGTACGCATCACCACTTTGAGACTGCACAAAGGTGATGCGGGTATTGTCGTGGTAGTGTTGTATCGCCTCCAGTATTGCGCCGCGTTGCGTGTTGGTGATCCCGTCACCAAAGTCGTAGGGCACGATACCGTTAGGCCAGCGCTCCAGAGCCCGGTCGTGACCAAAGGCGCGCATACCACTACTCGTGTCTGACAGGGCTCTGAGTTGTTTGGGTCGCAGTAGCATGTCGCCTTCGTGGATGTCGGCGTCAATGGTGCTCTCGGAGGTGGTCCCGAGGGACTCGATGTCGAAGCGCTCTGGTCCGTGAAAGCTGTCTGCGAGTTCGTTTGCCGACGCGCTCGTGGCCATGGCGAGTACACATGACAAGAGTGTCGGGCGAAAGATCGGGAACGGTCTGCTGACGGCATGTGTTGTACACATGTGCCCAACCGTTCGCTGCGCGTCTTCGCGCGCTTGCGAATGGATCATGAACTGCCTCTTTATTATTATTGTTTTTGTGCAGTGACGTTTCGTCCTTGCCTGACCGTTAGCGTCCCGAACCCGTATCCCTGTCGGTAGTGCATCACGGTCCGCACACCCCTTGGCGACAGCTTGCGAGCTGGATCGCGGTCTGGGAGAGAGTTGTGAAAGGCCACAGCTCAGGACTGTGAAGCAGCTCCCCAGATCTGGGCTCGTCAGGTGTGAACGCTTGTGACACTGTGCTCGCCGCAACGCTCACCGCTCGCGGTATCGAACAGATGTGCATCGGCTGCGTCAAAGTTGAGGTGTACCGTGTCGCCGATGGCCGCACGAAAGCTCTTGTCGGCCTTGGCTGAAACCAGTGTCCCACCCACGCGTACCGTGATCATGGTGGCATCGCCCAGTAGCTCCATGGAATACACAGGTGCGCTGATCACTGCCTCTGCAGACGTATTGACCAGGCTGACATCCTCGGCGCGATAACCGAGAGTGACAGAGCCTGCCGGCCCGGCTTCTTGAAACGTAGTCGGCAAGCCCGGCAGGGTGATATTGTCAGCCGAGAATACACCGGCGGTGTACTCGCCCTCCACCAGATTCATGGCAGGAGAGCCGATGAAGCCTGCGACAAAAAGATTGGCAGGCTTGTTGTAGACAGCCTCCGGAGTGCCGATCTGCATGATCGAGCCCTTGTTCATCACCACAATCCGGTCGGCAAGCGTCATCGCTTCAATCTGGTCATGGGTCACGTACAAGGTAGTCACAGCGAGTTGGTGCTGCAGGTTCTTGAGTTGCGCCCGCATGGTGACGCGCAACTTGGCATCGAGGTTGGACAGGGGCTCATCCATCAAGAACACGGTGGGCTCACGTACTATCGCGCGCGCCAAAGCGACACGTTGTCGTTGACCGCCAGAGAGTTCCTTGGGTTTACGATCCAGAAGCTCTGTTAGCTCTACCATGTCGGCGGCCCGTCGCACACGTGTGTCGTGTTCATTGCCCGGAATCTTGCGAATCTTGAGCGGGAAGCGAATGTTCTCGAACACACTCATGTTTGGATACAGGCCATAGTTCTGGAACACCATCGCAACGTCCCGGTCCTTGGGCTCGAGTGTATTGACGACTCGCTCCCCGATACGGATTTCACCCGCGCTGGGGTGATCCAGTCCGGCAACCATGCGCATGGTAGTGGTCTTGCCGCACCCGGAGGGTCCCAGTAGCACCAGGAACTCGCGATCAGCGATATTCAGGTTCATGTCGCGTACGCCGTATACGTCACCCCAACGCTTGTTGATGTCAGTGAGAACGACCTGTGCCACTTTCGAATCCGCTCGCTGTGCTTTGCGATCATGGTGCCACATGCGGAGTCGGTATATGTCAGAGATTTCAGCTCCAGGGCCCACGTTTGCCTCATGGCGAACCCCCCGACGTTGTGATTGCAGTGGGCTGCCTGATTGCGGTGATTGGCTTCGGCGCTCGCTCCTCCATGCCTTCTCGGCGTTTTCTCTGGCGCTGCAGACCCTTCAACAGGCACTGTCCCGTTTATGTGCACGACCTGGGCCTCGATCCGATTATCGGTGCACGGTTCTGTCCTGTATCCAATTCGTGACAGCGATATCCATAGTTGTAGTGTTTTTTGTCGCTCCTCGATGAAACGCCGTTGGCGAGGCTGCAATCAACACCCGATTAAACCACTCAGGCGTGCGGTGAGCTAGTTGCGCTCCTGACGGATCAGCTCGGCGGTCTCGACAAAGCGTTGTGAGCTTGCCCATTGGTCGACCTGCACATCAGGTCTGCGCCGCCAGTTGGGATAGCGATCACGATCAGTACCTGGCAGGTTCATTTGCCGGGTCTCGCCCAGCACGTCCTCGACACTGATTACCAGCAAGGACGAGCTGGTACGCGCCAGGTAGCGATGAATCGCATCGATCAGAGACGTGGTCATCTGGACCTGGTCCGGGTGATGCGGGTCGATACCGGCTGGTAACAGATCCTGCTCGTCCAGAGCCGCGAGCAGCCTGTGACGGTCAGCAGCGCGCTCTGCCAACTGGCGTTCACGCATGGCCTCGGAGGGGAACAGGTTCAGCTCTGTTCTGAGTACGATATCGCTACCGTTCCAGAAGCCTATCAGGGTAGGCAAGTCATGGGTGTTGGCCCCAACGAGGGACTGGCTTGCATACTCTTGTGGCCGGTGAAACTGACCGTCGGTCTCGTAGTGCTTTTCAAAGTACATCAACTTGTAGGACAGCACACCGGCTGCCTGCAGGCGCTCGCGAAATCCTTCCGGGACGGTTCCAAGGTCTTCACCGATTACAAGGCATTGTGCGCGTGTGCTCTCAATGGCAAGCACAGCGAGCATCTCTTCGAGGTGGGCAGCAACATAGGCCCCCTCGGTAGGGGAGGTGCCTGCCGGTATGCAAAAAAGCCGGGCCAGTCCCATCACATGATCGATGCGCAAAGCGCCAGCCGCCTTCATATTGGCGCGTAGCATGTCCCTGAACGGGGCATAGCCCTGGCGCCGAAGCTCACGCGGGTTCATTGGCGGCAGGCCCCAGTCCTGACCGTTGACGCTGAATTCATCGGGCGGTGCGCCAACGTGTACATCCGGTACATATACAGCACTGTCCGACCAGGCATCTGCTCCGTTGGCCGCAATTCCCACCGCAAGATCGCGATACAGACCGACCTTGAGTCCGAGTTCTTTGGAACGTTGAGCGACGTATTCAAGCTGCATTGTGGCGATCCATTGCAACCATACGTGATACTGGATGCGCTCGGCATACTGCTCGGCGAGCTGTGCAACTTCCTCAGACTGTGGATCTTGCAGGGCGGGTTGCCACCTGCGCCAGGAGCCTTGAGCGAGTGCAGGCTCGCGGGAATCTCGTTCGCGCAGCATTTCAAAGGTGGCAAAACGCTGCAGTGCGTGACCTTGCGCCGCCTGCCATTGCCCGAAGGCCTGATGAGCAACATCACCGTCACCCGATGAGACAAAGCGCTTGAACAGTATTTCAAGGGTACGGTGCTTGCTCAGCGCAGCTGCTGTGTAGTCGACCAGGCTCGGGTCGTCCGCTGGCGCTGGCACACTGGCATCGCGCTCCGCTTGCGTGAGTTGTGCGTAGCCTGGGACCGCTGACAGATCGATATACAGCGGATTCAGAAAGACCCGACTTGACGGACTGTACGGACTTGCGTCCTCAGGGGCGTGCGCAAACAAGGTGTGCAGCGGGTTGATACCGACCAGGTCGCCACCGAGCGACTGCACTGCCTCCAGAGCGTGCACAAGATCCCCAAAATCGCCGATGCCACTGGACTCCGACGAGCGCAAGGCATAGAGCTGAATCGACAAGCCCCACAGTCTGTTTACTGGCTCCCCAGCCGCTGCTTCGTGGCAGCGCAATGGCGCGACAATAAGATGAGCTGTGCATCTGCCTGCCTTGTCATCGCTTGCCACCACATCGCGTGCCACGACAATGCGGTGGTAGCCGACGGGCAGGGCAGGTAATGCGAGCCAGCGAAGCTCGCGTTTCACACCGTCAAGCTCGATGCGTGATTCACCGACACCGCCGCCCTCGTGTCCTGCCATCGCAAGCTCGGACGGTATGAATGTGTCGTGCAATTGTGTACCGTCCTCGAGTACGACCTGCCATGTCCAGGTCCTGCCAAGTGCAGGTTCACGAACCATCAGCTCGATCCCGGAGGCGTGACCTTCGTGGAGTACGCGCACCGGGGCGAGCTCTCGCTGCCAGAGGATGTGGCGTTGTCGGTGTAGTGCCGAGCCTATGTCTGCATCGCTTGCGTGGATATCATCGAGTACGCCGAGTCCGGTCAGAAGGTGCCTCAGGCTCGCTTCACTGACATCATGGTGGTGACCAAGACTGTCCCACCAATCGCGATCGATTCCCGAGAGTGCAGCGAGCTCGGAAAGCTCGTGGTGCTGATTTCCTGATGGCGCCTGATCGCTGTTCATTCTATAAGTGTAGGCACAGCGTGGCGCGAATCGCAGGTGACAGGGGCATTTATCTCTCCTCTGTGATAGCTGCACCGTCTCAGGTTCGCTACCTGCCGCCGGTTGACTCACCGTATGGATCCGATCGTCCTAGCCTTGGCCTTTGTTGCCGGTGCTGTCTTCAGCAGCGTGGGCTTGCCACCCTTGCTCGGCTTTCTGCTGGCGGGCTTTGCGGGCAATATGCTCGGCTATGGCAGCCTTGAATCGCTTGCCCCGATAGCCGACGCTGGCATTTTGATTCTGCTGTTCACCATCGGTTTGAAGCTCGATCCGTTGGATCTCAAGCCTCGCTACGTCTGGGGATCGGCGTTGCTCCACATCGCCATCGTCGTGCCGCTCACTGCGGCTGTTCTGACGGTGCTGGCGAGTCTCTACGAGCCTTTGGCCTTCGGGCACCCGGCTGCGGCGTGGACGCTGGCGTTTGCCCTGTCGTTTTCAAGCACGGTACTCGCCATCAAGCTGGTTGACGATCGCGGTGAGAGCTCCAGCTTCTATGCGCGTATCGCTATCGGCTTACTCATTGTGCAAGATGTTCTGGCAGTCATGTACGTGGTAGCAAGTTCAGGTGAATGGCCGTCACCCTGGGCGTTGGTCTTGATCATGTTGCCGTTCGCAGCACCGGTGGTCAGGCGTATTCTGCCCAGCATCGGTCACGGCGAGCTTCTGCTGTTGACAGGAATCTTGTGCACCTTCGGTTTTGGTGCGCTGTTTGAAGCGGTAGGACTCAAGGACGGTCTCGGTGCATTGGTAGGTGGAATGCTTGTGCGTTACTGGCATGCCGACAAATCACGAGAACTCTACCGCCAGTTGGCAGGCCTCAAGGACTTGCTACTGATCGGTTTCTTTGTACAGATTGGCTACTACGGTCTGCCCTCATTTGAAATGCTCATGGTCGCAGCACTGATCACGGTATTGACGGTGCTGCGCCCTTTGGTCTACTTTGCCTTGTTCTCGCGCTTTGGCCTGCGTGTGCGTACCAGCTATCTCGGCGGCCTTGCCTTGTTCAGCTACAGTGAGTTCGGCTTGATCGTGGCAGCGATTGCGGTTGAATCAGACGTGGTGAGTCCGGAATGGATTACCACCATTGCTCTGGCACTCGCCTTGTCCTACCTCATGTCTATTCCGATCAACCGGGTGGCGCTGGATCTGTATCGGCGCACCGAGAAGCGTCTGTTGCTGTATGAACGCGCTGAACGCCTACCGATCGAGCAGATAGGCTCGCTTGGCGATGCTTCAATAGTGGTGCTCGGCATGGGGCGTGTCGGGCGCGGCGCTTATGATGCGCTTGTCGAGCACGACGCCGCTTTGGTTGGGGTTGAGGAGAACATGTCGAACGTGCTTCGCTATCAGGGTGACGGATATCGGTGCATCCACGGTGATGCATCGGACAGGGATTTCTGGGAGCGAACCGGCTTGGCGCGGCGCGACTTTATCCTGGTGAGCTTGAGCAGTCACAGTGAGCACCTGTTGGTCGCGCAACTGGCGCGCAAACTCGGGTTTAAAGGCACGCTTGCTGTGGCCACACGTTTTGCTGACGAGGCCGAGGAACTGGCAGCGATGGGTTGTGTTGCGTATTACCGCTACGAGGGTATTGGGCGCGACTTTGCCCTGCACTCGCTCGATGCACACCAGCGCTTTGCTGAGGTGGGGTGATGCCACTCGTTTTTGATGGGCACAACGATGTGCTTACCCGATTGCTGCGCGGTGGTGGCGTAGCGCGCGCTGAGCAGTTCATTGACGGCAGTCCCTTTCAGCTTGACGTGCCCAAGGCTCGTACTGGAGGTTTTGGCGGCGGCTTCTTTGCTGTGTGGGTCGCCTCTCCTTCAGGAGCGGGTGACACCTTTGCTGCCATGGAAGGCGGGGGCTATGACGTGCCTTTGCCGCCTCCCTTGTCTCGTGATGAGGCCATTGGTGACGTCATGCATGAAATCGCCATCTTGTATCGCCTTGAATCACTTGGCGCCCTGAAAGTGTGTACGACGGTGGCCGACATTCGACACTCTCTGGATCAGGGTACTCTTGCGGCCATCCTGCACATCGAAGGTGCAGAGGCGATCGACCCCGAGCTGCATACGCTCGAAGTCCTGTATCAGGCAGGGCTCCGTTCACTGGGGCCGGTGTGGAGTCGCAACACCTGTTTTGCTGATGGCGTGCCTTTCAGATTTCCCTCGACGCCGGATGTGGGTGGGGGTCTGACGGCCGTGGGCCGGCAGCTGATCAGGCGTTGCAATGAGCTCGGCATATTGATCGATCTGTCGCACATGACCGAACGCGGTTTTGATGATGTGGCAGGCCTTAGCTCGGCACCGCTGGTTGCTACTCATTCCAACGCACACGCACTGTGTGCTCACGCTCGTAATCTGACCGACCGTCAGCTCGATGTGATTGCTGCCTCCGGTGGCGTGGTCGGACTTAATCTTGCCGGGGCCTTTTTGCGTGATGACGGGCGAATGCGGGCTGATGTTCCCATGACTACATTACTGAGGCACCTCGACCACTTGCTTGGGCACCTGGGTGAGGGCGGTGTCGCGATTGGATCCGACTTTGATGGTGCTGTTGTGCCCGAGGCTATAGGCGATGTATCCGGTTTGCCGGTGTTGGTACAGGCAATGCGTGAGCACGGCTACAGCGATGCACTGATTACACGTATTTGTCACGGCAACTGGCTCGATGTGCTGGAGCGCACCTGGCATTGAAGCAGTGTTGCCTCTTGAGGAAGCTAGGCGAACAAGCGGGTATAAAAATCCAGCTCGGACTGCAAGGCCTTGATGATCGTGGATGCCTGACGAAACCCGTGTTGTTCACCTTCAAACTCATGGTACTCGACCGTCACTCCTCGCTCCTCCAGCGCGGCCACAATCATGCGTGACTGGTTGGGCGGCACGATCTTGTCCTGGCTGCCTTGCAGCACGATCATCGGTGTGTTGAAGCTGTCCAGATGATGGATGGGTGAGCGAGCGATGTAGGTCTGCTTTGCCTCGGGGTATGGTCCCACCAGCGAATCGAGGTAGCGGCTCTCGAACTTGTGCGTATCGCCTGCCAGGGCCTCAAGATCTGCCACACCGTAGAGGCTTGCCCCTGCGGTGAAGGTGTCATGGAAAGCAAGGGCGCACAACACCGTAAAGCCACCAGCACTTCCTCCACGAATAATCAAGCGCTGCGGATCGGCATCACCACGGCGTACGAGATAGCGAGCAGCGGCCACGCAGTCCTCCACATCGGTGATACCCCAGTTGCCATCGAGGCGCTTGCGGTAGGCGCGACCAAAACCTGAGCTACCGCGGTAGTTCACGTCAACCACCCCAAAGCCGCGACTGGTCCAGAAGCGAATCCCGAGATTCAGTTGTGAGCGCGCAGCCGAGGTCGGCCCACCGTGCGCCATGACCACCAGCGGCGCGCGTTCATTCTCGGCCAGTGTGGCCTCCGGGTTGGCCGGTGCGTAGTAGAGCGCATGCGCGGTCTCCATGGCTGTTCCGGTGTCGACCTGCTCGGTGCTGCCTGTCGGAAAACTCAAGCGCTCGGGAGCCGGGAAAAAGGCACCGTCCATATCGAGTGCCCGAGGCTCTGCCACCGTGTGCCCATCGGCGATCACCGCGGCCCCTGAGGCGAAAGAGGCTGCGACCCAGGCAAGGCGCTCGCCGTCGCTACGGATAGCGTGAAAGGCGCTGTAGTCGCTTGTGTCAACCCCGCTCCCGTCCAGATATTCAAGGCCCCCCTCAAACCGTGCGCCGACAATGGAGCCATCGGGTTTGAACGCATAGCGAGACAAGCCAAACACCCATGGCGGGTATCCCAGTTCTCCGTCCACCACGTGTACCGGTGTGTCCTTGCCCTGCACGTAGAGTTGCCAGCCATCACCCTGCGCGGTGCGTGCGTCGCTCAGATAGTGCAACTCGCCGCTTGGTGACCACTCAGGTTGCACGATCGCGACGTTTGCAGCGTCACCACCAGCGACCAGTTGACGATCATTCAGCACGGGTTGATCGCCACCCAGATCAAGTCTTGCAACGTGCAGGGATGTCACATCCCAGGGCATGTTCGGGTGTTGCCACTCGACCCAGGCGAGAGAGCTGCCGTCAGGTGAGAGACGTGGTGAGCCGTAGAAGTCGGCCCCCGAGGCGAGTTCAACGCAACGCTCGCTACCATCGTTTGCAATGGCCACCAACACGTTTTGGGGCTCATGCCTACCGGTGTCATGTCGTTCCATGACGGCAATCAGCCAACGGCGATCAACGGTCGGACGAACATCGGCGTAGCGCCAGGCACTGGCTGTTGTCGGGGTAGCTGTCAACGCCGTTGGAACAAAGGCGTTTGCACCCGAGGTCTCTATCCGATAGAGCCGCTGGTCCCGGTATTCGCTGTACCAGACGACGCCACCGCTTGCCCACCACGAACCACCGCCATACTCATGCACAGTGGTGCGCACATTGGAGTCTTTGGGTGTGAGTTCTATCGCTGCCGGGGCGTCTGCGTGCACACTGCGGCGCATGATGGCTGTGCGCCCCCCTTCATCCGGGCGAGACTCGGCCCACCACACCATGTCCCCATCCGGAATCGCCTCGCTGATGCCGACAGCCCCGGCTACCAGAGTCTCCGGCGTGATGGGCGAGGGCCAGAGACCCGCTACTGGCCTGCTCAAGATCGGACTACTCCAGGCTGTCTATCCGACCCGCTCTACTGCCATTGGCAGAACGGGCTCGAACCGAGGTGATACCAGCAGCCGATGTACCCGGAACGAAGGTTGATAGCGCGCTGCCGGTACCCGCTTCGAGCGGCAGACCGGGATAGGCGATGTTCATTTCCAGAGTGCCTGTGCTGGTGTTGGCGCCGGGGACAGGGATGCGGTATTGCACACCGGCTGCGTCAAGTTTTGCAAGTTCCTTGGTACCGAGCGCTGCGGCAAAGCTTGCCCAGTCGTCGGCGAGTAATTCGTCGCTCACAAGATTGGAGCTGGCCGAGAAGGTGGTGCCAGCGGCATAGTCGAGTTCCCACTCCGCACGGTGCCAGGCGCGCTCGGCCAGAGCGAGCATGCGCGGAAAGGCCATGTAGTCCACTTGTGCTGCTGTGCGTACCGTCTCACCCCACAGCTGACCTTGCATACCAATGTAGTCAGGACTGCCGGTCGTGCCGGTGGCTGTCCAGCTGTCGCCAGTGTTGGTGATCGATGTCTCCGCATTCTGCGGGAGATTCTCGGGGGCAAAGGCAAACACCTTGCGCGAGTCAGTGAAGCGGGTGGCCCAATAATAGCCACGCTCCTCCGGATCGACTTCTTGCGGGAAGTCGAAGTACAGGAAATCCGGCACGGCGATGACGGTCTCGAAGCCGCGGTTGGCAAAGCCTGCAGCGTTGTTGTAGTTGCTGGCGCTGTGTACCACTTCCCAGAAGCCGACGCCGGCGCGGGAAGTGGCCAGAGTGCTTGCGTTGCGATCATCGTAGATATCCTGATAGGCGTACATCGCGGGTATGCCTGCCGCGTTGACAATCTCGCTGACCCGCTCGACAAAGTGGGGCTGCAGGTCTTCGCGAGAGTTCACGCCCGCGGTGTTTTGTATGTAGGCGGCACAGGCGGGTGAGCCTTCCCAGGGGAAGTCCCATGCACCGGGATCAAAGCTCACACCGCTGGGTCCAAAGCCAAAACCCTTGAACACGTTGTTGGCTTCATCGCCACCCATATGCCACACATCCAGCTCTGCACCTGCTGCGGTATACATGGCGCTGACCTCATTGACAACGGTCTCGATGAAGGTGTAGGTCCCTGCAATGCAGGGGTTCAGAATGCCGTCGTCGTAGTGCTGGATGGTGCGGTAGCGTGACGTGTCGTCTGGGTCATCAATACGGATGTCGGTGCTGTCCGGCGAGCCGAGATTGGCCGCACGTGCTCGCATGGACACAACGGCGGCTCTGGCGTGAGCCGGCATATCGATGGCCGGGATGACATCGACAAAACGTGCTGTTGCGTATTCAAGGATCTCGATGAAATCAGCACGGGTGAAGAACCCGCTGCCAGCGTTGTTGCTGGCAGGCCCCGAGCCCAATTGCGGCATCAAGGCATTGCCTTCAAACACATCGCCATTGCTGTCGAGCTGAAATTGGCGCCGGCCACCGACCGAGGTCAACTCGGGCAGAGACGGGATCTGTATACGCCAGCCCTCATCATCGGTGAGGTGGATGTGCAGCTTGTTCAATTTGTAGGCAGCCATCTGATCGATGACACGCTTGATCGTAGCAACAGAGTGAAAGTTGCGCGCCACATCGATATGCATGCCGCGATAGGCAAATCGCGGTGCATCACTGACCGCGACGTAAGGAATCGAGCCGAGTCCGGGTTGCACGAGAGCAAGCACGGATTGGGCACCGTAGAAGACCCCTGCCTGATCACCACCAACGATGTTGATGCCATCGTCGTCGATATCCAGTATGTAGGCCTCGGCTCCGAGCGCACCGTCAATGCTCGTGGTGACCGTTGTACCGTTTGCTGCGGACATGAAGGTCGCTTTGCGAGATGCCAATGCTGCCACCGAGGCTGGCGGTAGCAAGCCTGTATCAAAGGAGATACCGCCTGATACATCGAGGCTGCCGGTGCGAGCGATCAGCGAACTTGGCCGCGGTACGATACGGGATTGGATGTCTGTGAGGGTCAGACTTGCGGCTCGTCGGCTGGTATCCGCATTGGCGGCAAAGCGTGTCGCAGGCGTTGCGAGTGGCACGGTTTCAGTGCTGAAGGAGCGCGCGTTGTCACCTGTGATCGGTTGCGCGTAGGCTGACTCATCGGTGTCCTGATCAGTATTGGCGACCAGAGTGACTCGCGGATTGCCATCAGACAGATTTTGCACGAACCAGTAGCGCGGCATGAAATCGCTCTCGATCAGGTGCTGGAATTCGGTGATCAAGCGGACGGTTTCGACGTTGCCATCAAAGCCCTGGAAGGTGTCTGAAGGGGCAAGGTAGTTGAGGTCCCCGTTGACCTGAAAGACATTGAACTTGTCGCTGTCGGCTCGCAGAATACGGCGGATGCTGTGGAAATAGAGCCGCCAATCTGTGCCGCTCAAAGCGCCTGCGGCATCTTTTATATGCAGATTGGTGACGCTGCAGGAGCGATAGGCGGCACCCAATGCCGCGCAGTCGAAGGAGGATTCGTTGCCCTGATTTTCGGTGACCTCATAGACGACGCCGAGATCGCCAATGAGATCTTCTGCACGTGTGCGTCCCGCCGTCGAGACCAGCTCTGCGCCGACTGTGTCGATATCAAGACGGGGAAGCAGGGTGCCGGCTTGCGACAGATCCTGTGAGCCAGTTCCGCCACCTGTGCCTCCGACCGTGCCGCCGGTCGTGCCCACACCGGTGGTCGTGCCATTGCCCGTGGTGCCCCCCGAGCTGTCATCACCGCCGGAGCTACAAGCGCCAAGCAGCACTGCGGCGAGCGCCGTGCTGAGGAGAAGGGCGGGCGTTCTGACCCGATATCGGGGAAGTGCTGAGGAGTGCGTCATGCTACCTATGATACCGCTCAGCCTCGCGAGTTTCGGTGGGCATTCCGACCCGCTTGCCTGTTCGTCATTCGCCCCATGCCGTCTGCTGCTCCGCCTCGAGTACCGCCGAGCGCCGCCACTACCACTGATCAACTCGAGTTGATGTCGTAGCATTGGGTTTGATCTTGGCTGGTATCACGCTTGGCCAGTCACGCTCGTATACTCCCTCATCCACAACGAACAAACAGTGACCGATGGCCGACGCACGCCCCTGGACCGAATCGATGCCCGAAGAGCAGTTCGGCTTCATGCGAGACATTCTCGCAGCCCCCAGCCCGATCGGGCTTGAGTCGGCAATGACCATTGGGGTCCTCAAGCCCTACTTTGACAGTTTCATGCCAGATAGCTGGGCCATGCACCGCTATGTGGGTAACGCCGGGGTTGTCTGGGACTCACACCCGGGCGAGGACGAGCGCTTCAGCATCATGCTGGTCGGCCACGCCGACAAGATTCGTCTGCAGGTGCGCAAGGTCGGCGCGGATGGCAAGGTCTGGATCAACAGTGACAGCTTCCTGCCGACCACCCTGATTGGGCACGAAGTGACTCTGTTCAGTGAGGATCCTGACGCGCCTGGAAGCTACCGCAAGCTTGAGGGCGGCACCATCGAAGCGCTCGGCGCCATCCACTTTTCTGATCCTGCACAACGTACGGGTGACAAGGGGATTCGTCCTAACTCGCTCTACCTGGACCTGCAGATTCATGGCAAGAACAAGGCAGATCAGATCAAGCGCCTGGGTGTAAAGCCGGGTGACTCGCTGTTGTTGAATCGACCGATCAAGCGCGGCTTCAGCCCCGATACGTTCTATGGGGCTTACCTCGACAACGGACTCGGATGCTTTGTTACCGCTGAAGTAGCCAAGCTTGTGGCAGCTGCTGGCGGTACCAAAAACGTACGTTGTCTGTATGCAATTGCCTCACATGAAGAGATCGGACGATTCGGTTCACGGGTGCTGGCAGGGGAACTCAAGCCCGATATCCTGGTGGGGGTTGATGTCAATCATGACTATGTGGCCGCCCCCGGTATTGGAGATCGCAACATGCAGGCGCTCGAAATGGGCAAGGGCTTTACCCTGACCACCGGAGCGATTGTCAGCGAAGCGCTGAATGCGCGTATCAAGCGCGCGGCACAGGCAGCCGACATTCCCATGCAAATCGATGTCAGTGGCCGTGATACCGGGACCGACGGCATGGCGGCAGTGCTTGCCAGTGTGGACAGTGCTGCAACTTCTGTAGGGTTTCCCACGCGCAACATGCACACTATCTCCGAGTCAGGACATACAGGCGATGTGCTTGCAGCCATTCATGTCCTCAAGGATACGATTCTTGCGCTCGACGCCGAAGACGATCCACGCGAGGCCTTCCGCTCGGAGCACCCGAGGCTGGATCAGGTCACCCCGTTGGTGCACCAGGGATTTGACAAGATCGAGACAGACAAGAGCTAGCACTGCTGTGGCGGCCGCTCGGGGCGCATTCTCGAGTGACGAGAATGCGCCCGCTGCTGCCCAGATGCTGCTTGTTTGTCAGCTTGTGTGTACGTCAACGACCACCTTGCCAACAGCGCTGCCACTTGTCAGCCTCGCGTGTGCATCGCCAACCTGCTCCAGTGAGTAGCGCGGCTCGTCCAGCAGCGGCCTGAGTACCCCGGCATCGACCAATTGCGCAAGCTCTGCCAACACAGCCCCATGTGTTTCACGCCCGACGTCATGCATCATGGGTATCAGCATGAATACGACGTGCAGAGACAAACCCTTGAAATGTGCGACTGTGAGATCCAGCGATAGCAAGGACACCGTAGTGGCTACATGCGCGTTCAGCGCAGCAGCCTCAAAGGAATTGACCAGATTCTCGCCACCCACGCTGTCGTAGACAATGTCAAAGCCCTTGCCACCCGTGTGCTTGGCAACGTAGTCAGCAACGGATTCAGTTGTGTAGTCAATGGCACTTGCACCATAGCCCTTGATCAGCTCCAGTTTGTCAGGCGTGCTGCCTGTAGCAAACACCTCGGCACCCCAGTGCTGTGCAAGCTGTATTGCAATATGACCGACTCCACCGGTTCCGCCGTGTACCAGCACCTTGTTGCCTTTGCCTGTTTTGGCACGCTGCAATCCTTCGTGTGCTGTGATGCCGCAAAGCGGTAGTGCCGCTGCCTCACGCATCGACACGGATTTGGGTTTGTGCGCGATCAGGCGTGCATCAGCTGGCATGTACTCTGCCAATGCGCCTTGCAGATCCAGTAGGCCACCCGCACAGCCGTAGACCTCGTCACCCACTGCAAAATCGGTAACACCTGCGCCAACCTCTGCAACTGTGCCAGCGAAGTCCATACCAAGTACAGCCGGTAGGCTCGGAGACAAAGGCAGTTGCTCCTGACCCAGCGCTCGAATCATCGTGTCTACCGTATTGACGCTGGTTGCGGCTACGCGTACCAGTACCTGTCCAGCCTGTGCGCTCGGTTGCACCCTATCGGTTGCCTTGAAGGGCGCGTCGGGACCATAGGCGTCCAGAATCATTGCTTTCATGGGAGGTGTTTTTCTGTGTCAGTGTTGAAGTGAATCAGAGATAGGGAGTCAGTAAGGTCTGGATGGACTGTGTGACGCGCTGACTGAGTGCAGAGTCCAGAGCGTCGCGGTGCGGCGGGCCGAACTGTCCGATGTCATTGTCGAAGTACTTGCCGGTCGCTGACTCAAATTCGTCTGACAGCGCGGCACGCATGAGAATGTCTGCACCGATGCGTAGGTCGTTTCCGGCTACACCGAAGCCGTCACGTACCATCTTGGTTGCCAGCAGAGAACCCGGATTGATCGCTACAACGACTGGCCCCTCATCACCCAGCGCTGAAGCCAGCTGTGCCGAATACATCGTCAGAGCCAGTTTGCTCTGAGCGTAGGCATCCATGTCTGACAGTGTTTTGTTGCCAGCGAGAGCATCGCCATCAACTGTTGCCTGCGCGGCAGATGAGAGGTTGATGATCCGGCCAGTGGCGGGCAGCAGAGGCAGCAAAGCCTGCGTCAACAACCAGGGCGCAAAGGTGTTGACAGCAAAGCGTACATCGAAGCCATCCGGTGTTCTTGGTGTGTCGGTCTTCAATACTCCTGCGTTATTGATGAGCACGTCGAGTTGCGAATGTTCTGCTCTTACCTGCTGTGCCAGGCGTGTCACCTCGGCAAGCTGTGAGAAATCTGCACGGTAGCTTTGTGCCTGTCCATCACCAGGCAGTGCGGACAGCGTATTGACAACATCCTGCAATTTTTTGGCACTGCGTCCGTGAACCAGTACGTGATGGCCAGCCTCAACCAGCAATTGAGCCGCGACAAGGCCGATACCGTCGGTTGCACCTGTAATGAGGATGCGTTTTTTCACAGTGTTCAATTCTCTTTGTTGGTCAGCTGAAGCCGGGTAACACATCGTCGGCGATGCGTTGCAAGGTCGTTTCAATATCGATCTGGTTGAACCGCAGATTCAAGGCGACATGATTGACGCCGATCTCCTCCAATGCCTGCAGGAAAGCCAGTAGATGGTCAACACCCAAACGCATACCCAGGTGGATCGGTTGTGGTGGTGCGGCGGAGTTGTCAACAAGATCAATGTAGAGTGGTTGCATGACGGGTTTGTCGTACTCACTGACGGCGTGCACTCGGCTGCGCCAATCCGCGATCACAGACGCCTGAGCCTGCAGCGGGCGTGGGTAGGTCATCCATCCATCCGCATGCTGTGCAATCCAGTCAGGGTCTTGTCGGCTGCCGCCGGTGACCAAAAGCGGCAGGCGGCCAGCACAGGGCTTGGGGAGCAAGTCCATGCCTGCACCCACTTGCCCCAGCGGGTTATCAATGCAAGGGCGGACCTCGGCAGCACGTCGGATGTAGTCCACGCCATCGCGGAATCGGGTGCCGCGCTCCTCAAAGGAGGCATTGAGTGCGGGGTACTCCTCTGGCCGATCACCGGACGCAATGCCCAACAATAAACGACCGCCGGACAGCTGATCCCCGCTGGCAGCCGCCTTGGCGATGTGTGCGGGGTGGCGAAGCGGCAAGATGATGCTCGCTACGCCCAGCGCAATACGTGATGTGCAGCCTGCCAGCACGCCCAGATACACAAAGGGATCAAAGGTCTGACCGGCATCGCCAAACGAGGGCACGTCAAACGGCACATCACGCAACCAGAGCGCCTTGAAGCCAAGCTCATCGGCAAGCACTGCGCGCTCCAGATGCCGCGCCATTGTTGGCCGTGAGTCCGACGGGTAGTGCTCCAAAGGCACTACCAGACCGATGCTCATTCTGCCGGAAGTGAAAACCGCACTGTAGGCCTGATTCAGCGTGTCAAATCCTGTTGCAGAGGGGTCGCGCGTGGCGCTGTCATGCGTGGGTGTCTGGTTTGATTCTGTTTTCACGGCGCTAGCCTATTATCTGCTTCAAGAATATAAAACGGGTTAATCTGAGCTTCTGAATTCGGTTTTTGAAGATAATAACGATGGATACCGATGCTGTTCGGCTGTTTGTGATGGCCGCCGAGAAGCTCAACATAAGCTCGGCGGGGCGGAGTCTGGGCTTGTCTCCGGCCGTTGCCAGCGCGCGTCTGGCAAAGCTTGAAAAATCGCTTGATGCCGAGCTGCTGCATCGCTCCACGCGAAAGGTCACACTGTCGATGCAGGGGGCCGAGTTTCTGCCCTACGCGCGCGAGCTGATCGCGCAGGAAGAGGCTGCCTTGACGGTGTTGGGTTTCGGGCAGACAACGGTCACCGGAACCTTGCGTTTTGCCGCACCGAGTAGCTTTGCCCAGCAATACATCGCGCCGCTGCTGCCCGAATTTCTTGCCAGCCAGCCGGGGCTTTCGCTGGATCTGCGCTTGTCTGACACACCGTTTGACCTGATCGAAGGAAGCTTTGATCTGGCTCTGAGAAATTCGGCTCCACAGGATTCGAGCTTCAAGGGGCGCAAGCTTGCCGACGACAGGCGCCTGCTATGTGCTTCACCGGACTATCTTGCCGCTCACGGTAGACCGGAGCATCCGAAGGATCTTGAGCAGCATCAGTTGATTGCGTTCCGAGAGCAGACAGGTCGACGACTGCTGGGCCCGGCAGGTGAGAAAGCCTGCTTTGACCCACGCCGCACGGGTTGTCGATTGATCATTGACGATGGCGCCAGTCAAAAACTCGCGACCATGGCGGGTGTCGGTATTTCAATCAATTCTGAGTGGAGCGTTCACAGCGAACTTGCCAATGGCACACTCGAGCACGTATTGCCGGACTATCAGGTCGACGATGCTTCTGTGTTGTGGCTGGTGTACCCGAGCTCTAACGTGCTGACTGCCAAGGTGCGTGTCTTCATTGATTTTTTACTCGAGCGGATAGGGCAATCGCCCACTTGGCTCATGAGCAAAAACAGTGAGTAATGGCGTCCCGGGAGAGATTCGAACTCCCGACCTGCCCCTTAGGAGGGGGCTGCTCTATCCAGCTGAGCTACCGGGACGCGTGCCCCAAGTGTAGCGCCGTCAGCCGGCTTCGAGCAGTTCTGCGATCACCTTGGCTACATATTGGTCCAGCCAGCGGCGCGAGCGTTTGGGAGCGCCAGCGAGTCTGCCGGAGCCTGTGCTACCCAAAAAGCCGACATGCCCGCCGTGCTCGGGTACGTCAAGCGTGGTGCCGGGTGCGAGCTCCGAGGCCTTGGGCAGAATGGCGGGTGTGAAGAAAGGGTCGTCTGCTGCGCACAGTAAACGAGTGGGTTTTGCGATTCCGCCAAGCCACTTTCGGGCGCTGCACTCGCTGTAGTAGTGGTGCACGTCGCGGTAGCCATGCAGAGGTGCTGTCAACGCGTTGTCAAAACGCCAGAAGGTGTTCAAGTCAGGACTTGCCGGTGGCAGATCAAGCTCCGGGTAGGCGCAGCGCTTGGCCTCGTGTTGCGACCTCATCAGCCCCAACAAATGGCGCTGGTAGATGCGCGTAAAGCCTGTGTCGAGTTTGTCGGCACCAACGGACAAGACCAATGGTGGACAGATGGACACTGCCGCATCAAACGGGCTAGCGTCACCTGTTTGCCCCAGGTGCACCAGCAAGGCGTTGCCGCCGAGCGACCAACCGACAGCCGCCAGAGGCTCATCGGGAAAGCGTTGTCGAAGGAGTTGGCCGAGTCGGTTGACGTCGTCGGTTGCACCCGAGTGATAGGAGCGTGCCAGTCGGTTGGGCTCGCCACTACAGCCACGCCAGTGCATCAGTGTCACCCGGTAGCCGCTTGCGGTCAGTGTGTTGATCGCGCCGCTGACATAGGCCGACGACACACAGCCGGCAAGGCCATGAAAAAGGCAGACGGTGGCGCGGGGTGTTGCTACCGCATGGGCGTGAGCGAGGTCCAGGAAGTCACCGTCTTCAAGCTCCAGTCGTTCGCTGGTAACGGTCGGCAGGGGCGGCTTGAGCAGACGCGCGGCAAGAATGGTTTGCACATGCGGGTTGCGCAACCACCACGGCGGTCTAAATTCATGTGTCACATGCCGCACCTGAAAGCCCCCCGATCCCACTGAATGCGTATTTTGCTCGCCAATGATGACGGATATCTCGCCCCAGGTATCCAAGCGATGCGTGTTGCACTTGACCCGCTGGGTGAAGTCACGACGGTGGCGCCGGACAGGAACAAGAGCGGCGCAAGTCACTCCTTGACGCTATCTCATCCGATTCATGTACGAAATCACGGGGAGCGCGTCTGGTCGGTTGAGGGCACCCCGACAGACTGCGTCAATATCGCCTTGTCAGGTCTGCTCGACGAGAGGCCGGACATGGTCGTAAGCGGTATCAATGACGGCCCCAACATGGGTGATGATGTGTTGTATTCAGGTACGGTCGCTGCGGCCATCGAGGGGCGTCACCTGGGCGAGCCAGCGATAGCGGTTTCGATGGCGAGCTTTGAGCCTCAGCACTTTGCCTGTGCGGCGCGCGCGGTGGTCGATATCGTCACACACCTGCGCGAGGTGCCGCTGCCGACAGACACCATTCTCAACATCAATGTGCCCGATCTGCCGTATGAGCACATGAAGGGTTTCAAGGCGACGCGCCTGGGATCGCGCCATCCTTCCGAGAACGCAACTCGCATGATGAGTCCGCGCGGAGAGACCCTGTTCTGGATCGGCGCTGCCGGTGACGTATCCGACGCAGGCGAGGGCACAGACTTTAGCGCCACCGAGGCTGGCTGGATTTCGGTGACGCCCTTGACCACAGACCTGACAAGACGGGATGGCATTGCACCGGTTTCGGACTGGTTGACTCGCCTCAACACCGGTACGAAAGGAACAGCCACATGATTGCCACAGCCGCAGACATTCGCGGAATCGGTTTTACCTCGCAGCGCACACGAGACCGTATGGTCGAGCGGCTTGAGCAGAGCGGCATTCAAGACCCCGATGTGCTGGCTGCCTTTGCACATGTACCGCGCCACCTGTTCGTCGACGACATGTTGCAGACCCGTGCCTATGAAGATGTGTCGCTACCGATTGGTGAGGGTCAGACCATATCGCGTCCCTGGGTTGTCGCTCGCATGACAGAGATCCTGCTCGAGGATGGTCCGGTATCGCGGGTGCTCGAGGTGGGCACCGGATCGGGTTTTCAGGCGGCGATACTCTCTGGTCTGGTGGATGCGGTGTTCAGCGTAGAACGTATTCGCATGTTGCACGAGCGAGCACGGCGGCGGTTCAAGGCGCTCGACTACCGAAACGTGCACACACGCCACAGCGACGGCGGCTGGGGTTGGGCCAGTCAGGGACCCTTCGATGGCATCGTTGTCACGGCCGCACCCGAGCGCGTGCCTGCGCCCCTGCTCGAGCAGCTCGCCGTGGGCGGGCGCTTGGTGTGCCCGGTGGGAACCCGTCGTGGCGCTCAGTCATTGACGGTGATCACGCGCACGCACGCCGGCTTCTCCGAGCGCACCGAGTCTGACGTGACCTTCGTGCCTTTCCTGACGGGCAAGTCGTGAATCAGTGACTACACTTTGCACCTGATGAATCCTTGCACCCGGACAGCAACAGTGGCAGCAGTGCTTGAATTTCCGCGGTGCGCTGCGGCCTCACGAGGCACTCTGTTGGCTTGTGCCCTGGCGCTTGTCGGTTGCGCGAACGTGTCCACAGACTCGGTGGAGTCGCGTCTGGAGAGGTTGACGCTGCAACCCAATATGTACGTGGTGCAAGCAGGCGACACCCTGGAGACGGTCGCATTTCGCTACCAGCTGGCGCCAGCGGATCTTGCTGCGCTGAATCCGGGAATCTCCCAGTACCTCGTGCCAGGAGCGCGCATCAATGTACGGCCTGGAACGCAGTTGTCGGCCGAGTTGCGTGCAGCCTCTCGGGTGCCGTCCAATGCGGCATCAATTATCGCGGCAGCTCCAGCGGCTCCGCCTGCTGCGGCGTCGACAGGTACAACGCGAGGAGTGCCTGCGGAGTCGACAGTGACCACGGTCTCAACCTTCGAGCCCGGCATGAATTCAGCGCAGGCGCCAACGATTGCGCAGCCGCGAGCAGGGGAGATCATCATCGCCGAGGCGGCGTTTGATTCTGTGACCGGTGGGTATCCGGGTGAAGAGGTCGTCACCGATGAGTTTGATGTACTGGCGCCTTCAAATGGCTACACGCCAGTGCCGTCTGCTGATACGGCTGCAGCGACAGGATCAAACTGGGTATGGCCTACCGAAGGACAGGTCGCGCGTGGTTTTGCTCCAGAGCGCATCGGAGGCCAAGGCGTGGATATTGCCGGTGTACCAGGGCAGAACATTGTGGCAGCGACAACCGGCACGGTTGTTTACTCGGGCAAGGATCCATCAGGTGCGGGTGGCAGTCTGGTCATTCTGAAACACGCCGACGATCTGATGACCACCTACTCGCATGCAGACAAACTCTTCGTAACGGAAGACGACATCGTTCAAGCGGGCGATCCGATTGCGAGTCTCGGGTGGAATGACGCCTCGGAGTCAGTGCTGAGTTTTGAAGTCAGACGAGCTGGATCCCCCTTGGATCCACTGAGTTTTGTTACCGCTCGTTGACACTTGGCGCCTTGCGAGGCGGTATAGCTGTATGTAATAACAGCTAGCTGTTGAAACATACAGCATAAGTTCTCTGGTTTCTCCAAACATTTGTTAACTCAAGGTGGTTACGCCGCAAACTTAAAGTAACTTGTCATAACCTTCTTCCTAACGCGCACATGCGCAGCGATTCACTGACTCCCGGGTACGCCAATGGCCACGATGATGCAAGAAAGCTGGAACCGTTCACTGGTCACCGAGCCGCGGGAGCGCCCGCCGGAATCTCGCAGCAAGGAAAAATTGCCCAAGAGTCAGCTGAAGGATGCATCGCGCAAGGAGATGGACGCTACGCGTCTGTACCTGAAGGAAATCGAGCATTCGGAGTTGTTGACCGCTGACGAGGAAAAGAGCTACACCCGACTTGCACAAGCGGGTTGTGAGAAGTCTCGCGCCAAGATGATCGAATGCAATTTGCGTCTGGTTGTCAAGATTGCGCGTCGATACATGAATCGTGGTCTTGCGCTGCTTGACCTGATCGAAGAGGGCAACCTCGGTCTGATTCACTCTGTGGAAAAATTTGACCCCGAGCGAGGCTTTCGCTTCTCCACTTACGCCACCTGGTGGATTCGCCAGACCATCGAGCGTGGCTTGATGAACCAGACTCGCACGATCCGACTGCCGATTCACGTCGTCAAGGAGATGAACGTCTACATCAAGGCTGAGCGTCGTCTGCAGCAGTCACTGGATCGCGAGCCGACGGCCGAAGATATTGCCCAGATCACTGAAAAGCCGGTCGCTGATGTCATCCGCCTGATGGGTCTGCGTGATCGCGTCACGTCAGTTGATGTAGCGGTTGGCAAGGACGGTGAGCGTTCCTTGCTCGATATCATCCCTGACGAGAACAACCTGGACCCGTCCGAGGCTCTGCAGGACGAGCGGGTCAACGGCAATATCGACAAATGGTTGTCTTCACTCGAAGACAAGCAACGCGAGGTGCTGGTTCGTCGTTTTGGCCTGCACGGTCACGAAAAAAATACACTCGAAGAAGTGGGCAAGGAGCTCGGTGTTACTCGAGAGCGCGTTCGCCAGATCCAGATGGAGGCGCTCAAGCGCCTGCGCCGCACTCTCGAGGGCAGCGGGTACTCGGCCGACACCTTGTTCACTGCCTGAGGCTTTGCTTCAGCCCTTGGCTCCAGGTCTTTGCATGACACGTATTTTCAGCTGAACCCTGAAGTGGCCAGCCCGGTGCGAGACCTCAGGGCTGCTCAATTTGCAGCAATGCGGCCGCCACGGGGCGGCTTTCGTTGACCAATACGCTGTAGGTGCGGCAGGCAGCCCGCGTGTGCATGGCCTCAAGGGCGATGCCGCGAGCTGCCATTTCCGCTATCAGGCTCATTGGCGGGAAGCGGTGAGTCGATCCTGTCCCGAGCAGGCAGATCTCTACAGTCTCCTCGCCTTCCGGTGGGTGCAGCAGGTCGCTGAAGTGCGCAAGCGTCAGCTGTTCGAGAGGATTTGGCCCCGTGGCGGGTGAATACCAGTCCTCTATAACCTGCGACGGTGTCACCAGAATGTGTCCGGTATAGGCGGTGCCATCCACCGCCAGCGATCCCGGGCCATAGCCGCTGATCAATCGTTGCTCGGCAGATTCGAGTTGCATCTTCATATCGGCGTATCATACCGGCCCGCGAGGCTTGGCCGTGGACACCTTCGTGTCGCCCCGAGGCTGGCCCTCCTCATTAGCTATGTAGCAAGATTTCTTACGTGAATGCAGTGAATATCGGCCTGCTTGGCCTTGGAACGGTTGGCCAGGGCACCGCGACGATCCTTGCCAGGAACGCTGAGGAGATCACGCGCCGAGCCGGCGTGCCGATCCGTGTAGCAGGGGCTGTGGTGCGCGATGTGGCCAAAGCCGAAGCGTGGACGGCGGCGGCCGGACTCTCGTTTCCGATTACAACCGATGGCGATGCCCTGATCAACGATCCTGACATCCAGATCGTCTGTGAGTTGGCAGGTGGTGAGGAGCCAGCTCACCGCTGGACACGTGCCGCGCTCGAGGCGGGCAAGCATGTGGTGACAGCCAACAAGGCGCTGATTGCCACCCATGGCAATGAGCTTCTGGCGCTGGCTCGCGATAAGCGGGTGTCTCTGCGATTTGAGCCGGCTGTGGCTGGGGGCATCCCGGTCATCAAGGCGCTCAGTGAAGGCCTTGCCGCCAACCGGATTGAATGGCTTGCGGGCATTATCAACGGTACCGGCAACTTTATCTTGTCCGAGATGGCGAGCCGTGGTCGCGACTTTGCCGATGTGCTCGCCGAGGCGCAGTCGCTTGGGTATGCCGAGGCAGACCCGACCTTTGACGTGGAGGGTATCGATGCGGCACACAAGCTTGCGATCCTCGGCGCCATCGCCTTTGATACACCGATCGACTTTGATTCGCTGTGTATCGAGGGCATCAGCGGTATTACCGGTGTTGATGTCGCCTTTGCCGAGCAGCTCGGCTACCGCATCAAGCATCTGGGTGTGGCGCGTCGGCGCGAGCACGGGGTGGAGCTTCGGGTGCATCCAGCGTTGATACCCATGAAACGATTGCTTGCCAATGTGGACGGGGTCATGAACGCAGTGGTCATCCACGGTGATGCTGTGGGGTCTACCTTGCACTATGGCGCGGGAGCTGGTGCAGAAGCTACAGGCTCTGCAGTGGTTGCAGACCTTGTCGACCTGGCGCGCGGTGGTAGCGAGCCAATCAGCCTACCGAGTACTGTGCCCGACAAGCGTGCCGCCCTTGAGCCTGGCGATTTTTCCTGTCCGTTTTACTTGCGCCTTGAAGTGACTGATCAGCCTGGTGTCATGGCGGCTGTTGCCGCCATTTTTGGCACGCTGGAGATCAGTATCGAGGCCATTTTGCAAAAGGAGCCTGCAGCGCACGAGGACACCACCGTGCCACTGATATTGCTGACGCGTACGGTCACTGAAGCGCGTGTCCGTGATGCCATCACACAGCTGGAGGCGCTCGAAGACATCGTCTCCCCTGTGGTGTTGTTGCGCGTCGAGACGCTTGATTAAACCTCTCTACTTGTTCATATCATCATGCGCTACCAGGGTCTGATCGAACGCTATCGCGACCGCCTGCCAGTGGATGACACAACACCCGTTGTGTCCTTGTGTGAAGGCGATACGCCGCTCATAGAGTTGCACAATCTCACTGGCGAGCTCGCAGCTGAAACCGGTGGTGATCCGGTGCGAATATTCGTCAAATACGAGGGGCTCAATCCTACGGGCTCTTTCAAGGATCGCGGCATGACCATGGCGGTCAGCAAGGCGGCTGAGAAGGGCGCCAAGGCGATTGTCTGCGCCTCGACGGGCAATACCTCGGCAGCTGCTGCTGCCTATGCAGCGCGCGCTGGCATGACAGCCTTTGTCCTCATTCCGGAGGGCAAGATTCCGATGGGAAAGCTTGCTCAGGCAATCGCGCATGGCGCTGTGGTCCTGCAGATACGCGGCAACTTTGATGACGGTATGCGTCTTGTCAAGGAGGTCGCAGGTGAGGCCCCGGTGGAGATCGTCAACTCCATCAATCCCTACCGCTTGCAAGGGCAGAAGACTGGCGCGTTCGAGATCATCGAAGCGCTTGGGGACGCACCTGACTATCACTGTATTCCGGTGGGCAATGCCGGCAATATTTCCGGCTACTGGATTGGTTATTCCGAGATGGCCGGTTGCAATACTGCCAGCTGCACGCTCTGTAACGGCGAGTGCCCCTACCTTGAACAACCCAAGACCCGTAAGCGTCCGGTCATGGTCGGTTACCAGGCAGCAGGGGCTGCTCCGTTCATGCGTGGCGCGCCGGTAGAGGCACCCGAAACCCTGGCTACGGCTATCCGCATCGGTAACCCGCAGTCCTGGGATCTTGCCAGGGCAGCGATAGAAGAGTCAGGGGGCTGGTTTGATGAGGTCACAGATGATGAGCTGCTGGCAACGCAATCCCTGCTCGCCACGCGTGAGGGGGTGTTTTGTGAGCCTGCCTCGGCGGTCTCACTCTGCGGCGCAGTGCGCGACATCCGTGCCGGTCGTATTCCGGGTGGCAGTACGATTACCTGTACGCTCACAGGCCATGGGCTCAAGGACACCGCCACAGCAATTGCCGGGCGGGAGACGGTAGAGACGGTCGATGCAGATCTTGCATCAGTCAAAGCCGCTATCGTCGGGCGCTTGTAGCCAGCTGGCAGCTAATGCGCTCGCCTGTCAGTAATCAAACAGACGCGCAAACCGTTCGTGTGCACCATCGGTATAGTGATCGAGGAGTGCGCTGTAGGCTTGCCGGGTGATTGTGGTCGCGCCGAGGGACAGCAGGTGGTCGTTTTCCAGCTGGCAGTCGATGACGTGATGGCGTCCGGTGCCAACCAGATGGGCAAGGGCGACCTTGGAGGCATCACTGGCGCGCGCGAACATCGACTCACCGATAAACACTCGGCCGAGTTCGATACCGTACAGGCCACCAACCAGGGTGTCGTCTTGCCAGACTTCAACTGAGGTTGCGGCACCGACGGCTGCAAGCTCGCTGTAGGCGTCGAGCATAGCCAAGGTAATCCAGGTGCCGCTCGAACCGGCACGAGGTGCGCCGCACTGTTGCATGACATCGCGAAAGGCTGCGTTCTCTGTGACTCGATAGCGGCCGGACCGCAGGGTCTTGCGAAGACTGCGCGAGATTTTCAGCTCCTCGGGCCAGATCACGCAGCGTGGATCCGGTGACCACCATAGAATAGGCTCCCCTTCCTCGTACCAGGGAAACACACCGTGGCGGTAGGCACTGAGCAGGCGGCGCGGCGCCAGATTGCCGCCAGCCATCAACAGACCATTGGGCTCTGATAGCGCCTCGGCGACATCAGGAAAGGGTGTTGTGTGGTCGGTGGGAGCGAGGAAAGCAATAGGCACGAGTAGACCTTCTTCTGGTGCGCGGCCCGGATGAGCCTGGCTCAGGTAAGGGTCACATCTTGTCGGAACGGTAGCAAATCGGTCAGGCCACTGCAGCGCTGCTGAACAAACGGGCGTTCCTCCTTGAGAAAGTTTTCTATTGCGTCGCGAAAACCGGAGTGAAATACCGCATGCGCTGACCGGGTCAGTGTGGGCTGAAATCCACGCGTGATCTTGTGCTCGCCCTGGGCACCTGGTTCAAAGTGCTGGATGCCGTGTTCAATACAGTGCTCGATGCCCTGGTAGTAGCAGGCCTCGAAATGCAAACTGTGGTACTCACGACGACAGCCCCAGTAGCGCCCATAAAGCGTATCGCCTCCTTGAAACATGACCGAGCAGGCCACGGGGCGATCAGGTGTTTCATCGCTTGGGTCATAGGCAAACACAATCAAGGTGTGCGTCCCGAAGGTTGCTCCCATGCTTTTGAAAAACGCCAGGGTCAGCGATGGATTTCCCCACTTGCGGTCAAACGTCGAGCAGTAGAAACGGTGCACGTCGGCCCACTCATCCTCTGACAAGGACTCGCCAAAGCGACGCTCAAGGCGCAGGCCAGCATCGCTGACGTGGCGTCTTTCGCGCTTCAAGGTCTTGCGACGCCTGGAGGTACAGGCGGCTAGAAAATCATCAAAACTTGCATAGTCGGCATTGCTCCAGTGGTATTGGCAATCGATGCGCGCCAGATGCAGCGCATTGTCGCCGTCACACAGCAGGGTCTGCTCGCGTTCGCTGACAAACAGGTGATGAACGCTCGATAAGGATTCGCTGTCGGCAAACTGCAATATCGCACGCGATAACAAGCGCGCTACAGGCTCCCATGGCTGGTCTTCGCGGACCAACAGGCGCGGGCCGGTCGCAGGGGTGAACGGGATGCCGACGACCAGCTTGGGGTAGTAGGGCTCATCGTGTCTCTGATAGGCATCGGCCCAGGCCCAGTCGAAGACGAATTCGCCGTAGCTGTTGGTCTTGATATAGGCCGCTGCACCGCCAATCAGCTCCTTGTTCTCGAACAGCAGAAAGTAGCGCGGATACCAACCTGTGACCTCACCCAGACAGCCCGTTGCCTCGAGTGAATGCAGGAACTCGAAGCGCAGGAAAGGATTGCCGTCCTGATTCAGCGCGTTCCAGTCAGTCGCCGCGACGTCGCCAAGCGAGCCGCGGACCTCGATTTGCACGCCGTCCGTCGGATAGCTGTCAGTCTCGTTGCTGTTTTCGTCGTCCACCTCGTTCAGTACGCGGCCTCAGGATTTTCGTTCAGCATCAATGCCGCCGTTCTCCAGCCAGCGTTCTGCGTCCAGTGCTGCCATACAGCCAGTGCCTGCCGAGGTTATGGCCTGCCGATACACATGGTCCATGACGTCACCACACGCAAACACGCCAGGTACTGACGTTGCAGTTGCATCGCCGCTACTGCCGCTCTTGACGCTGAGGTAGCCGTTTTGCATGTCCAGCTGATCTGTAAACAAGCCGGTGTTGGGCGTGTGTCCAATAGCGATGAACACCCCCATCAGGTCAATCGTTTCTGTGGCGTCGCTGTCGGTCGCGGCAATGCGCATGCCGGTCACACCCGTGTCATCACCGAGGACTTCCTCGAGTTCGTGATTCCAGACGATGCGCACATTGCCTTCGCGTTCACGCTTGAACAATCGGTCTTGCAGGATCTTCTCGGCGCGCAGTGAGTCGCGACGATGCACCAGCACCACTTCACTGGCGATGTTGGACAGGTACAGGGCCTCTTCAACGGCGGTATTGCCACCGCCGATGACCGCTACCTTTTGATTGCGGTAGAAAAAACCATCGCAGGTGGCGCACGCCGAGACACCTTTACCCTTGAAGGCCTCCTCCGAGGGCAGGCCGAGGTAGCGCGCGCTCGCGCCAGTGGCGATGATCAGCGAATCCGCTGTGTAGGTACCGTTACTGCCCAGTAGTGTCAGTGGGCGGGTTGTGAAGTCCACCGAGGAGATGTGATCTGCGATGATTTCGGTTTCAAAGCGTTCCGCATGCTGGCGAAACCGCTCCATGAGCTCGGGACCCTGCACACCCATCGCATCGGCTGGCCAGTTATCCACCTCGGTGGTCGTGGTGAGCTGCCCGCCCGGCTCCATGCCGGCGACCAGCACAGGCGAGAGGTTGGCGCGAGCGGCATAGACCGCGGCGGTATAGCCCGCCGGACCGGAACCCAGAATCAGCAGCTTGGCGTGCCTGGTTTCGGGTGCGGGTGTGGTCGGCTCGGAATCTGAACTCATGGATAGGCTGTGGTTAAGGGTCTACACTTTAGTATTCTACCGGCCGTTCAGGCCCGCGCGAGTATGACTCGCGTTTTCCCTTTCGCAACGCGACTCCGGCTCAGGTTTGGCTCAGGCAACCCGAAAACGACCCAAGGCAGCGGCCAAGAAGAAGGCGGCTGCACGCAAGAAGACCGCTGCTCGGTCCAGCACGCGCATTACCTCGCGCAAGGCAACCGCAACGCGCACGGCGACACCAAGGACGGCCAAGTCTGCGGCCAAATCTGCGGCCAAATCTGCGGCCAGGGCCACGGCTGGCGCTCGCACTGCAGCCCGGCCAGGTAGTCAGCGCAGACTCGCTACTGCCACGCTCGCCAACACGGTGGCGTTGGGGCAGATGGGGCGACTGCTCAAGGAAGTCGCTGCCATTGTCTGTCTCTTTGCAGCGCTCATCGGGGTACTGGCGCTGGTCAGCTTTCATATAGACGATCCGGGTTGGTCGCACACCGGTGACGGCGCATCCGTACGCAACAGTGTGGGCCGGGCAGGCGCCTGGTTTGCCGACGTCGCCTTCTACCTGCTTGGGTACATGGCCTATCTGATACCGCTGATTGCGGCGGTGTCTGCCTGGATGCTGTTTAGCGGGGAAAAAACGCAAAAGAGCGGTTATCAACCGTTCCTGTTTGTGCGTGTGATCGGTGTCGGTCTGATGCTCGCTGCAGCCAGCGGACTTGCTGACTTGCACTTCGCCGTACCCGATGGAGCCTTGCCGCGCGGCACCTTTGGCGGTGGCATTCTTGGCACCGCAGTCGCCTGGCGTCTGGTTGCCAACTTTCAGCATCTGGGTACCACGTTGTTATTGCTTGCCGCCTTCTTTTGCTCGCTGACCCTGGCCTTTGGTACGTCCTGGTTGCAGCTGGTCGAATCCATCGGTGCATGGATGGGGCGTGCTGCCAACAAGTGTGTGGCGCTCTTTCGGGTTGACCCGGAGGCACAGGCGGAGAAACAGCGCCAGCGCGCGGCAGATGAAGTCCGGCGTGCTCGCTTTGCCGAGGCTGTGCCGGGCGCGACCGACGCCTTGTTGGCAGACACGGACGGTATAGCGATTGATGCCGATTCGCGTGGCGCTTCCGGTGGTGGCCTTCAATCGGTGTTTGAGCGTGTTGGCACAGGTCTGCGGCAACTGGTCCATGGACCTGACCTGCCCATCGGTACAGGCGTCGCATCAACAGGTGCAGCCGCGGCAGCCTTGTCACGCTCGCGCCACGACGGTCATGATGAGCTGATGTCTGCCTCGCTGGATGCAGCAGGGCGCGAGCTTGCCAGTAGCGGTGATGCTCCGATCGATCAGGTGTTCGGTGACGCAGTGGCGCAGGAACCTCGGGCCCCAAAGCCTGCTCAGAGGCGTCGGGTAGTTGATGACCTGGATCCGCCGTTTGATGTTGAACCAACAGCACCCGGCAGATCCAGCAAGGCCCGGGCGGAGCCTGGCCCCGAGAGCCTGACGCATACACCACCACCCGCTGCTGAAGATGCACCGCAGCCGGTAGAGGATGTCGCTGCCCGCTCAAGGAAGATCGCGATCAAGCAGCGCGCCTATAACGACGAGCGCCAGGCCAAGCTGTATCTCGATGTGCCTGACTCGGATCTACCTCCCTTGTCGTTGCTGGATGCACCGGAGCCACAGACCACGGGTTTTACCGAGGAGGAGCTGCGCGGACTGTCTCTCTTGCTCGAACAAAAGCTTGCCGAGTTCCGCATCAAGGTCGATGTGGTGGCGGTACAGCCCGGACCTGTGATCACACGCTTTGAAATGCAACTCGCGCCCGGTATCAAAGCCAGCAAGGTCACGGGGTTGTCGCAGGACATTGCACGTTCCCTGTCCCTGGTGTCTGTTCGGGTGGTCGAAGTCATTGCCGGCAAAAGCACCATCGGCATCGAAGTGCCCAATGAGCGTCGCGAGATCGTGCAGTTGTCAGAGATGCTGATGAGTGAGCAATACGCTCGTCAAACCTCGCCTTTGACGCTTGCGCTCGGCAAGGACATTTCGGGCCATTCGGTGACGGCTGACCTTGGAAAGATGCCCCACCTGCTGGTGGCGGGTACCACAGGATCCGGTAAATCGGTTGCGGTGAACTCGATGTTGATCAGCCTGCTGTACAAGGCAACCGCCAAGGATGTACGGCTGATTCTCATTGATCCGAAAATGCTCGAGTTGAACGTCTATGACGGCATACCGCACCTGCTCGCGCCGGTGGTCACGGACATGTCCGAGGCGGCCAATGCGCTTCGTTGGTGTGTGGGTGAGATGGAGCGTCGATACACGGTCATGGCGGAACTCAAAGTGCGCAATATTGCGGGCTACAACAAGAAGATTCAGGAAGCGATTGAACGTGGCGAGCCACTGACAGATCCCTTGTGGCAGGCCGAGTTGTCACTCGATCCCTCGGGCCCACCGCCCGAGCTTGAGCCGATGCCGCTTATCGTGGTCGTCGTCGATGAGTTTGCCGACATGATGATGCAGGTAGGCAAAAAAGCCGAAGAACTCATCGCTCGCATCGCGCAAAAGGCACGTGCGGCCGGTATTCACTTGATCCTTGCCACACAGCGACCGTCCGTGGATGTGATCACCGGTTTGATCAAGGCTAACGTTCCAACGCGTATCGCGTTTCAGGTGTCGACCAAGATCGACTCGCGCACCATTATCGATCAAGGTGGTGCCGAGACCCTGCTCGGTCATGGCGACATGCTGTATCAACCTCCCGGCGCATCGATAACACAACGGGTGCACGGTGCATTCGTGGATGACCATGAGGTGCTCGCTGTAGTGGCTCACATCAAGCAGACGGGTGAGCCGCAGTACATTGAAGCCATTCTGCAAGAGAACACCGCACCTATTCCTGGCATCTCCGGTGGCGAGGCTGCCGGTGAGGGCAACGAGTTGGATGCTCTCTATGACCAGGCCGTGGCAGTAGTGACCGAGTCTCGCCGCGCGTCAATCTCTTTTGTTCAGCGCAAGCTGAAGATCGGTTACAACCGCGCGGCGCGGATGGTTGAGGACATGGAGGCGGCCGGTGTGGTAAGCCCTGATCACAATGGCAAGCGCGAGGTGCTCGCACCACCGCCTGTCTAGGTCACAAGCGCGCTACCCGTAGGCGGTCAGCCATTGCAAGGTCGGCTCGGTGGCGCCTCGGGGTTTGTACTCAGCACCCAGTGGCATTGAGTAGCCAATCTCGTCGATGATTGCGAATACGTGCGCGTAGTTGAGTTCTCCATGATCCGGGGCACCGCGGTCGGGCACGCTTGCGAATTGCACATGCCCGATGCTTTCCTGCAGGCGCTCCAGGCGGTTGCCGACATCGCCCTCCATCAATTGCACGTGATAGCAATCGAACATCAGCTTCACATTGCTTGCAGCGACCTCACCAATGATCTCCATGGCCTGGTCGGTAGTCTGTAGAAAATAGCCGGGGGCGTCGTAGTGGTTGAGCGGTTCGATCAACACCGTGATGTTGGCGGCTGACGCCCTGGTGCAAGCGTATTTCAGGTTCTCGACGAACGTCTTGTGAGCACTTTCACCACGAGCAAAGCCTGCCATCACATGAACATTTCGTGCGCCAATAGCCTCGGCATAGCTCACCGCCTGATCGATGGCTGCACGCGCCTCGGTGGCGCGGTCGGGCAGGGCAGCCAGCCCGTTGTCACCGGCCTCCACGTCGCCGCGATTCGTGTTCAGTCCCAGCATGAGCATGCCGGTTTCACTGAGCGCGGTGTTGACCTCGGCCGGGTCAAACGCATAAGGCCAATGACACTCGACAGCAGCAAAACCTGCTTTGCCGGCCGCGCGAATCGCCTCGGGTAGAGGTAACTCTGTCCAGAGAAAACCAAGGTTGGCCGAAAATTGCATCAGTCGTTCCACTCCACATTAAAGTGCGTTACCAGGTCTTGTACTTGTGTCTCATCAAGCATTCTTGCAGGCAAACCGCGCATCAACATGGCCAGGCGTGCGGTGTCCTCCAGTTCCTCGATCGCGTTGCAGGCCGCCTCGACATCCTTGCCTGCTACAACGGGCCCGTGATTGGCAAGCATCACAGCAGAGCGTTTGCCAGCGAGTCCTCGCAGTGCCTTGCCGGCAGCCGGGTCGCCCGGCCGATAGAAAGGTAGCAACTTGACCTTGCCGAGTTTCATGATGGCGTAGGGAGTCATGGGCGGTAGAAAATTATCGGCATCTACCTCAGGCATCATGGACCAGGCCACCGAGTGACAGGAATGCAGATGGACAACCGCTCCTGCGGTACTGCGTGTGTCGTAGAAAGCTGCGTGCAAGGGCATTTCCTTGGTGGGTGGGTCGCCGTCGACAAGTACGCCATTGACATCGAAGTGCGACAGTCTGGCAGGGTCGAGTCTTCCAAAACTCGTGCCTGTGGGAGAGACCAGCAAACCGCCGTCTGCTGTTCGAGCAGAGATATTGCCTGTGCTTCCGCCGGTCAAGCCGCGATCAAACATGGACTTTGCCAGCAGGCATATCTGTTCGCGCAGGGCTGTGCTCATTGTCGTAGGCTCGTGCTTTGACTCATGTACGTGCGCCGCTCAAAATGCTTGAGGCCTTCTCAAAAAAATCATGACTGCCGAAATTTCCAGACTTCAATGACAATACAAGTTTGTCACTTGCACGCAAGGCCGGGACGCCCGGGCTTATCTCGGGGCCTATCTCGAGCTGCTTTAGCGACAAACCCGCAACCACCGCGCTCGAGGTTTCACCACCGGCGGTCAGTAGTTTGCGAACTCCGGCAGCGGTAACCAATCGCGCGACCTCGGCAAAGAACTGCTCGATGACTTCAGCGCTTTTCTCACGGCCATAACGTTGCTGTGCGGCTTTCACCACTGCTGGCTCGGCCGAGCTGTAGATCAGCGGTATGCCTTCCTTCTGGATCGCCCATTCAGCGGCTTTTTCGGCGGTGTGTGAGCCGTCAAAAAGGCTGTCTGCTGAAATTTCAAGTAGAGGGTGATTCTTGCTGTGATGTTCTATCTGTCCACGTGTAGCCGTCGAACACGAGCCTGACAACACCACACAGGTGCCACTCTCGCCCTTCCAGCGCGTACCGGATTGCGCGGTAATACCGAAGTTTGCGGGCAGTCCGAGTGCGGCACCCGACCCACCTGTGACCAATGCCATGCCCTTGGCGGCACGGCCGATCTCCAACAGATCCTGATCTCGCATTGCATCCACCACAATCAATCGCTTGCCCGCAGCAGTTTCGCCAGCCAGTGCATGGCGAATCTGATCGGCCCCCGACAGCACAGTCGATGCATCCACATGACCGACCGGGCCCGTGGATTGCGCTGCGAGAACGCGACGGATATCGGCATCTTGCATCGGGGTCAGTGGGTGGTCCTGCATACCGCTTTCATTAAGCAGCACGTCATTGACAAACAGATGACCTTGATAGATCGACCGTCCGGTGCCCGGGAACGCCGGGCAGACAATGACCGTCTTGGCCGCCAGCCTGTCTGCCAAAGCCTCCGAGACAGGGCCGATATTGCCTTTTGCTGTGCTGTCAAAGGTTGAACAGTACTTGAAGTAGATCTGCTCGCATCCCTGCGCGAGCAGCCAGTCAAGGGCTGCCAGGGATTGCGCAACGGCATCTGCAGCGGCTATGGAGCGAGTCTTCAGTGCGACAACGCCAGCCTGCACAGCGTCATTGGCAGGTTGGTCCGGCACGCCGCTGTACTGCACAACGTGCATGCCCTCCTTGGCCAGGGTGTTGGCAAGGTCACTGGAGCCTGTAAAGTCATCTCCTATACAGCCGAGCAGCATCAGGCATCTCCAGGTAGGGTCAGGCCAGCGTTACGCGCATAAACCTTTGCAACTGCCGCGTCGTCTTCTGCACCGAGGCCTGATCCGGAGGCGGCCAGAAACTGTTGTAATGCCGCGGCTGTGAGGGGCGCCCCAAAACGTGCTGATTTGGCGATATCGAGAACGATGCCAAGGTCCTTCGGCCAGATGTCGACCGAAGAACGCGGGCTGTAGTCACCCTCGACAATGTGCGGTGCACGGTTTTCCAGCATCCAGCTCGTGCCGGCGCACTGGCTGATGACTTCGAGGAACTTGTCAGGCTTCACACCCTGGGTCATACCGAATGTCAGCGCTTCTGCCATGGCCGCTATATGCACTCCCGCGAGCAGTTGATTGACCGCCTTCATGGCAGAGCCAGCACCAACCTCGTCGCCCAGGTTGAAAACCGTTTGAGCCATGGCATCGAGGGCAGGGCTTGCGCCATCAAACGCTGCTGCAGCGCCCGAGGCCATCACGCTCAATTGTCCATCAGCAGCCTTCGCAGCACCGCCAGAAATGGGTGCGTCGAGATAGTGCAGGCCGAGGGCCTCGCAGCGCGCTGCCATTTCCCTGGCGAAAGCCGGTGCGACGGTGGCACAGGCGATGATGGTGGCACCTTTTGCAAGCTGTTCTGCCCAGCCGTCGCTACCGAACAGCACCTGCTCGACTTGCGCCGCGTTGAGAACGACCAACACCAGGCAGTCGCAGCGCGCTGCCGCCTCGCCTTGCGATTCGGTTTGCCCGCCCTCGGCCGCGAAGCGTGCGCTTGTTTCAGGGTTGATATCAAAGCCCTGTACCACATGCCCGGCGCGCAGCAGAGACTGAGCCATGCCATAGCCCATTGATCCGAGACCGACGACGGAGGTGCGTTGAGTGGCCATACTGGAGTCGGTGAGTTGCGCGTGATGTGCTTGAGCCCACATCGTAACAGGGCGACTTCGGGTGCCGTATCGGCTGATCATCGAATAATTCTTTGTGTCCGTGGCTTGTGCCGTCAGGTCATGCCCCAATGACGTTCGGGGTCTGTCCAAGTGCTTGTCGGCGAGATAGACTTTTGCCCACTTGACACAATTGGAGCTCACATCGATGTTTTTGAGATCACTGCTTGCCGCCGGCGGCCTGTTTGCTGCAGTCACGGCTCACGCGGCCACCGACATGCCCTTCGCGCTGGACTGGAAGTTTGAGGGTCCCTCGGCCCCGTTCTTCATGGCCATTGACGAAGGCTTTTTTGCAGAGTCTGATCTGAACGTCGAGATTACCGCGGGCTCAGGCTCCCTCGACGCCATACCGAAGGTCGCCACTGGCGCGTTCCCGGTCGGGTTTGCCGATATCAATTCCCTGGTTCGCTTTCTCGACCAGAATCCCGGCGCACCTGTCACGGCGGTGATGATGGTGTACGACAAGCCACCGTTCGCCATTGTCGGGCGCAAGAGTCTTGGGGTTTCGGCGCCCGCGGATCTGGAGGGCAAGGTACTCGGTGCACCGCCACCAGATGGTGCTTGGGCGCAGTTTCCGATCTTTGCTGCCGAAACCGGGATCGATGTGGATGCGATAACGGTAGAGCCTGTTGGCTTCCCGACGCGCGAGCCGATGCTGGCAGAGGGCAATGTTGCCGCTGTCACCGGCTTCTCGTTCTCCTCATTCTTGAACCTGGTGCGTCTTGGGGTGCCCGAAGACGACATCTCCACTATCCTGATGGCCGACCACGGGGTGGATCTCTACGGCAATGCCATCATCGTCAATACCGACTTCGCGCAAGCCAATCCGGATGCGGTAAAGGCGTTTCTGGCAGCGGTTGGCAAGGGCTGGGCTGCGGCTATCAGTGACCCTGAAAGCGCCACCAAGAGTCTGATGGAGCGCAACCCGGCAGCCGATGCCGAGCTTGAGCAGCGTCGCTTGCAACTCGCCATCGACGCCAATGTGGTCACCGAGTACACGACGGCCAACGGCATGGGCGGTATTGATGCTGATCGTCTGGCCAATGCCATTGAGCAAATTCGCCTGACCTACGAGTTCCAGAACGAGCCCGATGCGGGATTGTATTTCACTGATACCTTCCTGCCGGAAGGTGGATTTGCTCTGCCCTGATTGCCTGGCGCCTGCGTCCGTGGACAAATTAATCGAAATCAGGGACGTCCGCCACGCCTATTCAACAGCCTCGGGGCCGCTCCCGGTACTGGCAGGGCTCGAGCTGTCGGTGCGCGAGGGCGGCTTCACGGCGGTCGTTGGGCCGTCGGGTTGCGGCAAGTCCACGCTGACGCGGCTGGTTGCTGGCCTGATGATCCCGGACAGCGGCGACGTCTATCTGCATGGGGAACGAGTCACAACGCCTCGCGCGACGGTGGGCATGGCGTTCCAGAATCCGGTATTGCTCGAATGGCGCACGATCTTGCAGAATGTGTTGCTGCCGCTTGAGATCGTGCCAACCACACTATCGCAGCGTGCCAAGGAGGAGCGTGCGCGCTCGCTGTTGGCGCTGGTTGGCCTGGAGGGTTTTGAGGACAAGCGACCATCAGAGCTGTCAGGCGGGATGCGTCAGCGAGCCTCACTGTGTCGTGCGCTTGTACATCAGCCTGAGGTCCTGATTCTCGATGAGCCTTTTGGTGCGCTCGATGCTTTCACGCGCGAGGACCTCTGGCAGATCATGCATGAGCTCAAGGCGCGCGAGCCCTTTACGGGTATCTTGATCACGCATGATTTGCGCGAGTCGATCTTTCTTGCCGATCAGGTGGTGGTGCTGTCCGGTCGTCCGGCACGCACGCAATACGTGCTTGATGTGCCATCAGAAGCACCGCGGGATCTGGACATGATGTACACCGCGGAGTCGGCAGACATGCTTGCCACCTTGCGTGACCAGATTCGCATAGCGCGGGAAGGCGAGGCCCAGGTGGCGCAAACATCGAGTGGAGCATCCCAATGAGCATGCGCAAGCTGCTGGTTCCGCTGATCGCTCTTTTGGTATTTCTGCTGTTGTGGGAGGCCCTGGTCTGGTTTAACGACTGGCCAAACTACAAGATGGCGTCGCCTTCAGATTTGTTGCCGGCCTACCAGCGGTATTGGGGCTTGTTCTTGACCATGGGCTGGCAGACGTTATGGCGCACGGTAGTGGGATTGTTGCTCGCCGTTGTCGTCGGTGTGCTGCTCGGCATGGTCATGGGTTTTTCACGCACGATGCGTGATGCGCTGTATCCCTTGTTGGTCGGGTTCAACGCAGTCCCCAAGGCGACGGTTGTGCCGATTGTCGCGTTGCTGTTTGTCGGCGCTCACGACTTCAACACGATTCTGATCGCGTTCATGATCTCGTTTTTCCCGATCGCGGTCTCGGTCTCGATTGGTCTGTCTACTCTGGAGCCAGAGTACCGCGACATCCTGCGCTCACTTGGCGCCTCACGCTTCACCATCTTCAGAAAGATTGCCCTGCCCAAGACCTTGCCCGAATTTTTCGGAGCCTTGAAGGTGGCTGTGACACTGGCCTTTATCGGCACCAATCTGATGGAGATTGTCTCACCGCACGGGCGAGGTCTTGGTGCCTTGTTTGATTCTGGCAAGACCAACTCGGACTACCCCTTGATGTTTGCGGTGCTCATCGCGCTCGCCTTTCTCGGCATCGTCTTGTACTACGTGGTCGTGGCCCTGGAAAATATCTTTGCAGGTTGGGCTGAGCGCGCTCAGGACTAGCGTTCTGCTGAGGGTGGGGAACAAGATCAGTCGCCTGACGTCTTAATGCTTGAACGCTGATCCCGCTCTGCGCCTTCGGTCTGTAGGGGTGCTTCACAGGCGGTAATGCACACACAAGGGATGACAGTCGATTCGCATGCCACACTCTGTCCCATGAGAACCTTTTATCGGACGACTTTGCTGCTCCTGTCGGGCGCAATCCCTGCTGCAGCGATTGCCGATACGGCCGCGCTGGACAATTTCATGGCCGAGGTCAATGCCTTTTCGGCCCGCTTTGAACAAACCCTGTATGACGCAGATGGCGATACGCTTCAGACGTCTTCGGGCACTGTGGTGCTCGAGCGCCCAGCGCGTTTTCGTTGGGAATATGCGGCACCTGACAGCGGTGCCAGCGGCCAGGTTCTCGTTGCCGATGGCGAACGCGTATGGCTCTATGACCCGGATCTCGAACAGGTGACAGTCAACCAGATCGATGAGCGGGTAGCCGGCACGCCCTTGGTAGTGTTGATGGGAACCGAGCCACTGGACAGCGTATTTACTGTTGAGTCTCTTGGCAGCTCGGACGGTATTGACTGGTTTGAACTCGCCCCGATGACAGCGGATGGGGATTTTGATGCCGTGTTTGTGGGTCTGGATGACGGCGAACTTGCGGCCATGGAGCTGCGTGACAGCTTCGGGCAGGCCACCCAGATTCGTTTCAGCGACTTCGACGCAAACATCGATCCGGAGGACGAGTTGTTCAGTTTCGTCGCACCGCCGGGTGTCGACGTGATCGGCGCTGACTGACCACATGCTCACTGACCGTCGCGGGCACGCGATCAGCACGGTTGAGCCTCGGGCGGCGGTAGCCCTTGATGAAGCGATAGCGCATCTGGTCGGCCGCCGTTCAGCCTTGACGCCAACACTTGCACGCGTTCGCGAACTGGACCCTGACTGTGTGATGGGGCAGGTGCTCACCGGGATGATGGGATGTGGCGTGCGCAAGCTGTCGGGACTTGAAGCCGCACGTGAGGCATATGCTGCGGCAGCCGCGCAGCGCGACCAGGTATCCGCGCGAGAGCGCTTGTACGTCGATGTTCTCGAGAGCGCGATTGCCAGAGAGCCCGATGCAGTTGTCGAGCGCTTGTCGGCGATTCTTGAACATTGCCCGACTGATCTGCTTGCTTCGGTGCTCTTGCAAGGCGAGTTGTTCTGGACCGGAGACATGCAGCGTGCAGAGGCCGAGTCCGCGCGTGTGGATGCGTTCTGGTGCTCCTCGATAGAGGGGTATGCAGACTGGCTGGCGCTGCGCGCCTTTGATCTGGAGGAGACCGGGGATCTGGCTCTTGCCGAGCGTCTGGGACGTGAATCAGTTGAGCGTGATCCGAATAACCTGTGGGGTGCTCATTCGGTGGCTCACGTGCTGGAGATGAAGGGCGAAAGCGCTGAGGGTATTCGTTGGCTGGACGAGCTCAAGGGCGGTTGGGATGCCGGTGGTCCGATGAAGTATCACCTGTGGTGGCATCGTTGTTTGTGCCATATCGAACAGGGCCAGTTTGAGGCGGCGTTGGAGATTCACGACACCTGGATACGCAACTCCGAGTTGCCATTTCAGAAGGCGCTGCCAGACTTCTACCTCGACATCCAGAACGGCGCATCCAATCTGATTCGTCTCGAGCTTCAAGGGATAGATGTCGGTGAGCGTTGGCAGGTGCTTGCCAATGCGATAGAGGGCAGTTGGGATGATCTATCAAACCCTTTCACAACCCTGCATGTAGCAATGGTGTTGGCTGCGACCGGTCAGCTCGGGCGCCAGCAGGCATTGCTCAACAACGTCAATGCGCTGGCAAGCGAGCAACAGAGCGCATTGGCGAGGACGTATCGCGGCGTCCCTGTGGTGCTCGAGTTCATTGCTGCGCATCGAGCGGGCAGGCATCAGCAGGTGGTTGCCTGTGGCGCATCGTCGCGCGCGTCCCTGTGGCAGCTCGGTGGAAGCCATGCCCAGCGTGATGTGCTCTTTCAGCTCTTGTTCGATTCGGCGCGGCGCTGCCAGGATTACGCACTGATCACGAGCATTCACAGTGATCTGGAGCGTATCGGGTTTGTCCACCCGCTCGGGCGTGTTGCCTACAGGGATGCCGCGTGACCTCGACACCTGGCCTGTTTGATCAGGGCGAGGCGGTGCTCGCAGACGTCCACGACACGGTAGCGGTGGACCTTGCAACGCGTCCGCTGGCCGATCGCTTGCGACCTTCTACCCTGGACGAGTTTTGCGGGCAGTCTCACCTGCTTGGCGAGGGCTCGAGCTTGCGTATGGCACTCGAGCAGGACCGCCTGCATTCGATGGTGTTCTGGGGGCCACCCGGTACCGGCAAAACGACGTTGGCTCGCATGATCGCAACCCACTGCGATGCACATTTCATGAGTCTTTCTGCGGTCTTGTCCGGGGTGAAAGACATTCGCGAGAGCGTGGCCAAGGCGCGTGATCTCCGTGAACGGACCGGTCGCCGCAGCGTGTTGTTTGTTGACGAGGTTCATCGTTTCAACAAGGGTCAACAGGACGCTTTTCTGCCTCACATCGAGGACGGCACTCTGCATTTTGTCGGCGCAACGACTGAGAATCCGAGTTTTGAATTGAACAACGCCTTGTTGTCGCGCGTACGGGTTTATGTGTTGCGCTCGCTCGAGACAGACGACTTGCGCCGCATCATCGACCGCGCGCTCGATGATGAGCGACGCGGGCTCGGCGGTAATGTCGCGATGTCTGAACCCGATCGCGACACGCTTGCAGCATTGGCCGACGGTGATGCACGCCAGACACTCGTTCTGCTTGAACTCGCTGCGAGTTGTGCGCGTGAGCAAGAGGGTCAGAGAGTGATTGACGAGGCGGTTCTGCGTGAGGTCACACGCGATTCCCTGCGTCGTTTTGACAAGGGCGGGGATGCTTTCTATGACCAGATATCCGCCTTGCACAAGTGCATGCGAGGCTCTGACCCCGACGCGGCCCTGTATTGGTACTGCCGCATGCTCGACGGTGGGTGTGACCCCTTGTACATTGCTCGGCGGGTTCTGCGTTTTGCCAGTGAGGATATCGGCAATGCCGACCCTCGTGCAGCCGAGCTTGCGGTATATGCCTGGCAGTCGTATGAGCGTCTCGGCTCACCAGAAGGGGATCTGGCCATTGCCCACGCTATCGTGTTTGCCTCGGTAGCTGCCAAGAGCAACGCGGTCTATAACGCCTTCAAGCGTGCCAGGCAATTTGTCTCCGAGCATGGCTCAGACCCTGTTCCGATGCACTTGCGTAATGCCCCCACGAGCCTGATGAAGGATCTGGGACATGGGGATGGGTATCGCTACGCTCACGATGAGGCGGACGGATTTGCCGCAGGTGCCAACTACTTTCCGGAGTCGCTCGACGCACCAGTGTTCTATGAACCTGTGTCACGCGGGCTCGAGATCCGGATTGCAGAACGCCTGGCTGATCTGCGGGCACGCAATGCCGCGGCCAACAAGTCTGGCTGAGACCGCTAGACTGTGTAAAAGCTTGCATTGCATTCAGGGAATTTGACATGTTCAAAGCGTTGAGAGGCTCATCGCCCGGCGTACTGTTCACACGGTGGCTGATCGCGGCGATCGTGGTCTTTGCTACCTACAACCCTACCGGTACATCCATAGGCCATTGGGTGTTTACCCATGAAAACCCGATGGATGCGTGGGTCGTGCTGGTTGCAATCATCACGCTGCTGGCCAATATCGCGCTGCTGATTGCAGCCTGGAAGGCCTTGGGCAAACTCGGCGCGATCATCGTCGGGGTGCTGTTTGCCGCCATTATCTACCTCTCCTTGCAGGAGGGCTGGGTCTCAACAGGCAACACTCAATCGTTTGAATGGCTCGCGCTCATTCTCGTCAGCGTCTTTCTTGGCATTGGCCTCTCGGGAGCCATTCTGTGGCGAAGAGCCACAGGACAGGTCGTTACCGATGAAGCGCCTGACGTTGATCACTGACAGACCGCAATCGACATTCCTTGCCTTGAGCGATCATTGAATCAATGATCTGTCATCAGTCCTGGCAGGTCTTGTTCAGCGGCGTCTATCAGCGATTGCGACTGATCTCGAAGGGATGCGATTTCAGTTTCATGGCTGGCTGCATCGCGAGCCTCCAGAACATCGGCAAGGGCGATCATCATTTGCGGTAGACCTGTTCGCGCGACGATGTCCCGATAACTGACCTCCGCTTGCTCCAGACGTCCTTGCAGCGTATCGACTTCCGCGACGTGCTCTTCAATGAGCCAATAGCCAGGAAAGGTCTCGTTGGCCATGGTGAAGTAGTGGTGCGCCTCGTCCAGCTGTTGCTGCTCCAGATGCACAATCCCACGTTGCAGTTGCATCCAACCAAGAGCATAAGCCGACGTGCCGAGGAATCGCTCGCTTGCGACTTCCAGCCATTGCTCTGCTGCTTGATAGTCGCTTTGTGCAGAATGCCAATGAGCCATTCGCACGGCGCTGATCATGCTTGGAGCGGATGCGTTCAGTTGCTGATAAATCGCACCGGCTTCAACGTGGTTTTCGGTTTGCATGAGAGCATCGGCACGCAGACCCTTGATCCGCAGCGCGGTGGCCTGATCGACCAACAGGGCATTGCCCGCGATATCAAGATCGCTCATCGCTTGATCAAAGCGGTGCACCGCAACATTGATACCCGCTCGTGTCAGAAACGGCCCGGCTTTGTCGCCGGACAAGGCAAACGCTCTGTCAATGGCGTCAAGCGCAGCACGATAGTCTGTGGCATTGCCTGAAAGGCGTGCACGGTCAAGGCGTGCTGATGCGAGTCTTTCAAGGTGTAGCCACGAACGCTTGTTGGCACGAACGAGCCTCTCGATTGAATCGATGGTGGCGTCTACCCGCGCAAGCTCTTCATCGAAGGAGCCGCTTGTTCTCACGGCCCCGGCGGCTGGAACCTCGCCGGTAGTGCCTGTGTCAACCGGAATTGAAGCTCGGTTGGCACTTGCCGGCGCCGGCGCTGATATCAGCACGCTCGTGCACAACAGCGCCGCTCGCAGCCAAGGTGCAGGTGATAAGGGGAGAGGCTTCCTTGCCATCGTATCTGCTGTACTCATCCCCGTCGAACTACGGCTGGTGTGGCGCTGCTACGAATGGGAAAGCATCCCCGAACGCGAGGTCGTTTGCAGCCGGGTTGAGCACGCCGACCAGATCGCCCGGGGTTTGCGGTGGCTCGTCTCCGGTGAGTTCAAGCAGGGCGACAGCCAGAGTGACGTCAATGACTGGATCGGTCAACAAGCGTCCGTTCGGGAAGCCGCTGGCAGTAGTGGTGTCAATTTTAAGGGTGTCGGGCAGGATCAACGGCACAGCAAACTGCGCACAGGTACCCGTGCCGTCGCCCACTACCGTGCAGGGAGTTAGCCCAAGGTCAGTGAGCTGCTGATCAAGCGCGCCGTGCAGAAATGTAAGGCTTCCCAGGATTTCGGGTACGAAATCACCCGCGCTATCGTTGACGGGGTCCGCCATGTTGTAGGCATCCGTGCTCTCGATCAGGGCTGTCGCAATTGCAGGCATGCCCATTCGGTCCACGCGGGTGAATGTTTCGATCGCGTCTGTCGAGAAGGCAAACGGCTCAGCCTCTGGGGTATCCGCTCCATCGTCGTCATCACTGCTGCAAGCGGCCAGTACAAACAGTGGAAGAGTCAATGCAACTACTGATAGTTTCTTTAAGGTTTTCATGATGATGTCTTATTGAGAGGCGGTAGTGGCCCAGGTTTGAAGCGCGCCGCCACCTGGCATGACAGTCTCCACGGGCAGTTGCACGGCAAGCACTGTGATGTTGAGGCCGGCTACATCGTCCTGAGTCGGGTCGAAGGAGATAACGCCGGTGGATATCGTCTCGTTGAACCCGCTTGCATTGAAGAAGAAGGGATCGTCGGCGAGGCCAGCGTAGGCTGCGATATCGTCACCTGACAGAACAGTGTCCACGGCGCCTTCGATCAGTGAGGTATCCGAGGCATCGGAGACGCGCAGGCCCCAATCTCCGTCAACATTCTGTGCAAAACGCACATACAGATCGAAGTCGGATACCGCGTCCGGGGTCTCCGAGGTGTCAAAGTGCATTCCGTACAGCACGCTCTCATCGAAGGCCGCTTCCATGCCGGGCGCGCTGAAAGTACCAAAGGTCACGATCAGGTTCAGCTGCCCATCCGCATGCCAGGCGTAATAGTCACCAATGTCAGCTGACAGCTGAGCGGTTGCGCCAGGCGCTTCCTGGTGGTCGGCTGCCTGCAGGCCGCACGAGGCGATCAAGGCCAAGCCGGCGGCTAGCGACCTCGCTTTGGTCCGTGGTAGGGCATTTCGTTGTTGCATGTCTGAGCTCAATCTCTGTTCGCATGAATTCGCCCTTGTGTGCCGGGCAACCTCAGTCTACGGGCAAACATGAGCGCGAGATGCACCAACTGTATTTTTTTCTGCTGCAGGTGCATACACTACAGGCCGCCGCGACTGATGCTGTCCTTGTCGCGACAATGTGCCGACGCGACAAGTGATAACTCGCTACCTTTGCAACAGACTGCTGCCCCGATAGTGAAAGACAAAGCTGATAACGACGAGCTTCGCGGGCTCTTGCAAGCCGCGGCAACAGGTGACCGGCGCGCCTTTGAAGCCTTGTATTTGCATACCAGCTGGCCTCTGTATCGCATTTTGCTGCGTATGTTGAAAGTGGAGGCCATCGCACAAGAAGCCTTGCAGGAAGTTTTCATCAAGATCTGGCAGCGTGCTGATCACTACGATCCCGATCTCTCGGTCCCCATGGCATGGATGTCGCGCATTGCACGAAACCAGGCCATAGACACGATGCGTTATCAACAGATAAGAGTTGATCTGGAATTGGACAATGGCGAGCGATTGCTTGAACAGCTGGTGGATGCATCACCGGGCCAGCGCCCGGACGACTTTGATTCAGCGCTACCGCTGCTCCATTGTCTGGAGCAACTCGCACCAACACCTCGTTCCTGTGTGGTGCGAGCATTTTGCGAGGGTTACTCGCAGGAGGAGTTAAGTGCGCAGACTGGCGCTCCGATTGGCACTGTCAAGAGCTGGATCCGGCGTAGCCTGAGCGCACTGCGCCGTTGCCTGGATCAGTTTCATGAGTAGTACTGACAAGGAAGAGTGGTGGCTTGTCGAAGCGGGTGAGTACGTTCTCGGTACCCTGCGTGGTCCAGAGCGCGATCTGTTCGAAAAGTTACTTGAGCGGGATAGCGATGCCAGATCCATGGTGTACTTCTGGGAGACTCACCTGGCAACGCTGGACTCCGTGCTGGCGCAACAATCCGCGCAATCAGTCGCTACATCGGTACCGAGGTTTGTCTGGGAGGAGATAACACGTCGTTTGGACGACTTGGTCCCGTCAGCTGCCGACACCACATCAATCTCAAAGCGTGCGGTCAAACTCCATGTCAACGGGATAGACAGTGCCGCAAATCGCTTGCCTCTGTGGCGCTTTGCAGCCGTCGCCTCGATGGTTGCAAGTGTCGCTCTCGGGGCACTTGTACTCAACCAGTTCAGACTCAACCCGGTCATGTATGCGTCCGAGAATCCCACTGGCAATCCTGTTGGTGCGGACATACCTGCCGTATCGGCAGGCGTCGCCGATGACCTTGATGTAGTGGCCGTTCTGAGTGACGAAGAGGGCGCTGTATTGTGGCTTGTGGTTGCGGATGAGACAGACGGTAGTCTGCGCGCGATCGCTCTGCAAACTCCGGCACAGTCGGACACGCAGTCACATCAGTTGTGGGTGTTGCTTCCTGACGACGGCGGAGTTGAGTCGGTTGGACTGTTACCCTACCGTGATGGCTCGTCCAGGACTTACCAACTGTCGTCCGAGGCAGCGCTGGAACGATTGAGGGCCGGGGTAGCATTTGCGATCAGTGTTGAACCTGCTGGCGGCACCAAGAGCGGCGGCCCGACCGGGCCTGTCATCAGTTCAAGCGCATTCACTCGGGTAGACGACGCCTTGTAAGGCAGGCAGCGTGGAGTACGTGCCGCAACCGATCATGGAGTGGTTGAAGCACAGAGCTACCATCATTCTCAGAAAGCCTGGTGTACTCAAGTCAACAGATGCCCTGTTGCGAACTGTTGTACCTGCACCAGTGCAGGCACGTTGGGAACTCGGCAGCAGCGCACACAAGGCAATAGATTGCGCATGGACATCACAGGCGCTTGCGACGTTAAGATCACACCTGCCTCTGTCCAGGGATGAGCGTGTACCCAAATGATTGTCACCTGCCGTGAGCTTGACTACACCGATGCTCGCGATGCGACGCTGTTGATCCATCTGCTCGATGCCTATGCGCGCGACCCCATGGGTGGAGGCGCGCCGCTGTCGGCCAGCACACGTGAGCAGCTTGCCGAAGTTCTGGCGAATACACCAAACGCGTTCTCGGTTGTCGCTGAATATGAGGGGCGAGGGCTTGGTTTGGCCAATTGCTTTACGTCGGTGTCAACCTTTGCTGCCAAGCCCATTGTGAACATCCACGACGCCTATGTCGTGCCCGACGCCCGAGGGCAGGGCGTGGTTGACGCCTTGTTTACCGCCATAGAAATGGCCGCATCCTCACTCGATGCCTGCAAGATCACACTTGAAGTGCTGGAGGGCAATGCACGTGCTCAAGCGGTATACCAGCGACTCGGGTTCAACGGTTATGCGCTTGACCCGACCATTGGTAATGCCTTGTTCTGGGAAAAGAAGCTTGCCTAGATTTTGTGAGTGTCATGCTGCGTGATAGCCCAGCTAACGGCCTCAGCTACCACTTCGGACTCATGCGCCCGGCGGCTATCGAGTGCGCGCAACGTGTCAGGGGAGGTGGGCGCATTGCCAAGGGCTATGGCAATGTTGCGTAGCCAGCGTTCGTATCCGATACGGCGTATGGGCGAACCCTCAAAGCGGCTCAGAAACTGCCGTTCGGTCCAGGCAAACAGTTCGGTCAGCGTGACCGTATCCAGACTGTGTCGCGGAGCAAAGGCCGGCTCCCCGCGTGGTGTGAACTTGTCAAAGGGGCACACCAACTGACAATCATCACAGCCATAGATTCTGTTGCCCATGGCCTGACGGAACTCGACAGGTATCGGTCCCTCAAGCTCGATAGTGTGATAGCTGATACAGCGACGTGCATCGACCTCACGCTCGCCGACGATAGCCTGAGTCGGACAGGCTTCAATACAAGTGCGGCAAGACCCGCAATGGTCCTCTGTGGTTGCGAGATCTACGGGCAAGTGCAGGTCGGTATACAGCTCGCCGATGAAAAACCAGCTGCCGGCGTTCGGTGAAATCAGGTTGGCATGTTTGCCAATCCAGCCGAGTCCTGCCTTCTCAGCCAGTGCTTTTTCCAGCACGGGCGCGCTATCGGTAAACGCTCGATAGCCAAACGGCCCAATCTTGTTTTCTATACGTGTGGCCAATGTTTGCAAGCGGTTTCGCAGCACGCGGTGATAGTCGCGGCCAAGTGCGTAGCGCGATACGTAGGCGCGGTGGGTTGCCTTGAGATTCTCGTGTGCATCTGCTGCATCAGGAGGGAAGTAGTCCTGACGCACGGAGATCACACGCACCGTGCCAGGCACCAGATCCGAGGGTCGGCTTCGGCGGGTGCCATGTCGCTCCATCCATTCCATCTCGCCATGGCGCCCGGCATCGAGCCAATTCAACAAGTGCACTTCGTGTGCGGCAAGATCGGTGTCGGTGATGCCAACAGCAGACAAGCCCAGGTCCAGGCCCCAGCTCTTGATCTCTTTTGCCAGTTGCGCAAGTTCGGCGGTACCAAGGCGCTCACAGGCTCTGGGTGCGGTTGAACGTGTTGCCGATTGATCTGCGTCTGTCTGCACGCGCAGTGCTCACGCTCAAGGGAAGTTGGCCGCTCTTTTACCAGATCCTGTGGTCCACTGCCTTGCAGCGTATGCGTCCCGCTGTGTTTCAGTGCAAGGTACCGGCCTGTTGTGATCGGTTCTCCGAGGCAGTAGGCATCACGCTGTATTGCGAACAGGCGCTCGGCGGCTGGTGACGACTATTCAGATCAAGAGGTAACGAAAGCCTCGATCAGTCCTGATGGGCTGGTTGGGCGCGAGTCGGTTTACCCTGGCTCGTTTTGCGTGATCGTCACACCGTCTGGAAAATGCCCGCTTTTGTACCAGACGAGGGTGCCAGGGGTGCCAGCCCATGACTGCCAGGCAGGTACCGGGTTTCGGATCCAGCTGCCGGCGGGGTAGGTGCCGCTGGAGTCGTGAAGTGCTCCGCTCAGCACATAGAGTTCCTCTCCGATCGGATCCAGATTGGGGTGAAAGGCAGCGGTTGTGTGCCAGCGCACCAGCATGACAGTGCTGGTCCCGTGCCCATGCAGTGGCAGGACCTCCACACCGCCAACCGGCCCCTCGAACCAGGCTGCGTCGTCGTTGGTATCCATGCGGCGAACCTCGGTATCGGTGGACTCGATCTGGCCGATGGCAACGGTGACCAGCGACTCCTCGAGCAGCGTGATGGCGCGGATCTCTCCCGGGTCCCGTGGTAGTCGCAGATAGGTGCCTGGGCCAAGTCTTTCATCGCCGAGAAGAACGCTTCCGCGTTGCACAAACATCTCGATTCCATGGTCAGCACCGATTACCGCGCCGGTCTGCAGTGGCTGCAGTACGGCGACGAGTCGGCCATCCTTACGGCTCAGCTCGAGCAGTCGGATCTCCAGCTCGTGGTTGGTGTCCTGCAGCCACTCAGGCTCGCCAGGCAGGCAGACCTCGCGCAGGCGGTGATCAGCTGCGACATCGGCGGACGCTGCAAGCAGCCAGGTCGGCAATGCTGTCGAGGAGGCAGGCGGCTGTGCCTTGCGCTTGTCTGTGGCGGGTCTGGGTGACACGTGAGTGAGCCTGAACGGTCTGCTGGGACTTGTCTGTGGAGTTCCGTTCTGGAGGTAGCGGCGAGTGCACGCAAAGCCGTTGAAAATTCTCCAAACGTTCTCTATGATCGAAAGAGAACTTTTGGAGAATCTTTATGAGTGAAGGCCCACCGCTGACGCATCTGGAAGCCCGTGTACTGGCAGCCATCGAGCGCCACATCCGGGCCGAAGGTGTCGCGCCAACCATCGCTGAACTGGCATCGGACTTACGTCTGAAGTCCAAGGGCACCGTGCATCGCTACGTGCAGTCACTCATTGGCAAAGGCCGGTTGGAGCGTCACGGCAACGGGTGGCGCGGGTTGCGCATCGTGGGCCTGGATGTCCCCGGGTATCGCTCCAACGTCCATCCCTTCCCGAGTCGCCGCAAATCAGATCAGGTGGCCAATGAACCGACGGCTGAGCAGCGCAGCATGGTGGTCACGCCGCTGGCATTGCCGGCCAGCGTGGAGTCAGACGTGTCCGAACCTGTTGCATTGCCAGCAGAAGGCAGACACGCAGGAGGTTCGAGTGCCGAGCAGGGCATGCGCATACCGCTGCTGGGACGAATTGCCGCCGGCATGCCCATCGAAGCCATAGAAGATCAGCACTATCTTGATCTGGCTGCTTTTTTCATCGGCCCGGATCGCTACGCCCTGCGAGTCACTGGGGATTCGATGATGGATGTCGGCATACTCGATGGCGATACGGTGATCCTGCGCAAACAGGAGACGGCAAACACTGGAGACATCGTTGTGGCGCTGATCGATGGTCAGGAAGCAACGCTGAAACGCCTCGGCTCCGTACGCGACGGCAAAGTGGAACTCATCCCCGAGAACGCTGCGATGGAGACGATGCTCTACCACCTTGATCGCGTCAGTTTTCAGGGCGTGTTGGTCGGGCAGCTGCGGAATTATTGAACCCGGTGCCGGGCGAGCCGACTGATGCTGCAATCGCTACACTCGAGCTTACAGTACCCGACTACTATCTACCTGCAACTGCAAGCCTCCATGTCTGACACCGATCTCATTCATGCCCTCAAAGTGGCCTTTACCTACTTGCCACAGGCCATGGACGTCAATGAGTACGACTTTCCCGGACGCGTAGACAAAACACTTGCCGACATCGAATGCGTGCGTGAGGCTTTGCTGGCGCAAGGTATCGACCCGGACGAGGTAGCAGGGGAGTTTGACCTCGGCGCGCCCGAGTCGAGCCTGTAGGTCGCGTGTCGCTCACCCTCAAAACAAGGGCAGGTTGCGAGGCGGTGCGAGGCACTCCGGACCTTCGTTTCTGGCGCTGTTGACGTAGTCTCCCACACGCTCCACAGCGAGCTCGATCTTCGAGGGCTCTTGTATGGCGTGTTCGCAAAGATCATCCTCACTCATCCATCGCCGCGCCGCGGTCGGTGTGAGCATGACTGGCATGCGATCGTGGATGTCGGTGAAGTGTGAGTCCGCAGCACGGGTCAACAAGCACAAGGCCGGCAGTGGTTGCTCACTACCGGCCGGCGGGGCCCAGATACCGGCGACGAGCAGGCCCGGTCCGGCGCATGGGCGGATGTAGTAGGCGTGGCGTTGTCTGGCGCTGCGCTGCCATTCGTAAAATCCGTTGATCGGAAGGATGCATCGTCTGGTGCGGGCGTGCTCGCGAAAGCTTGGCTTGTCGAACACGGATTCTGAACGTGCGTTGATCAAGGGCGGCTGCGTTCCCTTCCAGGGCGCCTTGATTCCCCAGTGCATTCTGACGATGGACCTGTCGCGGGTCACCGCGTCGAGCGAGCGAGTCGGCGCGACATTCCATCGCGGTATGCGTGCTGTGGGCGCGGGCTCGGCTACGTCCGGGGCCTGAGGCCTGGTCGTGTGCTCGATAATCGACGCGATCAACTCGTCGAGCCCCTCCAGGTCGCTGACATTTACTCGTCCGCACATGCGGTGATGATAGTTTGAACCGATGAACGCTGACAAACGCCGAGAGATTTTTCGACGACTCGCTGAGGAGAGACCTCATCCTGTGCCGGAGCTCGACTATACGAGCCCCTTTGAACTGCTGGTCGCTGTGATCCTGTCGGCTCAGGCAACTGATATCAGCGTCAATCTGGCCACCGGCAAGCTGTATCCGGTGGCAAACACGCCTGAGACCATGCTTGATCTTGGAGTTGATGGCGTGATCGAGCACATCCGCACCATCGGTCTGTTCAACAACAAGGCGAAAAACGTGATCGAGACCTGTCGCATTCTGCTGGAGCAACATGACGGTCAGGTGCCGGCAGATCGCAAGTCGCTGGAGGCCTTGCCCGGTGTGGGCAGAAAAACCGCCAACGTGGTGCTTAACATTGCATTTGGCCAGCCCACGCTGGCTGTGGATACACATGTATTTCGTGTCTCCAATCGCACAGGCCTGGTCAGGGGCAAGACGGTGGATGAGGTGGAGAAAAAACTGTTGCGTCATGTGCCCAAGGACTATCTGATGGACGCGCATCACTGGTTGATTCTGCATGGGCGCTACACTTGTGTGGCGCGCAAGCCCAGATGTCCGAGCTGCGTTATTCGTGATGTGTGCGAATTTCGTGACAAGACACGTGACGTCACTGCTTGACCTGCAGGAGTCATGGACGCTAGGGTCACCCAATGAGAGGTGTCACGCCATGACTCAGACTCCGACTGCTACCGCCTTCGTGCAGGACAGCACGGATGTTGGACGTCCGCAAGTGGTAAGCCGGAATCGTGAGTCAACAGAGCGCGACTCGGGCTTTGATCGCCTGCTCGCCAACGCAGCCATCCTTGTCGTCGACGATGAGCTTGGCATCTGCAACTTTCTCAAGCGGGCTCTTGAGCCTCGCTGCGCGATGATCGAGGTCGCCTCCAGCGCCGAGGAGGCAGAAGCTCTGCGGCTGCGCTTCCACTTCGATGTGTTAATCGTGGATATTCGCCTGCCGGGCTTGTCGGGTCTCGATTGGCTGGCTCATTTGCGCGAGCGTGGTGTGCGCACGCATGTGATCTACATGACCGCTTACGCGGACCTGAACATGGCGATAGAGGCCATACGTCACGGCGCGCATGATTTTGTGCTCAAACCGTTTCGTATCGAGGAGATGACATTGGCCTTGGGTCGGACCCTGACTCAACGTCAAGTACTACGCGAGAACTCGTTGCTCAAGCTGCAGTTGCAACAATTGCAGCGCGATCAGGGCGTGGTCGGCGAAAGCGCCGCCATCAGAGAAACGCTGGAGCTTGCGCAGCGTGTTGCTCCGACCCCGACGACAGTACTGATCGAGGGTGAAACGGGCACCGGAAAGGAACTGGTCGCGCGTACGGTGCATCAGCTGGGGCGGCGTTCCGGAGCATTCGTTGCCGTCAACTGCGGAACGGTTCCGGGCGAGTTGTTCGAGAGCGAGTTGTTCGGTCATGTGCGTGGCGCGTTCTCGGGTGCAGTGCAGTCGCGCGAGGGCCTGGTGGTGCATGCGGAGCGCGGCACGCTGTTTCTCGACGAGATCGGTGAGTTACCGTTGTCAATGCAGGCAAAATTGCTCCGGGTACTTGAAGAGAGAATGATACGTCCTGTAGGTGCGGAGCGAGAAATACCTGTGGATGTTCGCGTGCTTGCTGCGACCAATCGTGATCTTGCGGCGATGGTTGAAGAGGGTACGTTTCGACAGGATCTGTATTTCCGGCTCAACGTGTTGCCCATCAAGGTGCCACCCTTGCGTGACCGGCTAGACGATCTACCGCTACTGGTGAGTCACTTCATCGAGCGCCTGACGGCAGAAATGCGCGTTGATCCGGTGGAGCTCATGCACACCGACTACGAACGATTGCGTGCCTGGCGATGGCCTGGCAACGTGCGCGAGCTTCGCAACATTATCGAAAGAACCCTCCTTCTCGGGCGCTTGCCGGCTGACAGCTTGCGCCACGCCTCACATGATAATGCCGCGCAAGACACAGGCGTGGACGGCGCGCTGACCGAAGCTCTTGCAACAGGCTACCCGCTCGACTGGCCCATGGAGGCGGTGGAGCGAGCGCATATGCAGTCCGTATTGGCGTCCCACGGCAACAACAAGTCTGCCTCGGCACGGCAACTTGGAGTGTCGCGCAAGACGCTCGAGCGCAAGGAACAGATTTGGGCGCGCGAAACCGAAGCTTGATCGGCAGCTTTTGGCCGTTTGGTGGTATTCGCTATCGTCTGCTTGCGCTCGTTCTTGTCCCGCTGCTGTTACTCGCTGGTACTGTGGTGGCGATTGCGGCGAACTGGTCAACAGACGTTACCTATCGTCTGCTGTTTTCACGAGTGACCACCGACCTGAGAGTCGCTCGGGATAGTTTTGTCAGACTGCAGAGCGATGCGCTTGCAGAGCTCGAATCGCTTGCCTCGAGTTCCGCGCTCGGTGATGCGCTGGCAACAAGTGATCATGCGCGATTGGCTGCAATCATCGAAAGCGAACAGACAATGGCGGGGTTTGATTTTCTGCGTCTGCTCAATGCCACCGGAGATCAACGCTTCAGCGCAGGCGCATGGGTGGCACACGCGCTGCGTACCTCGCCGCTGATTGATGCTGTGATCGGTGGCGTGCAGGAGGGGCGGCCACGTGGTCATGCGGGGATCGAGATCTATACCAGCGCGCAGTGGCGCGAGGGTGATCGTCCCCTGGTCGATCCTGCACAAGTGGTGTTGCCACTGGTTGACACACCACGGGCGGCACCGGATGCGCGTGCAGTTGCAGGGGCTGTCGAGGATCGCGCCATGATGATCCTTGCTGTCTTCCCGGTAGTGCAGGCAGATGGCCAACGCATTGCCTTGCTGCAGGGAGGGGTGCTGCTCAATCGCAACAGCGATATTGTCGATACGGTGCGTGATCTTGTCTACGGGCCAGGCAGTGTGTCACCGGGTGGGCGGGGCACGGTGACCATCTTCCTCGATGACGTGCGTATCAGTACCAACGTGCCTTCGACCGACACAGAGCGCGCCCTTGGCACCCGGGTATCCGCTGAGGTGAGGCGTCGGGTGTTGAGCGAGGGCAAGCTCTGGACCGACCGCGCCTTTGTTGTCAACGACTGGTACATATCGGCCTATGAGCCGATCATCGACTCGGCGGGCAATCGCGTCGGCATGCTGTACGCAGGTTTTCTCGAAGCGCCTTATCGATCTGATCTGCAGCGCGGCATATTCGCTATCGCAGGGGTGGTACTCGCCGGTTGTGCCTTGGCAGCGGTTGCTGCATCGCTCGGGGCGCGATCAATCTATCGCCCCATTGAGCGAATGGCGGCAGTGGCGCGAGCGACCGCTGCCGGCAAGACACGACGTATCGGCACGCTGGAAACATCTGACGAATTTGATGCACTGGCAACCCAGTTCGATGCGATGCTCGATGCACTGGCGGCCCAGCGCGCACGAATAGAAGAAGACGCTCGCAGTCTTGAGCGTAAGGTGGCAGAGCGTACCGAGGCACTCGAAGAGCGCAATGTCAGCCTTCAAGAGTCAATCGATCTATTGCGACAGACACGCGAGCGCCTTGCCACCGCAGAACGTCTGGCGGCCCTTGGCGAGCTGACCGCAGGCGTCGCGCATGAGATCAACAATCCGACGGCGGTGATTCTTGGCAACATGGACATCCTTGTACAGGACATGGGCCCTGTGCGTGAGCAACTGAGCGTGGAGATTGATCTGATCGTTGATCAGGTCTATCGCATCCGCTCGATAACCGACCGATTGCTGGCCATGTCCCGGCACAAAAGCAACGCTGCTGGCTCACCGTCAAACGAGGACCAGGCTTGCCCTCTGGCTGAGGTGGTAAAAAAATCTCTGCTGCTGGTGCGTCAGGATCTACCGCAGCGAGTCAACCTCATCGAACGACATGAGGATGATGCAGTGGCTGCTATCGAGCCCGATGCGTTGAGTGAGGTGCTGGTAAACCTGCTCAGCAACGCTATCGAGGCGGCCGGTGATAACGACCGTGGGTGCCTGTCGGTGCCGTGTATCGAGCTCCATAGCCGGCGTGCCGGTGACCGGGTGCTGCTCAGTGTGCGTGATGATGGGCCGGGTATTGATCCACTCGTGCTGCCGCGCGTTTTTGATCCCTTCTTTACCAGCGGCAAAGCGTGCGGCACGGGTCTCGGCTTGTCGGTCAGTCATGGCATCGTGCATCGAGCCGGTGGCCGAATTGACGTGACCTCGGAGCCAGGGGAGGGAGCCTGCTTCACTATCGAGCTGCCCCGTGCGGCGAATGGACCGTGCGCGGACCAAAACCTTGAAGTATTTGGCAAAAAAGCGCCGCTTTCAACGGATCCGGCGTAACACATCGCCACACTTACATTACAGTTTTTGCAGCAGCGCCCGTTGACTGTTTTTCTTCTGCCATGAGCATCTACTCTTTGTCAGCAGAAACCTACAACTGATCAGAACACCCGTGGCGCGTGCCTACCCACTGACCGACCTCGTCAAGCTCGTAAGAGCCTATGGCGTGCTCGCGGGTACATCGGATGAAGAGCGCGTCATTGCCGGAGCCATCAGCCGCCGCTGGATCGCCTCGGAAGTGGAACACGCGGTGCCCCTGGCAACCTTGCCACCTGCTTTGTTCCGGACACCGCGCGGACGCGATTTGTTGGCAGCAGAGTTGTTCGCGGATCAGGACATCGACCCCGAATCACTCAAGCCCGATGAGCTCGATATCGCCACGCTGGCAGCGGGACACACCATCAACTCCAATCGGCTGCCCAAGCTCGAGCCAATCATCCACGAGGCGGTGTTGTCAGCCAACATCTTGCTGGGTGTCAAACTATACGGGGCGCATGGCAAGGGCCAGCCTGCGATAACACATGATCTGATCGTTGCCACCATGCTGCAGGGCGCCTTGGGTAAACCCAATCGTTTCAGCGGTATCACGCCGGTGGATCACGAAATCGTGGACGACACCTTCGTGTACAGCTGGTTTGGCGATGGTGTCGCCGCGCTCGCTCGCCAGCTGGCTGACTGTCTGGCCAACTTCGACGAGGCTTTGGCCAAGGGTGAACCTGTGCCGGCAACCGTCTCGCCTGAATTCGCAACAGCCATCGCCGCCATCGAGGCCAGTCGGCTGAGGCTGACAGCGCGTGCGGCCGGCGACCGCATCATCAGTTTTCTGGATGAAGCAGGGCGCCGGGAGCTTGCAGCCAACGGCTTTGATTGTGAAGCTGATTTCCCGGAGCGTGCCTGGCTGCGACGAGATTATGACCGTGCGGTGGCGGCGTTTGACCAGCCAGGTTGTGACCACTACGCACTGCGCGAGCCGATTCGTAACACGTTGCTGATGGCCGTCCAGGACGTGCTGGCCGATCCTGACAAGCGTGATCGTCTGTCGGGGCGTCGTGGCAAGGCCACTCACGAGATGCACATCAATCTGCCGGTCATGGAATATTTTGTGGCGGCAGAATCTCCCAATTCCATCGAGACTGTGCACATAGCCAGTCTTGAGATGATGCGCGCTCTTGAACGCGGACGGCGCAAGTCCCTGTCGAGCATGAGTGCGCATGCGTTTCGCATCGCAGCGCTTGCCGAGCGAGTCTGCGGGCGTGCGCTTGAGCCGTTGATCGTCACGGTGGCCATGCTCCATGATGTCGTCGAAGATGGCGGCGAGCAGGTCACAGGCTTCGGACACTCGCTCAGGCGTATCCAGTTTCGTTTTGGAGGCCCGATCGCCGCGATGGTATCGGAGCTGACGGATTCGGCGGTGTCGTCAGCGGGCGCTCACAAGGCTCGCCTGACCCTGGAGCAACCGCATTTGCTCTCACCCCATGAGCAGTTTGATGTGGGGCGCTTCACGTCGATGAAGTTGAAACCGACTGAAGCCGAGGTGCCCTATTCACTCGCCGGCATCGTCATCAAGCTACTCGATACGGTCACATCGCTTGAAGAGGGCATACGTGATCCTGAGCTCATGCGAGGGCACTGGCGCCACTCCGGTGCGCGCATCTACTGGGCCGAGCGAGATCGCGGAGAGATTGTGCGGCCGTTGATCGAGCGGCTCCTGATCGAACTTCGCGCCAGCCAGAACGACCCTCTCTACGGCGACCGACCGCATCACGTGAATCTTGTGCAGCTCAAGGCGGGACGGGCAATCGTCGACACGGTGCTCCAGTGGCAGGATCTCTACGCGACGCAAAACCTGGCCATTCTGGCGCGAGAGTACGGGCTGTCAGAGGCGCAACGCGACGTGCTGATTCAGGCCTTCAACGATCGAAATGTGGATGAGGCCTGGCTGCGCCGGGAAATCCTTGAGAATCTGCTGGACGACAATGCGCTGCTCGAATCCATGCAGGCCGGTCGAATAGCGGCTCTGGGATACTCCAGTTTGTATCGCAAGGATGCAAAGCCGGGCGATGCGCGTGATGAGTCCACCTTTTTGAGGTACCGGGCCAGCGCATTGCGGCGCAACGAGATCCGTCAGGAGCTTGGCCTGGATACCGCCGAAAAGCTCGCCGGGCTGGATCTGCGACGTGAACAGGTGCTGCGTGCCTACGATCTCGCCGTGCAACGTGAGGTCGATCTGTCGTCCGATCACGCGAGCGCAATGCCGCTTGCTGCCACCGGTAGCTGATCGGGCTGAAGTGCCGAGGCGACGGTGTCGCGCGAGTCGCCATACGGTCCGTAGGCCTGTGGTGAGCGAGCAAAGTGAGCGCCCCGGCGGCTTTGCCCAGTACGGTCTCATTAAATTTGTCGATGGGCCCACAAACCTCCCCAGCGTTGCATTCACATGCGGAACAATTTATGTTCCAGTGGTGCATATGGTGAACCGCGCAGCGGGTCTCGAACGCGTAAGCACGCACACAGAGGCTCCGGTTGACCGGGTGCTCGCCATCGCCGTTTGATGTGCGGTGAGAGAAGCGTCAACTGATCGATCTTGTATGCCGGTTGAGTTGCGGCATGAGCTACGGACCGGACAAATACTCCCTGGAGGAAAAACAAACATGATGAAAAAAGTGACTTTGGCCGCAGCTGTCGCTGTAGCCATGACCAGTGCCACAGCGATGGCCGATACCACCACCCTGCGTATTCAGACGCACTTCTCGCCTGAAACGCACAACGGCAAGGCCGCTGCCAAGTGGGCAGAAGATGTAACTGCGATGTCCGGTGGCGATATCGAACTCGAGATGTTTTATTCATCCTCGGTGGTCAAGTCAGTAGAGACCTTTGACGCAGCCGTCAACGGCATCCTCGACTGCGATATGACCGGTGGCTCCTACCAGGTCGGCAAGGACAAGGCGTTCCAGTTCACCGGCGATTTGATGGGTGGTTACTCCAACCCCTACCAGATGCTTGGTTGGATGTTGCACAACGGGGGCCGTGAGGCGGTCAACGAGTTGTACAACAGTTACGACATGCAGTTTGTGGGTTGGTGGGTACCGGGTCCGGAGTCTCTGTCCTCAACCAAGCCCATCCGCAATGTGGGTGACTTCAAGGACTGGAAATTCCGTTCTCCCCCGGGACTTGCCACGCTGGTATTTGCAAATCTTGGTGCCTCACCGATCGTCATGGATTTCACCGAGATCTTTACCGCTCTCGAGACCGGTCTGATCGACGGTGCGGATGCGGCCAACGTGAGCACCAACGTCGGCCTTGGTCTGTACGACATCGCCGAGCACACCAACTACCCGGGTTTTCACTCCATGCCTGCCGATCACCTGGCGTGCAACAAGAAGGTCTGGGACGAGATGCCCGATGCACACAAGCGCATTCTCGAGGTCTCCATGGAAGCGCTTGCTCTGCGTATTGCCACCGAGACCGAGATCATGAACGCCAAGACCGCGCAAGAACTGGAAGCCAAGGGCATCAATCTCTACGACTGGGCGCCTGACGATCTCGCTGCTTACCGCGATGCGGTCAAGGCGGGTTGGGAAGAGTACGCGGACAACGATCTGGCCAAGGCCTTGTTGCAGTCGCACATCGACTTCCTCGTCGATCAGGGTGCAATGCAGTAATCGTTTCCTTGACTATGGTTTGAGTGGTACGAGTGGGGCCTTTGGGCCCCACTTCATTTTCGCAAGAATTTTTTTCGGTATCAGTTCTTTGCGGTATACAAGAGCGGCAGTAGCCGTCACGTGAGGGTGGAGCATGATTGAACACGAGCGAAAGGGAATCGTTGATGCAATTACCTGGCGATTCAGTCGAGTAGCGATGCTGATGCCGGCCGTGCTGGTAGTCATCATGATGTACGAGGTATTCATGCGGTACGTGCTCGAGAGGCCCACGGTATGGGTGACTGAAATGAGTCTTTGGATGGGCGGCTGGATTTACCTCACCGCTGGCCTCTATTCGATGCAGCAGCGTTCGCATATCCGTATCACCTTGCTCTACGACGTGGTGCCTCGTTGGTTGAAGCGGCTGTTCAATATCATCTCGGTACTCCTGATCGTGTTGTGGGCTATTGCCACGGTATGGGGTGGGTTTAACGAGGCCTGGGATGCGCTGATCAATTGGGAGCGCTTCGGCACGGCCTGGGATCCACCCATCCCGGCGACAACGCAGCCCCTGATACTGGTCGTGATGGTGATTGTGGCTATTCAAGCGGTCTCCAATCTGTTCACCGACTGGAACGATGATGATCGTCCCCAAGCGGTCGACGAATTTCAGGCAGAGATAGAAGAACTCAAGCGCGCCCAGGGAGTAGATGGCATGGACGTTGACGGCACTGGTGTCAATAACCGACCTGAAGAGCGCTGAGGACAGGTCAATGGATATTGGAACTATTTCGTTAGTACTGCTGGTCTCACTGCTGGCACTGCTCGCTATCGGCATGCCGCTCGGTTTTGCCTCCGGCATCATGGCGGTTGCCGTCTTGATGATGAAGTTCGGACCGGACTTTTTATTCTCCGACTTTGGGCGCGGGCCGCTCAACATCCTTGTGCAGCGCATGTACGGGCTCACCACCGACTATGTCCTCATCTCGGTGCCACTGTTTATCTTCATGGCGACCTTGCTTGAACGCAGCGGCATCGCAAGGGACATGTACACCTGTCTGAGTAAATGGCTCAGTCGCACGCGCGGTGGTATTGCCCTGGTCACCTCCGTGATGGCGGTGGTCATGGCAGCGATGTCGGGAATTATCGGTGGGGAGGTCGTGCTGCTCGGGCTTATCGCGCTGCCGCAGATGCTGCGTCTGGGTTATGACCAGAATCTCGCGGTTGGCACTATCTGCGCGTCCGGCTCCCTCGGCACCATGATCCCGCCATCGATCGTCTTGATCATGTACGGCTTGATCACCGAGACATCCATCCACGCACTGTTCAAAGCGGCGTTTGTGCCCGGTTTCATTCTCGCGATCCTTTACATGGTGTACATCGTTATTCGCACGAGGATAAACCCGTCGCTAGCACCACTCCCGGAGCCCGGCCCGGATGACATGACCGGACGCACCAAGGCTGTCTATGGCGCCACACTGATCACGGGCCTTGTAGCCTTCGCGCTGCTGGTGCTCATCGTCCGAGCCTTGTTTCTCGACTATTTTGACAACATCACCGAAGAGCATTCGATGGTGGGCGGCGACTTCATGCGCAACGCAGGCATCGCCGCAGGCGCTCTGATGGCCCTCATCCTGTTCGGTATCCGACCCAAACGTGCATGGGCCGCCTGGCAAGCGGGCAAGGGCATGGTCGCTCCGCTGCTCATCGTCTTTATCGTGCTAGGTTCGATCTACGGGGGTGTCACTGGCATCACCGAGGCGGCCGCCATGGGTGCCGCAGCGGTGCTGGTGTTGATCATCTTGCGTGGCGAGTTCTCGTTCAGCCTGATTCACGAGGCCTTGATGCGCACCTTCAAATCCACTGGCACGATCATCTGGGTCACCTTCGGCGCGACAGCCCTTGCGGGCGCATACACCATTTCGGGTGGTCCTACCTATGTCGCTAATCTGATCATCGGCGCAGAGCTACCCACGCTGGGTGTGTTGATGATGATGATGCTGATCTTTCTCTTCCTCGGTGCCTTCATGGACTGGGTGGGGATCGTGCTGCTGGTCATGCCGGTGTTTCTGCCGATTGTGCTGAAACTACCCATCGCCGAGATCGGTGTGTTCAGCCCCTTCGTGGACGCTCGCACCTTTGTGCCGATCTGGTTTGGCATCCTGTTCTGCGTAAACATGCAGGTGAGTTTTCTCTCGCCCCCGTTCGGCCCTGCTGCCTTCTACCTCAAGTCGGTCGCACCGCCGCACATCACGCTGCCGGCAATTTTCCGCGGCTTCCTGCCGTTCATCGGCATCCAGTTGATCGTGTTGATGGCTGTGCTGTTCTTTCCCGAGCTGACGATGTTTTTCCGTTGAGAGCAGGCAGCACTGCAGGTGTGCTGATGGTCACAGCTTCGTCAGAAGCGATGCCATCTCGATGGCTGCAAGGGCTGCCTCGGCACCCTTGTTGCCTGCCTTGCTACCGGCGCGCTCAATGGCTTGTTCCATGGTCTCCGTAGTGATGACACCAAAGGCTGCCGGCACGCCGGTCTGCCACGACACATTGGCAATACCCTTGCTCGCTTCGCTTGCGATGAGATCAAAGTGAATGGTGCCGCCGCGTATCAGCACGCCGAGGCACACCAGTGCGTCATACTTGGCGCTTTCTGCCATGACCTTGGCCGCAAGCGCAATCTCGTAGCTACCTGGCACAGTGACAACAGTGATGTCATCGTCGGCGACATCGTGCTGTTTGAGAGTGCCGATCGCGCCTTCGAGCATACGCTCTCCCATGAAGTCGTTCCAGCGGCAGCTGACAATGCCGATCTTCATGCCGGTGCCAATCACTGAGCCTTGGATGTGTTTAGTCATGTTGTGCCTCGGGTACGTGTCAATTAGGTAGCGCTCAGAGCGCGGTGCGATTGGAATCGGTATCAAACGTATGGCCCATACGTTCCGCCTTTGTGTCGAGATAGTCGCGGTTATGTGCCTGTGAGTCGATGACCAGAGGCACACGCTCGCTAACGGTAATGCCGGCGTTTGTGAGCGCAGCCGATTTTGCCGGGTTGTTGCTCAGTAGACTGATGTCATTGACCTCAAGTGCGCGCAACATGGCAGATGCGACACCATACTCACGTGCGTCTTCGGGAAACCCGAGGGCGGTGTTTGCATCTACGGTATCAGCCCCGGCATCTTGCAACTCATAGGCCCGTATCTTGTTGCCAAGTCCAATGCCGCGTCCTTCCTGACGCAGGTACAAGACGAGACCGCTGCCGACCTCTGCAATGCGTGCGAGCGCGGTTTGCAACTGCTCACCACAGTCGCACCGCAGTGAGCCAAAGACATCTCCGGTCAAACATTCGGAATGTACCCGGACCAGGACAGGTTCATTCGATGCGCTGATTGCCCCCAGGGTCAGTGCACTGTGCTCAAGGCCTTGAGCATCGCGGAAGACGATAATTTGAAACTCTCCGTGCGCGGTCGGCAAACGGCTTCGTCCAACTTCGCTGATCTCGACTGACGAAGGACTCGTGGTGTTGTTAACCTCGCTGACTTCTTGCTCACGGCGCCACTGGGCTATTTGTTCAACCGAGATAACCGGCAGCTCGTGCTGTTGTGCGAACTTCAGCAACTCGGGCAAGCGCATCATCTCTCCGTCCTCTCGCATAACCTCACAGATCACCGCGGCCGGTGTGAGACCTGCCAGTCTTGCCATATCGACACTGGCCTCGGTCTGGCCACGTCGCTCGAGCACGCCGCCATCCTTTGCGCGCAGTGGAAACATATGTCCTGGCATCGCAATGTCATCTGCCGTGCTGGCGGGGTCAATGAGTACACGAACGGTCTCTGCGCGGTCCGGTGCTGATATGCCGGTGGAGACACCGCGAGCAGCTTCTACAGAGATCGTGAATCCTGTGCCGAATCCGCTACGGTTCTGAGCTGTTGGTACCATCATGGGAATTTGCAGTCGATCAATCAGCGTGCCTTGCATCGCCAGACACACGAGCCCGCGACCGTGCACTGTCATGAAGTTGATCGCTTCACTGCTTGCAAAGTCTGCGGCAACCACGAGATCCCCTTCGTTCTCACGATCCTCGTCGTCAACGATGATCACTTGACTACCTCGCGCAAACGCCTCTATGGCCTGCTGAAGAGGTGTCAATAGAGACGGCGTCGAAACAGACGCTGCCGACGTACTCGGCGTTGTTTTCGTGTCGTTCATGCGCTTCAGTTTTGCTCTTGAGCGTTTGTCACGCCTGCTGCATACGGCATGACAAGGCGTTCAACGTATTTGCCCAGCACATCGACCTCGACGTTGACCGCATCCCCAATGGCGCGGGTGGGCAAGACGATGTGTGCCTGGGTATAGGCGACCAGTGTGACGTTGAACCAGTTGTCGCCCACATCCACAACGGTGAGGCTGGTGCCATCTATCGATACGTAGCCCTTGGTGACGATATAGCGCATGAGATCCTGCGGCACTTCAACGTGTACCCACAAGGCATCGGCGTCTTTTCGGAACTCGGTGATCACGCCAGTGCCATCCACGTGACCCTGGACAAAGTGCCCGCCCATGCGTGTAGAGGGCGTGACGGAGCGCTCCAGATTCACAGAAGCACCCGTAACCAGAGTGTCCAGGTTGGTGCGCGCACGAGTCTCCGGTGCCAGACCTGTAGTAAATCCAGTGTCATCGAGCGCCGTGACGGTCAGGCACACGCCGTTGACAGCGATGCTGTCACCGAGCGCCGTGCCCTCAAGCACGCGCTGGGCGTCCACCACAAGCCGAAAACCTCCGTTTTCGTCAGCAGCGCAGCTGCGTACGCTACCCATCTCTTCCACTATCCCGGTAAACATCAGGCGGCCTCAGTTTTTGTTGGTGTACTGCTGGAGCGTTGACCCAGTCGTGGCGCAAGTACGCTGGCAGCCTGACGTTGCACAAAGCCCTGGATCATCAGGTCCGCACCGACGGGTGTTGCGATAACGTTTTCCAGTCGCGTGGCGTCGTCCAGGGTGTCGGCACCGAGCCCGCTGAACGCTGCTGGCGCTTCGCTGCCGCCGATCAACATCGGGGCCATGAACGCGACTACCTCATCAATCAGGCCTGCGTCCATGAAACTGCCATGGATGCGAGGCCCGCCTTCAAGAAGCAGACTTTGCACACCACGTGAGCCCAGTTCCTTGATCAATGCGCGTGGGTCTGGTCGAGTGTCGCCAACGGAACCTGGCAGGGCGATCACGTCGGCACCGACGCTGCGCAAGGCTTGCTGACGCGCCTCTGAAACGCCTTCATTGACAACAACGATCGCACGCCTGTCAGGATTGGCCGAGAGCAACTGTGCATCCAGTGGGAGCCGTGCCTGGGTATCGAGCACGATAGGGGTAGGGTGGCGCACATCGCCGGCGCGACAATCTCCTTCAGGCAGCCGCACCGTGAGTGCAGGGTTGTCAGCGAGCACAGTTTCTATACCGACGAGGATGGCATCTGTGGCTTGTCGAAGGCGATGCCCGGCTCGGCGCGCATCGTCGCCGGTGATCCATTGACTGTGTCCGGTGCGCGTAGCGATGCGACCATCCAGACTGGAGGCAGACTTGGCGATGACCCAGGGACGCTGTGTTTCGACATGGTGCAAGAAAAAACGCGCAAGTCTGCGCGCGGCTGCTTCTGCCACACCACTGACAACCTCGATACCAGCGGCAGCTAGTCGGTGGGCGCCCCCGGAGGCGATCGGATTGGGGTCGGTCACGGCGTACACCACGCGAGCAATACCAGCGTCAATCAGTGCGGCGGTACAGGGTGGTGTTCTGCCGGTGTGGTTACACGGTTCCAATGTGACGTAGGCGGTAGCACCGCGCGCTCGCTCGCCGGCATCACGCAAGGCATCGGCCTCTGCGTGGGCTTGACCGACACCACGATGCCAGCCTTCGCCAACGATGCGATCGTCTGCCACGACGACAGAACCAACGGGCGGGTTCGGACTGGTGCAGCCGGTGGCGCGCCTGGCGAGATCGATAGCACGCAACATCCAGCGCTCATCTGCGCTGGCGGTAGCCTGAGCCGTATTGTCTGTCGTGCTGGTCCGCATGACCGTTGCTCCCGCCCGGTGGATCCGGGGTTCAGATCACGGTAAGGGGCGTCAGCAGCAGGAGCTACAGATGCGAGCAAGACCACGGGCGCACCTTGCGGTAGTGTCCCGGCCGGTCAAGCGTCATCACACAGGCGCAAGACTCACGTCTGCGCATTCCTGGCACCACGCTTCTCTCATCCGGACTTTAACCGTCGGCTCCGGACTCTGACCGGATCAACCGCTCGGGCCGCACCCTTGAAAAACACAACGTCGGCAGGCGAGGCCGTTGCGGGTCACGGGCTTGGCGATGCTGTGAGTCGAAGACTCGCTGCTTGCCCTACCGTCGGTGGGGAATTACACCCCGCCCCGAAACGTGCTAGCTCAACGATACCCGGACGGGCGACACGACGCAATGCGCAGAGTGTGACCCAGGCCGTACAGCCGGGCAGGCATCACATCTGGCTTGATGAAAGATCGGGCCGCTGTGCATCCAGCTCGGTCGCAACGTCGGAATCTCGGGTATCGAGCTCAAGTTCTCGGTCAACTTCGTCCAATTGCCCAAGCTCGCCACCCGGGTTTGTGGCATCGAGTTCAAATTCGGCAAATACCGGAAAGTGATCCGAGCCGATGTGTGGCATGCGTTCAAATTTCACCAATTTGAAATGGCGAGACACCAATACATGATCCAGCGGCCAACGAAGCCAGGCATGGTCGGCATGGAACGTACTCGCGAGGCCACGTCCAACACGCGGATCCAACAAGCCACTGATCTGTCGAAGCAATTTGGCTGTGCGAGACCAGGGGGCATCGTTCAGGTCTCCTGCCAGGATCACTGGTACATCGAGTGCTGCTATCTGGTCAGCGAGCAACAACAGCTCGACGTCGCGCTCTGTGGATCTCAGATTCTCACCGGGTGCCGGTGGTCGTGGATGTGCCGCGAACAGCTGGATTTTTTGCGCGTCAGAGCCTATCTCAAGTGTGGCAGTGATCGATGGAACATCTCCCTGGACAACATAACGAATTGTTGCGTCCTCGAGTGCAAGCCGGGAGTACACATGCATGCCGTACAGATTGTCCTGGGGGCAGGCGACCCTGTATGGCCAATCAGATAGAGCGGCGTCGAGTTGCTCTTGCCACCATGCGTCTGTTTCGAGTGTGATCAGTATGTCCGGTCGCATTTGGCCGACCACATCGAGCAACCCTTGCGCGCTACGATTCTCCATCAGCACATTGCTTGACAGTACGCTCACCCGAGCTCTTCGACTGTCGTCTTTATTGCTCTGCGCCGACGCAATCTCGACTCGATGGAGACGGGTGTAAGGCCAGATCCTGACAAGCTGAAAATACAGGCTTGGTAGAAGGAGTACCGTCCACCAGAGAGACGGTGCGCCCCGAAAAATGTGTGCGACAACAAGGACAAACAACAACAGCAGACCGACGACTGCGTACTGTATGCGAGGAAATTCCTGCGCTCTTATGCTCCAGTGGCGCATATTCAACGCCGGCACTATCGACAGCAGTGCCAGGCTCAACACCAGCAATCCGTATACTGTAGAAAGGATGGTCAACGGTAAAACGTCGCGGGCAGGTTATACAACTTGACGGTACCCGCTGGAGTGGGGTGAGACAATCGTGGCGCAGCGCAGAGCTTAACCTACCCACCTGCACGACGCCATGCCGAGCGCCCAATGCAGGTCGTCTGCCTCGTTCCCACGGTGTGTGGCTCCTTGGCGTGCTGATTGGCGGGGATCGCGGTGCGCTGCATGAGCTGGTTGAAATTGACCGCCGCCCTGCAAGGCTCTGACGCTGATAGCCTGCGTCGGGGTGCTCACTCAATGAAATCCAGTGCACAGGATTTTGGCGCCGCAGACCTTGCCTCTCAAGCGGCCACACTGGAGGCACGCGCTGCGTCGAACTGGCCTGAATCCGCAGCAGCGGATGTGGCATCCCTGAAAGGGGCCTTTGATTTGGCCAAGGCTGATTTGACCGAGTGGCTTGAGCACGATCGCACATGACAACAGATGAGTCGCTCCCCCCCCGCGCGGGTCCTGCTTCATTTTTTTGAGTACCTCAAAGCCATCAACCCCAAGCATGAAAATATCGAGTAGTACCAGATCGAAACGCTGCTCGTCCAGTGCTTTCAGAGCATCTGCACCACCGGCAACTTCAGTTGCTTGATGACCAAGGGCTTTTACCGCTAGTGAAAACTTGCGTCGCGCGGTCGCTGAGTCATCAGCAACCAGTATGCTTCCTGACTCACGCACCTGCCAGTTTCTCGCTTTGGTGCGCAGCAGCTGCCTCGAGACTGGATACCAGTTCTTCGATGCGTAGTGGTTTACTGACATAGGGGTCCATACCTGCCGCCAGATACCGTTCGCGGCCTCCCTCCATTGCGTTTGCTGTTGCTGCAACGATAAACGGGCACGCGAGCCTGGCATCCAGCTGCCTGTTATGCCGAGTCGCATCAACGCCGTCCATTTCAGGCATTTCGATATCCATCAGGATAAGATCAACGGGTTGCTGGCGTTGAGCCTCTACTGCCTCACGCCCTGTGTTCACAACTACCGGCTCGTAGCCGAGGCGCTTGTATATCAAAGTGCCGAGCTTGCGGTTTGTTCGGTTGTCATCGACCAGCATGATCGACAAGGGTAGCCGTTCGGCCACACTGGCGTGGTAGGGGTTGTCAAACGCGGTAGTGCGCCTTTTCGGCAAGCGACAAGGCGATATCGAGATCGTCTGCATCCTGGTCAGAGTAGACCGGGGTTGTACTCAGTCCGAACAGCGGTGCCAGAGTGAGAAGACGGCGCGAGGAGACGATCAAACTGAACAGTCGCATGCACTCGATAAAAAGCAAGAATACGTTCCGTTGCTGTACGCATCATAGTGCCAGCGAGTGCCGTGGTATGCCTGGCCAAAGGACGAGGAGGCCGGTTGTCGGAATCGTGTGGATGGATACGATTCTGTACCGGTATGCGCTTGTGCGATTGCCGAAGGACCTTAATAATCTGTGAGCTCGCGTCATGCACCCGGCCAACTGAAGTCGGATATTGTTGTCAACACAGCGAACGCGAGACGACCGGGCAAACCCTATGAAATACCTTGCAATCATTGTTTTGAGTCTGAGCTTTCACCTGGCTCAAGCCTCGGGAGCTACTCCTGATTTTGCAGAGCTCTACCAAACACATTCAGACTCGGTCGTAACGGTGTACACCACAACGGTGTCCAGGCAAGGAAACATGCCTCGCACATCGCGAGGTGTTGGCTCAGGTGTCGTGATTGAGCAAGATAGAATATTGACAGCCGCTCACGTCGTTGATGGGGCGCAGGTCATTGATGTCGCTTTTGTGGATGGTGCACGCATCAAGGCCGATGTGATCGCCTCCTTGGAGTCGAGCGATATCGCCTTGCTAAAACTCCGACAAAGTCACCCGGATCCTCAGATTGCGACCCTGGCGGATTCAGATCTGGTGCGTGTTGGTAGTCCGGTTTTTGTCATTGGCGCCCCCTTCGGGATCTCCCAAACACTCAGCGTGGGTTTTTTGTCAGGGCGAATGGAGCGGGGTCTGCACGCGGGTGGGGCACCTATCGAGTTTCTTCAGACAGACACAGCGATCAACACGGGTAATTCTGGTGGTCCGATGTTCAATGCTGATGGCGAAGTGATCGGCATAGTCAGTTTCATCTTGACCAAGAGCGGTGGCTTTGACGGTATCGGCTTTGCCACATCCAGCAACACCGCCAAGCAAGCCCTGTTGTCCAGCTCCGGTGTCTTGGCAGGCTTCGAGGGCATCATGCTTGATGAACGCATGGCCCGTGCGCTCAATTACCCGGCTCCTGGCATGCTGGTGCAGCGGGTCGTCGGCGACTCCATTGTGGGCGTGGCAGGTTTGCGTGCCGGTGAAGTGCATGCAGACATCGAAGGGCAGAGTCTGCTGTTGGGAGGCGATCTCATTCTGGAAATCAACGGCATGGTGTGTCGAACGCCGCATGACTTCGAATTGGTCAGAGACACCTCATTGGAACTACACGCAGAGGACTCGTACAGCATCAGCGTATTCAGGGAAGGAAGGGTAGTCGAGCTGATCGCTGGTGCTCCGCTGGGGGGACTTTTTGACTGAGCAGTCGAGATCAGTTTTTGGCAGTGTTGCGCAGCCAGGGTTTAGGTGATAATGCGCGACCACGCCATGTTTCAAGTAGGAGTATTATGTTCCGGACACGCCGATCAGCCTGCTATCAGTGCGCGTCGATCCGACGAATGACGCTTGGAGGTGTCGTCGCATTGGCAGCATGGTGTGGCGGGGACGCATTGGCGCAAGATATCCTCAGCGTGGATGAGCTACGCAGCCTGCTTGACTCGCAAGCCGGGGAAATAGCCTCCTTGCGTGATGCACTCGGCTCGCGCTCGGATGCTCTGGAGGAAGCTCGTGCCGAGCTGGACGAGGCCTCCAGCGCCAGGCAGGTAGAGCTCGACAATGCTAATTCGCGGCTGGCGGCAGCGGCGCAAGCACTGGCTCGTTATCAATCGGATCAGGCGTCATCCAGGTCGGCGCTTGTAACCGTTACTGAGCAGAATGAGAGCTTGCAAGCAGAGCTTGCCAGCGCGAACTCACGCCTCGCAGCGGCCGAGCAAGCCTTCGCTTTATACGAGCTCGAGATAGCGGCTCTCAAGGCAGAAACTCAGGCGCACAGTGCTGCTAACGCGTCGCTGTTGCAAGAAATTGATCAGGCACTGCTCGATAGCAACGTTCAAGGGGCCGCGGTTTCCTCGCGAGCCGATGGTGTCGTTATCGCTCTTGCCAGTGAGTCGCTGTTCGACTCGGGCAAGGGTCAACTCAATGCAACAGGTCAGGCCCTGGTCGGCAGTGTCGCCGATGCCATTGCACACCTTCACAACGATATTGCAGTGGAAGGGCACACCGATACCAAAGGCGTGGGTGTCAACCTCGAGAGACCTTTCGGCAACAACTGGGAGCTATCTGTGGTGCGTGCAGCGAGTGCTGTGAATTACATGCATTCAAACACGGGCATAGACCCCAAACGCCTCTCGGCACGCGGGTTTGGTGAGCATCGCCCCGTTGCCTCCAATGAAACGGTTGCAGGTCGTGCCGCTAACCGCCGTGTTGAAGTTATCGTTTTGCACTGATACCGTCTATGCCAAAGCAACAGGCCGTGGCGATAGCCCTTGACACACATGAACCTGAGCCTCCCTGCATGGGTCGCTGACTGGCTGGGCGACATACTACATAAGAGCCAGGCCAGCGGCGCTTCATGGATTGCTGAGACCAGCCACGGCCGGCGCTTCCGCCTTGTCAGCTTGTGCATACCAAACGCGCAGGACCTGGACGACGAGCACCTCTCGGTCGCTTGCCGGGATGCCTATCTTGGCTTACGTGACATCGTCGGTGATCATTCGTTGGTGCGCGTCTGGAATGGCATGCCGGATATACTCGATGAGGCCTCCAGGCTTCGCGATCGCTACATGGTGTTCAATGCCGGGCGTTATGCCGCTTTCAAGCAGTGGTTCGGTGGACGCGGGCCTGAGGCATTCGCCGCATTGATGCCCGCCGCAACCGGTGTTGGACATGCGTCCCCTGATCTCATCATTCATGCGCTCGCTGACACGCATGCAGGCACTGCGGTGGAAAACCCACGCCAACAAGCGGCCTACCGCTACTCTCCCAGGTATGGGCCGCAGTCCCCGTGTTTCAGTCGGGCAACTCGCGTTGTCGGGCCAACCGACGAGAGTCAGGCATATGTGCTGCTGTCTGGTACTGCGAGTATCGTCGGTGAAGACACGGTGCACGCCAATGACCTTGCCTCACAGCTTGATGAGACGATAACCAATCTTGATGTGTTGATTCAGGCTGCGGGAGGGCAGGGTGTTCAGAGCATGCAGGAGATGCGTGTTTATCACACCAACGCGGTGTCAACTATCGAGCTGCTGCAACTGCTGGATGCCAGCCCAATCGGCTCGGTGCCTGCCATGGAGCTCTACCCTGTGGTGTTGTGTCGCGACAATTTGCTGGTAGAAATCGAGGGCATCGCGACTGTATCGTGAACTCATCAGACGTCAGCTGTCAGTGTCACGTTCGGCTGTATCCAGGGTGTTGATCTGATTTGCTTCACGGCGCCGCGCCTGCAGTGCGATCAGCACGGGCACGTACGCTGTCAGGGCGGTCAACCACATGGCCATGATCAGCACGGGCAGATCGACGTCGGGTGCCTCGGGCGGTGCCTTCGCATGCCAGAGCAGGAGCAGCCATAGCCCGATCAGTGACAGGATGCTGATCACCCAGGCCACGCCGAACCAGCGTGTCACGCGGCCGTGTTGTGGCCCCAGACCACGATCTCGAGCCGCCCTTGCCAGATACCAGGCGGGCAGCGCACCGATGAGCACGGGTGCGCTCAGCCAGGTCGCGCCCGCCAGGATACGTCCAACGCTGTCGGCTGCCGGCGCACCATAGGCCGCAAGACTGTTTGCAGCGATGACCGCAGCACTGCCAGCCCAGGTGAGCACGGCTATGGCGAGCATGTTTGAGCCCGAGGCGATATGGGATCTGAGTGTTGTCATACGGATGTCAGAGTTTGCCGCGAAGTCACAGCCCGAGTCTATTGCTTGAACAGCCCGTGATCTTCGTTGGCGTAGACCGACAGGCTTGTCCTTGTCCCGGGCAGACCGTGCTCAGAAGCTCTTCTGCGAGCCCTCGCGAAAACGATTGCCAGGCACAAAGCCTGAGCGTTCGGCCGCGCGTTCACGGGGCACCCACAACTCACGGTCGGGGTGCATGCCCGCACCTTGTACCGCAGACACTGCCGAGCGCCGCATGCGGTTGAGCAAACGTGTATCGACGTCACCACACGAAGGGTGTACGCCATAGTTGGCATCGACGACATTTTGCCAGGCTGCCTTGCGAGCATCGCGCGTGGTGCTGTCATTCAGCGGTGTGCAATCAATGGTGTTGCTGTTCAGATCGACAACAATCTCATCACCGTTTTCAACCAGCCCGATTGGCCCTCCAATTGCTGCTTCCGGGCCGACGTGACCAATGACAAGCCCGACAGACCCACCTGAGAAGCGTGCATCGGTCATCAGTCCGACCACAATACCCTTGTCGCGGCACAGGGTTGTAATACGTGAGGTGGAATCAAGCATCTCGGGCATGCCGGGTGCGCCACTGGGCCCCTCATAACGCACGATCACCATATCATGGTGTTGGAAGGTCTCGGGCGCATTCTCAAGTGTATCGAGCAAGCCTTGTTCACCATCGAACACACGTGCACTACCCACAAAACGATTGTCTTCAAGCCCACCCTCAACGCCTGCAAGCTTGAGCACTGCACTGTGATCAGGGCAGAGATTGCCGCCGAGCATGCGCAGCCCGCCTGTCGGTTTGAAAGGCTTTTCTACCGGGTATACAACGGTGCCATCAGGCTCGCTCGTTGCGAGGCGTTCAACCTGGTCTGCAAGCGTCTCGCCTGTACAGGTGAGTGTGTCACCGTTGAGCAGTCCTGCTTCGAGTAGTGCGCGGACGATCACTTGCACACCGCCTGTCTCATCGATATCAACCATCGAGTAGCGACCGTAAGGGCGTGCGTCTGTCAGCACGGGCACCACGTGCTCCGAGAGGTGATTGAATTCTTCCGGGGTCACGATATCGCGCCAGAAATCGCCAAAGCCCGCAGCGCGCGCAATCTCGGGGGCGTGCAGCATCACGTTGGTGGAGCCACCCACAGCCATGGCAACGATCAGGGCATTGCGGATGGCATCGCGCCCGACGATATCGCGTGGCGTGTGTCCACGCGCAATCAGCCCTTCAAGGTATTCGACGAGCTCTGCGGGGAAGGCCTCAAGGCGACGCTGATCATCTGATGGCGGTGCGACCATGTGCAACGGTTGCATGCCAACTACCCCGATAAAGGTCTGCATGGTGTTGTAGGTGAACATGCCACCGCAGCTACCGCGTCCAGGGCAGGCCTCGCGCGCTACACGGTCTTTCAAGCGGGCATCGGAGCTACCGGCAATCTGGTAGGCACTGATGATGTCGATAGGCTGTTCCGTAACTGAATCGCGACCGGGTCGGATCGGGCCATCAGACATGATGATGGCAGGGGCATCGTGCTCAAGCAGCGCGGATAGTGTGCCCACCGGAGGCTTGTCGCAGGCGACGACCGCTAACACGCCACCGAGTCCACTGGCGCTCAAGTGCTCACACAGGGTGTCGTGCGTGACCTCGCGGCCAATCAGGGAGTAGCGCATCTCGCGCGTACCGTTACGCATACCGTCCGAGGTCGCCACCGTGTACTCCGGTTGCACGAGGCGCAAGCGCGCCTGCCCTTGACCTTGACCGATGCGAAGTCGAAGGGCCTCGTGGATGGCCTCGACCTTGTCCTGCACGCCGAGATAGCACTGGCTATCGCCGCGTGTGCCGACCACGCCGACGGATGGCTCGTGGATCAGCTCAAGATCAGTGTTCAGTTCGCGCGCCACCCCGTAGGTCTGGGCATTGCGGCCGGGGTTGTGATCGAAGCGGACGATTCTCGTACGGTCGGACATCGCTGGTTTCAAGTTCAAGGCAGAAAAGGGGAGGCAAGGCAGAAAAGGGGCAGGCGCAGCCGGCTCCAGGCCTTATTCTGACTCACAACCTGACGTAGCAGCACATATTAAACTCAAGCGTCTTCCGACTTGTACGAGATCAGGCGCCACGCGATCGCGGCCTCAGTAAGACGGCTCCATACGCGTGCTCGCCGGTACATCGTGACGAATAGCCGGGATCGTGTAGATAGACACAAAAGCAGCTGCTGCCTTGGCCATGCCTACAACCCGGGTAAAGGTTCCGCCAACGCCGCCGCGCTTCTTGCCGTCGCTCACGTTTAGCGAAGCGCGTTGCAAGCGCTCAAGTCCCTTTTGCCAACGCGGGTGTTCAAGATCGAGCGTAATCGGGAAGATCTGCGTGCTGATTGCGGACGTCTTTTCGAACACCTCCTTCGCATACCAGTCAGGATCAATGCCAAGCGCCTTGTGAAAGGCTGGGCGTTGATGATCGCGCACGTACATGGTTGAGTACACAGCGGTCAAAAAGAACTTGATCCACAAGACGTTATGTCCGCTGGTGAGTTTGGGATCGGTCTTCATCAGCAGTGCAAACGCTTCGCCGTGACCAAATTCGTCATTGCACCACTGCTCGAACCACTTGAATATCGGGTGAATTCTGTACTCGGGATGCTGCTGCAGGTGCCGATAGATGGTGATGTAGCGGGCGTAACCGATCTTTTCTGACAGGTAGGTGGCGTAGTAGATGAACTTGGGTCGGAAGTAGGTATATTTCTTGGCCTGGGTAAGAAAGCCCAGGTTCACCGCGATCCCGGCCTCGCGCAGGGCATCGTTGATAAAGCCTGCGTGGCGAGCTTCATCGCGTGCCATCAAGCCAAACAATTCAGTGATGTCCGCATTGCTGCCGCGGCGCTTCATTTCCTTGTAGAGCACGCAGCCGGAGAACTCGGCCGTGCACGAGGAAATCAAAAAATCAATGAGCTCCTTTTTCAGCTGAGGCTCCATGCCATCCCAATCAACGGCTTCCCAACCCTCGCCCTTGCGAAAGTGTTTTTTGTTCGGGTCCGCCTTCATGCGCCCGATCAGCTCATCCCAATCGGCGCGCACGCTCGATACGTCCACGCGGTCCAGCTCATCGAAATCGGTGGTGTAGAAGCGCGGCGTCAGCAAGGTGTCCTGCATGGCGACCTCGGTGGCCTGATCGCTGTTGGCAGCGCCCAGATCCTCGGCAGCTGGATCGCGATCGAGCACGGCGGTAGCGCCTTCAGCTGCCGCTCGTTTGCCGTCGGCCAGATTGCGCGGGTCAAATTCGATCACAGTGTGGCCTCCTCGCTGAAGGAAAATTCGCAAAGCTCCATGAATTCGAGATCACCTGTCAGCCGAGTCCAGGCTCGCTGCAGCGCTGTGGCGCGCGTGATGGTAGCGGTACGCGACTCGATCACCACTTCGCCGTAGGGCGCCATGATTTCCGTGCCGTGTACCAGCACCTCGTCCCCCGGATGCACAACCGCGCCATTATCAAACTTGACGTGGGCGTGGAGACTTTCAAAACAATGACTTACCTCAACCGTACAGGGCGCGGTCTCGCGCTCACGAGTGAAGATCCCCATGGTGTTTCCCCCGGCTGGCAGACAAATGGCGGACGAAGTGTCCAGTCTGGTTGACATTCTAAGCGGCTCGGTCGAACTGAACAAGCCCGAGGCATCAGGATCCGGGGTCGGGCGCAGCGCGCCGGGCATGCAGGGCCTTGACCCAGTCGGCAACGACAGGCTCGAGCGCAGGGCTCGGCTCGCTGTGCCCGGCGAGTGTCAGCACGTCGCTGATGCTCGGCTTGGGTCCGCGCCTTGCGAGAAATCGCCCTTCAAGCCAGATCTCGTTGACGACCTCACCGCGGCTTTCAAATACCTGCTGGATATAGAACGAGCGCTCGTCCCAGCCCAGAATGCGCGTGGTAATCGTGTAGTGCTGCCACAAAGTGAGAGAGCGACGAAAGCGCACCATGGCCCCGGTCACCACCGGGTACCAGGTGCGTTCACGAATTGGCCACAAAGTGTCGGAGCGCAACATCAGATCGGTGCGGGCGAGATCTGCCACCGTCAGATATACCCCGTTGTTCATGTGCATGAACACATCAAGATCATTCGGCCAGACCCTGAAGTGGCTGACGCATGGCCCGACAATGCTGCAGCGTGCCCGGCGACGGTGACTCAGCATCAGCCAAAGTAGTCGAAAGATGTACTTCATGTGACGTTCTGCAAATGCATGGGTAGAGAGTCTGGATCAGATCAGGCGGGTGGCAAGACTTGTCCACAACGGCAGGCTCAACAGGCTCAAAGCAGTAGATTGCATCACGACCATGGCTACCTGGTTTCTATCACCGCCGTAGCGTGCGGCGAGCAAATGCGCTGCCGATGCGGTCGGCAAGGCAGAAAATACAAGTACGGTAGCCGCGGTAATACCGGTCACTCCGAGCAAGGCAAACGCTGCCCAGACCAGCAGCGGCAGAACCAACAGTTTGATCGCGTGTATCGGCAGTGCAAGTCGTGGCGGTGGCCACAGACGAGTTGATGCGAGCGCGGCGCCAAGTGACAACAGCACTATGGGAATGGCGGTATTTGCGAGCCGCTCGATCAGAGAAGAGACATGGGCTGGCATCGTCTTGCCGGACACTGCCACACCGATGCCCGCAACACTTGCGAGTAAAAACGGGTTCAATATCACTTCACGAGTCAGGTTCAGACGCGATAAAGCCTGACCCTTTGTCAGCAGAACAATGGCATAGATGTTGGCTAGCGGTATGCCAAGTCCGACCACAATAGCGAGTGCCGCGGTAACCTCGCTAGCGTGCTGTGTAAACGCACCTGCGGCAACAAAACCCAGCGCGGTATTGAAGCGCCAGCCGTTTTGCATGGTGCCGGCGTCGTTGTCAGAGGTGTCGGCGCTCCGGGTGCTTCCCGATAGGCGTCGTACAATCAGCGTCAGAGCAAAGCCGAGCGTCACGACCGCGCAGCCAAGCGAGCCAAACAGCAGCACTTGCGAGCCCTCGATCGGGCGTTGCGATGCAGCGCCAAACAGCAGAGCAGGGTACAACAGGTAGAAACAGAGCTTGTCGATCTGTTGCCAGCCATCCGGGCGCAGCAGACCCCTGAGCAGATACCCGAGAACGATGATGGCAAGATCCGGGGCGAGGTGCCACAACACCATCAGGGACATGTCCGGTGCCAATTGGGACGATCGTCTGCCGCGGGTCTGTGGTCGGTGAAGTTCAAGATCGAGGTCTCGGTCGGGCGCAGTCGTCTGGCTGTGGCAGGTAGGGTAGCGCAGAGCGGTACGTCAGAGCCTTGGGCAGCTTGGCGGAGTATCGCCTGCAAGGTTGTTGTACGCTTTACGTTTTTTTCGCTGCCGTGTGATGATCCCCAGAATTGACCTTCGACAATTGCTCGACATCCTGCATCCGGGTCATTACGCCGCGCGTGCAGAGGCCCGCGAGGGGGCCATGGAAATCGGCTTTCTTACCTTTTACGGCACCTCGTTGACTGCTGCTCGAATGCAAACGGTACTGGAGGCGTATCGGGCCTTCTTTGCACTGCCGCCCGAGGTGAAGGCCCGCTGGGATATGTCGGCGACCGGATCTAATCGGGGGTGGGGATCACCCGGGTCCGAGCAGGTGGATCCAACGGCCAACCCGGATTTCAAGCAGGTGTTTGATTGCGGTTATGAGTGGCAGGGGAATGAACTACCCGCCTACGCGCCCAATTTATGGCCGGATCAGCCCGCAGAATTTCGAACAGTCCTCGAGGCCTACTACACCGATGCACTCGCGCTGGCTATGGAGATTCTGTGCGCCGTGGTGGACTGCGTCGGGTCTGATTGCACCTTCTTTCGTGACAAGTTTGATCTGCCCATGGCGCTTTTGCGTGGTAATCATTACCCTCCGCGCCCGGCTGACTCGGGGCCGAGAGATTTTGGTATCGCAGCTCACACCGACTATGGGTGTCTGACACTGCTGGCAACCGACGGCACTCCGGGCCTGGAGGTACGCACGCGTGATGGTGGCTGGATACCGGTGAGTGCGCCACCCGGCGAGTTCATCATCAACTTTGGCGAGATGCTCGAGATGTGGACAGGCGGCAAGATCGTCGCCACACCACACCGCGTTATCGGAGGTGATGAGGAACGCTTGTCCGTGCCGCTGTTCTTCAATCCACGTTTTGATACCAACGTGGCCCCCCACGGCACCGACAAGACCATCCGTGCGGTGGATCACCTTCAGAGTCGGTTTGACGAGACTTACCTTCATTTGCGCAAGAAGAGCGCATGACGCATTTGGCCACCACGCGGCTTCCCCGATGACAGATCACAAGAAAATCAATCTCGCCTTGCAGGGTGGAGGAGCTCATGGCGCCTTTACCTGGGGCGTGCTTGATCGCATCCTCGAGGATGGACGGCTTGAAGTCGATGCAATATCCGGTACCTCAGCCGGTGCGATGAACGCAGTGGCTTTTGCTGCGGGTTTCGCAGAAGCCGGGGCGCAAGGCGCAAGGGACAAGCTTGCAGAATTCTGGCGGGCCATGTCCAACGCTGCCAAAAGCAGTCCGATCAGGCGTACGCCGCTTGACGTCTGGATGGGGAACTGGAGTCTTGATCAATCCTGGGGTTATCACGCAATGGATGCGATGTCCCGAGTATTCTCCCCCTACCAACTCAATCCGCTCAACATGAATCCGCTCAAGGATGTGCTCGAGAGCTGCATTGATTTTTCAGTGATTCAGCACGCGGATAGCATCAAGCTCTACATCTCTGCTACCAATGTCGAGACCGGCAAGGTCAAGGTATTTGATAGTCACACGCTGACCTCCGACATGGTGATGGCCTCGGCCTGTTTGCCGATGGTGTACCAGGCCGTACAGATCGATGGTGTGCCTTACTGGGATGGTGGCTACATGGGCAACCCGTCGCTCTTTCCGTTTCGTAGCGGCGATTCGTGCGCGGACATCGCCGTTGTCCAGATCAATCCCATCGAGCGCAAGGGTACGCCCAGCACCTCGCATGAGATACAGAACAGAATCAATGAGATTGCCTTCAACTCCAGCTTGCTCAAGGAGCTGCGTGCAATCAATTTCGTCACCCGCCTGATCGATGAGGGCAAGCTGGACGAGTCGAACTACCGCCGCGAGAACATCCACATCATCGAGAATCAGGAAGAGCTCATGCCGCTGGGTGCCTCATCCAAGATGAACGCGGAGTGGGCCTTTCTTACGCACCTGCGTGATCTTGGGATGCAGACTGCGCAGCGTTGGTTGGAACAAAACTATGCCGATGTCGGCAAGCGCTCAACAGTGGATTTGCGCGCGATGTTCATGGATACCGGCCCATGACAGATTGCAGGCTCGTCAACAAGTATCGAACGATAAAAGTCTAGGGTTTTTCCTGTCGTCAGAGGTTCGGCTGTTGGTTAGTGTTGACTCACTCGGATCACCCGGTAGCTCGGCATGGACACCCCAGGCATCTCGTCACGTACTTCCTCCCTCGGTCCGAACTCCGGGCGTGGGCAACACAACAGCCCTCCCGACGAGGGCGTGGCGGCGGAAAAGGGTCGTGCCCCTGCGCCCTGGGCCACAGGCGGCGGTGTATCCGTGCTTACTGTCATCGAAGCCGCCGCCCGCCAGGACAGATTCTTGATCCAGCCGCAGCGGCACACGTCTGATGCGGCCAGGTCCGCCGGCCCGTCCGTTGATCCGCAGGCGGAGTCGGCCAACCAGGCGTTTCAGCAGATGTTTGCCGACCACGCGGCCAAGCACGATGCCTTTCATGAGCTGATGCGCCAGGCGTTCGGGGAGAACTACGATTATCAGGCAGCCGAGGTTGTTCGTCTGCAATGCCTGGTTGGGGACTTCGGCTGGATGCCGGACATCGTCGTCGTTGATCCCTTATCCCTAAGTGGTCTGCAGAGCATCGCTATCAACTCTTGCGCCGCAGTTTTTCGCATACGGGGATGGGTGTCACCGAGACTCTTTGGGCCTGGGTCGGTTTGGATCGACGATCAGAACGTTTTCAGATAGAAGGGGCAGAGCATATGGATGCGGCTATCGCCTCGGGGCGTGGCGTGCTTGTTGTCGAACCGCAAACGAGCTGTATCGATGCGATGATCTGGCGGGTCAGCAGGCGTTGGGCTGTGTCTGCCGTCACGGGGCTCAAGGGCGACACACGTCCTGAGCGCTGGATCAACAAGCGGCGTGAGTGCGGTCTGCAAACTGTCTACGGCACTGACCAGCTGCGTCCGGTGATGCGGGCGCTCAAACGCGGCGAGGTCATCTGGATGTCGCCAGATGTTCCCATCCCGGTAGAGCGCGGTGGTGTGCGCACGCACTACTTCGGTCAACGCGCGATGCCCAGCTCGGCACCCGCACGTCTTGCTGCCATGACTGGCGCTAGCGTTTTGTCCTTGAGCCCGGTACGAAGTGACTGTGGGGCACGCTACAGGCTGTGTTTTCACCCGATTGCCTCATGTGGTCCGGACCCAGTCACAGCGACGCAACAACTTGCGTACCATCTGGAGCAGCTGGTGAGTTTGCACCCGGAGCAGTATCTGTGGAGCGCACGGCGGTTTGAACTCCGCCGTGGAACGGGCCTGCGTGATCAGTCGCTTCGCTCTGTGCCTGTTCGTTGAAACATGAAAATCTGCGTGATGTACACGCTCAGCAAACCGGCGCGTCTTCGCGAAGCAGCCCCCGGGATTTCAGGTCGCTCCACAGCGCGGCTGGAATATCGGCACGCGAGGCGGCAAGGTTACTGTCCATCTCCGTCACGCCCTGACCCCCGGGGATGACAGCAACATGCGCCGGGTGTAGCAAGGGAAACTGAAAGGCTGCATCCACAAGGCGCACCTTGTGCGCCTCACACACAGCTTCGATAGCACGTACGCGCTCAAGAATGTGCTCTGGCGCCGGGTCGTAGTTGTAGAAAGCACCCGGGCGTGCGCCGGTGGCGAGAATGCCGGAGTTGTACGGACCACCCGTGACAATTGCGATGCCGCGCTTCTCGCACAGCGGCAGGAAAGTGTCCAGCGCTGTTTGCTCTAGCAGAGTGTAGCGGCCAGCGAGCAGGAACAGATCAAAGTCACCTCGCTCTGCAAGTGTTTGACAGACTTCCCACTCGTTGACACCACCACCAATAGCGCCGATCACACCTTGTTCACGAAGCGACAACATGGCATCGTAACCACGCCCCTGAAAGAATTCCTCGATCCGCATATCTGACATTTCCCTGGAACCGTGGGAGAACTCGCACAGGTCGTGGACATAGAGGATGTCGATGCGATCCACACCGAGGCGCGAGAAGGAGTGTTCAAACGAGCGCATCACCCCGTCGTAGCTGTAGTCGAAGTGTTCACGGCGGCAGGGCACATCAAACCACTTGCCGACTCCTGTACGGTATTCGGCAGCGCAGGCTTGTATCAAACGCCCGACTTTCGATGACAGAACATACTCGTCTCGCGGTTTGTCGCGCAAGAAGGGGTTGAGCCGGGTTTCTGACAAACCCAGACCATAGAGCGGTGCGGTGTCGAAGTAGCGCACGCCGGCGTCCCACGCGGCATCGAGTGTGGCGCGCGCATCGGCATCGGAAATTGCCCTGTAGAGATTACCCAGTGGGGCGGTACCAAACCCCAGCTCGGTGAACGTGATGCCGCCGTTTTCGTGTCTGTCCCAGTGTCTGGTTTTCAAAAGCGTCAGGGCTCCGGTTGGGCTACAGACAGTACCACTCGTGCAACCGGCGTTCTGTCTGGTAGATGACTCCGTACATTTTGGTGCCTCACTGGTTGATACGGCAATCTACACACTCAAAGATGAATTCAGCGTTGCCAGTTTCGACGCCATCACATTCAACCTGTTGTTCATGACGCGTAAGAGAAAATCAGTCACATCGGCTCGTCACAACATCATCAAGGGCAACAGTGACAACTACTCTCCCGGTGGGATCGTCAGCTTGCCTGCTGACAAGCGCGGTTCAAGTTTGCACGCAAACGGTTTGTGGCGTCTGGTTGTGGCAGGTTCAACAGAAACAACCCGATTCCGGCTTGAGTCAACCGAGCAACTCTTGCTCGATAAGCCGGTAACCGCCAAGTGCCTGAGCATCATTATCTGCTGCCGTATCGGCCAGTCGTTTAAGGAGCTCACGCATCAGATGGCGAAAGTAGGTGCGCTTTTCAAGGACGAGGTCGATAGCAACAGTGTCCATCGGTAGAAAGTCGAGGCGGTATTCTCGCGCTACGCTTTCAACGCCTGGAGTCGCGTCTGCTTCTCCTGCTGCGACCGCTGCGGCAGCGCCGCGCTCGCTGTTGTGTCGCGTTGCAACCTGCAGCCGATCGATCGAGATACCGTGCGCCACGCAGGCATCGGCGAGGATGCGATCTGTTCCGGTGTCGCCATCGCGCAATGCCCATCGGATAGCGGTGTTGTGCAACAACGATGCACCGTCAGGGGCAATCACATCGCTGCCGAGCAAGGCACCCTGATTGCGTTCAAAGCAACGCACCACGGTCCAGCTCCCATGATTTCGGTAACCGCGTAGCAGCGCCTGGTGGCGTCGACCATGCGCTTCGGCAGCACCCCAATTGATAAAGCAGGCATCTACTCGCCCGGCATCCAGCATCGCAAGACCGTGGCGTGTACCTGCAGGACAATAGGCGAGCAGAGCGCTACGTTGCCATTCAACTGCAAGACGCCCACAGACCTTGTGCACCAGGCGATCATCGCTGCCGGCAATCAATAGCCTGTCGGCCATCACTCCGCCATGACTGTTCTCCACAATCCATTGCTCGACAAGAGAACGGGGAAATAACCACTTTCCTGTGATCTTGGTTCCGGGCAGGCTTCCGTCTCCTGCCAGCTGGTAGATCTTTTTCTCGTTCAGGTGCAGCAGTTCGGCAAGCTCTGTGACCGATAAAAACGGGCTGCCCTGAGTCGTGATGCCTGGCTCGGCTGAGGGGTTGGCGCCCGGTGAAGCGATCTCGATGCCCACGTTGCTCTCCTACCACTAGCCAGTTGCAAGATCACGCATCCCCTTTGTCGGAGGGGGGGCTGAGCGCTCCGGTGGTATGGCATCGAAGGTCATGTGCTCGGCTCCGTTGTAGATCAGGAAGTGCCTGCCCTTGGCGCGCGCGATCATGGTCATGCCAATCTCACGCGCAAGGTCCAGTCCCATTTCGGTAACACCGGAGCGAGATAACAGGACGGGGATCCCCATGAAGGCTGTCTTCATGACGATTTCGGAGGTCAGGCGACCTGTTGTGTAGAAGATCTTGTCGGATCCATCGATTCCTTCGAGCCACATGCGCCCGGCGATGGCATCGGCTGCATTGTGACGACCAACATCCTCGATATGCATGATCGATGTGGTCGCTGTGCACAGACCACAGCCGTGAACTGCCCCGGACACGCGGTACACATCATTCAGGCGCGACACGTTGCGGATCAACTCGTAGATCGCTGACTGCTGCAAGGGCAATGCTTGCAGTTGCACCTCATAGAGCTTGTCCACTGTGCAGCTGAATATGGTCCCTTGACCGCAACCGCTGGTGACAATGCGACGCTTCATCTTGTCTTGCCAGTCTGCGATGCCTGCCTTTTCTCGCGTCACGACATCAACCACTTCGTTGTCCCAGTCAACCGATACCGATTCGATGGCGTCGATCTCCTCGATGAGTTTCTGGTTGCGGATGTAGCCGAGAGTCAGAGCCTCGGGTTGAGTGCCGAGGGTCATCAGTGTGACCACCTCCATGCCGTCCACACGAATGGTGAGCGGCACTTCACCCGGAACATGGACATCCACAGACTCGCCGAATTCATTGACTGCGGGTGTGGCATGCGCTGGATCGAGTCCGTGATCCGTCAGCGTTGGTCGTCGGCTTGGCTCGGTCATGTGGTCCTGTCGTGGATAACTCAGTTGTCGATGAGATGTGGACGCAGGCGCTGCGCGTAGCGAGTGCAGCGTCCAGTCTGCCCGCGATTGACAATCGGCGTTCTGGTACAGCTACGACGATACTGGTACAAAATGACCCAAATAGGGCTTCGTCAGGCAGATCCGTGCTGATCTGAGACGATTTGACGCACCTTGGTGGCATCGATTATTGCTTGCCAGGTACAAGCATGACGATCACAGTGCAATAGTGTGTGCATGTTAGAGGAAGCGAACAGTCAGTCGAGCCGTTTGCATTTGCCGGTCGCGGTCGTGATTGAACGGCGGGAGATCGTGCGTAAATTCTGGAGCGCTCCGTCCTGGTACCTGTCTGGCGTGCTAGTGGGTGATGGGCTGGCGCCGATGGCTGACGGGACCGTGATCCGCGAATCCTCGCAGAGAGATGAAAGGCTATGGGGCGGGTTTACAGTCACCTTGTACAAGGATGCGTGTGAGCGTTACTGGCATGCCCTGATTGGTGACAAGCCGCTGGTCTATGTTGTGTGCCGCGAAACCGGCGTTGTCGACGATCCGGATACGGAAGCAGGCATCGAACCCATTGTCGTCACCATCGACTATGACGAGGCCACCGCCTTTGCAGAGACCGATGAGCTGGTGCTCTCAACCGAAATTCCCGGCGAGCTGTACCGGCACATGGAGTCGTTTGTGTTGCAGCACTACCGACCCAAGGAGTTCAGGAAACGCAAGCGCAAGAAATGGATCGATGGTGAGTCACCCACAGACAAGCGGTTGGGCGCATGAGCTCGCGCTCCAGCGACAACGACCCATGCGAGAGCAAAGGCTTCATTGGGCGTTGGTCCGAGCGCAAGAGAAGTCACGCAGCGCCTGACCTGGCTGATGGTCCCGATAGCGTGCCTGATCTGGGAGCTGTGCCTGATCCAGACGTTGTCGCACCCGAGCTGGGCTCTGATCAATCGACAGCTACAACGGCCAGCACGACTGACGAACCGCCTCGGTTGAGCGATGCCGACATGCCGCCAATCGAGTCGTTGGACGCATCAAGCGATGTGTCGGATTTTTTCAATCGAGGCGTGAGTGCTGCGCTGCGACGCGCTGCCTTGCGTCAGATCTTCAAAAGCCCTGTGTACAACGTGCGCGACGGTCTCAACGACTACGACGATGACTTCACCGTGTTTGAACCTCTCGGAGACACAGTCACCTCCGACATGAAATTTCACGCTGCACGCAAGGAACGCGAACGCTTGGAGCGTGAGGCCGAGTTGCAGGCTGAAGAGGACGAATCTGAGAGTGCATCAGAGGTTTCCGGGGAGTCATCGGAAAACGAAACGGTTGCTGTAGACGATGAGCATGAACCTATGAACGAAACCAGAGATGAACCCTCTGCAGAATCCATGGATCCCGACAGTCATGTTGGCCCCGTCTCAGAGGAGACTGACCAACACAACAGCGAGGACCTGCTGGCATGAGCGATGCAACTCCCGTCACCTTTGTCAGTGATCCTGCGCTTTTCGCAACGCAGGGGAATGCTGTGCCAGCGTCAACCGGCACCGTAGTGTATCGATCAACAGGTCATTGCCTGATAATTGGTGAGCTTGACGTTGCACTGGAGGCTATAGCCTTGATGCCGTCTCTGAAGTGCACCTGCATCGCAGTCAGTGCCAATGCCTCTGATATCGACAAACGCTTGTTGGACACCGGCTCTGCGGTTTTCACTGCAGCCGCTGTTGAGTTGGCAGGTCATCTCGGAGCATTTACAGCAACGGCCCACGCAGCAACAGCCAGTACGCCAACTGAGCAGGCGAAGGAGTCATCGCTCGATCTTGGCGTGGCAGTATGGTTGGAGGAGGGACGCTTCGATGTGGTTCTGGATCTAGGCGATACCCCGGTATTCACTCAACGCTTACCACCTGTGGGCTACACCCATTCCACGCGAGCCGACCTTGTCGATGCCTGTGAGAGTCTTGATGCGCTAGTCGGTGAATTCGACAAGCCGCGGTATTTTGAGTACCGGGAGTCGGTTTGCGCACATAGCCGCTCAACGCTCAGTGGCTGTACGCGTTGTATCGATGTGTGCGTCACGGGCGCGATCATGTCCGCAGGTGAGGGCGTTCATGTTGATCCGTATTTGTGCCAGGGTTGTGGTTCTTGCGCTACGGTCTGCCCCTCGGGGGCTATGAGTTATGCCTATCCCCCTGTTAGCGAGGCGGTCATGCGTACGCGTGAGCACTACTCAAACGCCACTGAATCTCACACCGTAATATTGCATGTACAAAGTGATCAACAAGCGGTTGACTCGGCGGTTGACTCGGCAGTTGGTAACGCGACGGGTTCTGCACTGTCGCTCGCTGTTGAGGAAGTCAGTGCCTTTGGCATCGACTTCTGGCTAACCCTATTGACAGGCGGTGTTGGTCGTATCGTTCTGGTGACAGATGCGGATGACGACAATCCGAATCGCCTCGTGCTCGTGGAGCAGTCCGAGCTGTTGGAGCAATTGTTGACAGGCCTTGGTGCAGGGAGTGCACAAGCGCCGGTAGTGCACATAACCAGTTGTGAGGGTTTGGCTACCTGTCTTGAAAACGCCCCCGTCAATCAAGTGCTCGCATCGGCCCAGGCCTCAGCTCATGCGGTGCATAACGACAAGCGTGCCACGATCCGGGCCGCACTGGATGTGCTTGCTGATCGACATCCCCCCCAGACTGCCTCAGTAGCACTTGCAGCGGGCGCGCCATTTGGGCGCATTCGTGTGGATACCGACGCCTGCACTCTGTGCATGGCGTGCGTATCGGTCTGCCCGGCAGGCTCGCTGCTCGATGGTCAGGACGTACCGGCCTTGCGGCAGATCGAGGCAAACTGTGTGCAGTGCGGATTGTGCGAGAGCGCTTGCCCGGAAAATGCGGTCACGTTGGAGCCGCGTTATCAATGGGACAGTGTGGCAGCGCGGCGTACCGAATCGCTACACGAGGAAGAGCCTTTTCACTGTGTTCGTTGCCACAAGGCGTTTGCGACGCGACGCATGATAGACACGATGACCGAAAAGCTGGCTGGTCATTGGATGTTTGATGACGCCAAGGCCCTGCGACGGCTGAAGATGTGCGAAGACTGTCGTGTCAAGGATATGTTTGAAAACGATGCTGCTGGCATCGATGTGCGCAAGACTACCCCGCCTGCCTGATCGGGAGATCGGAATGAGTGATGTAAGCAGTCCAGAGCCCGCGGCGTCCAGTCGAGCTTCTCTGAATGTCAAAAGTGAGCAAGCGTTTCTTGCTGATGAAATGCAAGCCGTGCGCGCCGGGACCTGGCGTTTTCTTGCAGGCCTCCTGGCGCGTGCTCCCGACAGTAGTGTACTTGACTCACTGCGAGCGCTTGAGAACATCGATACCTCTGAAGGACGCATTGCCATGGGCTGGGAGTTAATGCGCCAAGCGGCGAGTGACGCTGACATGGCTTCACTTGAGGATGAGTACTTCAACCTGTTTACAGGTCTTGGACGTGGTGAGTTGGTTCCTTTTGGCAGCTGGTACCTGACCGGGTTCCTGATGGAGAAGCCCGTAGCTGTTTTACGCCGTGATCTTCAGCGACTCGGCATCGAACGTGAGGCCGGGGTTGTAGAGTCGGAAGATCATGCCGCCGCTTTGGCTGAAACCATGGCCATCCTGATTGATGCCCACGAGGAAATATCTCTCAGCGAGCAGCAAAGCTTTTTCAAGGAACACATCGAGCCCTGGATGGGATCCTTCTTCAAGGATTTGCAAAACGCCAAAAACGCACGGTTTTACCGAGCAGCAGGCTTCTTTGGAGAGAGCGTGTTTGATTTTGAGCGGGAGCTTCTGGCAATGCGTGGCTAGAGCGCAAAAAAATGTGGTGAGAAAACGAATGATTTCCCGGTGTGGTGTTTTACAAGAGGTATGGAAGTCGCGCATGTGGTGCACGTGATCTGACACCTGGAGAACACTCTGAATTGAATCGCCTTGTTCTGTCACTGACCGCCGGCGCTATGCTGTCTGGCGGATCCTTGCCGGGAATACCAATACCCGCGTGTCTCCGGTGACGCTACGACTGGTCTTTACACACAGCCAAGACTGCTAGAGGCGGCTCGCGTGTTGATGAAACAGCGGGTCGGAGTCCGGGGATGCAGAAGTACTTTCAATAGTTCCATAAGGTTCCATCCTCCAGCCGGACAATCGGGTGGCTTCCAGGCTCGTACTCATAACGAGCAGCTTCGGTTTCATCGAAATCGACGCCAAGCCCCGGCGCATCGCTGACGTACATAAACCCTTGATCCATCCTGTGGTCGCTTGGGAAGAGTGCGTGGCATTCAGGTGTGTCGAGCACCAGGTATTCCTGAATACCGAAGTTTGGTGCCCAGGCGTTCAGGTGTGCATGGGCCGCCATGCATAGTGGTGAATGGCTGGGTGCGCCGTGGAAACCCGTGCGCACATGGTGCAGAGCGGCAAGATCAACGATGCGTTTTACGGGCGTGATACCACCGGCGTAGGTGGCCGCCACTCGGATGAAGTCGATAAGTTCGTTCTCGATCAGTTTGTTGCAGTCCCATATCGAGTTGAATACTTCACCTATGGCTATTGGTACAGTTGAATGCTGTCGCAGCAGTTGCAGAGCATTCTGATCCTCTGCCGGTGTTGGATCCTCCAGCCAGAACAGCTTTACCGGTTCCACTTCTTTTGAGAACTCTGCAGCCTCGCGCGGCAGTAAACGATGATGCACATCGTGCAGTAGTCTGATTTGTGGACCAAAGCGTTCGCGAAGCTCGGCGAGCGCACCAGGCATGTAACGCAGATAGCGATCGGTGTCCCATATTTCTTCCTGCGGGCGAATACCACTGAAATCCGTGATGTAGTGTTTTGAATCGCTAGTGCTATCTGGAATTGCATAGCTTGCCGTTGGCATGCCCGGGATGCCGCATTGCACCCGTACGGCCTTGTAGCCCTTGTCAACGTAGTGCGACACCGAGTCCACCAAGGCAGGTAGGTCAGATCCTGTGGCGTGTGCGTACACCATCGCCCCGTTGCGACTCTTGCCGCCAAACAGTTGATACAGAGGCATATTGGCAAGCTTGCCTTTGATGTCCCAAAGGGCCATGTCAATCGCGCCGATGGCTGCCATAGTGATGGGGCCGCGACGAAAGTAGGCGCCGCGATAGAAGTACTGCCAGATGTCCTCGCTGTTGCGCGGATCCATACCGATCAGAACGGGAATCAGGTAGTCCTGCAGATACGTTGCAGGCAGGGTCTCGCGATTGTTGAGCGTGGCATCGCCAAGGCCATAGATGCCTTGGTCGGTAACAAGCTTGAGCGTCACGTAGTTCTTGCCGGGCCCCCCGACAAATACCTTGGCGTCGACAATCTTCATGAGCCTCTCCAGGCGGTGCGCTCCGACACGGACAGGTTAGCCCCAACTGCTCGCAGTACGAGTCAATTCCACCCGGCTGCCCCTTGCTCTAGAGACAATTTGTACCACCGTGCCGGAAAACGGTATCAGGTCCTCAATTTCATCAGATTCTGTCAGATCCGGGCGGACTGGCTTACCGATGAAATCGGTCCCGTGCGTGCCTCAACAATTACACCAGTTTCCAGCACTTACGCGTGCGCCGCGGTGGCGCATCGATGTGAACACATCAGGAGCCGAGCAGCATGAGCAAGTCACCGACAGGCAAAACCGGTCAGGAGCACACCGAACAGACAATCACCGATCAGAAACCAGAGCATCAGCAGCCGACCTTCATCAATGCGCGGCGACGCGGGTTTCTGCAAAGCGCGGCTGTGGTCTCAGCGGGCGCTTCGGTTGGTGCAGGGGCAGCGGTTGCCGGCGAGCTCACACAGGCTGCCGAGCCGACAACCGAGAGCCTCAAGCACCGCGGCTACCAAGAAACCGAGCACGTGCGCGAGTACTACCGCAAGGCGCGCTCCTGATCACTCATCGATTAGCACCATGCCCGCTGCAGTACACCACGCAGCGCACCCTCTACACGGAGTCAGCATGAAACTCACAAGACGTACACCTGGCGCCATCGGCGCTCCCGCCAGTGGAATATCAGCACCTGACACACCAGCAAACAGCCTGCTCGGCTCAAGCGTCGATCGTCGTGGCTTTCTGAAAACCTCAGGCCTCGGTGCTGGCGGTGCCGCGGTGCTCGCCGTTGGTGGTGCTGGTATGGTCAAAAAGGTCCGTGCTGCCGAGAATTATCCCAAGGCAGGTGTTGAGACCACCGAGGTGCACTCTATCTGCACGCACTGCTCTGTTGGCTGTGGCGTGATCGCCGAAGTGCAAAACGGGGTCTGGACAGGGCAGGAGCCTGATACCAAATCACCGATCAACCTCGGCGCTCACTGCGCCAAGGGTGCCGCCTTGCGTGAGCACGGACACGGTGAGCGTCGCTTGAAATATCCGATGAAACTGACGGGGGGCAAGTGGACGCGCGTCTCCTGGGAAGAGGCGATCGACGAGATCGGCGATGGCATGCTCAAGGTGCGTGAGGAATCCGGTCCGGATTCGGTGTACTGGCTCGGCTCAGCCAAGCACAACAACGAGCAGGCCTACCTGTTCAGAAAGTTTGCAGCCCTCTGGGGTACAAACAACGTGGACCACCAGGCGCGAATCTGTCACTCCACTACGGTTGCGGGTGTTGCCAATACCTGGGGCTATGGCGCGATGACCAACTCCTACAACGACATGCAGAAGTCCAGGGCGATGTTCTTTATCGGCTCCAACGCCGCTGAAGCGCACCCGGTGGCAATGCAGCATGTGCTGAAGGCAAAAGAGAACGGCTCGAAGTTGATTGTTGTCGATCCGCGATTCACGCGGACCGCGGCTCATTCGGATCAGTTCATCCAGATACGCCCGGGCACCGACGTTCCGGTTATCTGGGGCATCCTCTGGCATGTGTTCGAGAACGGTTGGGAAGATAAGGAGTACATCCGACAGCGCGTGTACGGTATGGAGGATATCCGTGCGGAAGTGGCCAAGTGGACACCGGAGGAAACCGAGCGGGTAACCGGTATTCCGGGGCCGCAACTGGAACAGGCGGCGCGCACCATGGCGGAGAATCGCCCGGGCACCATCGTGTGGTGCATGGGTGGCACCCAGCACACCATCGGTAACAACAACACGCGTGCGTACTGCGTGTTGCAATTGGCGCTGGGCAACATTGGTGTCTCCGGTGGTGGTGCAAACATTTTTCGCGGGCACGACAATGTGCAGGGAGCAACTGACCTTGGTGTGCTGTCGCACACCCTACCGGGCTACTACGGACTGTCTGAAGGCTCATGGAAGCACTGGTCCAAGGTCTGGGGCCTTGAGCACGATTGGGTCAGGGCGCGTTTTGACCAAGCTGACTACGAAGGTCCCGAGGATGCGCGCAAGTCACCGATGAACACTGCCGGTATGCCCGTCTCGCGCTGGATTGACGGCATCCTCGAAGACAAGGCAAACATCGCCCAGAACGACAATATCCGTGTCATGGTGCTCGATGGCCACGCTCCCAATTCGCAAACGCGAGCGCCGGAGATGAAAGAGGCCATGGAAAAGCTCGACATGCTGGTCGTGATTGATCCATACCCGACGCACTCCGCTGTGCTGCCGGATCGTCAGGAAGGCATGTACTTGTTGCCCGCCTGCACGCAGTTTGAAACCAGAGGATCGGTTACCGCGTCCAATCGCTCCTTGCAGTGGCGTGACAGGATCATCGAGCCGCTTTTCGAGTCCAAGCCTGATCACACCATCCTGTACGAGCTCGCGGTCAAGCTTGGCTTTGGCGATGAGCTGTTCAAGAACATCGAGATCAAGGACGGCGAGCCTGTGGTAGAGGACATCACGCGTGAATTCAACGCTGGCATGTGGACTGTTGGCTATACAGGCCAGAGCCCTGAGCGTATCAAGGAGCACATGGCAAACCGGCACACCTTCGACGAGATATCGTTACAAGCCAGGGGTGGCCCGCTGGATGGTGAGTACTACGGCATGCCGTGGCCGTGCTGGGGTACAGCAGACATGAAACACCCGGGTACCCCCAATCTCTACGACCCGAGCAAGGCAGTCGCAGAGGGTGGACTCAACTTCCGCGCGCGCTTTGGTGTCGAGCGGGATGGCGTCAATCTGCTCGCTGAGGACAGCTGGTCGGCGGGAGCCGAGATCGAGGACGGTTATCCGGAATTCACGGCTGACATGCTCAAGCAGCTGGGTTGGTGGGATGACCTCACAGCGGACGAGAAGTCAGCAGCGGAAGGCAAGAACTGGAAGACTGATCTATCCGGTGGAATTCAGCGAGTGGCCATTGCCCACGGTTGTGCCCCGTTTGGGAACGCCAAGGCGCGCACCGTGGTCTGGACCTTCCCGGATCCTGTGCCAATTCACCGCGAGCCGCTGTACACCGCTCGTTATGACCTTGTTGACGATTACCCCACCTACGAGGACAGAAAGAGCCACTACCGGCTGCCGACACGCTATGCGTCGATCCAGGCGGATGACTACTCGGGCGATTACCCGCTGATCCATACCTCCGGGCGACTGGTGGAGTACGAAGGTGGTGGTGAGGAGACGCGGTCCAATCCGTGGCTTGCCGAATTGCAGCAAGACATGTTTGTCGAGATAAATCCGGCGGATGCCAACGATATCGGTCTGCAGGATGGACAGATGGTCTGGCTTGAAGGGCCAGAGGGCGGCAAGATCGAGATCAAGACCATGATTACCGACCGTGTAGCACGTGGTGTCGTGTTTACGCCTTTTCACTTTGGCGGCAAATACCAGGGCAAGGACCTGCTCGACAAGTACCCGGAAGGATCTGCCCCCTACGTGCGAGGTGAATCGGATAACACCACCTTCACCTACGGTTACGACTCAGTGACCCAGATGCAGGAGTCCAAGTGCTCGCTCTGCAAGATCACCGCGGCTTGATTGCGGCTCGATAACCAGGAGATAACAACATGGCCAGAATGAAATTCCTGTGCGACGCAGAGCGCTGCATCGAGTGCAACGGTTGCGTCACCGCTTGTAAAAACGAGCACGAGGTGCCGTGGGGAGTGAACCGCCGTCGTGTGGTCACGCTCGATGATGGCAAGCCGGGTGAGAAATCGATATCAGTGGCTTGCATGCACTGCACCGATGCTCCTTGCCAGGCGGTGTGTCCGGTGGACTGTTTTTACACCACCGATGACGGCATCGTTTTGCACGACAAGGACCTCTGTATCGGTTGTGGCTACTGCTTTTATGCCTGCCCTTTTGGCGCGCCGCAGTACCCGCAGCAGACCTCGTTTGGAGCTCGTGGCAAGATGGACAAGTGCACCTTCTGCGCGGGTGGTCCGGAAGATGATCTCGCCGATGCCGAGTACGAAAAGTACGGGCGTAACCGTATCGCCGAGGGCAAACTGCCACTCTGCGCCGAGATGTGCGCCACCAAGGCACTGATTGCCGGTGACGGTGACGAGGTGGCTGACATCTACCGTGAACGCGTTTTGCGGCGTGGCGGTCGGCCGCAAACCTGGGGCTGGGAAACAGCCTACGACAAGGGGTGACTATGTCGGCAGCCAGACGTATGGACCCAAAACGGCGGCGTCGCATTGGCCTGTGGAGCCTGGCTTTGGTGCTGGGCCTGAGCTTTGTACTGCCGTTGGGTAGCTACGGGCTCCATTGGCTCGGCCAGACAGCAGTGGCGCAGGATATAACCGGCGGTATCGTCGGGGGTGAGAATCCGCGTTCCAACTTCTGGAACGCCGTGAACCACGGCGCGCAGGGCTACTCTGCGGTAAAGGGTGAGGGCGCCAACGTGCTGGTGGTACGCAGCGCAGCTGAATGGCAGCAGTTTCGTCAAGGGACCATAGCCAAATACCTGCCGTGGGCTGTAGTTGTCATGGCGGTGCTGATCCTGTTGTTCCATCTGATCTTTGGCAAGCAGAAGCTTGATCAACCGTTGTCGGGTCGCAAGGTGCCGCGTTGGGGGTGGTTTAATCGGCTCTTGCACTGGACGACTGCTGTGACCTTCATTGCACTGGCTATCACGGGTCTGTCGATGTTGATCGGACGTGAGCTGTTGATTCCCTTGCTCGGCAAGGAAGGCTTTGCGATGTGGGCGCAAGCGTCCATACAAGTACACAATGTGGTTGGTCTGGTGTTTGCGGTTTGTATCGCCCTCATGGTGGTCTTGTGGGTCTGGCACAACATCCCCAACAAGGTCGATGTGGCATGGCTCAAGGCCGGTGGAGGTTTGTTCAGCAAGAATGCGCATCCGTCCGCGGGCCGCTTCAACGCGGGAGAAAAGATCTGGTTTTGGTTGCTCGCCACAGGTGGTGTTGTGGTGGTTTTGAGCGGTCTGGTAATGGTCTCGCCCAACTACGGTATCGAGCTTGCGTTTTTGAACGACGTGCGGGCCCAAATGCAACAGGCGAATGTTGTCCATGCGATCCTCTCGGTGTTGTGGACAGCGCTTGCGCTTGGCCATATCTACATCGGCACCGCCGGTACCGAGGGAGCGTTCGAGGGCATGTCCACGGGCTATGTCTCCGAAGAGTGGGCGCGGCAGCATCATGATCTCTGGTTCGAGAAGATGGTCGAAAAGGGCAAGGTTGTTGAACCCTCGCGTGGGCAAGAAGGTGTCTCCGGTCAGACGGTTTCGTCCCACTGACCAAGACGTATCACGACGATTGCCGCACACTTGGGGTTTGCCGGTAACGGCAGGCCCCGGCAGTTCTCGGCATGCTGGCGGCAGAGCGATTGCGCTCAAGCTCTCATGTCTCACGAATCCAGATGACCCCAACGCGTTTTCCTGACGATGTTGTCGTAGCTCTTCACGATAGTGGCGTGACCGTGACTTGCCTGCCAGTCCAGCTCGATGGGGGTGAGTGGCAAGCGGCGCTGTTTTACGTGGTACCGCTTGGTTCACCGGCACTTGGGACAGGGGCGCTTGATCAAGGCCCGTTTGCCGTGCAATTCGAAGGGGATCTCTTTGAGCACGAGCAGGGTACGGTACTGGAGCTTGACATCGAGATTCGTGTGCCGGGCAATCCGCTGGCTGGTACGTTGCTGTTTTTGACCGGTCACGCAAGCGCTCACTTTGAAGCTCTCACGTTGCTTGGGACACAAGAGGATGTGCCCCTGTTTATCGGTGATCCCTTTTGTCAGGTGTTGTGTCAGCAGCGCGTGCCGCTCAGTGAGGCGCATCGCGCCGGGTTTTCTGAATTGGTAGCTGAGGCAGTGAGGTTGGATGCGGTCATTCGCATGAGCGGGCACTACGATGCGGAGGCAGCCTTTACTGCCGCTTCCGAGCGACAGCACGGGCGCACCTGAGTCCTGAAGGTGGTGAGTGTTTTGTCATCACTGCGCGTTCTGTTCCTGTGTTCGCTTGCAGGGTTGGTGCCTGCTACCGCGCCTGCCATCGCGTCCGCTGCTCAGTTGACCGGTGGCACGGCAGCGCGTGATCCAGCTATTGTCTGGCAGCGTGCTATAGCAGCCGACGATACCGAGGTGTTGGCGAGTATGCTTGCCGAGCATCCGCGGGCCGGCCTTGTTGAGACCACCGCCAGCAACGGCAAGACGGCCTTGATGGTTGCTGCCAAGGCAGCGGACCTGGACCTGGCCCGTGACTTGGTTGCAAGTGGCGCGCAGATTGATGCGGTAACGGTTACTGGCGGTACAGCGATGATGTTCGCAGCCCTTGGTGAGCGTGTCGATGTTGCACTATGGCTACATGAGCATGGAGCGCGTACCGACGCTGTTGGCAGCAATGGCTGGACAGCTGTCACGATTGCAGCGGCCCGTGGCTTTGCCCCGATGTTGCAGTGGTTGTTGTCGGTTGATGCGCCAGCTGCTTCTATAGATGTCTATGGTTATACACCGCTGATGCGCGCGGTTGAAAACGGACACGAAGATACGACGGCGATCTTGCTGGAAGCAGGTGCAGAGTCGCTCGACCACCAGGATGAGTTCGGCAATACCGCTCTCCATCATGCTGCCCGGAGCAACCGGGATGATCTTGTGGCACTACTGTTGGCGGCGGGTGCGAACGAGACGATCACCAACAGGGACGGGCAAGGGCCCTACGGCTCCGACTGAGCGTGCTTCGTTGACGACTGCGGGGCACCCGGCGTACTCAGTGTGCCCAGGTTGCCCATCACACGATGTGCCTCGTCATAACCGATCTGACTAATGGGCTGGTAGTACTTGAAATCGAGTAGCGACCACGTGCTTACATCCGGCTCTACCAGCACATCGATCATGGCGCGCCGTTCGCCGATACGTTCAAGGTCCTTGACATCGGTTGCTCGCAACAAGGTTTCCGCGAGGCGCGGTACGGGTATCGCCTCCCGCCACGGAGCAAGTCGTGACCACAACACGCTCCAGCCCGAGAGCGATGTATCAAATTCAAAGCGTTGAAACCGCTCAGGTACCCGGCTCACATTGACGCCGATTACTTCGCCGCTGCCGGCAAAGCGCTCGCGCATAATGCCGACAGGGAAGGAATCGAGTACAGCGCCATCGATCAACAGATCACCGGACGATGTCGGAATCGGTGAAAACAGGCCGGGCAGGGAGATTGATGTTCTGACAATCTTCCACAAGGGGCCACGATCGTGCAGCATGGTACGTCCATCGGCGAGATTTGACGACACCGCAAAGAAAGGCGTCCAGAGATCTTCTGCTTGTATCTCGCCATAGACCTCTTGGCAAAATCGGGTGAGCTTGGCTGACAACATCAAGGACACAAAGGGCAAGGTGTAGTCGAACAAGGCTCGCTTGTTGGCAAAGCGTGACGATAACTCGAGTACGTCCTCGTAAGACTGTCCCATGGCCATGGCGGCGCCAAGAAGTGCTCCCATGCTTGAACCACCGATCGCATCAATCTCGATGGCCTGTTCCTCGATGTAGCGATGCACACCGAGATGAGCGTATCCACGCGCACCACCGCCTGAGAACACCAGGCCTCGCGCCTGTCCTGCAAGACGTCTGGCGAGCCTGTCGATATGCGGCCGGCTATCGATCTTGACATGATGAAAATCTGAAAGAGCGCGTGGCTCCAGCCAGCGAAGCGTGTGGCTCGGTCGCGCGGTGTCCGGCTTGTGCAGCAGGATCAATTCGACCCGGGGTCGAGATCGCGCCCCGGCAAAGTTTGCAGCAAGCTCACGCTCGACCTCGCGCAGCGATGCATCGTCGCTGTCAGCATTGGCAAGCAACAAGATTCTATCGGCACGGTTGATCGCGCGAATCGTCCATGGCGTCCAGTCGCGATCGGCGACGTAGACGAGGGTATCGTGTCTCTCTTCTTGATCGTCGAGCCACTCGGCAACCGTTGAGTTGAACAAATCATCAAAGGTAGTCAGTGACGCGCCTGTCTTGCCGTAAAGCGTGTCAAATCCGCGTGAATCCAGCACTCTGGATGCACCGTGATGGCGCAGGGATCGCTTGAGCTGATGAGAAAAGCGACGCAAATGCAAGCGTGCTTCGAGCGGTATCACTACAAAGGTTCTATCGGCAGAGCGTGTCATCTGGTAGGCCGAGCGCTCAAGACTCAACTGACGCTGGATGACCAATTGAGTAAGTGACAACAAGAGTTTTGGATCAACAGCGATGAGCCGGTGAAACTCGCTTGTTGGCAACAAGGCAACTGTGGACTCTCGTGCGGCGACCACGGTCGAGCTACGCAACCCGTCAGACAACAGTGCGAGCTCGCCAACGGATTCGGGCGCCCGTACTTCGGCAATGCGCGTTGTCTCTGTTTCGAGAGCTACATCCACGGTACCGGGGCGGGCGGGAGCTGATCGATGTGATTGTGAAGGTGAGTGCACCACGAGTCGGCCTGAGACCACCATGTGCAATCCATCAGGAGGATCACCTTCTTCAAACACCACGTCACCGCTGCGATAGTGTTTGACGGCGGTCGCCTTTAACAGATCTCGCATCAGCTCTTCGCTGATATCACCGAGCAATTCAAGATAAGTACGAGCAAGCATGACGCGCCGCGACAGTTCGGCGGCTGCGGCATAGACGCGGGCGAGAATCTTTGGGTCGATATCGGTGAGCAGCTCGAAGGCAAAGCGCGGAAAGGTCGCTACGCGTGTGCGGCCGATAGCGACAGCACTGACCAGATGAGCGCCACCATTGAGCACGGCAAAGTCTCCCGCAGTCGAGCCGGCGCGGCGCGTCTGTAGCCAGAAACCGTGCCCGTTCGGAGACTCACGAGGCAGATGTAGTCCAAGCTCGCCCTCCACGACGAGAAACAAGGACTCAGACGCGCGCCCGGCGGAAAACAGGGGCTGGCCGTCTGCAAGGGTCAGAAAACTGATGTGCGGCGAAAGCGTGCTCCAGCGATCTTCATCAATCAGCTCGAGGATGGGCAGACGTTTTAGCTGCTTGATCTGCCGCGCAGCGCTTGACAAGGGGTTCATCACTCAATGAGGTTGTTCACGTCTGGTTTGTCATCACAAATCAGCAGCGGATGGTTTGTCGAGAATACTGTGCGGCAGGCTCTGCGATGGTCTCATTGCCGGTTCTTTGACGAACATCGCTGATGCCATGCTCGATAGCAAGGCGAAAACCGAAGGCGTCCAAAAACTGTTCATAGAACGCGCCTCCGGTGCTCGATACCGCGGCGATCTGCTCATCAGTAATGTCGAGCCCGATGCGCGGCAGCGGTATGGGCGCTGGCCCCGAGAGCACGGCAGCATCATCCTCGGGGTCATAGACGCTGCGCTCCGAGCAGCAGCTGATGACCCCGCTGCGTTCGATCTGCCTGCCATCCTTGCCCTGGAAGGTGACTGGCTGATCACGATAGGCGATGTGGCTGATCGGCCGTGACGGGTGGGTCATCTTGTGCGTGCAGATCGCCGAGAAGGCAAGAATTCGATCGCTGGCCGACGTGCGGACAAGAAAGCACGGCGTTGCGATAAACGGGTAGCCGAATACCCAGGCCTCATCCGGTTTGAGGTCGGCCGGGCGTAGCGTTGCGCCAGACGCATGTCGCAGGCGGGTGCGCGGCGTCGGTGCAGCGTTTGCCAGTGAGACCTTGGAAGCGGCAACCAGAAGAGTGCTACAGAGGCCGCCTGCCATTCGGTGGAATGCGCGTCTGTCCATGACGCTGAGTGTACCCGCGGATCACCAATTCAATGCGTTTTGGTCATGCTCCGCGTGACTAGCCGGGTTCAAACATCAGGCCACCAAAGCGGGCCTGCCCGCTGAAGCCACCGTTATCGCCGTCAATCATGACGGCATAGCCCGAGAGGTTTTTGGGCGGCTCAGGAAAGACCTCGGGAAAGGCCATGGCGAAGTCTGCCGCAACGTCTCGCTGCTCGCAATGCCAGCTTCCGACGGCCTCTTGCCCGCTCTGCACGGCAATCATCATGGCCTTGTCCGTAAAGGGATTCAGCCACTGCGTATCTTGCGGCGTGGAAGACGCGAAGACGTAGTTGATGGCGTGGGTGTCCCACGGCAGGAAGCCCGTTTGCACCACCACGTACAAGCGTGCGGGAAAATCATCGCCCTTCTTTGATTGCTCGTTGGGGTTGTCGTAGATCGAGTCAACAAGCCATGACCAGCTCAGGATTGGCGTTGCGGCAAGATCAACCTCTTGCTGGCGGTAGAGGACCGAGGCCTTGCCCTCGGTGCGCGCATCGAGCACACGCAGGCCATCGTGCTCAGTCAGGCGGTACTGACTTGCCCCCGCAAACTCTCGAACGTCCCAGCGCTTCAGATCCAATTCTGGCCAGGCTGCGACGGTGTTGTTTCCGATGCTGCAGGTGTTGCTGGCCGTGGTATTGGTCGCGGTATCAGCAAACGCATGCGCGGTTGGCAGGAACAAGGCGACGACAAGTGGCAGAGAAGTGCGCAGGACTGGCATGGGTGGGTAACAATCACCGAAGATGAATATCAGTACATTGACACGCGATTCGGTTCCCCATGGACTGACCTGTATATGACCCCACGCACACGTCGGACGGTGTCCACGCCCGCTCATGTGAAGGATTCCACACCGTGGATATCGGGTGCGGCGGCCGTGCTTGTGGGGGGGACTGCAGGTGCAGGGCTTCGACTGGTTTTGCCGGAGCTGCCATTTGATGTCGCGAGCCCGAGCCTGTTGCCCAATGCGCTCGCCTGCCTTTTGATAGGGTTCCTGCACGGCTCGCGCAAGCGTTGGGCTGCGCTTCTGGCGCCCTTGGGCGCGATCGGATTCTGCGGTGGTTTGTCGACATTCTCTGGTCTGGCTCTGACATTGGCGCACAGGGTATCGGCGGGCGACGTCTCGCAGGCAGTCCTCACAGCTTGCCTGGAGGTGGCTCTTGGTCTTTGTCTTGCGTTGCTCGGCGATACCGTGGCTACGCGCCTGTGGCGGGCCAGGGTGTGAGCACGCAGATCGTGCTCGGAACCGAGGCGATGATAGCGTTGGCAGGCGGCGCAGGAGCCGTTGCTCGCTATGCGCTGGTGCGTCTGGCAGTCAACCGTGCCGTTACGATGACGCTGTTGATCAATGTCGCTGGCAGTCTGTTGCTGGGGTGCTCGATCGGGCTGATGACACTGAACGGCGAGGGGAGCTTGTGGCTGCTGGCGGCAGGTTTTTGCGGCGGGTTCACCACCTTTTCAAGCTTTGCCCTGCACGTACTCGATGCCGGGCGTGATGATCGATTGGGTCACCGTGTATTCAAGGCGAATGGACTTGTGGTCGCGCACGTCAGCGTCTGTCTGATCGCGGTGCTGTTCGGTTGGGCGATCGTTGGAGGAACTGTCGGGGGCTGCTGTGCGTATCATCTAGCATCCCAGGCAGGCCAACACGATTGCAACACTACCCATGACAAACCCGGCAGCGGCTGACGATCGGGCAAGGCGTCGGTTCCGACGATTTGCCATCGCTACGGTGGTGACAATTTATGCACTGATTCTGGTCGGCGGCATCGTGCGCGCAACCGGCGCTGGCATGGGTTGTCCGGATTGGCCGACGTGTTTCGGGCAGTGGATTCCGCCAACCGCTGAGTCTCAGCTGCCTGCCGACTATCAAACGATCTACGCTGATCGTGGCTATGCCAATACGACTTTCAATGTCACCAAGACCTGGACCGAGTACCTGAACCGATTGCTGGGTGTGTTCACGGGTTTCACCATCCTGTTGACCTTGATAGCGGCATGGCCGCTGCGTCGGCGAGCCAGTGCAAACACCGGCAAACCCGGGGACTCAAACAGCATCTTTGTGCTGTCGCTTGCCGCCTTTGTGCTGGTGGTTTTTCAGGGGTGGTTGGGCTCGCGTGTTGTCGCGAGCAATTTGTCGCCGGGCATGATCACGGTGCACATGCTGGTCGCACAAATTATTGTCGGCCTGGTGATAGCCTCGGTTGTCAGTGCGTCTCGGCCGCGCATTGATGTTGATGCCGTGAGAGCGCTACCGCCCTTGATCAGTACCGGTTTGATCGTTGCTATGGTGTTGGGGCTTTCGCAGCTGATCATTGGTACTCAGGTGCGCGAGGCGGTTGACTTGATCGCACGTGCCAGTGACCATGAAAATCGCCACCTGTGGATCGATAACCTGCCTTGGGTGTTCACGCTGCACAAATGGTATGCATTGCCTTTGGTTGCACTCAACGGCTGGCTCGCGTGGCAGTTGCTATCCAGCAATCACAGTGGCGTGCTGCGTTCGTTGAACATCGCACTTGTCGCCTTGTTGCTTGGCACGAGCTTGATTGGAATGAGCATGGATCGGCTGAACTTGCCGATGTTTGCGCAGCCACTGCACCTCTGGTTTGCATCGCTGATCTTCGGTGTCCAGCTTGCCATCACACTGGTGTTGCGCAGTGCACGTACCGAGCTTGCACAACCGCCTCGCAACCAATCGCCACGAGGTGTGGGTACTGCAACACAAACGTGAATCGGCTTGCGGCAGCGGGTCGCGGTTGTTTTACTGTTAATGCAATCAGCCAGGCCTCCCGGGGCTTGAGTTGCGGGTGTCGCTGAGTAAGGGTGTGAGCTTCTGCTTACATCAGGAGTCGATATGGATATCGCTCGCACATCAGGTCGCACATCATGGAGCAGGTCTTGTAGTGCTGCCTGCATAACGCTCAGCTGCCTTGTCTGGCTGTGTTCAGCCGCTGTTGTTCACGCAGCCGGGGGCGCCGAGCGGTTGAACATCAATCTTGCCAGTGCGGCAGAGCTCGCGCAGTCGCTGCCCGGTATCGGGCCGGTCAAGGCATCGAGGATCGTGGAACACAGACAGATCTCAGGTGCTTTCGAGACGATCGAGGCTTTGATTGACGTAAAGGGGATTGGTCCTGGGACACTGAACAAGCTCAGAGACCTCATCACTGTCGGCGTTGAGCTTGAATCACGTGCAGAGGCGCGTGAGGCCATGGTGACTGACTCTGTCAGGCGCGTCATCGCGCGGGCCAAAGAGCCCTGAGCCCTGAATGCCTAGTCGCCTTCGAAGGCGCACAAGGTGTGTACGCGAACGTCGAGCGACTCCACACGCGCTCGACCACCAAGGTCCGGCAAGTCGATGATGAAACCACAACCGACGATATGACCTTGTTGTCGTCGCACGAGATTGATGCCTGCCTCGCAGGTGCCACCGGTTGCGATCAAATCATCAACCAGCAACACGCGCTCGCCCGGCTTGATGGCATCATCATGAAGCTCCATCACAGCCTCGCCGTACTCGAGGGTGTAGGCCTCCGAGCTGCGCGGCCCCGGTAACTTGCCCGCTTTGCGAATGGGCACAAAGCCGACGGATAGCTGATGCGCGATAGCGCCGCCCATGATGAAGCCTCTGGCCTCCAGAGCGGCGACCTTGTCAATGCGCTCTCCTGCCCAGGGGTGCAAGAGCATATCGATGGCCATGCGAAAGGCACGCGCATCGTTGAACAGGGTGGTGACATCGCGGAACTGGATGCCGGGCTCCGGGAAGTCAGGAATCGTCCGGATGGAGTCCTTGATGATGTCCATGAGGTGTTGATGAAGATTGCTTGCGACCAGCTGCGGAGCTCGAGCGTAGCGCATTGTGTCGTCTGCATGGCGCGTGGCAGCCGGTGCTACCATTTGGGTTCAGAAGACTCGTTGGATCACAGAGAGAGACACCCTAGATGGCACGCAATATTTTGCTCGCTTCGGCACTTGCCTTGCTGCTCGGCGGCTGTACAACGGCTAAATACGGAGCACTGGAGAAAGTCGGCATTCACAAACGCGATATTCTGGTCGGCAATGTAGAGGATGCCAGAGAGTCCCAGGAAGACGCCCGTGAGGAATTCAAGGACGCGCTAGAGCGCTTCGAGAGTGTGGTGGATATTGAGGAAACTGGCCTCAAGAAAGCCTACAACCAGCTCAACGACGAGTATGAGGATGCTCAGGAAGCGGCAGAAGACGTCAGCGATCGGATAGACGATGTCGAGCAGGTGGCCGAGGATCTGTTTGATGAGTGGGCGGACGAGAACAAGCTCTATTCAGACCAATCGCTCAAGCGCGATAGTGAAACCCGCCTCAAGCAGACGCGCGCGCGATATCAGGAGATGCTTGCAAGCATGCAGTCGGCAGAGGCCAGCATGCAGCCGGTGCTCGATACCCTGCGTGACAACGTCTTCTACCTGAAGCACAACCTCAATGCGCAGGCAGTCGGCTCGCTCAAAGGTACCTTCACCAGTCTTGAAGGTGACATCGACCGCTTGATCGCACAGATGAACCGCTCAATAGAGCGATCCAATGCGTTTATCTCCGAGATGTCCGGTGCCTGAGAGCAGGACTGACGACACAGCGCCCCCGCCCACCTTGGACGAGGCGCTGGCGCAGGAGTGGGGCGTCATCTCCTGGGATGAGCTGGCGCGTCATTTCGCACGCGGAGTCGTGATCACGGTGTCTGTGCGTCTGGACTTGCTGAACGTTGCCAAAGGCTTTGCCGCAGACGACAAGGCGCTGGTCGAGCAGTGGCTGGCGGCTGAAGATGTAGCCCGCGCCTCTGACGATGATGCACGTGCTTGGGTCGAGCGATCGCCGAGTTTTCGTTGTGTTGTTACCGCGCCCTGGGTGCTGGTTCAGGAGATGGAGGGCTAGGCCCGCAAACCATTGAACTCGTCAGGCCAATCGACCCTTACGGGCCGCTTTGACGATAAATCGATGAGGTGCGAGCTCCGGCGCCCAGGTTTGCAGTATCGACCCGGTGCCGCAGAGCCAGTCGGCCAACAAGTGGGCCGATAGCGGCGCTGTGATGATCCCACGGGAACCAAAGCCGCCGAGTACCGACAGGCCGTCGATATAGGAGGGCCGTGCGTAGGTCTCGGCCGCTCTTCCGCGATGCAGATCTGCCCAGTCCCTGCGAGCAATCCCGGCATCGCACACGGGGCCGACAAACGGCAGGCGATCTGGCGTTGTCGCGCGTACGCCGGCGCGGGATTCAAGCGCCTTGCCCGTTTTTTGTCCAACCAGATGTTCGACACCGTTACGATTGAGTTGTTGGTCGCTGACACGCGTTGTGGGATCGATATCGTCGCGTTGATACGTGGAGCCTGCAATTAAAGTGTCACCATCGGGCACCACCCAGTGCAAGCCTGTCACCACACAAGACACCTGACACTGGTTGCGCTCAAATCGATCCAATTGGCCGCGGGCAGGTGTTACCGGTAGATGGGCGGTGGCAGACAGCTCATGCAATGCGGCACCGTTGGCAAGCACGACATGTTCGACTCGCTCAGGCGTGTTATCGCCGATGCTCACGTGCCAGTCGTGCTCGGCTTGTAGGGCTATAGTGGCAGGCTTGCCAAAGTGAGTTGTGAGCGTGGCAGTCTCGATCAATGCACGACACAGGGCGCCGGGATCCAGCCAGCCGCCGCGCTTGAAAAAGAGCCCTGATGCTTCGCCAACAGCTTCAGCACTCAGACCGCTGCGTTGTGCGACCTCGGCACTGGTGCACGTATCAAGGTCCGTGCGTGATGGCCATGGCTTGGCCAGTAATTGCATGACACCACAGGCGTGAAAACGCGCGGGTGTGGCAAGTGCATCCTGCTCGAGTCGGGCCAGCAAGTGCTCAAAGGCCTGGCAGTGAAATGCCTCGGCTCGACTGGCATCACGGGTTACAAAGGGTTTGACAACGCCTGCCGGATTACCTGATGCAGCACTGGCAGGTCCTGCGCCCTGATCGCACAGCAGGACTCGGCGCCCGCGGCGTGACAGTTCAAAGGCCAACCAGCAACCGGCAAGTCCGGCACCGATAATGGCTATCCGTGATTGCTCGGGGAGCGAGGGCGAGGGGGGTAGCTCGAACCAGGGCGGGGTCACAGGGCCGTGTCACAGGGCGAGGTCAGGCGGCGCTCCCGAAGCGCGATTCTATGTAGCGATCGACAACACCCTGAAACTCCTCGGCGATGTGATCACCCTTCAGCGTCATGGCCTTCTCGCCATCGATGTAAACGGGGGCTACCGGTGTCTCACCGGTACCGGGCAAGCTGATGCCGATATCGGCGTGCTTACTCTCGCCGGGGCCATTGACCACACAACCCATCACCGCAACCGTCATGTCTTCGACACCCTTGTATTGGGTCTTCCAGGTGGGCATGTTGTCACGCAGGTAGGTCTGGATTCGATCGGCGAGTTCCTGAAAGTAGGTGCTGCTGGTGCGACCGCAACCGGGGCAGGCAGTCACCATCGGGGTGAATGCGCGCAGCCCCATGGTCTGCAGAATCTCCTGACCGACAACGACTTCCCTGGTGCGATCACCGCCGGGTTCGGGTGTCAGTGAGATACGAATGGTGTCACCGATGCCTTGCTGCAGGAGCACCGCCAGCGCAGCCGTCGATGCAACGATGCCCTTGGAGCCCATGCCGGCCTCGGTAAGCCCCAGGTGCAGCGCGTAGGACGAGCGATCGCCGAGGCTCTTGTAGACACTGATCAGATCCTGCACGCGGCTCATCTTGCAGGAAATGATGATGCGATCAGCACCGAGTCCAAGCTCCTCAGCCCGTGCCGCGCTCTCGAGGGCAGATGCGATCACAGCCTCTCGGTTGATGGCCTCAAGCGGCTTGGGGTTGTCAGAGGCGAGGTTGGCGTCGAGCATGCGGGCGAGCAGATCCTGATCCAGACTGCCCCAATTGGCGCCGATGCGCACCGGCTTGTCATGTTGGGCGGCAATCTCGATCATCTCGGCAAACTGGGTGTCGCGTTTGGCCCCGCGGCCGACATTGCCAGGATTGATGCGGTACTTGGCCAGGGCCTGGGCGCAATCCGGCGCCGCCTTCAATAGCTTGTGGCCATTGAAATGAAAGTCCCCGATCAGCGGCACGTGGACGTCCATGGCGGCCAGCCGGTCGCGGATTTCGGGTACGGCATTGGCCGCCGCTTCGTTGTTGACCGTGATGCGCACCAGCTCGGATCCGGCACGCGCCAGATCGGCTACCTGAGCCGCTGTGCGCACGGCATCCACCGTGTCGGTGTTGGTCATCGACTGCACCACAATCGGGGCGCCACCGCCAATCGCGACGGCGGCGTCACTCGTGACGCTCCGAATCATTACCTGGTGCGTATTTTTCCTCGGCATCTCAAACACTTGATCGACCTTGAGCGGCCCACTAGTTTACTGTGTATGTGTATGAGTGACGCCCCCATCAGCGATAACACCCTGCAAGTGACGCTTCTGTGAGCAACGAATCCAGCAATCCGATCAGTGAACGCGAACAGCACATCCTCAAGGTGCTCGTCGATCAGTACATAGCGCTCGGTACACCCGTCGGATCGCGCACCTTGTCACGGCTGCCGGGGATCGACATCAGCGCGGCGTCTGTGCGCAATGTGATGGGCGATCTTGAGGAGATGGGCTTGCTGCGCTCGCCTCATACCTCTGCGGGCCGTGTGCCCACTTCCAAGGCGTTCCGGGTATTTGTGGATTCTCTGCTTGAGGTTCGTCCACCCAACGAAAGCACGGTGGCCGAGTTGCGTGCCACCCTGGACCCCAGCCTCGATGATCAGTCCCTGATAACGCTTGCGACCAACTACCTCTCTGGCTGCACTCGCATGGCCGGAATGGTTACTGTGCCTCACCGTGAGGACAAGGCACTGCAACAGGTCGAATTCATCCCTCTGTCCGAGCAGCGTGTGCTGGCGGTGCTGGTCATTGACGGCGAGGAGGTGCAAAACCGTATCGTCACGGTCGACCGTGATTACAGCAAGGATGAGCTGTCGGCCTTTGCCAGACAGCTGAACGCGGAATACCTCGGCAAGCCGCTCAATGAGATTCGCGAGCGACTGAGGCATGACCTGGAGGCGACGCGCGAGGACATGGACAAGACCATGCAGCAGTTGATCCAGATTGCCGGTCGCGTACTGGATGATTCTGCGGCGCCCCCCGCGGACAGTGCCTGCATGGTGGTCAGCGGTGAGACCAATCTCATGACCCACGAAGACCTGTCGGATGTAGGAAAATTGCGCGAGCTGTTTGCAGCCTTTGAAAAAAAACGAGACATCTACGCGCTGCTGGAGCGGTGCAACTCGGCCGATGGTGTGCAGATCTTCATCGGCCGCGAGTCGGGCTACGAGGCGCTTGGTGATGTCAGCCTGGTGACCGCCCCCTACGAGATTGGTGGCGAGGTGCTGGGTGTGCTGGGTGTGGTGGGGCCGAAGCGCATGTCCTACGCTGATGTGATTCCCGTGGTCGATGTGACTTCAAGATTGTTGGGCGCGGCCTTGAATCGGCGCAGTTAGTCGCTACTGTTGGCCTGCGAGACGAGGCACAAGCGAACTACTGGACACAAATATCGAATGACTCCCGAGGACAAGGTGCCGGAGACGCCGGCACACGAAGGCGACGATCCGGACGATCAGGCCGCAGCCAACACCACGTCGGACATGCCGACTGACGAGGTGCAAGGTAGCCCTCAGCAGGGGGCCGCTCAGTCGGGTTGCGAGACTGTCGTGGACCCGCGTGTTGACGATGTGCTCGGCGAGGGCGCAGAGCAGGCCAGTGCCGAGGATCAAGTCAGCGCCCCTGACTCTGATGACTCGGTCGAAGCGCCCGACTCGCTCGAAGCGCTCAAGGAGAAGCTCGCTGCCGCCGAGGCGCGTGCCGATGAGAACTACGACCGCATGCTCCGCATGCAGGCAGATGTCGAGAACAAGAACAAGCGGGCGCAGCGCGATGTGCAGAACGCACGCAAGTTCGCCCTTGAGGCCATCGCCAATGAGCTGTTACCGATCAGGGACAGCCTTGAAATGGGACTGGCGGCAGCGCGTGAGGAAGCAGCGTCTGTGGACTCCATTCGAGAGGGCAGCGAGCTGACGCTCAACATGCTCAGCTCGGCCATGGAGAAGCACCAGATCTGTGAGTTGAATCCGGTGGGGGAGAAGTTTGACCCCGAGTTTCATCAGGCGATGTCGATGCTGCCGGTCGAGGATGGCACCGAGCCCAACACCGTGATCCACGTCATGCAGAAAGGTTACACGCTCAATGAGCGCTTGATTCGCCCGGCGCTGGTCACAGTCGCAAAGTGACCGCCGCGGTGTTGAAAAGGTCGACACCACACCTCACATAGTAATCAGCCCGGGTCGCGCCTCCACGAGGGCGGCACGTTTTTCAGAATCACGATACGGAATAGATCAATGGGAACTATCATCGGAATCGATCTCGGCACGACGAATTCGTGTGTCGCGGTCATGGAGGGGGACAAGCCCCGCGTTATCGAAAACAGCGAAGGCGATCGCACAACGCCGTCCATTGTCGCGTTCAGCGACGACGGTGAGGTCATCGTTGGCCAGCCTGCCAAGCGTCAGGCGGTCACCAACCCGCAAAACACCTTGTATGCCGTCAAGCGCCTGATCGGGCGCCGATTTGATGAGGACGCGGTCCAAAAGGACATCGAGCTGGTGCCCTACAAGATCATCAAGGCCGACAATGGCGATGCCTGGGTAGAGGCTGCCGGCAAGGGCATGGCGCCACCGGAAGTGGCTGCACGTGTACTCCAGAAGATGAAGTCCACCGCTGAGGAATACCTTGGCGAGACGGTAACCGAAGCGGTCATTACCGTGCCTGCTTACTTCAACGATTCACAGCGACAGGCGACCAAGGACGCCGGCCGAATCGCAGGACTTGACGTCAAGCGCATCATCAACGAGCCGACCGCCGCAGCCCTTGCCTATGGCATGGACAAGCAGCGCGGAAACTCTGCTGTGGCTGTGTATGACCTGGGCGGCGGCACCTTCGACATCTCGATCATCGAGATCGCTGAAGTCGATGGCGAGCACCAGTTTGAGGTGCTGTCCACCAACGGTGACACCTTCCTCGGCGGTGAGGATTTTGACAACCGCTTGATCGACTACCTGGCTGATGAGTTCAAGAAGGAGTCGGGCATCGATCTGCACAGCGATCCGCTTGCCCTGCAGCGCTTGAAAGAAGCTGCCGAGAAAGCGAAGATCGAGCTGTCCAGCACCCAGCAGACCGACGTCAATCTGCCGTACATCACAGCCGATGCCTCAGGCCCCAAGCACCTCAACATCAAGGTCACCCGAGCCAAACTCGAGTCACTGGTCGAGGATCTTGTGGCGCGCACGATTGATCCCTGCAAGACCGCTCTGAAAGACGCGGGACTGTCCGCATCCGACATCAATGACGTGATCATGGTCGGCGGCCAGACGCGTATGCCCAAGGTGCAGGAGACGGTCAAGGACTTCTTTGGCAAGGAGCCGCGCAAGGACGTCAACCCCGATGAGGCCGTTGCTGTCGGCGCGGCGATTCAGGGTGGTGTACTCGGTGGCCAGGTCAAGGACGTGCTGCTGCTGGACGTCACACCACTGTCTGTCGGTATCGAGACGCTGGGTGGTGTCATGACCAAGCTGATCGACAAGAACACCACGATCCCCACCAAGGCTCAGCAGGTGTTCAGTACTGCTGATGACAACCAGTCTGCGGTGACCGTGCACGTCTTGCAGGGTGAGCGCGAAATCGCTGGTGGCAACAAGTCTCTTGGTCGTTTCGATCTTGGGGACATTCCGCCTGCGCCGCGTGGCGTACCTCAGATCGAGGTCACCTTCGACATCGATGCCAACGGCATCATGAATGTATCGGCCAAGGACAAGGCAACCGGCAAGCAAACGTCGATCGTGATCAAGGCCTCATCCGGTCTCTCCGATGAAGAGATCGAGAAGATGGTCCGCGACGCCGAGGAGAATGCCGAAGAGGATGCCAAGCAACGCTCATTGATTGACAAGCGCAATCAGGGCGAGCAGCTGATTCATGCCACCGAGAAGTCGTTGACAGATCTGGCAGACCAGGTAGCCGACGACGAAAAGGCCGATATCGAGAGCAAGGTTGCCGCTTTGCGTGAAGCGATTGGTGGCGATGATGTGGATGCCATTGATGCTGCTACCGGTGCCTTGGGTGAGGTCACCGGCAAGCTTGCCGAGAAGGCCTATGCTGCGCAGCAGTCGGCCGAGGAGGGCAGTGCTGCGCCCGAAGGGGCTGATGCCAATGCCTCTGCAGACGATGCAGTGGATGCGGAGTTTGAGGAAGTGAAAGAAGACGAGGACAAGAAGGCGTCCTGACGACGCAGTCTTGTAGGCCTTGGGCCGGGAGTCAGATGGGTACCTGTAACAGGTTCCCATCAGGCCTCCGGCTTTTTCGTGAATCCCTATTGAAGACACGGCACTGCGCGAGCCCATTTGCCGGGGCGCGGATTGCCGCAGACAGGACCGACATCGATGTCCCAGCGTGACTACTATGAAGTTCTTGGCGTCGAACGCGATGTCTCAGCGGCTGATCTGAAAAAGGCGTATCGACGCCTGGCCATGAAGTACCACCCCGACCGGAATCCGGACGATGAAGGTGCCGACGCCAAGTTCAAGGAGGCCAAGGAAGCCTACGAGGTACTCAATTCATCAGAAAAACGTGCAGCCTATGACCAGTTTGGTCACGCCGGGGTCAACAACCAGCCCGGTGGCGGCGGTGGTTTTGGCGGCGGTGCGGATATCAACGATATCTTCGGCGATGTCTTTGGCGACATTTTCAGTGGTGGGCGACGCGGCGGTGGTGGCGGTCAGCGTGTTTATCGCGGCGATGACCTTCAATACAATCTCGAGATAACGCTGGAAGATGCGGTAGCAGGCGTTGCCAAGGAAATTCGTATCCCCAACCTTGTGGCCTGTGATGTCTGTGATGGATCAGGTGCCAAGCGTGGCACCAAGCCAAGCTCCTGCCAGACCTGTAATGGTGTGGGGCAGGTGCGTATGCAGCAGGGCTTTTTCAGTGTGCAGCAGGCCTGCCCGACGTGTCGTGGCAAGGGCAAGGTGATCTCTGATCCGTGCCCCAAGTGCATCGGTCAGGGCCGTATCCAGAAAGAGAAAACCTTGTCGGTGAAGGTGCCGGCAGGTGTTGACACCGGCGACAAGATTCGCTTGCAGGGTGAGGGCGAGGCGAGTGACAGTGGAGGCCCGGCGGGCGATCTCTTTGTCGCCATTCGCGTCAAGGAGCACAGCATCTTCAAACGTGACGGCGCCAATCTCGAGTGCACCGTACCGATCAATTTTGCAACCGCTGCGGTCGGTGGTGAGCTTGAAGTGCCCACGCTGGATGGCAGGGTCAAGCTCAAGGTGCCTGCAGGAACGCAGACCGAAAAATTGTTTCGTGTGCGAGGCAAGGGGGTCAAGCCTGTTCGTGGAGGCGCGCAAGGAGACTTGCTGTGTCGCGTGCGTGTGGAAACGCCGGTCAGTCTCAACAGCGATCAACGTGATCTGTTGATGGCCTTTCATGACAGCATCTCGGGTGACAAGGCGCAAAAGCATTCACCGCAGGCCCACAGCTGGTTGGGTGGGGTGAAAAAGTTCTTCGATGAGTTGCGCGGCTGACGCCATCATTCTTCAGGTAACAAGGCTGATGCCATGTATCGCATAGCGCCGTCTATCCTGTCAGCCGACTTTGCAAACCTCGGCACAGAGGTGAGAGAGGTTATCGAGGCGGGCGCTGACTGGATTCACTTTGACGTGATGGATAACCATTACGTTCCCAACCTGACGGTTGGCCCGGCGGTGGCCGCGGCGATCAAGCGGTATTGTGTGACAGGGGATGGCACGCCTGTTCCTCTGGATGTGCATCTGATGGTGGAACCTGTGGATGAACTGGCTGCAGCCTTTTGTGAGGCGGGTGCGGACCTGGTGAGCTTTCATCCCGAGGCCTCACGTCATGTCGACAGGACACTGTCGTTGATTCACGATGCGGGCGCAAAGACGGGCCTGGTGTTCAATCCCGGAACCTCATTGGCAGCCCTGGAGTGGGTAATTGACAAGGTTGATCTTGTCTTGCTGATGAGTGTTAACCCGGGCTTCGGAGGGCAAGCCTTTATCGAATCCACCTACGAGAAGATCGATTTTGCCAGGCGCTTGATAGATGACAGCGGGCGCGATATTCGACTGCAGGTGGATGGTGGAGTCAAGACCGATAACATTGCGGATGTGGCGGCGGCGGGTGCCGATACCTTTGTTGCCGGTAGTGCGATCTTTGGACAAGCGAGCTATCGCGATGCGATTGATGCGATGCGCACGGAGCTTGGGACGGTTGCACAGGGTGAGGGCAAGTAGAACAGCCCTAGTAGTTGGCCGCCCGCTTGGTCATCTGCTGGCTTGCCAGATACTCGTCATAAGTGCCGTCAAAGTTGATCAGCGTGTGGTCCTTGATCTCGATGATCTGAGTGGCAAGTGATGACACAAACTCGCGATCGTGGCTGACAAAGATAATGGTGCCCTCGTAGTGCATCAGGGCCTGGTTCAGCGCTTCAATCGCTTCCATGTCCATGTGGTTGGTGGGCTCGTCGAGGATCAGTACGTTCGGGGATATCATCATCAACTTGCCGAACAGCAGGCGGTTTTTCTCACCCCCTGAACAGACCTTGACCTTCTTCAGGAAGTCATCTGAAGAGAACAGTAATTGACCCAGGATGGCCCGCACGATTTGATCGTTGTGAGACGCCTTGCGCCACTGACTCATCCAGTCAAACAGGTTGAGGTTGTTGTCAAAGTCTGCGGTGTTGTCTTGTGGGCAATAGCCGATGCTTGCGTTCTCGGACATCTGGATCTTGCCGGTATCAGGCGTAATTTCACCGAGAAGGCAGCGGAGCAAGGTGGTCTTGCCAACACCGTTTTCGCCGATGATGGCCAGACGTGAGCCGGCTTCCAGCATCAACTTGCCGCCTTCAAACAGGACGCACTCGTCGAAACCCTTGCTGATGTTCTCAAAGGTCACGGCTTGTCTGAACAGCTTCTTGTCCTGGGTAAAACGCAGGTAAGGGCTGATACGACTGGAGCGCTTGATGTCGTTGAGCTCGATCTTCTCCAGGCGCTTGGCGCGCGAGGTCGCTTGCTTGGCCTTGGAGGCATTGGCAGAGAAGCGGCTGACAAACTGCTGCAGCTCTGCTATCTCGACCTTCTTCTTCGCGTTCTCACTGTGCAGCAACTCGCGTGCGGCAGTCGCTGCTGTCATGAAGTCATCGTAGTTGCCCGGATAGACGCGCAGCTCGCCAAAGTCGATGTCGGCAATGTGTGTGCAGACGGTGTTGAGGAAGTGGCGATCGTGCGAAATGATGATGATGGTGCTCTTCTGGCGGCTCAGCACATCTTCGAGCCAATTGATCGCGTTGATATCCAGGTTGTTGGTGGGTTCGTCCAGTAGCAGGATGTCAGGTGCTGCGAACAAGGCTTGTGCGAGCAGTACGCGCAGCTTCCAGCCGGGGGCCACCTCGCGCATGAGGCCAGAATGCAAGGCCTCCTCTATGCCTGCACCACTCAAAAACTCTCCGGCTCGGCTCTCTGCGGTGTAGCCGTCCATCTCGGCAAACTCGACTTCGAGTTCGGCAACGCGCATGCCTTCTTCTTCGGTCATCTCCGGTAGTGCGTAGAGCCGCTCACGCTCCTGCTTGACCCTCCAAAGCCCCTCATGACCCATGATGACGGTGTCGATGACCGTGAAATCCTCGAAAGCGAACTGGTCCTGATGCAACTTGCCAATGCGGTTGTTGGGGGCGAGAGACACGTTGCCCGCGGTAGGCTCAAGAGCGCCTGACAAGATGTTCATGAACGTGGACTTGCCACAGCCGTTAGCGCCGATAAGCCCGTAGCGATTACCGTCACCAAACTTGACCGAAATGTTCTCGAACAGAGGCTTGGAGCCGAACTGAATGGTGACGTTGGAGGCGGAAATCACGCGATGTACCTGGGTTTGAGGGCGCTGGTGCACCGCTTGGACTGACGACCCGGCACAGTACCACCCACGTCTACAACCTCGGTGGCGGTCGCGTCACGGCTGCTGTGAGCTATCGGGTGCATCATGACGATTGCAGAGCGCGAGCAGTTCAGCAGCTTGTCACTGCGCGTGTAGCCAGTTCAGGGAATGCGTTCGGTGATCTCCAGTATCAACGGGGCATCCGGCGTGCCGCCTTGCCCGATCACGAGCGGCTGCTCTATGGACCAGTCACCGGATGAGGCTGTCGGTTGACCAGACAATGATGCGCGTGCGCCGACAATGACTTCCGGGAAGGCCGCAAGCGTCATGTTGGGTATCATCGCCATTGTCTCGTCCAGCGTCAGTGTAAGCGGCAAGTCAGCCACGCTAAGCCTTTGCACCGCAAGCGGCATGGGTGGGCCATTGGCCGCTCGCGCAAAGACGAACACGGCCGTCTCCGGAGATAGTGCCGCCGCGGCTTCCCCAAGTGACACACTGACAGTGATCGACACTGAGCTACTCGCGTCCGATGCGGCGGTTTCCGCGGGAGTCGCCATAGCCCCCAATTCAGCCTGCGAGCGTGCAGCGTATTGATCAACGGTGGCGACCGCCTGGCTGTTGCCATTGGCGTTGGCAATGGACCTGAGCGTGCCGAACAGGGTGAGTGCCTCCTCATGTTGACCGGCTTGTTGGCGCGCAACTCCGAGCAGCCATAGCGCTTGTTCGTTTTGATCGTCAAGCGCATACGCTCGCTCGAGCAGAGCCACCGGCTCGCCGGCGAGCAGTCCTCCGTCGCGCATGGCCTTTGCCTCGGCAAGACTTGTCATGGTGCCTACATCGTCGGTGTCGAATTCCAGGGCACGGGTCAGTGCATCGGAGGCCTTGTCGAATTCAGAGGTTGCCAGGTAGGTTCGCCCCAACATGCGCCATCCTGTGACGTCTTCCGGGTTCTGCGCAAGCCGTTGCTCCAATCCGGCGATCAGCTCTGGCATCGAAGGCATGCTTCGATCGTCTGTATTGGCTGCCACCGCTGGGTCAATTGCTGCGGGTGTGCCAATTTTTGCGTAGAGCCAGGCAGCGCTGATCGGTATGGCGATCACCATCACGAAGATCAGGCCGATGTCGGCCTTGCGCGAGCGTTTGACCTGAGTATCCGGATCAAGCTCGGATGCGAGCGTCAGTTCGATGCGCGCCCGTTCTTCGGCATACTCGGACTCACTGGTGGCGCCGTTGGCGTGGGCGGCATCCAGCGCTTGCAGGCTCTCGCGAGCGATGGCGATGTTTTTCTCGGCAAGCCCCGGTGTGTTGAGGTGGTGAGGGTCCTCGCGCCAGACACTGGCGAAAAGTATGACGAGGGTTATCAGGACCAGCAACGCAGCCAGTACCAGGAAAAGAGTCATCAGAGCAAACACGGTGGCTTGACGCGCAAGTATAGGGTGCGCAGCTCAGCTCTCTGCAAGTTTTCGGGTCGCGGATATTCCTGCGGACGGGGCAGACGCCATCGCTCTGAGTCGACGCTGCAGCGGAAGACGCCGAATGGCCGATAGACGGTCTATGAACAGCTTGCCGTCCAGATGATCTAGCTCGTGCTGCAGGCAAACGGCGTGCATATTTTCCAGAGTGCGCTCAAAAGGCGTTCCGTGCCGATCACAAGCCCTCACGACGATCGTTCCTGATCGGATAACCTTGGCGCTTATACCCGGCAGGGACAGACAGGCTTCGGTCGCGATGGCCAGGCCCGATCGAGATATGATTTGCGGGTTGACGTACTCCTGAAGCGCCGAGCCATCGTCAGACAGATCCATGACCAGAACGCGCTTGAGTTCACCGACTTGCGGGGCGCACAACCCGATGCCAGGCGTGGCGTACACGGTGTCTGCAAGATCATTCAACAGCGTTGACAATGACTCGTCGAAGGCGTGAACGGGTTGGCAAACGGTTCTCAGCGCCGAGTGCGGGTATTCCAGAATGGGCTGCTCAGCCATGCTTCAAGGTCAATGGGCGACGTGGTGCTTGATGCTGCCCCGATATGCGCGGGCGCTGCGGCTACGTAACAGCGGCCAGGTCGCCACCACGGTGACCAACAGTAGTGTGACTTCAATGACGTACACCGCGACATAGCCCCCGGCAAGACCGAGCGAGCTTTCGCTAGCCTGCAGGGCGGCATTGACGGCATCTCTGATGATGCCGCTGGCTGCGATCGCAATACCAGCAGCGGTCGCTTGTACAGCGCCCCAGGCACCCATGGCCAGGCCTGCTTGGTGCGCCGGTGCACGCATCATGGTCGCTGTTAGTGTGCCATGACCGAACAAGGCAGCGCCAAAGCCGATCATGAAATTGCCCACTAAAAACAGTGCCGGTGTACTCAACGGCGCCGCGCTCATGACCAGGACAAACGCAGGGATTCCAATCAAGACACCGTGCAGCACGATTTTGTAGGGATCCTCGCCTCGACCCAGCACACGCGAGGCATAGCCAAAGCCCAACAGGCCACCCAGGGCGAGCAGGGCGGTGAGCTTGGTTGTCGCACTGACCGACATCAGTAGTACATGACCACCGAAGGGCTCCAGCAGAACGTCTGCCATGCCGAAGGCCAGTGTGCCAACGCCAATAATGATCAACAGACGCATGGCGTCTGCACCCTGACTGAAGCGTGCCCACGACTCGCTGAACGTCGGATCAGCGGGGGCGTCCTTCCTGCTGGCGCCGAGCGTCTCCTGTTGCCACATCGCCACAAAGTTCAGCAGTACGGTAAGCACCGCTGCTCCTTGTATGACCTTGACCAACTTGCCAGGCGAAAACTCTTCCAGCGCCTTGCCAAAAATCAGCGCACTGATGAGCATGCCAAGGAGCAGGGTGACGTACATCAACCCTACAACCTTCGGGTGGGATTCAGGCTCGGTCAGGTCAGTGGCCAGTGCAAGCCCCGCGGTTTGAACCGTGTGTACTCCCGCGCCCACCAGCAAAAAGGCCACCGCTGCTGAGACGTGGCCCAGCCACAGGGGAAAGTTATACGACTCACCTTGTTGTCCGAGTACCAGCAAGGCGAAAGGCATGATGGCGAAGCCACCGAACTGCCACAAGGTGCCTTTCCAGATAAACGGTACGCGTCGCCAGCCAAGGGCACAGCGATGGGTGTCGGATTTGTATCCGATCAAGGCACGAAAAGGGGCAAATACGAGGGGCAGGGCCAGCATCACGGCTACCAACCATGCCGGTACGCCCAACTCAACGATCATGACCCGGTTAAGGGTGCCCACGAGCAAAACCAGCGCCATGCCTACGCTGACCTGAAAGAGTGACAGACGTAGCAGTCGCCTCAGTGGCACTTCACTCGTTGCTACATCGGCAAAGGGCATGAAACGAGGGCCCAGATCCGCTAGCGTGGATACAAGCCGTTTGGCGGGTGGCCTGGATGGCAACCTGGGGGGCGTCTTTGAAGCCCCCTTGACACTATTGCTCATGGCGCGCGTGCCGCAGTGCTAATCGTCTTTTTTCAGTAGTGGCCACCCGAACAGCGACGACACGGGTGCCGGGTTGTTGGACAACAGTGGCAGGCCGAAACTGGAGGTCTTTTGTGCTGGTCGCTCTGATGTGAGTACGTCAATCCCCGCCTTATCAGACAAGGGAGCAGGGTTGTCTTTAAGTACACCCATACCGACTTTGGAAGATAGCGGAGCCGGATTGTCCGTCAGCGTGCTCATGCCAACCTTGGACGACAAGGGTGCCGGATTGTCCGTCAGGGTACTCATGCCAAACCTGGACGACAAGGGTGCCGGATTGTCACTGAGCAACCCACCCATGAGCCCACTTGTGGGGAGACTTTCTGTACTTTTCAATTCGGGGAAGGCGCGTGACATCCAGCTTCTGCGATGCGTCAGTACGGGTATATCAAGCAGAGCGGATAGAGGGGCTGCCTGCATCCAGGTGTGATAATCCAACTCTGGCACCTCGGGCATGGGCACGGATCGGCTTTGATCCAGTGTGTAGTCCACCTGCTTGCCCTCACCAAAAGGGGGAGTGACTATCAGAAGCGTCTTGCCTTCCTGAACCGTATCGGCATATACCAGGGCGTGACTGTCCGGGACGCGTGAACCGTCATGAATGCTGACGATCAGTTCAGCCAATACGGCGCTTGAATCTGTGCCGTCCTTCTCACCGCGGTTGCGCAACCACTCGTTCTGGCCGTTGAGCATGGATGGTGAAAGGATGGATATTGCATCATCTTCGAGACCAGGCGACCTTGCCTTGAGGCTGTCCACCGATTCAAGCGCGTCCTGCTCGGATGCATAGGCTCTAGCGATGGGGATCAGGTTCATCGTCAGTGGCATGTCTAGTCTCTCCTGGAATGAGCGAGGGACCGGGTACTTGAGAGTCACTGAACCGACCAGTGGTGGCCGGACTCGGCAAGCTGATCCCTGGGTAAGCGTGCCCTACGGGCAGGCTGTGATCAAAAGCTGATCCTGTGTGTGATCTGCCTGAGCAGATCGGTTCACAAGATCAGCTTGTTTACTTCAACCAAAAAAGGAGGAAAACCAACTGGAGTGCTTGAGCAGCGCGTAGTGCACACTCAGTGCCATGAAGGATACCCAGCCCAAGAACAAGGGGATGCCGTAGGCAGGCTTGATCACAAGCCACATTCTGCTTTGATTCATTGTTGTCTCCTTAGCCGAGCCAGGGTGTGAGAGCGAATGCCAGGACATGCGCGATCAGCGCAATGACGAAGAACACGCGAGCACCGTCGATTACGTGCTTGTGCAATTCCTCGGCTTGGCCGATCGTCAGGCCACTCGGCCACACTTTGTCTGCGTTTTCAGTTGTCATCAGGTCCGTATCTCCAAAAAAACCGGAACATAGACGCGTGCACCACCTGCACGCGGGTCGTCCCAGTCGAAGCGGGACATCGCTGGATCACCCCTTGGACAAAATTCCCCGAGAGGTTGCGTCGCAACTGTGTGACGCATAGGAATGTGCCGAGCGTGTCTCAAGAGTAAACAAGGCTTGTAAAATCGTCAACACACATTTACAGATGTAATCTGTCAACTTGGGTTGACACATTCTTGACAAGAAGTGACCTGGCGCTTCGAAGTACTGCGAGTCTGGCAGCCGGGTTGTGCCTGCGCGGACACCGCCCGCGGCTGCTGGTGCCACAACAGGCCTGGCAAAGGTCGGTGCCAGTGCAGGGCTGGGTGCTGGTCGGATGCACCGTGTGTCCCCGGATTTGAGTTGCAGGGATTCGAGTTGGCAGATCCCGGGTGGCAGCCTTGAGTGGAGCTTTGCGCTCTACAAACCGTTCAAGGGCACTTTCAAGGCAGGTGCGCCTGAATCATCTGTGGGTAATTCACCGGCTCGCATGTTCACTTGTAGCGACGGAATAATCAGCCCGGGCACCTTGAGTGTGGCGTCACGTTCGGTGCGGAGTTTTACAAAGGCCTCACGCGTCGCGCCGTCACCCACGTGAATGTTGTTGGCGCGCTCATCAGCGACAGTTGTCTCCCAGGAAATCTCGCGCCCGTTCGGGCCGTAGTCGTGACACATGAACAGACGTGTCTCCGGCGGTAGCGAGAGGACGCGCTGGATCGAGTCGTAGAGCATGCCCGCATCGCCGCCGGGAAAATCGGCACGCGCGGTTCCGCCATCAGGCATGAACAGGGTGTCGCCGACGAAGCCTGCATCGCCGATCACGTGCACGGTGCACGCGGGGGTGTGCCCCGGCGTGTGCATGACGCGCGCTTGCATGGTGCCTATCGAATAGGTGTCACCGTCTTCAAACAGTCGATCAAACTGCGAGCCGTCCCGCTGGAACTCGGTGCCTTCGTTAAACACCTTGCCAAACGTGTCCTGTACCACCGTGATGCCTGCGCCAATGCCGATGCGACCTCCGAGCCGCTCCTGCAGCCACGGAGCCGCCGACAAATGGTCCGCATGTACATGCGTCTCGATGATCCACTCGAGGCTGAGCCCGTTGGACTCGATATGTGACGCAATCCGCTCAGCCTGATCAGTGGCAATACGGCCTGCAGCGTAGTCAAAGTCCAGCACAGAGTCGATGACCGCGCAGGCGCTGCCCGCTGGGTCGCGCACCACGTAGCTGATGGTGTGGCTGGCCTGGTCGAAGAAGGCGGTGACTTCTGGAGATGCGATCATTTTATTCCCTCCGGTTATCGGGGATACCAATACTGCCGCCTGGATAGAGACCTCGCCTGCGTTCGAGGCGCTGGAGGCAAGCGTTGTTGTGCCGGGGGCACGGCGAGCCGACCACCATCGATGTTGTGTGTACCTGGGCGATGGGTTGTCTGGAGTACACGCGCGGTGAATTCAGGCGGCTGCTCGATGAGGGCGTGCCATGGAGTCTGAATAACCTTATTGACAACACGTAGCACGCGAACAGGCTAGTCTAGACAGACATTACAGATTTTACGCATCTGCCCTTTATGCCCGCATCGGTCATGTCCATCGTCAGGCGGCCTGATATCCAGAAACGCGCCTTGATCATCGCTGTGGTTGTCGGCACACTACTTAACTGCATCAACCAGGTCCCCGATCTCATGTCGGGAGCCTCCTTGCAGTGGACCAAGGCCGCACTGACGTATATGGTTCCCTACTGTGTGTCGCTGTACAGCGCAGTGGCAACGTTACGCTAGCGAGCCAATTGTCCCGCAGCGATGCTCAAGCCGTCGTGTTTTACGCGTCTTGTAGATGGCTACTGTGGTGTCTCCTCGGTTTGGTGTGTGCCGTAGTTCTGACCAAGCCATTCGCACCGACTTCGGACACAAGCACTGTTCAGCGCGAACGGGTTGCCAGCGACCTCGAGCGCGTACGCTTCGACCAGGATGTGGCTGTTCAGTCAGGCTTTGTTGAGTTTGAGGTTCGCCCCACTGACGTCTCCGTGCACGTTCAGTTCTCAGCGCTTGACCCGCGTGCCTATGTTCTGATCACGGGAATTCAAGGCCCGGACGACGAGTGGATCTACCGCAATGGCGGTAGTGCCGACGATGACGAAGAGGGGCCTGTAACCAGTGCATTCACTGATTCCATCTACGGGCAGTACGGAGATGCTGCCGTGTTCATGCCGATGGTGCCATTGCAGCCCCTGAAGCCTGGCAGGTATCGTGTGCTGTTTGATACTCAGGCGGATGCACGGCTGCGCAATTCAGCTGCGCTGTTCAAGTCGAGTGAGCGCCCCATAGACGAGTCCCTGCAGCTTCTCGATATCAACCTGTGGGTTGCCCATACGGATGCTGCGTGGCTTGAAGAGCTGGCAGACCAGCGACTGGATGGAGCCTATCGGCAGACGCTCGAGGGCATCCTGCAACCGCATGACCTGACCGTAGGCGAGCTATCACTCTACCGCGCGAGCAACGAACAGATTGCTGAATTTGCGCTCATCGACGAGTACGACGACGCACAAATTCAGAGCGCATGCAGGGCCATGTTGTCGGGTGTCGAGAATGAGCGCGCCCTGAACGTAGTCATGGTTGAGACTCTGTATGCCGACGAAGGAGGATCGGCAGGTTTTTCATCCGTACCGGGGCCTCTTTTTGATACATCGGCAGCTAATGGCTGTGTGTTCATGGGAGAGACCGCCTACATCACAGATGCTGCCGAGGGTCTTGATCAAGCTATGGTGGATGAACTGCACGCTGTGACCATGTTGCACGAAGGTGGGCACTTCATGTCTCTGGAACATCCAAGCGAGAGCGATGGGCGGAGTTTCGATTATTTGAGCGATACGCCAGAGTGCGATATTCAATCTCACGATGGGCGCATTGACGAGTGGACCGGCGAGCAAGGTGAGATCGACGGCGAGATCAGTGACTATGAGTGCGGCACGGCGGGTGGTGCTGACAACGTGCTGTTCTACAGCGGTGTCATTGAGTACGCTCCCTTCAAACTGTCTCGCCAGCAAGCCTGGGTGTTGCGTCGCCACCCTTTGTTCAGACCCCGAACACCGGCAGACAGCCACTAAGCCACGACCGGAACATGCAAAGAAGACAATTTATCCGGCTTAACTGTGCGGCTGTGGTGCATGCACTCGCTCCTCTTGCTGCACTTGCGTCTGCATCGTCGTCTGCAGAGCCTGATGCGCAAGCGCTCGTGCAATTGAGAAACGAAGCTGCCCGTATTGATCGTCTGCGCTCGATTGTTGTATCTCATCGTGGACGCGTTGTGCTGGCCGAGGCTGTGCATGGCCCGCCGGTCGACAAGGCTGTAAATATCAAGTCAGTCTCAAAGACGCTGGTGGCAACCCTGATTGGCTGCGCTCAACAACGCGGTGTTATCGAGTCTGTTGAGCAAACCCTCGGATCACTGGTACCCACGATAGTGCCGACAGGCGCTGATCCCCGAGTTGGCGGGCTAACGCTTGAGAATCTGATGACCATGCAAGCAGGTCTTGAGCGAGTCTCAGGTGCAGGATATGGTGCTTGGGTCAACAGCGACAACTGGACCCGCTACGTCTTGACACGTCCGTTTGTTGATCAACCGGGTGCCCGTATGTTGTATTCCACGGGCAGCACACATGTGCTTGGTGTCGTGCTGAGTGAACTCACCGGACAGAGTCTGTACACACTGGCAAACAGCTGGTTAGGCAAGCCATTGTCCATCGACTTTGCGCCCTGGACGCGTGATCCTCAGGGGTACTACATGGGCGGCAACGAGATGTCCCTGTCGCCGTTGCATATGGTGCGTGTTGGCGAATTGTATTTGTCTGGCGGTATAGTTGATGGGAAGCAGGTACTGCCGGCGCAGTGGTTACAAGACTGCTTCGTTGCTCGAACGCGATCACCATACTCCAGAGACGGTTACGGCTATGGATGGTTTTTACGCAACATGAACGGGCGTTCCGTGGCTTACGCGCGAGGCTATGGCGGGCAAGTACTCTACGTTGCTCCCGAGCTTGATATGGTAGTAGCTATCACATCAGACATCAGCCAGCGAGCACGCAGCAACGGCTACATGAGCGTTCTGCACGATCTTGTACAGCGCCATTTGGTCGGTTGATCCCCCGTGTTGACTGACACTCGTATAGATGTCGCCGGGCTTCATTCCGGTGAGACCACAGGTCGATGAAAACCGTCGATTCACCGGCAGTGCTGTTGATTTTGACCGGAGCACTACTGCAGTCAGTTGGTGGGCCGACCTACTTGAGTCAGATCGGCTATGTCGCGGCCGCCGTGGCTCTGCTGTGCGGCACGCTGGTGTTTTCCGAGCGTTACAGCCTGCTTACCTGGTTTGGGGCCGCTGTCATAGTGGTTGCTATCGTGGTCAGTGTACGAGCGCAACGCTCGCCCCAAAGGACCGAATGAACAAACAGACAGTGAGCGTTGAGTTTCACATGTCTACGGCCGCGTGCACTAGCGGCGCGTCCCATCGTTGTGAGTGCTACAACGTCGGCAAGGCAATCTTTGGAACAAAGGCGAGGATGCCATGGCTGAGGCAGCCGGCGTCAAGGGCTGACTTCTTCGAGCTCGATCAAGGTGCCATTCATGTCGGCCGGGTTAAGAAACAGCACAGGATTCCCGTGTGCACCGATCTTCGGCTGCCCGTCACCCAGCACGCGCACACCGGCAGCGACGAGGCGATCACGTTCCGCAATAACGTCATCCACTTCCAGGCAGAGATGGTGCAAGCCACCGCCTGTGTGTTTCTCCAGAAACCGACTGACAGGTGAGCCATCGCCGAGTGGCTGCAATAACTCGATGCGGCTGTTGGGTAGATCGATGAATACAACCGTGACACCATGTTCTGGCAGCGGCAGCGGCTGACCAACCTCGGCACCCAGCACGTCGCGCCAGGTGGAGGCCGCGAGGGTGAGGTCTGGTACCACCAAAGCTACGTGATTGAGTCGGTGTCTCATTTTCCGCCCGCGTATCCGATCGCTTGCAGCTTCTCGGTTACCTCATCGAGCACGCTGGGGTCTTCTATGGTCGCTGGCATATTCCATTCTTTCTGGTCAGCAATCGCGCGTAGCGTGCCGCGCAGGATCTTGCCCGAGCGTGTCTTTGGCAAGCGCTCCACCACAGCAACGGATTTGAAGGCTGCCACCGGGCCGATTTCCTTGCGCACGCGTGCGATCAGTTCATCGCGTATCTCATCATGCGGGCGATCTACACCAGCGTTGAGAATGACAAGTCCTACCGGAAGCTGTCCCTTTAGCTGGTCCGCTGCGCCCATGACAGCGCATTCGGCGACGTCGGGGTGCGCGGCCAGAACTTCTTCCATCGCGCCGGTGGAGAGTCGGTGGCCTGCGACGTTAATCACGTCATCGGTTCTGGCCATGACATAGATATAGCCGTCCGAGTCTATGTAGCCTGCATCGCCTGTCTCATAGTAGCCGTCAAATCGGCTGAAGTACGCCGAAACGTAGCGCTCCTCTGCGTTCCATAGCGTAGTGAAGGTGCCGGGTGGCAAAGGGAGTTTGACCACGATGGAGCCGATGTCGCCGGCGGTTACCGGCTGACCATTGGTATCGAGTACCTGCACGTCGTAGCCCGGCATGGCAACCGATGGTGAGCCTGATTTGACCGGCAGTGCCTCGATTCCCAGGGGATTAGCTGCTATGGCCCAGCCGGTTTCTGTCTGCCACCAGTGATCGATGACGGGTACGCCAAGGGTTGCGCCGGCCCAGTCCAGCGTGTCCGGGTCGCAGCGTTCGCCTGCGAGAAACAGGCTCTTCAGTGATGACAGGTTGTAGTTGCCCGCGAGTGAGCCCGTGGGGTCCTCTTTCTTGATGGCGCGACAGGCTGTCGGTGCAGTGAACAAGATCTTGACCTTGTACTCTTCGATGACACGCCAGAAGGCACCGGCGTCAGGAGTTCCGACGGGCTTGCCTTCGTAGAGCACCGAGGTGCAGCCGTTGAGCAGTGGCGCGTACACGATGTAGGAGTGACCAACGACCCAGCCGATATCCGAGGCTGCCCAATACACATCGCCAGGCTCGGCGTCGTAGAGCGCCGACATGGTCCAGTCCAGTGACACCACCGTGCCACCGGTATCGCGAACCACACCCTTGGGTTGCCCGGTGGTGCCGGAGGTGTACAAGACATACAACGGGTCGGTACTGGCTACCGGCACACACGGAGCAGCGCTCGCTGTGCTCATCACGCTCTGCCAAGCGTGATCACGGCCGTCGAGCAACTCCGCCTGCAGAGCGTCTCGTTGCAGGATGATGCAGGTGGCAACGCGGTGAGTAGCCAGTTCAAGGGCTTCGTCCAGCAGCGGCTTGTAGGCTACGGTGCGGTTGGGCTCGATGCCGCAGGAAGCGCTGACAATGACCGCCGGTTGGCTGTCGTCGACGCGCACAGCCAACTCCTTGGCCGCGAACCCACCGAAGACCACTGAATGCACAGCGCCAAGTCGCGCACAGGCGAGCATCGCGACGATGGCCTCTGGCACCATCGGCATGTAAATGACGACACGGTCTCCCTTGTCAACGCCGAAGGAGGCGAGGGCGCCGGCGAATCGAGCTACCTCGTCAGTGAGCTCGGCGTAGCTGATCTGTCGCTTGCTGCCGGTGACGGGACTGTCGTAGAGGATGGCCGCTTGCTCGCCGCGACCGGCAGCGACATGACGGTCCAGTGCGTTGTGACAGGCATTGAGCTCTCCGTCCGGGAACCAGCGATTGAATGGAGATCGGCTCTGATCAACGCCGATTGTCGGCGAACGTGTCCAGTCGGCTGCGGCAGCACGCTCCAGCCAGAACCTGCCGGGATCGGTTTGAGCTTCGCTGTGCTGTTGCTTGTAAGTAGTCGCTGCACCAGTCATTGATGTCTGCCTCTTATGGATCCGACCCGGCAGCTTGCAGCCGGGGCGGGCAGAGTATATCGACGCAGGTGAGTCTTGGTGCCGGCGTCAGATGCGAGCGCGCAGGCTGCAGGCGCGACCGACGATACTCAGGGCGCCGAGCAGAAGCAGCCAGGGTCCCGTTCCTCCGCCTGCATATTCAAAGGCGACGACATCTTGCACGGTGTCATCGTTGCCGATGCGTCCGTCACGACGCGCATCCTCCAGCGGAAGGTCATCAAGTGTTCTGAAGTCGCCGGCGTCCACCACATCCAGCAGTTGGTCATTGAAGGCATCACGCAGTTCGACGACCATGTCGTAGCGGTCTTCCGGGTAGGCGCCGCGCAGATCGAGCTCGATGCGGTGGCGATCTCCACCGCTGGTGCCATACACGTCAAACACATCCGAGTCGTAGAGCAGGTTTTCCACACCTGAGGAATCAGTCAATGACAGCCGTACGTACACGCTGGCCTCGTCGGCAAACAAAAAGGCATTGTCGCGGTGGCGGTCGCTGTAGACATCGGCATCAATGCTGATGACAAAGCGGGAGAACCAGCCGTCGCGATCCCGATCGATGTCCAGCAGGCTGCCCACCTCATTGATCCACACGTCACTCAGGTCGTCCAGTCGATGGTCGTTGTGTGCCAGCTCGGTTGCGTCATCGGCTGCGGCAGAGAGACTCATCGACAGTGCGCAGACCATCAGGATGCCAGTGCCGATGCGTGCGATGGCGGCGTAGTATGGTGTGCGATGGACAGGGGTCATGGCGTGCTCCTTGGGGTATGAGCTGCATTGTGATTGTCTGCACTGAACGCTCACTGAACTGGCGTGAGCCGCGAGTGCGGGCCGCGTCTCAATCCTGTGAAATCAACCCCACATTGACACAGGAGCCCGGTGCGGCCAATATTGAGAGGTAGTGCGCGTTTCGGATCTTACCTGCGAGCATAATGCGAGGCACAGGATCCGAGGCACCCGACACCCATACAGCAAGGATAATAAGAATATGGCGAAAGGGCAGTCTCTTCAGGAGCCTTTCCTGAATACCCTGCGCAAAGAGCGTATCCCGGTAGCCATCTATCTGGTCAACGGCATCAAACTGCAGGGTCAGATAGAGTCCTTTGACCAATTTGTGGTGCTCTTAAAGAACACGGTCAGCCAGATGGTCTACAAGCACGCCATTTCCACGGTGGTGCCAAGTAGACCAGTGAAGGTGGCTCTGCCGACCGATGACGACCCGGCCCCGGCGGAGTAAGTCGAGCTCTATTGTTTGACAGACCCGACACCGGGCATCGTGCGCTGCTTGTGCACGTCGCCATCCAGCAGGGTCGTGGGCAGGATGGCACGCCAACCGACATCGATGCGGATCGAGCGGAGTTCGTTGAGCTAGGGCGCTCGGCAGGGCTCGAGGTGGTTGACCTGATCACGGCTACACGACAGCGACCAACGGCGCGACATTTTATCGGCACTGGCAAGATCGAGGAGTTGCGCACCGCATTGCAGGCGTTCGACGAGCCTGTCGATGTGCTGCTGTTTGGTCAGAGGCTTTCACCCAGCCAGGAGAGAAACCTCGAGGCAGAGCTTAAAGTCCGCGTGCTTGACCGCAACAGCCTGATTCTCGACATCTTCGCTCAGAGAGCGCGCACCTTCGAGGGCAAGCTGCAGGTGGAGCTTGCCCAATTGGTACACCTGTCGACCCGTTTGGTTCGAGGCTGGACACATCTTGAACGACAAAAAGGCGGCATCGGACTCAGAGGGCCCGGTGAGACCCAGCTCGAGACCGACCGGCGATTGCTGGGAGAGCGCGTGCGCGTCATTCGCAAACGCCTCGAGAAAGTGCGCCGCCAGCGAGAGCAGGGGCGCAGCCAGCGGGGTAAGTCCGGTATCGCAACGGTTGCTCTGGTCGGCTATACCAACGCAGGCAAGTCAACGCTGTTCAATCGATTGACAGATGCTCGCATCTACGCGGCCGATCAGCTCTTTGCGACTCTTGATCCGACGCTGCGGCGCCTGGATTTGCCCGGTGGGACCTCATTGGTTTTGGCCGACACGGTTGGATTTATAAGAGACCTCCCCCATGAACTAGTGGAGGCGTTCAGATCCACGCTGATTGAAACCCGGGAAGCCGATTTGCTCTTGCATGTCGTAGATGACAGTGATGATGAGCGCGAACAGCGACGGGATGACGTTGATCGTGTGCTGCTGGGCATCGGCGCGGATGAGGTCCCGCAGTTGATGGTATTCAACAAGATTGATCGGTCCGGGCGCGATCCGGGTGTGGATCGGGAAGACACCGGGCGGGTGAAGGCGGCGCGGGTGTCGGCTCTGGATGGCGCAGGAATCGAAGCTCTGGCGGAGGCCATTACCGAGCGCCTGAGTCTTGGGCGGTCCTCGGGCTGGCTGAGTGTTGCGCCTTCGGATGGACGATTGCGGGCCAGATTGTTTTCCGCGGATGCCGTTTTGGAGGAGCGATTCGGGGACAATGGCGGGTCGTGCCTGAAGATCGACATGGATTCGGTTGAGTTTGCGCGAATTGCGCGTGAACATCGTATAAGTGACACACTGGAAGACGACCCCGCGCTTGTGCAAAGTGGCGGGACATGAATACAATTTACGGTTCGGCTGAACCGGCTGTGGAGTAGATACCGAATATGGCCTGGAACGAGCCTGGCGGAAACGACAACGATCCGTGGGGCAACCGCAAAAATAGCGGTGGACCACCTGACCTCGACGAGGTCTTCAAAAACGTCCGTGGCAAGATTGATGGGCTCTTCGGTAAGAAGGGGCCCAGGCAATCGGGCGGCGGCAGCAATGGCGGCGGCTCATCCGGTTTCCCGGGCGGCTCCCTGGGGTCGAAGGGAATCGGGGTAGTCGCAGCCATACTTGGCGCACTCTGGCTGCTTTCGGGCATCTACATCGTCGAGCCTGCAGAGGCCGGTGTAGTCACACAGTTTGGGCGGCATGTGCAGACCACGCGCGCCGGCCCACATTGGCACATCCCGTACCCGATCCAATCGGTTGAGACCATCAACGTGCAGGAGGTGCGTACGGCCACCATGCCCGACCAGCTGATTCTCACGCAGGACGAGAATCTGGCGGACATCAAGGTGACCGTCCAGTATGTGATCAGCAGTGCGGAGAACTACCTGTTCAACGTGCGCGGTCCGGATGAGACTCTCAACCAGGTCATGGAGAGTGCCCTGCGTGAGGTGATTGGTCAGACTGACCTTGAAGCGGTATTGACCGAAGGACGAGACCTGGTACCCAGTGTGACGCGCGACGAGATGCAAACTGTGCTCGATTCTTACAATGCGGGTATCGCAATCACGTCGGTTAACTTCGAAAAGGGTCAGCCACCGGCTGAAGTTCAGGCGGCGTTCTCGGACGTGATCAAGGCGCGAGAGGATCGCGAGCGCTTTATCAACGAAGCCCAGGGTTACAGCAACGAGATCGTGCCGCAGGCACGTGGTGACGCGCAGCGCATCATCGAAGAGGCGCAGGCGTACCGCACACGCGTTGAGCAGGCCGCTATTGGTGAGTCGCAGCGTTTCCTCTCGCTGCTCACCGAGTTTGAAAAAGCCCCTGAAGTGACCCGCGAGCGGCTGTATATCGAGGCCATGGAAACCGTGCTTGGCAACAGCAACAAGGTGCTGATCGATTCCGGCGATGGCGGCGGCAACAGCCTGATGTACCTGCCTATCGACAAGCTGATCGAGCAGGGTGGTAATCGTCAGAACACAACGACAGGAAACGCCTTGTCCAGCAGCAGCAACGACTCGCCGCGATTCTCGGATCTGCCAAGCCGCGTCGAGCAAGTCACGCGCGATACCGGCCGTAGTCGCGCACGAGGGACCCTGCAATGAAACGCCTTACACACCCGGCCAGCTTGCTTGCGATTGCCGTTGGCTTGCTGGTCTTGAGTTCATCGATCTTTACCGTGAACGAGCGCGAGAAGGCGATCAAGCTGTTTCTCGGTAATATCGCCCGCTCTGATTATGAGCCAGGCTTGCACTTCAAGATACCGTTCCTGCAGCGGGTGATCAAATTTGATCAGCGTCTTTTGACGATGGACGTACCGCCTGAGCCTGTTCTCACCAGCGAAGAGAAGAACGTTATCGTTGATGTGTTCGTCAAGTGGCGTATCGAGAATCCCGAATTGTTCTACACCTCGGTGAGCGGTAGCGAGCAATTTGCCAACAATCGTCTGGCGCAATTCGCACGTGAGAGTCTGCGAAACGCTTTCGGTAAGCTCACCATTCGCGAGGTCGTGTCGTCTGCAAGATCCAGTCTGCGCGAGGCCATCAGAGAACCTGTCGATGCCCAGGCAGAGAGTCTCGGCATTGAAGTGGTCGACATGCGGGTCAAGAAGGTAGAGCTGCCCGAGGACGTGCGCGACTCGGTCTACCAGAGAATGGAGGTTGACCGCGAAAAAATCGCTCGTGAAATCAGATCGCAAGGGGCGGAGAGTGCTCAGCGAATCCGCGCGGCGGCAGACAGGATTCGGGAGGAGACGCTTGCAACGGCGTATGCCGAAGCTGAGCAGACGCGCGGTACAGGCGACGGTGAGTCTGCTCGTATCTATGCCGAGGCCTACACCCAGGATCCTGACTTCTACGGGTTATACCGTTCCTTGAGTGCCTATCGGAGTGCCTTCAGTGGCAACAATGATGTACTGCTGCTCAATCCGGATTCCGAGTTCTTTCGCTACTTCAACGGCTCTGCCGGCACAGCACCCGGTCAGTAGATCGTGCGCCGACGTCAGCACAATTTGCCGTAGATGTGGACCGAGATACTGACCGCAGTGGCCCTCGTGCTCGTTATCGAGGGCTTGCTGCCGTGTATCAATCCCGGTGGCTGGAAGCAGGCCATGCGGCAATTGCTTGAGACCGACGAGGACCGCCTGCGTTGGTTTGGTCTCGGCAGCATGATCACGGGCGCTCTGCTGCTAGCGATTATTCACTAGCCGGCCCGCCGAGATACCGCCTGATGAACGTGTCGCCATCCGAACCCTGGCGTCTACCCGATGGGGTGGACGAGTTGTTGCCGCCGGTTGTGCGGCGGGTCGAGGCGTTGCGCCAAGCGTTTCTTGCGCTCGGATCGCGCTGGGGTTTCGAGCCGGTTTCACCGCCGCTGATCGAATCACTTGATGGCTTGCTCACAGGCACCGGAGAGGTCATGCAACGCGAGACCTTTCAGATCGTCGATCAGGTAGATGGACGAACCCTTGGGATTCGTGCAGATATGACGCCGCAGGTAGCACGCATGGATGCCCATGCTCTCGCCAGTGAACAACCCAACCGACTGCTGTACACCGGGACAGTGCTCAAGGCGCGCGCTGACGGAATTGGTGCGAGTCGTAACCCGCAGCAATTTGGTGCCGAGCTGTTCGGTCATGGCGGATCCGAAAGTGATATCGAGTTGCTTCGCTTGATGCTCGAGACAACGCTGTTGACCGGAGTGGCTTCCGAGCAGCTGGTTCTCGATCTGGGGCATGTCGGTATCTATGCAGGTCTTGTCGGCCAGGCGCAACTTGGGGCGAGGGATGAGTCCTTGCTGTTTGATGCCATGGTGCGCGGCTCGCTGCCGGATGTTCAGCAGCTGCTCACAGGCTTGGCACAGGTTGCGCCTGGCGTAGCCAAGGCGCGCAAGGCTTTGTTGTCCCTGCCAGAGCTGCGCGGTGAGCCCGTGGTGCTCGCACAGGCGCGCGAGATCGCTGGTGGCATTGATGCGCGGGTCGACGAAGCGCTTGATCGGCTAGACACGGTCGTTGCAGCGGTGGCGTTGACTCATCCCGGTGTCAGGCAGCACATAGATTTGTGCGAGTTGCGCGGATTTCGATATCACACCGGTCTACTCTTTGCGGTTCACGATTCACGCGGCCAGCAGCTGGCGCGAGGCGGGCGCTACGATGCGATAGGAGAGGCCTTCGGAAGCGCCCGCGCTGCCACCGGATTCAGCGGTGATTTGAAGAGTCTTTCAGAATTGGTGCAAGACGATGACGCTGAACAGATGCCACAAACCGGCATCAGTGCCGCTGATCTCGAGAAGCCCGGTGCCTGGGAAACGGTTGCTCGACTGCGCTCTGAAGGTCAGTCAGTTGTGACGCTGTTACCAGAAGCACGACAGCCTGATGCTGTTACCGCCTACCTCGTGCAGGATAGCGGGCAGTGGATCGTTCGCCCGGCGGGTGACCCGGACTCCGCGCGCTAGACATTCGGCGGGATTCGTCCCGTACCACTAGACTCCATCGATCAACCATCGCCCTTGCGGGCGCGATATTGCAAAATTATGTCCGACAGTGTGCTCGTGCTCGGTACCCAATGGGGTGATGAGGGCAAAGGCAAATTTGTTGACCTGCTGACCGCCGAGGCGCAGCTCGTCGTTCGGTTTCAGGGCGGTCACAACGCCGGCCACACGCTGGTCATTGGCGATGAGATGACCGTGCTTCATCTGATCCCCAGTGGCATCCTGCATGAGGGTGTCATCTGCGCCATCGGCAATGGTGTGGTGTTGTCAGCCACGGCGTTGTTCGCGGAGATGGACAAGCTGGAGGCGCGCGGTATAGCGGTTAGCGAAAAGCTGGTGGTCAGTGGTGCCTGCCCCTTGATACTGCCCTACCACGAGGCGCTTGACCAGGCTCGCGAGCGGGCGGCCGGAAGTGAGGCGATCGGCACCACTGGACGTGGCATCGGCCCTGCCTATGAAGACAAGGTGGGACGGCGCGGCCTGCGTGTACAGGATCTGACAGACCTTGATCGGTTTGTCGAGAAGCTTCGTTCGGTGGCCGAGCATCATGATCCGACGCTGCTACGCCATGGTCTGGACCCGATCGATGTCGACGCGATTGCCGAGGACGCACGTGCACTGTCGCAGCGCCTTGTGCCAATGATGGCGGACGTGCCAGGTTTGATCGCCAAGCACCGCCGCGCCGGCAAGCGTGTGCTGTTTGAAGGGGCGCAGGGCACCTTGCTGGATGTTGACCACGGCACCTACCCTTTTGTGACCTCGTCCAACACGGTGGCAGGAGCCGCGCTGAGTGGTAGCGGTTGTGGGCCGGACGCCATCGACTATGTACTGGGTATTACCAAGGCTTACACCACGCGTGTGGGTGCTGGTCCCTTCCCGACGGAACTGTTTGACGATGTGGGTGCTGTGCTGGGTGAGCGCGGTAACGAGTTTGGAGCTACCACCGGACGCCAGCGGCGCTGTGGGTGGTTTGATGCGGTGGCGGTGCGCAGGGCTTGCCTTATCAATGGCGTGACCGGGATCTGCCTGACCAAACTGGATGTGATGGACACCCTGGAGCAATTGTCGATCTGTGTGGCCTATGAATGCGATGGTGAGCGTCTGGACTACCCGCCCATCGGCGCGGACATGCTCGCGCGCTGTACACCGATCTACGAAACCATGCCGGGCTGGCAGGCGAGGACTGCAGGTGCAACCGAGCACGCGGCCTTGCCAAGCGAGGCAAGCAACTACATCAGGCGTCTGGAAGAGCTGGTAGATACGCCGATCCATCTTGTGTCTACCGGGCGCGACCGCTCGGAGAACATCGTGGTGCATTGGCCGTATGGTGGCCCGAACAATCGCCCTGGGGGGGATTGACGCAGGGGACCTGCAAGCCTGCGTGGTGCCGAGAAGAGGACTTGAACCTCCACGGGGTTGCCCCCACTGGCACCTGAAGCCAGCGCGTCTACCAATTCCGCCACCTCGGCATGAGGTGTAATTCTATCTACAAGCAGCACGAGACATCACTCATCGCCAGATCGGGCCGTGCCACCAGATCCGGCGAGCGCGCAATGTACCCAAGTGGGTTCGCGTCTGTCAACCGCCAAATTGTTTTGGTCCTCACCGGCCTTGATGGCGGGCAGCGGCTTTTGCGCCGGTGCACTATCTTCCTAACTCAGGTCACGCCTCGGGTCATGCCTCGGGCAGCGCTTTTCCGGACATATTTATCGTAATGAGTGCACGAAAGCGTAACCGCTCCAAAGAACGTGACGTCACGACTGAAGATCCGAACCGCGCAAAGGAAAGCGCCCGCTATGAATCACCGATAGCCAGTCGTGATTTCATCATCACGACCTTGCGAGCGGTCAAGGCGCCCATGGACCTGGCTGCATTGGCGCGCAAACTGTCGATTGGCGATGACGATGGCCGTGAGGCTCTGCGTCGACGCGTCGGCGCCATGCTGCGCGACGGCCAACTGATCCAGAACCGCAAGCGTGAGCTTGTGCCGGTCGACGCCGATGCGCTGGTTGCCGGGCGCATAAGTGCTCACAAGGACGGTTTTGGTTTTCTCGTGCCCGACGAGGGTGGCGATGATGTGTACCTGAGTGCTCGGCAGATGCGTCAGGTTTTACATGGCGACCGCGTTGTTGGTTCTGTCACTGGCACAGACCGACGTGGCAGGCGCGAAGGGCGCATCGTTGAGGTGGTGGAGCGTGCTAACAAGTCACTGGTCGGTCGCTTGGTCATCGAGGGTGGTGTGCCCTTCGTGTCTCCTGACAACAAGCGCTTGCATCAGGACTTGATGCTTCCAGCCGATGCGATCGGCGGTGCCGTTGCGGGCGATATCGTGGTCGCAGAAATTGTTGAACAGCCAAGCTTTCGCCAGCCGCCTGTGGGGCGTGTGGTTGAAGTGCTGGGAGCACACTTGCAACCCGGTATGGAAATCGACGTGGCCTTGCGATCTCACGGCATCCCGACAGAGTGGCCAGAGGAAGTTGCAGCAGAAGCGGCTGCCTTGTCGACCGAAGTCGAAGAGCACGCCAAGCGTGGCAGGCATGATGTGCGCGATCTGCCTCTGATTACCATTGACGGGGCCGATGCTCGAGACTTTGATGATGCGGTGTGGTGTGAAGAAGACGAGACCGGCTGGCGTCTGCTCGTTGCCATTGCCGATGTTGCCCACTATGTGACCCCTGACAGTCCTCTCGACAAGCAGGCCCTGGAACGAGGCACATCGGTGTACTTTCCAGGGCGCGTGGTGCCTATGCTCCCTGAGGTTCTCTCCAACGGGTTGTGTTCACTGAACCCGGAGGTGGACAGACTATGCATGCTATGCGAGTTGACGATAAGCAAGCGTGGCACCTTGCAACGGGCGCGGTTTCACAATGGCCTCATGCGCTCACATGCCCGCCTGACCTACGACCAGGTCAACGAGATGCTGACGCAAACAGCGTCGCCACTGCGCCAGCAGTATCAGTCTCTGGTGCCAATGATCGAGCAGTTGCACGCACTCTACAGAGCGCTGGCGGTGACACGCGCCAAGCGTGGAGCGATCGAGTTTGACTCCAATGAGACACGTATCGTCTTCGATGAAAACCAGAAGATCAGGGAGCTGGTTCCAGTCGTCAGAAACGATGCCCACAAGCTCATTGAGGAATGCATGATTCTCGCAAACATTGCGGCCGCAGCCTTGCTCGAGAAGCATGAGATGCCAGCCTTGTATCGTGTGCATGCAGGACCAAAACCTGATCGGCTTGAGGATCTGCGAGGATTTCTTGCCTTGCAGGGTCTGAGCCTCGGCGGAGGTGATTCACCAGGCGCACTCGACTATGCCGCTTTGGCAAGTCAGATCGAGGGCAGGGCTGACCGGCATGTTATCCAGACCGTGATGTTGCGTTCTATGCAACAGGCGGTATATCAGCCGCGCAACGAGGGGCACTTCGGGCTGGCGTTGGAGCAGTATGCGCATTTCACCTCACCCATACGCCGCTATCCGGACCTGTTGGTGCATCGTGGCATCAAGCACATTCTGTCGCGTGCGCCTGTTGCAGATTATCGCTACAGCTCATCTCGGATGCAGAGCCTTGGTGAGAGTTGTTCATCAACCGAGCGTCGTGCTGAAGAGGCGTCTCGTGATGTGGTTGCCTGGCTCAAGTGTGAGTATATGCTGGAGCACATCGGTAGTGAGTTTGCCGGTGTGATTTCAGCGGTGACCTCGTTTGGCTTGTTTGTTGAGCTCGATGGTGTGCATGTCGAAGGTCTGATTCATGTCACCAATCTTGCCCATGATTTTTATCGCTTTGACGTGGCTGCTCATTGCTTGATTGGCGAGCGCACTGGAAAACGCTACCGCCTGGGTGATGCCATGAAGGTGAGCGTGCAGGCCGTCAACCTTGATGATCGCAAGATCGATTTTGCTGAGGTTGAGCATCAGCCAAGCGGAAAAGCTGCGCACGTAAACGCTGGTAGAGGCAGTGGCAAGGACAAAGGCAAGAACAAGCACAAGGGTCGGAGCAAAGGTGATGCAACACGCGAGGAGCAAGAGCAGCTCAAGCGTAGTGATCGCTCTGTCAGAAAGCCGAAAGGCAAACGAAAGAACAAGGCCAACCCAAGAACCGAAGACCATCGCACACTGGCTCGTGCTGAAAAGCAATTGGCGGCCACCAGTGTTGCCGCAGAGATCTCCCACGCGCCTGTGAACGATGAGAATGATGCACAGACTTCCACCGGGTCGGTTGAGTCGATAACGTATACGGAAACCAGCGCTGCAAAGAAGACCGCCGCAAAGAAGACCGCTGCAAAGAAGACCGCTGCAAAGAAGACCGCTGCAAAGAAGACCGCTGCAAAGAAGACCGCTGCAAAGAAGACCGCTGCAAAGAAGACCGCTGCAAAGAAGACCGCTGCAAAGAAGACCGCTGCAAAGAAGACCGCCGCAAAGAAGACCGCCGCAAAGAAGACCGCTGCAAAGAAGACCGCCGCTAAGAAGACCGCCGCAAAGAAGACCGCTGCAAAGAAGACGGCCGCCAAGAAAAAATCGTCAACCTCAAGACAAGATGAGGGGCGGGACGAGGGCCGTAGCGAGTGAGCGAAACCAGTTCAGGCAGCATGCCGGATGCGGCCAGACTGGTGGGCGGGATGCATGCTGTCGGTGCTCTGTTGCAGTCACGTCCGGGTGATATCGAGCTGCTGCATTATGCCGAGCGTCGGCGTGATGCTCGCATGACAGAGCTACTTGACGCTGCCAGGGCGGCAGGTGTTTCGTGTCAGTCGAGTGATCGGGGTGGCATTGCGCGGCTTGCTGAAGCTGCAGGGCTGACCGCTCATCAGGGAGTTATCGCGGAGTTGCGGTCTGCTATTGGAGGCCCAAGGCGCGATGGACTCATCGAGCATGTTGAAAAGTCGCAAGGTCCTGCCCTGGTGCTGGTTCTGGATGAGATTCAGGATCCGCATAATTTTGGAGCTTGCTTGCGCAGTGCCGAGGCCGCAGGTGTCACGGCGGTAGTCACGACCACTGACAACAGTGTTGGGGTAACCCCGATAGTGCGCAAGGTGGCCGCTGGCGCGGTTGAGACCATTGACTGGTTTCGTGTGCCGAATCTGGCCCGGGCTCTGGATGATCTCAAGGCAGCGGGCGTCTGGGTTCATGGGGCTGCCGGTGAGGCCCGGACTGCACACTTCGAGCTTGATCTTGCAGGTCCTGTGGCATTGGTCATGGGCGCAGAGGGCAGGGGGCTCAGGCGCTTGACCCGCGAGCGCTGTGATTCGCTGTTTGCCATCCCGATGCTTGGTCAGATGGAGAGCCTCAATGTGTCGGTTGCCACCGGGATAGCCTTGTTCGAGGCCAGACGTCAGCGCTCCTAGACGATCAGCTGTAAATCGTCTGTACCGAGCATTGTCCTGAAGCCTCAGCTCCGCTAACATAGGCGGGCTGTACCGGGATGACATGCGTCCCCGGAAGCTTTCACTTCCTCGTCCAGTCCGCGATGCCGTTTCTCGGCCGTCGGGCGGGCGTCAATCCACAGGGAGAACACATGCGTCACTACGAAATCGTTTTTTTGGTCCATCCGGACCAGTCAGAGCAGGTTCCTGCGATGGTCGAGCGTTATCGCGGCATCATCGAGGGCCACGAGGGGGTGGTTCACCGACAGGAAGACTGGGGCCGCCGTCAGCTTGCCTACCCGATCAACAAGATCTACAAGGCTCACTACACGCTGCTCAATATCGAATGTCCGCAGGTGGCTATCGATGAACTGACCAGTGCATTCAAGTTCAACGACGCCGTCATCCGGCACATGGTGCTGCTGATGAATCGCCCGATCACCGAGGCGTCCCCGCTAGTCAAGAAAGAAGAGTCACGCAGTGAGGACAGCGGCAGCCGAAGTGCAGACCACGCATCGGACGCTAGTAGCGACGAGGCCGATCTGGCGCCCGTTGTTGAATCCACAGACAGCTGATTGAGGGAGACGCCGACATGTCACGTTACTTTCGCCGCCGCAAGTACTGCCGTTTCACTGCCGAAGGCATCACCGAGATCGATTACAAGGATCTTGAGTTGCTCAAGGGTTTTGTGACCGAGACGGGCAAGATCGTGCCCAGCCGCATCACCGGTACCAAGGCTCGGTACCAGCGTCAGCTGGCGACGGCCATCAAGCGGGCTCGCTACATCTCGTTGTTGCCCTACACCGACCAGCACTGAGCCGACAGGCTCGGAGCCAACCGACAACGGAGCATGGCAGGCCGCGCTTGTGCGGCGTGCCGGCTACCCGAGCGGTTGCGGAGTCGCTCGCATGATCGTCATTGCTCGACAGGCTGATCGCAGTCCCACCGTTGCCGCGGCGATGGCAGCAGCGCTACAGATTCTTGCGCTGGTGTCATTGCCGGTTATTGGTGTGCTCGCAATCGTACCGGCGACGCTCAGTGGCTCGGTAGTCGCCTACGTCATTCTCAGACGAGGCTTGGGCGCGTCTGCGCGTGTGCTGCTGTTTGCATTCATCGGGCTGGCACTGGTATCCATAGCGATCAGTGGGTCGGCCTTTTCGGTTCCCTTGATGGCCGTCTTCTCGTGGGTGCCAGTCGTTATCGCTGCTGTAGCACTGGCGCAAACGTCGAGCCTGTCGTTTTCCGTGTTGGCCACAATGGCAACTTCGATACTGGGTGTGCTTGCTTTTGCACTAATCGTCGGTGATGTCGCTGCATGGTGGCGGCCGATGCTCGACGCCATGCTCGGTGAGCTGGTCGATCAGCGAGGGGTGGACGTTGAGGCTGCGGATATCTCGGCGGCCAGTGCCCAGGGGGCTGCCTGGATGACCGGTGCTGCCGGCGTGTCTTTCGCCACCTCGGCCCTCGTCCAGTTGTTCATCGCTCGCCATTGGCAAGCGGTGCAGGTCAACCCGGGTGGTTTTCGTACCGAGTTTCATGCACTTTCCCTTGGCCGATCAGCGGCTCTGGGGGCCTTGGTGATGATTGCTTTAGCGGCTGTGCTGGGTGCGCCCTCCTTGCGCGCAATCGCCATGATCGCAGGCGCTGCCTTTTCAATTCAGGGTCTGGCGGTTTTGCATTCCCTGATTGCAACTCGTGGACTTGCGGGCGGATGGCTGGTAGGTATCTACGCACTCCTGATAATCCCCCAGACATGGCTGCTGCTATCGGCACTTGGTCTGCTCGACAATTACGTACCACTGCGGCGCACTGCGTAATGCGCAACAGGCTCACAATCAACTGATTCCGGAGAACTTCTCATGCAAGTCATTCTTCTTGAAAAGATCGACAATGTCGGCCTACTCGGCGACCTTGTGGACGTCAAGGCAGGCTTTGCCCGTAATTTCCTGTTGCCACAGGGCAAGGCTCAGGTCGCAACAGAAGACAATATCGAGGCCTTCAAGGTGCGCCGAGCAGAGCTCGAAAAACAACAAGCCGAGCAATTGGCCAATGCGCAACAGCGGGCCGCAAAACTGGAGGGCGCTGTGGTCTCGGTCACCTCTCGTTCGGGCACTGAGGGCAAGCTCTTTGGCTCTGTCGGTACCGAGGAAATTCGTCAAGCCATAAATGCAGCTGGCCATGAGGTCGAGAAGCGCGAGGTGCGCCTGCCGGATGGACCTTTTCGCACCGTTGGTGAGTTTCCCATCACCTTGCATCTGCACACTGATGTCGATGTGGAAGTGACCGTGAACGTGGTCGGCGAAGAAGCCGCCTGATCAGGCTTGGCGTCTCGCCACCGCGTTTCAGGCACCTGGCATGAGTTCGGTCTACCCACCGGGTCCGCCCGAGCTGGATATTGACGAGGACGATGATGCTGCCAACCGGCAGCCACCGTTCGGACCCGGGCCGGGCGGCCCGCCGCCGGGTCCTGACTACGCGGAGGGAATCCCGGATGGGCTTTCCCCGGCATTTGTCGGTGATGACGAGGATCCTTTTGCAGCGCCTGTAGCGTTGTCAGTTGCCTCCGGGGTCGGTACCTTCGGGTCGGCTGGCCCAGGTGCTCACAGCGCCAGCGCTGCGCCTGTGAGCTTTGGTGCGCGTTATGAGGGATTACCGGAGATCGCGTCACGCCTGGCCGCAGCTCGAATGCCGCCCCATTCCGAGGAGGCAGAGCAGGCAGTGCTGGGCGCACTGCTGATCACCACCACTGATGGCTTTGACTCTGTCTCCGAGATCGTCGTCGAGGAAGACTTCTACAAGGAAAGTCATCGCATCATTTTTCGGGCTATCGGCTCGCTTGTTTCTGAAAACGCCAACCCTGACATCGTGACGGTTGCGGGATGGCTTGATGCCCATGGGTTGCTCGACAAGGCCAATGGGCTTGCCTATGTCGCAACCCTTGCGGATGTCACGCCTAGCGCCAGCAACGTCAAGGTCTATGCCGAGATTGTGCGTGAGCGCTCTGTGCTGCGCCAGATGATTACTGTTGCCAACGAGATCGCTGACAGTGCCTTTGATGCCGAAGGGCGCACCAGCAAGGAGTTGCTGGACGAGGCAGAGACCAAGGTGTTTGCCATCGCTGATCAAACCACGCGCAGTGGCGTGGGTTTTCAGGATATCAAGTCGGTGTTGAAGGGTGCTGTCGAGAGGATCACGCTGCTCTATGAATCGGACGCGGCGATAACCGGTCTGGAAACAGGCTTTAGCGAGCTTGACGAGAAGACCAGCGGATTGCAGAAATCGGACCTCGTCATTGTTGCCGGTCGTCCCTCAATGGGCAAAACCACCTTTGCGATGAACATCGCAGAGCATGCTGCGATGACTGCCGACGCACCGGTCGCCGTGTTCAGTATGGAGATGCCGGCAGAACAACTGGCGCTGCGCATGATCTCGTCGCTAGGCAGAGTGGAGCTGCAGAAGATTCGTACTGGAAACCTGGCTGATCAGGACTGGCCACGCATCAATTCAGCGATCGCCATGCTTGCGCAAAAACGCAGTGTGTTCATTGACGATACGCCTGCTCTGACCCCGACAGATTTACGCGCACGATCCCGCCGCCTGGCACGGGAGCGAGGTCTCAGTCTGATTGTGATCGACTACCTGCAACTGATGCAGCTGTCCAACTCCAAGGAAAACAGGGCAACCGAGATATCCGAGATTTCGCGCTCATTGAAGGCATTGGCCAAGGAGCTGGAAGTGCCGATTATTGCCTTGTCTCAGCTCAACCGCTCGCTTGAGCAGCGACCGGACAAGCGCCCGGTGATGTCAGACCTGCGCGAGTCGGGCGCAATCGAGCAGGACGCGGATGTCATCATGTTCATCTATCGGGATGAGGTCTATAACCCCGAAGACGAGACCAATCACGGCAAGGCCGAGATTCTTATCAGGAAGCAGCGAAACGGACCGATTGGCGCGGTCAATTTAAGCTTTCTGGGCAAGTTCACCCGGTTTGAAAACTACTCTCCCGAGGTGCAGATGGGTGGGGATTTTGCATGAGCGCCATCCGGGAGCGCGCTCTCGAGGTGGTCATTGATCGGCAGGCACTGAAGCACAACCTGGCCGTCGTGCGGCGTTTGATTCCCGACAAAACGCGCATTCTGGCGGTCGTCAAGGCCGATGCTTATGGTCACGGAGCGGTCGAGGTCGCTCGCACCTTGAGTACTGCTGATGGCTTTGCCGTCGTCACCACAGCGGAGGCAAATGCCCTGCGTGAATCCGGTGATCAACGACCGATCCTGGTGATGCAAGGCCCGCGCGATGCCAAGGATGCAACACGCTTTGCAGAGCTTGACTGCTGGGCGGCCATTCATCAAGCGCGTCAAGCCGCGTGGCTCGCCAGTGCAACAGCTCAATCGGACGCCAGGACGGCTGCCTGGTTGAAGATCGATACCGGGATGGGACGCCTTGGGGTCATGCCCGATGAGGTCGATGCCTTGCTGGCCGATACAGGTGTTGAATGGCAAGGGGTGATGAGCCACTTTGCCTGTGCTGATGCGCCCGGCAACGCGCATACGAGCAGTCAGCTCGAGGTGTTCGAGCAGATTGCGGTACCCGCAGGTGTGACTCGCAGCATTGCCAACTCGGCAGCCGTGGTCTCGGGCGTGGGTGTGCAACACGATTGGGTCAGACCTGGACTCATGCTGTACGGGTGCAACCCGCTGGATGAACGGGCACTACCTGCCGGTATCGAGCTGGCGCCTGTGATGAATGTCTCGGCTCCCTTGATCAGCGTCAAGCAAATGGATGCTGGGGTGGGTCTTGGCTACGCACAGACCTGGGTGACGCCTGAGGCAATGCCGGTGGGCTACGTGGCGGCAGGTTACGCGGACGGGCTGCCGAGGGTGCTGGATGCCTCGGCTGATGTGCGGGTAGGCGACAAGCGCTGTGCGATCATCGGACGCGTGTCGATGGACTCCATTGCGATCGATCTGCGGCCGGCTCCGCACGCAGATGTCGGCGATCGGGCCACGCTGTGGGGCGCTGGTCAGCCGGTGGAGCGTTTGGCAGCGGCTGCCGGCACCATCGCATACGAGCTTCTTACCTCCGTGCGCGGAAGCTTGAGCTACGTCTGATTGACCTAATCCGGTGCCCGCAAGATGTGATGCACGTGACTAAACTCCGCCTGCACACCTTCGGCTGGGAGTGTGCTTGCCGAAATGAGAAGCGTGGCGCTTGCACATCGCGGTCAGTTGGTAGTATTCACCGCGCACGTGAGGCGACTGTTTGACACACTTTATTGCAGCGCACCGTTGTCTATCGGTGCCACACTTCACCGCTAACGCTCGAGGTATTGCAGCTTGTCAGGTTTGTTTTCCCATTCCTTGGCATCTTCAGGACCGTCTTTCTGGACCGTGATGACGGGCCAGACGGCAGACAACTCGGCATTGAGCGCGAGGAAGTGCTCGTGCTCGGGCTTGAGATCTTCTTCGGCAACGATGGCGTCAATGGGGCATTCCGGCTCACAGAGTGAGCAATCGATGCACTCCTCGGGGTCAATGACCAGAAAATTGGGACCTTCATGGAAGCAATCGACCGGGCATACTTCTACGCAGTCGGTGTACTTGCAGCGAATGCAGTTTTCGGTCACGACGAAAGTCATGGGCGGCTGTAGCTCTGTATCTCGATTAAGTCCTAATCGTAACAAAGATCACTCAGGCGGCAGCGCACCACCTGTTTATAAAATTTAAGTTCAGCGATCAAGGCGTGATCGCACACAGCATACAATCATGATGAAACCGATCAAAAAGGCCGTATTCCCTGTCGCAGGCATGGGGACGCGATTTCTACCGGCGACCAAGGCCAATCCGAAAGAAATGCTACCGGTGGTGGACAAGCCGCTGATTCAGTACGCTGCCAACGAAGCCGTAGCGGCTGGCGTCGATACCTTGATCTTCGTGACAGGTCGCCACAAGCGCGCTATCGAGGACCACTTTGACGGCGCCTATGAGCTGGAGCGTGAGCTGGAGGCCAAAGGCAAGAAAAAGATGCTTGAGGTGCTCAAGGCCATCCTGCCGTCGCATGTGAAATGCGTCTTTATCCGCCAGTCGGAGGCGCTAGGCCTCGGACATGCCGTGCTGTGCGCACGCCCGGTCGTCAACGATGAGCCCTTTGCCGTCATCCTCGCTGACGATCTGATCAACTTCGCAGAAAAGCCCTGCTTGTCGCAGATGGTCGATGTCTACAAGTATCAGCACTGCTCTGTGCTCGGCACCGAAGTGGTACCCAAAGAGGAGGTCAGCGCGTATGGCGTCGTGGCCGGCTCCGAAGTGCGCCCTGGCCTGATGGAGGTGTCAGGCATTGTCGAGAAACCCAAGGTTGAGGATGCGCCGAGCAATTGCGCGGTTGTCGGACGCTATATCCTGACGCCACGCATCTTTGATTTGCTCGAGAGCACGCCGCGAGGTGCTGGTAACGAGTATCAACTGACCGATGCTATCGCGGCACTTCTCAAGGAGGAGCGCGTGCTGTCGTACAACTTTGAGGGGCGTCGTTTTGACTGCGGTAGCAAGCTTGGCTATCTGCAAGCGCAGGTCGAGTTTGCGTTGGAGCACGAGGAGGTGGGCCCCGCGTTTCGCACCTATCTCGACGAGCTCATGACACGTGCGGACAACATCGTGCCCATCTCTCGCAAGGGCTGAGACAACTCGTTCCGAGTGTTGCCAGGCGGCGCCCTCACGGGCGCCGCTTGCGTTGGATCAGAAATTGCCACGCTGGAGCTCGACTAACTCATACTGTGCACATGAGCGAGCGTTCGCCATCTGCATGGCCCATTTTCGGGGTGTTCTTTATTGAGTCTGTAGCGCTCGGGCTATGGATTCCGCGCATACCGGATATCAAGAACAATCTGGCCCTGACTGACTCTTTATTGGGGGTCGCGCTGCTATGCATGCCGATTGGCACCATGCTCGGTCTGGCGCTCGCAGGGCGGGTGATCGACCGGCTGGGTTTGCGTGAGACCTGCCGGGTGTTTTTGCCGATCTGGTCCCTGCTGTTTTTGATTCCTGCTGCCGCTGGCAGTTTGGTTGCGCTGGGTCTGGGTCTTGCCTTGGCAGGCTTTGCCGTTGGCATGATCGAGACTGCCATGAACACCGAGGCAGCTCGTCAGGAGAACACAAGCAGGCGACGTTTGATGTCGCGCTGTCACGGGTTCTGGAGTTTGGGCTCGATGTCTGGCGCCTTGCTCGGTGGCTTGCTTGGAGAGGCTGGTATCAGTGTGGCGAGGCAGTCGCTGATACTCATGCCGATCGTCGCCATATTGGGTGTTTTGATCGCATCGGCGCTGCCTACGGCGTCCTCGGATTTCGCTGTACGCGCCACCACGGAGGAGCAGCTCGGCGGGCAGGGTGATCAGTCCGAGAGCTCACGTTTGTTTCGTTGGCCAGCTACCGCGCTGCTGCCTCTTTGCTGCATGCCGCTTGGGGTGATGATGGTCGAGGGAGCCTTTATCGATTGGTCTGCGGTCTATGCGCGTGAGGTACTTGAGGCTTCGCCCCTGGTGGTGGGCGTGATCTATGCCGCTTTCGCGTCTGTCATGGCGGTCACACGCTTGTCGGGTGACATGCTGGGGGATCGCTTTGGAGATGTTGCACTGGCACGTGCCTCCGGTGTCGCAGCTGTGGCGGGTATTGCGGGTTTTGCTTTGGCACCGAACGTGGCAGCAGCCTTCTTTGCCGCAGCCGTTGCTGGAGCAGGGGTTGCAGTTGTCTTTCCACTTGCCGTATCGGCCGTTGCCCGCCGACACACGCCCGGACGCTCGGCCGCTGACAATGTCGCTGGCCTTAACATGATCAGTTTCAGCGCGTTCCTTTTCGCACCGCCGCTTATCGGTTTTTTGTCCGACGCCACCAACCTGCGAATAGCCTTGTTGGCCTTGGTGCCGGGGGCGCTTGTCAGTCTGTACTTGACGCGAGAGCTCATGGTGACAGGCAGCTCTGATCAGGCTTGATCGTACTTGTGCGGTGTAGGTGCTGGTGACTTGAAGTGCCTGTCGGTCTATCAGTCGAACACGTCAATCTCGTCAATGGAAAAGAGTTGCCGGGCTTGCATTTCCTTGTATATGAAGCTGTGCCACCATCGACCGGGGATCGTGCGCAGCTCGGTGTTGTAGCGTCGCACCGCCTCTATGTAGTCACCACGTGACGCTGTGATGAGGTTAGTGACATCCTGGAGTCGCTCTTGCAGTGTTGCAAAGTGCAGGTCAGTAGCCAGAACCGGCTGAGCATCCGCAAGCGCTGTCACGCGTAGCAAAGTCTCGCTCAATTGGTTTTGGGCATTCTCGAATGCGGTAAAGCCTTTCTCATCACTGATCGTGTGCGGGGTGATCACCAGGTTGATAACCATCTGTCTTGCCTCGGCAAGTGCTGATGCCAACTCCTCTTCCTCGGGTGCGAGTGTCTCGATTGAGGCAATGAGCTCTGCGACCAGATCTGCTCGCTGCTGGTAGTGACGTTGGACTTCGCCCCAGGCAGCATTGGCTGACTCATCATAGCTTGGGATGTTGTTGACGCCGCAGGCGCTCACGAGCACCACCAGACAGAGGGTAGCCAACCGCCGACGGGCTGATGTGTGTGTTGCGGGGTGAGTGTTGAGCAACAAGGCGTGCTTAATCGGCGAGAGTGGCGCGAGCGAGACGTGCACACGATGGTAGCAGGTGTAAAATCAGGTCATTCTCTTTTGCTTCCTGCCATGCTGAGCTTCTCCGATGTTGCCTGTCGTCGTGACGGCAATGTACTTTTTGAGCAGGCGAGTTTCGTTGTTCAACGAGGCCAAAAGCTCGGTCTGACCGGTGCCAATGGCACCGGCAAGTCGAGCCTGTTTGCGATGATTCAGGGCAGGCTTGAAGCGGACAGTGGCGTTGTCAGCCTGCAGAACACTATCGGCATCACGCACGTCGCCCAGGAGACACCGTCGTCGAGTTCTCGGGCTATCGATCACGTACTCGATGGCGACCGGACCCTGCGCGAGCTCGAGCAGGCGATAGAGGCTGCGGCCGGGTCAGGCGACGGGGAGAAGCACGCCGCCCTGTTGGCAAGATTCGAGGAGATCGACGGATGGTCTGCAGCCTCACGAGCCGGAGCCTTGCTTGAAGGTCTGGGTTTCCCATCGGCCATTCATTCCTCCACGGTCAGTGATTTTTCCGGCGGTTGGCGCATGCGGCTCAACCTGGCTCAGGCATTGATGAGTCCTGCGGAATTGCTGCTGCTCGACGAGCCCACCAACCACCTTGATCTGGATGCAGTGCTATGGCTTGAGCAATGGTTGCAGCGGCGCGAAGGCACGCTCATTGTCGTGTCACATGATCGCGAGTTTCTCGACGCAGTAACCTCGCACACCTTGCATATCGAGTCAGGTCAGGTGACCTTGATTGCCGGCAACTACAGTGCGTTTGAGCGTTGGCGTGCGGCGCGCCGTGTCACCGATCAAGCAACGCATGAGAAGACCGAGCGTCGTCGTCGAGAGCTCGAGTCCTTTGTGACGCGTTTTCGAGCCAAAGCGACCAAGGCGCGACAGGCACAGAGTCGCTTGAAGATGCTCGAGCGTCTCGGGGAGACTGAAGCAGTCAGGCCTGATTCTCCGTTTCGTTTTCGCTTCAGAACACCGGATCGTCTGCCCAATCCTCTGGTGCTGCTGGATAAGGTCAATCTCGGCTATGGCGACACGGCAGTGCTCGAGCAGGTTCGTTTTGCTATCGATAGCGGAGAGCGTATCGGACTGCTTGGAGTCAACGGCGCGGGCAAGTCCACACTGGTCAAGGCATTGGTTGGCGATCTGCAACCCCAGTCAGGTCAGCGCGTGCCTGCCGAGCATCTCGCGGTGGGCTACTTTGCCCAACATCAGGTAGATCAGCTTGACGGTGAAGCCACGGCCTACACCACGTTGCGCAAGGCTGACCCGAAGCTTGACGAAACCGCGGTGCGCACCTGGCTCGGTACCTTCGGATTTGTGGCTGATCAAGTTCATCAGCGCATAGGCACCTTATCCGGTGGTGAGCGTGCGCGACTTGCGCTTGCGTTGATCGTGCATGCCAAGCCCAATCTGTTGTTACTCGATGAGCCGACCAACCACCTTGATATTGACATGCGTGCAGCGTTGGCAGAGGCGCTCAACGGCTTTGAGGGGGGGCTTGTGGTGATCTCACATGATCGCACTCTGTTACGCGGTGTGGTCGACGAGTTGTACCTGGTGGCAGACGGTCAGGTTGAGCGCTTCGTTGATGACCTGGATGGCTACGCACGCTGGCTGAGCCAACGTCGCAGCGAGCTGAGTGACGCGCAACCTGCATCTCGAATTTCATCCGGCACAGCACGTCAGAGCACGGAGGCACCTGCGACCGATCGAAGCGCGCGAAAGCGGGCTGAAGCAGCAGAGCGTTCGCGCCTTGCTCCACTGAAGCGTGCCGTTGAACAGGCGGAAGCTGCACTCGAGGCCAGATCACTGACGCTTGTTGAAGTGCGTGATAGCTTGACCGAAACCGATCTGTACACTGATGCAAAGCGTGACGCACTGTCTCAGCTATTGAGTGATGAATCTGCTGCGCGCACGGCGGTCGAGTCGGCTGAGGAAATGTTGCTGGATGCAATGCAAGCATTGGATGACGCACAGTCGCAGAAGCTACCCCGTTGAACCCGTTCTCACAGTGATCTAGCCATGTTCCGATTCATGTCTTACAAGCGATCAACACGACGTGCGAGCGATGCGCGCTCGCACCCCTGGCTCGCCAAGGTGCTCGCAGCTGGTGTGCTGTTGAGTGTGCAGCCACTGCAAGCTGCAACGTTTGGCTCTCTGGAGCGCCTGTCGCAGGGAGAGTTTGAGACGTTGATGTCGAATCTGTCTGCGGCCACTCATTACAAGAGCGTGGCGCCGGGCGAAACTCTCGGTGTACTCGGTGCTGATGTTTCCCTGGAGCTCTCGGCGACAGATGCAGAAAACGATCTGTTCGAACGGGCAGGCGGCGATGCGGCAGACTTGTCTGATTCCTTGCTGATGCCGCGATTACACGCGCACAAGGGACTTCCTTTCGGGCTGGACATCGGTGGTGTGGTCGGTGCATTGGCCGATACAGACCTCACCATCATCGGCGTGGAACTGCGCTACTCACTGATCGATGGTGGATTGTTAACACCTGCGCTCGCATTGCGGCTGAGTGCCAGTCGTGTGCAAGGGTCGACGGTTATCGACCTCGACAACACGGCCGTGGAATTGACCTTGTCCAAAGGCTTTCTGGTGGCCACTCCCTACATCGGTGCCGGTCTTGTCAGAAGTCGGGGGCGGGCGGTCAACATCGACAGCTTTGAAGCTTTCAGTGATGAGCAGGAAAAGATATTTTTGGGCGTCAACCTCAACCTGGGTTTGAACATGGCGGTTGAGGTTGATGTCACGGGGGACTACACCACCTATTCAGCCAAGGCTGGCATCCGCTTCTGAATAATCAACATTCTGATCAGGCAATCTGGCCAGGCAATCTGGCCAGGCAATCTGGTTGGGTAGCTACAGGGCGCTGATGCGCGTCTGCTGTTCAGCCAGCTGGGAGAGTGCGCCGCGCGCCTCATCAAGTTTTGCCTGCTCACCGGCTACAACTGCAGCTGGAGCCTTGTCGGTGAAGCCTGAGTTGCCCAATTTGGTGACCAGACGATCGATCTGCTGCTCCAGTTTGGCAGTTTCACGGGCAAGGCGCGCAAGCTCTGCCTCCTTGTCAATCAAACCGGCGAGCGGTATCAGAAGCTCCAACTCACCGACGAGCGCAACCGCTGCCTCCGGTCTATCGCTCTTCTCGTCCAATAGCTCGACACTCTCGAGACGCGCGAGGCTGATCAGGGCCGCGGCGTGACGCTTTAGTCGACGTTGGTCAAGCTCGTTTGCACCTGTGGCATGCAGTGGTACCCGTTTGCCAGGGTTGACGTCCATTTCCGAGCGGATGCGGCGCACACCCATGACAGCCTCCTTGAGCCAGGTGATGTCGTCAAGCGCTTCAGTATCGATGAGCGTCTTGTCAGCTGCAGGCCAGGGGGCGAGCGAGATGGTGTCACCGTGAACTCCGGCTCGTGGTGCTACCTGCTGCCACAGTTCCTCTGTGATGAAGGGCATGATCGGATGCGCAAGCCGCAGCGTGGCTTCCAACACGTATACCAAGGTGTTGCGGGTTGCATTGGCTGCTGCTACATCGTCGCCGTTGAGCATCGGTTTTGCGAGCTCAAGGTACCAATCGCAGTACTCGTTCCAGATGAACTCATACAATGCTGTCGCTGCCAGATCGAACCGATAGGCGTCGATGTGGGTCGAGATCTCACCTGCTGTTTGCTGTAGGCGCGAGGTGATCCATCGATCGATCAGCCCAGGCTCGCTCCGAGCTGATTGGGGCGTCAGATCCTCGGTATTCATCAACACGAAGCGAGTAGCGTTAAACAACTTGTTGCAGAAGTTGCGGTAACCCTCGACGCGTTTGAGATCAAAACGGATGTCGCGGCCCGTGGAGGCGAGTGAGGCGAAGGTAAAGCGCAGGGCGTCGGTACCGAAGCCCGGGATGCCGTCTGGGAATTCCTGTCGTGTCTGCTTCTCGATCTTTGGCGCCACGTGCGCCTGCATCAAGTTACTGGTGCGCTTGGCGACCAGTGCTTCCAGTTCAATACCGTCGATGATGTCCAAAGGGTCGAGCACATTGCCTTTGGACTTTGACATCTTTGCGCCCGAGGCGTCGCGCACGAGACCGTGCATGTAGACCTCATGAAAAGGAACTTGACCGTCCATGAACTTCAGGCCGAACATGACCATGCGCGCCACCCAGAAGAAGATGATGTCGAAGCCTGTGACCAGCACTGATGTGGGGTAAAAGGTGTTAAGTGCATCTGTCTGCTCAGGCCATCCCAGTGTCGAGAATGGCCACAGCGCCGAGCTGAACCAGGTATCGAGTACGTCTTCATCCTGGCGCAGCTCGATCGATGCATCCAGTCCGTGACGCGCGCGCACATCGGCCTCGTCCTTGCCGACAAAGACGCGGCCGGTATCGTCGTACCACGCGGGGATTCTGTGGCCCCACCAGATCTGTCGACTGATGCACCAGTCTTCGATGTTCTCGAGCCACTGCAGGTAGGTCTTGGCCCAGTTGTCAGGCACGAAGTTGAGTCGCCCGTCGCGCACCACATCGATGGCAGGCTGGATAATCGCGGTATGCCCGCCCGGGCGACCGTCATCCAGGGTCTTGCGCGTCATGTCCACGTACCACTGATCGGTCAGGTACGGCTCGATGACGGCGTTTGTGCGATCGCCTCGCGGCACCATGAGCTTGTGCGCATCTACCTTGACCAGATGACCGGCAGCATCAAGATCATCCACCACCTTCTTGCGCGCCTCAAAGCGATCAAGTCCGCGATAGGACTCCGGTACTGCATCGTTCATTGCGGCATCGTCGGTCAGCACATTGATGACCTCAAGCGCATGTCGCTGCCCAAGCGCGTAGTCGTTGAAGTCATGGGCAGGTGTGATCTTTACGCAGCCCGATCCAAATTCTGGATCTACGTAGTCATCAGCGACGATCGGGATCTCGCGCCCGACCAACGGCAAGGTGATGGTCTTGCCAACCAATGCCTTGAAGCGTTCATCATCCGGGTGTACCGCAACAGCGGTATCACCCAACATCGTTTCCGGTCGTGTTGTGGCAACTGTCAGGCTGCCCGAGCCATCGGTCAGCGGATAGCTGAAGTGCCACAGTGATCCCTGTTCCTCCTCGGACAGGACCTCGATGTCTGACAGAGCGGTGTGCAATACAGGGTCCCAATTGACCAGACGCTTGCCGCGATAAATCAGCCCCTCATCAAACAATCGGATGAATACATCGGATACCGAGTGAGAAAGCCCTTCATCCATCGTGAAGCGCTCGCGGCTCCAATCGGGGGAGGCTCCGAGTCGCCGTAGCTGTCGAGTAATGGTGCCGCCGGATTCCTCTTTCCAATCCCATACACGGTCGATGAAGGCGTCGCGTCCGATGTCGTGTCGGGTCAATCCTTCGCGCTGCAGTTGGCGCTCGACTACCATCTGCGTGGCGATTCCTGCGTGGTCGCACCCCGTCTGCCAGAGCGTATTGCGGCCGCGCATCCGCTGGTAGCGAGTCAGGGTGTCCATGATGGTGTCCTGAAATGCATGGCCCATGTGCAAGGTACCCGTCACATTCGGTGGCGGGATCATGATGCAGTACGGGGCACCGTTACCGGTGGGCGCAAACCAGCCCTTGTCTTCCCAGGTGCGGTACCAGCGAGATTCGATCGCAGAGGGGTCGTAAGTTTTGTCCATACCACGATTGTAGGGCGCTTGATGCGCTACGCGTGATTTCGCTGAGGACTATCGCTTGTGTCGCAACAGTGATCTTGCCTGGTGCACCGGTTATACAGGGTCAGCGGACGCCCGAACGTAGTAACAAGCGACGTAGATCCTCACGCAGGGCCGATACATGCCGGTCTACCAGTTCGTCGATCAGGATCTCGATGTCATCCTCGTCCGGCAACGCCATTTGGTGTTCAGGCGCAGACATGGCGCTGAGGGTGGACTCCGCGGCGTCGTCGCAGAAATCATGCTCGATTTCATGCTCGGTGGCGGCCTCGCTGAATACTTCGGCGGGAATTTCAGCCTCCAGATGCACGACTGAGCCGTCGCCGATGCCCGGACGCAACACATCCATTTCGCTCGCGGAGTCGGGCAGAGGATCAGCGTACGACTTCAGTGTGTCGTCGAGGGTGTCGTCAAGCACGATATCGGCTCTTCCAGATTCCTCGAGCTCACGCGTTGAGTCGATGTGCTCAGGCGTGTTCGACACATCACTCTGTTTCAGTGCTTCGAGCTCATCGAGCACTGCATGCCCAAGACGGGTGCTTCTGATGATGGACTCGTTGCCATGCTTGATGACTGAGTTGAGTACCGGCAGGCTGTGATCTTCTTGCATTGACGCGCTCTCTCCGCTGAACCGAGTATAGGCAAGGCTCGGCGCGCTGCTGGCAAGAGCTCAAACTCAGCCCAGAGAGTGGTGCTTCATAGGGTAGCCACGACTTTTGTAATAGCGATAGCGTGCTCGGCCACTGTTGCGAATGGCCTCAGTTTGATCAACTACTTCAAGTGTTCGCTCAAAGCGACTGAAAAAATGGGGGACTTCGCTTGCAAGATTGATCAACAGATTACGGTCTGCACCCGGTTGCCCGAGTGATAGCTGGACCGGGTCGCTGTCAGTCGAGTTGCCGGATTGCCCACCAGATTGCCCACCAACCGGGCTACCCGTGTCATCAGCAGCCAACAGCCGGTGCGCGACAAAGCTGTTTGCGCGGAAGGTCCACAAACGCTCATCGAGTGATTCAAGTAGGCTCGCATCGTCGGCGTGAATGAACACACGTTGCCCCTGTCCAGCCGCTTTTTCGGCGAGTTTGCACACAACCGTCTGGCGTCTGCCCGGGGTGGACGAATCAAGAACGTAGAAATCTATTCGAGTCATTGCCCGGCGCATACTACATTCACTGCGTCCCCACGGGTTCCTGCCACGTGCGCATACTCGATCGTTATCTATTCAAGGAAATGCTGCTGACCTGGTTGGCGGTCTTGCTGGTGCTGCTCGTCATCATGACGGGCAACGTGCTGGCAAGAAGCCTGTCGCGGGTCACTGACGGTGCTATCGATGCCGACGTGCTGCTGCTGTTCGTTGGCGTGAAATCGATCGGACTCCTTGTCACCTTGATTCCACTGGCGCTTTATCTCGGCATCCTCCTCGCACATGGGCGCTTCTACCGGGACAACGAGATGGCGGTCATGCAGGCGTGCGGCTACGGTTGGCGCGATCTGTTGCGTCCGACCATCCTGATCGGTCTGCTTGCAGTGTTGGTGATCGCTGCCTTGACGGTGTTCGCAGCTCCCTGGGCGGCGCGCTATGAGCAGGAGCTCAAACAGGCCATGCGTGAGCGTTCGGCAGTTAGTCTGTTGACCCCCGGACGCTTCATCGAGTCCAGTGACGGCAGCCTGGTCTTCTTTGTTCGCTCTGCCGATCCCGCGACCGAGACCTTCCAGGATGTGTTTCTGCATCGCAAGGTAGAAGGGCAACCAGCACGCGTGGATACATCGGCAAGTGCTCGTTATCGGCGCGATGAGGCCACAGGGGATGAGTACATCGAGCTGGTGGACGGGCAGACCAGTATCGGCGGTCCAGGTGACGCCGAGTGGACGGTGACCAGGTTTGGTAGCCAGAGCGTATTGCGTCCGCATGAGGATCCTGAAGCTCCGCGCTTGCGCACCAAGGGCAAGGCTCTGTCGCAGTTGATCGGCAGCGATGCTCTCGCGGATCGAGCTGAGCTCCAGTGGCGTGTGTCATTGCCATTGGGTGCCTTGCTGCTGGCAATACTCGCCGTGCCTCTGGCGTATACCTCGCCACGCCAGGGGCGCTTTGGCAAGATCGGGTTGGCGATACTCGTCTACATCCCCTTTGCCAACATGCTTTCGCTTGCGCGAAAATGGATTGCCAGCGGTGCGATGCCGGCGTGGATAGGGTTGTGGCCTGTACACCTGGCCATGCTGGTCATCATCTTGTGGCTACTGGGTCGCCGGGTCGGTTGGCAGTGGTTGCTTCGCAAGAGAGCTGCCTGATGTTTGGAGTACTCGATCGCTATATAGGGCGAGCGATTCTCGCAACAACCCTGTTGGTGCTGCTCACCCTGGTAGCCCTTGCAGGCATCTTCGGTCTTGTGGCAGAGCTCGAAGACGTCGGTGAAGGTCAGTACTCCGTGATCAAGGCCATGCAATACACTGCGCTGACCTTGCCGGGCATGGCCTACGTGTTGTTTGCGCCTTCGGTATTGCTGGGCAGCTTGCTCGGTCTTGGTGCCTTGGCATCCAATAGCGAGCTGACTGTGATGCGCGCGGCTGGTGTGTCCAACGGACGAATCATCCGTTCCGTCCTGCTGACAGGTCTGGTACTCATGGCCGTGGTGACGTTGATCGGGGAGACCGTGATGCCGTGGGCAGAGAGGCGGGCTGAGTCCCTGCGCCTGGCAGCACTTGAAGAGCGCTTGTCTCTCGGTGGTGATGTGGGTCTCTGGGTTAGAAGTGGGCCGCGATTTGTGCATATCGCCACGGTGATGCCCGACTTCACGTTGCTTGGCCTGGAAGTACATGAGTTTCGCGACGGGCAATTGCAGCGCGCGATCAGCGCATCCCAGGCGCGTCTTGAGGAGAATAACTGGCAGTTGGATGACGTGGCGGTAACAAGTTTCACGGACGCCCGTAGTCTCGTGAAACGTTATCCGTCGCGCGCATGGCAGCAACTGGTTGGTGACGATACGACCCTCGTGGACGCCAGTGTATTGACTAATTTGTCGGTTTCGCCTGAAAACCTCTCCATCAAGGCCTTGTCGGGGCAGATAAATTACCTGCGTGCTAACGGTCTGGATAGCCGGGACATAGAGCTTGCATTCTGGATCAAGCTCACCGGCCCTCTGGCGTCACTGATCATGTTGATGTTGTCCCTGCCGTTCGTGTTTGCCTCGCAAAGAGGGGGTGGTGCAGGGCAGAAGATATTCGTCGGCATCATGCTCGGCATCGTTTACGTACTCGTGAATCGCTTGCTGACTGAACTCGCCATTACCGCCGGCTTGACACCCTTGCTAAGCGCGATTCTCCCGCTGATTTTCTTCGCACTAATTGCCGTTCTGGGTATTCGGCGATTGTCGTGATGCAGGGCAGCGAAGGCATACAGATCTAGTGCTTTGCGTGATCCGGATGATCGCATCAAAAAACTTGAACAAGCTCACGGTTTGTTTCTCAAGTAATTGGAATCACTAATTATTTTTGTTTGCGATATTCGATCGTGCGCGGTCATTCCATCCGCATCGATGAATGCCCAGAGGTAGGTGATGCCAAACAGAACGCTACCGGTGAGATACCGCTGCCAAACCATTTTTGATGTCACTTCAACGCTTGATCGAGTGCTGATCGCAGCGCTTGATGCATTGTGTTGTGCAGCAGCATCGCTGGCGGCTTCAATGTGTACCAAACGCAGATTCCAGGCACGCATACCCAGCGTTTGTCCGCCGTGTTTCCAGAAGCTGGTGAAGAACACTCCGCCGATGATCCAGAGACCTGCATAGAACATCGGATGAACAACATCTTCACCGTCGTTGGCGATCACAAGGGCGGTTGTGACTACAAAAAATACGGCAATCAGAAGCAAACAGTCGTAAAGAAACGACGCACTTCGTCGCAATAGCAGGAATAGCGTGTGCATTAAAATGATTGTTTGACGCGTGTTTGTTGATGTCAGAACGCTTGGCGATGAAGCAAAGGCCTCGCGATCTCAAGCAGGTAGCGAGTCACCCGAAGACGCATTTTGACGGAATATCGAATAGGGACAACAATGCAGTTTCAACTTGCGGTTGAATTACAGTTGTACTATGTGGACAATGCGCAAGTTTGTTATGCGGAGTGATTCGTTGTTTGGATCGTTCCATCCGCTTGGGCGATGTGTGTCAGGCGGGCGGTGATTCGGGTTTCGCGACCCGGATCATCATCAACGATGATCGTCACGAGTATGTGGTGATGATCGTCAGGGAGAACGGGGGTAATGCTCTCCCGCCATGTAGTTCAACCACTCAAGCTCAAGGAGTAACAATGGCTCGAATCACTAAACCGGCAAAAGCTGCGCCGGCCAAGGCGGCGAAGAAAAAGTCGTCTGGCAAGAAAAAGGCTTCTGCCAAGAAGCGCGCTTCCAAGAAGAAGTCTTCCTCCAAGAAGAAGGCGGCGGCCAAGAAAAAGGCCACGACGAAGAAGCGCGCAACCAAGAAGCGCGCGACCAAGAAGAAGTCGGCTGGCAAGAAAAAGGCCGCTGGCAAGAAGAAGCGGTCTACCAAGAAGAAGGCCGCTGGCAAGAAGAAGCGGTCTACCAAGAAGAAGGCTGCTGGCAAGAAGAAGCGGTCTACCAAGAAGAAGGCCGCTGGCAAGAAGAAGCGGTCTACCAAGAAGAAGGCTGCTGGCAAGAAGAAGCGGTCTACCAAGAAGAAGGCTGCTGGCAAGAAAAAGCGGTCTACCAAGAAGAAGGCCGCTGGCAAGAAGAAGCGGTCTACCAAGAAGAAGGCTGCTGGCAAGAAGAAGCGGTCTACCAAGAAGAAGGCTGCTGGCAAGAAGAAGCGGTCTACCAAGAAGAAGGCTGCTGGCAAGAAGAAGCGGTCCAGCAAGAAGAAGCGTACGTCGCGCCGCGGCTGATCGCCACGTTGGAGCCGAGGCCTTGCGCCTCGGCTTCAGCCATTTTGCTCTTGGGTTCCGTCTGTCGATGGTGCAGCGAGCGAGCTTGTAGTTGGAGACCGTCCCAAAAAGTGTGTAAGTAACTCCGTGATTCCCTTAACCTACCGGAGACAGGTGGAATCACATGCCAAAGAAATCAGACTCATCAACTCTCATCGATAAAGCCAGTCAGGCACTGGGCGACATCAAGTCAGAG
>CALAJN010000003.1 GCA_937922675.1 uncultured Granulosicoccaceae bacterium
AAACCACAACGTTCGCACTTCTTTGCAGGTCCGCGCAGGTGAATCCGACTGGATATGGGCATGTGTGATCCTCATCAAGCCTTGCCAACACGTTATCCTGCGAGACTCGTCGACACTGATTGAGAGCCATCGCGAGTGAAAGCCGACAAGCCTTCCGCGGTGAACGAGTAAACGCAACTTCCTGGGTAAATCATGTTGATCGCATACAACCGCAGTTACTTCAAGCGACGCTCGGGTGGCTGTCACCAGAGGCTTCTTGCGATGATGCTGATTCTTGTTGCGGCAATCGTCAGTGGTTGCGCATCGAGCAGACCGAATCTGAGTGACGCAGCCCTGTCCGGTGATCCGGTATCCATGGAGAGGGACGGAGCCAGGCTCAACAACCAGGGCGCGAAGCTAGTCAAGGATGCCGAGCAAGAACTGATTGAGGGTCGAAAGCAGCTTCGCGATGGTGAAGCGATGGTTCAAGCCGGCAGCACCCGAGTCACCAACGCTCGCTTTGAGTACAAGGACCTGGCGAACGCCAGTGGTGGTGCATCGACGCCAACCGCAGTGGCTGACGAAGCCAAGAAACTCAGGGCGATTGGTAGACGATGGGAAGACGCTATCGACACCATTCGCGACGGCAATCAACTGGTCAACAAAGGTAACAAGACGATTGCCGAAGCCCAGGAGGAAATCCGTAGAGGCCGACAGATGATGGAACAAGGCAGCACCTTGGTCCGCAATAGCGCGCGAATCAGGAACAACGAGGCCTTGTTGCCCGTTCCTGAGTAGATAGCGAAGAGGCGACCCGGACCAGCAACGAGCTTCGCATACAGCTAGTCCACAAGCTCAACGTCGTAGTAGTGGTTGTTGCCCTCATCCTCGTGTCGTTGCAGCAGACCAAATCCTGCCGTCTCGAGTACTGACACATACTGTCGATCGCCGAGTGATTGGCAAATGTGCCCGGTATTGATATCGGTCCAGCTGCCGGTCTGTATCGGTGCTGTAAAAAGCCACCGCCCACCTGGCCTCAACACGTCTGCCACACGGTGGATCAGGGTGATTTGATCCTCTGTACTCAACAGAAAAATCAGGCCAACACAAACAACGGCATCGAAGCTGCGTTCAAAGAAGGCCGAGTCCTGAGCTCGCTCGCAGCGTACCGGAATATGCGGAAATCGCTGGCTGAAGGTATGCGTCAGGGTATGTGATGAGTCAATTGCCCAGAGATTGATGTCTGCACGCACAAGGCTGCGCGTGACAGGAAGGCCCCCTCCACAGCCAATCTCGAGCACATCGCTACTCGGTGTCAGCGATGCGGCCCAGGCCGCTGCCACGTCCACCCCGATCGTGGATTGATCGCGCCTGGCAAGGAACGTGTGCGCGTGTGTCTCGTAGGCGGTGGTTGAGTCTGCGCTCATTGGCATGCTCAAGACCGACAGGTCGGGCTACACGATACCGCCGCCCGCGCCACTGACTGCGGGTCGTTCCGCCGCAACCTGGTCTCGGTACCCGGATGCCCGGAACGTGCCGACAGGATCAATAGCGCCACCGGTGCGCTTTCGAGCCTCGGCCAGCAGTGGTCCGACATCGGTGCGAAAAGCCGCCTTCAAGGTCTCGCTGGCCATCAGCGCATCATTATCGTCACGGTAGCCTTGCAAGGCTTCACGGTCCACTAACAGTGCTTGCAAGCAGGCGCGTTGCACCTCGATTGCACTGCTCATCAAGCTCTCTATCGGGTCGGTGACGTTGTGCGATTGGTCAAGCATGTAGGCCGGTGCAAAAGTGTCGACACGTCGCTCTGCTTCAATCAGTTCGTTGAACACGAGAAAAAGCCGGTAGGGGTCGACACTGCCCGAGTCAAGATCATCATCGCCGTACTTGGAGTCGTTGAAGTGAAAGCCGCCGAGTTTGCCAAAGCGGATCAGACGCGACACGATCATCTCGATATTGACTGTGGGTGCATGATGCCCGAGGTCGACCAGGCAGCTAGCCTTGGGGCCAAGCTCGGTTGCAATCAGATAGTTGGTTCCCCAGTCCTGAACCACGGTGGAGTAGAAGGCGGGCTCGTAGATCTTGTGCTCGCTGAACAGCTGCCAGTCATCCGGTAGAGCGTTGTAAATGGAGCGCATTGCGTCCAGATAACGATCAAACTGCGCGCCCATATCCGTTTGGCCCGGAAAGTTGGAGCCATCACCTACCCACACCGTCAAGGCTTTCGACCCGATTGCCTTGCCCACGTCAATACAGTGCAGGTTGTGCTCGATGGCCTGGTCACGCGTTGCGCCATCAACATGCGACAGGCTGCCGTGTTTGTAGGAATGCGCTTGATCGGGTTGATCCTGAAACGTGTTGGAGTTCATCGCATCAAAGCCCAGGCCAAGCGCATCGGCTTGTTCTCTGAGAGCCGTTGGGTCCTCATCATCCCAGGGGATGTGCAAGGACACGGTGGGTGTTGCACGTGTCAGTTGCTGGATCACACCACAATCGTTGAGCTTGTCGAACACGTGCCGTGGTTCACCGGCGCCCGGGAAGCGTGCGAAGCGCGTGCCGCCGGTGCCAACGCCCCATGAAGGAACGGCCACACCAAAGGCCTCGGCGCGATTCAGCAAGGCGTCAACGTCGTGCCCATCACGCGAAAGACGCGTAGCCAAAGCGTCAAAGTTGGCGTCATGATCAGCCGAGACGTTGTGCTCCTCGACCAGATTGCTGTCTATTACGCTGCTCATCGGGTAAATGCCTGCACGTTGCCGGCATCCACATTGAGGATGTTGCCGGTGGATTTGGCGGCGGCCTCCGAGGCAAGAAAGTAGGTCGCCTCGGCGATATCCTCTGGCAGTACCGAGCGCTTCAATAGTGAGCGATCACGGTAGTGAGCTTCGAGATCCTCGGTCTCCTTGCCATAGGCATCAGCTCGTTCCTTCAGCCAGTCGCCACTCCAGATCTTGGAGCCACGCAAGACCGCATCGGGGTTGACCACGTTCACTCGGATACCATCGGGCGCACCTTCAAGCGCCAGGCAACGGGCAAGATGCACTTCGCTGGCCTTGGCGGTGCAATAAGCCGAGGCGTTGGGAGAAGCTGCCAGCGCATTTTTCGATGCAATGAATACAATCGCGCCGCCGGTCTGTTGTTGCTTCATCTGGCGAAAGGCCTCGCGTGAGACCAGAAAGTAGCCTTTGGACAACACGTCCATGTTGAGATCCCAAAGCGCGACCGTTGTGTCCTCTATGGGAGCGGAGGAGGCGATGCCCGCGTTGGAGACCAGGATGTCGATACCGCCGTAGTGACGTGCGGCTTCAGCGAAGGCTGCAACCACCGCATTTTCATTGGTGACATCCATCACGACACTGCGCACGACGTCTTTGCCGTGGCGTTCAGTCAGGTTTGCACAAGTCGATTCAAGCAGCTGTGCATCAATATCGGCCAGCACCACGCAGGCGCCTTCGGTCAGCATTCGTTCGGCGGTGGCGGAACCGATTCCGCCGGCTCCACCGGTGATCAGTGCAATCTGGCCAGCCAGTGATTTTGGTTTTGGCATGCGCTGCAATTTTGCCTCTTCGAGCAACCAATACTCGATGTCAAAGGCTTCCTGCTCTGGCAGACCCTGGTAGGTGGATACCGCCGAGGAGCCGCGCATGACGTTGATCGCATTGGTATAGAACTCGGCGGATACACGAGCGGTGGCCTTGTCGTTGGCAAAGGTCAACATCCCGACCCCCGGGATCAGCCAGACCACGGCATTGGGGTCGCGCATGGGCGGGCTGTTGTCGTGTTTGCAGCGTTCGTAATACGCGGCGTAGTCATCGCGGTAGGCTGCGACCACCTCGGGCAGGCGAGCCAGTGCGTTGTCTATGGCTGTATCGATGGGCGCGGCTTTGTCATCTTCAGTTGCTTTGCCCTTGGCAAGCTCGGCATCAAATTCAACTATGAGCGGTCGAATCTTGGTGCGTAGAAAATGATCCGGGCAACTTGTGCCCAATGCGGCAAGTGCAGGCATGTCCCTGGCGCAGACAAACTCGAGTACCGTGTCCGAATCATCAAAGTGGCCTGGCTTCTTGCGTTGTTGTCCGACCAGGCCACGAATCACAGGCATCATTCTTGAGGCCACATGGCGACGTTCATCAACACCCAGAGGCGCAACAGACTCACCGCCAAATGCCGGGGTGCCTGCCGTGCGTTCGGCGAGCCAGCTGATGGCCTTGTTGATGATTTCAAGAGTGAGGGCATGGCAGTCTTGCGCTGTTTCTGCCCAGGTAAACAAGCCGTGGCTTCCAAGGATGACGCCACGGGCATTCGGGTTGTCTCGGCAGAAGGCTTCGAGCCACAGGCCAAGCTCGTAGCCTGGGCGCTTCCAGGGCAACCAGCCGATGTCCTCGCCAAAGATCTCGCGTGTCAGAGCCTCCCCATCTTTTGCGGCAGCTATTGCGATGATGGCATCCGGATGCACATGATCAACATGGACGTGTGGCACATAGGCGTGCAGTGGTGTGTCAATTGAGGCCGCTCGCGTGTTCAAATTGAACGTGCAGTGGGGCAGATAGCCAACCATCTCGTCCTCGTGTGCCTCGCCCCGGTAGAGCCCCTTGAGAGCGTCAAGCTTGTCTTGATAGAGCGTGGCAAAGCCGTCGCGCTGCATGGAGCCTATGTCCCCACCTGACCCCTTTACCCACAACACCGTGACCACCTCGCCGGTCAGTGGATCAGGCGTCTGCACTTTCGCTGAGGTATTGCCACCGCCATAGTTGGTGACCCGTTTGTCAGCACCGAGCAGGTTGGATCGATACAACAATCGTCCGGGCTCATCGAGCGCTGCTGCGTGCGACTCATCCCAGGCGTTGGGGATCAGTGAGCCCGCTCCGGCGGGGCCTTTTGCGGGCGAGTCTGGGTGACGATCGGTCATGGCTTCTTTTCCCTGAGGGCGTGGGTCGCGCTAGGATCGCTCGAAACACGCTGTTGGTCAATCGGTTTCAATCAATTTCAATCAAAAATAGAAAAATATGATTGGATCTGATTAATAGTGATTGACAAGCCTCTGAAGCTCAGTATCATCACCTGTGCCGAGGGAGAGCTAATGCACGAGCGAGAACGACACCGAATCATCCTGTCAGCAGTACAGGGCAAGCCTGTGGCCACGGTTGCCGAGCTGATCGAGCTGACCGGTGTGTCGGAGGCAACGGTACGGCGCGACATCGCGGCACTGCATGTGGAGAAGCGCCTGCGGCGGGTGCGCGGTGGTGCGGAGTCACTACACCCCCCGCAGCGCGGCGTACTCGCCGGGCGACCGTTTTCGGTCAACGATTCGATGCATGTGGTTGAGAAGACAGCCATTGCGCGCGAGGCGGCCGCCCTGTGCGAGGACAACGACGACATCATCGTCAATGGCGGTACCACCACGTTTCGCATGGTGCCGTTGCTCGCTCAGCGTCGGCTGCATGTCTTGACCAACTCGTTTCCGGTTGCAACGCATTTGCTGGAGCATTCGCAAAACGATGTCGCCATCGTCGGTGGTGCGATCTACCGCGAGCACGGCATTGTGCTCAGTGCCGGGCGCGATGATGCGACTGATGCCTTTTGCGCGCGTCGCATGTTCATGGGGGCGCACAGTGTTGGACGCCATGGAATCATGGAGTCGGACCCACTGATTCTGCAGAGCGAGCGGCGTTTGATGGATCGTGCCGACGAATTGATTGTGCTGGCTGATTCATCCAAGTTCGAGCGTCGCTCGGCGCTGGTTCTTTGCCCTTTGCACCGTATTGACGTGCTCGTGACTGACGAGGGCATCAGTGATGAGGCGCTGAAGATGCTGGAGGTGGCGGACGTACGCGTGGTGGTAGCGCGCACTACAGACACAGAACTTCGTTCGACTGGTTAAGCCGGTTGACGAGCAGGGGTAACACCCGACATTCGCAGGGCTTGAGAACACAAGACCCGCTAAATCTAGAGAGAAGAGGAGCACAACAGAATGAAAACGACACGAAGACTATGGCTGGCGGCAGCAGTGTCTGCTGGGTTGATTGCCAGTGGCTCGGCACAAGCCGAAGACGTACGGATTGCCTTGGTCGTCAAGGCACTCGGCATCGGTTTTTTTGAAGCCGCAGCCAAAGGAGCTGAAGAGGCAGCGGCTGAGCTCGGTGATGTAGAAATCATCTATACCGGACCGACAGACACCACAGCAGAAGGTCAGATTGAAGTCATCAACTCACTGATTGCCCAACGCGTTGATGCCATTGCGATTTCCGCCAACGATCCGGACGCATTGGTTCCGGCTCTGAAAAAAGCACAGGATCGGGGCATCAAGGTCATCTCCTGGGACTCCGGTGTTGGAGCTGAGGGACGTTCATTGCACCTGAACCCCTCATCAAATCCCTTGATCGGCAACATGATCATCAAGCTCGCTGCAGATCATCTGCCCGATGGTGGAGAAGTTGCGGTGTTGTCCGCAACCACGACCTCAACCAACCAGAACATCTGGATCGAAGAGATGAACAAGGTGATGGGCGACTACCCCGGAATCGAGGTGGTTTCTACTGTATACGGCGATGACCTGGCGGATAAGAGCTATCGAGAGGCACAAGGCCTCATGACATCACACCCGAACCTTGCGGCGATCATCGCACCGACATCAGTCGGTATTGTTGCGGCAGCACAAGCGGTATCGGATGCTGGAAAAGCAGGTGAAGTGAACGTGACAGGTCTCGGGCTGCCGTCCGAGATGGCAGGGCATATCGAGTCCGGTGCTTCCAAGTCCTTTGCGATCTGGAATCCGATCGACCTTGGCTACTCGGCCACCATGATCGCCTATGAGTTGGTGAAAGGCGCGGAAGCAACCGCTGGTGGAACAATCTCCATGGGCCGTATGGGCGAGCTGACGCTCGACGATGCGCTCGAAGGTGCAATGGCGGATCCGTTTGTCTATGACGCCTCCAATATCGACGACTTCAAGGACATTTTCTGAAGCTTATCTGGAGGATTTGACCCATGGACAACGCACTGCTCAGCCTGCAAGGCATCACCAAGGTCTTTCCGGGTGTGCGTGCGTTGTCCGAGGTTGCTCTCGAATTGTATAGCGGCGAAGTCACTGCCCTGGTCGGTGAAAACGGTGCAGGAAAATCGACTTTGGTCAAGGTGCTGACCGGCATCCACTCACCGGATGGCGGTCAGATCCTGTTGGATGGCAAGACCGTCAAGTTCGCCAATCCTCACGACGCGGCCAGCGCAGGCATTACAGCTATACATCAAGAGACCGTCCTCTTTGATGACCTGTCAGTGGCCGAGAATATTTTCATTGGGCATGCACCGCGAGGGCGGTTTGGCCTGATAGACAGGGGCGCCATGCGCCGAGAGGCGGCGGTTTTGCTCGAGAAGGTCGGTGCCCGCATTGATCCCTCTACACGCTTGCGTAACCTCGGCATTGCCAGCAAGCATCAGGTAGCGATAGCGCGCGCCTTGTCCATTGATGCACGTATCGTGATCATGGACGAGCCAACAGCCGCGTTGTCTCAGCAGGAAATCGAGGAGCTCTATGCCCTGGTAGAAACGCTGAAGCGCGATGGCAAGGCGATTTTGTTCATCAGCCACAAGTTCGATGAGATCTTCCGCATTGCGGATCGCTACACGGTCTTTCGCGATGGAGAGTTTGTTGGCCGGGGGCGCATAAAGGAAACAGACTCGGCCAGTCTGGTGCGCATGATGGTGGGGCGTGATGTTGAAGGCGTGTTTCCGCCGCGCACCAGCGAGATCGGTGAGCCTGTTGTTGAGGTAAGCGGTTACGCACATCCAACAGAGTTTGATGATCTGTCTTTTACCTTGTGTCGGGGTGAAATCCTCGGTTTCTATGGGCTGGTTGGTGCCGGGCGCAGTGAGCTGATGCAATCACTGTTTGGTATGACCAGGCCAAGTAGTGGAGTACTGGTTATCGACGGGGTGACAGTGACCTCGTCATCACCGGCGGACGCAATAGCGGCGGGCCTGGTTTATGTGCCAGAGGACAGGGGTGGGCAGGGCGCGATCACGGGATTACCCATCTTTCGCAATGTGTCCTTGCCGTCCTTGTCTGCGGTGTCGCATGAGGGGATCAGGGGTGGTTTCGTCAGTATGGCGAAAGAATTTGCTTTGACGCAGAAGTACGTGTCCCGTCTTGAGCTGAAAGCCTCGGCGCTTGATCAACAAGTAGGGCAATTGTCCGGTGGCAATCAACAAAAGGTGGTGATAGCCAAATGGCTGGCAACACAGCCGAAGGTGATTATTCTTGATGAGCCTACCAAGGGCATTGATATCGGATCCAAGGCCGCGGTGCATGCCTTCATGCGTGAGTTGGCTGCAGAGGGGCTTGCTGTGATCATGGTCAGCTCGGAAATACCGGAAGTGCTTGGTATGTCTGATCGAATATTTGTCATGCGGGCCGGGCGCAAGGTGGCAGAGTATGATCGCGACAGCGCAACGCCTGAGCTATTGGTCCGCGCGGCTGCAGGCATCGACGGGTCAGCACAAGCCGCATGAGCCACTCACGCGATGTATTACTCGGTCTTGCCGTCATTGTGTTGGTGGGCGTTGTGTCGCTGCGATTCCCGGGCTTTGCAGCGCCGGGATCGCTTGCGGGTGTATTCAACGACAGTGCGATATTGATCATTCTTGCTCTCGGTCAGATGGCTGTGATCCTGACGCGCTGTATTGACCTCTCGATGGCCTCCAATCTGGCCCTGGTCGGAATGATCACAGCGATGATCAATGCATCCTTTCCTGCATTTCCAATAGCCGGTTTGATCGTATTGGCGATCCTCATCGGCGGCTTGTTGGGAGGAATAAACGGGCTGCTGGTATGGAAAGCAGGTATCCCGCCTATTGTTGTCACCCTCGGTACCTTGACCATTTTTCGCGGACTGATCTTTGTACTTACCGACGGTCAGTGGGTCAATGCCCATGAGATGAGTGCCAGCTACAAGGCGTTTCCGCGTGCAGAATTCTTGTCTACACCGGTGTTGTCCTGGTTTGCAGTGCTGACGATCATCGGCATGGCTGTTTTTTTGACCCGTGCCCCTGCCGGTCGTGCCATGTACGCCGCCGGTGGCAATCCAAATGCAGCCGTTTATGCGGGTATCGATACCGGCAAGACGCGAGCGCTGGCCTTCGTCATCGCGGGTGGTTTGGCGGGTCTTTCCGGTTACTTGTGGGTGTCCCGCTACGCTGTCGCTTATGTGGACGTAGCCGGCGGATTTGAGCTGGACGTCATTGCTGCTTGTGTCATAGGCGGGATATCCATTGCGGGCGGCGTGGGCACTGTTGTGGGTTGCGTACTCGGAGCCTTGTTTCTTGGTGTGATCAAGAACGCGTTGCCGGTCGTGAATATCTCGCCGTTCTGGCAGCTGGCAATTTCAGGGGCGGCTATCATCATCGCGGTCATACTCAACGCGCGGGCTGAAAAGCGTCCGGGCCGGCTGATCCTTGAGCGTGCTGTTGCAGCGCCGGTGGCTAATGTGTCGCGCAGCTCTGCAGCGCAAAGAGGAGCAGACTCTGCATGAACGAACCTGTAGTGAATGAATCAGTGCAAAGGATGATTCCGCAGCGTTCGCAGGGCAGCTTTCGTCGCCTTGCAGGTAGCTGGGAAACACTGCTGATTTTCATCGCTGTTGCCATTTTCTTCATCAACGTGCAGGCGTCGCCGTATTTTCTGGATCCCTGGAACCTGTCAGACGCCACCTTCAACTTCACCGAGAAGGCGATGATTGCCTTTGCCATGGCGTTGTTGATCGTGTCTGGAGAGATTGATCTGTCGGTCGCCTCGATCATTGCCCTGGCCTCGACCGCCATGGGGTTTGCGTTGCAGCTGGGGGCGGATACTCCCCTGTTGGTATTGGTGGGCCTGGGGACGGGCTTGTTGTGTGGTGCCTTCAATGGCCTTCTGGTTGCCAGCCTTGGCTTGCCCTCGATCGTGGTGACAATCGGAACGCTGTCCCTGTTCCGGGGTATCGCCTATATCGTCCTGGGCGATCAGGCCTACTCGGGTTACCCCGACTCGTTTGCCTTTTTTGGTCAGGGTTATGTGTGGTGGGTGATCACCTTCGAAATGGTCTTGTTTGCCGTGGCTGCCCTGGTGTTTGGTCTGCTGCTGCACCGGACAGGTTTTGGGCGCGCTGTGTACGCCATTGGTAACAACCCAACCGCAGCACTGTTCTCGGGCATTCGTGTGCCGAGAGTAAAGTTTCTGTTGTTCTTGATGACCGGGGTCATGGCGGGCGTGGCTGCGGTCTGTCTGACCTCGCGTCTCGGCTCTACTCGCCCCTCAATTGCCTTTGGTTGGGAGCTCGAGATTGTGACCATGGTCGTGTTGGGTGGCGTCAACATTCTCGGTGGGGCAGGGACGATTCCGGGTGTCGTGCTCGCGGCAATCATCATGGGTATGGTGACCTTTGGTTTCGGCCTGTTGAACGTGCCCGGTATTGTCATGTCCATTTTTATCGGACTCTTGCTGATACTGGTCATCGCCTTGCCAAAAGTGCTCGCCGCCGCTGCTGCGCGGCTGAAATAGGTTCCCGGTGATGCACGTTGCCGTACTCGATATTGGTAAAACCAACATCAAGCTGGCGCTTGTTGACATCAGAGCAGGTAAAGAGCACACCGTGCTTACCCAGCCAACACCGATGGCTGCAGATCCAGTGCCGTATCCGCACGCGGACATTGATGTGATCGAGCACTTCCTTGTCGAGAGCCTGAAGCAACTCGCGACCAAGGTGGTGATCGATGCAATCACGGTAACCACCCATGGCGCCTGTGTCGTTCTGATCGATGCTGCTGGAGAGCCAGTGCTACCCGTACTGGACTACGAGCACGCAGGTCCAGATGAGTTGGCTGAAGACTATGCTGCCATGCGACCGAGCTTTGCCGAGACGGGTTCACCACGCCTGCCAGGGGGGCTGAATATCGGCGCTCAAGTGTATTGGCAGCAGAAGCGCTTTCCAGAATCTTTTGCCAGAGCTGCTGTGCTACTCACCTGGCCCCAGTTCTGGGTGTACCGATTGTGTGGTGTGATGCGCAATGATCTGAGTTCACTCGGCTGTCACTCGGATCTTTACAGGCCACGAGAACAGGTGGTGTCTTCTCTGGCTGATACGGCTGGGTGGACGCACCTCATGCCAGCACATTGCAAGTCTGGGGAGTTGATGGGCACGTTGACTCCGGAGCTCGCAGAGCGGACCAACCTGCCGCCAGGGACACCAGTGCATGCCGGAATTCATGACTCCAATGCCTCACTGGTTCCCTACCTGGTAGGTCGCCAGGAGCCTTTTACCGTGGTATCTACCGGTACGTGGTTTGTCAGTATGGCGGTGGGGTCGGCAATGCCTGATCTTGATCCTGATCGTGACACCTTGATCAATGTTGATGCCTATGGTCGGCCGGTGCCATCGGCGCGCTTCATGGGCGGGCGCGAATGGGAGTTGCTGACTGAGGTCGGTACGGGTGAGCTCGATCAGCCTCGTGTGTCCGAAGCGCTTGAGAGCGATGCGTTTCTGATGCCGTCCAAAGTGCCCGGTACTGGCCCTTTCCCTGGCGCCAGCTCTCGCTGGACACAGAATATTGATCTGCTGGACAAGGGCGTGCGTGAAACGCTGATTGCCTTCTATCTTGCGATGATGACGGCAGAGAGTGTGTCTCTGATAGCCACCGAGGGCCCCACGATCATCGAGGGTCCCCTGAGTGCGAATACCGCTTTTCTTCAGATGCTGGCCGCCGCTACAGGGCGGGCAGTGGAGATCAGCACATCACGTACAGGCACCAGTATCGGTGCGGCAATGTTGGTTGCCGCCGAAAGTGGACGGCTCGCTACCGAGGCGTGGGCGGTGCCGCAAAGGGTCGTCGTTGATGACGCTACGTATGCTCGCCTGCAGCAGTACGCAGAGCGTTGGCGCGAGGTGCTCGCACTGCACCTCAATCCAGATGGAAGACCGGCATCAGCGGACGCGTAACAGGCTCGAGGTCGTCCCTGGTCTCCATGATGTCTGCCATGTGTGCCCACCAACGCTGCATCACAGGCTGCAGCGGCAGCGTGTCCATGCTGTGATCGGCACGGCGACGGAGCACGGCAAAGAGCACGTGTGTCTCAGGATCCAGAAAAATCGAGTAGTCGGATACACCCGCCTGTCGAAGCAGGTCCGCAAGCTCCGGCCAGATGTCGTCGTGCCGAGCCCGATACTCGGCTTCCATGCCGGGGTTGAGTTGCATGGTAAAGGCAATCTGATCCACTCAAGACTCCGATCAACAGGATGATGGGGGAGTGTACTTCGCTGCCTGCCTTGCTGCTGTCCACTACCGCGCCCGGGAATCAAGCTTGCCGAGAGATCAGGCGCTATCATGTGCGCAACATCCACGCGAAGTCAGACACTATGAAACGCATTTTTCTGGGGGCTGTGGCCCTGGCTGCAAGCACACTGGTTTCAGCTCAGGACGGCATGATCGCCCTGCCTAGTGCGCACGATGTGCACACCACTCTCGACAAGCTTGAGGATGTGCTGAAAGAGAAAGGCATGACGGTGTTCACCCGTATCGATCATGCCGCAGGAGCTGCGGGTGCTGATCTGGAGCTTCGCCCAACGGCTGTGGTGATTTTTGGTAACCCCAAAGTAGGCACCCCACTGATGAGCTGTGCTCAGAGTGTTGCTATTGATTTGCCGCAGAAGATGTTGGCCTGGGAGAATGCCGATGGTCAGGTATTCCTGGCTTACAACGATCCGGGCTACCTGCAATCGCGTCACTTGATCGAGGGTTGTGATCAGGTGCTGGAGACTGTTTCCGGAGCACTGGCAGCGTTTGCAGCCGCTGCAACCAAGGAATAGCGCGTCAGTCTGCCGCCTCTGATGCTTATCCTCCTGTCCCCTGCCAAGACGCTGGATCTCGAAACGCCAACGCGAACAGCGAGCACCTCTGAGCCCGTGTTTCTTGAGGAAGCACAGGCCCTGGTGAAAACGGCGAGTCGTTTGTCTGCTCCAAAGCTTGCTGAGTTGATGAAACTCAGTGATTCGCTCGCAACACTGAACCGGGATCGATTCCGTGAGTGGGAGCTGAAGCACTCAGGCGAGGGTGTACGTCCGGCTATTCAGGCGTTTCGCGGTGATGTGTATGTCGGTCTCGACGCTGACAGCCTGGATGATGACGATCTCGCCTTTGCCCAGAATCACCTGCGGATTTTGTCCGGGCTGTATGGTGTGCTCAAGCCTCTGGATGTCATGCGTGCCTATCGACTGGAGATGGGCACACGCCTGGCCACACGCCGTGGCAAATCGCTGTATGACTTCTGGGGAGACCGGGTAGCCAAAGCACTGGACGAGGAGGCGAGCGCAATGGGTGATGCCACGATGGTGAACCTTGCGTCAAACGAGTACTTCAGTGTGATCAGCAAGCCAGGTGTTACCTCAGAGGTTGTATCGCCCGTTTTCAAGGACGAAAAAAACGGCGAGTACAAGATCATTTCGTTCTTTGCCAAGCGCGCTCGCGGTGCACTGGCTCGACATCTGATCACCGAGCGAGCTCAATCAGCTGAAGCGCTCAAGGACTTCACAAGCCTTGGCTATCGTTACAGCAAGCGAGAGTCGACCGAGACTGCTCCGGTCTTCAGAAGAAGCGAGAAAGCGGCGCGACCGTTTCTCGCCAACGCCTGAAGGTCAGGCCTCTGGATCTGATGACCCCTGAATGAGAAAAGGCGCCACGTGGGCGCCTTTTGCTTTTCTGTTTTGAGCTGTGTCGAGCCGTCCCTGGCTCTGTACTGACGGGCTGTAATCAGTTGCGTCCGGTGAACTCCGGATAAGCCTCGAGTCCGCACTCGGCGATGTCTACGCCTTCGTACTCTTCCTGCTCGCTGACACGGATTCCCATGACGACTCTGAGAATGCCCCAAAGTACGAGACTGGTGATGAATACCCAGACGAAGATACCGGCAACACCCGTTGCCTGAGCAACGAAGTTGGCGTCCGAGTTGGTCAACGGTACTACCATGACGCCGAGAATACCGGCAACACCGTGCACGGAAATGGCGCCGACAGGATCATCGATACGCAGCTTGTCGAGCGTGATGATCGAGAAGACAACCAGCACACCGCCTGCAGCACCGATCAATGTTGCCTGCAAAGGCTCAGGCGACAAGGGGCTGGCCGTAACCGCCACAAGGCCTGCGAGAGCACCGTTCAAAGCCATGGTCAAATCGGCCTTGCCCCACAACAGTCGTACGGTAAGCAGCGCAGCGACAACACCACCACAGGCCGCCATATTTGTGTTCACGAATACTTTGGCAACTGCATTGGCACTGCCAAAGCTTGCGACCGCCAGTTCAGAGCCACCGTTAAAGCCGAACCAGCCAAACCACAGGATAAAGGTACCGAGTGTTGCCAAGGGCAGGTTGGCACCAGGCATGGGGTTGACCTGTCCGTTGGGGCCGTACTTGCCCTTGCGTGCACCGAGCATGATGACGCCGGCCAGCGCGGCCACTGCACCTGCCAGGTGAACCGTACCCGATCCCGCATAGTCGCTGTAACCTGCTTCAGAGAGCCAGCCACCACCCCAGTTCCAGTACCCCTGGACAGGGTAGATGATGGCGGTAAACACGACCGCGAAAGTAAGGAAGGAAAACAGCTTCATGCGTTCGGCAACCGCACCCGAGACGATAGACATCGCTGTTGCAACAAACACGACCTGGAAGAAGAAGTCGGCCATGCCGGAGTAGTAAGACGCGCCTTCTTCACCGGCAGCGAGTGCTGCGAAGGCCGCTTCGTCAACCGACTCACTGACCCAGAACGCAATCTCCGGAATGAAGCCTGTGCCCCCGCCGGGGTACATGAGGTTGTAGCCGATGACCATGAACATGACGCAGGCAACCGAGAACAGAGCGATGTTCTTGGTCAGGATTTCTGCGGTGTTCTTGGCGCGTACCAGGCCGGCTTCGAGCATGGCAAAGCCAGCCGCCATGAGCATGACGAATGCGCCGGCAATGAGAAAGTAAAAGGTGTCCAGGGCATAGGCCAGATTGGCCAGGCCCTCCGCAACATTGCTATCCATCGTGTGTGTGTTCTCTCTGTGTTTTCTTGAATTCAGTGTTGTTATGTGCGCGCAAGCATTGCTGCTCAGAGCGCTGTGGGGCCGGACTCGTTGGTGCGGATACGAACGGCCCGCTCCATGTCGGTGACAAAGATCTTTCCGTCGCCGATCTTCCCGGAACCTGCTGCCGTCGTGATTGCGTCAATGACAGAGTCGAGCTGTCCGTCGTCCACACCAATCTCGAGCTTGGTCTTCGGAATGAAGTCGACAACGTATTCAGCGCCGCGATACAGCTCGGTGTGCCCCTTTTGGCGGCCAAAGCCCTTGACTTCAGTGACGGTCATGCCCTGGACGCCGATTTGCGAGAGCGCTTCTCGTACTTCGTCGAGCTTGAACGGCTTGATAATCGCCGTGACTAGCTTCATGCGGAGTTCTCCTGTGATGAAAGCATGGTGAGGAGAGCCGCGCACTATTGGTGCCACGTCATTAATGGCAATAAAAACAACGTCTTGAGTCGAAGCGAGACATTGTCAGGCCGCAATTTGCACCATACGGGGGCGCTTGCGTCCCTGTATGCGAGCTATTGGTGCGTGTTTGGCGTCAGATGCGTCTGCAGCGCTGTGCCGTTATGCTTTGGGGCTCAACTAAACGCTGCCTGAGCAGAAACCATGCTTGACGCTACTGTGTTTGACGACCTCTCACGACGACTCGGCGCGCTCTTGCCGCCAGGGCTTGCTGATGCCAAGGCAGACTTTGAGCGCAACGCCCGGTCTGCTGTACAGAGTGCCCTTGGCAATCTGGATCTGGTAACGCGTGAAGAGTTTGATGTCCAGACCGCCGTGCTGGCGCGGACCCGCGCTCGGATGGAGGCACTGGAGGAACGCCTGGCTGTTCTCGAGCGAGACGCCGGCGCAGGGTAGTCACCTGCTCCAGCCCTCTGCACTGCCTGGCTCATCTGTCCGGCTCCTCTGTGCTGCGTACTGTCTCATTTGCGACAGGGTGTGTTCGGCGCTACCGGTATACGTGAACTCGTTCCTGCGCTGCTTTTTGACCTGTGGCAGAAGCTGGTACATTAAGCCGGGCAAGGCGGGCGAGTAGCCCGTCGTAAGTGAGCGTCAGCGATATCCACTGACGCCACCCTTATCCTTGGAGAATTGTGGATGATCGTTAGAAACAAGCTGGTTTGCGCCATGGCAGGTGTGGCGATGATGGCTGGAGCTCAGGCTGTCAGCGCGGATGACCACGCGCTCAACGTGGGTTACTTCCTCGAGTGGCCAATGCCGTTCCAGGCGGCCAAGGTCGCCGGAACCTACGACGAGGCGCTCGGAGCGCCTGTCAATTGGGTTGCCTTTGACACCGGGACTGCCATGTCTGCTGCCATGGCCTCGGGCGATATCGATCTGTCGGTATCTCAAGGTGTACCTCCTTTCGTTGTTGCCACATCGGCAGGTCAGGATCTGCAGATCGTTGATGTCGCGGTTTCTTATTCTGAAAACGACAACTGTGTGGTTCGTGCGGACCTCGAGATCGACAAGGACTCAGCCGGTGAGCTTGCCGGCAAGAAGGTCGCTGTACCGCTCGGTACAGCAGCGCACTACGGTTTTCTCAAGCAGATGAGCCACTTTGGCGTCGCTGTGGACAGCCTGACCGTTGTCGACATGGCGCCCGCTGAGGGCCAGGCAGCGCTTGCACAAGGCGCGGTTGACATGGCTTGTGGTTGGGGCGGTGCCCTGCGCCGTATGGTTGAGTCCGGCAACGTGCTGCTGACAGGTGCAGAGAAGGAAGAGCTGGGTATTCTGGTGTTTGACGTCACATCGGGCCCGTCGTCGTTTATCGCTGAAAACCCTGACGTGGTTTCCAAGTTCCTTGCGGTAACAGCCGCTGCCAACGAAGAGTGGAACGCCTCTCAGCCTGCAGAGATGTTGGCAGCGATCGCCACCGACGCTGGTATGTCCGAGGAAGACACAGCATCAACCATGTCTACCTTCATCTTCCCGGGCGTGGATGATCAGATGTCAGAGAAGTGGCTCGGTGGCGGTGCGCAAGAGTTCATGAAAGGTGTGGCAGACGTGTTTGTCGAGGCTGGTTCTATCGGTGCTTCAAAAGACAGCTACGAAGACAATGTCAATGTTGGTCCTCTGAAAGCTGTCGGCAGCATGTAAGTAGTTGCTTTTGCGCACAAGGCGCAATTGAGCGGGCGATCTCGACAGGCTCTGTCGGGATCGCCCTTTTTTTTGTCTGACGTTAAGTTGTCGGGCACCATTTGACAGGCTATGGCCTGTCGCCAGAAACGTGCGGAGCTGCCGAGTGTCCGAGTTACTGATAGAAAATTTGTCCATGCGCTTTGAGCTACCCAATGGGGGGGCTGTGCAGGCATTGAAGAACGTCAGCCTCGAGCTGAAATCCGGTGAGTTGCTCAGTGTTCTCGGACCGTCCGGTTGCGGTAAAACCACGCTGCTGAACATTGTTGCAGGCTTTTTGGCACCGACAGAGGGCCAGGTCGTTCTCAATGGCGCACCGGTTACCGGTCCGGCGCCTGAGCGCGGAATGGTGTTTCAGCAAGGGGCACTGTTTGAGTGGATGAGCGTGCGCAAGAACGTCTCTTTTGGGCCTGACATGAAGGGCGTGCCGAAAGTTGAAAGCGCCAGGACAGTGGATCGTTTGCTGGATATCGTTGGTCTGCAAGACTTCAAGGAAAAGATGGTCTACGAGCTGTCCGGCGGGATGCAACAACGTGTGGCGCTGGCACGATGCCTGGCTAACGAACCGGACGTCATCTTGATGGATGAGCCGCTGGGTGCTCTGGATGCGCTGACCCGCGAGAAGATGCAATCACTGGTGCTTGATCTCTGGAAGGAGACCGGCAAGACCATCATCCTGATCACGCATTCTGTTGAGGAGGCCTTGTTGCTCGGCGAGCGACTAGTGGTAATGGCACCCCGTCCCGGGCGCATACACAAGGAATACCGTTTGCCCTTTGCAGATCTTGGCGTAGGTAACGATTTACGCGAGGTCAAGAAGCATCCGGATTACGCCACCACCCGCGAGCAGATCCTGTCGATGATCTGGGAGATGGAAGAGGAGATCATGGGCCGAACCGAGGACGAGTCATGACAGGTTTTCTGGTACTCGCTGTCTACATTGCGTTGTTTGCAGCCAGCTTGCTGATTGTCAATTGGGTTACGCGCAGCTTTTTCAACAAGTCTGACTACACGGCACTCAAGACCGTCACCTTTGGCGATGAGAGTGCGGTACGTGCCAACCGCGTTGCCAGCGTCCTGTCGGTACTCGCCATACTTGCGCTGTGGATCGCTTTCACCAATTCGACCTTGCCCTTTCCGCAAGCGAAGGGGCCGTACGACGGTCAATTTTCGTTCACCTACACCTCAACTCTTGAAGACGGCCGCAGGGATGATGCCGAGGTAGTCGTGTTGGTGCACAAGGAAGACTTGCAGTTGAGCCGCGATGAAGAGGGCAAACCCTTGCGGTTGCCGTCCAAGCCCGAGGTAGAGGCGGGTGATGGCTTTGCCAGGAACGATAGCTTGATCATCCCACGCTATGGCTCAAAGATCATCAGCGTCTTCGGCAACGACGAGTTCAAGCGCGGCGACGGCGCCAAGGTGACGCACCTCAACGGTCAGGCTGTCGATCCGGGCGATCGATTGGAGCTGGAACAGGGCGTCTTGTCACTCACGCCGAAGGGCGGCGTGTTTTTCGAGCCTGCCACAGGCTTTCGTATGGCACGTTTGTACTTGCCAGCACCGGAGGTCACCACCAACCGCTTTCTTGAGCTCAATGCCGACGGCTACCGCAATTTCACCCTGCTGGAGCACACCTGGGCGTCGCTGCAGCGTGTGCTTTTCGGGTTCTTCTTCGGCGCGCTGCTGGGTATCCCGCTCGGCTACGCCATGGGCTTGACCAATTGGGCGCGTGGCTGGTTTGACCCGATCGTTGAGTTCATGCGTCCGGTGCCGCCCTTGGCATTGATCCCGCTGATGATTATCTGGTTCGGGATTGGCGAGGAGTCCAAGGTCATCCTGCTGTTTCTCGCAGCGCTCTGGATCATGGCAATTGCTGCGCGGGCTGGCGTGTCCGGCGTGGCCATCGCCAAGGTGCATGCCGCTTATTCACTGGGTGCCAGCAAGTCGCAGATTCTGCGCAAGGTCATCATTCCAAACTCACTACCTGAGATCTTCACCGGTGCACGAGTTGCCATGGGTGTGTGCTGGGGAACGGTAGTCGCCGCTGAATTGGTAGCTGCCGAGAAGGGCCTCGGCATGATGATCATGGTTGCCTCAAAGTTTCAGCTGACCGATATCGTTATCGTCGGCATCATCCTGATCGGTATTATCGGGTTCCTCATTGATGTCGTCATCCGATCACTTGAGATGTGGTTGGTCCCGTGGAAGGGCAAGGTCTGATCGCTCGCCGTGCGAGGCTGGCAGGTCATACGTTATTGACATGATCTGATTGCACTTTGACTGCGGTGGCGCGTAGAGTGTTGCCTGGTCGCTAGTCGGAACAAGGAGGTTCCCATGTCGTTATCAGTCGTGCGCACCTGCGCGCTGGATGGTGTCTTTCCACGTCAGGTGGATGTGGAAGTGCACATCGGGCGCGGTCTGCCGTCGATGTCCATCGTCGGTCTGCCTCGATCCGAGGTGCGTGAGAGTCGTGACAGGGTGCGCGCCGCCCTGGATCATCTGGGCTTTGCAATGCCCCAGGTTCGGGTGACAGTCAATCTTGCCCCAGCCGATGTGCCCAAGCGCGGAGGCTCCTTCGATCTACCGATCGCTATCGGTTTGCTGGCAGCGAGTGGTCAGATAGAGCAGCGAGTGCTCAAGCGGCGAGTATTTCTCGGCGAGCTGGGTCTGGGCGGCGAGCTGCGCGCCATTCGCGGTGCCTTGCCAGTAGCCTTGTCTCTTGCTGATAGCCCGTCGGCTCTGGTGCTACCGAATGACAACTACGAAGAGGCGCGCCTGTCCGCACGCACGCGGCTGTTGACGGCAAGCACGCTTGCTGAGCTGCACGACCTGTTGTGTCAGGATGTCGAGGCCAGTCCCGGGGTCGCGATGCCAGATGAGGCCGGCTGGGAGCCAGGGCCGGATCTTGAGGATGTCGAGGGTCAGTTGATGGCTCGTCGCGCACTGGAAATCGCCGCAGCGGGTGAGCATTCACTGCTGATGACGGGCCCCCCCGGGTCTGGTAAGTCCATGCTGGCACATCGGCTACCAGGACTCAGGCCGCCTCTGACCGAAAGCGAAGCGATGGAGACAGCGGCTATTGCCTCGGTCTCTCACGGGGGGTTCTCGATGCAGCGCTGGCGACAACGGCCGCTGCGCGCGCCACATCACACAGCCTCCGCTGTGGCCTTGGTTGGCGGTGGTGCTGGCCCCTCTCCGGGCGAGATATCGCTGGCGCACAACGGCGTGTTGTTTCTTGACGAGATCGCAGAGTTTTCCAGAACAGTGCTGGATGTTCTGCGTGAGCCGTTGGAGACAGGGCGTATTCAGGTCTCGCGTGCAGCACGACAGGCAGAATTTCCTGCTCGATTCCAATTGGTGGCCGCCATGAATCCCTGTCCCTGCGGGCACGCGCTGGATCCAACACGTTGTCGATGTCGGGCCGAGGACGTTCGTCGGTATCAGGCGCGCTTGTCGGGCCCCTTGCTGGACAGAATCGACATGGTGGTTGCCATGCAGCCCTGCGCGCTTGATTCTGTGAGTGTGGCCGCGCCGCCAGAATCATCTGCCGTGGTGCGCAAGCGTGTGCTGGCAGCCATCGAGCGGCGACAGCAACGCATGGCTCGGACCGCGCCTATGGCCGATCCAGGTCGCGCCGGCGCTGATCCCGGTGGGTCCTGGTTGCGGCTTGATCGCTCGGCCGAGGACTGCCTGAGGGCGACAGTTGCACGGCTGCAGCTTTCGCGTCGTGCGCGGCATCGTGTTTTGAGCGTGGCCCGAACCATCGCAGATCTAGCCGAGTGTGCAACGGTCTCGGACGTGCACATGAATGAAGCCCTCGCGTATCGGGTGGCACCGGGCGCCGTTGTCTGAAGGTAGAGATCAGTCGGCGGTTGTGACGTAGCGCACGGTATCGAGCCGCATTGCCCGTGCCGGTTAAATGACGCTTTGGTAGCGTGCCGTGTTTCCCCAACGCCTTGCGTTTTGTGGAGCTATCATCAGGAGATGATGAGGAACGGCGCGTGCGCGTAGCAACCTACACAGAATCGACAGCGGTGACGCGCAGCTCCATTGCCGGTCTGCTCCTGTTGGTCGTCACGATACTGCTGGGCAGTACCGCTGTGCTGCAGCTCGTACAGCAACTGGCACCAGCGCTCAGTAGCGCAGTCACGCTGATGTGGCTGAGTGCCTATTCAGCCGCCTTCGTCGGTCTCATGGTGGGGCACGGGATCAACTGGATATTCTGGCTGACGCGATACCGAATCCTTTTGGTCGTGCTGATGTTTGGAACCATGGCCTCCATTGCCTGGGCCTACGACACACAACTGTCGATTGAGCGAACCGTGCATCTGGTGGGTTCAACCCTGATCGCTTTCTACATCGGTTTTACGGTACCTCTGCTGAATACACTGCGTACGCTCGCTGTTGTACTGGGAGTCCTTTTCCTCGCAAGCGTTGCGGCTGCCTTGTTCATGCCTGCTCTGGGTCTTGAACCCTACGAAGGCAGGCAAGTGTGGCGTGGCATCCTGAATTCAAAAAATGCGCTCGGCTTCTGGTCGGCTGTTGGTGTGCTGCTCTATCTGACGCTTAGCGATTCAGTGCGCACAGCCAGTATGCGCATGCTTTGCTATCTGATGGCAGCGGTGAGTCTTGTGCTGCTCGTGTTCAGCCAATCGGCAACCTCCTTGCTCGTCATGATCGTCGCCGGTGGTGTTTCCCTGTACCTGTTTATCGCTGCCCGTTTCAGGTTGGGTTTCATCGCGATGATGATGCTTGCAATACTGATGGTCGGTCTGATTGTGCTCATCGGTAGCAACATCAACTCGGCCGAGCTGGTTGGGCGCTCTGATGATCTGACCGGTCGAGGTGAAGTCTGGCGTCAGACATGGCAGTTGATCATGCAGCGCCCCATGACTGGTTTTGGCTACGGTGTGCTGTGGTTTCCCTCAGAGGAGACCAGTTGGATTCAGGAGTCGCTGACCGACTTTACCTGGACGGTGCACCACGCACACAATGGTTTTTTGCAGGTTGCATCAGAGATCGGATTGCCGTTGGCAGTGGTTGCCTTGTTATGGGTTGTGCAACAGCTGATCGAAATTCTGTATTGCCAGTATCAACGGCAGCAAGTAGGCGTGTTGTTCGTGTTGGCCTTCGCGATTTCCTACTTGTTGAGCAATTTCTCTGAAGCTCGTTTTCTAGTCAACCGTGAGCTGTTCTGGATACTGTTCATTGCATTGCCAATCAGCATGTTGCGCCAGATCAATATTCAGGCCCCGATATCGGCGTCGCATGGGCCAGGCGTACTGCCGGGTTCGGCGACGGCTGTACCTGTTGCAGGTGTGCCAGCTGTCGGTTTGCAGGCCGGCGGTATGAGCGCCGCTACCACTTCCGCTGCCACAAGTCCTGCGCCAGCTACCTTGTCTGCTGAGGATCACAGTGCGCAGGACACGGCGCCACCGGCCGCTTCAGCAGCGAATCACACCGATACTGATGCGGCTTATGCCCAGCTAGATCAGCAGCCAGAACGCGACGCCAGCCAATGGTCTGAGGAAGACTTTGATTCCACCATCAGTACCTTGACCATTGCAGATGCCGATATCGATCTCGGTGAGCCCACGGGCTTGTTCGGCTCTACCGATGGCTTGCCGGATGGTCCTTTGCGCGCACCGATGAACCAGGTGCACGACGTGTCGACTGGTACAGACTGGAGCTCGCCGCTGAAGGGGGACAACGTGGCAGCAGAGCCTTTGGCTCCGGCCTTTACCGATGACTTTGACATGCTCGAAGACAAGGGGGAGCAGCTGATGAAAGCACTTGATTTTGCTGATCCTGACTCATCAGACCCTGACATGCCGGATGAGATCGCTGAGCGATACAAGCGTCGTGGCATTGGTGGGTCCTAGCGACCGTTGTGGTGGCGTGAGGCGTCGTCGCGCATGACTGAAAACGCCTACTTTGACAACGCAGCGACGACTTGGCCCAAACCCGAGTTGGTCTACACACTGATGGATCGCTTTGCGCGAGACATTGGTGTCAACGCTGGTAGAGGCTCTCATGCCTTGGCCGCTGATGCCGAAAGTCTGGTGCGCCAGACGCGCTCCATGCTGGGTGCCTTTGTCGGGTACGCAGGGCCTGCAGAGCGCGTGATCTTTGCGTCCAATGGTACGGATGCGCTCAATACAGCAATCAGCGGACTGGTCCCTGATGGTGCTCATGTTGTCACCACAAGTCTGGAACACAATGCCGTCGCACGAGTTCTCAATCATGCGGTGAAAGAACGTTCCCTGCTCACAAGCGTTGCGAGAAGTGATCCGGCAGGATATGTGTCAGCCGGTGCCATAGCCGAAGCGCTACGGGACGATACGCGAGCGCTCATCGTCAATCATGCTTCCAATGTCGTTGGAACTGTGCAGCCGCTTGATGAGATTGCAGCCCTCGCACGACGGGCTGGTGTGCCGATCATCCTTGACGCCGCCCAGACTGTCGGAGTCGTGCCCATCGACATGGACCAAAGGGGGTTGGCTGTGGTTGCCTTTGCGGGTCATAAAGGCCTGTTTGGGCCTATGGGTAGTGCTGCCTTGGTAGTGGCCGAAGGTGTTGAGTTGCAGCCAAAGCGCTTTGGCGGAACGGGCGTGGATTCCGCATCGCCCTTGCAGCCCCATCCACTTCCGTGGCGCTTGGAACCCGGTACTCTCGGTATGCCTGCCATAGCGGGCTTGCATGCGGCACAGCTCTGGTTTCGATCTCTGGGTGAGCACCTTCTGGCTGGCAGTGATGCACACGAGTGGCAACCGCCACAATACGCAAACATGGATCAAGCACTGGACGCTGCTGAAAGCGTGCCTCGCGCAGAACACGCCATGGCGTGCGAGCGTGCAATCCGGCACGTGCATGCTGTTGAGCTCAGGCACATCCAGGCTATCGAGCAGATGCTGGATCGTTCACGTGGGGTGCGCGTTCTGGGTGGTGCTCGCGATCGAGATCGTGTGGCAACCTTGTCTCTGGTGCATGACCAGATGGATTCTCAACAGATGGCAGATCGACTGGATGCCGATCATCACGTGTGCTGTCGGGCAGGCCTGCAGTGCGCGCCTTGGGCACACGAGACGATGGGCACACATGAGTCTGGCGGGAGCGTGAGATTGTCGCCGGGCTACTTCACTACAGAGTCAGACCTTGCCCGGCTTGCTGCTGGCCTGGCTGATGTATTTGGCGATTAATCATCGCTCGTTGCCAAACACCTGCGTCCAATAGGTGCCATACGAGCTGTCTGTCTCGGTCACGCAGGCAACAGCGACATCGCTGTAGTCAGCTTGCATCAGATTGCGACAATGCCCCGGACTGTCTATCCAGCCTTGCATGGCAACGCGAAACGAGGGCTGACCGGCTGCGATGTTCTCGCCTACCAGGTTCCATTCATAGCCTTGTGTGGTCGCTCGATCGCTGACACTGCTGCCATCGGTGCCGGTATGGCTGAAGATATCGTGAGTGGCAAGATCTTGCGAGTGAACAACTGCTGCGGCTTCAAGCTGATCATTCCAGCTCAACGATGTAGTTGCCGGGTACCACTCACTGCCGCACTGCCGTCCAGTAGCGCGGGTTTCGTTGATCAGCTCGAGGATGCTCAGCCTGTCCTCGAGGTCTACAGCACCACAAGTGACAGTTTGGCTCGCACTGATTGAGCCTGTGGCCAATGACTCATTGTCAGCTGTCCCGGCATCGGTAGAGTTGGCAGTGTGTGCAGGCGCGGCTTGAACGGAATTGTTCTGATCAGCGGCTGCACCGATTTCAGGGCCGGCCGCTGTGCCTGAGGTGTTGGCGTCTGTCGAGGCTTGATTGTCAAACACCGGTGAGCTGGCACTGCAGCCTGCGCCCAGTATGGCTGCCATGCTCAGGCCAGCCGCAATCCCGGCACGGCGACTTGCATATGACCAACAAGAGTTGTGTGGTGAACGCATGGTCTCGTTTTGTTTGTCCCTGCTGTTGTGGCGACAGCTGATGAGCTGAGCTTTAATCTGCAGCGTGATTATTGCCATCGCGTCAGGTGAAACCATTGGCGCGTAGCAGGGCAAGGCCGGCTGTGTAGGTAAACACACCAAACAGGGCGGTCACTGCGATAATTTCGGCGGCGAGCTTGCCGTGACGGGTCAATCGGCTGGCGATGACATAACTTGCGGTCGCTGTAGGTGATGCGGCGAGACAAAACAGGATGCCGATACGTTCATCTCGCAAACCCGCTGCGAGCCCGAGCCCGACCAACAGCGCAGGAGAGATGACCAGCTTGAAGATCGAGGCCAAAGCCAGTGAGAGGCGATGCTCTGACAAGCTCTTGAGCTCCAGGCTGGCGCCAATGCATATCAGTGCTACCGGTAGTGCCAGCGCAGTCAGGTAATCAGCCGTACTGACCATGATCGCAGGTGTTGGAACGCCCAGTAGCGATCCGGCAGAACCTGCAGCGATGCCAATCAATATCGGGTTGCGCACAATCTGCCCCACAGCGCCCGAGGAATCCAGCAACCAGATGGCAACAAGGTTGTACACCGTAGTCACGATAGCGATATACACGGCAATCATCGGTAGCGTCTTTGTACCGTAGGTGGCAAGCGCCAACGCGATACCCAGAATGGCAAGATTGCCGCGGTAACTACCTTGCACAAACACACCGCGTTGATCCTCTGGCAAGAGGCGCCCAACGAGCAAGGCCGTGGCGATGATAATGAGTGTGCCGCCGACGCCAATGGCTGCCATCACAGGGTCGAATGCGGCAGAGATAGGGCGGGTTACGATGGCAAAGTAGAGCATCACAGGCAGTGCCACCGTGTAGACCAGTGCATTCGCCTGACGTATGAATTCCTGATCGATCAGGCCAACCCGTCGCACTAAAGTGCCCAAGGCGAGCAGCAGTAGAATAGGGCCGGTAATACCAAATGCGAAGCTGAGTTGATCGATCACCGGGTTCAGGCTCAACGGCTGCGGCTTGTGCTTGTGCGTTTGCCGGTAGGTCTGCCTGTGAGCTTGCCCTTGCTGCCAGCCCTTTTGACTTGCGAGGCTGTCTTGCGCACCGCGCCTTTTTTCTTGGTAGCCGGTCTGGCCCTTGTAGTGCGCGCAGTCGCACGCACAGGATTGCGGGAAGCTGCGAGGAGTTGGCTCCCGAGAATCGACACAAGGCAGTAGCCAAGAAACCACCAGAAGCCGACCCCGATTGTGGCTGAGAAGTCCACAAGTCCTTTGGTCTCCGACATGCCGCTACCGGCGAGGAAGGCTATGAAGATGGCGATCACGAACACATCAGCCATTGACCACTTGCCACTGGCATTGGCGATAGCGGATAGACGTGCCGCAGTCGCGGTGTTTAGTGGCATCAAGGTGACGAGAATCAGCAGCGCCTTGATGGCTGGAACAATGACACTGAAAGTGACAATCAACACGGCAACGAATCGGCTTTGTCCACGCCATAACTCGGCCGCTGTTCCCAGGATACTGTTGGTTTTGTCGAAGGCCTCGATACTCCCGCTAGTGTCCAGTCCAGCGATGAAGCGGTCGGCAATCGAGCGTACAAGGCTCGAGGTTGAGTTGCTCTCGCGCAGAATTTCTCGCCCGATGTCCACAAGCTTGGACTTCTCCACTGTGCCGGTGAGGCTTAGCATGGGTTCGGTCAAGCCTGGCCACAACATCAGGTATGCCAGTATCAACAGCGCCATGCCCGTCAGTGCCATTGGGCGTGAATTGATCATGTAGTGACAGCCGAATCCACGGGTTCCTCTACTTGCGCCAGCAGCAGCATGCCTACGGCAAACAGCACGACAATCGACAGAATGCCGATCCTCGGGCTACCTGTTGTGGCAGCCACTACACCTACCATAGCCGGGCCGATGACAGCTGCGGATTTGCCTAACATATTGAGAAATCCAAAATATTCACCGGCACGCCCCACCGGTATCAAGCTGCTGAACATTGAGCGGCTCAAGGCCTGAACAGCTCCCTGCACCAGACCGAGTACGACCGCGAGCGCGTAGAAGTGCAAGGCTGATGTCATCGCTGCTGCTGCCATGGTTGCAACCAGATAGGCGCTCAACGCGATTAGCAGGGACACACGAGCTCCGATGCGCTCGCCGATCCTGCCAAACAACAGTGTTGAGGGAAAGCCAACAAACTGCACCAGCAGCAAGGCAATGATCAGGCTGTTTGAGGGCAGCCCGATGGACACACCGTAGTCAACCGCCATGCGAATGATGGTCGCAACACCATCGATATAGAACCAGTATCCGACCAGAAACAAGGCAAGGTTTCGGTTGCCTTTGATGCTGCGTGCGGTGCCGGCGAGTCCGCGCATGACATCTGCTACGCGATTCCCAAAGGGCTTCAGCTCGTTTGCTGAGGTCAGACCTGCGGCCCCGTCAGCAACCCGGTATGCGATCGCGTGGTGTCGGCTCAACAGCAGTGGCAGGGCAAATACGGCCCACCACACGGCGACGCTGAGAAAGGCATAGCGCACCGCCTCACCCGCATCAGCAAGGCCAAACCAGGCAGGCTTCAAGGTCATCACTACATTGACCAGAAACAACAAGCCGCCGCCCAGGTATCCGAGAGCGAATCCATAGGCCGATAGACGATGGCGTTGCTGCGGTGCTGCCAATGTGGGCAACATCGCGTCGTAGAACACGTTGGCACCGCTCCAGCCGATCACGGCAATGGCGTATACCGCCGCCGCCACTTGCCAATGACCCTGGCCGATCAGAAAGAAACCGACGGTCGCGACAATGCCGACGCATGCAAACAGCCCAAGCCAGCGCTGGTGGGAGCGATCGACGTCTGCGAGTGCGCCCAACATCGGCGCCATGAGAAGAACCGTCAGGCTGGCGCTGGAGTTGGCGATTCCCAACCAGAACGTGCTGGTAGTCGGCTCAAGCTCGCCTGCCCAATACTGCTTGAAAAAAAGCGGGAAAAATCCCGCGATGACTGTGGTCGAAAACGCGGAATTGGCCCAGTCGTACAGGGCCCAGTCGCGTTGAGCGCGGGACGTGGATTGAGCCATGCGGGGCGGCCTTCGGGGGAGGACCGCATGCTAACAAGTCAGGCGTGTTGCCGGGCGCTACGGAGCCCGAAGTCGCTCAGGATTCAATAGACGGAGAGCAACTCGGCCGAGCCCATTTCCGCGCCCGCCGAGCGCACCATCGCATCGGAGATGGGCAGGTGAGCCGCCTGGCGCGAGAGGATCGCTGAAAAGGTCAGCCTCTCACCCTCAGGCTGGACCAGTGCTGTGTCAGCGAGGCTTGCTGCGCTGAAGTCGGCCGACATCTCTACGACATAGTCCGGTGGTGGATTCATGATGATGAGTCTGCAAACGTCTGCCGTTGTTTTAACGCCAAATCACGACAGGCACATGACTCAGAATCTACCAATGTTCACAAGTGAGATGAAGTTCACGCATTGACCCCCGTCGGCTGACACGTGCAGGCCACACGCTTGTGTGTCAGTCGTCACGAAGTTGTTGCGCAATACCACCACGGCTCAGGCGTATCGCAGGCCACAGGCCGGCCAGCAGTGCCGCCAGCAGTGCAAGCGCCAGGGCGGCTAACAGGGCCTGGGGAGCCACGTCGGCGTGCATGCGCCAGCCGAACGAGCGCACATTGATCACGTGTATCAGCAGCAATGACATGATGTAGCCAAGCGGTAGGGCCAGCAAGCCCGCCAGCAGCCCCATGAAGCTGCTCTGCAGCACCACCAGCGTCGCTGTCTGGGCGCGGGTGGCGCCACTGGCTCGTAGTACCGCGAATTCCTTTGCGCGCTCAAGATGCAGCGCGAGCAAGGCGCTGAAAATGCCGATGAAGGCGACGCCGACCGTGAGCCAGCGAAGCACTCCGGTGACCTCGAAAGTGCGATCAAAGATCGCCAGTGATTGCTCATGTATAGAGCGTCCTGATCTGATCTCAAGCGCTCGGCCAGCGGCTTGAGCCAAGCGCTGGCGCAGGGTCTCGATGACTGCAGCTTGCTCGTTCTGGGGCGCGTTATCGAGCAGGATGCCAAGTGTATTGATGCGTTCGTCGTCCCAATACGTGTCGAACACAGCTCGCGAGAGCATCAATTTCCCGTGGCTCGAGCCATAGTCACGAAATACGCCGGCCACAGAAAACTCCTGATCTCCAACAGAGGCGGTAAACAAGCTCATGCGTGAGCCGACGTCCAGGCCGTGTTTGGTGGCCAGTGGCTCGCTGATCAGCACCGCCCCCTCATCGCGCCACTGTTGCCATGCGCTATCCGGATCCCCGGACACGAACTCGAAGCTTTCGGCACTGGTGTCATGGGGCTCCAGAATCAGGGTATCCAGGCGTCCTGCTGACGTGCTGAGATCGAGTGCGCGGCCGCTGCTGACCTTGTGCACTCCCGGTGTTGCCGCAGCCACCTCCATCAACGCAGGCTCGAGCAGCGCGCCGTCACTGGCGCGCACTGATGGTGCGGACACGTAAACGTCGCTGGCGAGTGTCGTCCCCAACCACTCATCCACGCTGCTACGAAAACTGCCTGTCATGACATCTACGCCCAACGTGGCAGACACAGCGACTGCGAGTGCCGCTATGGCAACGCTTGTCCGACTGATGTCGCGCTCGATGCCACCGAGTGCGAGACCGGCGAGTACGCCAATATGACCCCACAGGCTGACGGCTGCGCGCGCGAGTCTGTGAATCAGCCACGGCAGGGTCAGGCCGTAGCCGAGAATCAGGAGCATCAATGCTGCAAATCCGACGAGCAACGACAAGCTTGGTAACAATGCAAGCACGCCCCCTGCGAATATCAATACAAGACCCACTGCCGCAAGTGGTGCGATCAGCCTGCGCGTGCGCTCCTCGGTTGATGAGCGCTGTCGAGCGGCCAGTGGGCTCGTTGCTGCGGCGTCCAGTGCGCTGGCAAGTGCTGCTATCAGACTGGTGGATACACCCAGGGTAATCCCCAGCAGGATGGTGGCGAGGCTCATCTGCACGTCTTGCACGTGCAATACGAAATACAAGTCGTTGATGGTACGTGTTGTCAGTGCTATCAGGCCCTCGCTGATGATGCGCCCGAGTAACACGCCGAGTGCTGCCGCCACCAGGCTGACAACCGCAGCCTCCGCCAGGACGGTATACATGATTTGTCGCGCTGTGACGCCACTGATACGCAGGCTTGCAAAGAGTTCGCGACGTTGCAGTACCGCAAAGCTCATTGTGTTGTGTATCAGGAAGCCACCAACGACCAGGGCCAGCAGGCTCATGGCAGTGAGATTGATTTGAAAGCCACGAGTCATCGCTTGCATCGTGGCGCGCCGGTTTTCAGCGGCTTCGAGTTTCAAGGTCGGCGGTAGTGAGGCAACAAAGCGATCGACGTCGCGGTCTTCGAGTACCACTTCGATTCGATCCAGTCGACCGCTGCGGCCAAGCCATGTTTGTGCACGACTGATATCGGTGAGCAAAACACCATCGACTGCTGCGGGATTGCTTGCGTCCAGCCGCCCCGCGTGTAATACCTCGATCATCCCCGTCGGCGTTTGAACCTTCAGAGTGGTACCGATCTCGAGCTCTTGCCTGTCGGCAACTGCTGTGGCAATCAAAACACCTCGCGGATCGGACAACAGCTCAGTTGTCACAGGCAGGCCTTCGTCATCGACGCCGGCATTGCCAAAGCGTGCAAACACCGCTTCAGCGAAAGGATCCACTCCAATCAGCGTCAGTACCGAGTTGTCGTAGGCCACGTAGCCTTCGATGATCGGTGCCATTGGTACCTCTGGCCATGCCAGACGAAGCTCTGCATAGGATGCATCCTCAATTCCGTCGGCGGCAACCAGATGGTGGCTGCTACGTCCGTACAGCGCCTCTGTCGATAATGAAAATGCGGCAGTAGCGCTGCTGTTGGTAATCAACACGGCAGTGACGATGCCAACCCCGAGAATGATGCCCAGAACAGACAACATCAGTTGTGCTGGATGACGCCGGTAGAACCGGATGCTGGATCGCGCCAACAAGGGCGCAGCACCGGTCACCATCAAATGGATCATGGGAGGCGCTCTTACCAGGCGCCTGCCGCACCGGCGGCAGTCGTATCCACGGCCCTCAGGCCAGCCGCCGACAATGCAAAGCTGCGGTCAGCAATGCTTGCCACATCAAGGCTATGCGTAACCACCACGAGACTGGACGAGTTCTCGGCCACCAGGCGTGCCAACAAGTGCATCACGCGTTGACCATTGTCGGCATCCAGATTGCCAGTGGGTTCGTCAGCGAGGATCAGCGGAGGCTTTGCGGCAAGAGCGCGTGCTATGGCAACACGTTGTTGCTCGCCACCGGACAGCCGGTCAGGCCAATCTGAGCCTCGCCCGGCAAGACCGACCGCTTCGAGAAGCTCTTGTCGGCGATGATCGCTCTGCAAGCGCGGTATGCCGGCCAGTGCCAGGGGCAGGCTGACGTTGTCCGCAACCGACAGTGTCGGTATCAGATTGAACGCCTGATGCACAAAGCCGATGGATTCACGCCGTAGCAGCGTGCGATGACGGTCGTCCATGCGCGCCAGCGATTGGCCAAACAGCTGGATGTCGCCTCGCTGTATCGGCTCCATGCCAGCCATCAAATTGAGCAGGGTTGATTTGCCTGATCCACTGGCACCGAGCAGTACGATGGTTTCGCCCCGCGCGACGCTCAGGTTGATGTTGTTCAGTACACGGTAGCTTTGTTGGCCGTGCGCATAGTCGTGACACAAGTCTGAGGTAGCGATGACCGCTTCGATCATGCGCTTTGTGCAAACCGTTTGAGTGATTCCCACAGGGTGGCGGCGTCTGCCTTGCCTAGAATCTTTTCAAAGTGACGAGGGTGTACGTAGGCAAGGTCGTGCAGGTCGCGCGCGTGGTAGCGCGTCTGCAGGGTATCGATCCCGTGCTCGGGTACGCAACGATTGAGCTCGGCGCCCATGAAGGCTGCGTTCCAACCCACGCGGTTGTAAAAGGCGAGCATGCCCTCGGTACGGGCTATCGCAATACCCTGCAGCGCGGCGGGCAACTCGGCAAAGAAGTTACCCTTGAGCACGTCAGATTCAAAATCAACGTCCGCAATCGTTGCGGGCTTGATCCGTCCGATACTCGTAAAGGCATCCAGTTTGATACGACGCTCAAGTGCATCGGAGTCATGCTCGGCAATGAGCTGCGCTGCCTGTCTCAAGGGGTCAAGGGCTCGCGTGTTGATCTTGTCCTCTGCGGGGCGTAACCGGGTTTTGAGTAGTATACGAAGTCGATGCCGGAACAGTCGCTAGAGAATTCCTCACCCAGGCCCGCTCCGTCGGTCTGGAGCCCATTGCAGCGCCGCCTGCACTGGCTTGTTGCCGCGGTGGTGCTGGTCCAGTTTCTGACACAGGACGTGATGCGCGAGGCGCTGAGGCAAGTAGAGGCCAACCAGGCGCCAGGATTCGCCACCTTCGTGATCTTGACCCTGCATGTCTGGGGCGGGGCTGCCGCAGGGTGTCTTGTGTTGTGGCGGATACGGCTGCGGCTCTCCGGGCGATTGCAAATCAGGCCATTGGCTGCACATATCAACCACGCGGTGCTATACCTCTTGCTGACTATCATGGCCGTCAGTGGCGCTTTGCACTACGGGGCGGGTCTTGGCTGGGCAGCTCGCTGGCACGTGGTCGGCAAGTGGCTACTTGTTGGCGCTGTTGGGCTGCACATCGCGGGTAGCCTGTGGCACGCCGTGGTCAAACGGGATCGCGTCCTTGGCTCCATGCTGGGTCGCGATAGTGACCATTGAGTAACAGCGCTGATAGACTTACAGGGTTGCAGGCGGTGCGTATGGCACCGTCTTCGCTTGCCCTTTTCTGAAACAGGCCGTCCGGCCCACATCGAGACGTCACAACCCGAATGAGCAGCACAGAGGAGATCACAGACGACCGCAATATGGCAATGGTGATGGTAATCGTCATCCTTTCGCTATTGGTTCTGGCGCTGTGTATCGGTGGAGCAGCCCGCCTCCTGGGCGGCGTTGAGACACATGAGAACGACACCCTGATGCGCAACGCCTTGTTGCAGCGAATCCAGCCAGTTGGCGGTGTGCGAACCTCGGCAGACGAATTGCCGGTTGCCGCCCCGATGGCTGTGGCCGACGCCAGCACTGCTCCAAGAAGCGGTGAGGAGCTTGTGGGTGGAGTCTGCGCCGCCTGCCATCAGGCCGGTGTCGGAGGCGCTCCGTTGCTCGGTGACGAGGAGGCATGGGCTGAGCGTCGTGAGCTGGGACTTGACGCTCTGGTGGCGAGCGTCATCAACGGTAAGGGGTCGATGCCTGCGCGCGGTGGCAGTGACTATACCGACGAGGAAATTCGTCTATCCGTGCAACATATCGCCCTGTTTGAAACCGATGCGGCCGCAGCTCCCGAGGCAGCTCCCGAGGCAGTTTCTGAAGACGCAAGCGAGGCGACAACCGAGCCTGAGGCGACTCCAGAGGCCGACGCTGAATCCGCAGAGGCTGCTGCACCTGTCGAGGACACCACCGCCACCACCGCAGTGGCTGAAGAATCGACGTCCGCACCTGAGACAGAGTGGGTTGTGGGTCAGGCGCCAGCCAATCTGCCAGCGCATGTCAAGACGACCGTAGACGGTGTGTGCTCTGGATGCCACATCGCAGGTGTTGCCGGTGCACACAAGATCGGTGACACAGCCGCATGGGAAGCTGTGGCCGAGGTCGGGCTGGAAGCGCTCACAGCATCAGTCATCGCAGGCAAGGGCGTGATGCCACCGCGAGGAGGATCGGCCCTGACCGATAGTGAAATCGCCATTGCAATTCAGTATCTGGTGAGCAAATAGTTGTAAAGCCTCACGAGATTGAGTATCACCATGGGTCAGATCGTCGAGTTCATCAGTAACAACCCGCTGCTGTTCGTCGCTTTTTTCGCGGTATTGGGCATGATCCTGTACACCGAATGGGCGCGCATCAGAGGCTCTGGCACAGTGCTGTCACCCTTCGCAGCTACACGCCTTGTCAATAGCGGGGACGCGTTGCTCCTTGATGTGCGTGGAGCGGCGGAGTACAAAACCGGCCATGTGTTGAACGCGATGAACGTCCCGGTGGGCGACATCGACAAGCGCTTGCATGAATTGACCAAATTCAAGCAGAAGGATGTCCTGGTCTACTGTGACAATGGCATGCGCACATCACGGGCTGTCGCTCGGCTCAAGAAAGAAGGTTTTGAACAGTTGAATACTCTCGCCGGCGGCCTTGTCGCGTGGGAAAAGGCAAGCTTGCCGGTGGTAAAACAATGACTATCGTGATGTACGAATCTTCCTTGTGTGGCTTTTGTCGAGCCGCCAACCGAATGCTCAAGAGCAAGGGATGGAGCTACGAAAGTAGAAACGTCGACGGAGACGCGGCATTACGGGCAGAGATGACCGAACGTGCTGGTCGGACCTCGGTGCCCCAGATCTGGATCGGCGATACTCATGTTGGAGGGTACGACGACCTTGCAGCACTCGAGGCTGATGGTCGACTCGATGCGCTTTATGACAGTGCATCAAAAAGCGCGCAGTAATCCTGACGATATCGTCGAATACAACATGAGTAATTCCTGATGGCCGATAACGACGGTGATGCAGCAGCAACCCCGGCAGCTGCAGCCGACTCACAACAACCGGTGTTCCGTATTCAACGTGTCTATCTCAAGGATGTCTCTTTTGAGTCCCCGCAGACGCCAAAAGTGTTCATTGGCAACAAGTCCTGGAAGCCGAATGTCGCGCTGCATCTGAACACCGAGAGCTCACGTCTTGAAAATGACTTGTTTGAGTGTGTGCTGGTAGTGACAGCAACTGTCAGTGTGGACGAGGAGACGGTTTATTTGTGTGAGGTCAAGCAGGCAGGCTTGTTCACTATGAAAGGCTTCCCTGAAGCGGAACTTGGCAAGATGCTTGGTAGTTTTTGCCCGAATATCCTGTTTCCGTTTGCGCGTGAAGAGGTTGGATCAATGGTGCAAAAAGGTGGCTTCCCTCAGTTGCTGCTTGATCCGGTGAATTTTGATGCGTTATACGCGCAGCATCTGCAGCAAGCGCGTCAAAATGCGCCAGCTCCAGAAACTCCGCAGTGACTCATACCTGACCGTAGCGGCAATGCCGGATCGGCACCTGTGCCTGTTGCGGATGGGTTTCATGTATCAAGCGCTCCTTTGAAGTCCTGTTGTCGCCACGCCTCGTAGGCGACTACAGCCACTGCATTTGACAGATTCAGGCTGCGATTGCCTGGGCGCATTGGCAATCGCAGGCTCCCCGTCACCAGCGGACTTTCATGTATGTGTTCGGGCAGTCCACTGGACTCAGCACCGAATACGGCGACGTCGCCTTGACACCAATTGACATCGGCGTGACTGCTGGTACCGCGCGTAGTGACAAGAAACACGCGTGGTTGTTGTTGTCTTTCACTCTCTATGGCCTGAACACAAGCATCAAAGTGTGCGTGTACGTGAACTGACGCCATCTCCTGGTAGTCAAGTCCTGCACGCCGGACTGCTTTTGCTTCCAGTGTGAATCCGAGGGGTTCGATCAAATGAAGACGAGCGCCGGTGTTAGCCGCAAGCCGAATGGCGTTTCCTGTGTTTGGAGCGATTTCAGGTGAATGAAGTACAAGATCGATCATTTATGCGGCAATTTGTTGTCGTTGAATGCTGCGTTAACACGTTATTGCGCAATGAGTGCACATCAATATGTGACATATACGCGTAAGTGCTTGCCGTTAGGTGCGTAGCACTCTATGGTCGTATTACCAGACAGTGTTTCGATTGTTGACTGATCGGGGTATGCAGGCAGTACAACGAAAAGAATCACTGGAAAATGGGTGGTCGAACAGTGGGGTTAGCCACACGTGAATGAGAGTATCAGTAGCATCGACGGAATAGGCGCAGCGCTTGATCATCGGCTCGACCACGTGCCCAGTGAGGTACCGTTTGCGCCGGTAAGCAGTGTGTTCCAGTTTTTCGGCGGGGGTGGCCGTGCGTTGATTCTTCAAGGCATCAGCAGTGCCCTTGAGAATGACGAGGCGTGTGTGCACGTCAGTGGTGAGCGAGGAAGTGGCAAGACCATGCTGGCGGCGGTGGTTGCCGAGCGGACATCGCACTCACACCAGATCATTCGGTTTGATGCTGACGAGCTAAGTGCTGCTGCCTTGCTGCATCAATTGGTCATCGAGTTGTGTCCGGGCGAGCTACCACAACCGAGATCGGTTGGTCGCAAGGACATTTCGGGTGCCAATTTGCAGGCAGACCCACTGATAAACTCGATCGACCATTCACTTGCCGCAGTACTTGAACAGCTTGCAAATGGCACGGCTGCTCAACGTCCCGTGTTGTTGTTGATTGATTCTGCGAGTGTGTTGCGCCCAACTGTCAGGCGTTTGCTTGAGCAGATGAGCGAAGTTCGTCATCGCGGGCAACGCATGCTTCAATGTGTAGTGTTCGAGCGAGTAGAGCACGACTCAAAGGCAGCGTCAGACGTGCAACTCTACAGCGACGGCTCGTTACACCATCATCGGCTAAGACGTTTGACGCTTGCAGAAATCGGTCAATATCTGGAGCATCAAATGCTGTTGCTCGACTTCAACAAGCGTGATGTGTTCACACGTGAGATGGTGTATTTCATCGCTGATCGTTCGGCGGGTGTCATTGGGTCTGTCAAGTCGATCGCCCGTAATGCTTTCACCATCGCAAGGCTCGAGAAATCAGACCGGCCAAGCCTGTCTCACTTGTTGGTAGCAGAGCTGCCTCAACGTGAAGATCCTGTACCCAAGCGTGGTTTTATCGCTCGTCACCGCAAGGTAGTGTTTGCTTTGTTGGGGTCGAGTGTTGTAGCCTCAACGGCAACGGTGGTGTTGTTGTCAGTGCGTTAGGCGCATCACGCTCGTTGTTTTAGAGGGCAAGAGGCTCTCTTGAGACCACACCCGAGTATGATCGGGTTCAAGGACATGGATTGTCATGAGATTGATCGCTGCAGGGCTGCAGTCGTCCCGTCACCGGTATTGTTGTCAGTACAGGGCGCGCGTTTCGAGAACGCGGTCAGGCTTCTGTAGTCCTCTAACCTGCCTTTGCACCAGGCTGAGCGTTGTCGTGTGCGCGGGTTTGCTTGCAGCTTGTCAAACAGCCTCGTCGCCACCGTCTACTGCTGGCTCAGAGCAGGACGGTATGGCCGTCTCGCAAGACGAGGCTGATTCCAGCACTCTCGCACCGACACAACCGAATGTTGCAATAGAGCCCGATCAATTGGCGCCGCAACCTTCGCCGCCGTCCTTACCCCGGCAAGAGCTTAAACCAGACGCATCACTCCATCGTGTCAGCGTCGACGCCGCTCGCGTGTCGCTCTCTTCCTTGTTGTTTCTGCTCGCTCAAGAGGCGCAACTTGATCTGTTGCTGCTTTCATCACTGGATCAGCCGGTCACCTATCGTGCAACTGACTTGCCGCTGCGTGACGTGCTGGACGTACTGGCTCAACAAGTAGCGTTTGACTGGCGCATAGAGGGGAGTTCCTTGCGAATAAGGGATGGGTCTCTGTTTACTGAAAGCTATGCAGTCGACTATCTCGATATGGACCGCAGCACTCAAAGCCGAGTCGGTCTGGCAACGCGGGTGGGGACGTTGAGCTCTACCGACGTCTCCTCGCCTTCATCGCCAAGCGTAGCCAATGGATCAGAAACCCTGATCGAGAACGAAAGCAGTCATCGCTTCTGGGAATCGTTGGCAGACGATGTTGAGGGTCTGTTGCAATCGGATCGCAACCACGGATCTGTGTCAGCGCACTTCTCGCTGAATCGTGAGGCGGGGCTGCTAACGGTGCATGCGGGGCCGCGTGCACATGCAAGCGTGCGGCGCTACCTCGAACATGTGCAGGAAAGCGTTGGCAGGCAGGTATTGATCGAAGCCAGCGTGGTCGAGATCACCTTGTCTGATAGCTATGAGACAGGCATAGACTGGCAGTTGCTGGCTAATGGGATCAATGGGGTCAGTGCAGCTCAGGTGCTCGGCGGGATACCTGCTGTCAACGCCGCAACGGTTACGCGCTTAGGTGCGCCAGCTGCACTGGTGAGTGTGGTGCAGCAAACTGATGTCGGGGATGTGACTGCGACCTTGTCGCTACTCGAGGAGTTTGGAGATGTGCGCATCCTGTCGCGTCCGCGCATCATTGCACTGAACAATCAGGCCTCGGTACTCAAGGTGGTGGATAACCGCGTCTATTTCACGGTAAACATTGAGCGGCGCTCTGGTGAGGATAGTGACGAGATCCGCACCGAGTCGGAGATTCATACCGTACCCGTGGGTCTGGTGATGAACGTGACACCGCAGATTGGTCATGATGATCAAGTCATGTTGAATGTGCGCCCTACCTTGTCGCGTATTCTCGGCTTTGTTGATGATCCGAATCCGGAGCTTGCTGTTGCGGATGTGCGCAACAGTGTCCCTGAGATTCAGGTGCGTGAGCTCGAGTCCATGCTGAGTGTGCAGAGTGGCAAGGTAGCGATCATCGGGGGGTTGATGCAAAACGCCAGTCGTGCACGCGAAAGAGGTGTTGCCGGGCTCGCTGGCTTGCCTTTCATCGGTCCCTTGTTCTCACAGCGCACTCGAGAGCAGCAGCGCAGTGAGTTGTTGATCGTGTTGCGTCCAACGGTACTGCGCCGCAAAGAGACAACAGCCAATCTCACAGCAAATGCTGACATGAGTGCGGGCGGAGTGTCGGCAAAGTGAGGGGTGGCGCCGTAAACCAGACACAGGGGGCAGGCCAGCTACTCGCTACTCCTGAGGCTTGGGTGGTAGACCCGGTGGCTGTTGCCATGGTCGATGCAGGGCTCGCCTGTCAGCATGCAGTACTCCCCTTGGGGTTTGATACCAGAACGAGGCAGCTGCACCTGGCTTTGACCCGCCCCCAGGATCGTCTCAGGCGCGAAGCCCTGTGTTCCGGCTTGAAGGTCGAATGCGAGCTCGTCTGGCATGCCGCCACCGAAGCCGTTGTGCAGGAAGGTTTGTATCGCTGCTATGGCCACTCGACAGGATCAGTGCAAGGGGTCGCCTTCAGGCATGGGCAGACTCAAGCTCCTGATGATGAAGATACCTATATCGTTCAATTGGTGGACAGCCTGCTTCATCAAGCTGTCGCCGCTGGCGCATCGGATGTGCACATCACACCGCAGTGTGGCGAGCTTTGTATACGCATTCGTCGTGATGGGCACATGGAGTCTCTCGCAAGCGTTGATGCGCAATGGGCTGATTCACTTGCCATACGTTTGAAGGTCATGGCGAACCTTGATGTGGCCGAGACCCGGCGTCCACAAGATGGACGGTTCGAGCGACTTGTTTGTGCTCGCCGGGTTGACTTGAGACTGTCGAGCTTCCCGATCATGTACGGAGAAAACATCGTCATTCGTCTGCATGATCATGAGCGCTGCCCCGCCAATCTTGCATCGCTAGGCCTTGATTCGGCAACCGTGGACGAGTTTCAGGTCTTGTTGGAGGCGCCGCCAGGTTTGACCGTGGTGTGTGGTCCCACAGGATCGGGCAAGACGACCACGCTATATGCGCTTCTGGATGCGCTGGACGATGGCACTCGTTCATTGATGACACTTGAAGATCCTGTCGAGTATCCGCTGCCAGGCATTGTGCAGGCCTCGGTAGACCCCTCTCGTGCGATTGATTTTGCAAGCGGTGCCCGCGCCTTGCTCCGGCAGGATCCGGATGTGCTCATGCTCGGAGAAATTCGCGACCAGGCAAGTTGCCGCGTGGCTGTCAGAGCAGCGCTCTCTGGCGTTCGTGTGCTTGCGACCTTGCACGCCTCGGATAGCTGCATCGCCATAGAACGTTTATTTGAGCTTGGGGCAACAGCGGGAGAACTGGCCGCAACTCTGACTGGCGTGATAGCGCAACGCTTGTTGCGTTTGCAAGATGGGACCGGTCGGCGAGCCGTGTTCGAGGTCCTGACCGGTAGCTCTGAAGTGCGAGCAGGCATTGTTGAAGGACTCACGCCGGCGCAGATGTCTGCTATCGCGTTTCCCGAAACGATGCGGCTCTGGCAGCAGGCGGCCGAATCCGCACTTGGCGGCAGAATCGACAACAGCGAAGTCAAACGCGTGCTCGGCGTAGTGCCGGGACAGTCTGTCGATGATTCAACAACAACCAGGAGATGCAAGGATGCGCTCTACGCCAAGCGTGCTGCCATTGGCAGACCATGAACGTACGATCAAACTGCTTGTTCGCCCGCTATCGGATACGGATCTGGCGCTCGCCTTTAGATATCTCTCGGTATTGCTTGATGGGGGGTTATCGCTTGTCGGTGCGCTGGCAGATATAGCGCGTATTGATCCACGCGCGCGCCTCCACCAGCGTTGGTCGGCAGTCGCTAGCCAGGTGGAACAAGGGCACTCTCTGTCATCAGCGGTACAGATCCTCGGTCTGACGCGCCACTCAGACGTGATCGCCACTTTGGCTGCTGCCGAGATTGATGGATCACTTGCGCAGGCTTGCTCTGCATTGGAGAGAAGTTTGCGTGCCCGGGCAGAGCATCGACGTCGTCTGCGTATGGCGCTGATCTACCCGGCGTTTGCCGGGGTCAGCCTGATCTTCGCCAGTGGGTTCCTGTTGCTGAGAGTTGTGCCGACGTTAACCACGATCGCTCCCGGTGAACAGACTCTTCCGGCACATGCGATACCGCTGTTGTGGCTTTCCGAGGTCTTGCAAGGCGGCTCCATGGTGCATGTGCTCTTACCGCTTCTGTTAGCGACATCGGTGGCTGTGCTGTTGAGGCGGTGGTTTCCAGTGTTCGGCACGGGTAACCCCTTTGAGCTTGCCGCCTACTCACGCATTGTGTGTCGCCTGCGAATTCACGGCTCCACCCTTGTCGATGCCATGCGGGTTGCTGAGGATGTCATCAGCTCATCACGTTTGCGGGCGGAGCTGGTGCAAGCGCGGTACAGCGTGGTCGTTGGTCGCCGGTTGGCGCAGAGTCTTTCTGCGGCCCGACATATACCCCCCCTGGTGGTAAGCCTGGTATCCGTTGGCGAGAACTCGGGGTCATTGGATGCATCGCTCGAGCGGGCGGCTCAGGTGCTCGAGGACGACGCCCGACATCGACTGGAACGCATGGAACTCATCGCTCCGCATATCATGCTGGCAGTGGTAGGGGGCTTGCTTCTCTGGATCGTGGTGTCGATCGTGTTGCCCCTCTACGACAGAGCCCTGACCGGCGGTCTGGCAGGAGCAATGGGCACATGACCAGTCAGCGAACGTGCGTCTGGCTATCGTCCGAACAGGTTGTCTGGAGTCTCTGGTCGAACGAGACACTCGTGGACTGTGTTGTGGTTTGTGTTGATGAGCGAGCGCGCTGTCCATGGGATGTGCGTGGGGCTGTCAGGATGGTCGTAGACGCCGGTCATGAAGATGTCGAGCGGATTGCATCGACAGGTTTTGGGTCCGATGTGATCGGCAGGTGGCAGCGCCTGTTGTTTGCACATCGTCGCCGACTTGCAATCGCACGGGGCCGCGATTTGGAGCAGGCGGCAGAAAGTGCGACGGAGCCAGGTCCGCCTCTCAGCCAGCAGGCCTTGACACCTGCCTGGCCGTTGAGCTGGTTATCGCGCAATGGATCAGAAACCGCTCGTGGTGCCAGTGTGATCGAGTGTTGGTCGGATCCCATACACGCCTGGCTTCGAGCTGCTCTACACAACGGTCTTGTGGTTGCCGAGGTCTATTCGGCAGCTCGTTTACTGGCGCGTTGTGCCACGAGTGATTCAACGCCGCAGCTCCTGGTGTTTGATGTGGCCGGTGTCTCCCGTCATCTGGTTTGCGCCGATGGAGTGGTATGCCTTACACGGACAGTTGCCGAGAATGAGGATCAGCTCGAGGCGGTAGCTGCAGCTATAGAGCACGTTGCCGAACGTTGGGGCTTTCACAGATTGAATGTCAGCCTGCCATTCAACACGCAAATCTGGACACCGAACGTTGTTGCAAACGTGCAAACACTTTGCAAGGGCATGGCCAGCGTGCGCAGCGCTGTGCCAATTGATGTGCCAGCGTATCGCGCTGACACGCCCGTGCTCGATAGCCTGATCTTCGAGACTCTCAAGGCACTCAACACGCGTCATACGTCTATTCGTTTCTCTGGCGCGATCAGCCACGTGGCCCAGGCTCGCGCTGCCAGTGAGCCGCGGCGTGCACACAGGACTCAGCTCGGACTCAGGTGCGCCATGATCGCCCTGGCGCTCCTGGCGTTGTCCTCTGCCAGCTACGCTGTCGCTGTTGGCGTTGCACATGCGCGTCTTGCAGCGGCTTCAATCCATGAGCGTGAATCCGTGTTCTCTGATGCCAGGCAAACGTGGCAAAGAGCATCTGACCTCACTATGGATCCGGTCCGTGCTACACGTCGCGTGCAAAGAGCGATCGAGTTGAACCGATCCCAGCCCGCATCGCCCAACGATGTGCTGGTTCTGGTGGCCACTCATATCGACAGGCATCCGCACCTGTTGTTGCACCAGCTCGAATGGCGATCTCTTGCCGACGATGACAGTCAATTCGAGCAGGTTTTGGTAAGCGATGGTCCAGTACATGTTATGGAATCCCCTTGGCAAGCATCCTTGCTTGCCGAGTTTCCGGAGGCGAGTCCCGTACTTACGCTTGTGGAACTTGCCGGTGTGACGCAAGGCATACAAGCTGTGACAGAAGCTCAGAAAGCAGCTGACAGTCTGCAGCAGTCCTTGCAGGCTGTAACTCGCGTACGGTCGTGCAACATGCTTTTATCCCCCTTGATGATGGCTGCAGAGGGTCCAGAGCATCAATTGAATGAGAGCCCCCTTCCATGGCGAATGCGGTGCATTCTCAATGCGCCCGAGGTGCGCTCAGGTGCAGTAGACGACGGTGCTCAAAGGCCATGAGCAATCCGCGTGTTGATCAGCTTAAACGGCGGGCATGTACAGCGCTTGTGTGCGCGCTACTGGTGGTATCGGCGTCTCTTGCCTCGATCTATCGGATGCAGCATGCAAGCGAGCGACTACAGCAACAGATGCGGGAGGCGCGTGTGGAGCTTCAGCGTTCATCTGAGGCGCTCCTGTGGTTGCAAAAGACTCGCGCACAGCAGCCTGCCTTGTCGCTTGAAGCTGATGAGCTTGCAACGATGCTCATTGATGCCTTGTCGCTGCTTTCAGCTGAAGATGGGGTTCTGGATTGGAAATTTGAGCAGACCAATGCCGATACCTATCGGGTTCGAGCCTCATCCACGTTGTTGGATGTACGGACGCTGACGCTTGTTGTCGATGTAAACGTCAAGCACGGCCCTCACTTGCTGACCGTGCTGGATCAATTGCGATCGATAGCTCTGCACCGCCCGGTTCAGGTAAGAAGCTGTCGTATCGAGCGTGTGCCCTCGGCCAGCAGGCTGTCTTCAACATCGTTCAATTGGCCACTGGCGGGCCGATGCGAGCTGGACTGGCCATGGTGGGCGGAAGTGTGAGCAAGACGTGTCGTGTGCCCATACTGCTTTTGGGGGTGGGCTTGCTTGTAGCCACTGTAGAGGCCAACTCTGAAGAAGGCGTGGTCGCACCATTGGAACAGCTGCGTCTGTTTCTTTCACCTGAGGAACGTGATGCATCAGCGTCATCGGCTCATACGGAGGAGGTATTGCAGCCGCGCGGGCCCGCTGTTGAGAGGCCGGAAGCCGAGCTGCAAGAGGTTGAGCGGCAGCCGGCTGGCTATGCCGTCGTACAGGGCTCAGGCGGTGTGCACACCATTGTTGATGATGTGCCTCAGTCAAGTATCCGATGAAGAGTCTTGCGCTGAGTCCAGGTGATTTGCAACAGCAGCGTTCAGCTGCGCGTCGGGCATCGGGTTTTGTTGCCTTGAGCATGTTGCTGATGCTGGTTTTTTGTGCAGCTGCATGGATGCATGTTCCGGATGCATTGCTCTTGAGCCGTGAAGACAGCAGGGCAGATCGAGCACTTCACAACATCAAACGTAGCGCAAGAGTCGTTGATGCACTGGCAGCACACTCGGTCATGTACCACGATCACTACGGTCCGTCCGGAGCCGGACCTGGGCATGTGCCTTGCCCGGATACCGATGCACACATCGATCTGCCACCAGAACGTCGGGCACTGTCTCGTGCCGGACCCAATCCGCCATGCGCAAGCAGGCCTGAAGTGCACGGCGTGACACCGGCCCATATCAGCGTCGCAACGCTTCGAGCTGGTGTGGACGTCGAGGCTGGCGTGGGCTATCCCTTGTCGTATGCCGTTCTGTCAGATGTGGTCAACAATCCGACAGGGCGTATTGTGAATACAGAGCTGCTATCACAGGCCACAACATTGGCCCGGATTGGGGTTGCCAGGCAGTCTGCGCACGTCGCCTCCCAAAGGCCTTTGTTGCCATTACCGCTGCGCTCTCATGTTGTGCACGCTCCAGTGAAGCGCCGTGTCACATCGTGGTTGATCAATCAGCTGGCAAGCTCGACGTTGCTGCCGAGTTCGGGTTGTCATCCGCCAACAGGCTGTGAGCTTTCAGCGCTCTATCCCCTGAAGAAAGCTCTGGTAGAAGGCGTGACAGCGGAGCGCCATTGGTTCTGGCGCAACCAGTGGGACCTTGGGTACTGGCTCATGGTGGATGCGATCTGTGCGGACAGTTCGGCCTCCTGCCGATGGCACGTCGATCCTGCTGGGGTCGCGACCGTTGATGAACAGCCGGGCACGACACCTGTGTTGTTGACCCTGCAGGACGTATCGGTGTTGTGAGCAGCCAATCCAACACTGCGCTCAAGTGGCGATCAGGCGGGTTCAGTCTGGTGGAAATTGCGATTGTGCTGGTTGTACTCGGCGTTCTTGCCCAAGCCACGCTTATCCCTTTATCAGCACTGAATGAAACGAGAAAGGAGCGTCAGCTTGCACATGAGCTTGAGTTGATCCGTGATGCACTGATCGCCCACCTGATCAGTTACGGTGAGTTCCCGTGCCCTCTGGCACGCTCTCGGGCACACACTGGCCGAGGTCTGCTTTATCGACCCGAGTCGGGTTCATGTCACCTTCGCGGATGGGTTCCAACTGCAAGCATGGCGCTGGACATTGCCAGCGATGCTGGCGGTGCTGCTCTGGACCCCTGGGGTAGGCCCTATGTCTATGGCCTCAGCGATGCGGATAACGCTGCAAGAGGCGCGCAAGGCAGGGCTGACTGGAGCTCGGCTGCAGAAATCTCGGCGGTCGGTATTGCTGATCTGCGAGGTACGCTGACCATTTGCCGGGATAACAGCGACCCGTGCAATGCCACTGCCGTCAGTGCAAATGATCTGGTCTTTGTGGTGTTGTCACATGGTTCTGATGCGTCCGCAAGTGACCTTCAGTCCCTGAATACACGGGATAGTGGTGATGTCTTTACCCTTGCACCTCGCTCTGCCGTAGACGGCCACCGATTCGATGATGCGCTGGTGTGGGCTTCACGCAGCGAGGCCGTATGGTGGCTTTTGCGGGCGCATCGACTACCTTGAAGCACAACTTGAAACCGCGCTCATGGTGTGGTGACACGCGTGGTATCAGGCACCTTGTAGCGTGCGCGTTGGATCCGCTTTGGAAAACAGGCGAAAAAAGTTGGCGGTACTGGCCTCCATCAATGCCTCATAGGAGATGCCGCGAAGCTCTGCGACACACCGAGCTGTGTGGCTGACGTAGGCGGGTTCGTTGGTCTTGCCGCGCTTGGGTACAGGAGCAAGATAGGGGGAGTCGGTTTCTACCAGCAGTCGGTCGAGTGGTACGCGGCGGGCAACGTCCTGAACTGCCTGTGCGTTCTTGAAGGTCACAATGCCGCTGAACGAGATGTAGAAGCCGATAGCCAATGCGCGTTCTGCTACGGCCCAGTCTTCGGCAAAACAGTGCATTACGCCACTGGCTGCACTATCTGCGCGTGCCTCGAGGGTCAGCAAGGTATCTTCAGCCGCAGCACGTGTATGAATGATCAGAGGCAGGCCGGTGATCGCTGCACATTCAATGTGATGCCCAAAGCGTCGGTGTTGCCATGCCAGAGCACCGTCTCGGCGCGCCTCCAGATTCGGCTCCAGCTCGCCCTCAAAACGGAAGTAGTCAAGGCCGGTTTCACCGATGGCCACGACCAGTGGATCGGCAGCGGCCCTTACCAGTTCATCGGTATTCGGCTCATGCCCGCCTTCGGTAGTCGGGTGTACACCGATTGAAGCACTGAGGCCCGGATAGTGATGGACCATGTTCAGCACGTGGTCGCGTTTTTCCCAGTGCGTTGTAATACACAGCGCGTGGGCCACATCGTGGTCGACCGCGTTCTGTAGAATCTCGGGGCGACGGTTATCGAAGTCTGGAAAATCGAGATGGCAGTGGGAATCGACCAAGGGCATATCAATGCAGCAGGCAGTGCGATGGCAGGCGGCGAGTCTACCTGCCCGAGCGCTGCTGTGAACACCCACCCGGCCACACAGATCACTGACCCGGCCGCACATGTGCAGGCGCTGGGACGTGCGGCGCGCGCCGCCTCAACCGAACTGGCTGCGGCTGAAACCAGCTTGCGTAATGCGGCCTTGTTGCAAGCTGCAGAGATCATTGATGCCTCGGAAGAGAAGATTCTTGCGGCCAATGCTCGAGATATGGCCTCAGCGCGGGAGCGTGCGCTTGCTCCGGCACTACTGGATCGACTTGAATTGACTGAGGCACGTGTTGCCTCCATGTCCGGGGGTCTGCGTGAGATTGCAGCTCAGCCCGATCCGGTAGGTTCTCTGTCTGCCGCCGAGCAACGCCCCTCAGGACTGCAGATCGCCCGCATGCGCGTGCCTATTGGCGTTATCGGTGTGATCTATGAATCACGCCCGAACGTTACAGCGGATGCTGCCGGTATTTGTCTGAAATCCGGCAATGCGGTGATCCTTCGCGGTGGCTCGGAGGCGGCCTGTTCAAACCAGGTGATTCACGAGTGTATTGTGGCCGGGGTAGTCGGCGTGGGACTGCCTGCAAGCTGTGTGCAGCGAGTCAATACCACTGATCGTGCCGCTGTGGGTGCCTTGCTCGCTATGGATGATCATGTCGATGTCGTGATTCCCCGTGGTGGCAAGGGTCTTGTTGCGCGTATAGCCAGTGATGCCAAGGTGCCCGTCATCAAGCATCTGGATGGCATCTGTCACGTGTACGTTGACAACAGCGCCGATGTTGAGCGTGCAGTGGCCGTCGCGGTGGATGCCAAGACATACCGTTACGGCATTTGTGGCTCCATGGAGACCCTGTTGGTGCATGCATCAATAGCCGCTGAATTTTTGCCACGGGTCGGTGAAGTGCTGCAGACCAAGGGTGTGGAGTTACGTGTGTGTACACGCGCAGTCGAGGTTTTCATGCAAGCAGGTATCGCTTGCCTGCCTGCCGTCGATGAGGACTGGGATACCGAATATCTGGGGCCAATACTTGCTGTGCGTGTTGTGGATTCACTTGACCAGGCAATTTCTCATATTGCAACTCATGGCTCCGGACATACCGATGCCATCGTGACTGATCATATCGGTCGGGCACGAGAGTTCACGCGGCGCGTGGACTCGAGTTCGGTGATGGTGAACGCAGCAACCTGCTTTGCGGATGGCGCAGAGTACGGCCTCGGCGCAGAGATCGGTATAAGCACCGATCGCTTGCATGTTCGTGGCCCGGTTGGGGTGCTCGGTTTGACCACGGAAAAATACGTCGTGACCGGCGACTACACCACGCGCGGAGGTTGAGGGTATCTGTCCTGCCGACGCCACCAAGCGTGAGCCCGCCAAGCGTATCGCGCTGCTCGGTGGCACGTTTGATCCTATCCATTTCGGGCATCTGCGTACTGCGCTGGAGCTCGTCAACAGCACCGGTGCTGATGTTCTGCACTTGTTGCCCAATCATCAGCCGGTTCATCGTGGGCCAACCTCGGCAAGCACGGCGGATCGGCTGCATATGCTGGAGTGCGCCGTCGCGGGAGTGGGTGCGCTCAAGGTAGACAGCCGCGAGGCCCTTCGCGATGGGCCCAGCTACACCGTCGATACGCTCGAACAGATCCAGCGCGAGCAACCCGAGGCAACCCTGATCTTTTGTATGGGCCTCGATGCCTTCTCCGGGTTCCCGGATTGGCATCGACCAGAGCGGATTCTGGAGCTGGCTAATCTGGTTATCGTTGATCGACCGGGGGCCATCCTCTCGGACGCCGCCGAGGCGTTGCTCACACATCAGTGTGAACGGGTCGGCACGCACATACGTAGCGGAATGACAGGAGTGATCGCCCGGCGTAGCGTCACGGCCCTGGCAATTTCTGCCACACGTCTCAGAGCGGACCTCGAAGCACAGCGATCGATCCGGTTTCTGGTCCCGGAGCCCGTTCGTGGGTATATTGAGCAGCAGGGGCTTTATCGAGAGGCGGCCCCCCGCTAGGCCTGAAACGTCTCTCGAGTCAGTGACACGGCCAATACGCCGATCTTTTGCGGCAGGAGAATTTCAATAGCTCGTTCCAAAACCCGCACATCCTCTATGGAGAGTGCTGAAGTCATATCGCTGGTCGTCGAGGCGCTCGACGATCTCAAGGGGGGTGATGTGGTCACCCTCGATATTCAGGGCAAGACCAGCATCGCTGATGCCATGGTCATTGCCACCGGTACCAGTCAGCGGCATGTCAACGCCTTGGCAGAGAACGTGCGCCTGGCTGCGAAGGCCGCTGAGCACCCCCCGCTTGGCGTCGAGGGTGATTCAGGGAGTGACTGGGTGCTTGTGGATCTCGGCGATGTTATCGCTCATGTCATGACGGCCGAGAAACGGGAGTTCTACGATCTCGAGAAGCTGTGGTCGGTAGGACCAAGCGACGACGATGGTGATGCGCCGGTGAGCCCGTCTCGTCGGCTCCACTCGGTCTGAACACGGGTTTGAACCGTGCGCGTTGTACTGCACGCTGTGGGTCGGCGCATGCCGGCTTGGACGATCAGCGGTAGCGAAGACTACGTACGGCGGCTGCCCAAGGCCTGGGGCTGGCGCTTGGTTGAGCATGCCCAGGCCCGAGGCGATACGGCTGCGGTGCGCAAATCCCGGGAAGCAGATGTGCTGCTCGCAGCGCTCGACCCCCGTGCGCATGTGATTCTGCTCGATGAAGGAGGGCGCTCGCACACCACTGCTGCGCTCGCTGAGCGCCTGGAGCATTGGCAGACTCTGGGTAAGCCGCTGGCGTTTGTGATCGGCGGTCCGGATGGCACAGATGCAAGGCTCGGCCAACGTGCGGACGAAAGCTGGAGTCTGTCGCCTTTGACCTTTCCGCATCCCATGGTGCGTGTGTTGCTCGCCGAGCAGCTGTACCGCGCGTGGTCGCTGAATGTCGGACACCCTTACCACCGTGAATGACAGGCGACAAGTGCCTTTGGTGCTGGCTTCCTCGTCGCCGAGGCGTCTCGAGTTGCTGGCCTCTATCGGGGTGACACCAATAGAGGTCTGTGCACCGGATGTGGATGAAACGCAGCACGCGGGCGAGTTGCCCGAAGCGCTGGTGTCACGTCTTGCATGCGCGAAGGCAGAGGCTGTCGGTCAGCTGCTTGACCAAAGATCGAGCGCCCGAGCGGCACGGGACTTCCGCACTGAAGGTGGTGAACCTGCGGCGGTACTCGCAGGCGATACGGTGGTGGTGCTGGACGGTCGAGTGTTGGGCAAGCCTGCGGGCCGGGAAGACTTCATGCACACCTTGCTCAGCTTGAGTTCACGTGAACATGATGTGATGAGCAGTGTGGCGGTGCGGACGGCGGACGGTAGGCTAGACTCTGTGCTGGTGCGCACCCGAGTGTGCATGGGGCGTATCTCACGCGCCTGGGCACTTGAGTACTGGGAGACCGGAGAGCCTGCCGACAAGGCGGGTGGTTATGCCATTCAAGGCATGGCTGGTCAATGTGTGAAATCTCTTGAAGGCAGTCATAGCAGTGTCGTGGGCTTGCCTCTGTATGAAACTGCCGAATTGTTGACAGCTGCCGGTGTGCTGCCCCCCTGATGAGTGAAGAACTACTGATCAACGTGACTCCGCAGGAAACGCGCGTCGCGACGGTGGAAAACGGCATGTTGACCGAGATCTGGATCGAGCGTGTTCAGAAGATTGGTCTGGTCGGTACGATCTTTCAGGGCACTGTCAAACGCGTCTTGCCGGGCATGGAGGCAGCGTTTGTCGATATTGGTCTTGAAAAGGCGGCGTTTCTGCACGTCTCTGACGTGGTTGGTGCGATGCACACCGACGAGCATGGCAACCGTGTGACACAACCGATTGCGCGTGTACTGCGTGAAGGACAGACACTGGCTGTTCAGGTGGTCAAGGATGCTTTGGGCACCAAGGGTGCTCGTGTGAGTACCGGCTTGACCGCTCCGTCGCGCTACCTTGTGCTGATGCCCTATGAATCCTCGATTGGTGTGTCTGTGCGAATTGAAGGTGAGGAGGAGCGAGAACGTCTTCGTGGAACCATCGCAAGTCTTCGAGATCAAAGCTCTGCTGGCCACGATCAGGCGGCTCAATTTGGCTACATCGTGCGCACAGCCGCCGAAGGCGCTGAGCCGGAGGCACTGGCTGCAGACATGCGTTATCTGGAGAAGGTATGGACGCGCATCAGTGAGCAGCGAGCAAAGGCGGCGCCTGGTAGTGTGATTTTTCGTGATCTGCCGTTGGTTCAGCGCATGTTGCGTGATGCATCCCGACGCGGCATTGAGCGAATTCGTATCGACTCAAGAGAGACCTGTCAGCGTTGCAAGATCTTCTGTGACGAGTTTGTGCCGGAGTTGACCCGGTGTATCGAGCACTACCCGGGAGAGCGGCCGATATTTGATTTGCATGGTGTTGAGGACGAGCTTGGTCGTGCGCTTAATCGCCGTGTTGATCTGAAGTCGGGTGGCTATCTGATCCTTGATCAGACCGAGTCCATGACAACCATCGATGTGAATACCGGAGCCTTTGTAGGGCGTCGTAACCTTGAAGAGACCATCTTCAAGACCAATCTTGAAGCGGCTCAGGCGATTGTGCGCCAGCTGAGACTGAGAAACCTGGGCGGTATCATCATCATCGACTTCATCGACATGAGCATTGATGAGCACCGGCGACAAGTCATGCGTGCGTTCGAGAAGGCGCTTGAGCGGGATCCGACGCGTACCCAGGTAAGCGAAGTCAGCTCTCTTGGGTTGGTCGAAATGACTCGGAAACGCACGCGTGAAAGCCTTGAGCAAGTGCTTTGTGGAGAGTGCCCCACGTGTAGCGGGCGCGGCATGATCAAGACTATTGATACGGTCGGTTTCGAGATTACGCGCGAGATCATCCGTCAAGTACGCCAATTCGAGATCGAGTCTGTCACCGTGCTGGCTGCTATCGAGGTAGTGGACTGGTTTACCGAAGAGCGTTCGGATGATCTGGCTGAACTGGAAGTCTTCGTCGGTGTGCCTATTCGCGTGCAAAGTGAGCAGTTCTATGGCCGCGAACAGTACGACGTGGTCTTGCAGTGATGGTCGCCCCACCGACACAGAGCGCTGACACGGAGTCCACAGGCGAGACACGGTCTCGTCGGCGTGCTACCGAAGTCGCCAATGCCGCCTTGCAAAGCACGGTGCGCATTCTGCTGACGGTGCTTGCCATTCTGGTCATCGTTTATGCGGTGCTTACCTTGATCGTTCGATTGGGCTTGCCGCTGGTAGCAAGTTACAAAAGCGAGATCGAGGCCGGTCTGGGTGACTTCCTGGGTCATCCTGTGACGATTGAGGAACTCGATTTACGTTGGAGGCGTACGGGTCCCGAGTTGAAGGCAAATGGTCTTCAGGTTGCCGAGAGCAGTGAGCGACTCGTCGCCATCGACCAGGCACTTCTTGACGTCAATCTACTCGCCTCTGCACTTCGCAGAACGCTGGTCATCAATGAGCTGACCTTTGTGGGTGCAGACCTTGCCATAGAGCGAGCAAAGGATGGTTCATTGAGCGTGCATGGCCTGTCGACGTCAGGGGCACGCCAAAGCGAGTCAGCGACCCAAGGGCGTGGACTGAATGCGGTCGCCTGGTTGTTCAATGCGCGCCGCGTGGGTTTACTCGATACGCAGCTGCGATTCATTGATCACGCCGGTGGGGCCAGCGGTGAAGCCATCGTTCTTGAGCGTGCTGATCTGCGTGCCGAAAATGTCGATGGTGATCATCGATTGCGAATTGCTGTTGATTTGCCAGACGAACTCGGAGAACAGCTTGATCTGGCGATAGATCTGGACTCCTTGTCGGCAACTTCCCTGGCGCGTGGAGCGAGTGGACAATTTCAAATCAGTGGTGCCGGACTCAATGTGCAGCGTATCCTGGATCGGCTTGAGTCGGGTCTTGGCGGTGATGCGACAGCACGGATTACTGCAGCACGCTCAGCAATTGGCATTGCCGAGGGGCGGTTGTCATTCGAGCTTCGCGGACAGTTGCAAGACAACAACGTTGTGGCGGCGTCTACTCGTCTGGAACTGATAGAGATCAATCGAAGGGATGGCGTGCGCCTCGTTGATGCCGCGACGGCGCGTTTGCAATGGAGCAATCAGCTCGACGATGCCTGGTCGCTCAGCGGTAGTGGCGTTGAGCTGCGCCGGGATGACGAGCTTTTCCAGGTTGATACCTTTCAGGTTGAGCCAACCGATGACGGCATCGCTGTACAAGCTTCTGGTAATGAAGGGTCGGTAAGTATTGCGGCTCTGCTTGCCACAGCTGTTCCTTCACTGAATGCTGGCGCCTGGGTGGATGCTGCCGCTCCCTCGGGGCGTATTGCTGGATGGCGAGCGTCGGTTGATGCTGGCGTTGGGCAGCCGCAGGTAGACGTGGTTGTATCGATACCAGAGTTGTCGTTTGGTTCAGCACTTGGGGCGCCGGGAGTATCGTCACTGGCTGTGAGTGCTGTGCTTGAGGACAGCGCAGGACGTATTGACCTGCGTTCATTGACCAGCGATGACATCAGCGTTGATTGGCCAGGTTTGTATTCATCGCCTTTACGGTTCAAGAGCGTTAATGCAGAGCTTGAGGTCATGGCGGGTGCTGACAATGTGCGCATTGTCGGGCCTGTGCAACTCGGTAGTGGCACTCTTGATGTGAGTACCCAGCTGGCCGTCACACTGGAATCCGACCGTTCTCCCTTCATTGACTTGCGCGGACGGTATTCACTCGGTGACGCGACCGAGGTGGCGGGGTTTCTACCCGACCAGTTGCTGGGCAAGAGGACGGTGGCCTGGTTTGACAATGGTCTTCGCAATGGAAAGATCAGTGACGGTCAATTGCGCTTTTTTGGTCATGCTGCGGACTTTCCGTTTGATGAGGAAGACGGAACATTTACCGCAACCATGCAAGCCAGGGATGTGGACTTGATGTGGCTGGAGGGGTGGCCGACGGCCAGGTCCATGGATGGCACTGTGAGTTTTGATGGAGCTGGATTCAAGGCTGTTACGCAACGTGGTCGTATCAGCAGCATGGATTTCAGTCGGGGGGTTGTCGCGATCGATGACCTCACCGTGCCACAGTTGTCGATTGATGCTTCGGGTGTTGACGACATATCTGCGATGTTGGAGTTTGCCAATACAGGCCCCTTGCGTAGCCTTCTTGAGCCTGCACTAACCGATGTTGTTGCAACAGGTTCCGCTGGTATGGACTTGCAAGTGCAAGTCCCGCTGACCAAGCGCGCTGCAAGCCGCAATGGCCCGCTGTCGGTAGAGGGGCAGCTCTATTTGCGTGATACACCGGTGAGTTTTGAGCGTGCCGAGTTGGAGCTTGAATCAGTCACCGGTGCTATTGGCTTTGATCTCGATGGTATGTCGATTCGGTCCTTGAGAGGCCGTTGGCTCGATCGCCCCGTATCGGTTGCTGCCAGCATGGCCGGTGCAGAGGATGATCGGCGCTTGCGTATTCGCATGGATGGAGCGTTTGAGGGTGCGGATGTGTTGGCGCACTACGGCTTGCCACTTGATCGCTTTGTGGGCGGAGCATCGAGTTGGTTGGCAACGCTTGATATTCCGTTTAACGCAGCGGTGCGGGAAGCGGAAGGTTTTCTGCTGACGGCTAGCAGTGATCTGGTGGGGAGCGAGCTGCGCTTGCCTGCCCCTCTGTATAAACCATCGACATCCGCACGCCCGATGACGGTGTCGACTCGTATTCGTCCGGACGAGTCAGTGGCTCGTTGGACGGTTGCTCAAACAGGATATGCCGATGTGGTAGTCGACATTGCCGATGGGCAAATGAGCTCATTGGCGCTCGGTCTGGGGGAAGCTGACGCGAGCCTCAGTGGCACTGAGGGTATTCGTGTTGACGGAAACGTCGATGTGCTGAACCTGGACGGGTGGATCGACACGCTTGCGACTCTCATAACTGACATCGAGTCTACTGCCGAGAGCGACGGCGCGCAGGCTGCGCTCATGCCTGCTATCTCAGGCGATCTTGTGGCGCAACAGGCCGTATTGCGAAGTATGCCGCTTGGTAAGTTACAGGTGGCACTCAACAGCGACGACCGGTACTTGAATGTCGTCGTCGAGAATCGATATCTACGAGGCAATGCGCGCTACCCGCGTGGACATGAACGAGGCGATACCACCGCCATGAAGGTACGTTTGGCGCTGGTGGACGAGCGCATTGTCGATGCCTTGTTAGGTGAGGCAGAACCGGATGAGGGCGATACCGCCAAGCTGGCAGACGGGTCGCAAAGCGGCCTTGATCCGCGAGAGCTTCCGCCGATCGAGGCGCGGATTTCCAGGTTGCGCTGGCAGAGCCTGGATATTTCGGGCCTCGCGTTGAGCACTGAGCCCGATATTGCCGGGCTCAATATTGTCACCCTGGGTTTTTCACACGACAACTTGACGCTGATTGGTGAGGGCTACTGGCGCCTGGTAGATCCGCAGGGCGTCTCACTTGCGGGTAGCACAAGGCATGAAACCAACTTGTCACTGATACTGCAGAGCGGTGACTTTGGCCGTGGCTTTGCCGGTATCGGACTGGATAATCTCATCGGTGCAGGCGCAGGACGTGCGAGGGCTGTTGCTGGCTGGTCCGGCCCGGCCTGGCAGCCTGATGTGGAGCAACTGGACGGCAACGTCTGGATTGATCTGGAGCGCGGACGCATTCCTCAATTGGAGCCTGGCGCTGGTCGCTTGATCGGTCTGTTTGCGTTTCAGGCCTTGCCACAACGTCTGGGTCTGGATTTCTCTGATGTTGTCAACGATGGGCTTGCGTTCTCGACCCTTACAGGAGAGGCGGCTATAAGAGGCGGCGTTATTGATGCAAGTCTGGTACGCATGGAGGGGCCAATAGGTGTCGTTGACGTCGTCGGGCAGACAGATCTCGCGGCACAAACGTTTGATCAGCGCATCACCGTGTTGCCGCGTGTGAGTGCGGCGCTGCCGGTTATCGGTGTTATCTCCGGAGGGGCGAGTGCCGGTATTGGCGTATTGGTGGCCGGTGGACTGCTCAAGGCCCTCGGTGTTGACCTGGACCGGATTGGCCTGCGTGAGTATCGCCTGCGAGGCAGTTGGGACGACCCGGTCATCGAGCCTTGGCGCGGTCGCTAGAGGGCTTGGCGCTATTCGGCGTCCCTGCCGGTAGCTCCCCAATTGGGTGGTAAGGCATCCAGTGGAGCAGCGCTACCTTCCGAGGTAAAGACAACGAGTCCGCTGTTGGTCACAGCGAGAGCTTCAGCCTGATCCAGTCCGTGTGTGTAGGTGGCGACGGGCTCGCGTGCGAGTGTTGTGGACCAAGCTTCCTCGCCCACACGCTCAAAACGCCGTACCTGCCGATAGGTAAGCACCCAGGCAACGCCTCTGGCTTCATCTATGTCGAGCGCAGTTGGTTGGTTCAGATCGATACTGGCAAGCGAGGCGGCCAGACGTGACACGAAATCTGCCGGTGGAATCTTGAGCGTGGCCACATGCTGCGCGACCGGTCGCTCCTTGTTCGCCGTATCAATCGCGCTGAGATCCAGACGATAGACCCGTGCCGGTGTCTGGCCTGCAGAGGTCAATGGTTCCTTGCTCAAAAACCAGATGCTGTCATCGGCCAGAGCCATGGCCTCTACATCGTGGGGCCCGTCTTCATAGGTGAACCAGATTTCTGTCGCGATGAGAGCTGTCGTGTTGCCTGGGGTGCTCGAAACATCAGGCTCAGGCACCAGCCACAGTCGAGCGCGTGGTCGGCGACGACGATTGTTTCCGGTATCCGCGATGACGAGCATGGGCTCGCCGTGGAGATATCCACTGTCCAGATCTTCCCAGTCGATGTTTTTGGCAGCAAGCGGCCATCGCCCTCGGGAGGCGCCGGTGAGGTCAATCGCGGCCAGTTCAGGCGCTTGACCGCTGTCATTTATTGCCCAGATCAGCCGATCGTCTTGCAGGGAAGCCGCAAGGCCGCTTGTTTCTATCAAGCTGGCATCGCCGAGCTTGCCAAGTCGTGTCGGCCGTTCAGGCAGTGGGTCAGGCAGCGCCGGTAGTAGTTTACGGGGCTCGGGCTCGGGCTCGAGCGCTAGCGATGCATCTTCGGGCAACCGCGCGTGGCGCGTGTCGAGTGTCGGTGGCGACTCGGCAGCAGGATTCTGGGTCGCGGGTGCCGTGCATGCGCACAGACCGGTCATCACGACACCGACGCCGATGAGGCGCAAGACACTGAGCATGCGGGCGCAGCTCATGCGTGTGCAGAGCCTGTCAATCCGGGTTGCGCTCGGCCGCAAGTGCGTCACGTACGAGTCGAAACAGCTTGCGTGCCGCGGCCGGTGGCTTGTCGGCCTTGCGTTCTGCGAGCGCTCGCTTTTGCAACTGTCGTAGCTCTTGTCGATCACAGGATGCGTGTTCGTTCAGAAAGGCTGTGAGTGCCTCAGCGGGTGATTCTGCCGGGCCATCTCCCAGCAGTCGATCACGCCAGGCTTCGACAAGATGCAGATCGGCCGCGGCCGAGCGTGCACGTTGTCTGATCGCCTCGACGGCTTGCTGAACCGGATCAATGTCCACTTGGCGCAGGCGTTTGGCAAGGAAGCCGAGTTGGCGCTTGCGCGCCCCGTTGGCTCCTGGCCGAATTCGGTTGAGCTCATCAATGGCCGCAACGATATCGTCGTCGAGTGGAATGCGGCTGCGTTCCGCAGCACTCAGAGCGGCTAGAGCGGCGCCAAGGTCACGGATCTCGTGCGCATCTCGCTTTGCCTGGCTTTTGCTCGGATCAGTGTCAATGGTGGCCTGTTCATCGTCGTCTGGCTGAGTTTTGACGCTGAACTCGTTCGGTGATTCAGGACTCACAAGTACGTCTTTCCAAAAGTCGAGTGCGGAATATGGGTGCGATATTCATCTGCAATTCATACTCGAATACCGGAAACCAAACTGTTGCAGCAATTTGACAACGCAGCGTTGTATTTTCGCGACAACAGGGGTTTAATTCGAGTATGCCAAGTCTTATCACGCCAATCGCCATCATAGCGCCGCTGCTTGCAGTCGCGGTGAGTGATGCTGTGGCAGATGACCTGGTCACGCCGTTGCTGGTTGGCGATTACATCGGTAACCCTTTCGAGCTGGATGCCCGCTCGCTTGATCCCATTCAATACACACGGCTGCCTGACGCCCCGGAAGACATACGCACAACATCAGAGACATCGACAGAGGTGTCTTTTGAGCTCAAGCCGCAACGCCCTGATTTCTCGGCCGAGGGCTACTTTGGTCTTGGCTTGCTAGGCAGGCCGCAGCTCCAGGTCCAGAGCACGCGATCACGCCTTGATGAGGCTCGCACCGGGCTTAATGAAGGCTTCTCTTATTCTGCCGGGCTTCGCGTTGAACATGAGGATGCCGTTATCGACGGCACAGCCTATGTCAGCTCCAGTTTATTGGGTGTGTCCTACGGCCGCCTGGGCCGTCTTTGGTACGGCGGTATCGATGTCAACGTGGAGCATTTTCGTGACGGGGTGGATGGCGAAGCGCCAGCCGAGGTTGTATCGCTTGACCTGACCACAGGACGCCGCCTTGGCATCACCGGCCTGGACTCGACCTCGCCCCTCTGGTTGGTGAGTTTGCAGGGTAATGTGGATCTGCAAGACACCGAAGAAGGCACCGAAGCGAGCTTGCAACCCAACTGGTTTTTGAACCCTAGCCTGTTCTGGGAGCAGCCCGGGTTCACCTTCTCGGCAGAAATGCAGGTGCCGTTCTCACCGCTGCTTGATGGTGATGCTGTCGACCAACCTGATTACCGTTTGCGCGCTGTTTTCGAAAAGCACTTTCGGTAGCACGCAGGCGGGTCTTGCGCGCTGGTCTTGATCGCTGGAACTGGTTTTGCCAGCCTAGTCTGCAACTGGCGCTTCGGGTTCTATCAACGGCTCTTCAAGCTCTGCTGCGCGATTGGTCAGGCTTTTGAGGGTCAGCCGCGCGACCAGCTCCCCGCGCTTGAGCTGCTCGATCTTTACCGGGACAAAATCCAGCGTTGGTGCAAACCAGGTAACCGTCGTGCGGCTTGAGCCGTCAACATTCCTTCTGAGCACGCGCAAGGTGTCGAGTTCTCCGATAGAGGTTTCAAGGCGCTCCACACCCTCGACTTCAAAAACCACGTTCTTGAGTCGGCCGTTATCGAACACAAGATAGTCACTGGAGTCGATGTCCTGGCGCAGAGCGCTCATCACGGCGAGGGTTACGGACAAGCGGTCCATGACCGGTTGCTCTGTCAGTGAGGCGGTGTTTGTCTCGCCTCGTCGGGACCACCCGAGCACCCCGTTGTTCCAATCGAAGGCTGCGTCAACCGCTCGGCGTCTCTCGTTGTCCTGACGGTAGGAGTAGCTATCGGTTCGCAGAAGAAGCCCGCCTTCAGGCGCTTCAACAAAACGCAGCACGCTGGTTTCTGTGATGTTGCCCTTGCCCGTTAGTTTGAACACGCCGGTAGGCTGAGTCTTGAGTTGGTAAGTCCATAGATCCCCCTCGCTCTGCTCCAGAGTGAGCGTGGCGTTACCCGCGCTCAGCAGATTGTTGCCTACCGTATAGGTGGCGCTGAAGGGCAGGGTATCTTCTGCGCGCAACACGGTCTCGGCCTGAGCGAGGCTGCTCAAGCCAATCGCGGCGATCGCGGCGACGAGCGCAGTCGAGATAGGTTGCACGCTACGCTGGCCAAGACGCAGGAAGTCGAGCTTGCTTGGCAGAGTCATCTGTAGTCTCGCTGTTCGGTTCAGTCTGCTGATGTTGCAAGGCGTGCGCCGTGCGTAGCCCGGTCTGCTGCCACGTCTGTTAGCTGGTCTGCCGGCGCATCACCTGACAGGCAGTGCGCCAGTGCGTCGACGTACAGCGCGTGCTCTACGGGCAGCAGCCGTTCGGAAAGGGTAGTTGCAGTATCGCCGGAAAGCACGGGAATCCTGCTTTGAGCGACTATGGGTCCGGCGTCCAGCTCCGGTGTGACCAGGTGCACGCTGGCCCCGTGTTCTGTATCTCCAGCGTCCAATACCTTCTGGTGAGTATCCAGCCCAGGGTGGCGCGGCAATAGTGACGGGTGGATGTTGAGCATGCGGCCCGACCACTGGCTGACCAGCTCGGCGCCCAGTACGCGCATGAAGCCAGCCAATACGATCCAATCCGGCGATGCGGCGAGCAGGGACTTGCCGATAGCGCGGTCGAAAGCCGGCCTTTCAGCAAACGCGCGGTGATCGACTACCTCTGTGGGTATCCCTCTTTCAGCAGCAATTTCGAGCCCGGCTGCGTCCGGCCTGTTGGACAGCACGAGAACAACCTCGGCATCCAACCTGCCATCCCTGCACGCATCGTGAATTGCGAGTAGGTTGGAGCCCCGACCGGAAATGAGGGCCGCAATACGCGCGCTCACGGGCTTGCGACTATTTCACCGATCACGCTTGCCTGCTGCCCTTCGCTCGTCAATCGAGCAACGATGGCGTCAGCTTGATCTGCTGCGACCACGAGTACAAATCCGATACCGTCGTTGAATGTACGTCGCATCTCAGCATCAGAAATGCTGCCACTGCGTTGCAACCAGCGAAAGAGCGGTGGGCGTTGCAGGGCATGTTCATCGTAGTGCGGTGCAAGACCTTGTGGCAGGACACGAGGCAGGTTTTCAGTCAACCCTCCACCAGTGATATGGGCCATGGCATGTACGGCTGAGCCGAGTGCGGCATCGCCCAGCACGGCGCGCACCGGGCGAACATACAAGCTTGTGGGTTGCAGAAGTGCGTCGGCAAGGGTGGCGTCCGGCGCCAAGGCGTCGGCCTGTCCCATTGGCCTGCTGTGCGCAAGGTCCTCGGCCATACTCTCCAACACCTGTTCAAGTGGGCGATCCAGTATATCGGCGGGCTCGCGCTCCAACACCTTGCGTATCAGCGAATATCCGTTGGAATGCGGTCCGCTGGAGCTGATGCCGACGAGTAGATCTCCTGTCGACACTTTGCTGCCGTCGATGATTTCGTCATGTTCGACAATGCCTACCGCAAAGCCTGCCAGATCATAGTCCCCTGGTGCGTAGTGTCCGGGCATCTCTGCTGTTTCGCCGCCCAACAAGGCCATGTCGGAGCGAACGCAGCCTTCGGCAATGCCTGCAATGACCTGTTCGGCAACGTCCACATCCAGACTCGCGCTGGCGTAGTAATCGAGAAACCACAGGGGTTCTGCACCACACACCAGGATGTCATTGGCACACATGGCCACCAGATCTATGCCGATGGTGTTGTGGCGTCCCACGGTAGTGGCCAGGCGCAGCTTGGTGCCAACACCATCGGCACCGGACACCATGACCGGGCGACGGTATCGTTCAACCGGGATCTCGAACAGGCCGCCGAAGCCGCCAATCCCGCCGAGTACGCCTGCCCGTCGCGTCCGAGAGACGTGTGGGCCAATGCGATCAACCAGGGCGTTGCCGGCGGATATGTCTACCCCGGCCGCGGCGTAACTCAAGCTGTCACCAGCTGGGCCCTTGGCCGGGTCGAGGGTTCTGGATTCGTCCATCGTCACTGGAGCAAGGTAGGAGGTCGGCGCCAACGCATCAGCAGCGTCGCAAGCGTGCAACGTGAGATGATACTCGGATGGACGCAGAGCGAAGCCAACAAAACACCCCTGACATCGCAGGCCAGATCCGCTTTTGTGGATTACGTGTATTTGCAGCGTTGGCGGTGCTCGCCTTTGCGGCGCTGATCAGCGGGCCTGTGGCAGCGCAGTCCGATGCTTTCAGCGTCGAGGTGGCAGTCGCTGACCGCAGTCCGGAAGAGCGTCAGGGGGCCTATGTGCAGGCCTTGCGGCGGGTATTGGTGTCCAACAGCGGCGACAAGACGGTCATGAACCGCGACGAGATTCGCGCAGCGCTGGCCGCCGCTGAGGACTACGTGGAGACCTATCGCTTTCGTACTCCCGAGCCCGGCACACTGATCCCTGCAGACACCCTGGTCAGCGAGCAGGTGCGTGAGTCGGGCGAGGCGACTGACCTGTTGCTGGTGCGCTTCAATCGTGAGAGCGTGCTGACACTGATAGCAGGTGGACGCTCTGATCGAGAGGTTGATAATGCGGCTGTTGGTGTGAGCCCGCTGGATAATGTCGATAGAGCTCTGGTGTGGCTTTTGATCGAGGACACCGAGCGCACGGTAAGAGGAACAGACCCTGCCGCATCAAAGGTGCGCGAGCGTCTGCGTGAGATTGCCGGTGGCGGTGGTATTGCACTTGTCTTTCCTGAGGTGCAGGCCGACAGCGATCCACTGGATGATGACGTGCTGCGTTCTCAGAACGTGCCCGCGGTGCGCGCAGCCTCTGTGCGCTACGCCATTGATGTTGTACTGACCGGTCATTTGACCCGAGCTGTACAGCCGGCTCTTGATGTGCCGCAAGACCCGACAGCCGCTACGTCTCGAGTCCGCCGTCAAAGCAGCCCCGGACGAGCGCCTCGAACCGACAGCCGAGAGGCTGCGGCCGGTTGGGTCGGCAACTGGACGCGCTCGGCGGGTGATGTGTCAGAGACCACCCGTACCAGTGGCACCTCACTCGACGATGTCTTGCGTGCCGGAATCTCCTGGCTGGTGTCTGACGTGTCAGTAGGGCTGCCTGCCAGTTACGAATACGGCGGCACAGGATCAAGCGCTGAGGGTCTGGTCAGAATTGATGGCTTGAATGCCATCGACGATTACGCAGAACTCAGCCGTCTGCTAGCCGGTGTGCCGGGCGTCGCCAACAGTTGGCCTCGTGAACTCTCCGGTGATTCTGCGATCTTCTCGGTGGTGCCTCGCAACGCGCTGGGCGCCGTGTCGGTTGCCCTGGATGGTGTCGATTGGTTGCGTCGAGGTGTACTGTCTTCGGATGCCGAGCGTGGCGCCATTGATCGTGGCATCGGTCTGGTCTACGACGTCATTCGTTGAGCACAGGCAACACGACACTACTGACTGTGCCCATTGATAATGATCCGCCAGCTCAATTGACGCTTGCGCTGGACACTGCCCCGGCCACATCATTCGATACCTTTCACTGCGACGATGGCCTGAATTCAGGGCGCTTGCTGGCAAGCCGCAGTATCGAGTCCTTCGCGCGTGGCGAACTTGATGAAAAGCAGTTGTATCTCTGGGGTGAGGCCGGTTCGGGCAAGTCGCATCTGTTGACTGCTGCCTGCCGCAGTGTTACCGAGGCGGGGTTGCGCGTCGCCTATGTGCCGGGTGAGCTTGCCAATCAGCCAAGTGCCCTGGAGGGTCTGGAAGCCTGCAGCCTCGTCTGTATCGATGATCTGCAGCGACTGGATCATGGTTCAGAGGCAGATCTGTTTCACTGCATCAATCGTTGCCGGGCCGCTGATACTCGTTTGTTATTTGCAGCTGACCGCGCGGTCGAGCGCCTCGGCCTGATGTTGCCTGATCTGGCGACGCGACTGAACTGGGGGCCGGTATTTCATATAGAGCCGTTGGCCGGGGTGGAGATTCTTGACGCCCTGCGGCGCGAGTTTGAACAACGGTCATTGCTCGCCAGCGATGAAGTCTTGAGCTGGATCGTCCGGCGTTTTCCTCGCGACATGCGCGCGATGAAGGAATTGGTTGACCAGCTGGATCAGGCATCACTGAGCGAGCAGCGCAGGCTCACTGTGCCCTTTGTACGTCAGGTCGTTGATACAGCAGGCACCGAAGGCGTGTAACGCGCAAACATGATGCAGCCAACGAACTGCAATACGGAAAACAAGACAGCGGCGGCACCGAGCAGTGTGGCGCCTTCGGCGGGGTTGAACCAGAGATCGATGCCAACAGCGAAGTAGAGCATCGATAAAAAACTGGTCCATTGATGCGTGTACCGTCGCCCGTGCAGTAGACCGCGCAATGGCAATAACAGTGGTGCCACAGCGAGCAACAGAACAAAGGATCGAGGCAGCTGTTTGGGTGGTGCAATCCAGGTCAGCCAGTTCACGAACAAAAATATCAAGCCGAGATGTCCGATCAAGGTCAGAACACGCCCCATTTTTGCTCGCCGGGGGTCGGCCTTGCGTTTTGGTTCGGTCGGTTCTGTTGTCACTTCATGTGGGCTCATGAAAACTGACTCGAGGCCAGGGATCGGGCGATGCTGGCCACACGAGCGCCAAGTGCCATGCAGAGTTTTTCTTCGGTGTCATCGAGATTGCGGCTGCCGTCCTGATCAGAGAAATGGCTTGCGCCGTAGGGCGTTCCGCCACTGCGAGTTGTTGCGAGCTCTGGCAAGGTGTAGGGAAGACCTGTGATCAGCATTCCGTGATGTAGTAAGGGCAGTGCCATCGACAACAAGGTGGATTCCTGGCCGCCGTGCAGGCTGCCAGTCGATGTGAAGACTGCAGCGGGCTTTCCCTCCAGCGTGCCGCCAAGCCACTGTGACGTCGTGCAATCGAGAAAATGCTTCAGCGAAGCGGACATGTTGCCAAAGTGGGTTGGTGTTCCGAGGATCAAGCCACTGCAACTCTCGAGGTCCTGAGGCTCGACAAAGGGCGCGCCGGTTTCAGGCACAGCAGGTGTCCGCTCGGCACTGGTGGGGCCAACTTTTTCGACGCTGCGCAGGCAAGCTTCGCAATCTGTGATTGATTCCACACCGCGAGCTACGCGGCGTGCCATCGCCTGCGTATGCCCGGTATTCGAGTCATACACGATCAGGATGGTATTCATGGCTGTTTACTCGATGCTGTCACGACTATACCGGAAGTGTGTCACAGCCAGCACTCGGTTCGTGACCGGACCGATACCTCTGGCCTACAGGCTAACGCTCATGTGAGACACGCCGCTATGTAGACAGTGATCCTGCTCGGACTGATGACTTGCTAACTGAAAACGCGCGACGCTTTGCAGACCCGGCTACAGGTAAGTTGGACTTTGAGTCCGTACTTGACGGGCTGCTGATCGATGGCCTGGTCGATGAATCAGCCGTGCAACTACTGCGCTCCATCTCGCGAGGGCCAGGTGGCGCAAACAGCAGTGGGCCACTGGAGCGCATCGCAGCGAGCGGCTGGAAATCCGCCCGCGATCCTGAGCTTGCGGTTGATCTGGATTTCTTGTCTCGCTGGTTGGCCGACAAGGTCGATCTTCCCTGGCGTCGCATCGATCCGCTCAACATCGATGTCACTGCTGTCACAGCGGTCATGTCAAGTGCTTATGCCACACGCTTCAATGTCATCTGTCTTGAGGCTGAAACCGACCACGTTGTCGTTGGTACGACCGAGCCCTTTGATGAGGAATGGCAGCGCGAACTGGCCGGCGTACTTCAAAAAGAAGTGCGGCTCGTCATTTGCAACCCGGCGGATATACGGCGCTATCTGGGTGAGCTGTACCAGATGTCAAAGTCTGTGCTCAGTGCCAAGAAGGAAACCTCAGGGCAGTCGAGTGCCGTACAAAATCTTGAGCAGCTCATGCAGCTGGGGCGAGGCGGCAAGCTCGAGGCCAATGACAGTCATGTAGTCAGTATCGTCGACTGGCTGCTGCAGTACGCCTACGAACAGCGCGCTAGTGATATCCACGTTGAGCCTCGGCGTGAAACCGGTGCTGTGCGATTTCGCATTGACGGTGTCATGCAGCAAGTGTACGAGATGCCAAGCAGCGTCATGGCCGCGGTGACATCCCGCTTGAAAATTCTGGGTCGTATGGATGTGGCTGAAAAGCGACGCCCCCAGGACGGACGTTTGAAGACACGCAACGATCAAGGCAAAGAAGTTGAGCTACGCATCTCGACCATGCCGACCGCCTTCGGCGAGAAGATGGTCATGCGAATCTTCAACCCTGAGGTACTGGTCAAGGATCAAAGTGCACTGGGTTTTGACAAACAAGAGGCCAATCTCTGGAATGACATGATTCGCCAGCCCAACGGTATTGTTCTGGTGACAGGTCCCACAGGGTCTGGAAAGACGACGACGCTTTACTCGTCCTTGCAGATGTTGGCAACGCCTGATGTCAATGTCTGCACGATCGAGGACCCGATTGAGCTGGTTGTGCCGGCCTTCAATCAGATGCAGGTACAGCACAACATTGATCTGGATTTTGCAGCTGGGGTCAGGACCCTGTTGCGCCAGGATCCAGACATCATCATGGTCGGTGAAATCCGTGACATCGAAACCGCTCAGATGGCAGTACAAGCCGCGCTGACCGGACACCTGGTGCTTGCTACCTTGCACACCAATGATGCCGCCTCTGCGGTTACGCGCTTGTTGGAGCTTGGCATACCGTACTATCTGATTCGCTCCACGTTGATCGGTGTCATCGCCCAGCGTCTGATCCGCACTTTTTGCCCGCACTGTGTTGAAACAGCGGAGGTAGATGTTACCGAGTGGGACGACTATATGGCGCCCTGGAAAGCTGAGCCACCGGAAGTGCTACATCGTCCTGCGGGTTGTCCAGAGTGTCGTCAGACCGGGTTTCTCGGTCGGGCAGGTATATACGAGTTGCTCAAGATGACACCGGGAACCAAGCAAATGGTGTTGCCGGACACCAACCTTGAAGACCTGCGAAAACAGGCCTTTGCTGACGGCATGCGCCCCTTGCGAGTCAGCGGACTAGGCAAGGTGGCGCAGGGCAGGACGAGTTATGCAGAGATTCTCAAGGTGACGCCGGCGCCGCTCATCGGCTAGCTTCTGTCGGCGTGTCGCCGGCCAAGTGAGATGTGGCTAACAAAACGGGCTCGAAGCAGAATTTTCCGACACGTCTACGCGGCGGTTTCCTTCCTTGCCGCGCTCGGCTTCCGATGACGAAAAATGTCAGTGATCCGATACTGGCTCGGCGCTGAGGGAACAGCGCAGCGGCAGTTCGACAGGATGTCGATTCACGAGCATGGACACGGCGGGACACGGAGGCCAGTCGGTCGTGGCTGCCGCCGTCAGGGATGACGGGACCACCCTGGTTCGCGGAGCGAGCCGGGGTATCTCTGTTTGTACACGACAGGGGAGGAGTCCATGAACAGAGGTCAGTGAAAGCGCTGATCGGCGCTACCACTCTCAGGCGCGGACCTATACTTGCTAGTGAGGGGTCTGTGATCCGATGGCTGACGTCCCTTCTCGCTCCTGTGCGTTCGCGCCAGTCATGCGGGATGCCCGGCCATCACGTTGAACTGAGTGATATCGAGTGTCATGAAAACCTCCTGGATGGCGGCCGTCGGCGTGACGCTGGTACTGGTTCTGTGGATGGCGAGCGGCCTGTTTCGTAGCAACGACGGCCCATCGGATACGGCTGGCTCAGCTGGTGATGCCGGGCAAACCAGGCCAATGCGCGTTGAGGTGCAAGTAGCGGAGCCAGAGCCAGAGAAACGTAACCTGGTGCTGCGTGGCGAGTTGACTGCCAACCGCATCGTCGAGGTGCGCGCAGAGACCGCCGGTCGCGCTATTGAGCTCTTTGTGGAGCGTGGCGCGAGAGTCGAGGCTGCCGAGTTGCTCGTTGCTCTTGATCCGGGTGTGCGAGAGGCCCTGCTTGCCGGTGCCAGGGCGCAGTTGGCGAGTGCTCGTGCGGAACAAAATGCAGCAGCTTCACTCGGCAGGCGAGGCTTGCAATCGCAATTGCAAACCGAGCAGGCGGCGGCGGCAGCAAGCCTTGCCAGTGCCGAGGTCGACCGGCTTCAACGCGATCTTGCAGACACGGGTATACGCTCGCCTTTTGCTGGGGTGGTTGAGCAGCTACCGATCGAGGTGGGGCAATTGGTGGAGCGTGGCGATCTGGTGGCGACTCTTGTTGACGACAGCCTTTTCAAGGTAACAGCAAGAGCTGCGCAACAGATCGCTTCACGACTCAAGCCAGGGCAGGACGTGAACATCACCCTGATCACAGGCGAGCAACTGCAAGGCAAGCTCAGCTGGGTCTCTTCGGTGGCTGATCCTGCTACGCGCAGTTTTGAAATCGAAGCACTTATCGATAATACCAATATGGCCCTTGCTGCCGGGGTGAGTGCTACCTTGACTATTCCAGGCGAACCCATTGAGGCGGTATTTGTATCTCCATCCACGTTTACCTTGGGAGTGGATGGTGAGCTTGGCGTCAAGGTGCTCGATGATGAAGACCACGTGGTTTTTGTGCCCGTTACAGTGCTCAGGACCTCGCTCGAAGGCGCGTGGATCAGTGGTATCGAGCCCGGTACACGCATCGTGACCCTTGGGCAGGGATTTGTTCAGGCGGGTGAGAAGGTTGAGGTGAGTCTTTCTGCGGCAGAGGGTTCGCCGCAGTGAATGCATTGATCGAAGCGGCTTTTGACCGCACCAGAACCGTCCTGCTGTTGCTGGTTTTTCTGGTGCTTGCCGGCGCGCTTGCCTACAAGGCTATTCCCAAGGAATCTGAACCGGATGTGCCTATTCCGATCATTTATGTATCGATGAGTCACGATGGCATCTCCCCCGGGGATGCCGAGCGCCTGCTGGTGCGTCCAATGGAGAAACAGCTTCAGACGATTACCGGTATCAAGGATATGACCAGCACTGCGAGTGAGGGGCGTGCCTCGGTATTGCTGGAGTTTGATGCAGGATTTGATGGCGCTCTGGCACTGGCCGACGTGCGAGAAAAGGTCGATGTGGCCAAGTCCGAGTTACCGGCTGCAACCGATGAGCCGAGTGTCAACGAAGTCAATGTGTCATTGTTTCCGGTGCTGAACGTCAGTTTGTCCGGGAGTATTCCGGAACGGACATTGACCGCTATTGCCACAGAGCTGAAAGATGCACTCGAGGCCTTGCCGGGTGTGCTGGAGGCTGATATCGCCGGTGAGCGCGAAGAGGTCCTTGAAGTTATCGTTGATCCCTTGGTCATGGAGACCTATTCGGTCGATTTTGGCGAGATCATCAGTCTGGTAGCCAACAATAATTTGTTGGTGGCGGCAGGATCGATTGACAGCGGTGCCGGTCGTCTTGTTCTGAAGGTGCCCGGCGTCATCGAGAACATCAACGATCTACTGGATTTGCCTGTCAAGGTGACCGCTGATGCGATTGTGCGTTTTGGCGACGTTGCCTCGGTGCGACGAACATACAAGGATCCCACCAGCTTTGCGCGTCTTGATGGTCAGCCGACCCTGGTGTTGGAGATATCCAAGCGACTCGGCGCAAACATCATCGAGACTATCGAGCAGGTGCGCGAGACCATAGAGCAGGCCCGTCCGGCTTTACCGGAAAATCTTGAGATCGGTTTTCATCAGGACAAGTCTGTGGAGACCCGGACCATGCTTGCCGATCTTCAGAACAACGTCGTATCAGGTGTTGTATTGGTCATGATTGTCATCATGGCAACCCTGGGTGTGCGCTCTGCTGTACTGGTGGGCTTTGCCATACCGGGTTCTTTCTTGACAGGTATTCTGGTCATCTGGGCTATGGGTAACACCATGAATGTTGTTGTGCTGTTCAGTTTGATTCTCGTTGTTGGCATGCTGGTTGATGGAGCCATCGTGGTGACAGAATTGGCTGATCGCAACATGAATGAAGGGGTCTCTCCAAGAGAGGCCTGGGCGAGGGCGGCAAAGCGTATGTCGTGGCCTGTTGTCGCTTCCACCTTCACGACATTGGCGGTGTTTTTTCCCTTGCTGTTCTGGCCGGGCTTGATCGGGCAGTTCATGCGTTACATGCCGATCACCGTCATTGCCTGTCTGTTGGCATCATTGGCTATGGCTCTTGTATTTGTGCCGGTGATCGGCGCCAAGATCAGCAGAGGCCCTGTGTTGTCGACCGCATCGTTCTCTGAAGACAAAGATGTGTCCGGTATCCAGCCAGTCCATGTGGTAGCGCGCACTCACGGAGCCAAGCGCTGGTACCTCAAAACGCTCTACCGGATGTTGATGCACCCGGTCTTGACCTTGTTGGCGGTTTTATTGTTTACAGTGGGCAGCTATGTTCTGTATTCCAAGATCGGGCGTGGTGTTGAGTTCTTTCCGTCAGTAGAGCCCACCTCCATGGCGATATCGGTTGCCGCAAGAGGGGACCTCTCAATCTATGAGCAGGATCGTGTGCTGCGCTCGGTCGAGCAGCGTCTGTTGGATCACGACGAGATCAAGTCTGTATACACACGCACAGGCAGTGAGTCCTCTGGTCTGGGTGGAGGCAGCGCGGACCAGATAGGTACGGTTACCCTTGAGTTCATCGATTGGTCATTGCGTCGAAAAGCTGCGGTTATTGCCGAAGAACTACGTGAGTCCTTTGCAGATATCGCTGGCGTGCGTATCGAGTTTGTTGCCAACGAAGGTGGGCCGGACGGTGGTGCCAAGCCCATCAATTTGCAAGTGAGTGTCGACCCGGCGCAGTCAGGTGTCACAGGAGCTGCCGCCGATGTTCGCCTTGAGGAGTCGGTGGTCGCTTTGCGTGCGGCGATGGATCGTGTGGGTGGGTTTGTCGACGTAACGGACAATCGACCCTTGCCCGGTATTGAGTGGCGACTTGAAGTGGATCGTGAGGAAGCGGCCTTGTTTGGTGCCAACGTTGCACTTATCGGTCAGGCAATACAATTGGTTACATCCGGTATTCGGATAGCGGGCTACAGGCCTGACGACGCCAGCGACGAGCTCGACATCAGAGTGCGCTACCCGCTGGAGTCACGCCATCTTGACGCTATTGACGAAATACGGGTCTCCACACCACGCGGCATGGTGCCGCTTAGCAATTTTGTTCGTATCGAGCCTGGTGCTCGTACCGGCACCATCGAGCGCGTTGATGGCGACCGTACCGTAACCGTCGCTGCTGATGTGGCAGAGGGCGAGATCGTGGATACCCGGCTGCGTCAGCTGCAGGATGATATTGCAGCCACACCCCTGCCCGAGGGGGCGCGCCTCATCTTTGCAGGAGAGGCTGAGGAGCAGGCCGAGACCATGAATTTCCTGATGCTGGCATTTCTGTCGGCCCTGTTTTTGATGACCATGATACTGGTTACCCAGTTCAACAGCGTGTATCAGGCAGTACTGGTACTTTCCGCCATCCTGTTCTCTACATCGGGTGTATTGATTGGTTTGATGGTGACCGGGCAGACGTTCGGCATCGTCATGGTTGGCATTGGCATCATTGCGCTTGCCGGCATTGTTGTGAACAACAACATCGTGCTTATCGATACCTGGAACAGTTTTCGGGCACAGGGTGCAGGCCCTGTTGAAGCCTCACTACTGACGGGTTACGTACGTGCAAGACCTGTACTTCTGACGGCCGTGACCACCGTGCTTGGATTGATGCCTATGGTGCTTGCCATGAATATTGATCTGGTCAATCGCAGCATCTCTTTTGGGGCGCCGTCAACACAGTGGTGGACGCAGTTGGCGAGTGCTATCGCAGGCGGCTTGGCTTTCACGACGCTTTTGACCTTGTTCTTGACGCCATGCCTGCTTGTGCTGGGTGTTCGCTCTTCCAGACGATCTCGGCTCGGCCAGATAACGGGCAGGGTCCGATCAGCATTGACACGACGAACAGCGGTATGATTTGGAGCCGTCGACGCCCGATCGACACACAAGCCCTGCACGATGAAATCAACTCAGTTCTATATCGACGGTCAATGGGTCGATTCTCAATCGGCCAACACTACCGCGGTAATCAACCCCTCAACTGAGGAGGTCATTACACACATCAGCCTCGGCAGTACGGCCGATGCTGACGCTGCAGTTTCAGCGGCAGCGCGTGCTTTTGAAAGCTGGTCGATGTCTGGCAAGGAGGAGCGCCTGGCGCTGCTTCACCGGATACTCGAGGTGTACAAGCGCCGATCAGATGAGATGGGTGATGCGATCAGCCGTGAAATGGGTGCGCCTATTTCAATGGCGATAACATCGCAGTCCGGTAGCGGTGCCTATCACATCGAGTCGTTCATCAAGACACTCGAGGGCTTCGAGTTTGAACGTGAGCTGCGTCCAGATACGCCCAATGACCGAATTCTGTATGAGCCTATCGGTGTCTGTGCATTGATCACGCCGTGGAACTGGCCGATGAACCAGATCGCGCTAAAAGTGATACCTGCTCTCGCGAGCGGTTGCACCATGGTGCTCAAGCCTTCAGAGCTCTCTCCACTATCAGGACTGTTGTTTGCGGACATCATGCACGAGGCTGGTGTGCCGGCTGGCGTATTCAATCTCGTCAACGGAGATGGGCCTGGAGTCGGTTCGCACCTCTCGGGTCATCCGGATGTCGCCATGGTGTCGTTCACCGGCTCGTCTCGGGCCGGGATTGCCATTTCAAAGAATGCCGCTGATACGCTCAAGCGTGTGTCGTTGGAGCTCGGTGGCAAGGGTGCCAATATTGTCTTTGCCGACGCCCCTGAAGACGCGGTTGCTCAAGGCGTGGCGCGCTGTTTCAACAATACCGGGCAATCCTGCAATGCGCCCACACGTATGCTTGTCGAGCGCTCACGTTACGATCAGGCCGTGTTGGAGGCGGCGGCAGCCGCGGAACAAACGGCGGTAGATGCAGCATCTGTTAAAGGCCGACACATCGGGCCGCTGGTCAGCAAGCAGCAGTTCGACAAGGTACAGCGCTTGATCGAGACTGGTATCAGTATTGACGGTGCCCGTCTTGTTGCCGGTGGTGCCGGGCGCCCGGAAGGCAAGACCAGCGGCTATTACGTGAAGCCGACAGTGTTTGCCGATTGTCATAACCAGATGACGATTATGCGCGAAGAGATATTCGGGCCTGTGTTGTCGATGATGCCCTTCGATAACGAGGAAGAGGCGATTCGCATTGCCAATGACACGGACTACGGATTGACCAATTACGTACAGACCAGCGATGGAGAAAAGGCCAATCGTGTGGCTCGACGTCTGCGCTCGGGCATGGTGGACATGAACGGTCAGGCGCGTTCTGCACGCTCGCCCTTCGGCGGCTACAAGCAGTCCGGCAATGGACGCGAGGGTGGCGTGTGGGGTTTGGAGGAGTTTCTGGAGGTCAAGGCGGTAGGTGGCTGGTCACCGGATGCCGACCAGGTGCCTTGAACGTTGGTAGCGTGAGCGATGCTCGCTGAAAGTTAAAATGTGACGCGTGTCACTGAAACGGAGTACGCGAGGCGCCCTGGAGTGCTCGCTGCTCCACCGTTGTAGTGTCGGCAGCAGCATCCGAATCGGTCGTAAACCTGAAAAATTGCAGGAATTGATACCTGCATCACGGTTCGGATGTTGTATTGATGGGACGGGCATGCATCCGTTGCGACGACGAAGGCACGGCCATTACAAGCGCTCCATGCACGGTCGATCGGCTTGATAGGTGTCAACCGCTCTGCGAGACTCCGTCGCGTCTGTCTGGTCACTACTTGCAATATTTCATGAGAAAGTCCCTACCTGCCTGGCGTGCGCCCGCGCATCAGCTAAGCGCTCTGCTTGCGATCGCTATCGTACTTTCGCTGTTGGGCTTTGCTCAACCGGCTAGCGCCCAAACAGCACCACGCGTGGCTGTCATTTCACGCACCGCCCCGGTCCCCCCTGCGGATCAGGCCTACATGGATCATCTGCGTGAGCAGGGGTGGAGCGTCACAGCCATCGATGATGATCGGATAAGAGAATTTGGGCGAGCACCGATACAAGGTTTTGATCTTGTTGTCGTGACCTCCACTGTTTACTGGCAGAGAATCAGGTGGCGTTTGAGAAATGCCCCCGAGCCGATCATTGTCACCAAGCCAGAGACGTTTCCGGGCTTTGGGATGACGTCTTTTTCTCGGAAAGACCGGGGTTTTACCAAGGCGACTCGCAAGCTTGAGATCGTCAATCCGCGTCACCCGATCGCTGCTGGTTTTCAAGGCGAGATAACTGTTGCCACAGGCGCCAAGGCCATGAATTACGGCAGGGTAGGTTCTGGTGCGACGGTCATTGCCCGGAGCACAGATGCGGCTGCCCAAGCCGTCATATTTGCCTATGGCAGAGGAGACAGACTGGCTAGTGGTGCCGCAGCAAGTGGCCCCAGAGTTGGCTTCTACATGACTCAGGAGCTCCCTCGCTTGAGCAATCGCGATGGATGGGCCTTGTTTGATGCTGCTGCCGCATGGGCGTCACCCAACGCGCCTGAAGGCAACTCTGCCCCCGAAGAGTTCGCTCCCATCGCGCGTAACAACGGGTTATTGATCGGTGCTGATGTGGCCAAGGAGCGGATGGCATCCGGGTATGCGGCAACCGGGTTTGCCGAGGGTCAGGTCGGGCGCAAGTTCGATATTGTCAATCGAAACCATGAGTTCTCAGCGGGTTTGACTTCAACCTTCTTCTATGACCGAAAGCACATCGCGGATGGACGTACCGTGCTGATGTCCTGGCGAGCAACGGATAATCCCAATTCCACCAACGGCACCAGAGATCCGCAGCGCGCGCGCAAGATTGTGGCGGGACAATTCGATAAAGAGATCGAGGCGATGGCCATTGCGATGAGAGACCTCGAGGCTCCCATCCTGATGATGTTTGCATGGGAAATGGATCAGAACGCAGGGCAACCGCAATTGATCGGGACGCCTCAAGAGTTTATCGCCGCCTGGCGCTACGTACACGGAATCTTTCAGCAAAAAGGTGCTACCAATGTCGAATGGGTGTTTGCTCCTCGTGCGCGTTCATTTGCCAAGGGAGAGGGCCAGACCTTCTACCCAGGCTATGACTACGTTGACTGGATCGGTGGACTTTCTGTACCGATAAACAGTTTCGAGGACCCTGAGACCATCTACAACGCGTGGTACCAGTGGGGCGTTAATATCGGTAAGCCTCAATTGTTGTGGGTAGGACTGCGAGAGGATCCTGCCAACAGATTCTGGAAGTCCAACTTCATCGAGCAGATCAGGACGCTCGCATCTACTCAATGGTCGGGCCTGAAGGCAATCGTGTACTACAGCAATATTTCACCGCTGGGTTTCGACTACACCATCGATACCTCCTCACCTGCACTGAATGCGTTTCGAGGCCTTGCCTGCGACACAGCACTCACGCGCGGAGCATCGTGCTGAGCACGACGGAAGAGTCGCTAGTTCGGCGGGAAGGAATCCGCCGAGTACACGCGTAGCGGGTAACGTCAGATCGGCGGTCTGCCCGCACAGGCGCTGTCCGCTTACCTGGGCTCACAGCACGGCGGTATGGGAGGGGGCTGCGTCATAGCGTGATCCTGAGCACGCCTGTGTTGTGAGGCTCTTGGCGCAACGTGGCACGTCTGGTTTGGTCGCCTGTGCTACAGCCGCTAGCGTCTGTACAAGGCAGAGCAAATGCGACGATATGCGTCCAGCACTACGCGACAACAGACCCTCCGGCATCCGGCAATACCTGATCGCAATCACGACTGTGCTGGTCTTGCTTGGGTGGTCTGGACCTGGCTTGACGGTCAGTGATGACATCACCCGCGGGCACGATACGGTGTCTGTGTTGATGCGTACAGGCGGGATCAAGCTCGACATCGATCAGTTGTCACGCCAGATGATTTTCGAGATCGAGGCAGAGTTGAACCATCCGCCCCTCGATGAATCGCTAACAGATGCAACCCGTGCGGCAACAATCACGGCGGCCCGCACCGCCTTTGCCGTTGACCGACTCACCGAAGTGGTACATGAGGCACTGAACCAGCGTCTGGATAGCGAAGATACGCTGGAACGTATAAAGGCTCATTCAACAGACTTTGGCCGGCGTTTGATCGCTATAGAATTCACTGAAAAGCGTGGTGCAAGTGGTCCTCAATACCAAAAATTCGTATCCGAGTTCATGGCTGATCCCGAGCAGCACTGGAGGCGCACACTGATCACTGACATGTATCGCCGACATAATGTGGCGGCAGCGCAGGCGCAGATGTATGTCGATGTTCAAACCGCGGTACTTGTGGGTATGGCCAGTGAGCTTCCACACATGGATAAAGCCAGCGTCTCGGCGGCAACTGAGGTCATGCGAGCAAAGCGGCTGGACATTACCACGCACTTTGAAGAGGCAGGTATCGCGTTTACAGGCTGGTTGTACCGCGGGCTTGGGGACGAGGAGTTCGAGCGGGCAGTCACGTTCAACGATTCCCCGGCAGCGCGTCGCGTACACGCCGCCTTGATGGATGCCTATCGCGAAGCTGTTGTGTCAAGCGGACTACTGTACGGCGGCGAGGTCATCAAGGAACAACGACTCGCCGAGAGCTATACCGAGATCTGATCAAGACGCCCTGAGTTTGAGTAGTTGCTCCAAGGCATCACCCCGAGGAATCAGTGTGGCATCGGCATCGCGTCGGCCCTTGTATTCAAATTGATCGGCGGCGAGCAGCTTGTCGCTCACCACGAAGCGATGTGGTATGCCAATCAGCTCCATGTCGGCAAACATTTGCCCCGGTCGCAGCGGGCGATCATCCAGGAGAACATCGATACCTGCGTGTTTCATTTCAAGGTAGAGATTCTCCGCGGCCTCACGCACAAGGTCGGATTTCGCGGCATGAATTGGTGAGATCACAACCTCGAAGGGTGCAATTGCCTCTGGCCAGATGATGCCCTTGTCATCGTGATTCTGTTCGATGGCGGCGGCGGCTACGCGCGTCACACCAATGCCATAGCAACCCATCAACAGTGTTTGTGGTCTGCCGCCCTCATCGGTCACGTTGGCATTCAGCGCTTCGCTGTAGGTGGTGCCGAGTTGGAAGATATGCCCGACCTCTATTCCGCGCACGATCTTGAGCGTACCTGAGCCGGTTGGATCAGGATCACCCTCAACGACATTGCGCAAGTCACGCACCTCGGGCTCAGGTAGATCGCGGCCCCAGTTGACGCCACCGAGATGGACGTTGTTTTCGTTAGCGCCACAGACAAAGTCTGCCATGAGTGCCGCTGATGCATCCACGAACAGAGGTATGGATAACCCGACAGGACCGATCGAGCCGGCATCACAGGCAGCAACGGAGCGTATGGCGGTGGCGTCGGCAAAGCTCAAGGGTTCGGCCACTTCGGGCAGATTTTCCGCCTTGATGTCATTGAGCTCATGGTCGCCACGAACGCACAAGGCAATGACAGGTGCTTGCTCGGATGCACCTTTTACCAACAAGGTCTTGAGGCATTGCGTTGCCGCTTGACCAACCGCGTTTGTCAGATCGTCAATGGTATGGACTCCTGGAGTCTCCACACGGGTCATGCTCCGGGTGGCCGCCGCACGCTCGCCTGTGGGGATGGCGGCAGCCTTTTCCATGTTGGCCGCATAGTCACTGCCGGTCGAGTAGACGACCGCGTCCTCTCCGCTGTCTGCCAGAACATGAAACTCCGTGGATGTGGCACCGCCGATACTCCCGCTGTCTGCATCCACCGCTCGATAATCAAGCCCGATCCTGTCGAAAATCCTGACGTAGGCGGCATGCATGCGATCAAAACTTTTCTGTAATCCTGCTTCATCGATGTCGAACGAATAGGCATCCTTCATGATGAATTCGCGCGCGCGCATCGCACCAAAGCGTGGCCGAATTTCGTCGCGGAACTTGGTCTGAATCTGATAGAAATTGACCGGCAGCTGTTTGTAGCTTCGGATCTCGCGGCGCACGATGTCGGTGATGACCTCTTCGTGGGTCGGACCCACGCAAAAATCGCGGTCATGCCGGTCAGAAATGCGCAGCAGTTCCGGTCCGTATTTGTCCCATCGCCCTGATTCCTGCCAAAGCTCTGCTGGCTGGACCGCTGGCATCAACAGCTCCAATGCACCGGCGGCCGCCATTTCTTCGCGCACGATCGCCTCGATCTTGCGCACAACGCGCAGGCCAACCGGCATCCAGGTGTAAAGGCCTGAGCCGAGGCGTCGAATGAAACCGGCCCGCATCATCAGCTGGTGGCTGATGATCTCGGCGTCGTTCGGCATCTCTTTGGTGGTACCGATGAAAAACTCGCTCGCGCGCATGAGAACAATGATCCTGAAGGTCTGTGCAGTATAGCGACGGCTGCTTGCGTCACGTGGCGGTAGGATACGACTCCCCGGAACGAGTACCCCCGAATGGTCGATCGTCGTATGCAGGTTTTTCACACGGTAGCGGGTGTGCTGAGCTTTACACGGGCCGGTGAGCTGCTGCATATGACCCAGCCGGCGATTACCCATCAGATTCGCAGGCTTGAAGAAGAGTTGGATACGCGCCTGTTCGATCGCACCAACAACCGGATCAGCCTCACCGCAGCGGGTCTGGAGGTGCAGCGCTACGCAGCCCGCATTGTTGATCTGCACGAGCAGATGGCTGAGTCGGTCAATGCCATGACCGGCGTGCACACCGGGCTCGTGACCCTGGGGGCGAGCACCACGATTGGCGAGTACATGCTGCCGGGCCTGCTGGGTGATTTCAGGCAACGCTTCCCCGAAGTGCAGGTGCGCTTGACGGTTGCCAATACCGATGCGGTGGTCGCGATGGTCGCCGACAATGTCATCGATCTCGGCATTGTGGAGGGCGATGTTGCCAATCAGTCATTGAGGGTCGAAACCTGTGTAAGCGATGAGCTGGTGGTGGTGGTGGCGCCAGAGCACCCGCTCGCTGCAAAGACTGAAGTTGAGCCTGATGATCTGCTGGAGCACGAGTTCATTCAGCGCGAAATCGGCTCCGGGACTCGTAGCGTCATTGCCCGTTGGTTATTGAGCGTCGGGCTTGATGAGGATCGCTTGCACTCTGCCGTCGAGCTTGGGAGCACCGAGGCGATCAAGGGGGCTGTTCAGGCTGGCCTGGGGGTTTCTATCGTGTCACGCGCGACCATTGGCAAGGAGGTCACGCTCGGTACACTGAAAGCGCGTCCGTTGAAGCCCCGGCTACCACGCTCGTTTTATTTTGTTCGCCAACGCCAGAAGTTTCGCTCCAACCTGATGGATGAGCTGTTCAGATTTGCCCGGCAACATCTTGAGCAGGGTGGCGAGTGCGCTGCGTCTCAAGAGCGTCAATAAACAGGCGAATATGGCGGCGGCGTACATCCTGCTTATGCAGGCATTCAAGCTCGAAAGCGGTGGCATACTTACAAGAGCATCCTCAATGCTCGTTGAAAAACGAGCCCCAAGTGAAAGTCAATGTTAGACATTCTCCGCGACTGGTACTCGCGGAACTTCTCCGATCCGCAGGCCGTCATCCTTGCGCTGTTGTTGTGTGTGGTCTTCGGCCTTGTTTGGCTGTTTGGCGACATACTCGCACCGGTGCTGGTTGCGCTGGTGCTTGCCTATCTGCTCGAGGGCGTGGTCAAGACGCTGCAGCGGTGGCGCGTGCCGCGCACCCTGGCAACCGTGTTTGTGTTGCTTGCCTTTCTGGCAGTGGCATTGATTGGTTTGATCGTCATTGTTCCCTTGCTTTTCCAGCAGGTTGAGCAGCTGGTACGTGCCGCGCCTGATTTGCTCGGCCGCCTGCAGACCGAGATGTTGCGCCTGCCTGAGTTGTATCCGGAGGTGTTCACGACCGCTCAGGTCAATGATCTGATCGGCAACGTTCGCCGTGAGATCGCCTCAGTCACGCAAGACATCCTGTCCTTTTCGCTGGCGCAACTCGGCTCTATTGTGGTGATCGCCGTCTATGTCGTGTTGGTGCCCTTGATGGTGTTTTTTGCACTCAAGGACAAGGACACCCTGTTGGGCTTTTTTCGCATGTTTGTACCTCAGCGCAGTGAGTTGTCCTTCCGGGTCTGGCGTGAGGTTGATCAGAAGATCGCGAATTACATCCGCGGCAAGTTCGTGGAGATCATGATCGTCTGGGTTGCGACCTATATCGCCTTCATGCTGATGGGGTTGGACTATGCGCTTCTACTGAGCTTTGCCGTCGGCGTATCGGTGATCATTCCGTACATCGGAGCTGTCGTGGTCACTGTGCCCATTGCGCTTGTCGGTTTTTTTCAATGGGGGTTTGTAGCCAAGCTCGGATACCTGTTGTTGATCTATCAGGTCATTCAGATCCTCGATGGCAACGTGTTGGTACCGTTGTTGTTCAGCGAGGTGGTAAACCTGCATCCGCTCGCCATCATTGTTGCGGTGCTGTTCTTCGGTGGCTTGTTTGGCTTCTGGGGGGTGTTCTTTGCCATCCCCCTGGCGACGCTCATTCAAGCCGTCATGAATGCCTGGCCAAAGGCGCGTGAGTCGCGCACCGAGCCGGTCGCGGCTGCGGCCTGATCAGCCTCGCTTTTTGGCGACTAGTCATTTTTGGGGTTGTCGTCAATTTGATGACAGGGCATCCTCTGGTGTTGATTCTCCATGAGCCCCTTGAGGTACTCCGAGTTATGGCTAGATCGCAACGGACCCTTTCATCGAGTCTATCTGCATGCGCCTTGTGTCTGATAGTGGCAGCCTGTGGTTCATCGAACGGCATTGATGAATCGGATCAAGGGGCAAGCGATGGGTCCATGGAAGCCGATGATGGCGACACTGATGAGGAGGGCGGCGACCCCGGTGGCGACCCCGGTGACGGTGCGCAAGCCAACTTTCAGGATGGGTTGATTGGTCTTCGCAGTTATGGCTGCGAGCCGGGTGCCGAGGGGGAATTCACCACCGAGTTTGTCGAAGCCTATCTTGCCGACGGGCGACTCACCAGCGACACCTGGCTGTACGAGGAGCCAGGCTGTTCCACGCGACCGCTGACCTTTAGCCGTGCTCTGGCAGTAAGTACCTGGTCGTTGGAGGGCCCACGTGTTACCGAGGACGGTCGGCAGGCGTATGGGATTCGCTTTGAGGCCTTGCAGCAGGGCAACGATGGAGACATCTATGGCGATACGCCCGGTAAGGTTTCCTATGATCTGGTGGCTCTTGAAGAGGGTGGTGTCAGCATTGGTGCAGAGGTATCGACAACGCTTGAGGGGCTGAGCAATTCGCTATTGGGGCCGTTCCCGGCGACACCTCTTGGCGAGCGTGCGGCTACTGCTTCTGTTGAAGGTCTGCAAGGCACGTGGCTTGCCGGCTGCTTCAATAGCAGGATCCAGCAACGTGCCTTTGATCAACAGGCCTTCGTTGAAACGATTCGCTACTATGCCGATAGCGCTTGTGAGACTTTCTACGCCGAGACAATCAAGACCTGGGCCGTGACTTACGGAGAGCCTGTCACGTCGGTGTTTGGTCAGCCGGTGATGCGCACGACGATGGAGAGGGTCGACGCGCAGTACGGTGATCTCGTCATTGACGTGAGCCTGCCAGAGCCGCCGCCGCTCGGCGAGAACGGCGCGGTGGTTGAGGATATCTGGGGCGTGATAGACGATGAGCTGGTGATCGGAACCTGTCTTGACAAGGGGCCAGGCAATTGTGGTGTCGGAGAAAACATCCCTGACATGCTCAACTTCAATATTGGCAATCGATACCTTCGTCAGTAGGTCAAGCCTCACTTCAAGCTCTTGCTCAATTCCCGCACTGCGATGAGTATCTCGTCGACGTGCCCGGGAACCTTGACCTTGCGCCATTCCTTTCGCAGTACTCCTTTGTCATCGATGAGAAAGGTACTGCGTTCTATACCCTCGAACTCCTTGCCGTACATCTTCTTGAGTTTGATCACATCGTAGGCGCGACAGGTATCGCCAGGCTCATCGGACAGCAGCTCGAAGGGCATCTCGTGCTTGGCCTTGAATTTTTCGTGGCTCTTGATGCTGTCTTGCGAGATCCCGAGCACAACCGCGCCACAAGCCACAAATTCGGCGTGTTGTTCGGTGAAGTCAATACTCTCGGTGGTGCACCCGGGGGTAGCGTCGCGTGGGTAGAAATACAGCACGACGATGGACCCGGCGAGACTGGTCAGCGACACCGTGGACTCGCCGGTGGCGGGTAGTTCAAAGGGAGGTGCAGGGGCATCGAGCTGGGTCATGTTTGCTATCGAGTGAGCATCCGGCAAGCGGGCGGGAGGTGTGAGTGTGCAGGCTCAGGATCCGGTTTGCGAGTCCGTTGGCTGGTTTGACTGTCCGTTCTGCATGAATAAGTCGCTTGAGTCCTGTCACTGCCGTCAGTACCATGCCGCGCACGAGTTCGGAAATGAAAGGCATGTTTCTTCAGGGCAGTATGGTGGCGATCGTCACCCCGATGCACAACGACGGCTCAGTGGACGAGGAGGCACTTGCGAGTCTCGTCGAGTGGCACATAAGCTGCGGCACAGCGGCGATTGTGGCTGTGGGCACCACCGGCGAATCTGCCACCTTGACGGTGCCTGAGCATGCTGCGGTAATCAACAAGGTCGTCAGCCTGTGTGCCGGGCGCATCCCGGTGATCGCCGGCACCGGCGCCAATTCCACCGCAGAGGCCATCACGCTTACGCGCCATGCCGCTCAGGCCGGTGCGGATGCCTGTCTGCTGGTCACCCCGTACTACAACAAACCGACGCAAGAGGGATTGTTGCAGCACTTCTCAGCCATAGCCCGCGAAGTAGACATCCCTCAGATCCTCTATAACGTGCCAGGCCGCACCGGCCTCGACATGCTGCCCGAAACATCCGCGCGCTTGTCGCGTACCGATAATATTGTCGGCATCAAGGAGGCCTTCGGCACGGCAGACAGAATTGCTGAACTCGTGAGTGTCTGCAGTCCCGACTTTATGGTACTCACCGGCGACGATGCCACGGCCTGCGCCAGCATGCTCGCCGGTGGCCATGGCGATATCTCGGTCACTGCCAATGTCGCACCCGCAGAGATGGCAAAGATGTGTACGGCAGCGATTGCCGGCGACGCGATCACCGCCCAAGCCATAGACAAACAGATTGCGCCTCTGCACACATCGCTCTTTCTGGAATCAAACCCGATACCGGTAAAATGGGCACTGTCTCGTATGGGGCGCATCGGACCCACATTGCGTCTACCGATGACACCCCTTGACGCGCGGTTTCACGCCACCGTTGAAGAGGCCTTGAGTGCATCGGGTGTCATCGCAAAGGCTGCGGCCCCGGCATAGTGCTCTGTTGATCCCGGACCAGGTCGTGGACTGATGAGAGCAAGCTAGACTACCCACATGACTGAGTATCTGCGAACAAACCGGTGGCGCTATATGGCACCGATTCTGGCTTTTGTGTCAGTTCTGATCAGTGCGTGTTCGGCGCTGGATAGCGCCCGCAGTCCTGATATTGTCTATGGCAGTGGCTCGGCAGAAGCTCGCGCTCTACAAATCCCTCCGGACCTGACTGATATCAGCGATGCCGAGCAATTCATCGTGCCTGGCGACACGGCAGGAAAGATCACTCGCAACACGCTGTTGCCAGGCGTTGAAGGAGCTCGGTTTGTGCGCAGCGATACCGGTAGCTGGCTCGAGTTTGACGCCACACCGGAGGATCTCTGGCCGCGTGTGATCGCGTTTATCACCTCAACCGGACGAGTGGTATCCGAGACCTTGCCGGTTGCTGGAACCGTGTCCACTCGATGGGCCTCTGCCGACTCGTCCGGTGTGCTCAGGAATCTGATCGCTGGCGACATGAGCGAGCGCATCGCCTTTCGTCTGGAGCGAACCGGCAGTGGCGCGCGTCTGTTTGCCCGGCGCCAGATCGTGGACACCGACAAGGTAGACAGTGCGCCTGCATGGCCCGCCACATCGAGCGATCCTGAGACAACCAGTGAATTGTTGGCCCGTTTGCTGGTGTTTTTCGGCGTCAGCGAGCAACAGAGTCGCGGCATCATCAGCGCAGCGGATGCCGCAGACGTGCTGGATGCTGCAGTCCTTCGCACCACCTCTGCCGGAACCCAGCTGGTCGTGCACAGAGGCTACCGCAGCGCGTTTGAGGATGTCGCCTCGGCGCTGATACGCGGTGGTCGCACAATTTCCAATCGTGATCCGTCAGTGGGCAGAATCGCCTTCAGCGACCAATCCGACGAAAACGACGTGGTTTTGTCGGTGGTGCCTGTGCACATCAGTGCGGTGCGAGTGAGCGTGACAAATGAAGAGGGTCGTCGTTTGTCTGCTGAAGAAGAGCAAAGGCTGCTCTCCTCGCTCGTCAACGACATCGTCTAACGCGCTCCCCACCCGCCACTATGTTGGAAGTTGCCGCCCTTCAGGTTGCCACCTTGGGTAGTGGGAGTTCGGGAAACTCGCTGCTGCTTCGGTCAGCCAAGACCACACTGCTCGTTGACTGCGGGTTCACGCTCAAGGAAACCCGCGCGCGAATGGCCGCCCTCGGCGTCTCGCTGGACAGCCTCGACGGGATCCTGATCTCTCACGAGCACGGTGATCACGTCAAGGGGGCTGGACCAGTTTCGCGCAAGCACTCGGTCCCTGTATGGGTCACGCATGGCACCTTCACTGGCGCTCGGGACAATCGCTTCCCGAAGGTCAATGTCTTCCATGCACACGAACCCTTTGTGATCGATGATGTGCGCATTGATCCTTTTCCGACCCCTCACGATGCGGCAGAGTCCTGTCAGTTTGTGTTCGAGTCAGGCGGTGTTCGTTTTGCCAATGTGACTGATCTTGGTGCCTGTACCCCGCACGTGCGGGAAAAGCTCGTGGGTGTAGATGGCTTGCTGGTAGAGTGCAACTATGACCCCGAAATGCTGAGGAGTGGGCCCTATCCGCCGATGCTGCAAGCGCGCATCCGGTCCGATTGGGGGCATCTGGGCAATGATCAGGCGGCAGAACTCGTGGCTTATCTCGATCACAAGAATCTGCAACACATACTCCTGGGCCATCTGTCAGAACAGAACAACAGCGACGAGGTGGCCTACGCGACTGTGTGCAAGCGATTAATCCGCGGGCACGAGCGAGTGCATGTGCTCGCCCAACATGCCTGTAGCCAGTGGTTTCATCTGAGCAAGCGAACAGTAGAAGCTGTTGTCGCTAGCCGAGATCTGCAGCCTGCCTGACCAGGCTCTGGTCAACCAGGCTACCCACTCGCGCTAACACGCTGGCTGCATCGAGGCCGGCTGCCGCCAGAAGCTCGTCTCGGCTGCCGTGCTCGATGAAGGCGTCGGGTAGTCCTATGAGGTGTACGGGCGTGTAATCACCCACGGAGCCAAGGTGCTCCATCACGCCGGCACCTGCACCGCCCGGAATCGCATTTTCCTCAAGCGTTATGAGAATGTCGTGCTCCTTGGCGAGTGATTCGATCAGTTGTGTGTCCAGCGGCTTTACGAATCGCATATTGACCACTGTGCAATCGTAGGCATCACCAGCAGCCTCTGCCGCTGCGAGCATGGTGCCAAAGGCGAGCAGGGCGGTACGGCTGCCGTGCCGTCTGATCTCGGCACGACCTACGTCAAGGGCTGTCAGTGTCTCCTGCACTTCCACACCAGGCCCATGCCCTCGCGGGTAACGCACCGAGGCAGGAGTGCCTAGCTGCAAGGCGGTATGCAGCATCTGCCGGCATTCATTCTCGTCTGCCGGGGCCATGATTGTCATGTTTGGAATCGGGCGCATGTAGGAGAAGTCAAAACTGCCGGCATGCGTCGGCCCGTCCGGCCCTACAAGCCCTGCGCGGTCTACCGCAAACACCACCGGCAGGTTTTGAATGGCGACATCGTGCACGAGTTGATCAAACGCGCGCTGCAAGAAGGTGGAGTAGATGGCAACCACAGGCTTCATGCCGCCACAGGCAAGGCCCGCAGCGAGTGTTACCGCGTGTTGCTCGGCAATACCGACATCGACATAGCGATCAGGAAAACGCTGCTCGTACTCCACCAATCCCGAGCCTTCGCGCATGGCCGGGGTAATGCCCACAACTGCTGGATCGGCCTCGGCGGCATCGATAAGCCAGTCGCCAAACACGCGTGTGTAGGTTGGCTTGTTGGGCCCTCCACCGCTCGCCCTGGGTTTGCCGGTAGATGGGTCAAAGGGCGACACCGCGTGCAAGGCGAGAGGGTCTTCCTCTGCAAACTTGTAACCGTGGCCCTTGCGTGTGACGGCGTGCAAAAAGATAGGGCCGTCCATGTCACGCAGGTTGCGAAGCACTGCAACCAGGCCACGCACGTCGTGTCCATCTACCGGGCCGAAGTAGTTGAAGCCGAGTTCCTCAAACAGTGTGCTCGGTACCACCATGCCCTTGACATGCTCCTCGGTACGGCGTGCCAGCTCAAACATGGTCGGCAGTTTGCTCAGCACGCGCTTGCCGCCTTCCCGAGCGCCAGCCAGCACCTTGCCAGACAGCACGCGCGCCAGATACTTGTTCATGCCACCCACGTTGGGCGAGATCGACATGTCGTTGTCATTGAGGATGACAAGCATGTCGGCGCGTTCATCTCCTGCGTGATTAAGCGCTTCATAGGCGAGGCCAGCGGTCAGGGCACCGTCACCTATAACCGCCGCTATGCGCGGGCCGTTCTCGACGTCACGTGCCGCGAGTGCCATGCCAAGGGCGGCGCTGATTGATGTGCTCGAGTGTCCCACGCCAAAGGTGTCGTACTCGCTTTCCTCTCGTTTTGGAAAGCCTGCCAGCCCATTGCGTTTTCGGATGCTCTGCATCTGCTCACGGCGACCGGTGAGTATCTTGTGCCCATAGGTCTGATGTCCGACATCCCACACGAGCTGGTCATGGGGTGTGTCGAATACATAGTGAAGCGCGACGGTCAGCTCGATGGTGCCAAGGCTTGCGCCCAGATGCCCCCCGGTTCTTGCCACCGAATGCACCACGGCAAGTCTTAACTCATCGGCCAGCTGTGGTAACTCTCGCTCGTCCAGCTGCTTGAGGTCGGCAGGCGTGGTGATCGTGTCCAGCAGAGGGGTGGAGGCAGGCGCGGCGACGTCCATGTGAAGGGCGTATAGGAGGGATCTGGATTATGAGCGGGGTCAGGCCCCCCTGACAAGTTGAATGTGACAGGTAAAACGTGCCACTCGGGTGATGAGCGCGGAAATTCTCGTCCTAGTGGCTACGCTTGACCACCCAGGCCGAGAGCTCTCGCAAGGTGTCAAACTCTCTGCCGAGTCCATCGAGGCTTGCCACGGCCTCGGCGTGTCTCGCATCGGCGTGGCGGCGGGCGCCTTCAAGACCGAGCAAGGCCGGGTAGGTGGGTTTGTTCAGGGCGATATCGGCGCCTTGTGTCTTGCCAAGGGTTTCGGTGTCGGAGACCACATCGAGAATGTCGTCAACGATCTGAAAGCTCAGCCCGACGGCGGCCGCATAGCTGTCAAGCCGTGCGATCAGCTCATCGTCAGCACCAGCCATGATGGCACCCATCACAACGCTTGCTCGAATCAAGGCACCGGTCTTGTGTCTGTGCATGTTCTCGAGTGCTGCCAGATCAAGCGCATGCCCCACCGCCTCCAGGTCAATCGCCTGACCAGCGGCCATGCCCATGCCGCCGCTGGCCTCTCCGAGCACGGCAATCATGCTGACGCGCGCTGTGTCGGACAGTTCGGCATCGCGGTTGGTTGCCAGCAAGGTGAAGGCGAGCGCCTGCAGGGCATCGCCTGCAAGAATGGCGATGGCCTCACCAAAGCGAATGTGGCAGGTCGGGTTGCCACGACGCAGATCGTCGTCGTCCATGGCGGGTAAGTCATCATGCACCAGTGAGTAGGCGTGCATCATCTCCACAGCCATTGCCGGTATGTCGAGCCGTACGGGGTCCACACCAAGCGCCTCTCCGGTTGCATAGGTGAGTACAGGACGCACGCGTTTGCCACCAATGGTGGCGGCATAGCGCATGGCGGCTTGCAGTTGCGTACCGTTGGCGTCGTGTTCGGGCAACTGTTGGAGCAGGGCGGTATCCACGCGCTGACGCCAGGCGTCGAGTTGATCGGCAAGTGTCATGCTTCAGGCTCGAAGTCGGCGAGCTCTTCTTCTGTTTCATCGCCGGGATTGGTGAGCACACGTACCTTCTGCTCGGCCTCTGCCAGGCTTTGCTGACAGAATCGGGATAGCGCCACACCTCGTTCAAAGCGCGCCAGCGACTCCTCAAGCGGCTGCTCTCCGGATTCAAGCTCACGCACGAGGTGTTCGAGTTCGCCAAGGGCGTCCTCGAATTTTGTGGACTTCGGAATTTTTTTCGCCTTGGTACTCATGCTCTGCCCGGATGTAGCGCCGGGCGGATTCTAGCAAGCGCGGGCTTTCAATCGAGCTCGGCGACGGTATCCACCGCTTCGTGAAGGCGATTGACCGCGTGAACCTCAAGCCCCTTGATCGCGCTCTTGGGGCGGTTGCCGCCCGGCACAAGCGCCCGTTTGAAGCCGAGCTTGACCGCCTCGCGCATACGCTCTTCGCCGTTGGACACAGGTCGCACCTCGCCGGCCAGTCCGATCTCGCCAAACACGATCATGTCCGAGGGCAGGGGGCGGTCACGGAAGGAGGACAGGGCTGCGAGCAGCACGGGCAAGTCAGCGGCCGTCTCCGAGACGCGCACCCCACCGACCACATTGACATACACATCCTGATCGAACATCGCGATCCCGCTGTGGCGATGCATCACGGCGAGCATCATCGCGAGCCGATTCTGTTCCAGACCGAGGGTGACCCTGCGCGGATTGCCGTGAGCCGTATCGACCAGTGCTTGCGCTTCAACGAGTATTGGCCGAGTGCCTTCTCTGACCACCATGATCACGCTGCCACTGACCGGCTCCGGGTGGCGCGAGAGAAAAATAGCCGAAGGATTGGCGACAGGTTTCAGGCCCTTGTCGTCCATGGCAAACACCCCGAGTTCGTTGACCGCGCCAAAGCGATTCTTGACCGCACGAATGACCCTGAACCGGCTGCCGGGGTCACCCTCAAAATACAAGACCGTATCTACCATGTGCTCAAGTACGCGCGGCCCTGCCAGCGCGCCCTCCTTGGTGACATGCCCGACCAAAAAGATCGAACGCCCTGTCTCTTTGGCATGGCGCACCAGGCGGGCGGCGCTCTCGCGTACCTGTGCCACAGCCCCGGGAGCCGAGTTCAGGAGTTCGGTATAGATCGTCTGAATGGAGTCAATGACCATCACATCAGGCTTTTCGCGGGCGGCGTGCTCGAGGATGGCCTCAACGCGGGTTTCCGCGAGCAGCCGCAGACCGTCTTCAGGTAATCCGAGGCGGCGCGCCCTGAGGGTCACTTGTTGCAGTGATTCTTCACCTGTGACGTACAAGACGCGACGCGATAGCGACAGGTTGGCAAGGCACTGCACAAGCAGAGTGGATTTTCCGATTCCCGGATCGCCGCCGAGCAGCGTCACAGACCCCGCAACAAGTCCTCCACCCAGGACCCGATCAAGCTCGGAGAGCCCGGTGCCGGTTCTGGCTTCTGCAACCAGCTCCACATCCTTTGCGCTAGTGACTTCACTGCGCACACCCGCGTAGCCGGCAAGACGTGGTGCGGGCGTACTTGCTGTCACCGGGGCCGCTGATTCTTCAAGCGTGTTCCACTCGCCACAGTCAGCACACTGGCCCGACCACTTGGTGTGGTGAGCGGCGCAGCTGGTACAGGTGTAGTGGGTGCGGATCTTTGCCAATGTATGGGTCAGGCCTGGCGTGAGAATCAGCCGCTGGCGGCCGCGTTTTCGTTGTCGACAGGCAGGCCATCGATGCGCACCTGAGTTACCCGATTGTTGGCAACGGCAAGAACGGTGATCGTTCGCTCCTCAAAGCGGAAGGATGCGCCTTCTTCGGGAAAGTTTTCAAAATGCTCGAGTACGATCCCGTTTAGCGTCTTTGGACCCTCTGAGGGGAGGCTCCAGTCAAAGGTCTTGTTGAGTGCTCGCACCCCGGCGCTGGCGTCAACCAGAAAGCTGCCATCGTCTTGAGGGCGGATTTCAGCAGGGGATACTTGCGGGTCGGTGTCGAACTCGCCGACAATTTCTTCAAGGATATCTTCCAGTGTCAACAGGCCCTGAATGTCGCCGTATTCGTCCACGACCAGGCCGACGCGGCGTTGTTGTCGCTGAAAGTTCAGCAGCTGGACGGTCAAGGTCGTGCCGTCAGGGATGAAGTAGGGCTCGCGTGTTACCGACTCGAGATACTCGCGTGTAATGTTCCCCGAGCGCAAGGCATCGAGCATCTTTCTGAGCCAGATCACGCCAACGACCTGATCAATGTTCTCGCGATAGACCACGAGTCGGCTGTGTGGGCTCTCGGTGATCTGTTTGAGCAAGTCTTCCCACGGGGCATCAAGGTCGATGCCGACGATCTCGTTTCTCGGCACCATGATGTCGCTTACCGATACAGTACCCAGATCAAGGATATTCAGCAGCATGTCGCGATGACGCTGCGGCACCATGCCGGCTGTCTCGTTGAGTACGGTGCGCAGCTCCTCACTCGACAGGTGTTCGTCTTCCTCTTTTTGCTCTGTAACACCAAACAGACGCAACATGCGGCTACTGATCCAGTTGATACAGACCAACAACGGCCAGGTGATCACGAGCAAAGGCGAGTAGATACGTGCGGCAAAAAAGCCGAGTTGTTCAGCACGTCGTGTTGCAAAGGTTTTGGGAGTGACCTCGGCAAACAACAGGATTACCAGCGTCAGCAAACCTGTGGCGACCGCAATGCCGGCCTCGCCCATCAGGCGCAAGGCGATCACGGTTGCGATGGCAGAAGCCAGTATATTGACAAAATTATTGCCCAGAAGGATCAAGCTGATCAGCCGGTCGGGCTGTTCGAGCAGGCGGGCAGTGCGTTGTGCGGCTTTGTCGCCCGCGTTGGCTTTATGTCGGAGCCGATAACGGTTCAGGGACATCAGGGCCGTCTCTGACCCCGAGAAGAAGCCCGAGCAAAGTATCAGCGTCACCAGTATGCAAACCAGTACGCCGATGGGCAGTGTGTTCAAGAAAGAGCGGGTGCTCTTGCAGCCAGGATGCCCTGACTATAGCAACGTGTCCGCCGTTGCTGGGGTTGTCAGGCTGGTGAAATAGGGTGTGGGTGGCAGATTCAGCCGCGCTGCAACAGAATCTCGATCACCAATTTGCTCCCGAAGTAGGCAAGTACCAACAGTATCGTGGCGACCAGGGTCCATGTGACAAGGCGCTTGCCTCCCCAGCCAAAGCGCCATCGTCCAAACAGCAAGATGCCGTAGGTAAGCCAAGCTGCGCCCGATAGGGTGGTCTTGTGGACCAGGTTCTGGGCAAACATGTCCTCAAGGTAAAAAAAGCCGCTCCCGAGCGACAAGGTCAACAGCGAAAACCCGGCGGCGAGCAGCGCGATCAACAGCGATTCGGTTTGCTCCAGCGGGGGCAGCGCATTCATGATGCCCCCGGGACGGTGTGAATGCAGGCGGCGCCGTTGTACCCAGACGAGCACTGCTTGGGCTGTTGCCAGCGCGAGTACCGCATAGGCGAGTAGAGAGAGCAGGATATGGACTCGAATTGCGTGTCCAAGCACCTGTTGCGCGTCGGGTGCGCTCTTGGCCATGAGTACGGTCAAGGCCGCCAGAGGGTAGGCCGCAAGGCCGAGATAGTCTGCCGGTTGCCACAGGCACAAGATCAGTTGCAGCAATGCGATACCAAGGGCTGCGGCCGCCAATGCCGTGAAAAACGGCAGGTGCAACTCACTCGGCAAACCAGTCTGTGTAATGACGAGAGCCGAGTGCAACACCATGGCAGATGCTGCCATCAGTAGCGTGAGTTGGCGTCCGGCAGGGACGGCTTTGCCAATAGAGCGAGGTTGGCCCAAAGACCTGTACAAGCGCGCACTGGCCATGCTGTAGAACATGGCCGAGACGATAGAGAGAAGCAGATTCAACACGTGATGAAGGTAGCATGAGCGGCTGGTTTTTCGCATCACGGGCTCATGATCGCGCAACTGACTGACAAGCGACACAGCACCCTTGGCTGGTGGCGGAGCGCCGTTGTCGCGTTGAGCCTTGGCATGCCGGGTATGGAGGTGCTCGCCGACGCGACTCGCGTCATTGACGGTGACACGCTTGAGCTTGACGGCCAACGGCATCGCTTGTTTGGCATCGATGCCGCTGAGCGCGATCAGCGCTGCCGGGATGAGCACGGCGAGGAATGGCCCTGCGCTCAGGTGGCTACCGAAGCGCTGGAGCGACTGCTCGGATCGGGTCCTGTGCGGTGTGAGGAGGTGCCCGGTACGCGCGACGGCTTTGGGCGTCAGATCAGCCGCTGCGAAGTGGGCGGCCAGGATGTAGCCAGGGCTTTGGTGCACGATGGTTTGGCATGGGCCTTCAGGCGATATTCGAATGATTATGTGGATGCCGAAGTACGGGCGCGTGCAGCGCGTCGGGGCATATGGGGGGTCGCCTCGGACGGCACTCCCAATCAGCCACCCTGGGTGTGGCGAGCCGCCCGTCGGGCGCAGAACGAGGCACGGTCCGACTCGGAGCCTGCGAGTTCCGAGTGCCGAATAAAGGGTAATATCTCGGGCAGTGGGCGGATTTATCATCTGCCGGGATCGCGTGACTACGCGGCCACCCGTATCAACAAGCGGCGTGGGGAGCGCTGGTTTTGCAGCGCGCAAGAGGCTACTGCGGCGGGTTGGCGGCGAGCTCGTGGGCCCTGAGCCCAGAGCGTTGAATGCTGTGCAGAACAGATACTGACAAACACGTGCCCTCTGATACCCAACAGCCAGATCGCGAACGACTGATCGAGCGAGTCAAGAAGCTCTATGCGATGGCGCGGGAAACTGACTCCAGCCCGCATGAAGCGGAGATTGCGCTGCGGCGCTGTCAGTCGCTCATGGCCAGGTTCGGTATTCAGGAGTCGGATCTCGAGACGTCCGACTTTGGGGCGCGGCGAATTGATCGTGAGTTTCGGGCTATCCCGGGCTACGTGAAATTATTGGGTTCTGCCGTGGCGCTACTGCACGACTGCCTGTGTGTCTCCGGGCGCAGCATCGAGTTTCGTGGCTACCGCGTAGACACGGAAGTGGCAGGCCTGAGCTACGACTACTTGTTGCGATCGATGGAGCGATCTCTGCGTCAGCGCAAGTCAGCTGGCTTGATGCCGCCTGGGCGGGCAGCGAGTTTTGACTATCGCGTGGGCTTTGCCGCAGCGGTGCTCGAGCGGTGCCGTGAGATCGACCGTGAGCGACGTGCGGCAGAGCAGTCAGCCGACAGCCGCAGCGGTACCGCTGGCGGAGCTTTGGTGGTGCGCAAGCTGGAGGCGGTGCGTGCCAACTGTGCTCAAGGGCTATCCACACGCCGACCGAGCCGTATTCGCTATCGGGACGGGGCGGCACATGCAGCGGGCAGTGACGACGGCACGCAGGTGTCACTCGATGCACAGATTGGTGCGCCGGGTAGGCGGGGGCGTATTGCTGAGTCGTGATGGTGGCCGGCGCTCCTGTAAGGCCTTGCTGGTGCTCCTTTTCGGCTAGTGCTTCTGAGCCTGTAAACTTGGCGACTCCCGCGCCAACCTGACGCCCGCCATGTTCGATACCTTGAGTGACCGCCTCGGTCAAACCATCAAGAAGCTCCGTGGTCAGGGGCGCCTGACCGAAGACAACATCAAGGACACCCTGCGCGAGGTGCGCATGGCGTTGCTCGAGGCTGATGTGGCGCTGCCGGTGGTCAAGCAGTTGATTGACGCGGTTCGCGAGAAGGCTCTGGGTCAGGAAGTTATCGGTAGCCTGTCGCCCGGCCAGGCCTTGATCAAGGTCGTCAATGATGAGCTGGTCAACGTCATGGGCGAGAATGCGGTGCCACTCAATCTTGCTACTCAGCCGCCGGCGGTCATCCTGATGGCCGGTCTGCAGGGTGCGGGCAAGACCACCACCGTTGGCAAGCTCGCAAAATATCTGAAGGAGCGCGAGAAGAAGAAGGTCATGGTGGTCAGCTGTGATGTGTATCGTCCGGCGGCTATCAAGCAGTTGCAGACCGTGGCGACAGGTGTTGAGGCCACGTTCTTTGAGAGCCAGGTGGATCAACAGCCTGTGGCCATTGCGGAGGCTGCGTTGGCCGCGGCGAAAAAGCAGTTTGTTGATGTGTTGTTGGTGGATACCGCAGGTCGTCTTGCCATAGACACAGAGATGATGGCCGAGATCAAGCAGCTGCACTCGGCGCTCACGCCGATAGAGACTCTGTTCGTTGTGGACAGCATGACCGGTCAGGACGCCGCGAATACCGCCGCGGCCTTTGGTGAGGCACTGCCACTGACAGGCGTCGTGCTGACCAAGACCGACGGTGATGCGCGCGGCGGTGCTGCCTTGTCAGTGAGGGTAATTACCGGCAAGCCGATCAAGTTCATCGGCTCGGGCGAGAAGAGCGATGCGCTCGAGACCTTCTATCCGGATCGGATTGCCTCGCGCATCCTGGGCATGGGTGATGTGGTGAGCCTGGTAGAAGAGGTGACCGCCAAGGTCGATCACGACAAGGCCGAGAAGTTTGCCAAGAAGATGCAGAAGGGCCGCGCCTTTGATCTGAATGATCTGAAGGAGCAGCTTGAACAGATGGCCAGTATGGGCGGCATGGCCGCGATGATGGACAAGCTACCCGGCATGGCCAATATTCCGGAGGCTGCCAAGGCGCAGGTCAATGACAAACAGTTCGTGCACATGATCGCGCTGGTCAACTCGATGACTCCGCAAGAGAGGCGCTTCCCCGCCATTCTCAAGGGCTCACGCAAGAAGCGCATAGCCGCAGGCGCGGGTTTGCAGGTGCAGGACGTCAACAAGCTTTTGAAACAGCATCAGCAGATGAGTCGCATGATGAAGAAAATGAAGGGCGGTGGGATGAAGAAGATGATGCGCGGGCTGCAAGGCAAGATGCCACCGGGTATGGGTGGACCGGGAGGTATGCCTGGAATGTAATGGGCGCTTGCCGGGCGTCTGGCACATTGCAACTTGGTAATGTGAAATGTCAACAACCAATACGTCTCGACGTCCCTTGGTGCAAACCCGGCTAGAGAGCACTATAAAAGTGCAGCAGGGGTCAAGAATGCCCGTCAAGGCCGCTACGGTCCACGACAGCATTGCACTGCAACAAGCGCGAGCCGGCCGGCTCGCAACAGGATAAGAGTCCGTCGCGCCAGACCGGATATCTATTCGGCGCGGGTTACTTCAGTAGGTGAGGGATAAACCATGGCGGTAGTTATGGAGCGTGTTCGAGACCTCTCTATCGAGGTCACGAAGTTGTCTGCGTGCGGGCAATCAACATCAGTGGCCGCGACCGAAATTGATCTGGCTCAGGCTGTGGATCTGATCAGCGAGCTTGCAGCCGTTGCGTGCGAGCACGAGTCTTCAATTGATCTGAGAAGCTGGACCAACTACCTCGACCTCTATCGCACCTACCTGGAGAATCATGCGCTGGCAGATTCGGCTGGTGAGAGTGTGGTAGTTGCCTGTTTTGGTGGTTTTGTACGTGACACCAAGCTACTGGCGCTGGCAGCAGCGCAAGCCTCAGCGGAATCCGGATGCAAGGTTCCCGCGCCCTCGGCTCTGTAGTGACCGCGCCGGAGCTCTACAGCCGCACCCGCTGCGTAGACAGCTTGACCTCAAGCTGCAAGCTACCCTCGTTGACGAGCCACTTGCGCAGCGAATAGCTGCGCATGCCCTCAGCGTGCATTGGATCGGCATCCGCAATCGCTTGCGCCTTCTGCATCGATGCACAAGCGCATGCTTGTTGAAATTGGAGCGGCGTCGGTTGTGGCGATCGTGTCCAAGGCGGGTATGGGGCGCGATATCTATGAGGTGATGAACCTGACGTTCAGAAAGATCACTGGCTACCTTATGGCAGGCCTTGCTTGAGACCGGTCATAATGCGTAACGTCACCGAAGAGAACATCACGGATACTTTTCTTGGCTATTTTGGCAAGGACACCAATCCGCGAGTTCGTGAACTCATCGATAGCCTGTCGCGGCACTTGCATGCCTTTGCCAGGGAGACTCGCCTGACCCATGAAGAATGGCAGCAGGGCTTGGAGTTACTACGCGAGACTGGCCGTATAACCACGCCTCAGCGTGATGAATTTGTATTGATGTCAGATGTGTTGGGTTTGTCTTCCCTGGTCGATATGATGCACTCCTCCGAGGTGGGTACCAGTTCCAGCGTGCTTGGTCCTTTTCATGTATCCAACCCTCCCAGCTACCCGATGGGCGCTGACTTGCGTGGTGACTTCGACGGAGATATCGTGCTGGTCAAGGGGCGTGTGCTGGATGCCGATGGCAATCCGATCCCGGCCGCTACTCTTGATATCTGGCAAACGGCTCCCAACGGGTTGTACTCATCGCAGGATCACGCGCAGGACGAGTTCAGTTTTCACGCCAAGTTCACGACTGATTCTGATGGTAGCTATCGCTTTACGACGGTCAAGCCTGTGCCGTATACCGTCCCCACTGACGGCCCTGTGGGCCAGATTCTGGACGCCACCGGTCGCCATCCCTGGCGGCCATCGCATTTGCACTACATAGTGGAAGCCGAGGGATTCAGGCCTCTGGTCACCGAGGTGTTCCCGGACGATGATCCCTATCTGGATCAGGATACGGTGTTCGGTGTGCGCGACGACCTGGTGATGCACTACCAGCCGCAGGCAGCGGGTAGTTTTCCTTCGGAGGGTCTTGCCCTGAGTGGTAAGGTCAAGAGTGACTGGCAGCTGGTCGAGTTTGACATTGTGCTCGTTAGTGCCTGAACGTTGAGGTTTGCGCGCACACGTGTGAGTTCGGAGTGCGTACTCTTGCTTACGTCAATACCCGCCAACAGGTCTGCAAGACAAGCTCCGCTGTGCTGGTAGTGTTCTCGCAGTAGCGTTCAAGCCTGGTCACTGTCGCTCTGTTTCAGAATGCGGTTTGCAGACTGAAATCAGTTGGTGCTTCCATGCCTCGCGGCCTGTGCCAATGCTGCCGCGTCGTGCAAGTTCTTCAAGTCAGTGGTCAGGTTTCAGCGCAAGCAAAGCAGGTGCAACAATGCGAGTATCAGGAGTATTCATAGCGGTAGTGGTGGCGGCCAGCGCTCCTTCATGCGCTGATGAACCCATACGTGGCAAGCGAGCTACGTCATTGTCGCCCGCCTTTGATCGCCAGTTTCGTGTGCCTTGGTCAGACTCTGCGACCTCCTTGAGCACGCGTACGCTTGCCGATGGCTTGCAGGTGCCTTGGGGGGTAGCAAGCCTGCCCAACAGTGAGGGGCTGTTGGTGACCGAGCGCAGCGGACAACTGCGTCACGTTACGCTCGATGGCAAACTGTCGTCGCCGCTGCAGGGAGTGCCAGAGGTGCACGCACGTGGGCAGGGTGGCTTGCTTGATGTGGCTCTTGGGCCCGACTTTGCCATCGATCGGTTGGTCTACTTCAGTTATGCAAAGCCCGTGGGTGATGGGCTAAGCGTTACCGCAGCCGCACGAGGCACGCTCCGTGAAGATCTCGCTGCAATAGAAAACCTTGTGGACATCTTTGTACAGTCGCCGCCGTCACCCACGGCAAAGCACTATGGCTCACGGGTAGTTTTTGATGAGAATGGGCATGTGTATGTGACGACCGGCGAGCACTCAGCCGAGTCAGAACGAGTGCTGGCGCAGGATCTTGCAACAACCTATGGCAAGGTCATTCGTCTTGGGCCTGATGGTGAAATACCGCCTGACAATCCCTTTGTTGATCGGGACGACGCCATGCCCGAGATCTGGTCCTATGGTCATCGCAATATCCAGGGAGCGGCCTTTGATCAAGACGGTGTGCTGTGGACCATTGAGCATGGCCCACGCGGAGGCGATGAGCTGAACCAGCCAGAGGCGGGCGGTAACTACGGCTGGCCTGTCATTACCTATGGCATCAATTACTGGGGAACGTCGATTGGCGAAGGCATCGCCACCGCAACTGGAATGGAGCAACCTGTTTATTTCTGGGATCCCGTCATTGCGCCGTCTGGTATGAGTTTTCATTCAGGTGAAGCGTTTTCACACTGGAATGGTGATTTGCTGATCGGTGGCCTGGTCGCACGCGCACTGGTACGGATGGACATTGACAACAACGGAGATATCATCGGCGAGGAGCACCTGCTGCCAGGTATCGGTCGTGTACGTGATGTCGAGGTACTTCAGGACGGTAGTCTCGTTTTGCTGGTGGAGGGCTCAACAGGCTCCGTTGTGCATGTGACACCAGGGACGCCCTGATACATCTGCGGTGTGTAGTTATCGGGCGTGCAGTTGAGTGACTCGAAGTCGTCGCTATCTGGTATCTCTGGCCGTTCCGGTCATTCTTGCCAATATCGGTGTGTCCCTTGCCGGTATTGCTGATACCGCGGTCATGGGGCGCATGGCAGATGCTGTGTATTTATCGGCAACAGCGGTAGGTGCAGCCTTTTTCTCCACCTTGTACTGGGCGTTTGGTTTTCTCCGCATGTCCACCGGCGGGCTCGTTGCGCAGGCCTTTGGAGCGCAGGATCAGCAATCGCAACGGCGCATGATCTGGCGAGCACTGGCTCTTGCCCTGCTCGTTGGTCTGATCGTGATACTGCTACAAGGGCCGCTATTGTTTTTGGGACTGTCTGCGATAGACAACGAAGGGCGTCTTCACGCCTTGATTACAGAGTACACACGCGTACGTGTGTGGTCCGCACCTGCAGTCCTGTGTTTGTTTGTGCTGCACGGTGCCTTGGTGGGTCGGCAATCGATGCGCCTGTTGTTGATGCTGCAACTGCTGCAGACGGGGCTCAACGTCGTGCTCAACATCATACTGTTCGCAACGACCGAGCTTGCCATCAGTGGAGTTGCAGCGGCGTCAGTGATTGCAGACTATGTCGCCTTGCTCTGTGCACTGGCGGCACTCGTTCCACTATTACGCGGCGATACTCGTCATTGCCTGGACTGGTTGCTGGACAAGGCTGCCTTGCGCCGATTGTTTTCCATGAGTGGTCATCTTTTTGTGAGGTCGCTATTTTTGACTGGCGCCTATTTCTGGCTGACAGCTGCAGGCTCCAGACTTGGAGTAGAGGTTGTTGCAGCCAATGCTATCCTGTTGCTGCTGGTTACCTTTACTGCGCATTTTCTCGACGGTTTTGCCCATGCAGCCGAGGCCTTGGTGGGTGAGGCGATTGGTGCACACAATCAACAGGCATTGGTATCTTCTGTCGCCCGCAGCGCAGAGCTGTCTATTGGTGTGGCTGTGCTGATGACTGTGGTGTATTTCATCTGTGGCGGCTGGTTTATCGACATGATGACTACCGACCCTGCCACTCGTGCAGCTACAAGAGAGTGGCTTCCGTGGGCGTGGGCGCTACCTCTTGCAGGGGTAGGCAGTTTTCTTCTAGACGGTATCTTCATCGGTGCCACGCACACACGTGCGATGCGCGACACGGTGGTTATCGCCTGTATCGGTTTTGTTGTGACAACCAGCCTGCTATTGCCGCATTTTTCCAATCACGGATTGTGGGCTGCCTATATGCTGATGCAGATTGTTCGGGCTGTGGGCCTGGGGATACTGTTGCCGGGCTTGCTGCGTACTGCCATACAGGATGCAGGCTCCAAGCCGATCGCTGTTCAAGCGACCACGCGGTAGCGTTCGAGCGCCTCGTGGCAGAGCGTTATCCCAAGGCCTTCACCCGTTGGGACACGGACACGTCCATCGGCATCAAGGCCGATCGGCTGGGTGACAATCTCTCGACGAAAGGGGTGCGCAGAGCGGTCGTATTCGAGCACAGGTTCGGTTGGGTAGAGGGCATGATGTGGGGCCGGTAGCGCTGCGATCCATTGAAGCGAGGCAGCCTGTGCAACTGCACTTCCCCAGACATGGGGGTTGACGGCAACTCCGTGGGCTTGTGCCATGGCTGCGATGTCACGCGCAGCGGTGAAGCCACCACAAGAAGCAATGTCCGGTTGTGCGACGTCAAGTCCACCGGCCATCAGAAGCTCTTTGAAACCATAGGGCGTGTGCTCGTTTTCACCCCCGGCAATAGGTGTATGCAATGCCTGTCGCAGCAGGCGGTAGCCTTGGATATCCTCAGGCACAACAGGCTCCTCGTACCAGCGCAAGCCCATCGTGTCCAGTGCCCGGCCAAGTTTTAGCGCATCGCTACGGCCGTAGGCGTGGTTGGTGTCGACCATCAACTCCGTATCGTCGTCACCGAGCGCTTGGCGAATGGCTTCCATTGTGGCGATGTCGTCAGCAACCCCAAATCCAAGTTTGATTTTTTGTGCCGTGTAGCCAGCTTCCTTGTGCTCAATCGCCTCGTCGGCAAGGCGCTTGGCCTCACCTCTCCCCTCGAGGCGGTAAAAGCCGGTGGCATAGGGCTGAACGTGGCTTCGGTGGGCTCCGCCCAGTAGCTGGTGGACAGGTACGCCAAGCCGTTTGCCCGCGATATCCCACAGAGCAATATCAATGGCACTGATAGCGGCAATTACCGAACCCTTGCGACCGTAATCCCGTGTTGCGTGGTACATCTTGTGCCACAAGGGACCGCTGCACATTGCATTTTGCTCGATGACGAGGGGAGCCAGTGCATGGGTAATCGTTGCCGCGGCGATTTCCGGTGGCTCCAATCCCTGACAAAATGCCTCACCCCAGCCGACCAATCCTTCATCGGTGTGTATGCACACCAAGGTCGCCGCACGCTGTCGCACCCACCCCTGAGAAAAAGCAAATGCCTGCTCAAGCGGTGTCTTGAGGATATAAACCTCGACGCCTGTAATAATCATCGACCGATGTAATCACACCTTTGTGTGTTCTGTCACGCCCGGCTCGTGGCAGACTGTCTGCATGACTAACGATTCAAGCAAGGCTCCTGCAGCTGCCTTTCTCATCATTGGCAATGAGATCTTGAGTGGTCGCACACAGGATCTGAACCTGGCGTACGCGGCCGAACAACTGGTTGCCCGGGGTATCCGTGTGGCGGAGGCGCGGGTCGTACCCGATACTGAGGCGGCTATCGTTGCTGCAGTCAACCAATTGCGCTCTGCCTACGATCTTGTGTTTACCAGTGGGGGAATCGGCCCGACCCATGACGACATTACTGCAGACTGTATCGGTATGGCCTTCGGCTTACCGGTGACTGTCGATCCGGAAGCGCAACGCCGTCTTGCCGCCTTGTGTGATGAGAAAGGGATTGAGCTCAATGAGGATCGTCTGCGCATGGCAAGAATGCCCCAAGGTGCACAGTTGATAGACAACCCGGTCTCCGGTGCGCCTGGTTTTATTGTCGACAATGTATACGTCATGGCCGGTGTGCCGCGCATCATGCAGGCCATGCTCGATGTCGTGATGCCCTCCCTGCCAACAGGGCCAGTCATGGCCAGCGTGAGCACCGTTGTGCTGGATCTCGGTGAGGGTGACATCGCTACACCGCTGCGTGAGCTCCAGGCGCGATGGCCGTCTGTTGATATCGGTAGCTATCCCGGAAGGGTAGATGGGCGTTTCCGTGTAGAGCTTGTGGCACGCTCGGCTGATGACGCAGCCCTGGCAAGCGCACACGCTGAACTTCGTTCCTTGCTTGCGGAGCTGGCCCGGCGTCTAGGAGGCGTCCTGTTGCCTTGAGCAGAGTGAGGCGATGAGTATTGATCAATGGCGACTCGATAAAGTCAACCACACCTGGTGGTTGATCACGGATTGGCAGCCGCGATGATCGGGGCACCGCCCACACTCACCTCGTGCAAGTCCGAGCCGCTTGCCCGAGCCACGCTCAAGCCCTCATGGTTTTCGTGAGTGCTTAGCGAAAGTCTGCCAAGTACGGCTTTGGCAAACTGACTTCCTGCGGCGCCCTCGTGCAAATAGAGAACAGGCACCTTGGCAGCGTCAGCATGGCGCAGGGCTTCGCTCGCCCCCTGTGTGTTCCTCTCGGCGAGTTCCGCTGAGTAGCCATCAGCAGGAGATGTTCTGTGACCGGGTCCGATGACAAGCAGGTCTGCCTTGTCAAGACAGCTGACAAGCCGAGGGCCATCGCAGGACCACGGTGCTGATACGCTGACGTTTGTGCCGCGACTGATAAACCATCCTCGAGTTACGGCATCCTCTGTATCACCGCTTGGTCCTGCAAGGTGAGCCATGGTGATATTGAGACTGGGGGCGTCGACTGGCGCAAATGGCATGTCGCTGTCCAGCAACCAGGCGATGACCTGCTCAAGCCATATTTCCGTCTGCGCGTCTGCCCGACCGCTCGACTGGCGGGGACGTACAAAGTCGTGAATTGGATTGGCACCGAGGGCTGCGCGCCTTGCACCATTCTTGCCTATTGCACCAACTGCAATTGATGCTGAATCAGTCACTGCGCCGCTCTGGCTCGACAAGGGCAAAAGCGGAAACCAGGACAGCTCACCCGAGGCGCCACTGAGCAGTACGGCGTCAGATGCGGGGGTCCAGTCAACGCCTTTCAGACTCAAGGGAGTTTCGTGACCTTGCGCATCGAGATCAAAAATTTCGACGAGCGCACGGTGTGACGCTGTTTGTGAGCTGAAAGTCGCTTGCGAGGCAGATAGTGTGCTGCCGGACACGCCGAACACCAGTAGTGCGGAGCACGCCACCGCGCGCCATCCCACATCGCGTGGAGCAGGCAGTAGCCGTCCGGTTCTCGGGCGGGTGGAATTGTTCATTGGTTCATCCTTGTGGGGCTTGCCGTACGACGCATCTCACTTCACGTCGTACGGACACCCTCTTGTTATTTGGGTACTGCTTTTGAGCAATGCTGCGCTCAGACCAGTTATCGGGAGGTATGCAAATCGCTTGCGTCATAGTCTGCAACAAGGCGAGCTTGTTCACGCTGACAGAGCCTGTCGATGCAGTTACGTGATGTGCTTGCAGTTGCGCCTTGTGCGGCTTCGCAGTCTGAACCTCGACCACGACAACATGGAGCAACGGTTGAGTACTCTCGTCAGCGTTCAAGTTGAAATGCAGGTTGATGTTACGGCGTCGTCAAGTCACACTCCTGATGTGACTGATTCACGTTCCATTTCGTTTGCCTTTGTGCTCATGCTTACTGCGTTCGCGCTGTTTGTGGTTATGGACACCAGTGCAAAGTGGTTGGTAGTTGGCGCTCTACCCGCATTGCAAGTCGCCTTTATGCGTTTTGCTGTCCATCTCATATGGGTGGTCGTGTTGTACCTGCCTCGACAGGGACACTCACTAGTGCAGTCTCGCACACGTGGCTGGCAACTACTGCGTGGCCTGATGCTGGCTTCTGCGACGATGTTCAATTTCACGGCACTCCAATATTTGCCGCTGCCTGTGACCATCAGTATTTTTTTTACAGGTCCCATCATCGTGTGTCTGCTCAGCATTCCGGTGCTGGGAGAGCGCGTAGGAATACGACGTTTTGTAGCGGTTGGCATCGGTTTTTTGGGCGTTCTTGTGATCGTCCAACCCTGGAGTGAGCGTTTTGACTGGCACATCCTGCTTTCGCTTGCTGCGGCGTTCAGCGCTGCCATGTACTTTGTCTTGTCACGCAAGATCCGCGGGTCAGACGACAATGGAACATCGCAGTTTTATGTAGGTCTGGTCGGATCGCTGGTCACCTTACCCTTTGCTGTCCAGGCCTGGGTGTGGCCAACCGAGGCGCTGCAGTGGGCTTTGCTTGTTCTTCTGGGCACCTTGGGTATGCTCGGGCACACGTTCGTCACTCGTGCGCACGAGTTGGCCGAGGCTTCGGTTCTCGCGCCATCGGTGTACTCACAGATGATCTTCGTGACGATATCGAGCTGGTTTGTGTTTGGCACAGCACCCACACCTGCCACCTTGTTTGGCGCTACCATCATCATTGTCAGTGGCTTGTACATCTGGTGGCGTGAACGATCGCTGCTGGCCATTGAGCGGATGGGCAAGGCAGCACGCTAAGGCCAGGTACCTCTGCAAAAGCACGTCTGCAAGAATATCAGCAGCAATGCGCTTATCGTCGGTCCCGGTAGGGCCCGGGTCGAACACGGAAGCGGCCAGGTTTCATACTCGGCCATGCTCGGACAAGCGTTTCTGTAGCCCGCCTGCGACCGCAAGATCGTGGTGCAACGCCAGGATCCAGCCTTGGGTGAGAAAAAAACAGGCCTCGTCGAGCCGCTGGTCTTGCTCAGCCTCATCTGCCGCTGCCGTATACAAGCGCACGACTTCGGTGTGATCACCGGCTGCAAGCGCGTGGTGCAGTTTGGTGTCAGGGTGAGCGGGCATCAACAAGCGCTTGTGTGTTTGAGTGCGCCGTGCCTCGCGTGTGCTCCATGGTCCGTGCTACCCAACGATGGAATACTGCGGTTGAGGCGTCCATCACAGGTGAGAAGTGTCCACCATCAAAGTGAATGCCCTGACGGCCACGTTGCATGCCCTCAACAACACTGACGTCTTCATCAAAGACCACACACCATAGCCTGAGATTTTCGCGACGCAGTGATTCGAAGCGGGGTTCTGTTGCGGCCTCTTCGGTATAGAACAGTCGCAGGTGCTCGAGGGTGCGGTCCTGTGCGGCGGGCTCCAGCACCATGGCATAGCAGTGATCGCGATGCACGCCCAATAGCACGTTGGGAAACAGTGCAATGTATTCGCCCGCGGTATCCCAGGCGCTACCGATGCCATTGAAGTCCGGAAGGCGCATGCCTTGTGTATCAGCGAGTTGTCGGTATACACGGGTACCTTGACCGGAAAACGCCGGGTTATCGTCAATGTTGTAGTGATCGGCGAGCCTTGAGTAGGCGTTGAGGCCGGGGTGGATCCAGGGCAAGTGATAACTCTCGCAGAAATTCTCCACAGCGAGCTTCCAGTTGGTGCGGACATCGAGGGTTCTACTTGACTCGGTGCCAGAGAACACTGGCTGATTGAAATCGGACCATCGACCCTTCAGGGCCTCTGTTGCTTGATCAAAGGGTGGCGCTGTGCCCGAGATATTCGCGAACACGACGCCGAGAAATTCTGCAGCGGGAATACGTATCAGACCCAGATCGTTCAAGCGTATTGAATCGTGCGTGTTGCGCCCCGGGCCGCCCACATGAGGTGTGGCTTGCAGCTCGCCTGCAAGGTCGTAGCACCAGCTATGGTAGGGGCAACGGATGACACGACGAATGTGGGTGGCTTCGCTGACCAGAATCATGCCGCGATGCCGACAGGTGTTCTGAAAAAGGCCTAGCTCGCCGTCGTGGTCCCGCACAAGCAGCAGGGGCATACCGATGAAGTCAATCGGCTTGACGTCACCGGGCTGCGGCACATCACTGGTGAAACCTATGCCCGCCCACTGATCAAACAGCAGTAGCTGGCGCTCAAGTTCATGGGTCGCCTGGTCCACGTAGTGTGTATTACCAAGACCGCGTTCGGGCGGAGTGCTCAAGCTGGGTGGGATTTCAGGGGCTCGCATGCGAGGTACTCAGCTGTGGCAGGTACGCGCAATCTACCGGCTGTATTGCAGCCGAATCAAGCAATCTCAGGGGCTTGTCAGCGCCGCGGGCGCTGTTGCGCCACTTTTGGTCGACATCAAGACAGCGGCGGCGGTTGAGCCAGGCCGGAGCCGATGAGTATCCCGATCCCGCAGGTCGGTCAATCCGAGTTGACAAAGGGCGTTTTTCAGAGCGAGACTGCTGTGCCGAACAACCGGCAGTGCGTGGGCAATGGCAGGTGGTTGGTCGCGCGACGGCGCGGTGCAGGAGCAGATTGACGCGAGCATTGAGGATGCGGTGCAGTTGGCGCGCTCGCGTCTGGGGGTGGGCGACAGCGCCCACTTTTGCGAGCATTGCGAGAAGTCCATACCGCAGGCTCGTCGAGCCGCGGTGCCCGGTGCGCGCTTGTGTGTCAATTGTCAGACGCTTGAGGATGGGCGCGATCAACAAGCCTCATCGATCAATCGTCGGGGCAGCAAGGACAGTCAGCTGCGCTAGCAAAACCAACGACTGGCCGCATGGCAATTGGGACTGGCCATACGACGGCTGGCCTTGGACGAGCTCAGTGGGTACAGTGCGACGTCGATTGCCGAGTCCCGTTTGCGTCGCTGTGAAAGTTGCTTCTTCGACTGAGTTTTCTGCGGGGTCCCGTGCCTGAGATTCTAAAGCGCTATATCGGTTTCGTTGATGGACTGAACTACCGGGTCGGGCGCTTCAGCATGTACCTGATCTTCGTGATGATCGGTATCTTGTTGTGGTCATCTGTGTCCAAGACTTTTTTTCTGCCTTCCTTGTGGACACTGGAGATGGCCCAGTTCTCCATGGTCGCCTACTACCTGCTTGGCGGCGCCTACTCCTTGCAGCTCGGCTCCAACGTACGCATGGACCTCCTCTATGGCAGCTGGTCTGTTCGCACCAAGGCCTGGGTTGATGCCTTCACGGTCTTGTTCCTGATTTTCTTCCTGGTGGTATTCCTGTACGGAGGTGTGGAAAGTACTGCTTACGCCTTTGAATACAATGAACGCAGCCCAACAGCCTGGCGACCCTACATGTGGCCGATCAAGGTGATCATGTGTCTCGGGGCCTTGCTCATGCTGTTGCAGGCCGTAGCAGAGCTGCTGCGTGATATCGCCACCCTCAGGGAGATTGAGCTTCCACCGCGGCGTGCCGAACAAGCCTTGCTCGACAAAGGGCTTGCTCAGGAGGTGAGTCAATGAGTTATGAGCTCATCGCGCTGTTGATGTTCTCCTCGATGATGCTGATGCTCTTGACCGGGCAGCGTGTGTTTGCGGCTATCGGAGCTGTAGGTGTCATCGCCGCGCTGGCCCTATACGGTACTGGCGGCTCTGACTTCGCGTTCTCGTCAGCTATCAAGCTGATGAAGTGGTACCCCCTGCTTACCCTGCCGATGTTCATCTTCATGGGTTATGTGTTGTCAGAATCAGGGCTTGCCGACGATCTCTATCGCATGTTCCATGTCTGGATGGGTGGCCTGAGTGGCGGGCTTGCCATTGGCACTATCGGTTTGATGGTGCTGGTGTCGGCCATGAATGGTCTATCGGTTGCCGGCATGGCCATAGGCGCAACCATTGCCCTGCCGGAGCTTTTGCGGCGCGGCTACGACAAGCGCATGGTGACAGGCGTTGTGCAGGCCGGGTCCTCACTCGGCATTCTGGTGCCGCCTTCGGTTGTGCTGGTTCTCTACGCGATGATCGCGCGCCAGCCGGTCGGTCAGTTGTGGTTGGCAGGTGTTGTGCCCGGATTGCTGATGGCAGCCTTGTTTGTCATGTACATTGCGCTCAGGTGCAAATTGCAGCCAGAACTGGGCCCGCCGCTTGATGCGGCGTCGCGTGATGTACCGCGCGCCGAGAAATACCGGCTGTTGCTGGCGGGCTTGCTGCCGCTGCTCATCTTCGCGGCCATGATGGTGCCCTTTGTCAACGGCTGGACCAGTCTTGTTGAAAGCTCTGCGATCGGTGCGATGACTGCCTTGATTGCGGCCACGCTCAAGCGCCGCATGACAGCGCGCGTGTTCGAAAACTCTGTCAGGCAAACGCTCGGCATCAGCTGCATGTTCATGTGGATCATTCTTGCCGCGCTCTGCTTTGGCGCGGTGTTCGATGGTCTTGGAGCTGTGCGGGCAATTGAGGATTTGTTCACTGAACGCCTGGGACTTTCACCCTGGACCATCCTCATTCTGATGCAACTGTCGTTCATTCTGATGGGCACCTTTCTGGATGACACGGCAATGCTTGTCATCGTCGCTCCTCTCTATGTGCCTCTGGTGCGTGCCATGGAGTTTGATCTGGTGTGGTATGGCGTGCTCTACACGATAACCACACAGATCGCTTACATGACGCCGCCGTTCGGGTACAACCTGTTCTTGATGCGCGCGATGGCGCCAAAGGAAATATCGCTCGGAGATATCTATTCCTCCATACTCCCGTTCGTAATGCTCATGATCATCGCGCTTGCTTTGGTCATGGCGTTTCCACATCTTGCCTTGTGGCTGCCTGAAACGGTTTATGGCAAGTGACGTAAACCACTTTTTCATTCCTCGACTACCGACAGGAGCACGACGATGACTGATGACACTCGCAAGACCTCCCGTAAACAGCGGCGCGATTTTCTCGCCAAGGGCACAGCAGCTGTCGGCGGTGCAGCTGTCGGTACGGGCACCATTTTGCATGCGCCAGCCATTCACGCACAGGACACGGTCAAGCTGCGCATGCAAACCTATGCGGGGGCTGCACTCGGCGAGCATGTGGTAAAGCCTGCCGTTGATGCGTTTAACAAGGCGGCTAACGGGCAGGCTGAGATCGAGTTGTTTTACGCGGATCAGCTGGTACCGACAGGTGAGCTGTTCCGTGCCCTGCAGAAAGGCACTATTGATCTGGTGCAATCCGATGATGACTCTATGGCGTCACCGACCGAGGTCACCGTGTTTGGCGGCTACTTCCCCTTTGCGAGCCGCTATTCACTGGATGTGCCTGTCTTGTTCAATCAGTATGGCCTGGCAGAGATCTGGGACGCCGAGTACGCCAAGGTGGGTGTCAAACATATCTCTGCGGGTGCCTGGGACCCGTGCCACTTCGCCACCAAGGACCCGATCAACTCGCTTGAGGATCTCAAGGGCAAGCGCGTGTTTACCTTCCCGACTGCCGGACGTTTTCTGTCCCAATTTGGTGTGGTGCCGGTTACTCTGCCTTGGGAGGACATCGAGGTGGCTGTGCAGACCGGAGAGCTCGATGGTGTGGCCTGGTCCGGCATTACCGAGGACTACACCGTTGGGTGGGCGGATGTGACTGACTACTTCCTGACCAACAATATTTCTGGTGCCTGGGCGGGCAGCTTTTTCGCCAATATGGATGTGTGGAACGAGCTGCCTGATCATTTGAAAACACTGCTGCAACTCGCTATGGACAGCTCCCACTATTACCGGCAGTGGTGGTATTGGGGTGGCGAGGCTTCCTTGCGCGTCAACGGCGAGAAGATGCAGCTGACTACCATTCCGGACGAGGAGTGGGCAACGGTAGAGGCGGCCGCCGTGAAATTCTGGGACGAGATCGCCGCGGAGTCCGAGATCAAGGCGCAGGTGGTTGAGATCTTTCGCAAGTACAACGAAGACATGCAAAAGGCCGGTCGACCTTACCGCTATGGCTGATTGATCCATCACTATTGACAAGGCAAGGGGCGGTCGGATTGTCGGCCGCCCGTTCTTACGGGCAAGCATCTAACGACATTCATGCGTGGACACTTGAGTTTTGAGCAGCTGCGTACAGCCGTCGATGACGGCAGTATCGATACCGTAGCGGCGGTCCTTGTCGATATGCAGGGCCGTCTGATGGGCAAGCGCTTTCATGCCCGGCATTTCGTCCATTCCGCCTTTGAGGAGACGCATTGTTGCGACTACCTGTTGGCAACAGACCTTGAGATGGCTACACCGGATGGCTACGCGTCCTCCAGTTGGCAGGCAGGCTATGGCGACTACATCATGAAGCCTGATCTGGACACTATTCGTGTCACTCCCTGGGCTGAAGGTGCAGCTCTGGTGCTCTGTGATGTACTTGATCACCACACCCATGCGCCGGTCGCGCATTCGCCGCGTCAAATGTTGAAGCGCCAGCTGGAACGCCTCGCAGAGCGCGGCTATCAGTGCGCAGCTGCGACCGAGCTTGAGTTTTTTCTGTTCGATGAGAGCTATGCCGAGGCGCGCGCCAAGGACTATCAGAACCTGAGTGTGTCCAGCGCCTACAACGAGGATTACCATCTCTTTCAGACCGCCAAGGAAGAGCATGTAATGCGTGCCATTCGCAATGAGCTCTACGCGGCGGGTATTCCTGTTGAAAACACCAAGGGCGAAGCTGAAGCCGGGCAGGCCGAACTCAATATTCGTTATGCCGAGATGTCGGTGACAGCGGATATGCACGCCGTTGCCAAGCACGCGGTCAAGGAGATCGCCTGGCGCGAGGGGCGCAGTGTGACCTTCCTTGCCAAGACCGGCGCCAACATCGTTGGCTCATCGAGTCATGTGCACTTGTCGTTGCGAGACGAGAACAATACGCCGGTTTTTCACGATAGTGATGCAGCGCATGGGATGTCTACAGTAATGCGGCACGCACTGGCCGGGCAGCTTGCCCATGCAGCAGACATCACCTGCTTTCTTGCGCCCTATGTAAATTCCTACAAGCGGTTTGCGCCAGGTACCTTTGCGCCGACCAAAGCTGTGTGGTCCCTTGACAACCGTACGTCAGGGTTCAGAATTTGCGGCGCCGATACGCCTGCCGTTCGTATCGAGTGTCGCATCGGTGGCGTTGACCTGAATCCCTATCTGGCATTTTCAGCATTGGTGGCAGCAACTATCGCGGGTCTGGACGCGGGTAACGAGCCGCCTTTTGCCTGTGAAGGCGATGCCTATGCGGCGGGCGAGGCACCAGAGATACCGCGTAACCTGCGTGACGCAACCGATGCTTTGCGTAACTCAAGCATGCTGCGCGACGCACTCGGTAGTGAGGTTGTTGATCACTACGTACGGTGTGCCGAGGTTGAGCAGGAGGACTTTGACAAGGCGGTGACCGACTATGAAATACGCCGGGGTTTCGAGCGCTGCTGATGAGTACTCTGACCTGCACGTCACCTGTCGATGGCAGTACCTTTGCCATCCGTGAAAGCCTGACACTTGCGGCGGCTCGTGCCGCAGTAGAAAACGCCCGTAACGCACATAGAGATTGGTCACAACAGTCGCTGGCCTATCGGCGTGAACGCGTGCTACAGGCGATCGCACTGCTTGGCGCGATGAATGACGAGATTGTTGTCGAGTTGGCGCATCAGATGGGTAGACCTGTTCGTTATGGCGGCGAATTTGGTGGTGTCAAGGAGCGTAGCGATGCAATGGCCGGCATGGCTGAAGAGGCACTCGCACCCTTGATTGTTGAGTCCTCCGCGGCGTTTGAGCGGCGTATCGAGCGCGAGCCGCAAGGAGTTGTATTGGTTGTCGCTCCCTGGAACTACCCCTACATGACGGCAATCAACACGATCGTGCCAGCCTTGATCGCGGGTAACAGCGTAGTGCTCAAGCACGCCACTCAGACCTTGCTGGTCGGGGAGCGGCTGCAGCAGGCCTTCGATGCGGCCGGACTACCTGCAGGTGTTTTCACAAACCTGTTTCTGGATCATCAGATCACGGCTGAATTGATCCGTGAGCGAAGCTTTGGATTTGTGAATTTCACAGGCTCGGTGACAGGAGGGCAGGCTATCGAGCGCGCAGCGCTTGGTACCTTTACAAGTATCGGGCTGGAGCTTGGTGGCAAGGACCCGGGTTATGTCGCCGAAGATGCTGATCTGGATGCGGCCGTTGATACGCTGATTGATGGTGCCATGTTCAATGCCGGGCAATGTTGTTGTGGAATCGAGCGTATCTATGTCCATCGCTCATTGTTCGATTCCTTCGTCGAGAAATCTGTAGCTATCGTCTCGGGGTATGTACTGGGTAATCCTCTGGACGCCAACACCACGCTCGGACCGATGGCGCATACCCGCTTTGCGCAAACCGTACGCGAGCAGACGGCGCAAGCGATCGCTTCGGGCGCAACCGGACTTATCGATGCAAGCGCATATGCAGATAATGGCGGTGCCTATCTTGCACCTCAGATTCTTGTTGATGTAAATCACAGCATGCGGGTCATGCGCGAGGAAAGTTTTGGCCCTGTTGTCGGCATCATGGCAGTGGACTCGGATGAGCAGGCGATAGAGCTGATGAATGACAGCTCTTTTGGTCTGACGGCATCGCTCTGGACTCAGGATGCCGAACGCGCGGCCCGTATCGGGCGCGAGATACACACTGGCACAGTGTTCATGAATCGCTGCGATTATCTGGATCCGCAGTTGTGCTGGACCGGGTGCAAGGACACTGGGCGCGGTGCCGGACTGTCAGTGCTCGGTTATCACTCGGTGACTCGGCCCAAGTCCTATCATCTGAAGAAGGTTTTGTAACTTCTTGCACGAGTCTCACTCCATGAATCTTGTCGGCAACTGGAATTACCCCACACCCATTCGCTTTGGTGCTGGCAGGATCAGTGAGCTCGCCGATGCGTGCCGCACACTGGGTATGCGACGCCCGCTGCTGGTCACGGACAAGGGGCTTGCGACGCTGCCGATTACACAAGCGGCAGCCTCTTTGTTGGTGAATGCGGGACTCGCTGAGAACAGTGACGCAGCGGTGTTCTCGGATGTGGACCCTAATCCCAATGGTGCCAACCTCGATGACGGTCTTGCACGTTACCGAGAGGGGCAGCACGATGGCGTGGTGGCATTTGGTGGCGGCTCGGGCCTTGATCTTGGCAAGGCCATTGCCTTCATGGCGCGCCAGGTTCGGCCGGTCTGGGATTTTGAGGACATTGATGACTGGTGGACTCGAGCTGATACCGATGGTATCGACCCCATCGTTGCCGTGCCGACGACTGCGGGCACCGGCAGTGAAGTGGGCCGCGCCTCGGTGCTGACCAATTCAGACACCTATGAGAAGAAAATCATCTTCCACCCCAAGATGCTGCCTGGTGTTGTCATCGCTGATCCCGAGTTGACGGTAGGTATGCCTGCAGCGATTACCGCGGGCACAGGCATGGATGCTTTTGCCCACTGCCTGGAGGCCTACTGCTCACCTCACTATCACCCCATGAGCCAGGGCATAGCACTCGAAGGCTTGCGTCTGGTCAACGAATACCTCCCGCGAGCCTATGCCGAGGGCGGTGATATCGAAGCGCGTACACAGATGTTGAGTGCAGCTGCCATGGGTGCCACCGCTTTCCAGAAAGGTCTGGGTGCCATACATGCGTTGTCTCATCCAATCGGGGCAGTCCATCACACACACCATGGAACGACCAATGCTGTCGTCATGCGGCCAGTGCTGGACTTCAATCGGAGTGCCATAGAAGAGCGTCTTGCAGCGGCGGCACGCTATTTGGGTATAGGCAGTGACTTTGATGCGTTCGTGGCTCGTGTGGTCGAGCTCAATACGCTGCTCGCAATACCTGCCAACCTGACAGCCCTGGGTGTCACCGACCCGGACATCGATGCGCTTGTGGCCTCCGCCTTGACCGATCCGAGCGTCGGTGGAAATCCGGTTCCGATGACCGAACACAACACGCGAGAACTACTGGAGCGTTGTCTGTAGAGGCGCGGCCGGCCACGTCAGTGGGTCCATCAACTGACCTGGCGGCTAACGGGGCAGTCCGGCGAGAAGCTTGAGAGTCAGTTGATCGACTGGCCGCGCTCTTTTTGCCATTGATCGATCTCGGCAAGCCAGGCGGCGGCAGAGGCATCGGACGGCATGCGCCAGTCACCTCGGGGTGACAATGCAACACTGCCTACTTTCGGTGCATCAGCAGTGCATGAGCGCTTGAATTGCTGTGTGAAAAAACGCTTGATGAACACGCGCAACCACCGCACCAGTGTGTCTTCGTCGTAGCGTCCTGAAAACGCCAATGCAGCAAGATCAAGAACACGTCCCGGTCGAGCACCATGACGTATCTGGTGATACAAAAAGAAGTCGTGCAGCTCGTAGGGGCCAATGGTTGCTTCTGTGAGCTGGGCTATCTTGCCGGCGGCGTCCGCTGGGAGTAGCTCGGGCGAGATAGGTGTGTCGAGAATGGCGAATAGCACGTCCCTGAGTTGATCACTGTCGCTCCAGGAGGTGACTACCTCGTTGGCTACCCAGCGTATGACAAATTGCAATAGCGTCTTGGGCACGCCAGCATTCACGTCGTACATGGCGATGTGGTCGCCGGCATAGGTAGACCACCCCAAGGCTTTTTCAGACAGGTCTCCAGTGCCAACCACAATGCCACCCTCACGATTGGCAATACTCATCAGCAACAGTGTGCGCACACGTGCCTGCACGTTCTCCAGCGTGACGTCACCGTGCTCGGGTTGTTGGCGCAGTCGATCAATGAGCGCATCGACTGAGTCCACGTCGTCAGCTGCTGAATGCCCGATGATTTTCAATACAGCTTTGGACAGTTCACTTATCGACAAGGTGTGCAGTGTGGCGCCAAGGGCTTTGGCGAGCACGCTCGCGTTATCGCGGGTGTCATCTGTTGTGCCAAAGCCAGGCATGGTGACGCATACAAGCTCACTGCGCGGTCGTCCATCCAGATCCAGCGCCGCCGCAGCAACCAGCGCAGCCGCTGTGGAATCAAGTCCGCCGGATACACCGAGTACCAACGTGGGTGAGCCGATCGCGTGCATGCGAGTCAGCAGGGCATTGGACTGAATTTCAAACATTTCCCAGCAGCGCCGTGCCAGGGTGTTTTCATCTGCTGGCAAAAAGGGTGTTGGGCTGATGTTGCGCACCAGGTTGCTGTTGGCGCGCGCGCTGAAGTGGCGTTTGCGCCATGTCCTTTCATTGCCACACTCGACAGCACAGTCACCGAAAGTGTTGGTCGAGCGCCGCTCAAAGCTCAAGGCTTCCAGATCGATGTCCTGGACGACTAACTGGCCTTCACGCGCAAAGCGACGTGACTCTGCCAGTAGCTTGCCGTTCTCGCAGATAAAGGCATCAGCGTCCCATGTCAGGTCGGTGGATGATTCTCCGGGCCCCGCTGCCACATAAAGATAGGCGCATTTGCTGCGCTCGCTTTGAGATTGCACCAAACGACGCCTGACCTCAGCCTTGCCAATGGTGAAATTGGAAGCTGACAGATTCGCAATCACTGTGGCTCCGGCAGAGCACAAGGCTGAACTTGGCGGACTCTGCACCCAGAGATCCTCGCAGATCTCCACGCCGACCGTCAGGTCGGGCACGTCGGACTCAAACAACAGATCAAGGCCAAAGGGGATGCGTTTATCGCCGAGGCGGATTGACTCTCCATCGGCGAGCTCGCGTCCGGGACGGAACCAGCGGGTCTCCTCGAACTCGCGATAGTTCGGTAGATAGGCCTTTGGAACGATGCCGAGAATCTCGCCATGGTGCAGGACAGCTGCGCAGTTGTAGATCCCGTTTGTAGCCCGGAGCGGCACCCCCACCAGCGCCAAGGCATCAAGGTCTGCACCTTCGTTGGTCAGGACGAGAAGCTCGGTTTCGACAGCGTCGAGCAGGCGTGTGCTGGTGACGAGGTCCCGGACGGAGTAGGCCGTGAGGCCAAGCTCGGGGAACACCACAAGATGCGCGCCGGCATCACTCGCCTCGCGCCATAGCGCTAAAGTCGTGTTTCGATTGCGCTCGGGGTTTCCGACGCTCACGCTCGGAACCGCGGCGGCGACGCGCGCAAAGCCTCTCATACAGCAAGTATACGGATGCTGGCGTGATGTATTCGTGCTTAAAGAGCGTGCAGACGTCAACAAATTAACAGTTAGTGCACCTTAGTCTCGTCTACGTCACTATACTGGCGGTGAACTTTAGGGTGAGTCACAAATTCAATGAGTCCTTTGAGCAGCAATCAATCACATAACATCACAGCAGCAAGCGCTAAACGCCGAGGCATCGCGCTTGCGGCCGCTATCAGCTCAGTGCTCACCGCTGGGCTGCACGGTGTGGCAGCTGCCGATGGCTACGATTTTCCGGTTGTCGTACCACGCTCCAGCGGCGTAGCCGACACAGTGCAATTAGGTGAGCCAGTCGATCAGCTTGAGGCGCCAAAGCTCGTCGAAGCACCGATCAAGCCTGCGCCTGTCGACATTGCCGCGCAACAGGCTGCACCAGAGCAAGGGCGCGAACCTGCTCAGGTTGCATTGGCATCTCGCCCGCAGCTGTTCGAGCCCAATGGCGGTCCTGCCTCAGCTGGCTACGCGGACAGCGGTACGACCCTGTCGCTGGTGGCGAGTGAGAAGGTGTTGCGTGCTGAGTACGAGCGCACTCAGGAGGTACTGGGTGCCGAGGACGCGCGCGTCGCTACGGGCTTTTTGATGTCTGAGCTTCGTGATGTCATCGTGACCGGAACGCTCAACCTGAATACCTTCCCCGGGCTTGTTCCACAGGTCAGCTTATCCGTTGGCCCCAAGCTCTATGTGGCGCTACTGGGCACAGAAAACCGTGACGTCTTCGCTCTTGGCGTCGGCGCGAGAGCCAAGTATGAACTTCCGCTGGACGCCTTCCCGTTGAGTATCGAAGGCAGCTTGCACTACGCGCCCGACATCCTCGCGTTCGGCCAGTCAGATCGCATCATTGACTGGAATGTAGATGCGGGTCTGCGCCTTCGCGACAATCTCAGCGCCTTCGTCGGAGCACGGCTGCTGAGCTTTGATACGCGGCCCGGTACGCGTAGGGTCGAGGACGATATCCATTTCGGCATCACCTGGCACTTCGACGACGCCGCTGAGGAGTGATCCGGACGTTTTCGGCTCAAACACACCTCAGCGAAACGTCAACGAAAGCTCAACACAAGCCCAACGTCAGACCGAAGAACGTATTGACCTATCGCCCGCGCACGACCTGGCGCAGCGGCGCGAGGTCAAAAAAGCGATTGGATGAAGGAACGCCGCGAGCAGTGACTTTGTCGCGGCGTTGCAAGACAAGGCTCATAGCGGCAAAGGCCTTTTGATACTGACCGCGCAGGGCTTCGATGTTGTCTTCTGTGTCAAACAGACGTGATCTGCCCAGAATAGCCTGTGCCTGCAAAGGCTCTACGGCCAGTAGCTCAGCTGTGCCCTGCGCGGCGGCTGCCGGATCGCGCCGGTGTGCGAGCACCACTCGGTCCCACACGCGAATGACCCGCTTGGCTGTTTCCTTGTTGCGGCGCAGCCAGCGCTCCTTGCCCATCAGAACGTCAGCCAGCATGCCCGGATTACGTGAAGGCTCCACCAGCCGTGGCAGCACACCATCGGTTTCCGCCAGAGCCCGTTCGATACGGCCCAGCGCGGGTTCGCCAGCAACTACGGCCCCGATCTCCCTGTTCTGAATACCAAGAGTGGCCTGTTGTTCGTCCATGTACTTCACCGTCACGCGTGAGCGGTTGAGTCCCCGCTGTTGCAGGGCGTTGGAGAGCAGAACCTCACTGGAGCCGGCGGAGCCACCGTCAACGATCGCAATTTTGCTGCCGCGCAGAGCCAGCACATCGGCTACCTCGGAACTGCCAAGAATGGCGTCGGCCTCAAGAGACCAGGCCAGAATGAGCGCACCACGCAGGTTCAAGCCTTGTTCTGCTGCTTGTAGCAAGGTATCCGCGCTACCTGCTATCAGATCGATGTTGCCGTCTGCGACAGCATCGATAGACCCTGGGTCGACTATCGAGAGTTCGGGCTGCAAGGATTCGGCTGCGAAATCACCGCGCGCCTCGGCCCAGTGAAGCAACGTCAGGGCAGAGCGGTCTTGTACCGCGATGCGTACCGTCTCTAGCTCCTTGTCATCATCGGCACAAACACCAGCTGATAACAACAAGGCTGTTACGGGCAGAAGCGCCATGGCGAGCGCCTTGCGGCGGCAAACGTCGACTGAGCGAGTGATCATTGAATAGGAGTACATACCCTCATGTACCATGTTATGGCTACTTTCGGATCCTTCTTCAATGGCCGTCAACCCCGACGACAAGAATCTCGCGTTGTACTGCGATTTTGAAAATATCGCGCTCGGTGTGCGCGACGCGAAATATCAGAAATTCAATATCGAGCATGTGCTTGAGCGTTTGCTGGTCAAGGGCAGCATCGTGGTCAAGAAGGCCTACTGCGATTGGCAGCGCTACAAGGACTTCAAGGCGTCCATGCACGAGGCAGCCTTCGAGCTTATCGACATTCCGCATGTGCGCCAGTCGGGCAAGAACTCGGCTGACATCCGCATGGTCGTCGATGCGCTGGACCTGTGCTACACCAAATCGCACGTGGATACCTTTGTCATCATCAGTGGCGACTCGGATTTTTCGCCATTGGTCAGCAAGCTTCGCGAAAACGCCAAGACGGTTATCGGTGTTGGTGTCAAGAATTCAACTTCAGATCTGTTGATCAGCAACTGCGATGATTTCATCTACTACGACGACCTTGTGCGGGAGCTTGAAAAGAAGCCATCAAAACGTCGCAATAGATCCCGATCCAGTGGCCGGCGCAGTCGACGGCCCGCAACAGAGGCCAACGAGGCCCACGAGCCGAATGGTGCAGCACCTGAGGCCGATGCCGCTGTCTCTGATCAGGCTGATGGTGCAGCTACTCCGGACAAGGCTGCGCTGAATGAAAGCGATGCAGGCACTGTGGAATTCAACGAGCCCACCGATGCCTCCCTCGATGATGATGAGTTGGCTCTGGAGGGCATTGAACTAGTGGTGGAGACTGCACGCGCGCTGGGCGCTGAACGAGACAAGGTATGGGGCTCGATGATCAAGCAGACCTTGAAGCGTCGACGCCCCGGTTTCAATGAAAACTACTACGGGTTTGATTCGTTTGGGGCGATGCTCGAGGAGGCCGCCGGGCAAGGTCTGCTGGATCTGGAAGCCGACGATCGATCCGGTGGATACATCGTTCGAGAGCTCAGCGATTGAGTCACGTAATTGAATTCGCTCAGGTCGTCAAACGCTTTGGTCGCTTGTCGGTCCTGGACGGTCTCTCCCTGAGTGTCCAGGCGGGTGAGGTGTATGGCTTCCTGGGGCGTAACGGGGCAGGAAAGTCGACCGCGATTCGTGTGTTGATGGGCATAACCCCGGCCGATGGCGGCGAGATGCGCGTGTTCGGGGAGCGCGTGACGCCCGGGGCCATATCGGTTCGTCGGCGCATCGGTTACGTCGCGCAAGAGCAACATATGTACCCCTGGATGTCACCGCGGGCATTGAGTCGCTTTGTTCGCGGTTTCTACCCGACCTGGGACGAGAGTCGATGGCGGGAACTCAATGAACGCTTTGGCCTGCCTGAAAAACAGCGCCTTGGCACTTTTTCCGGCGGCATGAAGGCCAAGCTCGCTCTTGCAATGGCATTGGCCACCCGCCCCGAGCTCCTCGTTCTTGATGAGCCAACCGCTGGCATGGATCCGGTGGCACGGCGCGAATTTCTCGATCTGGTGCGTGGCGAGACAGAACGTGAAGGGGTCACGACCTTCTTTTCAACACACTTGATCGATGAGATTGAAGCGGTGGCGGACCGTATCGCAATTGTTGAGGGCGGGCGCGCCATCTACGAAGGTGCTCTGGCTCCACTGGTGGCGCGGACCGTGGGCTATTCGATTGCCATGCAAGACGATGTTCCTGGCTCGTTTCCGGGCCCGTTCGCTGCGGAAAACATGCGGGTACTGGAGGATGCGGTGCGCGGCGGAAGAAGACGATTGGTGATGTTTCTCGATAGCGCACCGTCGCTGCAGCACTCTGCTGCCAGCGCGCACTTCCCGCACTTGAACCCGGGTTGGAGTCATGAGTCCTTGTCGTTGGAAGATGTGTTTGTAGCGCTCGTCGGACCCCATGCGAGGACGGCGGCGACAGCGAGCTGATATGGCAACCAAGGCGCTGATAGGCAAGGATCTCAGAGAGCATGGAGCGGCGGCCATCGGACTGCTTGTCGCAAGCCTTGTGATGGTCGCTCTGGCTATAGCGCAAAATCGGTCTGCGGCCTTTTCGATGAGTCCCTTCGAGGTCGTGCGCTTTGCATTGATTACCTTCGTTCCGCTGATTGTGCTGACGCTGGGTAACCGCTTGATCGTGCGTGAGTATCTTTCGGGTACGCGCTTGTTCGTAGAAGCCTTGCCAGTGGGCAGCATGCGTCCATTGCTTGTCAAATATGGCTTGGGGGCTGCGTTTCTCTCATTGCTGGCGGCGACCTTGCTTGCCGCTTGTGTACTTGGCTCCAGCGCAGCGGATGATGTGACGCCGCAATGGTTGGGTCAGCTCCTGCTCAAGACTCTGGTGGTGATGTGCTTGTACTGGAGCATCGTTTTCTGCTTCAGTCTTTGTGGACACCTGCGGATCGTGCTGTACCTTGTAACGCTCGGTATCGTGGCGATGATCGCCTGGATGCCAGCGATAGATGCAACGCGGTTTGCGCCGTTCCGGTTGCTCGATCGCGATCTGTTTGTGTTCGAGCGCGATGTTGTTCCAGTGGCAGATATGCTCTGGACGCTGGCGCTGGCTGCGGCCTTTCTGGTAACCGGATTTCTGATCGCCCGTCTTGGCAATGGCTCGGTGGCTGATCGGCTTGCTCGGCCGATGACGCGCCGTGATTTCGTTGTGCTTGGTGTACTGCTGATCGCTGGTTCAGGTCTGGCGGGTGTCATTGCGGAGAATCGTACGCGCGAGCCCATTCGCTTTGGCAACACCTCGGTGTTGCGTGTGCCAGAGCCTGCAATAGAGATGTACTTCGCCTCAGAGCTCTACCGAGAGCGCAGTGAGGCATTTCTTGCGAGTGTTCAAACGGCGGTCGAACCCATGCAGGCGCGGCTGGGTATCGATGCGCTACCCATCGTCAGGCTCGCTCTGCGCCCAACTCGTGAACGTCACGATATCGACTACGGCACACTCGATGGCGTCTACGTGGCCGGAAACTGGTTGGAGAATGACAGTTACGATGACGCCGTTCTGGTGGCTGTGGTTCTTCATGGTTTGCTGACAGCGCGCACCACAGGGCGCGCTCCCTTCGAGCCTCATCACTGGGTTCTGGATGGCTTTACTCGATGGTGGGCAGAGACGCTCGGCGAGCCACAAGCCCTGCAAACCTCGCATCGTGATGAGCTGCTCACGCGTGCTGTATTCGTTGCCTCGCGACTCGATGACGATGCAGACCTTGTCACCGGTTGGCAGGGCATAGCGGACAACTTTGGATACCCCTCCGCAGAAGCCTTGGCGTTTTCGGCCGTTCTCTACATTGCTGAAACACAGGGCGTGGAGGCCGTGTACGATCTTGGCAGAGCGTTTTTGGCAGAGCCTGTTGCCGCCTCGGTGCTCGGAAGCTTCTCGGACCGTAGCCGACCTGCCTGGCAACGCTTCACTACAGCCACAGGCCTGACGCGCGACGACTTCACGCGTGACTGGGCAGCCTGGCTGGCGCAGCGCTCAAGAGATCCTGGAGTGGCTGGTCGCCTTGCCTTGATTCCGGCGCTGGATCCTGTGTTTGAAGTGGACTCATCCGATGCAGCGCAACCTGCGATCGTGGCTGGATACACGCCCCGGCGAGGACGCGTTGTCAGCGAGGTGCACGAAGAGGCCGTGTGTGTTTTTCGCTATGGGTCGTTGAGCGCATTTGATTACGAGTACGAGGTAGGCGACGAGGACAAGCGCGAAACACGCTGTGTGGCTGATGAAGCAGCGCATGTGTTGAGCGGCCGCCATGGCTCGGGCGATCGCGTGTATGTGGCGCTGGAGTTTGAGTCTCCTGATTTTCATCAGGCGCTGCGTCTCGGCTCGCAACGGCTGGTGATTCCCTAGGGCCATGTTTGTATTGATATTCAAAGAGCTGCGACAGCTCTTGCCCATCGCATGGCTATGGTTGGCTGTGATTGCACTTGGCTTTGCGTCGCGCCTGATTGGCAGCCGCGCCGACGAGGAAACCTTTGCCAGCTGGTACGAGGGCTACCTGGATGTGGGCAGCGATCCGATGATAGCCGCGGTTGCAGCTTTGGTCGGTCTGGTCACGGCCTGGTCCCTGTTTCCACGCGAGATTGATGATTCAACCATTGATTTCCTGCGTGCTCTACCGGTGTCGCGAACCCAGGTGTTCATGGCCAAGTATCTGGCGGCTGTGTTGTTGGTGTCTTGTCTGACTATTTTTTCCTACGGTATCGATGCGCTGTTGCTGGCCTGGAACCCGGAATCATTGGGCGGCAAGTTCTACCCGCAGGTCTTCTACACACTGATCTGGCGAGACATTGTTTTCTCGGCGATCATCGTTGCCCATGGCGTGCTGATTTCCTGGTTCAGGGTTACCGGGCTGGTCGTCTATGTGATCTATTTGCTGGGTGTCGCCTGGTTGGAGAGCAGCGCTGGTGGTGCGGGGCTGTTCAGCGTGTTGAGTATTCTGTCCAACGAGTACCATGGCTCACGGCTTGTCGTCGATCTCAGAGCGATTGTGGTACACGCGATCGTCGCGTTCTTCCTCTTGTGCATTGCGCATTTTTTATGGGGGCGCGCTGCCTCGGCTCGTTCAGGCGGCAAGCAACGCTCGCGCGCCGGGGGATTCTGGCGAGCGTTGCTGTCAGTCGGTGCCTTTCTGGCGCTTGGTGTGACCCTGTTGAGGATCACTGCGAGCGAAAACGGAGGGCTTGTCGATGACTCCTTGTCCGTTGCTACCACAGCACACTTTCGCTTTGCCTTTCATCCAGCCGATGAGCGCACCGTCAATTACCTGCTTGCGCACGCAGATGAGGACTTCAAGGAACTTGGAGCACGTCTGGGAGCCGATGAGCTGCCGACGGTCAGGGTAAATCTTGCCGCTGCCAGCGAGCATGCTGCAGGACTTGCCACCTGGAAGACGATACGCATGGACCTCGATACCTTCGAGGCCGACGTATCGCAACGTCGTGTGCTGAGTCATGAGGCTGTGCATGTCATGCAATCGGTCCTGTCAAATCGTGCGCTTGCGCGTCATTTTGGTGCAACTCGCTTTTTTGTCGAGGGTATGGCTCAGTACCTGTCTTTTGCCATCGTCCCGGAAGAGCAGCGAAGGAGTTCAAATCGCGCCATCGCAGCAGTCGCCTGGAAGCGTCAGGATATTCGTTTTGACGACATGAGCGATCCAGGCTTTGCCTCGCGCCATGACCCGGATCTGTATTACAGCCTCGGGGATCTCTGGACCGAGAGTTTCGTCGCTGTCTGTGGCGAGGCAGCGCTGGGGGATTTTTTACGTGCCGCTGGCAGCGACGATGTACCACGCAGTCTGAGCGGTACTGTTTTCTGGCATGGCACTCTCGTGGCCCTGGGCTGCGAGCTTGAACGGGTCAACGATCAGTTTCAGCAAGATATGCAGAGCCTGTACGAAAGGACAGATCGCTCACGATTTCCAGTATTCGATAGTGCTCGCGTGTCGCGCTTGCCCGATGGGCGAGTGCGCATAATCGCGACCCTCGGGGCCGAGCCCGACGAGAGCGGAGTGTCGCCAGAGCTGAATCAGGACGAACTACCCGCTCGTTTCACCGTCAGGGTAGGCAGCAATGCATCGCTTGTTGCGGCGGTCGATCCGGTGTTTCGAGGTCGGATCGAACGCTCCGAAGGTGAGGTTCAGATCATCTACGAGGTGCCTGCTCGGGCGGTGCCGCGCAGTCGTTTCGAGTACCAACTAGGGTACTCACCCTATGCGGATTCTCGAGTCTGGTACGACACGCGGCGCACTGGAACGGCGGCCGTCGAAGCACCTGCAGGGGCAGGTAATCCATCCCCGCAGTAGCCTGCGCCCAGGCATGGATTGGCAGAGCACAAACCGAGCCGCCTGTACCTTTGCACGAGACTTGCTGAGGTCAACGGCATGAGTCCAGACCAAATTTCAATAGTCGCCATCCTTGTCGGTGCGATGGGGCTGTTTGTGTGGAATCGCCTGCGCTATGACGTGGTGGCAGGCATCGCCCTGATGGCTGCGGTGTATACAGGCATCGTGCCGATGGATCATGCCTTTGAAGGCTTTTCACACCCGGCAGTAATCACGGTAGCGGCCGTATTGGTTATCAGCCAGGCGCTGCAGAGCTCTGGTGTGGTCGAATTGTTCTTGAAGATGCTGGCGCGTGCTCGTGGCAGTTTGTCACGTCAATTGGCGGCCAACTGTGGCATCACCATGTTGCTCTCGGCCGTCATGAACAACATCGGTGCGCTGGCCTTGATGCTGCCCATCACCTTGCGTGATGCAGTCCGATCCGGTCGCTCGGCGTCGTCCCTGCTGATGCCGCTGTCTTTTGCCAGTCTGCTCGGTGGGCTGCTAACTGCGATTGGCACACCACCCAATATTGTGGTCGCAACCTTTCGAGCCGACCAGGACGGTGAGGCATTCAGGCTGTTTGATTTTTTCCCCGTTGGGCTGGGTGTTGCGTTTGCAGGTTTTCTCTTTCTGGTGTTCTGTTCACGTTGGTTTCTACCCTCGTACGGTGACAAGCAGGTCAAGGTCAACAGTGATGACGGAGAGCTGGATGATGACTTTCGACTCGCTCGGTACTTGACCGAAGTGCGCGTTCCGGAGAGCTCACCCTTGGTGGGCACCACCGTGGCAGCGCTTGAGAGTCGCTGTGAACACGAGGCCTCTGTGATGGCCATACTGCGACGCGACAAGCGTCGTCTGGCGCCAGGTTCACTGGAGGTTCTGCAAGCGGGGGACGTGCTGATCCTTGAAGGGGAGAGCGAGGCCCTGCAGCCCTTGTTTGTTGATCCATCGCTACTCGAAGCGGGTGCCGAGGACGTGGATCCTGCGACCTTGAGCTCGCCGGACGTGCGCGTGGTCGAGGCCGTGGTCATGCCGAACTCAGCGCTCGAGGGTGTGTCTGCTCGGAGTATCGGTATTCACAAGCGCTTCGGTGTGAATCTGTTGGGCGTGGCGCGTGACAGTGGGGCAGCTCGGGCCCGCCTCAAGCTGATACGTTTCAGGGTCGGAGATGTAGTATTGTTGCAGGGTGAAAACTCGGCCCTTGCGCAGTCCTGTCAGACGCTGGGTTGTCTGGCCATCAAGGACCGTGGGCTGGCGATCACTCGCCGCCGCGGTGCATTTGTGATTCCCGGAGTCTTTGGCCTGGGGATAGCGGCAGCAGGGTTTGGGCTTGTACCGATCCAGATAGCGTTCACGACCGTGGTGGGTGTGCTCGTGCTTGCGCGCATGATTTCATTGCGCGACGCTTATCGGAGTATTGATTGGCCGATTATCGTTCTGCTGGGTTTTCTGATTCCGGTAGGCGAATCACTGCAAACGACTGGTACTACCGAGCTCATTGCATCCGGCATTCTAGGTATGTCTGATGCGCTGCCTGTATGGGGGTTGCTTGCCTTGGTGATGGCTGCATCCATGCTCTTGGCTGATCTTGTGCACAACACCCCTACGGCTGTGTTGATGGCACCTATTGCCTATAGTCTGGCGGTGGGGCTCGGTGTCTCACCTGATGCGTTCTTGATGGCGGTTGCCATCGGTGCAGCGTCGCCGTACCTCACCCCCATCGGGCATCAATCCAACACCCTGGTCATGGGGCCGGGTGGGTATCGCTTTGGCGACTATTGGCGCCTCGGTCTGCCGCTGGATCTGGTGATTCTCGCAACGGGTGTGCCACTGATCGGCCTGGTCTGGTTGTAGAGCGGGCGCTCGCATGCAGTGATGGAGAGACGAGGCTGCGCACGCGCGAATGCCTGCCAGACGGCTACAGCAGATGCGCCCGTCAAGGACGGGTCTTGAGGCGCTGGTAGCCAGGGCAGAAACCGGGCGCGGTTGCTCACCGTCCGTAGTGTGACTCAGTGGCCATTGCTGACGGTGACAGTTCGGGTGCCGCCTGGCGGTCCTGGTTGACACAGCGATGGCCTGATCGGTTACGCACGCAATCTGGCCCGAATGCAGTACACTTGTCGGTTCCCTATCGCGGGCCCGTCCCGTGTCACGTTGCGAATTCTATCCATGGTTACTATTCGCCTCTCGCGCGGTGGCGCGAAGAAGCAGCCGTTCTATCACATCGTTGCCACGGATAGCCGTGCGCGTCGTGACGGCCGTTACATCGAACGTCTGGGTTATTTCAATCCGGTTGCCCGCGGTGCAGCTGCGCCTGTGGAGCTCAATCTCGAGCGCCTCGACTACTGGGTAGGCGTTGGTGCCCAGATGAGTGATCGCGTGGAGAAAATCGTCAAGGGGCATCGCAAGGCGCAAGCGGCTGCGGCTTGAGTCAGGGCTCTGGCCCGCTGACCGAAGGCATGCAGAACGCATGGCGCCCTAGGTCTATGGGTTCGGGTCCATGGGTTCGGATCGATGGTTTCGGGTCGATGGTGTCAGGTCGGTGATGTCTCCCGAATGAGTGAGTGCAGCCCGCAGGTTCAACTGGGTCGGATAACGGGCCACTACGGCGTGCGTGGCTGGGTCAAGGTGCATTCGGACACCCAGCCTCGCGACAATATCGTGCGCTTTTCCGAGTGGGTGCTGTTGCCCCGAGGGCGGGCCGTGGCAGGCCAGCACGAGGTGACAAGACGAGTGAAGGTTGTTGAAGGCAGGGAGCAGGGCAAGACCATTGTGGCGCGGCTCGAGGGCATCGAGGATCGCGACGCGGCGCAAAGCGTGATCGGGTGCGGTATTGCTGTCGGGCGGGAAGAGCTGCCGAGCCTGGGTCAGGACGAGTTCTACTGGACAGATTTAGTGGGTGCTGAGGTCTCGACTGTAGAAGGCATTCGCGTCGGGCGGGTGATCCGGCTGTTCGAAACGGGTGCCAACGACGTGTTGGTGGTGCGTGATGAGCGCGACGGTAGCAAGGCAGGGGCTGAAGTGCTGGTTCCGTGGATACGGCCGGATGTGGTCGCGCAGGTTGATCTTCAGTTACGTCAGATTACGGTGGATTGGGACCCGGATTTTTGAGGGTTACCGTCTTGGCCATGAAGGTGTGTGAGCCATGAGGTATGAGTGAGGCAAGCGTTCAGGCTTCAGGTCGGGTCGCGAGTATTGCTGCAGGGCAGGAGTGGGTTCGTCACTTCGGTGTGGTGACCCTCTTTCCCGAGATGGTGAGTGCGGTATTGAGCTCCGGAGTCGTGGGTCGAGGTTTTTCGGGCGGGCAATTGGTGCTCGATCTGGAAAACCCCCGAGACCACGCGACGGACCGCCACCGAACGGTTGACGACAGACCGTTCGGTGGCGGTCCCGGTATGGTCATGGCGCCGGGACCGATTGTGGCGGCGGTGCGCACGCTCAGGCAGCGGCTGGAAAGCAGCGCCGGGCAAGCAGTGCCGGTGGTCTGTGTCGGGCCGCAGGGGCGGAGGTTTGATCAACGGACTGCCCGTCGCTGGTCTGCAGGGCCTGGTGTGTTGTTTGTGGCAGGGCGATATGAAGGTATCGACGAGCGCGTGATCGATGCGGTCGTCGATGAAGAGGTGTCACTCGGTGATTTTGTGCTGAGTGGTGGTGAGATTGCAGCGGCCGCAATGATCGACGCGGTGGCAAGGCTGGTGCCGGGTGTACTCGGTCACGCTGACTCAGCGAACGAGGACTCGTTCGGAGAGTCAGGGTTGCTGGACCATCCGCACTACACGCGGCCAGAGGAGTTTGAAGGGGCGCGGGTGCCGGCAGTGCTGTTGTCGGGTGACCATGTGCGGATAGAGCGCTGGCGTACGCAGCAGGCGATGGACAGAACGAGGGCGCGGCGCCCGGACTTGCTATGCAGTCCGGACGGCACGCAGGATTAGAACGTAGGCACGGGTGTCAGGGCACACCTCTGACATTGACAACTGATTGAACGGAACGACAAGACCATGAGCAGGATCATCGACGAAATTAACGCCGAGCAAATGCAACGCGAAATCCCCGAGTTCTCACCGGGCGACAGTGTTGTTGTGCAGGTGCGTGTCAAAGAGGGCAACCGCGAGCGTCTGCAGGCGTTTGAGGGAGTCGTCATTGCCAAGCGCAACCGCGGTCTCAATTCAGCCTTCACCGTGCGCAAGATTTCTCACGGCGAGGGCGTGGAGCGCGTCTTCCAGACCTACAGCCCGCTGGTTGCAGGAATCGAGGTCAAGCGTCGTGGCGACGTACGCCGCGCCAAGCTCTACTATCTGCGCGGCCTCACCGGTCGTGCGGCGCGTATCAAGGAAAAGCTCTGACGAGGAGATCTGGTGGGTCCTGTACCCACCAGAGCGTCTGCCTTGCAGGCAACCCGGTAACGTACTCCTTCCCCCTTGAAGGCTGTCAACCCGGCCTCATTGTTCACATCGTGTAGCGTGGCGTATCGTCCGCAGGGTATTGACTGCACGGGCTGACGTTCGGGGTCTTCCTGTAGGACGGGTCGTGTCGCGCCGGGCAACCGTGATCCCATCCAGAGCCGAACCACACAGGAAGAGCGCGATGAGCGAAGAGCAAGACAACAACCCGACTGCAGACGCGACCGGAAACGGTGAGCGCATGACCTTCCAGGCGGAGGTCAATCAACTTCTGCAGTTGATGATCCACTCGCTGTATTCCAACCCCGAGATTTTCTTGCGAGAGTTGGTGTCCAACGGGTCGGATGCGCTCGACAAGCTGCGCTTCGAGGCTGTTTCCAACGACAAGCTGCTCACCGAAGACAGCGAGCTCAGGATCGTGGTCGAATGTGATCAGGAGGCCGGTACTGTCACGGTACGTGACAACGGCATCGGTATGAATCGAGAGGATGTCGTTGCCAACATCGGCACCATCGCCAAGTCCGGCACCAAGCAATTCCTTGAGTCCCTGACCGGCGATCAAAAGACAGATGCCAAGCTGATCGGCCAATTCGGAGTCGGTTTCTACTCCGCCTTTGTGGTGGCCGATCGTGTGACCCTGACATCGCGCAAGGCGGGCGACCCGAGCGACGCCGGGGTCGTCTGGGAATCGGATGCCGAGGGCGGTTACACGCTCGCCTCCAGGGATGTCGCCGATCGTGGCACGGAGGTCGTGCTGCACCTGAAGGAGGATATGAAAGAGTACGCCGGCAGTTGGCGTCTCAAGAGCATCATCAAGAAGTACTCGGATCACATCACCTTTCCTATCATGATGTGGTCAGAGCCAGCACCGCCGGCTCCTGCTGAGGACGGCGAGGAAGAGCCAGCGGCAGAGGCGCCCGTGCTGGAGCAGGTCAATGCGGCCTCTGCATTGTGGACGCGCCCCAAGTCCAAGATCACAGACGAGGAGTACGCCGAGTTCTACAAGCAGGTCTGCAACGACTACGAGGATCCTCTCGTCTGGGCGCATAACCGAGTCGAAGGCACGCAGGAATACACCTCGTTGTTGTACGTGCCGAAAAAAGCCCCGTTTGATCTGTATGACGCGAACCGTGACGCCCGCGGAATCAAGCTGTTTGTGCAGCGCGTGTTCATCATGGACGAGGCCGAGAAGCTCATGCCGCGATATCTGCGTTTTGTGCGTGGTCTGGTGGACAGTAACGATCTGCCGCTCAACGTCTCGCGTGAAATCTTGCAGAACAATCGCGTTATCGAGGCCATTCGCAGCGCATCGGTGAAGCGTGTGCTCGGCATGCTCGAAAAACTGGCGGCCGACAAGCCCGATGAGTACAAGGACTTCTGGAACGAGTTTGGTGCCTGCCTGAAGGAGGCGCCAGGTGAGGACTTCGCTAACCGTGAGCAGGTAGCCAAGCTTTATCGTTTTGACTCCACTCACACGGGAACCGAAGGCGAGATGGTGTCACTCGATGACTATATCGCGCGCATGAAGCCCGGCCAGGACAAGATCTACTACATCACGGCGGACAACTACCGCGCCGCTGCCAACAGCCCTCACCTTGAAGTGTTTCGTGACAAGGGCATCGAGGTGTTGCTGATGCATGATCGCGTTGATGAATGGGGCATGTCCTACCTCAATGAATACGAAGGCAAGTCCTTTGTGTCGGTGGCCAAGGGCGATCTTGATCTTGACGCGGTTGAAGGCGATGAAACCGACAAGCAAGCGCGTGAGGAGCGTGAAGCCAAGGCCAAGGAGGCCGGGCCTCTGATCGAGCGCATGAGCACCGTGCTCAAGGACGATACCAGCGAGGTTCGCGCCTCTACGCGCTTGACCACCTCGCCCGCCTGTGTGGTCCTCGGCGAACAGGACATGGCTTTGCACATGCAGCAACTGATGAAGCAGGCAGGGCATGAGATGCCCTCCAGCAAGCCTGCCCTGGAGATCAATCCGGCTCACCCGATTCTCGAATTGCTCGACAAGGAAGTTGATGAGGACCGTTTTGCCGAATGGTCTCGCTTGCTGTTGGATCAGGCGCTGCTTGCCGAGGGTGGACAGCTTGACGATGGCGCAGGCTTTGTCAAACGCATGAACGAGATGTTTATCGCCTTGCATGCCGGCTGACCGCGCCATTCGGCTGATCAATTACACTGGCACGAGTCTGGCGTACCCCCTACGTCACCTCGTGCCCGTTGGCGTTGACGCACGTAACGGCTAAACTCGGCACACTGCCCGGTGATACCCGCCGACGCTCATGATTTCCTCAATTCAGCCATCTCAATGAAACTGTCTGGTCTGTCGCACCGCCTCTGGTCAAGGGGCTCTGGTTTGTTGCGTGCCACCGCAACCGTTGTTGCGCTTCTGGGTGCGGGTAGCGGTGTTGCCTTGGCGCAAGCGGACGGAGACGCGGCTGCCGGCGAGCGCAAGGCGCACACCTGTCTAGGCTGTCATGGCGTGGAGCACTACGTCAACGTGTACCCGAGCTACCACGTGCCCTTGATTGCCGGACAGCAGGCGGAGTACCTCAAAATTGCGCTGGCTGCCTACCGGTCCGGTGAGCGCGTGCACCCCACGATGCAAGCCAATGCCGGTTTGCTTACCGATGTGGATATCGCCGATATCACAGCCTGGCTGGCATCAGAGGGCGGCGATCATTCAGCCGATGTTGTCGGCGATGCACCCGAATCCGCTGCAACCTGCGTTGCCTGTCACGGCCAGACTGGTCTGTCGGCCAGCGGACAATGGCCAATCCTTGCCGGTCAGTACAAGAGCTACATCGAGCACACGCTGAAATCCTACCGATCTGGCGAACGTCAAAACGCCATCATGGCGGGTATTGCAGGAGCGCTGTCTGATGATGATATTGATGAGCTTGCTGAATACTTCTCCGCTCAGAACGGTCCTCTGCGCACTGCGCCAACCAACAACTGAGTATCACCGGCCTTCTGACCGAGGCGTGCCGCCTCAGCGGTGCTTATGGGCGTCGAGTGCGGCCTGCAGCACATCCGGTTCTATATTCCGTGGCATCTGCAGGTGGAAACCCTGAGCGTCCAGATTGGCCATGACCACCTCCGGGTCTTCCTGGCCGAGCTTCTTCCCCGGATGAAGTTCGATGGACATGGCGAGTTCGGCAGCGCCCAATTGTCGCCGAACTGGCTCTGGCAAGGTGTCCAGAGCGTCTTCCTTGTTGAGCCAGACGTAGAGTCCGTCGCGGACACTGCTTCGGTAAATCCAGCACTGCATGGCCAGTGGTCGTATCATGGCGGATAAGTCGCCTATCGTACGGGTTCGACTGGACAAGTGGTTGTGGGCGGCGCGTTTGTACAAGACGCGTAGTGTCGCCGGTGATGCGATTGCGCGACAACGCGTGCTTGTTACTGGACAACGTGTCAAGCCCTCACGCATCGTTCAGGTCGGGGATCTGCTGAGTGTCGAGAAAGGGCCCTATGTGTTTGAACTGACGGTGCTGGCACTCGATGACACTCGACGATCAGCGCCTGAGGCTTCGCAACTGTATGTTGAATCGGAAAGTAGTCGCGAGAAACGTGAGGCCATTCGAGCCAGGCGACGGGCAGATCGCGAAGCGCGCCTGGGTCTGGCAGGAGACGGCCGTCCCAGTAAACGTCAGCGGCGGGACCGAGTGCGGCTGCAGCAGAGCAGTGGTACGGACCGTGGCAGGGAATGAACGATAAAGCGTCTGCGTGTGATGCCTCGTCGAGGTATCACGATGCCGACCGATCAAGGAGATAAGGTGTGTTGAAACGATTGGGCGGAATGTCACGCTCTGCGATAGACAAGACGCGCTCGCTGCTGGGCAGCTCGTCAGCCAGCGCTCAGGCCTTGCGCGAGGTGCGCGTGGTAGGCGCTGACGAACACCCGGTTACTCGCAAGTTGATCGGTCGCAATGCGCTCAAAGTGCTTGATCGACTGAACGAGAACGGACATAGGGCCTGTCTGGTAGGCGGCGGGGTGCGCGACGCCCTCGTTGGACTCAAGCCCAAGGATTTTGATGTGGCAACCGATGCCAGTCCGGAGCAGGTACGGGCCCTGTTCCGAAATTCACGCATCATAGGCCGACGTTTCCGGCTGGTTCATGTGGTCTACGGTCGTGAGATTATCGAGGTAGCGACGTTTCGTGCGGCACACGATGCGGGCGAGGGAGGCGAGGTTGCTTCCTCGGGCCGTATCGTACGAGACAATGTGTATGGCACGATCGAGGAAGACGCCATACGTCGAGACTTTTCGGTCAATGGGCTGTACTGGGATGTGGCGGACGGCTCGATCGTTGATTACGTTGGTGGGCTCGATGATGTCGAAGCTCGCGTGTTCCGCCTCATCGGAGATCCGTTGGTGCGCTGCGAGGAAGACCCGGTTCGCGTGTTGCGTGCTGTGCGTCTTGCGGCCAAGCTGAATTTCTCGATCGAGGCCTCGACCCTCGGTGCCATGCAGGAGGTTTCCTCCGAGCTGGGCAAGACAGCGCCAGCGCGCTTGTTCGATGAGGTTCTGAAGCTCTTTCAAGGCGGGTACGCGGAAGCGAGTTTTGACGCTGTACGTGATCATGACTTGCTACAGCATCTGTTTCCGGCCTTGCAGAAGCGTTTTGATCGCCTCGATGAGTCGTCAGCTGCCCAACTTGAGTCGCTGTTGCGGGCGGCGTTGGTTAACACGGACCGACGCGTCAGTGAGGGCAAGCCGATCACGCCGGCCTATTTATTGGCATTCATGCTGTGGCCAGAAGTAGAAGAAGCCGCCCTTGCGGCCATTGAACAGGGTGAGCAGGTTCACGACGCCATACACGCCGCCGCTGAAGAAGCGCTGTCCGAGCAAGTGCGGGCGACCTCGATTCCCAAGCGCTTCTCCGGTCCGATGAAGGAGATCTGGCAGATGCAGCCGCGCCTTGAGAGAAACCATGGCACGCGTGCGCTGTCATTGATGGAAGACCGGCGTTTTCGTGCAGCCTACGATTTTCTATGCCTGCGCGCGACGATCGACCCGGAACTTGAAGCGGTTGCCGAGTGGTGGACCGAGGTACAAACCATTTCCGATCACGAGCAACAGCAAACCACGGCCGCAAACCGACCTGTGGCAACGCATGTCTGGGGTGAGCTACCGACAGGAGCCAGAAAAAAACGTCGTGGAGGCACGCGCAGGCGACGCAGGCCGAGTAAGTCCGGCGGTGAAAAACACCCGTCAAGTTAGGCGTGAATCCTCGCTATCTTGCTATCGAAGGGCCTATCGGGGTCGGTAAGTCGAGCCTCGCAAAGCTGCTCGCAGCCAGACTCGGCGCCGAGTATCTTGCTGATACCGATGCGGTCAATCCGTGGCTTGAGTCGTTTTATCTGGACCCGGCCGCGAATGCCCTGCACACACAGTTGCATTTTTTGGTGTCACGCATCGAGTCGCTGGAGCGCCAGGAGCCGCTGGCAGCTGAGAGTTCGCGTCGCGGCGTGCGCCCGCTGATCGCTGACTTCATGATCGACAAGGATCCCCTGTTTGCTGAATTGGTACTCGACGAGCGAGAGTGGCGCCTGTATCGAGCGGTATACGAACGTCTTGTCGGGACGCTGTCTGCGCGCTGCACTACTCCGGATCTGGTTATCTATCTGCAAGCGCCAGTCGAGCACCTTATCCGGCGCATCGAGCAGCGAGGTATCTCTTGGGAGCAGCGTATCGACAGTGCCTATCTCGATGAGCTGTCGCGCCGCTATGAAAAACTCTTTCACGATTACACCTCCAGTCCGTTGTTGATAGTCAACAGCGAATCGGTAGACTTCACCAAGGACAATGACGCCGTTGATCGTTTGCTGGCCCGAATAGAGGCTCTGGACGGCGGGCGACATTTTTTCAACCCGGTTTGAACCAGATTGCATCCGGCGCTGCGTTTGTGCAGCAACGACGACCACCGGGTCGTCCAGCCGGTCAAGCTGGATACAGAGGAGTAATGAGATGAGCGAATTGCAGCGATTGCGTATCGCTCTGCTCGAGGACGACCACGAGCAATCGGCACGTGTTTCGAGCTGGATAGGCGAGCGTGGGTACCCCTGCGATGCGTTTGACTCGGCCGAGGGCTTTCAGCGAGCCTTTAAAAAGACCAGCTATGACGTGGTGGTCCTCGATTGGGAATTGGAAACCGGTGGCTCGGGCCTGGACGTGCTGCACTGGCTCCGCAAGACCATCGCCAGCGATGTGCCGGTCATCTTCGTGACCGCACGCCAGGCTGAACACGATATTGTCACCGCGCTGCAGGCGGGAGCCGATGACTATCTTGCCAAGCCGGTACGCCAGCAAGAGCTGCTGGCGCGTCTGTACGCGCTGGCTCGTCGCGCACAGCCCGATGTCGATATGCTGGAGTGTCCGCCCTACGTCATCGACACGCAGGCCCGTAGCGTGCTCTTTAACGATGAGCCGATAAAGCTCACTGAGAAGGAATACGAGCTTGCGCTGTTCCTGTTTCGTAACCGTGGCCGTGTGCTGTCACGCCAACATCTACTCACCTCTGTGTGGGGGACCAACGCGGAGCTGAACACGCGCACCGTGGATACGCATGCCAGTCGGCTACGCAAGAAGCTCAAACTGCTTGAGTCAGGGCGCTGGAAACTGACCTCCATTTATCAGCATGGGTATCGTTTGGAGGAACACAGTCGCGCCGACTGATATGCGGGCTGCAGGCGTCGCCCGACGCATTACGCTTGGGTGGCTGGCAGCCTTTCTGGGCATATTGCTGGCCTTCGTTGCTTTTTTGCATTGGAGTGGCGCGACGACGCGCCTTGATCGCTTGCTGCACGACAGCTGGGTCCGGCTGCATCAGCAAGAGGCACCAACGGATATCGTTATCGCCGCGATCGACCCTGCGAGTCTGGCAGCGATTGGTCGCTGGCCTTGGCCCCGCGACACGCAGGCGGCGGCGTTTCGGGAGCTGGCACGCCTTGGCGCACGGGCACTGGTTGTGGATATCATCTACACAGAGCCTGCGCGCGACAGGGCCTCCGATCAGGGCCTCGCTGACGCTGTTGCGGCGATACCCACAAGCATACTGCCGGTGTTGCTTGAGGGCGGGGTAGGACGCTCGGCCACCGATAATCTGCCGCTACCTGTGCTGACGCGGGCTGCCTCAGGTCTTGGGCATATCTTTTTGCCAATTGACAGCGACGGCATCGTTCGGCGTATCAATCTCAAGGCCGGATTCAGACGTGCCCACTGGCCCGCGCTCGCACTGGCGGCTCATCTGGAAACACGTGCGCCCGAGCAGGGTCCCGCAGCCGACGCTGTGCCCGGCAAGCGGCAGGCCGTGCTGGATCCGCCGCAGAACGTGTGGGTCGGTGACCACGAGGTGCTGATACCCTTTTACGGGCCTGCCGGGACCTTCGCCAGCGTGTCGATGGTGGATCTACTGGAGGGGCGTGTGCCGCGCAGTGCAATAGAGGGCAAGGTGGTGCTCGCTGGGCTCACTACCTCAGGACTGGGTGATGTGGTGCCGACACCGGTCTCTGCTCAGGACAGACCGCTGCCGGGTATCGAGGTCCATGCCAATGTCCTCGCCGCGCTCGGAGCTGGTGCTCTGGTAACTGCGACGCCTGTATGGGTTGGCTTTCTGGTTGCCGCTTTGCTGTTGCCGGTGCTACTGGGTCTGTACTCACGCGCGCCGCCGCAATGGAGTCTACCGCTGGCGCTGACCGGAGCCGTCATTCCGATCCTACTGAGTCTGGCCTTGTACTCGGAGCGCCAACTATGGTTTGCACCGGTTGGTGTCAGCATTGCAGTGTTGGCAAGTTATCTTGCCTGGAGCCGGCATCGCCTGGCTTTCGTCAATCGTTTTTTGGAGCGAGAGCAGGCGCTACTCGATCCTCATGTGCCGACAAACGAATCCAGTGATCTGCGTGCGCTGGTGAGCTTCTTTGAGCACGCTGTGCGTCATTTGCCGATCATGGGTTGGCGTTTCTCGACCCTCGGACGTCACTACTCGGGTGGTGAGTCAGTACCCGAACTACCGAACGAAGCAGTTGCCAGTTCGGGTTGGCGATACAGCAATGGCGTGCACGTCCGACGCTACCCGACTCAGGGCCGCTTGCACATCGCCATCACGCTCTCTGATGAGACTCAAGCAAGCGATATCAGGGCGTATATCGATAGCCTCGGGCGTATTCGATCACGTGTTCGACGCTCTGTTCTGGGCGGCTCGCTGGAGCGCTTGCAGCGCAATGCGCAGGCGCTGTCCAATCAATTGGTCTGGCTGCGGGGCGTCAAGGAATTCAGCGAAACCGTGCTTGCGGGGAGCCCGATGGGTTTTGCTGTGTGGAATCCAGCGGGTGAGATGGTCCGTGGCAATGCCCTGATCGAGCAACTCATAAAAGGCCTGGGCAAGCGCGCGCAGCTGATCGACTTCATTCAAGCGATTGACCGGGACCCCGAACAGAGCGATATCCGGGAGCGTCTGCAGGGTCTGCTCACCCGCGGTGAAGGATGGCAGCTCGTCTATGAAGCCGGTGAGCAAGAGCTCGTTATTGACTTCAGTGCAGTCGGCGACACGTTGTCGGAGCGCTTGATTTGCGCAAGTGTTGTCGATGTCACCCAGATGCGCACGGCAGAACGTGCCCGTGCCGAGTTGGTGGACTACCTGTCGCATGACTTGCGATCGCCGCTGATTTCTGCACTGTATGAGATTGAATCAGATGGACCTGTGGCCGATGCCGGTGCTGTGCCCCCTTCTCAGGATGATTTGCAGGTGCGCGCCCGTATTGCGGGCAATATCCGTCGAAGCCTTGCCATGATGGACGATCTGTTGCATGTGGCTCGTGCTGACAGTCTCGATGGCAGTACCTTTGACGAGCTCTTGTTCAATGCCGTGCTTGATAACGCGCTTGATCAGATGCTGCCGCAAGCGAACGCACGCGCTATTGTCCTTCGGGTAGACAGCTGTGATGATGAGCTGTGGATGCAGGGTGATGCTAGCTCGCTCGAACGAGCCGTGGCTAATATCGTCGGTAACGCAATCAAGTATTCACCGGAAGGCAGCGAGGTGCGTGTGCGGTTGCAGCGTCTGCCCAGGGTGGATGGCTTGTTGCTGAGTGTTAGCGATGATGGTGTGGGTATCGATCCAGACATGATAGACAAGCTGTTTGTGCGCTTCAGGCGCGATGCGCGTGTGCAGGGGCGCTTCAAGGGTATTGGACTGGGCCTCGCGCTTGTGAGCCGGGTTGTCAGCCAGCATGGCGGGTCGGTTGAGGCCCGTAGCGAGGGACAAGGCACGGATATCGTCATGCAACTTCCGCTGATAGAGACACCCGCAGACGCTTGAGCCTTGGCGGCGTTGACCGAGAGGCCGATACCTTCAGCCGGGCAAGATCGTTTCTGCCTTTCCGTCGGGACGACCGAGTATGAGCTCATCCGCGCCGCGGGCGGCAAACAGGCCGCAGGTCACCAGACCGGCAATGGCATTGAGACGTTTTTCCAGTGCTTTGGGGTCATCGATGCTGAACTCATGGCAGTCGAGGATCAGGTTGCCGTTGTCAGTGACTACACCCTCGCGGTATTCAGGATCAGCACCCATGAGAACGATCTGTCTGGCAACGTAACTGCGAGCCATGGGGATGACCTCTATCGGCAAGGGGAAGTCACCCAGTTGCTCCACGCGTTTGGAGTCATCGGCAATGCACACAAAACGTCGACTGGCTGCTGCGATGATCTTCTCGCGGGTCAGGGCTGCACCGCCGCCCTTGATCAGATTGAGTCCGGGGTCCACCTCATCTGCGCCGTCGATGTAGAGCTCCAGCGTGCCGGTCATGTTCAGGTCCAACACCTCGATGCCAGCGGCTTGCAAGCGTTGCTCGGTTTTGGATGATGCCGCTACCGCGCCTGTGACCAGTCCCGGTTGGCGCTCGATGAGTGCAACCAGTACGTCAACAGTAGATCCCGAGCCAATGCCCAGGGGAGCGCCCTCCTCGATACGCGACAAGGCAGCCTCTGCTGCTGCCCGCTTGCCGGGGGGCGCATCACTGAGAACGGTGGCATTGTCAACGAGCATCCTGGGGGTTCTCCGTGGGATTGATCGCGGAGTCAAAACCAAAATGGTTCTGAAGCCGGTCATCGGCGCCTATGAAAGCTATGCTGCTCACATGAGCAAGCTTGTAGAAGATTACATCAGGCGCATCCTGTCGGCGCGCGTCTACGACGTGGCCACAGAGACCCGGCTGCATGATGCCCCGGTCTTGTCAGAGCGTCTGGGCAACCGTGTGTTACTCAAACGCGAAGACGAGCAAAGCATCTTCTCGTTCAAGTGCCGTGGTGCGTTCAATCGTATCCACAAGCTCGTGGAGCATGAGGCGCAGGAGGGCAGGGAGCCGCTGGCGGGTGTGATTGCGGCATCGGCCGGTAATCATGCCCAGGGTGTGGCACTGGCAGCGCGCAAGCTTGAGCTCGAGGCGATCATCGTGATGCCCAGAACCACCCCCGGGATCAAGGTGGATGCTGTACGCGCCCTGGGTGCTGAGGCCATTCTGCACGGCGACGATTTTGATACCGCGCTGCAGTTTGCTCTGGGCAGGGCTGATGAACTCGGCTTTGCGTTTATTCACCCCTTCGATGCTCAAGACACCATTGCAGGCCAGGGCACTGTCGCGGTCGAGATTTGCAGGCAACACCCGGGCGAGTTGGACGCGGTGTTTGTCCCGGTAGGCGGTGGTGGTCTGGCTGCCGGTATGAGCGCCTATCTGAGTTACCTTCGCCCTGATGTGCGCACGATTGGTGTCGAGCCTGTGGATGCTGCCAGCATGCACGCGGCACTGGCAGCTGATGAGCGTGTGGTCTTGAGTGAAGTGGGCCTGTTTGCAGACGGTGTAGCCGTGAAGCAGGTGGGTGCTGCCAACTTTGAATTGTGTCGGGAGTGTCTTGACCACGTGGTGCTGGTTACCGTTGACGAGATGGCCGCAGCTATCAAGGATATTTTCAATGAGACACGCACCATGGTCGAACCTGCGGGAGCGCTTGCACTCGCTGGCTTGAAGCGTCACGTACGTGAGACCGAGGTGCAGGGCCAGACCTTCATTGCCATCAGCTCGGGCGCCAACATCAACTTTGATCGCTTGCGCCATGTGGCAGAACGCGCCGAAATCGGGGAGTCACGAGAAGCCTTGTTTGGCGCCACCATCGCCGAGGAACCCGGCAGTTTCAGGCGCTTCTGCCAAGCGCTCGGTCAACGAAGTATCACCGAGTTCAACTACCGTTTTCACAGTGTAGAAAGCGCCGTTGTGTTTGCGGGTGTCGAAGTCGGCGGTGGCATCGAGGAGCGTCGTGGCCTGGTAAACGAGTTGAGCGAGGCGGGGTATCCGATCATGGATTTGACCGGAAACGATACCGCCAAGTTGCATGTGCGGCACATGATCGGCGGGCGTGCAGGTTTGCCGCACGAGCGCGTGTTTCGCTTTCGTTTCCCGGAGCGTCCGGGCGCATTGTTGCGCTTTCTGACACGCATTGGTGAGCGTTACAACGTCACACTGTTCCACTACCGCAATCACGGTGCTGCCTATGGGCGTGTGCTCGTGGGCATCGATGCCAGTGACGATGACGGTGTTGCCGCACTGCTCGCAGGTATTGCTGCTGAACCCGGCTTCCACAGCGAAGAGGAATCCGACAACGAAGCCTATCGCTTGTTTCTTGCCTGATCTTCGGTGCTGATCGCCTGATATCCGGATGCGGTAACAACCGCATCGAGGGGTACGTCCCAACTCATGGGCTCAAGTGCTTCGACACGCTGAAAATCGTGAGCGACACCGATCAGCCGTGGTCGCTCTGCAGCGTTGGCAAAGGCGCGGTCATAAAAGCCACCACCCATGCCGAGCCGATTGCCGCGCATGTCAAAGGCAACCAGAGGCACCAATACAAGCTCAAGGCTTGAGCTGGCCAGTGACTCAGCGCTGTTGCTGTGGGTGATCTCGGGCTCGGGGATACCAAAGCGGTTGTGCGTGAAACGCGTTTCATCGTAGATACGCACAAAGATCATCGAGTGCGCATTGATGACAGGGACGGTGGTCGCTGCGCCGCAGGCGCGTGCAAACTGCATGGCAGGCTCGACTGATTGTTCACCGCGAACAGCCAGGTAGCCCGCGAGAGAGCTTACTCGCTCAAGTTCAGGGCGCAAATGCAGCGCAACAGCCTCGCCAGACTCGTGCACAAAAGACTCATCTAGTGCTGCACGCTGTTGGCGCATGTGCGCGCGCAACTCAGAGCGCCACGCGTCGGATTCAGGGGCTCCAGACGAATGAAATGTATCAACCACAAGTGCCGTTTTCAGCGTGCTACCTTGAACCAATTGGCTCAAGTGGGAACGACTGGAACCGCATCAGGCTTTCCGCCGTAACGGACGTGCACAACAGCGGTGACCAGACCACTCCCGGGGTGTGAAATTAGGCTCAAGGGATATACCCGACCGAATCACGAACACCGTAGAAGATACACGCAAGACCATAGCATGTTGATCTGAATTTACCGGCTATCGTTCGCCAATTTGCAAGGACAGGCAGATCAGGCAGAAGGGTCCGTTGCCGAGGTAGCAGACTGGTCGGCAGCCTTGGCCACCGATTCAGCTGTTCCCTCAAGGAGCGAGCTGACCTCGGGCTCATCGAGGGCGCTCGCAAGGCGTGAGTTCAGTGTTGCCAGGCGCTTGAGGACCTCGGGATCATCGCCTTGTCGAGCACGTGATTTGAGCAGCGCATCGGCGGTATTGATCGCCGTGACGATCGCTATCTTCTCGATACTCGACGTGGTGTTGCGCGACTTCAGGTCCCGCATGGAACGGTCGATGTAGGCGGCAGCTTGCTTCAGATCCTCTTCCTCGCCCGGACGACAACCAATGGTCACCTCCTTGTCGAGGATGCGCAGTTTGGCCTGCTGTGACTTCTGCTTAGTGCGCTCGGATGTGGTCTCGGCCTCGGCGTCGGTCTCTGCTGTGGCGGTTTTTTTTGGCGACATGCGGGTACTGCTCATTGACCGACTTCCAGTGATTTAAGGCGCACGATCATCTGCTCGACCTTGCTGCGGGCAGTTTCGTTTTTCTCGATCAGGCGCGAGCGCTCGTCCACCAATTCCTGTTGTTGATCCTGCAACAGGGTGTTCTCTGCCTGGAGTCGTTCACACAAGGTGACGATCGCGGCCAAACGGCGCTCGAGAGCTTCCAGTTCGTTTTCGAGAATATCTTTAGCCATGCAGACCCTGAGGCAGCCGGAGTCAAAGGTATCAAGTCGCTGTTGAGCGAGCCTTTTCGTCGCGCGGCCGACTGTATACTTGAGGCGTGCAGAGTACAGGCAAGTGTCCGGTTTTGTCTGCCTCTGCGGCGCAAAGCCCCTCCTAGCCCACTGACGGCCCGAGCCATTTCAATGAGCCTGCCTCCGGACACTGCTGATCCCCAACCTGAAGTCCCCACGGCGCAGGCAGAGGCTGCTCTTGGCGCGGTCGGAGTCCCGCTGTCAGTGGCCGAGGCGCACGGACTCGCCTGCGGGCTGCTATGCAGTCAGACCTCGGCTGCCGCCAAGTCGCGCTGGTTTACCGAGCTGCTTGATGCGGCTCAGCTCGGTGTGGACTCGCTAGCTGCGCACGCAGGCTCTGTACGCTGTCTGGATGCCTGGTTCGAGGCAACTCAGGTGCAGCTCGATGCGCCTGACATGGTCTTTGAGCCTGCACTGCCCTCGGACGAGACTCCGCTGGGATTGAGAATCGATGCACTTGGCGACTACTGCGCCGGTTTTACCTACGGGGTCGGGATCGGGGTGTCAGCCCGCGGTAACCGACCATTGCCAGCGGATACCCGGGAGCTGTTAACCGACTTTCAGGCCATTGACAGCATCGAGCGCGGCGCTGCTGCAAAGATGAGTGGGCAGAGCGCTTCGGACGGCGCGTCAGACCCGGGTTCAGAGGCTGACTACGTCGAGTTACTGGAGTATGTGCGCATTGGCGTGTTGGTCGTGCTCGAGGAGCTCAAACCGGTAGACCGCGCCGATACAGCGGTAGTTGCCAACAAAGACGCGACACGATTGCACTGATGCAACTATTGACCAAGACACACTCGGCGGAATTGAAGCGGCGTAGACGTGCACTGATGCGCGTCATGGGCAATAACTCGATTGCCTTGATCCCCGCAGCGCATGAAGCGGTGCGCAGTCGCGACACTCACTATCGCTATCGTCCGGACAGCAACTTCACGTATTTGTCAGGCTTCAGCGAGCCGGATGCCTTGCTGGTACTGGTGCCCAATCGCAAAGCAGGGCAGTACTTGATGTTCTGTCGTGATCGAGATCCGGAGAGGGAAACCTGGGACGGTCGGCGTGTGGGGGTAGAGCGTGCGCCTGAGTTACTGGGTGCTGATGATGCGTTTCCGATTACCGATGTGGACGACATCCTGCCCGGTTTGTTGGAAGGGAGGAGCGCGGTTTATCACACGCTCGGCAAGGACCAGGCGTTCGATGCACAGCTGCTGCGCTGGCTGGGAGAGGCGCGCTCGCCAAGGCGTAGCAAGGGAGAAAACCCGGATGCGTTCATATCGCTTGACTATCACCTGCACGAGATGCGCGTACACAAGAGCCGCTCGGAACTTGCCTTGATGCGGCGAGCCGCAAAGATCTCGGCGGCGGGTCATCGCGCAGCCATGCTGGCGACTCGCCCGGGCCGTTACGAGTACGAAATAGAGGCTGAGTTGATCGCCGAGTACACACGTTCGGCCGCCGAACATGCGTTCTTGCCCATAGTGGGAGGCGGTGTCAACGCTTGTATTCTTCACTACACCGAAAACGAGTCGGTGTTGGCCGATGGGGAACTGGTACTGATCGATTCCGGGGCCGAGTTTCAAGGGTATGCCGGCGACATTACACGCACCTTTCCTGTCAACGGCCGCTTCAGTGAGGCGCAGCGCGAGGTCTACGATATTGTGCTTGAGGCCGAGTTGGCTGCTATCGACGCCACGCGTGCAGGCATGCACTGGAATGCTCCGCACGAGGCGGCCGTAAAGGTGTTGGTGCGCGGGCTCAAGTCGCTGGGTATTCTCAAAGGCTCAGTGACATCTCTGATCAAGGACGGGGCTTACAGGCCCTATTACATGCATCGCACCGGGCATTGGCTCGGCATGGATGTACATGATGTGGGTGAGTACAAGCACGGCGACGATTGGCGAACACTGCAAGCCGGTATGGTGATGACAGTAGAGCCAGGCTTGTATCTTGGAAATCAGCGCAACATACCCAAGCGCTATCGCAATATGGGTATACGCATCGAGGATGACGTCATCGTTACCGCCGATGGTGCTCCGGCTGAGGTGACTACAACCGATGTGCCCAAGACTGTCGATGAGATCGAGGCACTGATGCAAGAGCGCCCCACATCGAATGACTGAGTCGTTCACTCCCGTCCATCATCACGAGCGGGTGGATATCCTGATTGTGGGCGATGGTCTGGTGGGGCGACCGCTGGCCCTGGCTCTGGCCAATACGGGTCATTCTGTGGCGCTGGTTGACCGCAGACCGGAATCACATCAACCGACGGCGAGCTCGACTTCGCAGGTGGGGGCTGGGCCAGTAAAGCAACGCTTGGAAGAGCGCTGCACGGCCTTGTCAGTCGGTACCGTTGACTGGCTGAATCAACAAAAGCTGTGGTTTCCTGACGCGGCCGCCGCTGAGCCCATCAAGCGCGTCCATGTCTCCCAGTGTGGTCACTTTGGCGCCACCCGAATCGACGCCGCAGAGATCACTCGCGCAGCCTTGGGCTGGACTATCGAGAATCAGTCTTTCATTCGCTCGTTGGCTGCCCGTCTTGATTCAAGCGGTATCAAGCGCTTCAATGACCGCGTGGTGAGCGAGGTAGAGCGTGACAAGGCAAGGGTGACAGTCAACTTGTCTCGGGCCACCGGGGGCGATGATGAGATCGTCGACACCTTGTCTGCACGCCTGCTCATCGTCGCCGACGGTGTTGAATCGGATACGGCGCGCTTGCTCGGCATTGAGTTCGCGCACACCGAGCATGCGCAGTTCGCCACCCTGACCACGGTGGAGCTGGACCGCGAACATGAAGGTGTTGCTCGTGAACGTTTCACACCCGGTGGGCCGTTGGCAGTCTTGCCGCGCTTGGGACGATGCGCATCCATTGTTGCCTGCCACTCACCGGATGAAGCAGAAGTGGTGGCGGCCCTTGATGAGCGCGGTTTCTCACGCTGGCTTGATAGCAAATTGCCTGTGCGTGCCGGAAGAGTGGTAGCCGTTGGGCCACGTATACAGGTGCCGCTGAGACGCATAGAGGCGAGTCGGCAGTACGAGGATCGTGTGGCTCTTGTAGGCAATGCAGCACGACTGCTTCACCCGGTCGCCGGGCAAGGCTATAACCTTGCGATACGCGATGTAGCGTTGTTGGTCGAGTCGCTTGCCTGTGCAGAGGACCCGGGAGACGTGTCGCTGTTGGCTGTCTGGGCGTCGTCACGGCGAGCGGACCAAGTGGCAACGGTGAGCCTGACTGACACGCTGGCTCGCGTGTTTCGCGGTGAGTCTCGTGCGCTTGGGCATATTCGGGCAGCGGCTCTGGTCGGGCTTGAGCACCTTGCGCCGCTCAGGCATCGCTTTGCGCAGGTCACGACACGGGGTCACTTGAGCTGAACCAGACAGCACAAAAGAAGCACCCTACGCGGCCAGTACCTGCCTTTCTGGGCAGTCTGATGGCGTCGCCACTTGGGGACCGGCTGGTGTTTTTCCTGCTCGCCGCTGCCATCGGTGCAATTGTGGGTATAGCCACGCTCGGTCTGGTCGAGCTGATCCTTTGGGTTCAGTTCATCGGCTTTCAGGAGCGCTCAGAAGCACATTATGCAGATGCGGTAGCGAGAGCGCCGGCATTACAGGTGGTTCTGGTGCCCACCTTGGGTGGACTCCTGGTTGGACTGTTGTTGCAGTTTCTACCGGACAAGCGTTATCACGGCATAGCCGATGTCATGGAAGCATGCGCTCTCAATGGTGCCCGTATGCAAGCACGATCAGGCGTTGCCGCAGCCCTGGCCGCCGGTGTTTCACTCGGCGTTGGCGCACCTCTCGGGCGTGAGGGGCCTGCGGTACACATCGGCGCTTCTATCAGTGCGTGGTTGGGAGAGCGCCTGGGACTGGATCATCGCCAGTCGCTAGCGCTGCTGGGTTGTGGTGCCGCGGCGGCTGTAGCTGTGTCGTTCAACGCACCTGTGGCCGCCGTGATCTTCGCGCTGGAGGTCATCGTTGGTTATTACACCTTGCGCGTGTTTGCTCCCGTTGTTATCGCCGCCATGATCGCGATGGTTGTGCGCGAGTACTACATCGGTAGCGATGCGATTTTTCCAATCCCTGATCAACCTCTGACAAGCGTGTGGGAGCTGCTGGGTTTTGCTGTGATTGGTGTTCTTGGTGCCGGGCTTGCAAAAATATTGATCGCTCTGGTGCCGCTGATAGAGGCCTTCTGGGCTCGCCTGTCCGTGCCGCGCTGGTTACGTCCCGCGGGTGCCGGTCTATTGATCGGTATTGTCGCTATTGAGTTGCCTTTGATCTTGTCAGTGGGCTTTGATGCAACCTTTGCCGCACTCACCGGTCAGTTGGGGGCAGGTCTGCTTGCAGTCTTGTTGGTCACCAAGTTGGTGGCTGTGGCTCTGGCACTTGGTTCGGGGTTTGCCGGCGGTGTTTTTGGGCCCGCTATCTATCTTGGGGCGATGCTTGGTGGGCTCACCTGGCATGTGCTGATCTGGATGGGTGCCGAGTCTGGCTGGTTGCTGCCTGAAGCTGTGACGTCGCAGGGTGTCTATGCGGTTGTTGGTATGGCTGCGGTATCGTCGGCCTTGCTCGGTGCACCGATCTCAACGATATTGATCGTGTTTGAGCTCACCCGCGACTATGGCGTGACCCTGGGGGTGATGACAGCCGCTGCAGTGGCCAGTACGGTGATGCAGTTTGGGGCACATGGTTCTTTCTTTCGTTGGCAATTGTCGCGGCGCAATGTTGATATTCGACACGGTCGAGATATCAGTCTGCTGACACTGGAGCCTTGCGAGGGCCTGATCAGTCCGCAATTTCTGATCGCAGGTGCAGAGGCGACAGTAGGCGAGATAGAAGCGCGCATGGGTAGCGAAAGGCATCGGGTTGCCGTATTTGTCGATGAGCAGGGAATTCTGCTGGGCAGTACCAGCCTGTCTGATCTGATCGTGTACGCGATCGAGCACGGTATGGATAGTCCAGCGATTGGAGCCGCTATCGATGCCTCGTACTCGATTAGTCCGTCCACCAATATAGTGTCAGCGATACAGTTGATGGCGCAGCATCAAGTCGAATTTGTCCCTGTAGTGGCAAGCGACAGGCGTACGGGCATTCGCGCCACCAGCCGCGAGCGTGTTGTCGGTGTGGTTTTGAAGACGGATTTGTTAAGTGCGCACTACGACGTCATCAAGCGCGCGCGTGAGCATGAGTTCGGCATCACGTGACGCATCGTTCTGTCATACGATAAAACCGGGAATCGAGGAACATGAGTAGCAAGGGACTTGGACCAGGCTTTGACACGCTCGCCTTGCATGCGGGTCAGAGACCTGATCCAGCCACGGGCGCACGCGCCACGCCTATCTATCAAAGCACAAGCTTTGTCTTTGATGACGGGGATCAGGCTGCATCATTGTTTGATGTGGCCCGCGCAGGGCATGTGTATTCGCGTATCTCCAACCCCACAGTAGGGGTCCTGGAGGAACGTGTAGCTGCATTGGAAGGTGGCGTAGGAGCTGTGTGCGCTGCCAGTGGCATGGCAGCCATCCATCTGGGTCTTGCAACGCTTGCAGGCAGTGGCAGTCACATTGTTGCATCACGCTCGCTCTACGGCGGTACGCATAACCTTCTGTCCTACACCTTGCCGCGCTTTGGGGTAGAAACCACCTTTGTTGATCCGCGCGATCCGGACGCGTTTGCGGCTGCCATACGACCCGAGACGCGAGTGATATTCGGTGAGATTGTAGGCAATCCTCTGGGTGAGATCCTGGATGTAGCGCGCGTTGCCGAGATCGCTCATGCCGCTGGCCTGCCCTTGATGCTCGATGCAACGTTGACAACGCCCTGGTTGATGCGCCCGTTTGAGCATGGCGCAGATATCGTTGTGCATAGTCTGACCAAGTTCATGGGAGGGCATGGAATTGCCGTCGGCGGCGCTATTGTCGATAGCGGTCGCTTTGACTGGGCTGCATCGGGCCGATTTCCGGAGCTCTCCGAGCCCTATGCCGGGTTTCATGGTATGAACTTCGTGGAGGAATTTGGTCCCGCCGCCTTCGTGATGCGTGTGCGCAAGGAGGGCCTGCGAGATTTTGGCGCCAGTCTGTCGCCGCATAATGCCTTTCATCTATTGCAAGGCCTTGAGACACTACCCATGCGTATGCAGCGACATATCGAGAATGCGCATCGTGTGGTTGATTACCTGAACGATCACGAGCAAGTCAGTATCGTCAATCACCCGCGAGTGCCTTCTCACCCTGATCATGCTCTGGCGAACACTCAGTTGCCGCGAGGTGCCGGAGCTGTATTCAGTTTTGAACTCGAGGGTGGGCGCAAGGCAGGTGTGGCCTTTATCGATTCACTGAAACTGTTTTCGCATCTGGCCAATGTCGGTGATGCCAAGTCTTTGGTCATTCATCCAGCCAGCACCACGCACTCGCGAATGGATGATGCCGCCTTGCAGGAGGCCGGGGTATCCAGCGGTCTGATCAGATTATCTATCGGTCTTGAAGACGCGGATGATTTGATTGCGGATCTTGACCAGGCGCTGAAACGATCAGCGCGCCTTGCTGGAGCCAAGGCATGAGTCAGCCTGTCGGAAGTGGAAACGGCATCGAGGTCGAGCTCGACGGTGCCCGCGTTTTTGTCGGCCGTGGAGGCGCCGAGTGGACCGGTGCCGGCTCTCGCATAGTCTTGATACACGGTGCGGGGATGGACCATACCGTCTGGGTCTTGCTCGGCCGATGGTTGGCGCGTCACGGCCACGATGTTGTCATCCCTGATCTGCCAGGACATGGCCGATCTCAAGGCGATGCCCTGACAAGTATTGAAGCGATGGCCGATTGGTTGTCGCGCCTGCTGAACACCCTCGACGACCTCGCTATCGCAGGCACGCAGTCCGACGCCGATGAGCGCGGCCTGACATTGATTGGTCACAGCATGGGCTCGCTCATTGCCACGCAGGCGGTAAGTTGCATGAAGCTTGAGCGCCTTGTACTGCTTGGCGCGGGTTATCCGATGCGTGTAGGGCCGCCCTTGCTACAAGCGGCTGAACGCAATGATCCACTGGCTGCCGACATGATCACAGCCTTTGGTCATGCCTATGCATCCGTGCTCGGCCACAATCCCCTGCCCGGAATACCGGTAGCAAATCTGGCTCGTGTGCTGTTGTTAGGTGCACAACCCGGCGTGCTGCATGCTGATCTGCAAGCCTGCGACCGTTATGTCGTGCCCGAAGAGCTGCTGTCCAAGGTCAATATGCCGGTGCATCTGATAGCAGGTGATCAGGACCGTATGACGTCACCCAAGGCAGCGCAAGCCTTGGCAGAGCTGCTTGGGGGTGACATTCGTTGGCTGTCCGGTAGCGGTCACATGATTATGACTGAGCAGCCTGAGCAGATGCTGTCAGCGGTTCGTGAGGCGCTTGGCTAGAACCGGCCAGGGCCTCAATGTGCCACCTGTTAGTACTTGGTGGTACTTGGTGGTGCTGGGGGGGGGACTAGAGCTGCCAGAGCTAGGACGTCGGGCAGCTGATGCCGGCTTCAAGAGCGCTTGCGATACGCTCGCGAATGTCATCTACGCTGCCGACGCCGGCAACGCGCACGTAGGCGGGAGCTGCAGCTTCACCCGACTGTGACCAGGTTTCGTAGTAGGCCTTGAGCGGCGCGGTTTGCTCTTCATACACCGCCAGGCGTTTTCGCACAACGTCCTCCCGATCGTCATCGCGCTGCACCAGAGGCTCGCCGGTTTCATCATCGACATCTTGTACCTTCGGTGGGTTGTACTTGATGTGATAGGTGCGTCCGGAGTCAGGGTGTACGCGCCTGCCGCTCATTCGAGTAATGATCTCGCCGTGATCGACATCGATCTCTACCACCGCGTCAAGGTCAACGCCTGCTGACTTGAGTGCGTCTGCCTGAGGCACGGTGCGCGGGAATCCGTCAAACAGAAAGCCATTGGCGCAATCAGCTGCCGTGATGCGTTCCTTGACCAGGCCGATGATGATGTCGTCGGAGACGAGGTCGCCGCGGTCCATAACCGCCTTGGCTTCGAGGCCCAGCGGTGTCCCGGCCTTTACGGCGGCACGCAACATGTCGCCGGTGCTGATCTGGGGAATGTTGTAGCGGGCCGTCAGAAAGCCCGCTTGGGTTCCCTTGCCGGCCCCGGGGCCGCCGAGCAGGATCAAGCGCATACAGGTTCCTTCAGGAAACGACGTCGGTCTGGGTCGAGCAGGGTAGCTAATTCGTTCCGTCTGTGCACGGCTGCTGGCGTCGAATGTTGACGAATGCGGCGTAAGCCGCAGTAGAGGCCGACGCGATCGGCAGCCATACTGTGGCCCATGGACATAGATGCGTTGCGCGAGGACCTCGTGCTCGATGCCTGCTTGCGCGGGCAAGCCTTTCGCCTCAATTCGACCTGGGGGCTGTTTTCACCGCGTGCTGTTGACGCGGGCAGCCTGCTGTTGCTTGAGCGGCTCGAGGTGTCAAGTGATACTGTGGCACTGGATCTAGGGTGCGGATATGGGCCGCTGGGGCTCGCGATAGCAGCCGCGGCCCCGGCCGGACAGGTGCACATGGTGGACCGGGATTTTCTCGCTATCGAATACTCACGCCTGAATGCCCGGCAGAACAATCTGGACAACGTCGAGATTTATCTGAGCAATGGTTTCTCAGCCGTACCAGAGGATCTCGCGCTGGATCTGGTCGTCTCCAATTTGCCTGCCAAGGTCGGTAATGAGATGTTTCGCCTGATGTTTCACGATGCACATCAACGTATGCGCCCCGGAGCCCGTATCGTCGTGGTCACCGTCAATGGGCTACGGGATTTTGTGAAGAAGAGTTTTCGGGAGACCTTTGGCAACTCGGAAAAGATCAAGCAGGGTCGCACGCATACCGTGACCGCTGCCACGCGGGAGTGATACACGCGGCAGTTGACGACGTGCAAGGAGTGTGTGCAGTCGCACGAGTATCACTCAAGGTGCCTGACAGTCGCACACCGCATCTGGCGCCACCGCATGATGACAGTTGCGACACAGGGACTTGCCCGTTGGCGCCAATGCAGCGTCTATGGCGACCCTGTCATCAAAGACGAAGCAGTCACCCTGCCAGTGGGCATCGCCCTCTGAGGCCAACCAATTGAGGATTCCCCCCTCGATCTGACGAACGTTGCCAAAGCCGCGTTTTGCAAGCCAGGGGGCTGCCTTCTCGCACCGTATGCCGCCCGTACAGAAGGTCACCAGAGGATCATTCAGCGACAAGCGCTCCTCGCTCAGGGCGATCTCCACAGCATCACGAAAATCCCGGAAATTCCTGATCCCCAACGCCTGTGCGGCTGGGAAGCCACCAGCAGCAATCTCGTAGTTATTGCGCGTGTCCAGAAGCACAGGTGGTGAGTCACTCTCGAGTTCACGACGTAACACTGAAGGCGAAACAGATGGTGCTAGATGACTGTGTTCGCGTACAGACAGTTCACCACCGTCGAAGGCGATGATTTCATGGCGTATGCGCACCTTGAGCTTGGAGAAGGGCAAAGTGTCCGAGATGCTTTCCTTGAGCCACAGTCCTGCCAGCTCTTCACGAGCCTCCAGACAGGCGCGTGCGGCGTCAGTGGTGTTACGTGTGCCGGCAATGGCGACATTGATTCCTTCGTCGGCCAGCAGTATCGTGCCGAGCACGCCGCAGGCTTTCAGCTCCGCCTCGAGGTCTGCCCGGTATACCGGCAGGTAGTCGAGTTCGACAAAGTGGTAACCAGACAGGTTGATAAAGGTTTTGTTCGTGTTGTCCGGACGGGTGTGCTCATCAGGGCCGAGTGACAACAAATCGACGTCTTCTGCGTGTGGCATTTTTGATCAGGTGTACTAGGCTCGCTCAGGCGCAGATTCTAGCTGCATCGCGAGCACGAACTTGCGAATGCTTGCCTGCGACAAATTCTGTACCGTATCGGGGTGTGATCAATGATTGATGCAACAGTGGCCTGCAGCGTTCGGGCTCGCCACATGATCAGTTTGTGCGCGGGGTTGGGTGTGCTTGCAGGCACGGTGGTTTTCAGCCCCTCGAGCGCTCTGGCTGACGAGTCGGACGTGCAGGCGCAACTGCTGCGAGCTGACAGGGCTAATTTTGTTGCTGCACGCGAGGCTCTGCAAGCCGGGCAGCGAGAAACCTATGAGCGCGCGCTAGAGGCTCTGAGCGATGATTATCCCTTGCACGATTGGCTGGTCTACGCTGATCTTGTGAATCGCTGGCAGCGCGAGACGCCCGCGCCCGGCACGTTCGATGACCTTGCAAGACTCAAGGCGGCGACCAACGACAGCACCCTTCTCAGACGCGCAGGTCGCGCCCTGCAGACATCGCTTGCCAAGGGCGGTGAATGGCGGCGCTATCTCGCTATAGAGCAGTCGGAATACGGCGTTGAGATGCCGTGTACCACTCTCAGGGCGCGAATTGAGGTTGGGGAGGCTGACAGTACAACGGAGGACGCTCTCGCTTTGTGGGTGCAGCCCACAGCTCCCGACGAGATATGTCGTGATGTGGTGGCGGATCAGATTGCTGCGAACACGCCGCCGGTATCGAAGATGTGGGAGCGTGTTTACGAGGCGATGGAGGCTAACGCCTTTGACGCAGCGCGTGAGGTGTTGCCCTGGCTCGGTACCGCTGACCGCAACGCGCTCACGGGTTGGCTCAAGGCGGTTGATGCGCCTGGCAAGTACATTGCCAGTGGTGCCTTGCAGGAGGACACGCCTTTCAATCGGCGCGCGTTGGCCGACCTGGTGTTGCGCTGGTCACGTGAGGACACTGCAGCGGCCATTGACTGGTGGCAATCGGAAAGCCCGCGCTACCGCTTCTACAAAGACCGCCACTACGACACGCACCGCGCTCTTGTCATGCGGGCGGCCTTGCGTCGCATGCCACAAGCGGGCGAGTGGCTGGGTAACTTTCGCGCACGCGACGAGGATCTTGAAATCAAGGAATGGCGAGTGCGTGCCGCGCTGCTTGAGGGTGACTGGAACGAAGTCATGCGCCTCCTGCATCGTTTGCCGGAAGAGGAGCGCGAAGAGGATCACTGGGCCTATTGGGAGGCGAGGGCGCTTGAGACCGTCGGGCGCTCAGGCCGTGCCCGTGAGATCTATCAAGAGATCGCCGGTCTGCAGTCCTGGCATGGCTTTTTGGCCGCTGACCGACTGGGGCAGGAGTACGTGATCGTCGACGAACCCATAGAGCCCGAGGCTGCTGTCTTGCAGGCTCTGGAGACCGATCAGCGGCTGCTGCGCGCACGCGAATTTCAAGCGGTCGAAATGGAAGCAGAAGGCCGGCGCGTGTGGAATTCAGTGCTCGCCGATGCGACGGCGCCCGAGTTGGCGGCAAGCGCGGTACTGGCAAAGCGTTGGGGGCTGAACGATCGCGCCATCTTCAGTGCAGGGCGCGCCGAGCAGCGCCGCGCGCTCAGCTACCGTTTTCCTATTCTCTATCAGCAGGAGGTTGCTGCTGCCGCAATCGAACACCGTATCGAGCCCGCGTGGATCTTTGGTGTCATGCGGCGCGAGAGCGCGTTCATCTCGGATGTCGTGTCTCACGCAGGCGCTGTGGGCCTGATGCAAATTATGCCGCGCACTGGCACCTACATCGCTGACCTGCAGAGCAAGGAGGACTGGGACGGTGACCTCACCGACACGGCTACCAATATCGACTTTGGCACCTTCTATCTCGGACACGTGCGCGAACGCTTTGACGGCCACCTTGCTCTGGCCACCGCCAGTTACAACGCGGGTCCCCGCCGCGTGTCGTCCTGGTTGCCGGACGAGACCATGGAGGCGGATCGCTGGATCGACACCATCCCTTTCACGGAGACACGCCGCTACGTACGCGCCGTACTCGCCTACGCCGCCATCTACGAACACCAACTCACCGGCACCGTCACCCGCATCTCCGACCAACTCCCCCCGGTTGCAGCCGCCGTGGGGTCGGACCCCGGCAAGTCATTGTAATTATTAGATAAGTGCAGAAAATCGCTGCGATTTAGATGCCTATAACGCATCAAGCGGCGGTGTTTCAGTACGTATAATGAGAACCGACCCAAGACGACCAAGGCCCGCATCCGTGTCTACTGCACAAACAATTCATGACATCCTGGTGGACTCCTTGTCGCCGCTCAGGCTGGATGTCATCGACGAGAGCCACCAGCACAATGTGCCACCCGGGGCAGAGAGTCACTTCAAGCTGGTAGTCGTCTCTGATGTCTTTGAGGGAAAGTCTCTGGTGGCACGCCACAGAATGATCAACGGTCTGTTGGCCGAGCAGCTCGCAGGCTCTGTGCATGCCCTGGGGCTGCATACGCATACGCCCGATGAGTGGGCCGCCCGCGGTGAGCAAGTACCAGCCTCGCCGCCGTGCCGCGGTGGAAGCAAGGCTGAAGGCGGACACTGATCGGAGCGAGCCCTGGCGCGGGTCACGAAGGGCCGGCGCACTGCCGTGCGATATCGGCAGTTGTCAGTCTCTGCCTTGGCAAGCGAAAGTCTGTGCAAGGCTGCAGAGCTTTACTACGCTCGGTAGGGTTGCCGATCCGTAGTTGAACAAAACAGCGACTTGCTAGTTGTAAAAAAACCACACCGTATGGCGAGCTTTGGAGGCTCGAACGGCAATGAGGGTGACTTGCAAGGAACCATTCGTTGTAAATCGACTACACTTGGCTTCACGAGCGGCCGGTTTCTAGCTGTTGTCTGGCAAAAACGCAATATCTTGTTGCATTATTCAGACACGCTGACTAGAGTACTTCGCTGTAGCACGATCCATTTGTAAGACCCAGTACTGCCTTGTAATTTTTAATGTCGTTGTCAGCGACTATTCGACTGGAGAGATTAACCATGAAATTCACGAAGACAGCTGTAGCGGTCGCTATTGCGGGCCTCGCAGCAGCCCCGATGATGGCGGCAGCAGAAACAACGCTTTCTGGCGTTGTACAAATGAACCTGCAAGGTACGGATGCAGACGACGACTCAGGCGACGTCACCATCGCTGCGGGTGATGTCAACATCAACCTGAATGCACAGCAAGCACTGAACAGTGGCCTGACTGGCTACGCTAACTACCGCCTCGATGCTGATGCCCTTTCTGGAAACGGCCTCACCGGTGACAGCATCCACGTCGGCGTCAACGGCGGGTTCGGCGATATCCGAATCGGTGAAGTCAACACGATTGCCGAGTACGGACAGGTTGCTAACGACCTGCACGACCAGACCGGCGGTATCGACGGTGGTATCCACTACGAAGGCTCTTTTGGACCGGCTAGCATCGGTTTGGTGTACTCACCTGAAAACAATGAAGACGTGGTCGGCGCCGGTGCCAAATTCTCACTCGGTGGCTTCGCGATTGGCGTAGGTGCAGAAGAGCGAGCTGGCAGCATGAACGCTTCTGTTGGTGCGAGCTTCGGTTTCGCGGGCGCTTCTGTTGCAGCACACTTCGTGACCAAGGAAATTGACGGTCAGGACGAAGACGGTGAGGTCATCGCAGTTCAGGTTGGCTACGGCATCAGCGGCGTTAACCTGGCGGTTACCTACTCTCAGGCTGAAGACTTCGGCGCAACTCACGACACAAAGATCCGTCTGGACGCTGGCTACAACCTCGGCGGTGGCATGGGTATCAGCACTCGAATCACGAGCAGCTCTGATGCGGCCGACGCTACTGTAGAGGATCTTCTCGAGTACCGCCTGCAGCTCTCCAAAGCGTTCTAATGAAGCAGGCTTGACCCGAGTCGAGCCTGATTTGAAGAGTGAGATAGACCGCCGCACCTCTAAGGTGCGGCGGGTAATTTAGCGCCTCGGCATTGCTATGCAATGTCGAGGCTTTCGCGCGTTTGATGTGCGCACGCGCGGTTACGGCGTCTTGTGCACGCCCATCGGATGCATTGATCCGATTACCGCTGCCAGGCGACCCGAAGAGACGTCAACGGGGAGGGGCTTGGCGTCAGCGCCCGCTAATGACGGCTGCGCGTCGCTCTGCCGCCCGACGTTTGGCCTCAGCGCTGGGCTCAACCTTGATCACCTCGTCCTCAGGCAAGGTAATGTTGAGTTCCAGAACGTCACAGGCATCCTGCTGCCCAAGGTTGACGGACACGCTGTCCTCGCCCACATCGACGTATTTCTTGATCACATCAAGAATATCCTGACGCAACATGGGTAGAAAATCCGGCCCGTTGCGGTCAGATCGCTCGTGTGCAATCAGCACCTGCAGCCGGTCCTTGGCGACCTTGGCTGTGGTGCCATCATTGCGGCTTCTGAAAAAGCTGAATATACCCATGGCGTATTACCCGAACAGCCGCGACAGGATGCCCTTTTTCTGGACCTCCATGAAGCGGTGTGGCTTGGCTTCGCCGAGCAGGCGATCGATTGCATCGGAGTAGGCCTGCCCAGCGGCACTCTCCTCGTCCAGAATAACGGGCTTGCCGGCGTTGGACGACTCAAGCACTGAGGGTGACTCAGGAATGATGCCGAGTAACGGTATCGCGAGCAGATCCACGATGTCGTCGACGGAGAGCATCTGCCCATCCTTGACGCGGGATGGGTTGTACCGAGTGATGAGCAGGTGTTCCTTGACCGGATCCTCGTTCATTTTGGAGCGTTTGGACTCGCTCTGCAGAATGCCGAGTATCCGATCCGAGTCACGTACTGATGACACTTCAGGGTTGGTGGTGACCACTGCTTCGTCAGCGAAGTAAAGCGCCATTTTTGCGCCCTTTTCGATCCCCGCCGGTGAATCACAGATGATGTAGTCGAACTCGGCTTTTTTGAGCTTGTGCATCACCCGCGCAATGCCCTCGATAGTCAGTGCATCCTTGTCACGGGTTTGCGAGGCGGGAAGAATGTAGAGGTTGTCCAGTCTCTTGTCCTTGATCAGCGTCTGGTGGAGGCTTGACTCCTGATTGACCAGATTGACGAGGTCGTAGACGACGCGGCGCTCGCAACCCATGATCAGATCGAGGTTACGCAGGCCCACATCAAAATCGATGACGACAGTTTTGAAGCCCCGTCGAGCAAGGCCGGTGGCAATGGAGGCGCTGGTGGTTGTCTTGCCGACGCCTCCTTTTCCTGATGTGACGACGATGGTCTTGGTCAAGCTCAAACTCCCAAATCGAATGTTGCGACGCCAGAGTCCACGGTTGGCGTCGGGTGGTCCTACAGAGGCTCTATGTTGAGCCTTTCATTGTCCAGAGCAATCTTTGCGGGTTTGCCGCGCAGCTCCTCCGGAATGGTCTCGAGCATTCGGTAATTGCCAGCAACCGAGACGAGCTCCGCCTCCAGAGACTGGCAAAAGATGCGTGTGGAGCGATTGCCTGACACGCCACAGAGCGCGCGGCCACGCAGGGGCCCATACACATGAATATTGTTGTCGGCGATCACTTCAGCGCCCGGCCCGACCTGGCCAATGATGATCAGGTCGGTGTCGCGAGCATAGATCTGCTGGCCGGAACGAACCGGCCGGTCGATCAGCATCGGTGGTCTGATGATGTACTCAACCTCGCTGGAACTAACAGGTTCATTGGTGGGCCTGGTGTTGTTTGCGGCGTCAGCTGCCGAGGTTTTCGGCACATCTTCGGCAGTTGGCCGACGAGCCGCACCGCCCTCAATCAATGGTACCTCGACCGCCTTGGCGAGCGGTGAAGATTTGTCACCTGTTGCAGCAACCATGGGCACCAGCTTGTGCTTGCGAATACAGGCCATTAGCGCGCTGCCATCGAGAGCATCGCGCGTGTCCGGATCTTCGTCCAGAGGGGTCAGGTCAACGACGATCGGTGTGTCAGCAAAAAAACCGGGGGCTTGCTGCACCTTGTCGGCGAGGCTCTCGTCAACAATGTCCACGTCTGCCACGCCTATCTTGAGCGACATGAAAGTGTACATGCCACCTTTCAATTCGACTCGCTTGTCGCTTGGCACGTGTAGAGGACACTCCGGGGTCAGGGTTGTCTGGGGCGAGAGGCAAGTGCCTGGTCGTCCCTGCGGTGGGTGTGGCAGGGTTTCGGCGTGCACCGCAGCTCGGCCGAGAGCCAAGTCTAAATCAATAGGGCCTGCGATTGATGCCCGGCGCGGTACGCTAGCCATATTCAGTGCATAATTTTTTCCAGCGAGCGGATGGTCAGTGCAGTCGACAGGACATCAGGCGTAGACGAAAAGGCCGCTCAGCCGCGAAAAATCATCCATGTCGATATGGATGCCTTCTACGCGTCGGTCGAGCAACGCGACAATCCACTGTGGCGTGACCGTCCTGTCATCGTGGGTGGCAAGCCCAACGGGCGAGGCGTGGTGGCAGCTTGCAGCTATCAAGCACGCGCGTTTGGCGTGCACTCGGCTATGCCAAGCGCTGAAGCGGGTCGCCGCTGCCCACACGCGGTATTTGTCGCGCCAAGATTCGAGCGTTACAAGGCGGTATCGCGACAGGTTCACGCCGTGTTTCGCGAATTCACCAATATCATCGAGCCATTGTCGCTGGATGAGGCTTATCTGGACGTCAGTGATGTGGCGCTGCTGGGCGGCTCGGCTGTGCGCATGGCACGTGAGATACGCGCAATGATTCTGGAGACGACCGGATTGGTGGCATCCGCCGGCGTGTCCTATAACAAGGCACTTGCCAAGCTCGCATCAGACCACGACAAACCTGACGGTCTGTATTGCGTGTTGCCGGGTGAGGGTGAACAGTTTGTCGCAACGCTTCCGGTAGGGCGTTTTCACGGGGTTGGCAGGGTCACAGAGGAGCGTATGCAATCTCTGGGTATTCAGACCGGGGCCGATCTTCGTGCCTGGTCACTCGAGGAGCTATCACGTGAGTTCGGCAACAGCGCCCGTCGGTACCATGCGCTGGCGCGTGGTGTGGATGAGCGCCCGGTTCAGGTGTCGCGGGTGCGCAAATCCATCGGCAGTGAACGCACCTTTGGTGACAACATCACCACGCCCGAGGCCATGCTCGAGGTTTTGCTGTCACTGGCTGAAGAGGTATTCGACAGTCTGGAGTTACAGCAGCTCAGGGCGAGCTCAGTGACGGCCAAGGTGCGCTTTGCCGATTTTGAAACGCTCACTCGGTCGCGTTCAGTGAGTGCAGGATTCATGGACCGGTGCATCATGAATCGGTCTTTGCCGTATCTGCTGGAGCGGGCACTCGTGGGCCACCCCAAGCCTCAGGTGCGTTTGTTGGGCGTATCACTCAGCGGATTGTCGCCCTCGGACGGGTCCGGGCTGCAGCAGCTTGAGCTGGACCTATGAGGTCAGTAGCAGGTCCGGGAAGGTGGTTGCATGCATGGGGCGGCACAGCCAGTAGCCCTGCACCCGGTCACACCCGAGGGCTGCAACCGTGTCGTACTGCTCCTGATTCTCTATCCCCTCAGCCACCACGTCTGCACCGATACTGCGCGCAATATCGACCACCGCGTGAACGATGTCCTGACTGTTGGCATCGGTCGTGATGTCTGTAATGAACGCGCGATCAATCTTGACTTCACTGATCGGAAAGTCACGCAGTTCGAGCAACGAGGAGTAGCCGACACCGAAGTCATCGATGGCGATCTTGGCACCGAAGCCTGTCAGGTCGGTGAGAATGCTCGTCAGGCAGGAGGAGTCATCAAACAGCGCGGTTTCGGTGATCTCAAGGCACAAATTGGCAGGATCAAAGCCTGTTCGCTCAAGCAACTCTCCGATGTCGTGCACGATCCTGTCGTCATCGAATTGTTTGCGCGATAGATTGACCGACAAGGTGGCCGGTGAGCCACCGTAGCGAGCGAGACGCTGATAGTCGGTAATCGCCTGTTGCAGCACCCAGTGGCCGATGCGCGTGATGATGCCGGTTTGCTCGGCTATCGGGATGAAGTCTGCTGGAGATACCCGGCCGAACTCTGCGCTGCTCCAGCGCACCAGTGCTTCCATGCCGCAGGTGTGTTGGGTCGCGATGTCCACTTGTGGTTGGTATTGCAGAGTCAGCTCGTTGCTCTCGATGGCGCTTTGCAGGCCTACTTCAAGCTGATGTCGGCGTTTGGCTTCCTGTTGTCTGGATGAGCTGTAGACCACCAGACGGTTGTTGCCCAAGCGCTTGGCATGTGAACAGGCGCTGTCGGCAGCGGTGAGTAGCGTGGAGACGGTGTTGCCGTGTTCCGGGGCGTAGGCAATGCCGACACTGGCGCGGACCGGAACATTCATGCGGTTGACGTTCAAACCTGCGCGCAAGGCACCGAGCAATTCCTGGACGCGCCGCTCGATATCGTCTTCCGCGCCTGCAAATTCAAGCAGTACTGCGAACTCATCGCCAGCCGTGCGCGAGATCAGTGCGGTCTCTGGCATGGCGTGCTGCAGGCAGATGGCGGTCTGCTTGAGCAGCTCGTCACCGGCCGCCCGACCGTAGGTATCGTTGATCTGGCGAAAGCTCCGCAGATCAACGATGATTAGAGCGAGGCGGTTGTGTGTGCGTGCACAACGCTGAGCCAGGACGCCGACCAGATGCGAGCGTGTTGGCAGTGCGGTCAGAGAGTCAAAGCGTGTGCTGTTGCCACCGGCCACGTTGGAGGGGTATACCGCGATCGCAGTGCCACCGTCGTCGGTGATGCGTTCTTTGACGAGCAGGGAGTTGCGTCCAAAGCTCGCCAGTTCAAAGGCAAGCGTTGCATCAGGGTTGCGGTTGTCCCGTGCGCGATTGCGAGCTCTTTCTATGGCGAGGTTGTCGGGCGAGAGCTGCGCATAGATATCGAAGCTCGTGCTGTCACGCAGCTCCTCGTCGCTGACCTCGATGGGAAAAAGGGCGAGCAGTTTGCGATTGGCTGCGGTAAGGCGGCCCTTGGCGTCGAACAGGGCTACTGCGTCAGGCAGGGTATCCAGAACATCCTCGCTTGCCGTTTTTGGCTCGCGCATCGCACGCATGATGAGCACGCCAGAGATGGCCCCTAGAGCGACCAGGCCAACGACAGCTGCGTACGGTGTGGTGAGCGTCCAGTTGCCGAGTGCGCTTGCGACAGTGCCGAGGTCGCTACTGGCGCTGGGTGTGACTGTATCGAACACGTTGCGCAGCTGGCCGGGTACAAGCTGACCGGGTACGGGTTCTGAAGCTGCAGCTACAGCCAAGGTTGCCAGAGAAGGCACTGCGGTAGCGAAGGGTATGAGAGAGGTGGGTCGCAAGGTAGGTCTCGTCTTCTCGCAGACCAGGCAGCGTTGGTTTGCGGGGGCCGGTGCCGATGCACCGTTGGACCTTAAGTAAATTAGCAGAAAGATGTAATAACTACTGGAAAATCTGGAAGAAAAGCACAGATTTTATCGCTGGCGTGAGTGGCAGGCTTGCGCGCTGGTATGGCACGCGTGGTGGAGGGTAGTACACCGTTTGCAAAAAGCCACTCCACGAATGCGATCAGTCGCAGCGAAGCAAACAATCGGCTCCGCTGCGACAGCGCGCATCAGGTGCGTTCGGTGACCTGCACGGCGTGAAAGCCGAACTGGGTCTTGATGGGGCCCTGGACTTCGCCCACTTCGCCGTCAAAGCAGGCGGTGTCGAACTCGGGCACCATTTGTCCTCGGCCGAAAGTGCCGAGGTTGCCACCGTCACGGCTGGAGGGGCACGAAGAATTGGCCTTGGCGATTTCGCCAAAGTCAGCGCCACCTTTGATTTCGTCAATAAGGGTTTGGCATTTGGCTTCGTCGTCGACGAGGATGTGTCGGGCAGTGGCCTGGCTCATAGGAGGTTTCCAGTGTGGGTAGTGGGGCAGCTCCGAGCGGTGGTCATCGCTTGAGACGGAGCTATCGTTGAAAAAGGTGTAGCTGTCAGGCCTTGGACTTTGGCTTCCAGATGCCGAAGGCCTCCTGAGCAGGTGGGGCGGGCGGCGGTGCCTGCTGCTGCTTCTGTTGCTCAACATCTTCGGCGACATGCTTCATGAAGGCGCCGAGCTGATCCAGGACTTCAGTCTTGCGAGGACCGGGCATATCCTGTTGGCCCAACAGAAATCCGACCACAGCGCACAGGTACTGCGCGCTGACACCAGGGTCGCTCGCTGAGGCGTCGTGTGCCTGAATGACTTGTTGAAGTTCTGCAACCAGTTTGGCTGACAGTTGGAGTTCGCTCATGGGCGATCTGATGACACTGAGGTGTGGGAAACAGTCGTCGGATCATACGCCTGTTGAGACGTGACGCTGTGCATCTGCTGTGCGACTAGACAACAAACAGGGCACGCCCCGCCCGATTCAGCCCCGCCTCGGCCTCGCTGACTACCCCGCTTTTTTGTGCGCCGCTTGCTATGTACAACCCGGGCTCACTCGTCATGCGCCTATGGCCACATCGCGGGCAGCTGTGCCAACAGGTTGTGGCCGCGCCCTCGCTCTCGCAATAGTCCGTGGCCATCACGGTGTTGCAGCTACGGCATAGAATCGATTCGCTCATGAGTCCGGGTCCGGCAAGCGTTTGAGTATCACGGGTGACTGCTGCTGAGCGCGTGCTCGATCAGCCGCACTTGGAGTCGCCACAGTTCATGCAGGTCTGGCAACCGTCGCGCAGAACAACCGCCTTGTGGTGACACTTGCCGCAGGTGGTCGCTGTCGCCATCCAGGCCTCGGTGCCGTCGGGTGGTGCAGCGCTGTTTGTTGCCGAGTTCTCCTCGGCAAGCTCGGCCTTCTTGGCGTCTATCAGTGCCTGCTGATGTTCTTCAGGCTCGTTGCCTTTCAGCATGCCGATCGAAATCAAATGACGCTCAATGACATCACCAATCTCGGCGATGATCGAGGGTACGTACTTGCCCTTGTTCCAGTAACCGCCGCGTGGATCAAACACCGACTGCAACTCATCAACAAGGAAGGTGATATCGCCGCCTTTGCGAAAGACAGCCGACATGATCAGAGTCAAGGCCACGATCCACTGGTAGTGCTCGAGGTTCTTGGAATTGATGAACACCTCGAACGGGCGGCGATGTTCATGCTCTGTGCCTTCGTTGAGCACGATGTCGTTGATGGTGATGTACATCGCATGCGCCGACACATGCTCAGGTGTCTTGAGCTTGTAGGTAGAGCCCACCAGGCGCTGCGGGCGCTCCAGTGTCTCGTGCATCTGGATCACGTCAGCGGTCTTGGAAGCCGCTGTTGCCGCCTCAGCTGCTGACTCGTCTGGCTTTCTGACGTTGTAGCCGACAATCTTGCCGGAGATCTTCATGCTCATGCGTATCGCTCGTCTGTATGTGATGCTGACCCTCCGTGGTCACCGCTATCAATGCGTTGTGGGTGTGGTTGTCAGAACTTGCCGTAATAGCCTTCTTTCAAGGCATCGTAGAGATTGGCCGCGGTGTGCGTCTCTCCGTCGTACTCGATTTCCTCATTGCCACGCACCGCGACAACGCTGCCGTCCTCAAGCGTGAAGTGGTATTCCGTGTTCTCCAGATCCTCTTCCTTGACCAGTACGCCCTGAAAATTCTCAGGATTGAAGCGGAAGGTGGTGCAGCCCTTGAGCCCCTGTTCGTGAGCAAAGAGGTAGATGTCCTTGAAGTCTTCAAACGGAAAGTCTGTTGGTACGTTGGCCGTCTTGGAGATCGAGGAATCTATCCACCTCTGGGATGCAGCCTGTACTGCAACATGGTCTACCGGGCGTATATCGTCGGCAGAGATGAAGTAGTCAGGCAGCTGGGACTCCGCATCATCTGTGAAAGGCATGGCCTTGTCGTTGATCAGTTGCTGGTAGGCAAGAAGTTCAAAGCTGAAGACGTCAACTTTCTCCTTGGTCTTCTTGCCCTCACGAATGACGTTGCGCGCGTAGTGATGTGCAAAGCTCGGCTCGATACCGTTGCTGGCGTTGTTACCCAGTGACAAGGCAATGGTGCCTGTAGGGGCGATCGAACTGTGGTGAGTGAAGCGGCAGCCGTGAGTGGCGAGTTTTTCCACCAGCTCGGGCTCAACCTCGGCTACGCGCTGCATGTAACGGCTGTACTTCGCGTGCAACACACGGCCGCTCACGGTGTCGCCGACCTTGTGTCCATCCGCTTTCATTTCCGGGCGCAGACGGAGCATGGCGCCAGTGACCGTGAATGTCTCGTCCATGATCGGTGCCGGTCCTTTTTCCTGAGCGAGCTCCAGTCCGGTTTTCCAGCCTGTGATGGCGAGCTCGCGGGTTACCTCTTCGGTGAATTCCAGAGACTCCTTGCTGCCATATTTCATGCCCATCAAGGTAAGGGTGGAGCCGAGGCCGAGGTATCCCATGCCGTGTCGGCGCTTGCGTCTGATTTCACGCTGTTGCTGTTCGAGTGGCAAGCCATTGATCTCTACCACGTTGTCCAGCATGCGAGTAAATACTGCAACAGTGTTTCTGTAGTTGTCCCAGTCAAAGCGAGCCTTGTCTGTGAAGGGATCAATGACAAATCGTGTCAGGTTTACCGAGCCGAGGAGGCAGGCGCCGTAGGGCGGCAGTGGTTGTTCACCGCAGGGGTTGGTGGCGCGTATGGTTTCGTCGAACCAGTTGTTGTTCATCTCGTTGACCTTGTCGATCAAGATGAAACCGGGCTCTGCGAAGTCGTAGGTGGAGGCCATGATCAGGTCCCACAGCCGACGTGCCGGTATGGTCTTGTAAATGCGGCAAGCAACTAATCCTTCATCGTTCACCACGACATTGGTGTGCGAAGGCCAGTCGCGCCACACCACTCGATCTGGATCATCGAGTGACAGACTGTCGTCCTCGGCAAGCTCGCGTTCGCGTATCGGGAAGGCAAGCTGCCACTGCTCGTCGGCCTTGACCGCCTGGATGAAGTCCTCGGTGATCAACAGGGACAAGTTGAACTGGCGAAGTCTGCCGTCCTCTCGCTTGGCCTTGATGAACTCGAGTACATCGGGGTGGCGCACGTCGAAGGTACCCATTTGGGCGCCACGTCGGCCGCCGGCAGAGGACACGGTGAAGCACATCTTGTCGAAGATGTCCATGAAGGACAAGGGACCCGATGTGTAGGCGCCGGCGCCTGATACGTAGGCGCCGCGTGGGCGCAAGGTAGAGAAGTCGTAGCCGATACCGCAGCCAGCCTTGAGTGTCAGTCCGGCCTCGTGCACCTTGCCGAGGATGTCGTCCATGGAGTCGGAAATCGTGCCCGATACCGTGCAGTTGATGGTTGATGTTGCGGGCTTGTGCGCCAGGGCGCCCGCGTTGGAGGTGATCCGACCGGCAGGCACCGCTCCTTGCTCGAGTGCCCAGACAAAACGTTTGAACCATGTCTGGCGCAGTTCTTCAGTCTTCTCGACCTCTGCGAGGGCCCGAGCGACGCGTTCGAAAGTATCAGCGATGGTCTCGTCGACGTTGCCGCCGTCCTTGGTCTTCAGTCGGTACTTCTTGTCCCAGATGTCAAGTGACGTCTCTTGTAGCGGGATAGTCGCCAAGGGTGCTGGCTTCCTGGCAGTAGCGTCCGCCTGGCTGTGTGATGTGTCTTTGATGTCGAGAACGTCGGCTTGGCTCATGGGCTCTGCTGTTTTCCTCTTTGGTCAGTGTTGCTGGCGCAAGCACGCACGACGACTCCAGAGAAGCGTCGTGCTGGAAGCCGGAAGCGACGAGCCAACAGAGCGATGGATCAGCACGATCCTTGTGTCTGTGAACTGGGTCTCGAAGCGTCCGTAGCGGTCGCGAAGCATACTCCCGGCACTTGATGGGGGCAATGCCCAAACCACCATATCTGGGCATCAATTTACATTCGTAACACTACATGTAGTGGTGAACGAAGTGTTTCACACTCCCAAAATGGGGAGTTTTTCGTTATCAAACAGTGCGCAAGCTGTGGATACCTGTGGGCAGGTGTAAAAAAGCGTCGAAAAACTGGCGAACCAGTCATGTGTGGCTACTGCTGGCGCTCCCTGTTTCATGCCGCCTCTGATCTGTTCCCTGTGGCCACTGTGTCAAGCCAGAATCCTGGCGTCTTGTGTGAGCTGTCGCGTGTTTTTTGAAAGCGGTCAGTGGCGGATGTGCACTCGCCCACAGGATTGCGCCGGTCAGCTGGCGCCGTCTTCTTCAAGCCGGTAATTTCCTGCCTCAACACTATTTCAGTGACCAACGAGATCGGACCCGAGTCCGACAGGAGACTTAAAGTCATGCCAAGCATCGCCTCAAACCGCAAGAAGACCAAGAGTTCTGCACCACGACCGCTGCAGTGTGTGACCACACGGATTGTTAACGAGAGCCGCTGGGTTCACCGCAATCAGCTCGAAGTAGGCATGTACGTCTCTGAGTTGGACCGCCCCTGGTCAGAGACCCGCTTTATGTTTCAGGGTTTTCGCATAGAGTCGTCCGACATGCTCCACCAGGTCCAGGAGTCCTGTGAGTACGCTCAGGTTGCTCAGGAAAAGGTCGCGCGAGTTTCATCTAACTCGAGTGCGCGGTTGGTCGGTGCAAGTCGGCGCCCCTGACCGCAAGACTCACCAAGGTGTCATCTACGCGGTGGTTCTACCGCCGTTTTCCAGAATTCCCGGTGCTACCATTCCGGGCCGTCCCGACCACCTGCAAAGGCTTGCACATTTATGAATAACTGGCAGACACTCGCGCTTTGCAGCGTGCTCGCCACCACTCTGGCCGCTTGTTCGTCCGACGACGATGATTCAGGCCCCCTGGATGACGACGGTGTAGCCGTCGCCACAACAGGCGGCGGGATCACAACAGGAACGACGACCGGCGGCGGCACGGCAACCGGGACCGGTGGCGATGCTGCGGATGATGATCCCGCTGATGGAGCGACGGGAACGGCCGGTGAGACCACGGGCGGCACCACAGGAGCCGGTGCGGGAGACACGACTGGCGGTGGCGACACGACTGGCGGTGGCGACACCGGCACGGTTAGTGGCGCGCTCCCTGTCTCCTCGGTGGGTGCATCACCTCGTCCGTCCAACGATCCGTTCGGCTTTACCTTGGAGAGTGATCCAGAGATTTCCGCAGGCGCACCGACTCAGCCGAAAAATCTGCGCGCCGATATCGTGTCCAGTGATTGGGCCGAGATCAGTTGGGCACCTGCCAATGACGATCAGGGTGTTGTCAGCTACCTGATCGAGCGCAGCGATGGTGTGAGCTATACGCTGACGCCAGAGCTTGCGCCGGGGCTGTCGTTGGACGGCGGCACCTACGATGAGTACAGAAAGTACTTTCAAACAACGTCTTTCATCGACTGCAACTCGACGCGCTTCACCTTTGCTCCTGGAAGCCAGCGGGATGCCGACGCTCCCTGGAACTGCGCCAACACACGTCCTCAACCTGGCGCAACCTACAGCTACTCGGTCACCGCCATTGATGCTGCGGGCAACCGCTCGGCCAGTTCTGACCCGCTTCAGGTGAGCTACTCTGGAGGCGCAGATTTCGAACCCACACAAGTGGCCGATTTCATTGGCGATTTTGATCTTGTCTGGAATGATGAATTTGATGGCGATGAAATCGATCCTGCTCGTTGGCAAACCGAGCTGGTTTTTGGCGATGACACTTTCATCAACGGCGAGCAGCAGTACTTTGTGCCGGTTATCGAGGGAACAGATGTCGCCTACAACCCGTTTGACATGAGCGACGGTACGCTGAAGATCAACTCGATTCGAACGCCTGCCGGTGATCGTGCAGCGTTGCCTGCCAGCTGTGCAGAAACCGACCCAGTACTTGCGCAGTTCGAAAACCGCGAGCACTGTGAGTTTCTGTCCGGCGCACTCTCAAGCCACGATCGCATGCAGTTTGTCTATGGCTATACCGAGGCGCGTATCCGTGCCAGTGACATCCCGGGGGCCTTGTCGAGTTTCTATCTGTATCACCGCTATGCCGGTACCAACAATGAAGAGACAGGTGATTACTTCTTCCACGGTCCCGAGATCGATATTCTCGAATACCTGGGCGAGAACCCCTTTGGTGATGAGGATGCTTTCCAGACCTACCACTTCATCGATCCGAACACTGGCATCATTCGCTCGTCTCCGACCATGAACCATGAAGAAGAGAGTGGCGGTATCTATGGCGGTGAGTTCCACACCTTTGGTGCGCTGTGGGAGCCCAATCTGGTCATTTGGTACATCGATGGTGTCGAGATACGACGTATCGATGGTCCACAGGTCTCGCAGCAACCGATGAACATCATCAACTACCTGGTGTCGGGTTCCGGTTGGGCCCCCGAGCCCGCTGAGGGCAATCCTTTGCTGACCATGGAAGTCGACTACATCCGTGTGTACCAGCGAGACGCCTTCCAGGGATCTCTGGCCTGCGGTAATGCGGCATTCGGAGGCGCAGACTGCCCTGCAGTTCAGTAAGGGTTTACCAGTTTGCAGTGCCCGAGCGGCCGGTCATCCTGAGAGGGGTGGCCGGCCGCAGTACGTTATGGCATCACGTCCCGGGCGCAGTACATGGCAGGGCGGACAGCCTCGTACTTGCCTCAAAGAAGCCAGCTCGCAAGACCCAGGAAGGTCACCAGGCCCACCACATCAGTCACGGTCGTCAGTGCAACTCCACCGGCGAGCGCCGGATCAATCCCGAGGCGTTTCATCAGTTGCGGTAGTGCAAGCCCGGCATAGGCCGCTGTACAAAGGTTCACCACCAGGGCCACTCCGAGTATCAGGCCAATGGTTGCTTCGCCAAACCACAGCCAGACCAACAGCGATACGATGCCAGCCCAAAGCAGGCCATTGAGTGCACCGATCGCAAGCTCTCGCATCATCAGATCCTGTGCGTTGTCTCGTGTGATCTGTCCGAGCGCCTGTGCACGGATAACCAACGTCAGTGTCTGACTGCCTGCAATGCCTCCCATGCTTGGCACTACACTCATCAACACGGCCAGAAGAACGACGCGTTCCAGAGTTGCGTCAAATTGCGAGATCACCCAGGAAGCGAGCAGTGCGGTAAGTAAATTCACACCGAGCCACAGGGCTCGCTTACGCGTGCTCTTGAGCACTGGAGCAAACGTATCGGCCTCGGGGTTGAGCCCAGCCATGCTCATCACGGACTGCTCGGCCTCCTCGCGAATCACGTCAACAACGTCGTCAATGGTGACACGGCCAATCAGGCGTCCGTCGCTGTCCACCACAGGGGCGGAGACGAGATCGTAGTCCTCGAAGGCGCGAGCTACCTCGTTGGCCGGGGTAAGCGCGTCAAAAGGTTCCAGCTCTTGTTTGAGCGTGTCACTGACAAGGGCGTCACCGCGATTAGTTAGTAGCCGTCGAAGCGGCAGCTCACCCTGATATAGCCCGTAGCGATCAGTAACCCACAATCGATCCGTGTGGCGTGGCATGTCTGCACGAAATCGGAGATAGCGCAATACCGTGTCCAGAGTGACGTCGCCGCGAACCGTGATCGTGTCCAGGTTCATCAGTCCTCCAGCGCTATCCTCCGGAAAGGACATGACTTGTTCAAGTCGCGCGCGATCGGCCCGGCCCATCCCGGCGAGTAGCTCGTCAGTCAGTTGCTCAGGCAGTGACTGGACAAAGTCAGCGAGGTCGTCGGTGTCGAGCTGCTCGGTCGCCGCCACCAGCTCATCGATTTCCATGTCCTCGACCAGAGACTCGCGAACGTCCTCGCACACCTCCATGAGTACTTCGCCTTCGATCTCTACATCAACGAGATCCCAGAGAAGGCGGCGGCGCACAGGTGGTAGAGCCTCGAGTGCATCTCCGATTTCAGCCGGGTGCATGGCTTGTATTACGCGAGTCACTGCCTCATTCGAGCCGCGGCCGATGATTGCCGTCAGCTCGTCGCGTTCACCGACCTGCGCTCCTCGAGGATGGTTGACCTCGGTGTTCTCTGGATTGTTCACGAATTTATGCGATCAAGCAGGCGTTCGCGTTCCTCGCGTGTGGCTGCGCTCAGAAACGCCATCGCCTGTCTTTTCAATTTAGAGCGCCGACTGCTGATCAGAATTTCCTTGACCTGAAGCAGCAGATTGGGTGGCATGCTGAGTTCAGTGAGCCCCAATCCTAGCAGCAGCCTTACATAGCGTACGTCGCCTGCCATCTCGCCACACAGCGACACTGGCACGGAGGCTTTGCGACCAGCGTCGATGCTGTTGTGAATCAAGCTCAGTACAGCAGGATTCAGCGGATCGTAGAGATAGTTCACTTGATCGTCCACACGGTCTATCGCGAGTGTGTACTGAATCAGATCGTTGGTTCCGATGGAGAGAAAGTCGAGCTCGGCTGCCAGGTGCTCGGCGACGATAGCGGCGGCTGGCACTTCGATCATGCCGCCGACTGGCACGGATTCGTCAAAGTCGACTCCGTCCTCACGCAGTTGAGTGCGGACTTGATCAATCAGAGTCATGCACTGACGAGCCTCATCGGCGCTTGTCAACATGGGCAGCAAGATACGAATGGGTCCTTTGCTTGATGCTCTGAAGATTGCACGAAGTTGTGGCAGGAACAACTCCTCTGGCTCAGACAAGCAGAGCCTGATACCGCGTCGACCTAGCGCAGGATTACGGTCAGAGCCCTTGTTGCTGGCGATATGCGAAGGCACCATCTTGTCGGCACCGAGGTCCACGGTACGGATCGTCAATGGCGCACCTTTGAGTGCTCTGAGAACGCGCTGATAGACGCGTAGATGCTCCGCTTCATCAGGCGTTGTATCGCGATTCAGGTACAAGAATTCGGTGCGGTACAGCCCAACGCCGTCCGCATTTACACGTTTAAGCGATTTCAGATCCTCCTCTATGTCGATATTGGCCATGAGGCTGATCGCGACACCATCGGCGGTCACGGTGTCGGTGTCTATGAGCTTCTTAAGCTCGCGAGTCTCTTGTCTCTGGCGCTTCTGAGCTTCGCGAAAGTCAGCGAGCGTGCTGTCGGTCGCTTCGGCCAGTACAATCCCCGAGCGGCCATCCACGGCGAGTATCTCGCCAGCCTTGATGTAGCGGCGCGCGCCATGTACGCCAACGATCGCGGGTATGCCAAGACTACGGGCAAGAATCGCAGTGTGTGAAAGCGGCCCTCCAGACTCGGTCACAAATCCTGCGACCCCGTGATGTTGCATGGCAATCGTATCTGCGGGGGTCAGGTCATCTGACACCACGATACGACCTGACCAGTGATCACCACCGATACCCGTAGCTGAGTCTGAGCCTTGTTCCTCACTCGTACCGAGTGCTTGCATCACCGAATCGATGACGTGGTTTACATCATCGATACGTGTTGCCAGATAGCGATCTTCCATCGCATCAAATGCACGCGACAGCTCTTCTTTCTGCCGTTGCAGCGCCGCCTCCGCATTGATACGTTCGCTCTTGATGATCTCAACGGGTCGCCCAATGAACAAGGTGTCGTCGAGCATCAGGATGTGCGTCTCGATAAACGCACTGACATCCGCCGGTGCATCCTTCGGGATGTTGTCGCGAACTGACAGCAACTGTGTGCGTGCTGTTTTCAATGCGCGCTTGAGGCGGCGTACCTCGGCCGTTGTTTCTTTCTTGTCGAGCTCACGAGGTGAGACGTCAATCGTATCGCGGCGCAGAGTGAGAGCCTCGCCAATAGCGATTCCCGAGGAGACTGCAATACCGGAAAAAGATAGCGTCACAGGCGCACACCTGTCAGCAGGTTGTCGAGCAACTGACGACTGTGCCTAGTCGTCTTCATCGAAGCGCCGCTCGATCAAATCCACAATAGCCAGCAATGCCTTTTCTTCGTCCTCGCCGTCAGCAGTAATGGTGACTGTTGCACCGCGGCTGGCTGCCAGCATCATCACACCCATGATGCTCTTGGAATTCACACGCTGGCCATCTTTCTCTATATCGATATCGGAGGTGAAACTTGCCGACAGCTTGACCAACTTGGCAGCAGCGCGCGCGTGCAAGCCAAGTCGATTGATGATTTTAAGGTCACGAGAGATCATGAGACGCAAGTCATGGTGTTTTACCCGGTACAGAGGCTGGTGGGCGGGTGTCAGATCGGGATTGCACCGCAACGTTGCCAGAACGTCGGTTGCTTGCGCCTGCATCCAGCTCGCGGTGGCGTAATGACACACTGTCGCGCTGCTTTGAAAAGTGTGTAGCGAGTGCTTCGGACAGATAGACCGAGCGATGCCGCCCGCCAGTACAACCAATCGATACAGTCAGATAAGCGCGGTTCTCGCTCTCGAAGGCGGGCAGCCAGCGTGTCAACAAGTCGCGAATATCCGTGAACATGGCCATGACCTCAGGTTGGCGCTCCAGATACTCGATAATGGGTTCATCGACACCAGTGAAGACTCGTAACTCAGGCTCCCAGTATGGGTTGGGCAGGCAGCGAACGTCAAAGGTGAAATCAGTGCTTGCCGGTGTGCCGTGCTTGAAGCCAAATGACTGAAAAATCAATGACAAACTGCTCGCTGTTCTGCCAAGCAGGTATGTCCTTATGAGTTCGCGTAAGTCGTGCAGATTGAACTGGCTGGTATCGACAACAAGATCTGCCTGAGCCTTGACTGCGTCGAGTGCACGCGCCTCGTCATCGATGGCATTGGCCAGCGTTCTTGAGTGGCTACTCATGGGGTGTCTGCGACGCGTTTCTGAATAGCGAGTGAGTAGCGTCCTGCGGTCGCTGTCGAGAAAGAGCATCTCCACATCAACGTCATCGCGATTGCGCAGAGCTGCGACAAGGTCGAGCAGTGCATCGCTTGATCCTCGTTCGCTGCGCATGTCGATGCCGATGGCAAGTCTGTCGTATTCGGAGTGGCCGTACTCAAGCAATCGATCAATGACATCCGGCAGGAGGACTGCCGGCAGGTTGTCAATGCAGAAGAAGCCCTCATCCTCCAGTGTATGCAGGGCGACACTCTTGCCAGACCCTGATAGACCAGTGACGATGGACAAGCGCGGAATGGCTGAGCTTGATTTGTCTGTCACATCATCGTTTGCTTTATCGCTCATATCGGCTCCCTCCTCTCGGCTACTCGTGGTGGAGGTGTTCAGTGTTGGTAGGAGCGTTGCCGAGGAGGCGCGCCTGCTTTTCGACAAGATCCCTGGTGGCAGAGTACCCTCCCGCACGTAGGATATGGTCGCGTACAGCGGCCTCAACCAGCACCGCAAGGTTTCGACCTGGCGCCACCGGTATGGTTCGTTCGGCGATCTGCGAGCCCAAAAGCGTGCGGGTAGCCGAAGGCTCTGACATTCGATTGCCCTCGAAACTCAGTCCCTCAAGACCAACACCCGACACTTCTTGCAAGTGGATGATGCAACGCAGGATCTTGCGCTTGCGCGTGTGAGCGTCCCCGTACATGCGCGCAATGTTCAACACACCGAGGCCACGCACTTCAAGAAAATCCTGCAATAAAGGCGGGCAGCGCCCTTCGATGGTGTTCGGCGCGATGCGACTGAACTCGGGTGCGTCGTCGGCAACCAGAATGTGCCCACGACTTATCAATTCAAGCGCCAGTTCGCTTTTGCCTACGCTCGCGTCGCCGGTTATCAGGATCCCGGTGCCGAGTACATCCATCAGCACGCCGTGCACGATCTCCCGCTCGGCCAGAGCTCGCGTCAGTTCGTAGCGCAGGCCCTTGAGTAGCTCACCATAGGCAAGTTGAGAACCGATCAGCGCTATGTTGTGAGAATTGGCGAGTTCGACGAGTTGCGGCGGGGGCGTCAGACCGTCACTGACCATGAACACATCAGAGGCCTTGATGAGCGGATACTCAAAGCGCTCCTCGGAGAGAGCGTTTTCATCAGAGAAACTACGTATCTCGGCAGCACCCAGCAGTTGGATGCGGTTGGCGCTGTTGTAGTTCAGTGGTCCGAGTAGTCGTGGGCGCTTACTCGCATCGCCATCACGTGTCAGTACGCGTTGGTGACCGCTGCCACCGCCAAGCCAGTTGAGTCTCAGATCGTACTTGAAACGATCAAATGCATCAGCGACGCTGAGACGAGGAAAAGGCACGTCTTCAACGCGGGGGGCTTGTCGCGCAGAGGTATGACATCAGTTCATCTGCGTTTGCACAGTTGCGAATGGCTGTGCGTTGTTCGCTATCCTTGAAGCGCCGTGCGAGGGCGGCAAGGATCTGCAGGTGTTCGTCGTTGCAATCCTCTGGAACCAATAATCCAACCACAACATCCACCGGGACGTCGTCGGCGGCATCAAAGTCTACCCCTTCGGACAGGGTGACCAGAGCTGCGAGCGGCTCCTCGATGCCAGGCAGGCGACTGTGCGGCAATGCAAAACCATGTCCTATACCTGTACTGCCCAGCCTCTCGCGCGTTATGAGAGCGTCGAGGATACTCATGTCCGAGATCGTCGGCTCGGTGTCCGCGTCATCTTTATCGGCATCACGGCCAGAGTCAGCATCAGAGCCGGGGTTGGCAGACGCGTCTTCACTGGCTGTGTCGTCTTCACGCAACGAGGCGCCGAGTAACTCCGCAAGAGTTTGCAGCGCACGCTTTTTGCTGCGAATTTCACGGTCGCACAGAATGCGATCGGACGTGAGTAGATCGGGCAGGTCTGTCATGCTTTACAGCGGTCGCGAACACAATAGCCGAAGTCTATAGCGCCGCTCGGCCCTCGTGTAGATTGGATCGAGGACTGATCATCCCTTCCGGAACATCACTACTGACGAACAGTAATAGATCTTGCTGTTTCGCGGATCAGTTGCCTGGCCCAAAAGCAGGTGCCGACTCGCGCCGGCACCTGGCATTCGCACTGTTCAGCAGTTCTGGGCGAGTGTCTAGTCGACCTCGAACTCGGCTATTTCAAGCGGCTCGTCGATCGGTACTCGGTCCAGATTCTGGCGTCGGCGGGCCTTGCCCTGGACGTCCTTGTGCCTGATTAGTTGTCGGTCCAGTTTGTCGGTCAACAGATCAATGGCGGCATACATGTCAGGTTCGGTGGTGTCAGCATAGAGGCGTGCACCGGATACATCGATCGTGGCCTCTGCCTTCTGTCGCGACTTCTCCTCAACGGTCAATATGACGTGGATTCCGGACAATCTTGAAGAGTGTCGTTGCAGGCGTTTCATCTTGCCCGACACGTAGTTGCGCATCGACTGCGTAACGTCGACATGGTGACCGGTTACTGTGAGGTTCATAAGCGTCTCCAAAAGCTGACCCCTTCGGGGGTAGGTAGGTGGACTTGCTTGGCACGTCAGCTGGCCTTGTCCGCTGGCTCAATAATCCATGCGATGTCGTTTTGACGCCATGGTATTGGCAGTTGGAAGGCAGTGAATCGCTCCACGTCAGCGTGACGATAGAGCAGGGTCTGACTGACCCTGCACGTGAGCAGCTGTTGCTACTCGCGTTTGTGTCCCGATGAGCATCATTCCGCCTTAAGACAAGTGCGGTGTTGGGTTTGCGGCTTGAGTCGTTGCCGAGCAAATCCCTGGCTGATGCGTGCGGGTATTGAGCGGGCACTCTATGGGGGGCGGCGTTCGAACGGCGCACAGCCTGTCTGTCTATTGTCTCGCGTGCAAAACTGATTGCCGAAACGCCCGAGGGCGTGGCATCTGTAACAGTCAGCTTGCAAGACCGAGTAATCAATTCAGGCGTTTACGCTCGTTGGACGGTGGTATTGACATGGACTCACGGTACTTGGCTACCGTGCGTCGCGCAACCTGTATTCCCTCAGCGACCAAAGTACTGGCGATCTTGCTATCAGACAAGGGTTTTGTTGCATCCTCCGCAGCAATAAATTTGCGAATCATGGCTCGTATCGCAGTTGCTGAGCATTCCCCACCGTTAGCGGTTGAAACATGGCTTGAGAAGAAATATTTAAATTCGAATATACCCCTTGGTGTGTGGATATATTTTTGGGTTGTAACACGTGAAATGGTCGATTCGTGCAATGTGAGTTGTTCAGCGATATCGCGCAGGACCAAGGGCTTCATGGCTTCATCGCCGTACTCGAGGAAGGCTCTTTGACGCTCGACAATGGCGGTTGCTACGCGCAGCAGGGTTTCATTGCGAGATTGCAGGCTCTTGATAAACCAGCGAGCCTCCTGGAGGTTGTTCCGCATGAAGGCATTGTCATCGCTCTTGTCGGCGCGTTTGACCATGCCCGCATAAAGTGCGTTGATACCCAGCTTCGGTGCGATGTCCGGGTTGAGTTCGACGCGCCAGACGCCTTTCTGCTTCTTCACGAATACATCGGGCACGATGTATTGATCATGATCATTGACCAGTTGACGCCCGGGTCGGGGGTTCAGGCTGCGAATGATTTTGATAGCTGCCTGAAGCGTGTCTTCATCGATCTTGAGCATACGACGCAGACGTGCGAAGTCGTGAGCGGCTAGCAAGTCGAGATGATTGGCTGCGATAGTCTTTGCATGTTCCACTGATGCGTTTTCAGGCATCTGCGATAGCTGTATGGTCATGCACTCAGCTGCGCTGCGCGCGCCGCAGCCAGCAGGGTCCAAATGTTGTATCAGGTGCAGGACACTCTCAAACTCGTCCACTTTGACGCCCTCTTCGCGAGCACCGAATTCGATGTTAAGACCCTCGATCAGTGAATCCACGTCATCGAGCAGATAGCCATTGTTGTCGATGGCGTCGATGATGGTTTCTGCAATAACCTGATCACGATCTGACAAGGGCGCAAAGCGTATTTGCTCATTAAGGTGATCCTGAATGCTGGCCAGCCCCGCGTTATGGAACTCCGTGAAATCACGACCCTCACCCTCGGGCGCCGTGCCCGTGCTGGCAGGCGCTACGGGTTCGTAAACATCTTCCCAGGCGCTATCGACCGGGAGATCATCTGGCATCACATCTTCGGCGGAGGGCGCGTTGCCCGATATGTCCTGCATCTCGACACCGATGTCGTAATCACTCGGCAACTCATCGACGATGTTGGCCTGCTCGAATTCGGCGGAATCAAATTCAGCGAGCGTGGCGTCCAGCTCGGCGATTTCCCAAGGGTCGTCGTCAGAGCCCTTGTCGTCTGCTGCGGTTTCTCGCTCGCGTCGATCCTCAGCTGCATCGCGGGCCGCGTCTCGGGCGCTCTCGAGGGACTCGCGGTGATCATCGCCATCGCCGGCTGCGTCGCTGGCGTCCGGGGCGCTGCCATCGTCCTCCTGCATCTCGAGCATGGGATTGCTCTCGAGCGCCTCCTGGATTTCTCCCTGGAGCTCCAAGGTGGAGAGTTGCAGCAGTTTGATTGCCTGCTGCAGCTGCGGAGTCATGGCCAAGGACTGGCCCATCTTCATCTGCAGCGACTGTTTCATACCGAATGCTCTACCCGTGGCTGTGCAGACCGACGACCTGCGCGAACGAGTATGGCTCACCCTCAAGCGAATTCAACTTGTACCGCCGTGGGGTCGGGCCCCACTAACCATATGATACGTAAAGAAAAATGATGGATTTTGGTGCATTTTTCGACGCTACCAGGCCGAAATAAGTGCGTTTTCCTGCCTGTTAAGCGCTCAACAGGCCGTTGTCATGCTGCAGGAGTGCGGTCCGCAAGCGCTGGGCTACCCTGGAGAGCCAAGGCCAACAGGTCCGAATCGACATTTCCGCCCGAGGCCACAACCACCACGTCTTCCCCGGGGTGCGTGTCGGTTTGAGTGAGAGCCGCTGCCAGAGCTACAGCTCCTCCCGGTTCGACAAGGATCTTCAGATACCGCAGCGCCACAGCCATCGCGTTGAGTACCGCGGAGTCGGGCACGCTGAGACCCGGACCGCAGTACTGCTGCATGATCGGGAATGTCAGCTCTCCGGGCATGGGCGTGACGATCGCGTCGCAGTGCGTGATTGGGGTGCGCTCATTGCCAAGACGTTTCCCGGCAGCAAGGGACCGACAAGTATCGTCAGCGGTTTCCGGCTCAACGGGCCGGACCCGCAGACCCGGTGCGCTTTCGGACAGGGCAAGCGCTATTCCTGCCGTCAGGCCGCCTCCGCCGCAGCAGGTGAGTACATCCGCACCGGATAGCCCGGCCAAGTCGGCCTGTTGTGCGAGCTCAACCCCACAGGTGGCCTGTCCGGCGATCACTCGCGGGTCGTCGTAGGGTCGAATGAGCGTCAGGCCGCGGTCGTTGGCCATTTGCGCCCCTAGCTCCTCTCGGGATTCACCACCGGCTCGGTCGTAGGTGATGACCTCGGCCCCAAGCGACTGTGTCGCTTGCAATTTCGCATGCGGTGCGTCGAGAGGCATGATGATCGTCGCCCTGATGCCCAGCCTTGATGCGGCAGCGGCAACCCCTTGTGCGTGATTGCCAGATGAGTAAGCGATGACGCCGCCCTCGCGCTCCTCCTTGTTCAGTGAGCTCAAGGCATTCCATGCGCCTCTGAATTTGAATGATCCGGTGAGCTGGAGACACTCAGCCTTGACCAGAACACGTCTGCCGGCTGCACGGTTGAGCAATTCATTCTCAAGCAGTGGAGTGACCACTGCCACACCTGCTACGCGCCGAGTCGCTGCGCGAATATCATCTTGCGTTACCGCAAGGGTGTCACTCATATACGAAAGTCTTCACCGAGATAGACGCGCTTGACCTCTTCGTTTGCCAGCAACTTCGCCGAATTTCCCTCAGCGATCAGTTTTCCGTTCGACAGTATGTACGCGCGATCACAAATGCCAAGCGTCTCGCGGACGTTGTGATCGGTGATCAATACGCCAATACCGCGCTCCTTGAGGTGCGTCACGATACGCTGGATTTCTATGATGGAGATCGGATCGACACCGGCAAAGGGTTCGTCCAACAAAATGAAGCCGGGCTCGGCTGCCAACGCACGCGCAATCTCTACACGGCGTCGCTCGCCTCCGGAAAGGCTGATGCCAAGACTGTCGCGGATATGCGTGATCTGTAGTTCTTCGAGCAAAGCTTCCGCACGATCACGCCGCATGTCGGCGGTAAGCTCTCGTCGGATTTCGAGAATAGAGGTTATATTCTGTTCGACGGTTAGTTGTCTGAACACTGAAGCTTCTTGCGGAAGGTATCCAACGCCGAGACGGGCTCGTGCATGCATTGGGTAAGAGGTGATGTCCTGATTGTCGAGCATGATGCTGCCACTGTCAGGGCGTACAAGTCCAACAACCATGTAGAAGCAAGTGGTCTTGCCGGCACCGTTTGGCCCGAGCAGACCGACAATATCGCCACTGTCTACACTGATCGATACACCTTCGAGAATGCGCCGCTTCTTGTAGGCCTTGTGCAGATCATTGGCGCGCAAACTGCGCTTTTGAATCACCGGTTGTTCGTCGAGAGTTACCGGCTCACGACGCTCGGCAACACGCCTGTCTGCATCGGCTCTGTCCAGAGGGGCGTTCATCGGTTGCGAGACGGGGGTTCTATGCGAATCTGCACTCGCCCAGAGTCATTGCTGTTTGATTCACCTTCAGCACGGACTGTCTGGGTTGTCGCATTGAATACAATTCGTTCGCTGCTCAGTCTTTGTCCGGGTTGGGTGAGCGTCGCATCTCCTTCGAGTACCAGGGATCCGTCCACTGCATCGTAGACGATGCGCCCAGCTTCTCCCCGCATTTGTTCACCGGACTCGTTGTCTTGTTCGAATCCTAGCGGAGACCCAGTTCCTACGATGCTAGCGAGGCGACCATCCTGCAGAGCGATCTCGATGCGCTCAGCGGTGATCAGCATCGTTCCTTGGCTGATACGCACGTTTCCTTCCAGTATCTGGCGACCAGCACGTTCATCGAACTCCGAGCGATCTGCCGCAATATCAATAGGCTGATCCAGATCGCTTTCTCGCGCCAGCGCCTCGGTAGCCATCACGTTTACGCATAGCACCAATGCATAGACGGTCCATGCAACGGCTGTTGAGTGCCTGGCAGCAGCAACGCGCAAAGGCAAGAGGGCAGTGGGCATCATCGGTTAGTCGCAGTGTCTGCAGGTTAGCGGGCCACCTCATAACGTGCTGATACGCCTGAGTGCAGCTCGAGCTTGCCTGCCTTTACTGACGACTGCAAGCCGTTGGCTTCCACGATCATACCGGGCGTTTCAATACGTACGGGGTCGTTTGTGTGCAGCTCATCCGTATCCAGAGCTATGGCCACATTGCTGCCGAGAATGGTCATTGGAACAGAACTCTCGGAATCATTGAGGGTCCGGTTGATACGCACCGATCCGAGCAAGGTGAAGATGTCAGGCTCGCGCGTCAGATGCCCCTTGTCTGCGGTCACGTGCCAGACTGCAGGTTCGCGCGTCAGCGTGAGCGCAGGAAGCGTGACTTCGGCTCGTCCATCATCAGGAAAGTGTGCAAGACGCGTCCCCTCAAGTCTGTAGGCAAGGGTGCCTGTTTCATCGAAGTGGCGCGTGCTGAAGTCTTCCAGCAAATAGTCCGCCTGGCTTTCGCTGATCGTCATGGGAGCCTCTGGTAGGAGCGTTGCCGGGTCTTCAACCCAATTTCGGATCAGAATGGCGGCAAGGATCAGCGGAACCAGCAGCCAGTAGCGGGACATCCAGCGCGATAAATTGTTGTCGTCGCTCACCACAGTGCCTCATGTGCAAAGAGCTTGCTCATGCGGTGCACCTCATTAGACAACACCTGCAGCGAGCAAGGCATGCATGGTCACTACGCCTTGCAGTTTGTCTTCGCTCGTGACCGGTAGCGTGGTGATGCGTGCGTCCTGCATCTGATTTACGGCATCCACTGCAAGACGGTCAGCTTCTATCGTACGCGGCTTGGCAGTCATGACATCGCGAATGCTGAGCGTGCGCAGATCCTTGCGCGTTTCAATCGTTCGCCGTAAATCGCCATCGGTGTATATGCCGCAGAGTTGATTGCCCCGGTCGACTACAGCAACCATACCGAGTCCCTTGTCAGAGATCTCTACCAGAGCTTCGGTCACGCTTGCATTTTCGTCCACGATTGGCAATGCAGTCCCGGTGACCATGACGTCGTTGATGCGTATCAGTAACCTTTTGCCAAGTCGGCCGCCTGGGTGTGATCGCGCAAAATCTTCTTCGTTGAAGCCGCGAGCGTGCAAAAGGGTGATCGCCAGTGCATCTCCCATTGCAAGCATGGCGCTTGTGCTCGCCGTTGGTGCAAGACCCAACGGGCAGGCCTCGCGTTCAACCGCTATATCAAGGTGCACATCGGCGGTTTGAGCCAACACGGAGTGGGGTTTTCCCGTCATGGCGATCAGCGTCGCGCCTAGTCGTCTGATACCCGGGAGAATAGCTACGACCTCGTCGGAGCTGCCCGAGTAGGACAGAGCGAGCACGACATCATCCTCGCGAAGCATGCCCAAGTCGCCGTGGCTCGCCTCGGCTGCATGTACGAAATATGCGGGCGTGCCAGTGCTGGCGAAGGTGGCGGCGAGCTTGGTCCCGATATGGCCCGACTTGCCTACGCCGCAGACAATCACTCGCCCACGACAGGCGAGCAGCATGCCGCACGCGTCCGCAAAGTCGCTGCCTATACGCGGCACCAGCGCCTGGACGGCATTCGCCTCCGCAAGTACTACATCTCGGCCACGCGCGACGAACTCTTGCGCGTCAATGCCCGTGTTGCGATCAACCGAGTTCATCGAGTTCATCGAGTTCATCGAGTTCATCGAGTTCATCGAGTTCATCGAGTTCATCGAGTTCATCGAGTTCATCGAGTTCATCGAGTTCATCGAG
>CALAJN010000004.1 GCA_937922675.1 uncultured Granulosicoccaceae bacterium
CGTTGACGTGTATCAATTGAAGTTGCTTTTCACGCCCACGCTCGAGAACTTCGTAACGGTTTTCCAGGCGCCTTATCATCTGGGTGAGAAGCTGTTCAACTCGACTGTGGTTGCCACGGCAACGGTCCTGATAGCGATCCCTGTGGCGACCTGTGCCGCGTACTCGTTCTCGCGCTTTGAGTTGCGCGGGCGCAACGCCCTGCTGGTGTTGATTCTGGCAACCCAGTTTGTGCCAGCGGTTGTCATCGTGCTGCCGTTCTTTGTCATGTTTCGTGATCTCGGCATCCTCGATACACGTCTCGGTCTGGTGTTGGTCAACACCGCGATCGTCATGCCGTTCGCGATCTGGATGATAAAGGGCTTCATCGATGGCATTCCGATCGACACCGAAGAGGCGGCACTGGTCGACGGCTCCAGTCGCTTGCAGGTGATCAGGAATATCGTGTTGCCGATGGCCGCTCCCGGGCTGGTAACAGCCGGTATCTTCTGTTTCATCATTGCCTGGAACGAGTTCCTGTTCGCCTTGATACTGACCAATCGGGACGCGGTGACCTTGCCTGTGGGGCTGGCGCTGTTCAAGGCTGAAGAAGGGGATCTGTGGAATCTGCTGGCCGCGGCCGGCATCATCATCATGGTGCCCATGTTTGTATTGGCACTGATCATCCGAAAGCACTTTGTGCAAGGCATGACCATGGGAGCAGTGCGTTAGTGGCCGCTATCGAACTGAAGGGTGTCACCAAACGTTGGGGTGATTTCGTCGGCGTCGATAACCAGTCGCTCAAGGTCGAAGACCAGGAGTTCCTGGTGTTGCTCGGCCCCTCGGGCTGCGGCAAGACCACCACGATGCGCATGATCGCAGGTCTCGAGGATCCCACCCGTGGCGACATCCTGATAGGTGATCGTCGTGTCAACGACGACCTGCCGAAGGATCGAGACATCGCCATGGTGTTTCAGAACTACGGTCTTTATCCTCACATGAGTGTCGCTGATAACATTGCCTATCCACTGAAAGTACGTGGAGTGGCGCGTAGCGAAATCCCGGCAAAGGTTCGTGCAGCGGCGGAGCAAGTGGAGTTGCTTGAGTTCCTTGATCGCAAGCCGCGTGCCTTGTCCGGGGGGCAGCGTCAGCGGGTAGCGCTGGCGCGGGCCATTGTGCGCACACCGCAAGTGTTTTTGATGGATGAGCCCCTGTCCAACCTGGATGCCAAGCTGCGGGTGACCATGCGTGCGGAACTCAAGCACCTGTCGCACCGGTTGCGCATTACCACGGTGTACGTAACGCATGATCAGATCGAGGCCATGACATTGGCCGATCGAGTCGCCGTAATGCAACACGGGCGCATCGTGCAACTCGGCACACCGGCAGACATCTACAACCAACCGAAAACCCTGTTCGTCGCGGGCTTCATTGGTTCACCCGCGATGAACCTGGTGGACGGTGAGATTATCGATGGCAGTTTCAGAGCAGATGACGTCTCTCTGCTCGACACCGTATTGCCTTCGCGTCAGGGGCTTGTGCTGGGTGTTCGGCCGGAAGATATACAGGTGGTTGAGCGCGGGGGCGGGGACTTCGACGCGCCGGTGTTTGCCGTCGAGAATACCGGTGAGAGTGTCTTGATTACCGTGAATGCCGGTAGCCAGCGACTGACTGCCAAGGCCGATCGACATGCCACCACAGTGATCGACGAGATCGTAGGCCTGAAGCTCGATCCAGCACACGTCTACTACTTCGACCGTGAAACAGAATGCAGGGTAGAAACATGACTCCGCAAGATTTTGAGCGCCGCATCGTGCGATACGGAGAACTGGTCCCGTGTCGTACGGCCTTTATTGATGCCCACACGCCAGGCTCGGATACCAAAGAGAACTTCACCATCATTGGTGGTGGCGTATCGGAAAGTCCGGATCAGCATGTGCACATCAAGGACACACCCGGGTTCAATATTGGTGCGGCAGGGCAACCGCCGGGTTGTCGCAATTCCTTGCACACCCATCACACAGCCGAAGTGTTCTTTGTGCTGAAAGGGCGTTGGCGGTTTTTTTGGGGACGCCATGGGGATGCCGGCGAGACGGTACTGGAAGAAGGAGACCTGTTCGATATCCCGACCCACATGTTTCGTGGTTTCGAGAATATGGGTGATGACTACGGCATGATCATGGCGGTGCTCGGTGGTGATGATGCCGGTGGCGGAGTAGATTGGGCACCGGAGGTCATCGCCGAGGCAGCTGCGCACGGTCTTGTCCTGGCCGAGAGTGGTGTTTTGTATGACACCAAACGTGGCCAGAGTTTGCCTGATGGCATCAAGCCCATGCAGCCGCTGGATCAAGCGGCACTCGCACAACTGGGAAATCCAACGGAGGCTGAAGTCGTGCCGCACTATGTCGCGCGCTACCGGGACCTGCTGAAGCGCTCGGCCAATGCGCCGGCGCGTGTGTTGGGCGAGGGCGCCTTGATCGACGACCGTCCGGGCTTCGAGATCGATCTGATTTCACGTGGCTCGCTCGATACCGAGGCTTACGTTGTTGATAGTCACGAAATTCTGATGCCGTTTCGTGGCCATTGGCGCATCGACTGGGACGGCGGTACGGCCGTGCTGAATCCGGGCGACACCTGTGCGGTACCACCAGGGATGCCACGCACTCTTTATCCGTCCATGTCGGGAGAGTCAGCGCTGTATCGAGTACGCGGCACTGACGATGTGGCCGGACCCACTCACACGCGAGCAGCCTAGACGTCACTACCGTGCTACCGCTGGTTCTTTTGCCGGGATTGATGTGCGATGAACGGCTGTTCGCACCGCAAGTTGAAGTCCTCTCGGGCGAGCGACACGTGCACGTCGGCTGTATTGCTGCGGCGGACAACGTAGGCGATATGGCGCGTTCGGTTCTGGAAGTAGCGCCGGAACAGTTTGCATTGGCCGGGCTATCGCTTGGGGGTATCGTTGCCATGGAGGTGGTGCGTCAGGCCCCCGAGCGTGTGCAACGCCTGGCACTCATGGACACCAATCCCCTACCCGAACCGCCAGACGTCGCCGTCGCTCGTGCCGCCCAGATCGAGCGCGTAAGAAGTGGCGCGTTGATTGAAGTCATGCGTGATGAGTTGAAACCGCACTATCTTGTCGACGGTCCGCAGCGCGCATCGGTACTCGACGTGTGTATGGACATGGCGGTGGCATTGGGACCAGACGTGTTTGTGCGTCAGGCGCTTGCAATTTCAGGGCGACCGGATCAACGGGAGGCACTCCGCGCAGTCGGTGTGCCCACCATGATCCTGACCGGAGAGAGCGATGCCTTGTGTCCCATGGATAGACACACACTCATGCAGCAACTGATCGACGATGCGAGTTTGATTGTCATCCCCCGCGCAGGTCATCTTCCCACCCTCGAACAACCCGATCTCACCACCGAAGCGATGCGCACATGGCTGGTACAGCACTAGACACAGAATTGCCTGCAAGCTTGTTGACGCGTCTTCAGGCAATCGATACACCGAGCGTCTGCAACGCCATCGAAGTCGCGCAAGGGCAGAGGGGTTTCTCTGCCTACACGCGCGGCACCATGATCAGCTCCGACCCGACCGCACCGGCTGTTGTCGGCTATGCACGCACAGCGAGGATTGGCAGCCGTGTGCCACCCTCAGAGTCGGTAGAGGTCATTCGTGCGCGCAGGCTGGACTACTTTCGTCACATGGCTGCAGGGCCAAGACCCTCACTCGCCGTGATTGAGGATATCGACTATCCCCATTGCACAGGTGCCTGGTGGGGTGAAGTGCACACAGCGGTTCACAAGGGTTTGGGATTGGCAGGTGCACTGACCAACGGTGCAATGCGTGATCTTGGCGATCTTGATGAGGACTTCCCTGTTATCGCTGGCTCGGTTGGGCCGAGCCATGCGTTTGTACATGTGACCGACATGGACACGCCTGTCGAGGTGTTTGGTTTGCGGGTACAACCGGATGATCTTGTGCACGCTGATCGTCACGGAGCCGTGGTGATACCGCCTGCGGTGTTCAGCACCCTGGAGAGCGCTATAGATACCTTGATGGACTCCGAGAAGTTGATCCTGCAGCCAGCTCGCCAGCCGGGGTTTGACATCGAGGCGCTGGAGACGGCCTGGACGGCGTTTGAGAAAGCGCGTACGTGAACAGCTACCCGGTGTGCTGTAGTTTGAAAGGCTACAGCGTCGCTGCCAACCGTGTTCCCTGATCTATAGCGCGTTTTGCATCAAGCTCTGCGGCAACATCTGCTCCACCGATCAGATGTGCTGCAACCCCCTGTGCTTGCAGTGGGCTGATGAGTTCTCGCAAGGGAAGTTGACCTGCGCAGAGTATGACGTTGTCAACGTCGAGCACCTGTGGTTTGCCGTGAGTCCTGATGTGCAAGCCGTCGTCGTCGATTCTCAGGTACTCACAACCACTGAGCATGTCTACGCCGCGAAGCGCCAGCGATCTACGGTGAATCCATCCTGTCGATTTTCCAAGACTCTTGCCGAGCTTGCTGGTCTTGCGTTGTAGCAGAGTTACCTTGCGCGATGACGTCACTACCGGGTTGTATTCAATCACGCCTCCGGCTACTTCAAAACTCTGATCGATTCCCCATTCAGTCATGAACGCAGCCGGATGGGTACTTGTATCATCACCGTCGTGCGACAAGTACTGAGCGATATCAAAGCCGATGCCACCTGCACCTATAATGGCGACTGTGCGTCCAACCGTCGCCTGACCGCCCAGTATGTCTATGTAGGAGAGTACTTTGGGATGTGCTATGCCTTCGATGTCAGGGACGCGCGGTGTAACGCCTGTAGCCAGGATGATGTCATCAAACCGCGTCAGTTCATCGGCTTGGGTGACACGGTGGTTCAAGTGCAGATCAACGCCTGTGAGTTCCAGCTGCTTCTGAAAGTATCGCAGCGTCTCGTTGAATTCCTGCTTGCCAGGCACTTGTTTGGCCATATTGAATTGGCCACCGATTTCAGCTGCGCTATCAAACAAGGTGACAACGTGACCACGTCGAGCGGCCGTGGTAGCAGCAGCCAGCCCTGCAGGTCCGGCGCCCACGACACACACCTTTGCTGGTTTGTCAGCGGCCTGGATTCTCAATTCTGTTTCGTGGCAGGCACGTGGATTGACAAGGCAGCTTGCTATCTTCTTTTCAAACACGTGGTCCAGGCACGCCTGATTGCAGGCAATGCACACGTTGATTTGATCAACACGGTTCTCCATTGCCTTGATAGGGAAGTGCGGATCGGCGAGAAATGGTCGCGCCATGGAAACCATGTCAGCGTCCCCACGAGCTATGATCTGTTCGGCCACGTCAACTGTATTGATGCGGTTGGTGGCCACCAGCGGGATAGAAACCTCAGGTTTCAATTTACCGGTGACTGAAGCAAAAGCACCGCGCGGGACCATTGCGGCGATAGTGGGTATGCGTGCCTCGTGCCAGCCGATTCCAGTGGTGATCAAGGTGGCACCGGCGCGCTCAACTGCCTTTGCCTGTGCCACGATTTGCTCCCAGCTGCTACCGCCTTCAACCAGTTCCAGCATCGACAAGCGGTAGATGAGGATGAAGTCCTGACCGACTGTCTCACGCACTTGCGACACAATGGCTTCTGCCAGACGCAGACGTCTGCTCGCGTCGCCTCCCCACTCATCATCGCGCGTGTTGACACGCTCCGACAGAAATTGATTGATGAGGTAGCCCTCTGAGCCCATGATTTCCGCGCCATCGTAGCCTGCCTCGCGTGCCAGGGCCGCACAGCGTGCAAACGCCTTGATTTGCGACTCGATACCGCGACTGCTCAGCTGTCTTGGCTTGAAAGGTGAAATCGGCGATTGGGTCGCGGTAGATGACACCACCAGTGGGTGGTACCCGTAGCGGCCCGCGTGCAGAATCTGCATGCATATCTTGCCGCCAGCCTTGTGTACAGCATCGGTGACCAGGCGGTGCCTGCCTAGCTGTCGGCGCGAATTCAAGGTGCTTGAAAAGGGAGCAAGCCACCCAGAGAGGCTCGGCGAAATTCCTCCTGTCACGATCAAGCCTGCACCTCCGGCTGCGCGTTCAGCGAAGTAAGCCGCAAGCTTTGGGTAGTCACGTTTTTTGTCTTCCAGGCCCGTATGCATCGAGCCCATCAGTATCCTGTTGGAAAGAGAGGTAAACCCGAGGTTCAGGGGTTGGAATACCGATGTGTAGTGCCCGCTCATGGATTACGCCTCATGTTGGTTAAGCAAAGCAGGGAGCTTTTGCCTGCCGTGTTGTCATTCTGAACCACAGAGGAAGTATTTTCTGGTTGTAAAAAATCTATTTACGAAAGTATCAATCACGTACAGTTTTGTGCTGTGTTGTACAGGAGGAAACAGGCTCTTGCTTTGCAGAGTTTGAGATTCAGGAACACATCCCAAGCGATGCGTGTGGTGGGCGCGGCCTCTTCAAATACTGGCAAACAACGGCATATAACACTGAACATGCCATTGACAGGCTTTTGATAGCTTAATTGGCACAAGGTATTGTGTATATTTGTAGCATCGAAGAGAAGCAGCCACCATTCACCTTGAGAGATCGCGCTTTTTTTCAGTTGCTTATGTGTTCGGCCTAAATGATCTTCCAAGCAGACTGCGCATCGCTGTTGCAGGCTATTCAGACATTTGGAGTGAAAACATGAAGATAACCAAATACATCGTGGTAGCGCTGGCAACTGCCGCGGCGGCCAATGTCTTGGCGGAAACCGAAGTGAAACTGTCCGGACAAGTCAATGTGGCGGCCCTTTCAGGGGACACCCTTGACGGACTGACAGTTGTCGACAACAACACTTCAGGCTCTCGTTTTCGCATCAGAACCTCGACTGATTTTGGCTCATCATTCAAGGCAGGTCTTCGGTACGAGCTACAAGCCCAGTTTGCTCAATCAAATGACAGTACCGAGATCGGTAACAACAGCGGGGCAGCTGATGGTGCAGTCCGTGAGGTTCGCTATGCCGATGTCTACATAAATGGGCCATTTGGGCAGGTTGGCATCGGTCGCGGTGATGGCGCTGCGAACGGCACCAGCGAATCCTATGGGTTACTCAACTTCCTCGGCGGAGCTGAAGCTCATTTACTCTTTAACGGTGCAGGCGCAGACTTCTCTGACGTTGATGGTTTGTCTCGACAAAACCGCATTCGCTACGACTCGCCAGACTTTAGCGGCCTCAAGCTTGCTGCGTCGTTCGATGAACAAGACGAAAACGAGTTTGCTGTCTCCTACGACAAGAAAGATGGCGTCGGTACTGTGCGAGCGCGAGCTGGTGTCACATTTGGTGAAGGTGACCAGGAAACGGTTGATGTATCGGTGGCCTACAAATTTGCTTTTGGGCTGGGCCTTGCCTTCTCCGCTGGGTCGGCAGACAACGCCGCGGGAGTCACGACAACTGAAAACACATGGGTGCAGGCAAGTTACGACATCAGCGCCTTCACCTTCTCTGCAGGCTTTGGTCAAGAAGATGAGTTTGAAGCTGACTTCGGCGAGACTGTGGATCATGACCTGTTGATTCTCAGCGCCGTTTGGAAGCCCGCTGACGACACCTCTGTTTACCTGAACTTTGGTGATTGGAACAATGGTTTGGCAGCAGGTCAGGTGGAAGAAGACAATGACAGCGGCAATGTCCTTGCCTTGGGCGGCCACTTCAGGTTCTAGAATACCTGTGTTGTAGCGGCAACGTGTGGCTCGAGTATTCATTCGAGCTGTGCGTGTTCAGGTCGGTTGTACGAGAGTCGACGTGCATGCGCGCCGCATGATTCGCTGGTGAGAGGTTCAATGTTGGAGTAGTCACTATGTCACTTGGCCGCATTGCGACAGTCGTGCGATCATGTCGGCCAGTCCACTCCACCAGCCCTGTGTATGTCCGATACCTCTCCAGCCACTCCGCGCTCCCGATTTGCTGTGCCGGAGCGTGACAGTTTGCCTGTCGATATGCGCGAGCGGATCGATGCGGCAGAGGAGAAGATGGGCTTTGTGCCCAATGTGTTTCGTGTGCTGGCTCATCGCCCGGATGAGTTTCGCGCCTTTTTTGCCTACCAAGATGCCTTGATGGAGAAGGACTCCGGTTTGACCAAGGGCGAGCGCGAGATGATTGTGGTGGTGACATCGGCTCTTAACAGATGCCTCTATTGTGTGGTTGCACACGGTGCCATCGCACGCATTAGAGAGAAGAAGCCGCGACTCGCAGATCAATTGGCTACCGACTACACACGTGCCGATGTCACCGAGCGGCAGCTCGCGATGCTTGATTTTGCAAGTCTGATCGCGGATCAGGCAGCTGATGTGACCGATGAAGATCTTGAGGAGCTGCGCGAGCACGGCTTTAGTGATGAAGACATCTGGGACATTGGCGCGATCACGTCCTTTTTTGCGCTGTCCAATCGTATGGCAGGTCTGACCGACATGCTACCTAACGATGAGTTTTATACGCTTGGCCGTGAGCCAGCCAAGCCGCGTCCTCGTCTGGTGAAGTAAAAGCCGTGTCTCCTTGAAAAGGCACAAAGCTAATCGTTTTTTGGAAACTCAGCGTCATGGCTGAGTGTCAAATCTGCCAGCGTCACACTGAAATAACGCCGTCTTCATCTCAACGATCTACAGTCAAAGTGTCTCGGGAGTAGTGCGGTGTCGATGTCAGATGCCGCCAGCCGTGACTGAAACCTGGCGGTGCGTGTGAGTGCGTGGTCAAGCATGAACAATCCAATGGATGTGAGCGGCGCTCAGGAAGCATGTGCACAGACGTGGGTGTGCCGGTCGAGATCAGTCGATGACCACGGTTTCGTCCGGTGTTGTCAGGACAAAAGAAAGCCTCGCTTCGCCCTCGCTAACCGTCGCCAGGTGATCGATCCTGAGTGCGGTCAGCAGCGTGTTGAGTGTGTCGGGCTCAGGGTGAGAGAGCTGAATCGAGTCCAGACGTATGCCAAGGTCCTGTTGAGCGGCGCTTGGGTGAGGACCAGGCGACCACTCGATAAATGCCGGTAGTAAACCGCCCATCGGCAGGTGGCCATCGGCCGGTACGGTTAGTCGCCAGGACAGCTCGCCGCGCGACAAGGACAAGACCTCGCCCAGATCGACGGGGCTGGTAGCAATGAGAGCATCAAGGTCATCGGTGCCTACTACCCAACACAAGGCCCGTGGTCGAATCTTGAGCCGCCGTTGCGTGGCCGGGGAGTCCAGGGTGAACCAGCGCGCGCGACCGGGATCGGCAGGCGCTTTCGGATCGATGGAAATCAGCTCCAGAAAGCTGTCATTGCCCGCTTGCATTACGCAGTTGTGGGTGCTCATCGCCGGGTGCTTGCCCCCGCGCGGCACCTCGACTCCAAGTGCTGTACGCAGTGCTGCGACACCTTGCTTGAGACTGTCCGCGCCGATGGCGATGTGGTCTATCTTGTTGTTCACTTGTTGTTCATGCTGGATTGACTCGCCGACTACACTCACGCAAGAGCGATGCACTGCAACTGCGCCCAGGTACGAACATTGGGTACTGACACTGGGTATGCTGCATACACGAACGGTGGCTTGATGCTATCACTCCGGCGCGATCTGTTGATGCCACAACATACTGAGAAACAATACGATGACAAGCAAACCACTCGCATTGATTACTGGCGCAGCTCAGGGGATTGGCTATGCCTGCGCGCAAGCCTTGGCTGAGGACGGCTACGAGTTGATAGTGGCGGATATCAACGTCGATGGTATTGCAAAGGCGGCAAAAGAGCTCGGTGCTGCTGCTGGCATTGCGTGTGACATGTCTGATGCTGAGCAGATCAGGTCCCTGTTTTTTCAGATCCAGAACAATCACGGGTCACTGCATGCCTTGGTGAACAATGCAGGTATTGCCCTGCCAGGCGATTTTTTGAGCTACTCGCTTGAAGACTTTGATCAGGTGATAAGTGTCAATCTGCGCAGTGTATTCATAGCGACCCAGCTCGCGGCTCGGATGATGGTCGACAACAACATTGAAGGAGCAATAGTCAACATGTCGTCAATCAACGCGCAGCTCGCTATACCGGCCATTCCGGCTTATTGTGCGTCCAAGGGTGGTGTCACACAGCTGACCAAAGTGGCCGCGCTCGCTTTGGCCAAGAACAACATTCGAGTTAACGCCGTAGGGCCTGGATCAATTGATACCGCAATGATGGCAGGCATCAATGCCGATCCGGAGGCTATGAAAACTGCGATGTCGCGAACGCCACTCGGCCGCCTGGGGAGTGCCCGGGAGATCGGTGATGTAGTGGCTTTCCTCTGCTCCAGCAAAGCAAGTTACATTACCGGCGAAACCATCAACGCCGACGGTGGACGACTCGGCCTCAACTACACCTGTTAGTTGCATCCGCCAGAGTCCAACCCAGCCGCTGCCAGATACTTTGAGAGTCACACGTATGAAAATTCTGAAGTCGATTTTTGCAGGCACATTGCTGGTGCTGTTTACGACTGGGGCGGCTGTCGCTGCTGACAAGATCAACACACTGGAGAAATCAGGATTGTTTGGTTACAAGCCCAGTGGTATTGCTGTGCGCGGATACGATACGGTGGCCTACTTCACCTTGGGTAAGCCGGTGGAGGGTAGTGATGACTACACGACAGAGTGGTCAGGTGCGCTCTGGAAGTTCTCTTCTCGGGAGCATCTTGACCTGTTTGTAGGAGACCCCGAAAAGTACGCGCCCCAGTACGGAGGCTACTGTGCTTATGGTGTCGCCGTCGGCGATCTCGTCAAGATCGAGGCGGATCTCTGGACGATCCTGGATGGCAAGCTTTATTTGAATTACAACAACAAGTTAAACAATCGATGGAAAAAGGACACGGCAGGTTATATTGAAAAAGCGGATGCAAGCTTTGAACGTCTGCTCAAGGAGAAATAGACTCACTAGCCCCAGCTCACCACGTCCACACCCTCATCAAGGATCTGTTTTTCAAGCGGCTTGTAGCCGTTGTCTTTCAACACGTCTTCAGCGCTTAGAGTGCTGTTGCTATCAATGCGTGAAAAGACAGCCCGCCCTCCGGCGATCCTCACACCGCGGACGCGACTCAAGTGGAATCGGGTATATCGGTGCGGTCCTGCCAGGAAGAAATCGAACACCGCCTGGCCACCGGTAACCGCAAGATGGCTGACCTCGCAGTCAAAGCCTGCAATGGCCAAGTCAAGAGAGGCGTCGTCCGGGTTCCAGGTAACGATTTTGCCATCAGCTACGACACCCGACACAGATCGACTCAGGACCAGTCTGTTGCGGTTCTTGTGATTCGGTGTTGCCTCGTGGCTTTTTCTCCCGATGACAGACACGTCGGCTTGATCAAGGCCTGCTTGAAAAAACTCCCACTCGGCATCGTTCTTTAAAACGTCTGGCATCTCGCCATTGGCGTCGCACAGTTTGTCGTCGTCGCAAACAACGACATAGGCTTCGATTTTCAAACTGGGCTTCCTCAAACAGGGCTTTTCGTGGAATTCGGAGTCAGATGTTAGTGTAAAGCGACACCATGTTCGCTACGGTTTGACACCGAAGGTCTGACCTACGGCAAGTGATATTGTCGGTCCAAAGTCACGTGTCGGATCATCATCGAATGGATAGGCCAGATCCAGGCGAACGACACTCGAGCCGAGCAGGGCCGGTGAGCCTACGCGGATGCCTGCACCGATGGACCTTCGAGGCTCTTTTAGCCAACGATTGTTGCCGCGCTCACCAACCCAACCACTATCAAGAAAGAGCAAACTGGCCAGTTCGAGTGTGAAAAACTCCAGATGCGTTGGCAATCGATACTCCACATTGAGTAGCATCCTCTGCTCGCCATTGAATTCATTTGCGGGATATCCGCGTAGCCCGTTGGATTCCCCGAGTGATTGCTGTGGGTCAATTCCAGAGTTATTTGCAGCGCTCGTGTACCGAAGCCGCGTAGCGATCGTGCCTGTTGGCAACCCTGTGTAGTACCCGGTAACACCTGCTGACACAGACCAGCTATCCAGTGTGCGTCCATCCGATACAGCCATCACGTCAACGGCTGCATTGACAAAGGTGTGTGCACTGGGTGTGTTGTGAGATGAGCCTGAGACAAACAGTGCGCCCCGAGTGCTGTTGGTACTGGAGGTAGACTCGTGTTCGGCGCCAAGTAGCAGCTCCACACTATTGCCCAGAACGATATCTTGCTCAAAGGACAAGGTATCCAGAAACGTCTCCTTGCGATAGCGGCTTGGACCATCTCTTGCCACTAGTGCGCCTACAAACAGTGTGAGCGAGTCTTCCGGGACGTCGATGCTGGCGGCTGCCGGTCCAATAGCGGCATCGTAGCTTGTGTTGGTGATATGGAACACGGGACCATATCGCCATGCGGTGGAGAAGGCGGCGATGCTGTTATCGTCGGCCGGTGCACGTGTTATCGGTGAACGTTGTAGCCAGTTGGTGCGCACACGCTGACGCGCTCGAGGGACTTCGGCAACCGATGAGCCTTGCTCGAAGAAGTCAATGCGTGTGGTCTGGTGATCCACCTCGATGGACCAGGATCCTGTGTCGTTGCTGTTTTGAAAGCGATTTGCAAGCTGCACCTGCGCAAACTCACCTTCTTCGGTCTGGCCGAGCCGCCCGCCCGCATACACGTCCGAGCCGCTGATGAGTACATTGTCGTACGCTACCGAGCCTCGCAGGCCACCATCAGTGCTCTGGCTGTATCCGAATTCAAGCAGGTGACCCAGACCGAACAGATTCTTGTCGCCTACCGAAAACTCCACCTCTCCAATGCCCCCGAGAAACGAGCCACCGGCACTGGCGATGATGGACAAGCGGTCTTCGGTGCTGATGATGATATCCGCGGTATCAGGGCTGCTGGCAAGAGCTTGCAACGAGACCGATACACGAGCGAACAGACCCAGTTCCCTGATGAGTCGTTCAAGCTCGCGTGCGTCGTTGATGCTGACCAGATCCCCGACTGCAAACCATATTTCTCGCGCTATGACCTGCTCTTGAGTGACCGTGTGCAAGCGATTGATCGCACGCGCTACGATCCGGGCGGGGCGCTCGCCAAAAATGTTTTGACGGCGTATCTGAATACTATTGAGCCGGTATGTGCTGGAGTTGTCCGCAGTATCATTGAGGGTGGCTAATTGAGTCGCAGCCGCAGTGTCTGTGCATAGCAGTGCAAGGCACACCAGCGCACGGGTCAATGCACGGGTCAATGCACTGGCCAGCTCACTAGCCGGCGCAGTGGCCGGCGCAGTGGCCGGCGAGTGAGCGGCACACCGGCGCTTGCCGAACGTCCTGCGATGCCTGTTGCTGCGTGATCGTTGAATTTTCATCTCACTCGCACGCCGCAGCTCCACACCTATTGGACAAGGCATCGGTGAAAACGCGGAACACCCATAAGGTAGCAGAGTTACCATCGGCTGTAGCACTGGTCTGACTCAGACCTGCCTGCCATACAAAGGAGACGCACAATGACTATTGAGATTCATACTCGACCGGACAGTACTGTAAGCGCAACTCTGGTTGATCGCTGGAGGAAGATACCTGTGGCGGTCGTTGTGGATCTGGACAAGAGTGTTCGCCAGATCGATCCTTTGATTCAGACTCTACTGCCGGCGGCTGGTCACCCAACCGTTATCGGTCAAGCCTTGACAGCGCGATGCGCGGCTCCTGACTTTGGGGCTGTGGTGCAGGTGCTGGATGCCTTGCAACAGGGTGATGTGCTGGTCATCGCAGCCGATGGGCACCCGGATCACGCCATGATAGGCGATGTGCTCAGTGGTCACTTGCGCAGCAAGGGGGTAGTCTCGGTGGTCTGCGACGGTGCTGTTCGGGATACCGCTATCCTCAGTGCCTGGACAGACTTTCCTGTCTACAGTCGCAGCAAGACACCCCGCGGACCGACGGGTAAAGAACAAGGTGTAATCAATGGCACAGTATCTTTAGGCGGTGTGTTGGTTGCCCCTGGCGACTGGATACTGGGCGATGCAGATGGTCTTGCCGTGCTATCTGTCGAAGAGCTTGAGCGCTGGATTGATCCTGCCGAGGCTCGCTTGGTACAAGAGGAGCAGTGGATCAAGCAGCTCGCCGACGGAACATCCGCGGCAAGCGTGTTCGGCATTTGACGTGGCAGCGCAGCAAGTCCGTCTGCTGCGCCAGGCGGATGCCATTTCCGATGCCATTTACTGACCACGTTGCTGTGGCGAGCTGGCCATGAACCTGTCGAATTCCTCCTGGTTCCGGCGTCTCTGAGCGTTGTCTCGGTAGTCTTGAAAGCGACGCGCTCTTTCGCAGATTTCGTCGCGGATCTCACGGATGTGCTACGTGGACAAGCGTGCCTTGTTGACAGCCTTCGCCACACGTGCCCCGAGCCAGCTAACCGGTACCCTGGAGCAGGCGGCTGAGGATGCGTGAAAATACAAGGGCGACCCCTTTGTCGCCGTCAGTCTTGCCTACCTCTCCTACGCGCTCGACAAACCACTTTTGTTTCCGGGCTATGTGGCGTCAGGAAACCATCTATGCTGAAGACTCAGCGTACGTCGCTGCCGCTAACGATCTCATAGCGCGCTTGCAGGGTGGCTTTGCTGCCTCCATCACTGACCACGATCCGGATGATCTGTCGGCCTCGGAGTTACTGGCCTGATCAGCGGTGCACGGGCTCGCCAACTTGCTTGTGGACGGGCCTATGGGACGCGGGCAATCACGAGAGGATCAGCCAAGCCTGGCGGCCGAGATGATCGAAACCTTGCGGCCGGCCGTTTGTTGACCTTTCCAGTCGCATGGCTGAAATCAGGCGGGTACGTTCACAATGTGCAAACCGACCATCTTTTGCATGCAACGCAGCACCTGTGTGCTGTAGCCAAATTCATTGTCGTACCAGATGTACAACACCGCGCTGTTGCCGTCGACAATGGTGGCAACCGAGTCAAAGATACCAGGCTCTGGTGTGCCCACAAAGTCTGTAGAAACAACTTCGGTCGAGGTTGAAAAGGCGATTTGTTGTCGCAGCGCAGAGTGGTAGCTGACATCACGTACGTGATCGTTGAGCGCCTCGCGATTGGTGGGCTGCTCAAGCGTCAGATTGCATACAGCCATCGATACGTTGGGTGTGGGGACTCTTATGGCATTGCCTGTGAGCTTGCCCGCCAACTCCGGCAGTGCCTTGGCGACAGCCTTTGCAGCTCCTGTTGATGTCAGCACCATATTCAGAGGCGCACTGCGCCCGCGTCGATCGGCCTTGTGGAAATTATCGATCAGGTTTTGATCGTTGGTGTAGCTGTGCACCGTTTCAACGTGCCCGCGGACGATGCCAAAACGGTCATTGATCACCTTGAGTACCGGGGTGATTGCATTGGTTGTACAACTGGCAGCACACAGCACATCGTCCTCGCCGATCATGTTGTCATTCACGCCATAGACAATGTTCTTCAGGTCACCGGCTGGTGCCGTAAGCAAGACCTTGGATGCTCCAGGCGGGACGAGGTGGCGGCGCAAGGCTTGCTCATCCTTGAATATGCCGGTGTTGTCGACAACCAGCGCGTTATCAATGCCGTGTGCGGTGTAGTCAATGTCCTCGGGTTGATCGGCATAGATCACCTTGATCAGGTTGCCGTTGGCGATGATCGCGTTGTTCTCGGTATCGACCGTGATGCTGCCATTGAAACTACCGTGGACCGAGTCGCGCCGTAACAGGCTGGCGCGCTTTTCCAGATCGCCGTCGCGTCCGCCACGCACTACGATAGCGCGCAGTCGCAGGGGGTTGTTGGACGTGGTGCGCTCAATCAAGAGGCGAGCAAGAATTCTCCCGATTCGCCCGAATCCGTAGAGCACAACGTCTCGCGGTTCATCGAGAACCGAAGTGCCCGCAGGTACATCATGCAATTGCTTTTTCAGAAACTCGTTCAAGCGTGCCGGGTCTTGCAGAACGCCGCCCCGGCGTGCTTCATGGGCAAGCTTGCCGATGTCGATTCGGCTGGACCCTGGGCGCAACTCCAGCAGAGCGTCCAGTACCGGGGTGGTCTCCGCCACGGTGACAACATCATCAACGACAAAGCGCGCCAGGCGGTGAGCCTTGAGAATATCCACCGTCGAGCCGTTCATGAGCTTGCGCCCAAACACCGTGACTATGACACCACTGTCACGGTACAAAGCGCCTACAGCCGGGATCATGCGCTCGGCAGCCCCTTGTTCCGAGATATAGGTATCGAGCAGATGTTGGGCGTCGGTCACAGGCAAGGCAATCCGTTGGTCCGGGGCACCCGAAGTGCGGCGCCACATAAGTTGGAACACGACAGGGGTATCGGCTGGCTGAGATCGCGTGGAAAGCCAAATTGTGGTCGAATGTGAAACGTCTCACAGACTCACAGTCAATCGATCGCAAAACCCGCTAGGATGGCGAAATTACCTACACTGGTTGCCGGTTGAGGCATGGAGTCAAGCGCCGTACATCGCACCTTGAGCACGGGAGAGATGCTCAACTGGTATCGCGTCGAACGCGTGTTGGGGCGTGGTGGGTTCGGTGTCATTTATCTGGCCACAGATACCAATCTGGACCACCCGGTCGCTATCAAGGAGTACATCCCGCCCGGGTCGATGCGTTGCGGCGACACGGCAGTTCAGCCGTTGACAGAACAGCATGGCGGGGTCTACCGCGAAGGTCTGGAGCGCTTCATCAAAGAGGCGCGCAATCTGGTGCGTTTCAAGCACCCGAACATCGTGCGAGTGATGTCTGTCTTTCAGAAGAACAACACGGCCTACATGGTCATGGAGTTCGAAGAGGGCGAAAATCTCAATCGCTATTTGGCGCGTGCCGGAACGCGATCAGAACTGCGCCTGAAGTCGCTGATAAAACCGATCTGCGAGGGTCTTGCAGAGGTGCATCGCCACGGTTTCATACATCGCGACATCAAGCCTGCCAATATTCTGGTGCGTGCTGATGGCTCTCCGGTACTGCTCGATTTTGGGTCCGCTCGCGATGCCAGCATCAGTAACGGTGATGCTCTGACAGCGCTTGTCACCGTGGGCTACGCGCCTTTGGAGCAATACAATCACAACACTGACGAGCAGCAAGGTCCCTGGACCGATATCTACGCGCTCGCAGGTGTTCTTTATTACGCCGTTACGGGTGGCGATCCTGTTGACAGTGCGCGACGCGGCTCGGCGTTGCTCAATGGTGGACGGGATCCATTGATCCCGGCCGCCACGATCGCGGCCGAGAGGTACAGCGATGACTTTCTGGCGGCCATTGACTGGGCCCTGTCATTTCGTATTGCCGATCGGCCCCCAACGTTGTCAGACTGGCTCCCGGCCTTGCTCGGACGGACCTCGATCCGCTCGGCCCGCCGTGAAGCCAATGACATCGAAGCCTTCATGGCTGTGTCGGGTGAAAAAACCCTGCCTGCCTCGCGTGGCACGCCCGATTGGGGCGCTGCGCCTGCGCTCGATACCTCGTCTGTCGACGAGGTCCGCGCACCAACGCCCGCTGTCATCGGCCGGCGTAGCCGATACAGAAGACGCGGGCTACGTTCTGTACGCGGTGTGCTTCTGGCTGCTGTGACGACGGGTTTGGCGGTGCTATGGGTGGTACAAAAGGGGCCTTTTGCACCTGAGCCATTTGTTGAGCCATTCGTTGAGCAGGCCGCTGATGCAACAGGTGATCCGGGCCCTGATCCAGCCACGGCGGGCTTGGCGCCCGGGCAGGTCGCGGCCGGCGAGCTGGCCGTAGTGCCGGAGTCTCCTGCGGCGGTGGGCGGCGATGATGTCGAGGCTGATGCCTTGGCGGCTGAACGTTCACGCCAGATCGAGCGTTTGGCGGAGATTGAACGGCGTGAGGCAGCACTGGCCGAGCGTCAGTACGCCGTCGATGCAGCGGCGGCTGAGGCGGCGCGTCAGGCAGAGCGTGCTGCACAACAGCGGGCGGCGTCTGAACAGGCCAGAGCTGCGGAAGTACGTCGCGAACAAGAGGCTGTACAACGTCGCGAACGACTGCTGGCAGAGGCTCGCGAGCGCCGCGCAAAAGCCGACGAGGCCTTGTACAGAAGGTCGCTGTCAGCAGCCGAGGAGGCAATTGCCGAGCGTGACATTGGTGCGGCCCGCGCGGCGCTCGTCGAGGCACGGCGCAGCGGTCTTTCTGGTACAAGACTTGATATTCTGGACGCCCGATTGGCGCGTGTGATCGCCGAGATCAGGCGCCCGATCACGGATGCCGAGTTTGATCGTGTGGTCAGACGATTCGATGGTCTCAAGCGGGCGATAGAGTCAAAAGACATCGCAGTGATTGACGCACTAACTGATGAGAGCGAGCAAAACGCCTTGTTTCGACAACTGATGTTGAATTTTGAAACACTGCGTATGGAGATCACAGGCATCCGTGTGCGCAACGCAGACAAGTCCGTCACCGCCAATTTGCGCATTGAGCGCATGGAGCGCAGTAACGGCGACTTCGCAGTGCCTTCAGAGGCGTTTCGCGATCGTGAAATGACAAGTCGCCTGGTTGATGGCGAATGGTCGCCGATAGTCTGGTAAGGCAATCGGCTCCCGCCGAGTCGCGAGCTCCAGATCAGAATCGTCCGTCTTTTACGCGCGGCAGTGACAATGCGTGTGCATCAGCGACCATCGATTGGTAGGCCAGCCACTGTTGGTAGTTGTTGCAGGCTGTCTCGCTGAACCCGTCGCAGGATGACTCGTCATTGCGGCCCAGGTCCTCTGCGTTTTGAGCGTCTCGCCGTAAGTCCGCGAGTTCCTCTTGAGCGAAGCGCATCAGGATTTGTTGCGATATCAGGATCTCGCAGGCGGTGTCCTCGATTTCCGCCTGATACTGCCGTGCTGCGGCTCTGTCGCCGCCGCGGGTGGCATCCACCAGTTGCTGTATCGTCTTGTCGTAGCGGTGCCAGGATCCATCCAGATACAGAGCATCGCCCACAGCGGTCTGCAGTCCGTTATCAAAGTGCTTTTCCATCGGGCCGCATTCACACCTCGTTGCGTCACACAAGGTCTCGTACGCTATCCCAGCTGGCGGTTCAAACCAGCTCGCGTGCATGGCGGCTGGCAAGGGCCTGCCGGTCAGGCCGCCCATGTTACTGCTTGTAACGGCCTTCTCGGCGACTTGGCCAGAGCCGGACTTGGCCACACTGCAAGGCGTGTCCTGAAACTGGGTATTGCCGGTCGCCGTTGCACAGCGATAGACCGCAGCCTCAGCGTGTGTCGAGAAGAGCACTACGGCGAGGATGGATGGCAGAGCACAGGTCGCCAGAGCGCCGATCGCGCGAAAGATCAGAGCTCGTTCGTGCTGATTACCCCAGCAAGGGGTGGGGCGCTTCTGTGATAATGGTCCTCTTGGCATACCGTCGTTAGCGGCAGCCGGTTCGGGTATCAATACTGTGTGGCTGTGATCAAGGCCTCAACTGGACGGTATTGAGTCACAAAGTGGAAGGGGGCAGCGCGCCCACCGCGCTTTCGTGTCAGTGTGTATGACGTTCAGATTCTCAAAGAGGTATTCACATGAACTGTCGATTGTTGATTCCATTGTTTATGGCCGGTGCTCTTGCAGCCTGCTCGTCAGGTGGTGGCGATGGCGACGAGGGCGGGGGCACAACGGGCGGTACTACCGGTGGCACCCCAGGCGGGGGTACCGTGATTGGCGGCAACGAAGGCGGTGGCGAGTTTGGCGGTCGAGCAGGCGTCCTGCAAGGTGCGCTGGGTGGCTCCAATGGTGTGTACGTTCTCAACAGCAACAATGTGCTGGCAGGTCTGTCAATTGATACCGATGGGTCGGCGGGATCCTTCTTTGGTGACCTTGGCGCTGGTGCCGACTTCTCGGGTAGTGTTGTTCAGCTTTTCCATCCTGCCAGCAATAACGGTGCGAGCGGGTCCTTTGCGCCTGTCGGTGAGGCCCCGGCAGAGGTGAATCTGTCGGTGAGTATCGTTGACGGCGTCAGCATCGAGGGGTCGGGTGCCTCACTGACGTACGCAGCGCCTGGAACATTTCCCGTGGCGAATGCAGAATCACTGGCCGGTAACTGGACTGGCGTACATCAGTTCGGTGATGGGCCGGTGTTCGATTTCATCATCAACCTGGCGTTTTCCGGCAACAGTTTCACCGGGTCCACAGACTTCTTTGGTCCCGATGGGATCAGTCAGTTTCCCAACACGATCAATGGCAGCCTGGAGCCCTTTGGTGACGCTGCGCTTGTGTCCTTCACCTGGGGGTCGGAGACCAATCCGCCAGCGAGTTATTCTGGTATGGCATACCTGCTTCCCGATGGCACCAATCGACTGGCGCTCATTGCGCAACGCGATGCAGGCCAACCCGAAGGATCCGCAACCATTTCTGGTTTGCTCTCACGTTGACGCGGTGCTCATCGGGTTGATGAGCGCCGTGGGCGCAACAATATCGGGCGCTGGATTGTGAGTACAACACAATGGCATTGAAACGTCTGGTGCTCGAGATGGGCATGGGCACCGACCTTCACGGCCGGGACTACACCAAGGCAGCGGTACGGGCCTTGCGCGATGCCTTGTGGCATAACTCGCTCAGTGTGGTCCCGGCTCTGGGTTATGACCGCGAGGATATGCGCGTAGAGGTCATCGTCGGCGTCGCGGATCCAGACGCTGTGGACTGTGATGCTGTGGCTGCCGTGTTGCCCTATGGCACTGCAACTGTCAGGTGTATTGAAGGTGGTTTGGATGTGCCAGGCCACGATGCAAAGGGCGTTACGGTCATTGCCAACGCAGCAGCGATTGTGTGGCTGGATATCGATGAGGCGGCCCCATGAGTATGAAACGCATCATTCTCGAATGCGGCACGGGCAATGACCTGTACGGTCGCGACTACACCAAGGCAGCCTGCCGTGCGGTGCAGGATGCCTTGCACCACAGCTCCTTGTCGTTGTTTACAACCCTTGAGCTGGACCGAGATGCGATGCGCGTCGAGGTCACCATCGGCGTGCAGGACCCGGACGCCATTGACGCGCAGCGTGTGGCAGCCGAGATACCCTTTGGTGAGGTTGTGGTCACAGCGCGCCGAGGTGGTCTCGATGTGCCCGACACCACTCGAGTACCCGTTGACGGCGTGACCGAACGAACCGTCATCGCCACCGCTGCGGTTGCCGCCTATGTGGATCTTCCCGAGGGCAGGTTCAGTCTCGGGTGACCACTGCTATCGCATCACACAGGGCCGCCATCCTGTCGGTATCGTCCGGTAGCCCTGCCACATTGATGCGCCCGTCGCCAACGATGTAGATCCCATGGTCCTCGCGCAGCGCATCGATCTGCGCGGTATCCAAGAGCAGCCTGCTGAACATGCCTTTTTGCGTCGCAACAGCGTCAAAGCGGTCCGAATTTGATCGTTTGCGCATGTGATCTGCAAAGCTTTGCCTCAGGGCGACCATTCGCAGACGCATGGCTTCGAGCTCGACTCGCCAGTCAGCGTAAAGGGTTTCATCGTCCAGCACGATCCGTGTGCTGTTGGCACCATGATCCGGTGGCATCGAATAGTTGGCTCGGATAACCGCGCTGAGCTTGCCGAGTGCACGCTTGGCTTGAGCTGCGTCCGGCGCTACCAGCATCGCCGCTCCCACGCGCTCGCGATACAAGCCGAAATTCTTCGAGCAACTGGCGGCAACGGCCATGGCCGGCAAGCGTGAGGCGAGCATGCGCGTTGCGGCAGCATCTTCTTCAAGACCCTCACCAAAACCCTGGTAGGCGAGATCCACGAACGGGAACAACCCCCGTGACTCCATGACGTCGGCGACACGCGACCACTGCTCGGTCGTGAGATCGGCTCCGGTTGGATTGTGGCAGCACCCATGCAGTACAACGATGTCGCCGCTGGGCAGTTGCGATAGCGCATTGAGCATACCCTCGATATCGACATTCCCGGTGCTGTTGTCGAAGTAGGGATAGCGATGCAAAGTGAGGCCTGCCGCGCCGAGTAGCGGCACGTGATTGGGCCAGCTCGGATCGGATACGTGTATAGACGCGTTGGGTGAGGCCTCACGCAACAACTCAGCGATCACACGCAAGGCACCGCTGCCACCGACTGACTGTGCGCAACCAACGCGTTCGGTGGCAAAGCCCTCACCAAACACCTGACGCACCATGGCCTCGTTGAATGCGGCATCACCTATCGGCCCGACATACGCCTTGGTGGTCTGTGAGTCGTGCAGACGCTTCTCAGCCGCCTTGATGCTGCGCATCACAGGGGTCTTACCTGCCTCATCCTTGTACACGCCGACCCCCAGATCCAGCTTTTCGGATCGGGTGTCCGCGCGAAACGCCGCCATCAGGGCGAGTATGACGTCGGGCTTGGGGTCAGCGAGGGAGGCGAACATCAGAGCGGGAATCAGTCTTGTTGGGTGTTGAACCCAGCCGCCTGAAGGCGACTGGGCAGGTGCCGGGTCGTGTCAGTTGGAGAGTTGCCACTTGGTGCCGAGCTCATCGAAGAATCCGCGTTCGGTCTTGAGCTTGATCCAGGTGTTGAGGAAGTTGATCCACACCTGATCGCTCTGCGGCACGAGCATGGCGATAGGTGTACGGGCGCGCGGCTCGGCAACGGGGACCACCATCAGCTCGTCGTACTTTGCAACCAGCTTGTAGGCTTCCACGTTGGAGGTGATGTGCGCATCCGCACGGCCGGCGAGTACTTCCTGAAAGTCCCGTGCCGGCGCCTCGATGATCTTGTGCTCCGCTGAGGGAAAGAAGTCCTTGATCTGCTGTTCCTGAGTGGTACCGAGGGTGGCAGCAACGGTTACCTCTGGCATGTCCAGATCAGTCCAATCGTTGAACACGCCCGCGTTCTTCTTCAAGGTCAGTGGCACAGTAGCGAGCGAGAAGTAGCTGTCTGTGTAGCCAGCCGCCTTGGCACGTGCGGCGCTGATCGAGGCGCTGCCGGTCATGTGGTATTTGCCGGCAGCGATACCGTTGACCAGGGTTTTCCAGTCGGTAGCAACGAACTCGACCTCAACCTCGAGATCCTTGGCGAGCTCTGTAACCACATCGATGTCGTAGCCCTTGTACGTGTTGGTTGCCGGATCCTTCATCGTCATTGGATCCCAGTCGCCGGTAGTACCCACCAGCAGTTTGCCCTCGGCAAGGATCTCATCGAGAACAGAGTCGGCGGCATGAGCGCTGCCGAGGCTGTCCACGCTGAACAGCGAAAAAGAGCTCGCAGCGATCACTGCACTCAGCAGCCACGTGCGCCTGCCGGTACTTACTTCTCCAATTTGCATTGCGGTTCGATATTCAACTAGATTAGTCCCCCAGTATACCGGCCGAGCCCCGCTGCAACCCAATATCATGTCAGAGCCTGCGGTTACTTCCGCTAACCACCTCACCAAACGGCCGCTCGTGGTGCTTGACGCTGTTGACAAGCGGTTTGTCGATTTTGCAGCCCTCGACGGCATCACGCTCTCCGTGGCCGCTGGCGAGAAGGTCGTTGTCTGCGGACCATCGGGTTCGGGCAAGTCCACGTTGATCCGTTGCATCAACCAGCTTGAGCGCCCGGACGCCGGCATGGTCTGGTTTGATGGCGTCGATCTGGTTGCGGCGTCGAGTCGTGACTTGCGCCGGTTGCGCACCGATATCGGCATGGTGTTCCAGCAGTTCAATCTGTTTCCTCATCTCACGGTGCTCGATAACCTCACGCTTGGACCGATGCGCGTGCGTGGTTTGTCCGCGCGGGAGGCTGAGGAACTGGCCAGGCGTTACCTGGAGCGCGTGCATATTCCAGAACAAGCGGACAAGTACCCACGGCAGCTGTCCGGAGGACAACAACAGCGTGTGGCGATTGCCCGCAGTCTGTGCATGGAGCCAAAGCTGATGCTGTTTGATGAACCGACCTCGGCGCTGGACCCTGAAATGATCGTCGAAGTGCTCGATGTCATGGGCGAGCTGGCTCAGACCGGCATGACCATGATCGTGGTGACCCATGAGATGGGATTTGCCCGACGAGTGGCTGACCGCATCGTCTTCATGGATGCGGGTCAGATTGTTGAAGACACCAGGCCAGAGACCTTTTTTACCGCACCTGCCTCGCCTCGTGGGGCGGAGTTTCTTGACAGGATATTGAATCACTGATGGGCGCAACACGACTCGCGCTTTTGTTGTCTGGACCGCTGTTGTTGTCAGGCTGTAGCGGGAACCTCAAGTGGTATGTGGTCTCGCCCATGACCGACGCGGGGCGAGCGAATCTCTTGTTCCTGCTTGGCGGCTTGAAGTACACCTTGTTGCTGTCGTTCACCGCCATTGTCATTTCGGTGTTCGTGGGGCTGCTGGTAGCCTTGCCTGGCATATCCGGCAATCGCGGGTTGCGAGCCTGCAACCGGGTCTATGTCGAGTGTGTACGTGCGGTACCGATTCTTGTTCTGATTCTCTGGGTCTACTATGGCCTGCCGATCGTGATGGGTATATCCGTGTCGGTTTTCTGGGCGGGTGTGATCGCGCTTGCGCTATCAGATTCTGCCTTTGAGGCAGAGATCTTTCGCGCGGGTATCCAGTCCATCGAGCGTGGCCAGCTTGAGGCGGCTGACTCCCTTGGTCTTGGCTATGTCGACAGGATGCGCTATGTCGTCCTGCCGCAAGCGATCAAACGCGTGTTGCCGCCATTGGGCAATCAGTTGGTATACATGCTCAAGATGTCGTCACTGGTATCGATCATCGGCATGGAAGAGTTGACGCGACGAGCGAACGAGTTGGTTACAGCGGAATATCGACCGCTGGAGGTCTATACCGTGCTGGTGCTCGAGTATCTGGTGTTGATACTCATCGTGTCTTCTGGTGTGCGCTGGATGGAGCGGCGTATGAGCGACGAGGAACGCTAGGTCGCTCGCTAGTTCGCTCGCTAGTTCGCTCGCTGGGCCGCTGAGTGTCACGGCCGTTGCGCTGCCCATTGTGTCGGGCAATGGCTCGTTTGGTGCGATAGCGAGTTGGCGCAGTGACAGCGCGCCCTGATGCGCCGTCACTGCCGCCGCGCCTGGCTGAGAGCCCGGCTGAGCGCTCGGTTGAGCGCTCGGTTGAGCGCTTCAATTACATGATGGCGCCAAGCAGGCCCTGAGCGATGGCACCTGCACCTGCACCACCGGCAAGCCCACCGATAATCTGCTTGATGTTGAATTTGCCACTGGCGGCATTGGCGCCAGCCGCTGCGGCATCACCGCCACGGCCGAGGAGCCCGCCGACCGCCCCACCGCCAAGCAAGCCGCCAGCGATACCCGCAATACCGTCCAGGCCGCCAGCGCTTGAGCCGAGAAGACTCTGAACCAGCTCTCCGCCAAGAAAGCCGCCGCCACCGCCAAGAACCGCCGATATTATCGTGCCCAACATAGGTATTTCTCCTGAGAAGTAGCCTCTATACAAGACTGGCTACGAAGACGATAATATAGACCATTGAAAGCCTTGCTTGCTGTAAATAATTGTGCATGGGCTTGTATTGAAAAACACTGTAAAGATTAGATTTTCTCTGCAATTGGTTGCAAGAGATCCCAGCGGTTGCCATATACATCTTCAAATACAACTACTGTTCCATAGGCCTCGCGGCGTGGTCGCTCAAGAAAATGTACTCCTGACGCCTTGAATCGGGAATAGTCTCGCTCCAGATCGTCCGTTTCGAGAAAGAAGGCGACACGCCCCCCTGTCTGATTGCCGACGCGAGACAGTTGATTGTCATCGGTTGCAAGTGCCAACAACAAGCGCGTTCCGTGACTGCCCGCAGCGATGATGACCCAGCGCTTGTCGGCTTCGGCGGAATCTTCCTCGAGTGTGAAGCCAAGCTTCTGGGTAAACCAGCCAATCGCTTCGTCGTAGTCCTTGACTACCAGAGTCACAGTTGCAATATGGCGTGACGCGGGGGTGGGTGAGCTCCCCGCGGAAAGGTCTGCAATGACATGCGCCCACTGTGCGCCGTGCAGGTCGCGGTCACCGAGGCTACCCTGGATAACCGGGCGCGCCAGTCCAAATTTGATGACTTGAAGATCCTGCAGGGCAAAGCGCGTGATCGATCTTGCATCCACGCCGAGAGCGGTGGCAACGGTTTCACCATCAAGCGTTGCCTCCAGTTGCGCATAGCTTGCGGCGTCCTTGCAAAAACAATCTATGGTGACTCTGAAAGGACCAGCGTTCTTCGCTCTGACGAGGCGGCAGAGTTCAGATACCTTCATGCGGGTTTGTGCTCGATGACGTCAAGGCGGCAGGCATCGCTCCAGTGGTCCACCGTCATCACATGATCCAGGCAAAAAGAGAAGACCGTGCCGCGTGGCGTCTCTGCCGGGGTGTAGGGGAAAGCGAAACTAGGCATGCTGGTGTCTTCGGGCAGGCCGTGGTGCAGCAGTAGCGGATTTGCGAGCTGCGCGATGCTCAAGGCGATCTCGTCAGAATCAGCGGTCACGAGCAGCAGTACCCCGATTTCAACAGGTATGCGCGTGTCGAATTCCGCCGCTCCGAGGGTGGCGTCCCGCCCGATTCTGCGTAATTCCAGCGTGTAGTGGATGGGGCCAAGATGGCGTGACACGTCGTCGCGCAGGCGCGCTTCAAGCGTGTTGCACCAGCGTTCAATCTGCTCGATGTAGCGCGCCTCACGTATCAGTACCAGCGAGCTACATTGCTGGCCGAGTCGACGCGCACCTTCAAGCTTGACGGTGTATTCGTCACCTGGAATCCAGCGTGAACCTGTGACTCGTACACCCTCATCGGTCTCGATATAGCGCGCGCTGCTGACATCAAGATGTCCGCCGGGTTCGTGCAGAACGAAAGGGTCAGTATTTTCGTAGAGCATGTGTGCCGAGACCGTATACGGGGTGCAAACAGCACCCTCGGCCAGGGCTTTGACCGTGAATCCCGTACGGTCAATATCTACACTCACTACTCCGGAGGCGGGCGCGGTAGAACAAAGCGCGCCACATTCAATCGTCTTGGCTGCGTGCCAGGCGGCTCCCGGGTCTGCCCCGCGAGCTATCGCAAGCGCCGCGAACAGGGCGGTGTCTGTTGTACGCCCGGCGATGACGACATCAGCGCCGGTAGCTAACGCTGCCGCCACTGGCTCGGCTCCCGCAAGGGCGACAATATGGGTGCATTCGCCGACAGCGATGCTCAAAGCCTTGTCAACGGCAATGTTGCCGAGTGAAGACACGCGCTCTTGTGCAATCGCGGCGTGTACCGCTTCAGGTTTGAGCTCGGTGGACAGGGTAGCGATACGCAATGTCACCGCATGCTCATTGGCCCAGTTGCGGGTGAGCTCGAGCATCCATTGCACCTGCGCATCTACACCGCAGGTACCGGCAGAGCCAATCACCAATGGGCAAGCCGCTGCGCGCCGCGCATCCAGTAGCTCTCGCCATTCGCCGGCGGTGACAGCCGGCGCGTACTTGGATGTGCCGGTTCCAAGGTAGGCGGGACCGGAATCGGTGGACCCGCCATCGATGGCAATCAGGTCAGGCTTGAGTTCAATACCGCACGCCAGCGCCTGGCGGTCAAATCCCAGGCCCAGTACACCGGAGGGTACGAGAATGCGAGTGCACTCGGTGTGTGAGGGTGAGGACACGATAAAGGGGCATTCCCGGATGTTGTGCTGCGAGTCTAGCCGTCGCTAGCCTCGTCAGGCTCGACGCGACTCGGCTTGGTAATGAAGCGCTTGAGAAAAAGCGGTGCAATGAACCCGACGATCGCAGCAATCCACAGTCCGATAGCGATCTTTGAGGAGTAGAGGTATTGCCAATCACCACCGGATAACACCATGGCCCGGCGTAGCGAGTCTTCCATGTGATTGCCCAGCAGTATGCCGAGGATGATGGGTACCGTGGGTACGTCCAGCTTGCGCAGCAGATACCCCAGCACACCGAACGCGATCATCAGCAGCAGGTCAAATGAGCTGCCCGACAGTGAGTAGATGCCAACAAAGGACACCATGGTTACCCCCGGTAACAGCACGCCGGGTGGCACCGAAAGCACCTTGACGAAGATGCGCACCATCGGCACGTTGAGAATCAACAGCACGATATTGGCAATGAGCAGAGCGGCAATCAGTCCCCAGACCACCTCCGGGCGCTCTGTAAACAGCAGTGGACCAGGGGTGATGTTCAGTGTCATCAACAAGGCAAGCAGTACAGCCGTTGTGCCCGAGCCGGGCACGCCAAGTGTCAACATGGGCACCAACGCACCACCGGCTGCCGCATTGTTGCCAGCTTCCGGGGCAGCGACACCTCGCGGGTCACCCTTGCCGAAACGAGAGTTGTCACGCACCGTGCTTTTCTCTGCCATGTAGGCAAGAAAACTACCGAGAGACGCGCCGGCGCCTGGCAGGATGCCGGCAATGAAGCCGATGACGGTCGAGCGCAACATGGTCCCGGAGGTGCGCACGATATCCTTGACCGGGATGGTGATCTTGTCGATCTTTACACCGATCGCAGAGGACTTGCCATGGCTTTCAATAAAGATAAAGACCTCTGAAACTGCAAACAAGCCGACGATAGCCACGAGAAAATCCACACCGTCCATCAAGTGCATGTTGCCACCCGTCAGCCTTGGCATGCCGCTCGAATTGTCGAGCCCGATCATGGCGATTGCCAGGCCAATACAGGCGGCCAATGCCGCTTTTCGCTGGTTGTTCGAGGCGATGCCGCCCAGTGTCGAGAAGGCGAGAAGATACAGCGCAAAGTACTCTGCCGGCCCGAAGAGAAAGGCCACCTGAGCAAGCATTGGTGCAAGCAGCATCAGACCGATAGTGGCGAGAAACGCACCGACGAAGGAAGCCACACCGGATAGCACGAGGGCGTCCGATGCGCGGCCAGCCTTTGCCATGGGATAGCCGTCGAGCGTCGTCATCAATGCAGGCTCGTCCCCAGGGATATTCAACAATATCGAGCTGATACGGCCACCGTACATTGCGCCGTAGTACACACTGGTCATCAGGATCAACGCCTCGGTGGCGTCCAGCCCAAAGCTGAAGGCAAGCGGTATGAGTATCGCTACACCATTCGACGGTCCGAGCCCTGGCAGGGCACCGACCATGGTGCCGATGATGCACCCCGCAACAGCGAGCATCAGAGTAAAGGGGTTGAGTGCGACAGCAAAGCCGTCAGCCAGTAAAGAGAATGTCTCCATCAGGCAATCCACCCTTTGGGTACAGCGGCGAGACTGAGTCCCAGCAAGAAGCGGAACACCGCGTACAAGCCGAGTGACAGACCGATACCGGTGGCCAGGGCATGGGTTGCACGTGGGCGGATCTGGTAGCTCAGGATGCTTGCGGCAACGGCTGTCGGGATGAGAAAGCCCAGCGGTTTGAGGCTGTAGGCGTAGCCCGTCAGTACGGCAACGGCCAGGCCCAGTGCCAACCAGGTGCGAAATCCCGGCCAGCTTGGGCCGGGTCGATCCGGCTTCAAGGCGATGAGCGCGCCACACAGCGCCGCGATACCGCCGAGCATCATCGGAAAGGTCTTGGAGCCAACCGGATCGCTTAGAAAACTGGTTGGAATACGGGTTGCAGCAAAGGCATAAGCCAGGCCCGCAAATACGGCGACAAGGCCGAGCACTCGATCACTCATGAATTTTGACCCTGTGCGGTATCCAATCAATAACACGGGAGTGAGGGCGAACCGAATCGATCCACCCTCACTGTCAGTCTCGCTATGACGGTCCTATTGAATGACACCGATGTCCTTGGACATCTGGTTGATTTCAGCGACCACTTCATCAACGTAGTTCTGGAAGTCACTACCGACTCGGGTAAAGGGTGCAAGCCCATTGGCTTCCATCTGCTCGGCCCATTCGGGACTGTCAGCCACCGTCTGCAGCGCGTCGGCCCACTTTTGATAGTCCTCGTCTGAGATGTCCTTGGGCACGTACAGACCACGCCAGTTGACCGCGACGACATCAATACCTTGTTCCTTGGCTGTGGGAATGTCGTCAAAGCCCGGAACTCGTTCCTCAGTGAGGACAGCGACGGCGCGTACATCGCCAGATTTCAAGAAGCCGACGATTTCGGACATGTCTCCGGTCATGGCCTGGGTAAAACCTCCGACGGTCTGGGTCACTGCATCCGCCCCCCCGTCAACACCGATGTACTTGACCGAGGTGATGTCCGAAAATCCCACACGATCCAGTGCCATCAAGACTTTGAGATGGTCAAAGCCACCGACCGCGGAGCCGCCGGCAAAGGCCACACTGGCTGGATCTGCCTTGACCGCATCCAGCAGTTCGGGGAGTGTCTGGATCGGTGAATCATCGGCCACGACAATGACTCCCGGATCGGCACCAATGGCGCCTACAAAGCGTACCTGGTCAGCCGTCATGCCTCCATAGGCGTTCTGTGCAAGTCGCGTGGCGGTTGCGCTGGATGCTGCAACAATCAGTTCTGCATCATCGGCGCGCTCGGAAACCACGTGGGTAAAGGCCAGCCCACCGCCACCGCCTGCCATGTTGGTGACCTGTATTGGGTCTTCCACAACGCCGATGTCGTACATGATCTTGCCGATCGAGCGGCACGTGAAATCCCAGCCTCCGCCTGGATTGGCGGGTGCGATGCACTCTGCAGCATGGGTCACGCCGGTGCCGGCGCCGAGTCCCAGTGACAACAGCGCTGCCGCAAGGCCTGCGCTGCCTAGACGTACTTTTGACATGAATATCTCCTCCAGGTGTGACGCTGCGCGGACGGCGCGTCTGCAGGTATCCTGATTCGTGAACCTGACATCAACCTGTCATGAGGGGGCTTCACGGATGGGTATGGCTCCGATAGGCTTGTGAGGATGAGGTTCTTGTTGATTGAGGATAATGCCGAGCTTGCTGGCAGCGTGATCGAGCGGCTATCGCTCGACGGGCACGCGGTTGATCATGCGTCGAGCCTTGCCGAGGCGGACGTCTGCGCGGTGCGAGATGCCTACGATCTGATCCTGCTTGATATCCATCTGCCCGATGGCGACGGTCGTCACTTCCTGGCGCGCCAACGCAGTGCAGCGTTGCAAACTCCCGTCATCGTGCTGACCGCACGAAGTGCCGTATCGGACCGCGTCAGCTTGCTGGATGCTGGAGCGGACGACTACATCACCAAGCCTGTGGACTTTGCCGAGCTGGGGGCTCGCTGTCGAGCAGTACTCAGGCGCCACGGCCGCGGCGGAGATACGTTAACGCTTGGGGATCTGGTGCTGGATCCTGATCGCGCGGCCGTACGAATTGGTAGCGAGTCCATTGCTTTGCGCAATCGTGAGCTGCGCGTGTTGCAAGTGCTGGCGCGCACGCCAGACCGCGTGTTCTCAAAGGCTCAACTGCACGATCTGGTTTTCGGTGTGCTTGAAGCTGTGTCAGACAACGCTATCGAAGTCTACGTCGGGCGGGTGCGCAAGGCGATTGCCGCATCGCGCTACGTGCGTATTGAAACGGTTCGGGGTGTCGGTTATCGGCTGGTACGGCTGGATGCAGGCTGATGCGTAAGCTTGCCGCGACAGGATCTATCGGGCGCCGTCTGTTGATAGAGCTTGTTGCGATTGCTGCTGTGTTGTCAGTCCTGCTCTATGTTGCCGTCAAGGCCTCATCGAGTCAGGCGGCCGAGTCGACTCACGATGGCTTGCTGGCAGCCTCTGCTGAAGCAATTGCTGAACGCCTTGCCGCCGATGAGGGCAACCTTGTTGTGGACATTCCCTATGGAGCCTTGGCGATGCTTGGTGCAGTTAGCGATGACAGTGTGTTTTATCGGGTGATTGCAGATGGTGAAACGCTTACCGGCTACCACGAACTGCTTGGACCAACACAAAGACCAAATCCTGCCGAGACGATTTTCTACACGACAGAACTGGACGGCCAATCGGTTCGGGTTGCTGCCTTGTCGCGTCGTGTTGCGCTAGCCGGCAGAACCGTACCGGCAGAGGTGCTTGTTGCGCAGACGCGCTATGGGCAACAAGCCATCGTATCGTCGGCCGCTGAGCGTGCGGCCCTGATCGGCGTAGGCTCGTTTGCGCTGGCGGGTGTGTTGTGCGCGATTGCGGTGCGCCGCGCACTGGCGCCTTTGCGTCGTGTCGCAAGCTCGGTGGAGCGACGAGGCCCTGCTGATCTTCGGCCATTGCGCGAGCCTCTGCCGCACGAACTAGAGCCGCTCGGTAATGCCCTTGATCGGTTCATGGCGCGACTGGACGCAGCACTTGAGCGAACCGAGACTCTCATTGCAGAGACAGCGCACCATGTGCGCACGCCACTTGCCGTGTTGCGTACTCGCGCAGAGACAGCCCTACGACGTACCGAAGATGTCGAGATGCGCTCGACGCTGCGTGATCTGGTGCGCGCGGTCGACGCAAGCTCACGTTCGGCCGATCAGTTGCTCGAGCATGCGATGGTTGGGCATCGGTCCGAGCGCATGAGTCTTGAACGCCTTGACATGGGACGCCTTACTGATGAAGTTGTCGAGCGTTACCGACCGGTTGCAGAGCTTCGCGATGTCGTTTTTGACTGCGAGATTGAGCCAGGTGTGGAAGTGACCGGCGACAGGGTGCAACTGGAGACAGCGTTGCGTAACCTGATTGATAACGCAGTCAAGTATTCACCCGCTGAGACTCACATAGACGTCAGTGCATCGCGCCGTCATGATGAGGTTGTGGTTCACATTCGTGATCGAGGGCGTGGGCTTGACGGGGCCGAGCAGCAAACACTGACCGAGCGTTACAAGCGTGGCTCCAACGTTGAGGATGTGGTCGGCTCTGGTCTGGGCCTGGCGATTGTCGAGCAGGTAGCGAGCGCACATGACGGGCACATCAGTGTTGTGCCGGCTGATGATTGCGGCACCCGAGTAGAGCTTTGTTTACCCGCAGCATGAGACGCATGTGGGGCAGGGCGGCACTCGTCTGCTTGTCTGTTTACGCCTTTGCAGCACAGGCTAGCCTGACCTTCGAGTCGGAGCACTATTTCAAAGCACGCGGAGAAGCTCTGGGGGAAGTGCATGTGCTTTCCACGACTGATCTGAGTCTTTTTCAGCCGCTGATTGAATCCTGGCAAGAGCTACAGCCGAACGTGAGTGTGCGCTACACCATTGCCTCCAGCCGCAACGTGTACGAGGCTGTCAAGACTGACCCCGCCGTCGCTGATCTTGTCGTGTCGTCTGCGATGGACCTGCAGATCAAGCTGGTCAACGACGGTTTTGGACGGCGCCACCGTACACCTGCGGTGTTGCAATTGCCGTCTTGGGCACGATGGCGTGAGCAGCTGTATGGTTTTACTCAGGAGCCAGCGTCCTTGATCGTATCAAAGCGTGCCTTTGAAGGGCTGGAGATGCCTGATGACAGGGCGGATCTTGCACGATTGTTTCGCGAACATCCGGAACGCTTCGAGGGACAAATAGGCACCTACGATGTGCGCGAATCCGGTGTTGGTTACCTGATTGCGACGCAGGATGCGAGACGCTCTGACGCCTTTTGGGAGCTGATCGCAGCGATGGGTGAGGTGTCCCCGCGCCTGTATTGTTGTAGTGCCGACATGTTGGCCGACCTCGAGAGCGGTCAACTGGCGCTCGCGTACAATGTGGTGGGTGGCTATGCCGATGCAGCACTGGCAGCCTCGAGTGACGGGGCGATTGTTCCTCTGTCAGATTTCACACATGTGCTGCAACGTACCGCTTTCATTCCAACGGCTGCCAAGGATCCGGTGCTCGCAGGCGAGCTACTCGATTATCTGGTAGGACCCCAGGCACGAGATGTGCTGACCGATCGAATTGGCGTACCACAGATTGATACCTCGGCATTGGCAGAAACACTGCGCTATCGCCCTATACAACTCGGGCCCGGGTTGCTCGTATATCTGGATCGTCTCAAGCGACAGCACTTCCTCGATTCCTGGGAAGGAGCTCTGATTCGATAGAAAGCTCCGACTTGCCGGGGCTCCTGCATTGATTCCTGCATGCGTCGTGGCAAGCGCAACTGAAGTCGTCGATACAATGGCAGGCGCTGACGCATCTGCTCTGCTACCGCGACCAGAAACCGGTTACCGGACTGTGTGCAAATCACTTGATGAAAGTGTCGGTTCTCTTCGTAGTAGCGCTCTGCATCGTCGGCTTCGCACGCAGCCTCACAGGCATCGACAAATTCAAGCTCTGGTGTATTGTGTGCAATGCCGTGTAGCGGGGCATACGACCTTTTCAGGTGTGGAATCAATTGTCTGCTGGATTGGCTGTGACACGCGCACTCACCAACAACTGACCGTGAACGTCTTGCCATGTCCAGATTTTCCATCCCCATTGCCGCCGCTGACGTTGGTCTGTAGATCACAGTCTTTCCATGCAACCCCTGGTTCAAGGCACGTGAACAATACAAATGTCTCCTGCAGGCTCTACGAGCAGGTCAGCTGCTACACACCAGCATCTGATGTGGCGATGTGGTTCATGTACCAGCCCATGTTGATGAACACGGATGTCTTTGATGATCTGAACGAGGCCCAACAGTTTTGTGCCTTTTGATCGCGGTGATCATCTATCGCTCGTGGAGTCCAAAGGATCTCTGGGTGGTGCTCGCGGATTCGACCCGTGAGAGCGTCATGATCCTGTTTACTATTGCGGCGGCCGGAGTGTTGGGCTACATGCTTTCGAGCTTGCAGATCACCCAGGAAATCGCGACGACAATCGCTACGCTTGATGTGAATGGTTGGGTGTTGATGGGCTTTATCAGCTTGTTCCTGTTGGTTGCAGGATTCTTTGTTTTGGCAATCGTGATCCTGTCGGTTTTTCCGAGCCTTCGACGTGGTTGCCAGATGTCGTCATGGGAATGGCTGTCACCGGCGGTTGATCAGTACCGTAGCGAGGTAGCACGATGAGCCGAATCAGTTTTCTGCAAGACATACTCGGGGCTGTCTTTACTCGTGAGTCACCAGAAGCGCTACGAGCGACCGCGGGCAGTGGCAGTTTCGTTGAGCTCTGTGATGCCTTGTTGTCCGAGCGCGGTGAAATGTCGGGCAACCGCATCGCGCGCGGGCTCCTGGCTCGATTTGCCGATGCAGACGAGCAGGGCGAGCGCGAGTTTTTCAAGCTGCTGTGTAGCCGGTTTGATATCAATGCCGAGCATTGCGTGCGTGCCGCTCAGCGCTACGCGCAAGAGACCACCGTCGCGAACCTGGAAATCTTGACAGAGAGCGTCGAGCCACGACGCCAGGAGTTGCTGCGGCGACTGAACCGTGTGCCGGGCGCCACTCACGAATTGGTGCGTATGCGCGAGCGCTTGTTTGCTCACGTTCGCGATGAGCCTTCACTTGCCCGGATAGATGTGGATTTCAGGCATCTGTTTCGAGCCTGGTTTAACCGCGGTTTCCTGGTGTTGCGTGAGATTGACTGGAGTACGCCAGCCAACTTGCTCGAGAAGGTGATCGCCTACGAGGCGGTACATGCCATCAGCAGCTGGGGTGCGCTGCGTAGTCGATTGCAGCCGTCGGATCGTCGCTGCTTCGCGTTCTTTCATCCCGCTATGCCCGATGAGCCCTTGATCTTTGTTGAAGTGGCCTTGACGCTCTCGACGCCTTCATCCGTGCGTGAAGTACTGTCGCCGGAACGCGAGCCTATTGCCGCCGAAGCTGCTGATACCGCGGTGTTCTATTCGATTTCCAATTGTCAGAAAGGGTTGGCAGGCATCTCTTTCGGCAATTTTCTGATCAAGCAGGTCGCCACAGAGTTGCGTATTCAGTTTCCTGGTTTGAACACCTTTCGCACCTTGTCACCGATTCCGGGTTTCATGCGTTGGGTCTCCAGTATGCCTGCTCTTGCTGAAAGTCCCGATGAGTCTGTCGATCGCGAGGCTGTGAGGTTGGCGCAAGCGTTGGCAACGGGCGAGGTCGGGTCACTGGAGCCGCAGTCGCGGACCTTGCTCGAGAAGCTTGTAGCCCATTATCTTGCACGCGCAAAACGTGATGATGGGCAGCCACTCGATCCTGTCGCGCGGTTTCATCTCGGCAATGGAGCAAGTCTGGACAGAGTGCTCGCCGAGGCAGACAAGTTCGACAAGGGTCTAAAACAGTCTGCTGGCGCCATGGTCAGCTATCTGTACGATCTCGACAAGGTGGAGGCTAACCATGAAGCCTATGCCAGCGAGCGCGCGGTGATCCGCTCAGACGTTGTTGAGGAGTTGTTGTCCGAGACGCGGCGGGCTCGCAAAAGAATCTGAAGGCACATCAACCGGGTCATCCATGCAGGTGGCCTGCAGAAGACCGGACATCACATGAGCTCGATTGTTGGTAACCCGCTGTATGACGCCATCCTGGCCGGCAGAAGGATGGGCAATGGAGATTTACTGACTACCGCAGATGGACAGGCCGTCAACGATCGGCAGTTTCTGGACCATGCCGCGCGCATTGCAGCGGTACTTGACGATGTGGGTGTTGAGGCTGGAGACCGTGTAGCGGTGCAGGTTTCGAAGAGCTGGCAGGCACTCGCCTTGTACGTTGCCTGCGTGCGTCACGGTGCGGTGTTTTTACCATTGAACACCGCCTATACGCCCTCAGAACTCAGCTATTTTCTGGCAGACGCCGAACCTGCCTTGCTCGTTGTAGATCCAGCGTCTGCTCAGGCAGCGCAAGTGCTTGCCACAAGTGCGACAGCCGACATCACTGTGTTGACTCTAGGTGGCAACGATGATGGCAGTCTGGCGGACGCGGCTCGTGTCATCAGCCCGGCCACCTCGGTTCAAACGCGAGACGAGCAGGACATAGCAGCAATCCTGTATACCTCCGGCACTACAGGCCGGTCCAAAGGCGCGATGCTCTCGCAGCGCAACCTCTTGTCCAACGCGCAGACCTTGATTGAGGCCTGGCAGTTCAGTGCAGAAGATGTGCTGTTGCATGCCTTGCCAATCTTTCACACGCATGGATTGTTTGTCGCCGGTCACTGTTGCCTGATGTCCGGGGCGAGTATGCAGTTCCATGGTGGCTTCAAGCTCGACTCGGTGATTGCGGACTTGCCAGATGCAACGGTGATGATGGGCGTGCCGACCTTCTACACGCGCCTGCTTGACGACGCTCGGTTTACGTCCAGGCTGGTAGCCCATATGCGCTTGTTCGTCTCCGGCAGTGCGCCACTACTTGCCGAGACTCATCGCGAGTTTGAGCAGCGTACGGGTCAGCGCATACTTGAGCGCTACGGCATGACCGAAACCAACATGAACTGCTCCAATCCGTATGCCGGTGAGCGACGCGCAGGTACCGTTGGGCCGCCGCTTGAGGGTGTTGAAGTGAGATTGTCGGGTACCGATCCAGAGACCGGTGTCGGCACACTGGAGGTCCGAGGAGACAATGTCTTCAAGGGATATTGGCGTATGCCCGAAAAGACTGCCGAGGAGCTTGCCGAAGATGGCTGGTTTCTTACCGGCGATCTCGCCACGATTGATGAGATGGGCTACGTGACGATTGTGGGTCGTGGCAAGGATCTGGTGATTTCCGGCGGCTACAACATTTATCCAAAGGAAATCGAGGTCTTGCTGGACAGTCTCGACGGCATCAAGGAGTCAGCGGTGGTAGGCGCTCCGCATCCGGATTTTGGTGAGAGCGTGGTTGGCTTCGTCGTCACCAACTCACCGGACCAATCCCCATCAGAGGAGGAATTACTCGCCGAGATTGCCGATCGTCTGGCGCGCTTCAAGCAACCGCGTCGCTTGTTTCTGGTGTCAGAGCTGCCGAGGAACACGATGGGCAAGGTGCAGAAGAACGTACTCAGGGAGCAGGTCGCTGATCTGTTTTCATAGCTCGAGTGTGATGCTTTGAAATCGCGCCGGCGCTTCCCTGCGCCGGCACCCCCGAAGAGTCGATTGCGTCCAATCGACGATGGTCTCTGACGCGTTTGCCGCATTCTGGACCGTGTCACTCTGCGATGACTTGGTCCATGTAACGGGCTTGAGCGCCTCATCTGTAAACAACTGAGTCCGAATGGAGAGGCCTGTCGGGGTTGAGGCGGAGGAAATGCGGGGCGATGCGGATTACGGCCGCCACGGTGTGAGACAGCCGACGTTCCTGTTGGTGCGCATCGCAATGCGATCAACTACCGATGCTGTGATTGCGTTTCCAAGGTAGTCCCATTGTTGTGCATCAGGTCATCCGATCCTTTGGGTCCAGCGCTCGATTGCCGAGCCACCGCTGCGAGCGCGGACCTTGGACAGTTTTGCGTAGCCACGTCTCTTGTAGCGTTGCTCTCGCCAGCGATTACCGCGGAAAAAGGGCACGACGACAAGACCGAGGAAGGCGACCAGACCAAAACCTGCACAGGCCAGTTTGACCATGTCCGGTGTGCCAGCGCCCCCATCCATCCATGCCAGACCTGTGATCATCAATCCACCCAGCGACACAACCCACAAAAGGGCGTAGGCGATGGCGCTGCCAATCAGGCCACGGATCAGCAGCCACGGCAATGTGAAAAGCAACGCAGCCCAGGACACTCCGCGCTTGACAGCCTTCAAGGAGCCTTCGGGTGATTCGTAGAGCACCCATTGAGGGCCACGGCCGGTATCGAGATTAGTGCTTTCGTAGGGATCAGCGCCTGGATCTTCCTGATCGAGCAGTGAATCCAGGTCGCGGGCATCCGCATAGTCGTCTCGCAGCCCGGAATCGAAGGAGGCTGACCCCGGCTGCACCGGTATCTCATCAAGACCATCCGTATACCGTTGCTGATCCGAGGCTCTGTTTGCGAGTCCTGCGGTTGCGGCTGCGGCTGCGCCGGCAGGAACGATATTCGAGTTGTCGTGTACGCCCGGGCGGTCAGCAGACGCGTCATCGAGCAGCGAGTCCCCCGATTGCACGGACTGTTCAAGCCAGTCCAGCTCCTCGGGTACATCATTGGCAAGCGGCTGGCCACCAGCGCTTGTGTGGGCCAGAGCGTCGGGTGATTCGTGGCCTGAGTGATCATCCGCTTCAGCCGGATGATGAGACGAGTGAGCGGCAGAGTGATGCACGTCCTGATCCGTAGCCGGGTCGATAGCCTGGTCCGCAGCTCGGGCAGACGGATTGTTCTGCACGCCCTCAGCCTTGTGTGCGTGTGGAGATTCCTTGCCCGTCAAGTCGAATAGTCGTTCCTCGAGGGAGGCCGCGCTTAAATCGCCCAACTGTGCAAGGTCCCCAGGACTCAAATCCAGCCCGGGGTCATCGTCGAGCTCCATATTCATGAGCGAACGCTCACTGCTGGGAAGCTCATCCGCTGATTCATCACTGATATGCGCTTCGAGATCGAACCCGAGCTCGGTGCTGCGCGCTACGCCGGAGCGCGAGGAGGATAGTGCCGAGGACACGATCGCATTCTCTTCCTTGAGAGTGTCATCCAGAGAATCGAGTTGCATATCGAACGGCTTGTCTTCGGATTCTGCCTGCATCGGCTCCAGCGACAAGACCTGGTCTTCAACCTCGCTCTCGCTGATCGAGCTGCTGTCAGCGTCCGTACGCTCGCGTTCAGCGATCAGCTCCTCCACCCGGAGGTTGGTGTAGAGGTAACGCGCCTCGTCATGATCGTCGCTGGCGAGCGCGCAAGCGCGCGCCCACAAGTGAGGTCTACGCCGGTCCGAGTTGAGCTCGTCGGTGGCTTGCTGGTAAAGCTGTTCGTCGATCATTCTGCAGGCTTCCTTGAGCGCACCCATCATTTTAGGTGCACTGCGTCACACCGTCTACTGATGTTGGCCTCAGTGAGTAGAAAATCTTCAAAGCGACGACGAGAAATGTGCTCGGCTACCGGCGCGATCCACTGTATTCCGTGACACTACCGGTGCATGTCACCAGGCAACCCGTTCTGTGAAATCACGCCGAGATCGCCTGCCATTCTTGCCATCCGGAGGCAGCCTGCCTCGTGCCGCGCCGCCTATGGCCTTGCACTGTCTGGTGCGCCCGGGTTGCTCAGGTCGAACGATCGTTTCACTCCTCCTGTGTTTGGGCCTGGTGACCGGTTGCGCTATCACCTCAGAGGATCTTTCTGGGGGGCCGTCTACCGCTGAGAGCGGCGACAAGGGCGCTGGTACGGTTACTGATCAGAGCTTTGAGCGTGACGAGCGATCCCATCGCCTCTTTGCCGACTTGCCCGAGGAGGGCGACGTGGCACCGCGCTCGCGTCTTGTCGCCAGTGACTTCGCCGATGCATTGTCGCAGGTACCGGGGCTCGGCCCGGAGCAGTCTAATTTGCGCGTGACGCCTCCGCAGTCGCGCTTTGCCGAACTGATCGTCGAGGAACTGCATGGCGCAGGCTATGACCTGTCCTTGGTGCCTGATTCTATGGAGGCTGTGCTGCACTACCAGGTCAGCGTCCCTGACGCAGCCGTAGACACCTACACTGTTATTGTGTCGGTGGATTCCGTCCAACTGAGGCGCTCGTACCGTGCGGACTCATCAGGCGTGCAGCCCGTGACGCCCATGTACGTGCGAGGAGCTTCGTCTGCCGGCATCGTGCTTGATGCCACGCGCTTTGATGAGCCCGCCGTGCAGAGAGCCATGGCTGCCGCTGACGAGTCTGCTTCTGGCCAATAACTGAATCACCATGGTCTCTGGCAACGACTCGATGATTCTCGACACCAACAACAAGCGTCTGACTCAGCAAATCGTTGCGAACTACAACGCCGACAACGATGTGATGTCAGTCGAAGAAGGATGTGGGGCAGGGTCTTGTCACGCAGAGATGCCACGTCGTGGGGGCGGTGTGACGCACCAGCGTCGAGTTCAATAATTAGTGTCGTTTGATCTCGCTGGCCCCGCCGGGCGTTCCCTCAGTGGGTCAGAAGTCGACGCGCCCGGTAACAACCCTCGACGTCGCGCACAAATTCGCGTTCGACGTCGGGGTGACGCAAGGGCTCGTCGGAATCATCGATGAGCAGGTTCTGCTCAGAGACATATGCCTCGTAGGTGGATTCATCGTTTTGCGCATACACGTGATAGAACGGCTGGTTCTTGTGTGGGCGCATGGACAGCGGTATTGCTTCGTACCACTCGTCAGTATTGTCAAAAACGGGGTCAACATCGTAAATCACTCCCCGAAAGGGGAACACGCGGTGGCGAACAGTCTGCCCGATCCGAAACTTGGCCTCGCGAGCTTCAATAGTAGGTTTTTCGGTGCTCATGGGCGCAGTGTACCTGCAACTTCATTGCGGTCCTGAAGCTTTCTCAGACGCTATAATGCACATATGAAAATTGGCCGATGACAATGAGCAGAGCACCGGTGCGTTATGCCTTGATCGGCACCGGCATGATGGGCTGTGAACACCTGCGCTTTCTAGGCGTCATGCGGGCTATGGGGCATCCGGTATCGCTCGCTGCTCTGGTTGACCCCGATAAGGACATGCTCGCCGCTGCTGGTGCGCTGGCCGAAGAGCTCGGTTTCGAGCAGTTCGTGTCTCATGTATCGCAGCACGCACTTGAGCTGGCCACTATCGACGCCGCGGTCATCGCCTCTCCCAACTACACTCATCGAGCGGTGCTTGAGCCGTTGCTCGACGCAGATATCGCCATTCTGGCGGAAAAACCGCTCTGTACAACGGTTGTTGATTGCGAATGGTTACTCGCCGCCCTGGTTGCACGTCGATCCTCGCAGCCTTTCTGGACCGCCATGGAGTATCGCTACATGCCTCCGGCTGCGCGATTGCTCGAAAGACTTGGCGCGGGCGACGTCGGGCATATCCGAATGGTATCCATTCGCGAGCATCGCTACCCGTTTCTTGAAAAGGTAGGTCACTGGAATCGCCACAATGCGCATACGGGCGGAACGTTGGTGGAGAAGTGTTGCCACCATTTTGATCTGATGCGCCTCATCACCGGTGCTGAACCGCTACGTCTTTATGCAACAGGCGGTATGGACGTCAATCATCTGGATGAGGTCGTCGATGGCAGGCCGGCAGACATCATCGATAATGCGTTGGTACTGGTTGATTTTGATAATGGCGTGCGTGCCTCTCTTGATCTGTGCATGTTTGCCGAAGGCAGCGATCCGCAGGAGCAAATCACCGTCATAGGCGATGCAGGGCGTCTTGATGCCTTCATCCCCGCACCTGCAAGGTTTCGTAGTAGCGACAGTGACCCACACGGCCGTGTCGAATTCACTCCACGAGATGGGCGCGGCAAGGAGATCGATACGACGCTCGTTGACGCCAGGCTCGTTGAGGCCGGTGATCATCACGGATCGACCTACCATCAACATGAACGCTTTCTAGCAGCGATCAACGGCGATGGCCCGGTTGCAGTCACTGCCGTGGACGGCGCACTTGCAGTGGCCATGGGCGCCTGTGCACAGGCGTCTATTTCTGCGCACCAAGCCATGCCATTCATCGCACCCGAAGGTGCGCATATCCGCCAGGAAAAACAGGCCTCATGACCCGCGCTGAAGACAGTTCACCCATGCCGACGCAGTTGCTTGCAACCGGCTCCAGAATGCCGCTGATCGGTCTTGGGCTGTGGAAGATTCCTCGGCCGATAGTTGCCGATACTGTGGTCGAGGCAATACGTCTTGGTTATCGTCACCTTGACGGTGCCTGTGACTATGGCAACGAAAAAGAAGTGGGCGAGGGCATCCGGCGCGCGATCGATGAAGGCCTCTGCACTCGTGAAGAACTCTGGGTCACGAGCAAACTGTGGAACACCTACCATCGTGGTGACCATGTCGTTATGGCCCTGGAGCGCTCGCTTGAAGATCTGGGGCTCGACTACCTCGATCTTTATCTCGTGCATTTTCCGATTGCCCTCGAGTTTGTTCCCTTTGAAACTCGCTATCCGCCCGAGTGGGTACTGGATCCGCAGGCGGATACTCCGATGATGAGTTCCGCCCGAGTTCCTTTGTCCGAGACCTGGCGGGCGATGGAAGCGCTCGCGGATGAGGGTCTGGCGCGCGACATCGGCGTGTGCAATTACAACACCGGGCTACTAAGAGACTGTTTGAATTACGCCAACCGGCCGCCGGCTGTGTTGCAGGTTGAGTCGCATCCGTATCTCACCCAATCCAAATTACTGAAATTCTGCTCAGAGCAGGATATTGCTGTGACAGCTTTTAGTCCGCTGGGTGCTCTCTCTTATGTTGAACTTGGAATGGCTGAGGCCGATGATGCCGTGTTGGCGCAACCGGCAGTGATTGATATCGCTGGCAGGCTTGGCAAGACACCGGCGCAGGTAGTCCTGCGATGGGGGATTCAGCGCGGCACATCCATTGTGCCAAAGACTACAAAGGTAGAGCGTCTTGCCGAGAATGCGGCCCTTTTCGACTTTGAGCTCACCGGCGAGGATATGCAGACGATAGCTGCACTGAATCGCAATCAGCGATTCAACGATCCTGGTGTGTTCGGTGAAGCTGCCTTCAATACCTTCATGCCCATTTACGACTGAGTACTAACCATGACTTATTCGCTTACGCTTCTCGACGTCGATGGTCAGCAATCGATCGACCAGAGTATTTTTCCGCTGGTTGTTGATGGCTCTGACGTGCCTGCCGAGGATGTTGACCGTTGGGTGCGCCAAAGGCATGAGACTATCGCTGAGCAACTGGCACGCAATGGCGCGGTTTTGTTTCGTGGGTTTCCGGTGAATGACATCGACGGTTTTGACGCCTTTGTACGCGCTTTTGATCTGCCCAATTTTCAGTACAAGGACTCATTGTCCAATGCGGTTCGCGTGAACAAGACCGAACGCGTTTTTACGGCAAACGAGGCTCCGCCCGATGTCGAGATTTTCATGCACCATGAAATGGCACAGACCCCGGTATACCCCTCACGTCTGTTTTTCTACTGCAACAAAGCGGCGGAGCAAGCTGGAGCTACACCCATTTGCCGCAGTGACCTTCTGTGGATGCGTATCGAAGCTGAGTTTCCGGACTTTGCCAAGGCAGCTGAGCAACACGGGCTGCTTTATACCAACGTGATGCCAGCGACCGATGATCCCGAATCTGGTCAAGGGCGCAGCTGGGGTAGTACCTTCTTTGCAGAAGATCGAGCGGAGGCGGAAGCTCGAATGAAGGAACTGGGCTACAGCTGGACGTGGAACGATGACGGAAGCCTTGCAGCCACTACACCAGTGCTCCCGGCTGTGCGTGAGCTGGAGGATGGCTCACGCGTGTTCTTCAATCAACTCATCGCGGCCTTCAAGGGCTGGAAGGATTCACGCAATGATCCCTCCAAGGCCATCACGTTGGGTGACGGCTCACCGCTGGATACACCGACCGTACTCGCCATTTGCGATATAGCCGACGAGCTCGCCTTCGATATTCCCTGGCAGGACGGTGATGTGGCCTTGATTGATAACTACCGTGTCATGCACGGGCGCCGCCCGTTCACCGGTACGCGTCGGGTGCTGGCATCGCTGGTAGCGGCCTGAGTCGGCGGGTACTGGCCGTTTGGATTTGATCAGCCCGGTATTCTTGCCGGGCTGGTGTTACTTCCCGATGGGAGTGGCCGCGGTCCAAGCGTGGCCTTGTTTTCATGGGGTTGCCAAAAAAAACCCCGAGGAGGCTGTAACGTGTTCAGCCCCTCGGGTTCTTGGCCTGTCAGATCAGATGTCCACCACGAGATTGAAGGACGTGATGTTATCGGTGCTTGATGCCTCGGGATTAGTCGGGTCCTCAAGATCGGTATTGCTGCGCGAGAAGTGAGTGACCTTCAAGGAAAAGCGATCGGACAACTTGAAAGCTGCGCCCAAGCCGAGCTCGATAAATGTGTTGTCCCCTCCGATGTCAGCACGTACATCGGCGTTCAGGGTGACCGTGTCGGAGATGCGGTTGAGGTAGTTCACACCGAGATAGGCAATGGCACCATCAAGATCGTCGCCGAAAACCGGATCGAGCACCTTGTTTCCAAAGCCTGCCTCACCCGACAGGTAACCTGAGGCATTCCGGTAGAAGCTGTAGCCTGCACCGATCACCTGGCGGCTTGCAGTATCGATGTTGGCAGGCTCATCGGTTTCCCAGTCGAGGATTCCGAAGGCGTACAGCTTTTCACTGAAGTAGTACTTTGGCTGATAGCCAAACGCAAGCCGATCTGAATTTTCTCCTTCGACAATTTCACGAACTGGAAATCCGTTGTCATCTGTGACGACTTCATTGGTCACATCATCACGCTGGGTCACCAGTACTGTCGATGTTCCCTTGAACATGGATGCGGTGAGTACATGGTCCCAACGTTCGTAACTCTTGATCAGTCGTACTGATCCGTTGATGTTGTCAGACGAGGCATTGCCGGATGCAAAGGTTGCTCCCAGACTGGCTGTCCCTGTCCAGCCTGTAAAAACTGCCCCACCAATGGCTGCTGCCTGGTCAGAGACACTTTCGTTGCCGAGATCTGTCTGTGCAAAGGCAGCGCTTCCAAACATGAGTGCGCCTGCTGCGATAGTGACTGGTGTGCTTAAACGTTTCACGTTGATCATTCTTGACTGTGTTTATGGAGAGTAGTTAGAGCTTGGTTCAATATGCGCGATTTATCCAACATCTTGAGAAATAAATGACAGTCGTTGACAAGTTCTGTCGCAGTCGTTGACGCTCGTTGTGGTCGGCCAGGGTCAGTGGTCGCGCTCTGGTAGTCTATGTGCCACTGCAATGACACAGATGAGCCAAACGAGATGATCCATCGCCGCACCGTTCCATACGCAAGCGCCCTCGCGCTGTGCACGCTTTCGGGTATTGCCTCGGCAGATACCCTCACGATTCTTCACACCAATGACTTTCACTCCAAGGTTGAGCCCATTAGCAGGTTTGATAGTCCTTGCAGTGCCGAGGACAATTCTGCAGGAGAGTGCTTTGGTGGATATGCTCGATTGGTAACGGCCATTGAAGCTGCGCGCTCCAGAGCGGCTGAAAAAAGTAATGCAGGCGTCCTGCTGGTCGATGGGGGTGATCAGTTTCAGGGATCTCTGTTTTACACCTACTACAAGGGCAAAGTGGCGGCAGAGATGATGAACTCACTGGGCTACGATGCGATGACCGTTGGAAACCATGAGTTCGATGACGGGCCTGTTGTGCTTCGAGCATTCGCCGACACGGTGGAGTTCCCGGTATTGATGTCCAACGGTGATGTAGCGAATGAACCGCAGCTCGCGGGCAAGATACTGAAGTCAACGGTTATTGAGAAAGGAGGCGAGCGTTACGGCTTGATCGGACTGACGCCTGAAAATACTGGCGAGCTTGCAAGCCCTGGACGCAATGTCACATTTTCGGATCCGGTAAGTGCTGTGCAGACAGAGGTTGACAAATTGGAAGCTGAAGGCATAGACCGTATCATCGTGTTGTCGCACTCCGGATACGGGACAGATCAGCGCGTAGCTACCGAAACCACGGGCGTGGATATCATTGTTGGTGGGCACAGCAATACCTTGCTCTCCAACACCGATGAAAATGCTGCAGGACCGTACCCAACGATGGTGGGAGACACGGCAATTGTGCAGGCTTACGCGTACGGAAAGTATCTGGGTGAGCTTTCAGTGTCGTTCGATGCTGATGGAGTGATAGATCAGGTCAGCGGTGACCCGATCATCATTGATGGTCAAGTCATTGAGGACGAAGCGACACTTGCGCGGGTATCCGAACTTGCTGAACCGCTTGACGGCATTCGAACTCAAGTTGTCGCTGGTACTTCTGCAGACATCGACGGTAGTCGGGATGTGTGTCGGGTACAGGAATGCGAGATGGGCAATCTTGTTGCTGATGCGATGCTTGCCCGAGTCAAATCTCAAGGTATTGATATTGCACTGATGAACGCGGGTGGCATTCGCGCTTCGATAGGCGCTGGTGAAGTTACGATGGGCGACGTGCTGACGGTGCTGCCATTCCAGAACACGCTGTCCACCTTCAGTCTGTCGGGCGCCGATGTTGTCGCAGCGCTTGAGAATGGAGTCAGCGAGGTGGAAGAGGTGGCTGGGCGTTTTCCTCAGGTAGCTGGCGTGCAGTATGTGTTTGACCCTTCATCGCCTGTCGGGGAGAGAATTGTTGATGTGCTTGTCGCTGGTGAGGATGGCTTTGCTCCTATAGATTTGGATGCGATCTACGGGATTGTCTCCAATGATTATGTTCGCAAGGGAGGAGACGGCTATGCGGTGTTTGCTGACAGGGCGAGCGATGTCTACGATTACGGCCCCAGCCTGGATGCCGTTGTCGCCGATTATTTGGCGGCAAGTGGCTCATACCAGCCGACGCTTGATGGGCGCATTGCTACCAGGTGAACAAATTGCCTGTTGCTTGCGCCTGGTGTAATTGTATGAGACAAGTAGATCCTGGTTTATTTCAGAGGAAGTCTGTATGAAATTTGCAGTCGCAGCTGTTGTTTCTACTTTGGTTTTTGCATCCGGCGGTGCATTGGCTGAAGGCTGTATCTATGGCAGTCATTCCGATATGGTTGCTGACAAGGGTAAGCCCCTGGAGAGCATCGTTGAAACCGAGCAGGATCCGAAACTGCTTGCCCTGCTTGAGGGTACCGAAGACCAGGCGGAATCTGTCCCGGCCGAGGTGAACTAAGCCTGCTGCTCGGCTGGTTGAATGGTTAGCTTCAACTGATATACGTGGCAGGCCCGATGATGGCGTCGGGCTTGCCACTACAGTTTTCTGCCTTCTTTGCGGGCGTTTCATTCCTCGGTTAGCTGATTCGAACCATGCAACTGGACCACGTCTTCCTGGCGTGCCGCGGTCGGCACAAGGGTTCAACAGCTGAATTGTCGGCCGATGTGTTGGCAGAGGGCTCACGCGCCAACGCTTGGGAGATCGCTAAGGCGCTGGAATTGGCAGGCTTTTCAGAGGGTCCCGGCAATTCACATCCGGGTCAGGGTACAGCCAACCGACGTTTTTTCTTTGAGCGCTTCATGTTTGAGCTGCTCTTTGTGGACGATACAGATGCTCTGGCTCAGGCATTCCCTCTATTGAGCCTGCCGCAACGGTTTGGGTTTGCCTCAGACCTGGCGTCTCCATTCGGCGTCGGCTTGCGTCCCTCGGTAGCGAAAGGGGAGCAGGCAAAATTTCAATCCGTTGAATATCGTCCTGAGTACCTTCCCAAGACTGCTCATATAGACGTCATCGAGGATTGCGCGGCGTCAGACCCGCTCATCTTTCACTTGCCTTTTCTAGAACCCTTCGCAGCGATTTCGCCAGATGCGGCTTCTGTACCCCATGTTTGCGGCGCAGTACGCCTGCATTCAATGGGTATGGCGTTGAAAAAGACTCCCTCAGCAGGTGTTCAGACAGTCATGCGTCAGATCGGCATACGTTGTCACCTCTCAGACGTTGATCGGCTGAGTCTATGCTTTGAGACCGAGGACGGCCGGTCTGAACTGTTGGTCGACACCCCCACGCTGTCTGTCAGTCTGGTGGGTGGGGTCGGACCGCGGTAAGTATCTGAATGAAAAGGGTTTAGTTACCACTACAAACGAACAGACCGCCTTATCGGTAGTCCGGGCGGTGTCTTTGTGGTCAATTAACGCGAGTTTTTCCTTTCCGGCACCCGTTAATTGACCTCCAACAAGCCTTTGGCGGTCTGTTTAAGATGCTGAGCGCCTCGTTTTTAGGCCTATACCTTTTGAAAATCAGTGGCTTGGCATGGTCCGACCCCATGGCTTATCAAGCAGTGAGGCCGCTGGGTGCGTCGGCGCCGTTCGCGCGGCAGCAGCTAACCAAGGTGTTGGCGAGCAGGCAGGCAATGGTCATGGGGCCGACGCCGCCAGGGACAGGGGTGATTGCGCCGGCGACGGCCGCGGCGGATTCGAAATGGACATCGCCGACAAGCCGCGTTGGCTTCTCGGAGCCGGGTGGGTTGTCCAGACGGTTGATGCCGACGTCGATGACTGTGGCGCCGGGTTTGACCCAGTCTCCCGGAATCATTTCGGGGCGACCCACGGCTGCCACGAGGATGTCTGCCTCACGGCAGACCTCAGCGAGGTTCGTGGTTCGGCTGTGAGCGATTGTCACCGTGCAGCTGTCGCGCAGCAGCAGCTGCGCCATGGGTTTGCCTACGATATTCGATCGCCCAACCACTACCGCGTTCATGCCCGATAGAGATCCGTGGTGATCGCGTAGCATCATCAAACAGCCGAGCGGTGTGCAGGGCACCATGGCGTCCTGTCCCGTGGCGATTCTGCCGACGTTGGAGATGTGAAAGCCGTCGACATCCTTTTCTGGTGTGATCGCGTTGATCACTCGAGCCTCATCGATGTGAGTCGGCAGCGGTAGCTGACACAAAATGCCGTGCACCGCAGGATCTGCATTGAGCTCGTCGATCAGTGCAAGCAACTCATCCTCGGTTATCGATGTATCACGCTTGTGCTCAAAGCTTGCCATGCCAGCCTCGACGGTCTGCTTGCCCTTGTTGCGCACATAGACCTGGCTCGCTGGATCCTCGCCGACAAGCACAACAGCAAGACCTGGCGTGATTCCGTGTGAGGCCTTTAACGCCGCAACACCGGTTGCGACCTCGGCTCGGACCTTCGCGGAGAAGGCCTTGCCATCAATGATCCTGGCTGTCATCAGAACAATCCTTCAACCTGACCATCAGACAGCTTGATGGTTTCTGCTGCGGGTTTGCGGGGCAATCCAGGCATGGTCATGATTGCGCCACACACGACAACGATGAAGCCCGCTCCGGCCGAGAGTCTTACTTCGCGTATGGGTACCGAATGTCCGGTCGGCGCACCGCGCAGATCAGGATCGGTCGAGAAGCTGTACTGGGTCTTGGCCATGCACACAGGCAAATTCGCGTAGCCGTCTTGCTCCCAACGCCGTAGCTGATCGCGCACCTTCTGATCGGCGAGCACGTCATCTGCACGGTAGATGCGCTTTGCGATGGTTTCGATCTTCTCAAACAGTGGCATCTCATCCGGGTACAGGGGAGCAAACTGCGCGCTATCGCTGTCAGCAATCTCGGCTACGCGTGTAGCGAGCTCCTCGGTGCCGGCACCGCCATGAGCCCAGTGTTTGCACAGAATGGCTTCACTGCCAAGCGCTTCTACTTGCTCTTGAATCATCGCGACTTCTGCATCTGTGTCAGTGACGAAGTGATTGATGGCGACGACTGCCGGCACACCGAAGCCCTTGACGTTCTCGATGTGACGGGCAAGGTTTGCACAGCCATTGCGTACTGCATCGACGTTTTCGGTACCCAGGTCTTCCTTCTTAACGCCGCCGTTCATCTTCAGGGCACGAACCGTTGCCACGATGACGACAGCACTGGGTGAGATGCCTGCCTTGCGACACTTGATGTTCATGAATTTCTCGGCACCCAGATCTGCACCAAATCCTGCTTCGGTTACAACATAGTCAGCAAGCTTGAGCGCTGTTGTGGTGGCAACGACCGAGTTGCACCCGTGAGCAATGTTGGCAAATGGACCGCCGTGTACAAACGCCGGGTTATTCTCAAGCGTTTGTACAAGATTTGGCTGCATCGCGTCCTTGAGCAACACCGCCATCGCGCCGTCCGCCTTGATGTCGCGGCAATAGATCGGCTTTTGCTCTCGTGTGTAGGCTACGATGATGTCACCGAGTCGTTTCTCGAGATCCTCGATGTCGTTTGCCAGGCAAAGAATAGCCATGACTTCAGAGGCCACAGTGATGTCAAACCCGCCTTCACGTGGGTAACCGTTCGCGGTTCCACCCAGCGCCACATTGACCTGTCGCAGGGCGCGATCATTCATGTCGAGCACGCGCCTCCAGGCAACACGTCGCACATCGATCTCGAGCGAGTTTCCCCAGTGGATGTGATTGTCGATCATTGCAGACAATAGATTGTGCGCTGAGGTGATGGCGTGAAAGTCCCCGGTGAAGTGCAGGTTCATCTCCTCCATCGGGACCACCTGTGCATAGCCACCGCCAGCAGCTCCACCTTTCATACCAAAGCAGGGACCGAGTGAAGCCTCACGGATGCAGATGGCGGCCTTCTTGCCTATGCGATTGAGCCCATCACCAAGACCTACCGTTGTTGTGGTCTTGCCTTCGCCGGCAGGCGTCGGATTGATCGCCGTGACAAGAATGAGCTTCCCGTCACTCTTGCTGCGTTGGGCCGCGATGAAGTCTGCTGACACCTTGGCCTTGTCATGACCGTAGGGAAGCAGATGTTCACTTGGGATATCGAGCTTGGCACCAATTTCCTGAATCGGTTTCTTGTTGGCTTCTCGGGCGATCTCGATATCGCTTTTAACGCTCATGCTGTGGTCTCGACAGGTTGTTTTGCTGAAAGAGCCGCCTCTACTCTTACGGCGGCATATTTGAATTCCGGAATCTTTCCGAACGGATCGAGTACCGGATTGGTTAATACGTTGGCAGCCGCTTCGACGTAGGCGAAGGGGACGAAGACGGTGTCTTCAGCGACGGCACGATCGGCTCGAGCGAGAAGCTGAATCTGTCCTCGACGAGTAGACAATGCAAGCATGTCTCCCGCTTTCACACCGACCTTTCTAAGAGTCTTGGGATGCAGTGAGCAGTTAGCCTCTGGTTCGAGGGCATCAAGCACCGTTGCGCGTCGGGTCATCGAGCCCGTATGCCAATGTTCCAGTTGGCGGCCAGTGATGAGTACCATTGGGTACTCAGCGTCGGGCACTTCATCAGGAGCGATGATCGATGCCGGTGTGAATTTCGCCCGGCCTTCTGCCCGTGGGAAGCCGTCACCGAAGACGATGGGCTGGCCTGGGTCTTCAGGTGAAAGGGAGGGATAGGTAACAGCTTCTGTCTCCAGCCGTTCCCAGGTGATGTTATCGAGCGAGCTCATGGTGAGCTTCATCTCCGCGAACACTTCACGCGGTTGTGTGTAATGCCAATCAAGACCGAGCCCACGGGCAAGCTGTGTCGTGATCCACCAGTCCTCGCGCGCATCACCCGGTGGTGAGACAGCAGGCCGCCCCATCTGCACTTGCCGGTTGGTATTGGTCACCGTGCCTGTCTTTTCAGGCCAGGCAGCGGCCGGCAGGATCACATCGGCGTAGTTGGCTGTCTCTGTCAAAAAGATATCCTGCACCACCAGGTGTTCAAGCTTTGCGAGTGCATCGCGCGCATGTTCAACATCGGGGTCAGACATGGCCGGGTTCTCACCGAGCACATAAAGCGACTTGATATCATCATCATGTATTGCATCCATGATCTCCACCACGGTCAAGCCGCGTTGGGAGTCTATGGTGCGGGTGTTTGGGTCGGCCGACCACACATTCGCGAATGCGCGGCGTACGCTTTCATCGGCAACGCTTTGATAGTCAGGCAGAAACATCGGAACAAGTCCTGCATCCGATGCGCCTTGCACGTTGTTCTGACCACGCAAGGGGTGCAGGCCTGCTCCCGGTCTTCCGACATGCCCACACATCAAGGCAAGCGAGATCAGGCATCGAGAGTTGTCCGTGCCGTGTATGTGCTGTGACACACCCATGCCCCAGAAGATCATGCCGGCTCTGGCGCGGGCAAAGGTTCGGGCAACAGTGCGCAAGATGTCGGCATCAATGCCGCAGTGCGCTGCCATCTTCTCGGGCGGGAAGTCGGCAAGGTGTGTCTTCATGGCATCCCAGCCTTCAGTGAAGCCTTCGATGTACTGTCGATCGTAGAGCTCTTCATCGACGATCACGTTCATGATCGCGTTGAGCATGGAGACATCAGAGCCAGGTTTGAATTGCAGCGCATGTGTTGCGTGTCGAGTCAGGCCCATGCCGCGTGGGTCCATCACGATCAAGGTGCCACCGCGTTTGGTGAACTGCTTGAAGTAGGTGGCAGCGACCGGGTGATTTTCTATCGGGTTTGCGCCAATAACGATGGCGCAGTCCGCGTTCTCGATCTCGTTGAACGTCGCGGTTACCGCGCCCGAGCCAACGTTCTCCATCAGTGCAGCAACGGAAGACGCATGACATAGACGTGTGCAGTGATCCACGTTGTTGTGACCAAAGCCTGCACGGATGAGTTTTTGAAAAAGATAGGCCTCCTCGTTCGAGCACTTGGCAGATCCAAACCCTGCCACGGCCTTGCCGCCGTGTTCGTCACGCAGCATTGACATGCCGCCTGCAGCATGGGCCAAGGCTTCCTCCCAGGAGGCCTCACGAAAAAACTCACCGAGGTTATCGGGATCCACGTTCAAGCTCTTCGGCGGTGCATCCTCACGCCTGATCAGGGGCTTCTTGAGCCTGTGAGGGTGGGCGATATAGTCAAAGCCGAAGCGTCCCTTGACGCACAAACGCTGTTCGTTGGCAGGTCCGGGTGCGCCATCAACCCACACGATCTTCTCATCGCGTACCTTGAAATCCAACTGGCACCCGACGCCGCAGTAAGGGCAGACCGAACGCACGCTGCGATCAATCTTGTCCATGTCGCCAACGCCGTCAGCATCGAGCGCTGTTGCCGGGCGAAGTGCGCCTGTAGGGCAGGCTTGCACGCATTCGCCGCAGGCAACACAGGTACTTTCGCCCATGGGATCTGCAAAATCAAACACGATCTTTGCATCGCGACCACGACCGGCCATACCGATGACATCATTGACCTGCACCTCCCGACAGGCACGCACGCAGAGTGTGCAATGAATACAGGCATCCAGGTTCACACGCATGGCGACGTGCGATGAATCTTCTACCGGCAGTCGTGCAAGGTCTATCCGCGGGAATCGCAGCTCTTCGACACCTGCGGCGTCCACAGTCTTCCAGAAGTGCGCCGAGGCATCGTGCGCCTTGTCACGTGGCGGTTGATCCGTAGCGAGTAGCTCGACCACAAGTTTCCGCGCGCGCTCGGCGCGTCGACTGTTGGTCGTGACGACCATGCCCTCGACGGGTTCGCGGATACAGCTTGCAACCAGCGTTCTCTCACCTTCCACTTCAACCATGCAGGCGCGGCAGTTGCCGTCTGATCGATAACCCGGTTCATCGGCCCAGCACAGGTGTGGGATATCGGTGCCGATGCGCTTTGCCACCTGCCACAAGGACTCGCCGGGCAGGGCCGTGACCTCATCGCCATCCAGCGTGAAGGTCACAGCGCCTTCGATCGATGCATTGTCGAGTGCCACGTTCATGAAGACTCTCCCGTTATTGATCCACCTCTGCCAACTTCAGCGGGAAAGTGTTTCATGACCATACGAATGGGGTTGGGAGCGGCCTGCCCAAGACCACAGATCGAAGCATCGACCATGACTCCGGACAACTCCTCGAGTAGCTCGACGTTCCAGCTATCCGATTCCATCAACTTCACAGCCTTCTCACACCCCACACGGCAAGGCGTGCACTGCCCACAGCTCTCGTCTTCAAAAAAGCGCAGCATGTTGAGGGCTGCATCGCGGGCGCGATCCTGATCGGACAACACCACAACCGCCGCCGAACCTATAAAGGTGCCGTGCGCTTGCAGCGTGTCAAAGTCCAGTGGGATGTCGTTCATGCTGGCGGGCAATACACCCGATGACGGACCACCGGGTTGATAGGCATAAAATCCATGGCCGTCGAGCATTCCACCCGCAGCTTCGATGACGTCGGTGATGGTGGAGCCAGCGGGTAGCAATTTTACACCAGGCTGTTGTACGCGCCCGGATACCGAATAACTGCGTAAGCCTGTGCGCCCGTTCTTCTCGACGCTTGAGAGAATCTGATGACCCTCGCGTACGACGCGTGCTATCCAGTGAAGGGTTTCCACATTGTGCACCAGTGTCGGTTTGCCAAACAGACCTTTCTGGGCCACATAGGGCGGACGATGGCGCGGCAAGCCACGCTTGCCTTCGATGGACTCGATCATCGCGGACTCCTCCCCACAGATGTAGGCACCGGCACCGCGGCGTAAATCGATGTAATCGCGCGGTGCCAGCCCAGCCTCTTCGAGTGCTGCAATTTCCCGGCGCAGAATCTCAAGCACTGCTGGGTACTCGTCACGCATGTAGATGAACACAGTCTCTGCCTGGATAGCCGCGGCGGCGATGAGCATGCCCTCGAGAAAAAGATGCGGTTCGCGCTCCAGCCAGTAGCGATCCTTGAAGGTGCCGGGTTCGCCCTCATCGCCATTGACCGCAAGATAGCGCGTACCGGACTCAGCGCGTACAAAGCCCCACTTGCGACCGGCCGGGAACCCTGCGCCACCGAGCCCTCGCAAGCCTGAATCGAGAACGGCCTGCTGCACATCATCAATCGAACGCTCGCCCTTGCGGATGCGCTGCAGCTCGGTGTAGCCGCCGTCAGCCCGGTAGTCATCAAGCTCCTGGTAGCCAGGCACTTCAGCGTCGAAGTCCCTGGCAGCAAGCACTTGATTAACGGCATCGGGTGTTGCGTGGTCTACATGACGATGTCCGATCTCAAGTACAGGTGCGGTGTCGCAACGTCCCATGCAGGGAGCGCGCACTACGCGCACCTTGGACGGATCCATGGCGTTTTGCAGCGCCGACTTGAGCGCTTGTGCGCCTGCGAGCTCACACGAGAGCGAGTCACACACACGAATCGTCAGCTCGGGTGGTGGTGTTTCGTTTTCGGTCAACACATCAAAGTGCGCATAAAAAGTGGCGACCTCATAGACTTCTGCCTGCGCCATCTTCAACTCGTGCGCCAGGGCGACCAGGTGTCGGGCTGACAAATGGGCGTATTGATCCTGAATCAGGTGCAGGAACTCGATGAGCAGGTCCTTCCGTCGCGGGCGCTCGCCAAGCAAGGCGCACACTTCTTCAAGTGCCGCCGTCTCGTATTGGCGTCCTTTGGGTGTGGCGCGTGCGCGACCCTTGCGACGTCCACTGTCCTCGCTCTTCCAGACACCCTTGCGCTCTGTTACTGTGCTCATGCGTTGCTAGTAGTAGGGTCTTGTTGGCGGTCCTGCGACCGGACGGGGATTTCGTTGCGTACATGCTCGACGACAGTCTCTATCGCGTGCATGAATGATGCAGTAGATGAGCGAGGAGTGATCAATTCGAAGCTGTCTCGGCCGGTGCGCAAGATGATTACACCAGTATGCTCAATTACAGTGCGTGCAACGGCGTCGATAGGGAATACGCTCTCGTCCAGATCCAGAGGGCAAAGCCTTTCGAGGACCTGCCGGCACGTATCACCTGAAAGTGCAAGTATGGTCCAGGCATCGCTTTGGTCTGTCAGATAGATGCCCCGGGTGTCGCTCAGCTTTCTTGCGATGACCTTGTCCATCGCCGAGTCTGTAGATTCGATCAGGCACCAGGTCTGATCGATCTGCAAGCCGAGGAGTCTGCCTGCCAGATGGGACGCGAGGCTGCTTCCTACAGCAGGCAAGGAGCCGCCGAGTACTGCGCTGACATGTTCGCGATCGCTGGCCTTGAAGGCCAGTGATACCAAGGCGCGTTCCGTGACTTCGTAAATTGAGACAGAGCCTGTGTTCAATGTCCGTCCGCCGAGCGCCGTTGTCGGCTGCAAAGCATGGTTTGGCATGTGCTCAGGCACGCAATCGCTCTCCATCGGGATCAACAAAGTGGGCTGAACAGATCTCTACATCGTGCTCCTCGCCACGCAATGGATCGCAAGCCCTGACACGTTCGCCGATGCGCTCCTGACCACGTCTGATGAAGCCAAGACCGATCGAATGTCCAAGACTGGGCGAGTAGGCAACCGAGCTCATCCAACCTTGATCATTTGCTGTGACTACCGCGGCCCCTTTTTCAATGAAGTGCGCTCCGGCGCGCAACTGAGCGTTGCGGTCCACCGGCTTGAAACCGACCAGCTGAGGTCTGTCTGGATCTTTCAGACCGGGGCGCTGAGACAGTGCATTGCCTATGCTGTCCTTCTTTTGAGACACCATGCGGCCAAGCCCAATATCTGCTGCAGTTGTCTGACCGGTGAGTTCGTTACCGGTGCAGTGCCCTTTCTCGATACGCATGACACCCAGTGCCTCGGTGCCGTAGGGCACCACGCCCAGTGACTTGCCTTCGCTCATCAGTCGGCGCATGAGTGAGTCACCGTATCGAGTCGGGACGGCAAGCTCGTAGGCGAGCTCACCGGAGAACGAGATCCTGAACAGGCGTGCAGTCAGACCGCAGCATACGGTGGTTTCGGCACACCCCATGAAGGGAAACGCTTCGTTGCTGACATCAAGATCATCCACTATGCGCGCAACCAGCTCGCGGGAGCGCGGGCCAGCGATGGCGTACTGCGCCCAGGCCTCGGTTGTTGACACCAGATGAACGTCGAGTTCAGGCCACAGACACTGGCGGCAGAATTCGAGGTGGCGGAACACGGGCACCGCATTCGCGGTGGTGGTGGTCATGATGTAGTGATCTTGTGCGATGTGTGCTGTGGTGCCATCGTCCATGGCGAAACCGTCTTCTCGCAACATGATTCCGTAGCGCACTTTGCCGACCGCCAGGGTGGAGAAGGTGTTGGCATAAACACGATCAAGAAAGACTCCCGAGTCCGTGCCCTGTATATCGATTTTGCCAAGCGTGGTTACGTCGCATACGCCCACGGCTGTTCGAGTCTGCGTGACCTCGCGGTCGACTGTTTGGCGCCAGGTTGTCTCCCCCGGCTGGCTGAACCATTGCGCGCGCAACCAGTTGCCCACCTCGACAAAGGTAGCGCCATTTTCTGTTGCCCAGGTATGGCTGGGAGTGAGTCGTGTGGGCCTGAAATGTGCGCCACGAGAAGCGCCTGCGAGGGCTGCGATCGGAACGGGCGTCCATGGCGGTCGAAAGATGGTCGTGCCGATTTCCGGAATGCTGCGCCCGGAGGCATCGGCAAGTACTGCAAGCCCGAGCACGTTTGAGGTCTTGCCTTGATCGGTTGCCATGCCGAGCGTTGTATATCGTTTGACGTGTTCAACCGCCGAGAAGCCTTCCTGTACTGACAGCTTGATGTCTTTGACTGTGACATCGTTCTGATAGTCCACCCACTGACGTTTCCACGCGCCAGACAAGCGGAAGGCGCTGCTCTTTTCTGGCACCCGCCAGTAGGCCTCAACGAAGCCGGATTCATCTTCAGCCGAAGGCGGCGCACCTGCCGCGTCCAGACTGATGCTGGGTAGCGTCTCGAGTGCAGCCAGCGCTGCGTTGTGACCATTACGCAAGGCTGTTCCTAGCGTCAGTTCACCGTTTGCTGCGCCTGCAACGCTCATGCCGGTCGGTAGCACGCCGCCGGGGACAAAGCTTGCGATGTCTTCTCGCCAGGTGGGCCTGCCGCGCTGATGGCAGGACAGGTGCACGTTCGGGTTCCAGCCGCCCGATACGGCAAGGCAATCCGCCGGGATGGTGTCACCGTTGGCAAGCTGGATGTTTTTGAGTGCATGACGACCGTGGGTGTCGACAACTGCACCTGCACGAACCAGACGGGCACCTTGCAGTGCGCTGATATCACCGGGTGGCGGAACATCCCGAGCGTCTATCACTGCGGTTATCTCGATGCTTGCCGCTGCCAGGTCCCGCGCGGTACGCCAGCCATCGTCATTGTTGGTGAAAACCGCAACGCGCTTGCCGGGTGCGACACCAAAGCGATTGACATAGGTACGCACTGCACCTGCGAGCATGATGCCGGGGCGATCATTGTTGGTGAAGGCTATGGGCCGCTCGGTCGCGCCGGCACTCAAGACACAGCGCGTGGCCCGAATACGCCACAGTACCTGTCGTGCGCACCCCGTCACAGCACCGACATGATCGGTAACGCGCTCAAGCGCTCCGTAAACTCCATGGTCGTAGGCCCCGTACACGCTGGTGCGAGTCATGACACGCACGTTGCTCATGTTACGTAAGCTCTCAGTGGTGGTCGCCGCCCAGTGAGCTGCATCTGCATCATCGACGCTGTAGCGCTCAGCATTGAGTCTGCCGCCTGTTTTAAAGTCTTCTTCGCAGAGGATGACACGTGCACCGGTACGTCCTGCTGCGAGTGCGGCGGCGAGCCCAGCAGGTCCGGCACCAATGATCAGAAGGTCGGCAAACAGAAACCCCTTGTCGTAGCTGTCAGGGTCTGGCTCCATGGACAGTCTGCCGAGACCTGCTGAATGGCGAATAGCAGGCTCGTAGACCTTTTCCCAGAAGGCCTTCGGCCACATGAAGGTCTTGTAGTAGAACCCTGCCGCAAGCAGCGGTGATGCAAGATCGTTGATCGCCATGAGATCATGGCGCAAGGAGCCACGCCGATTTTGACTAGTGGCAACCAGGCCCTCGTGAAGCTCTTGCACAGTTGCGCGTACGTTGGGATCGCGCCGTGGCCCAGTGCCGATTTCGACAAGTGCGTTGGGCTCTTCGACACCTGCCGAGACGATGCCTCGCGGGCGGTGATACTTGAATGATCTACCGACCAGTACTTCGCCATTGGCGAGCAAGGCCGAGGCCAGGGTGTCGCCCGAGTAGCCGGTCAGGCGCTTGCCATCGAAGCTGAAGCTGAGCTTGCGCGAGCGCTCGATTTGCCCACCTGCTACGCGATTGACGTTACTCACGTCGATTCAGCTCCAAACGAAGCGCCTGCGACATCGCGCGCCAGCGCGCAGTCGAGAATCTCGTGTGTTGTGGTGTCTCGCGTTACGACAAGCCAGCTTCGATCGCCTTGTTCGTGAAACCACAGTTCCTTGTGAACACCTGCAGGGTTGTGGCGCAAATGCAAGTACTCATGAAAGGCATCGAGCGTTGCATCCGAGCCGAGCTCGGCAGGGTCGTCAACTGAAGGCCTGTTGAGAAGGCTGGCATCGCCCAGGTATACGAATTCGCTCGCGTCTCGCAGACCGAGCAAAGGGTGGGGGATCTGCATCTGTGGCCCGTCTCAGTGCAAATTAGGTTGTGCGCCAGCGCCGCGCTCGTCGACGGGGTGTCCCGTACGAAAGCGATTCAGGCGATAGCCTGTGGCGACCGTATGGGGAGTATCTGTGGCAATCAGGTGTGCATAGCAATAGCCAGAGCCGGGAGTAGCCTTGAAGCCGCCGTAGCACCAGCCACCATTGAAATACAAGCCTGGTATATCGGTCTTGTCGATAAAGGGCGAGCCGTCCATGGACATGTCCATGATGCCGCCCCAGGAACGCAGCATCTTGGCGCGCCCGATCATCGGCATCAGCGACAGCCCGCCCTCGGCGACGTCTTCGACCGTCGGCAGGTTGCCGCGTTGCGCATACGAGTTATATCCGTCGATATCCCCACCGTAGACAAGCCCGCCCTTGTCCGATTGAGAGATGTAGAAGTGTCCAGCGCCGTAGGTGACAACACCGGGAATGGTCGGCTTCAGCCCTTCGCTGACGAAGGCTTGCAACACGTGACTCTCTATCGGTAGCCGTTGATCGACCATGGACATCACACGGCTTGAGTTGCCCGCAACACAGATGGCAATCTTGGGCGCATTGATCTGTCCGCGGCTGGTATCTACGCCGACAACGCGACCGCCTTCGCGTCGTATACCCGTGACCTCGCAGTTCTGGATGACATCAACGCCGCGACTGTCGGCGGCTCGCGCATAGCCCCAGGCAACTGCGTCGTGGCGTACCGTGCCAGCGCGTTCCTGCCATAGACCGCCCTTGATCGGGAAGCGCGCGTCATCAAAATTCAGGAACGGCACCCGCTTGCGAACGCCTGCCGTGTCGAGCAACTGCCCCCCGGCACCAGCCAGGTGCATGGCGTTGCCGCGCCGCGCGTAGGCATCCACTTGCGCATCCGAGTGTGCAAGGTTCAGGATGCCGCGCTGGCTCACCATTGCGTTGTAGTTGATGTCCTGCTCAAGACCTTCCCAGAGCTGCAGCGATAACTCATAGAACGGTTCGTTGTCAGGTAACAGGTAGTTTGAACGGATGATGGTGGTATTCCGACCGATGTTGCCGGAGCCAAGCCAGCCTTTTTCGAGCACAGCGGTCTTGGTGATGCCATGAACACTCGCGAGGTACCAGGCGGTTGCCAGGCCATGGCCGCCGCCGCCGACGATGATCACGTCATAGTCGGTTTTCGGTTCCGGATCACGGAAGGCGGCCTGCCAGCCGGAGTGGCCGTTCAGACCCTGTTTGATGACTTGCCAGGCTGAGTAGCGCACAAGGCGTCGCGTCTTTGATCGTGCAAAGAGTATCGGTGTGAATCGAGGTCGAGGTCTGTAAAAAAATGGCTGTAATGTGTTCAAATATGGTCATGGTATTCAAGTTGAGTGTGACCCAGTCAACGCGAGGCGCAGCCAGAAAGGTCGGCTTGTTGCTGGTCGATGACTTTGCGCTTCTCTCCTATGCCTCGGTCACGGAGCCTCTGCGAGTGGCAAATCTGCTCTCCGGAGAGGATTTGTACCGGGTGCGCGCCATCCCCACCAGCGGTGCGGCAGCCGTGAGTTCAGGCGGCACTGTGGTGCCGGCTGCCGCTCAGGTGGGTGAACAGGTCGACTTCGATCTTGTACTGATCATCGCGGCCGGCAACCCCTTTGCGTTCTCCGACACCCGAGTGCTTCAGTGGATGAAGCACCTGGCACGTCGAGGCGTGGCTCTGGGTGGCGTATCTGGCGGGCCAGTAGTTCTCGCAGCGTCCGGATTGCTGGCTGACCATCGAATGACCCTGCATTGGGAGCACGCCGATGGCCTGGCCAGTCTGTATCCCGAGCTTGTGATCGAGCGTTCCTTGTATGTGATTGATCGTGATCGACTCACTTGCGCAGGCGGGACCGCAGCACTCGATCTGATGCACGCTGTCATCACTCGCGACTATGGTGGAGCTCTGGCCCGAGAGGTCAGCGACTGGTTGCAGCATACCGACGTGAGACCGGGCGGTGGGGCTCAGAAGGCGGGCGTAGTCGAGCGCTATTCGGTGTATCAACCGCCACTTATAGAGGCGTTGGCCGCCATGGAAACCCATCTCGCTGACCCACTCGGTCTGGAAGATCTTGCGCAGGTTGCAGGCGTTGGTGTGCGGCATTTGACACGTTTGTTTGATCAACACCTTGAGACCACGCCGATGCGCTTCTATCGCAGTTTGCGTCTTGAGCAAGCGCGGCGACTGTTGCACCAGAGCGGTCTGCCGATAGGCACAGTTGCCCGGGCGGTCGGTTTTGCAAGCAGTTCTCACTTCTCCAGCGCATTTCGCAAACACTTTGACTGCACGCCCGGGGACGAGAGGCTCGCCTGAGGTTACGCATTGACTGCTTAAAAGCTGCTCAACGGGTATGCCCGAGGAACATGAGCACCGGACTGAGGTCGAAAAGAGGCATGAGATTTCTGATCTGCAGCTTCCTCCTTGCAGGGTGTTCCACGGTCCCCACCGACCCGATGTTTGCCGCCCCGCCGGTTGTGGGCAGTGCATTGGTAACGGATCATAATGACGTCCGCTGCGAGTCTCGTGTGGGAGCGCGCTACACGGCCGAGACCGGCTTTTTCCACGCGGACTGCTCGCCCGTCAAGGCAACAGGGCAGGTTGAGTGGCGCGTTATTGGTCGTGAATACGAAGCGCTCGACGAGGGCGGCTTCTGGTTGCTGCGATCGCGCAATGCCGAAGGAGAAGAAACCTGGCTTGTATTACCTTGGCACGACTGGGTCTGATTGACGGTCAATGACTACTCTAGACGCACACGCATCTAACCGACAGGTCGAGATCTACACACGGTTTCTCTGCCCGTTCTGCATCCGAGCTAGGCGATTGCTCAAGGCGCGCGGTATCGCCTATCAAGAGATCAATATAAGCCTTGATAGTGAAGCTGATGCCCGTATGGTCGAACTGAGCGGTCGTACCTCTGTTCCGCAAATATTTGTCGGTACGCACCATGTCGGCGGATGCGACGATCTGATAGCAGCGGATGCGTCGGGTGAACTTGCGCAACTTGTCAAGCCGTATGAGCCGGAGGCTTACGAGCCTATCGCCTGCTCGACCTATGACGAACTGGAACTCGCCTGCGTGCGGCGGATCAATATCTCGGTGGCGACGGACGACGGAGTGCTCACAGGAATCGCGCACACCTTGCGTACTCATAACCGTGCCGAAGTGCTGGTACTTGATGAGGGCGGGGAGGGTATGCGCGTTGTAAGGCTCGATCAAATCCGTAATTGGCAGATCATGTGAATCGGCTTGGGATGGTTCCGGTGGAAACGCGGGCAGCGGTTGACAGGCGTCGAGGGAAGTCGTCTACTGCTATGCAACATCGTTTCTCAAAGGTAAATACGGATGGCTTCCAAGCGTGTTGCAGTCATCGGTGCGGGGCCCTCGGGTCTTGCCCAGTTGCGTGCCTTTCAGAGCCTTGCGCAGTCGGGCGTTGAGGTGCCGGAAGTGGTCTGCTTCGAGAAGCAGGCTGATTGGGGTGGGCTGTGGAATTACACATGGCGAACGGGTCTTGATGAGTACGGTGAGCCCGTACACGGCTCGATGTACCGCTATCTGTGGTCCAACGGACCCAAGGAGGGTCTCGAATTTGCGGACTACTCCTTTGAAGAGCACTTCGGCAAACAGATCGCTTCCTACCCGCCGCGTGCGGTGCTGTTCGACTACATCGAAGGACGTGTCAAAAAGGCTGGTGTGCGGGATCAGGTGCGCTTCCGTACACCGATACGACAGGTGGACTGGAATGAATCAACACAGCAGTTCAGCGTGCGCTCCCACGATCTGATCAGGGACGTCGAGACCACCGAAGCCTTTGATCATGTTGTCGTTGCAAGCGGTCACTTCTCAACACCTAATGTGCCGCAGTTTGAGGGTTTGGATCGTTTCAATGGCCGGGTGTTGCATGCGCATGATTTTCGCGATGCTGTAGAGTTTCGCGAAAAGGACATTCTGATCATAGGTACCAGTTACTCTGCTGAAGACATCGGCTCACAGTGCTGGAAGTATGGGGCCAAGTCGATAACAGTCAGCCACCGCACTGCGGCCATGGGATATGACTGGCCTGATAACTGGGTAGAGGTTCCTCTGCTGACATCGGTGATTGGCAATACGTGTACCTTCAAGGATGGCACCACCAAAGAGGTTGACGCGATCATCTTGTGCACCGGGTATCAGCATCATTTCCCGTTCATGTCAGAAGATCTGCGACTCAAGACGGCCAACCGACTTGCCACCGCAGATCTGTACAAGGGAGTGGCCTATGTACCTAATCCGAAGCTGTTCTATCTTGGCATGCAGGACCAGTGGTACACCTTCAACATGTTTGACGCGCAAGCATGGTGGGCCCGTGATGTGATCATGGACAAGATTGAGGTTCCTGACGACACCGCCATGCAGGCGGATGTTGCTGATCGCGTTATGCGAGAGGATGCCATTGGTGATGACTACGACGCCATTCGGTATCAGGGAGACTATGTCAAGGAACTGATTGCCGAGACGGACTACCCAAGCTTCGATGTTGACGGCGCCAATGAGGCGTTTTTTCAGTGGAAAAAGCACAAGAAGGTGAACATCATGACCTTCAGGGACAACGCATACAGGTCGGTGATTACCGGCACCATGGCTCCGGTACATCACACACCTTGGAAAGACGCACTGGATGATTCCAAGGAGAGTTACCTGGCAAACGGCTAATTGCTTCAGGTAATACCAACGATAGATAGCGACTGTAGTTTGCGCATGGCATTCAGTCTGTAATGGCATTGCTTCTCGGCGTTGTCGCGGCACTGTGCTGGGGACTGCACGATCTGTGCGTGCGGCGTATGAGTCAGCAATCAGATATTGCGGCCAGCATGACGGTTGTTTTGTCTGTCGGCTGCGTCAGCCTGTTGATAGCCAGTCTGGTATCAGGATGCCTGGGCGGAACTGACCATCAACTGGTTGAGGAGGCCTTGGCCGGCATTTCGTTCGCGGTGGCAACCTATTGTTTGTGGCATGCCTTCGGTTGCGGATCGGTACGGCTGGTCGCGCCTATCGTCGCGGCGTATCCGGTGGTGACCTTGTTGCTGGCGATGTCGAGTGGCGAGTCGATCGCCTGGATACAGTGGTTGATGGTGCTGACTGTCATCGCAGGTGTTGGCATTGTTGCCCGCGGGGAATCGGACGCAGCCTCATCAGCGATCAAGCCTGCGATCCTCTGGTCTGTGTGTGCAGCGATCTCGTTTGCCCTGACATTCTGGCTTGGTCAGCAAGCAATGGTCGGAGGCGAGACCTGGCCAGTGCTACTGGTGACGCGTATGATCGCGGTGTTGACGGTGGTGATCTTCATGTTACTCAGCGGCGGGCTTCGCTGGCCTGTGCGCGCAGATTTACCGGTACTGCTCGTGATGGGGATTCTCGATACGGTGGCATTGGCCGCTGTATTATTTGCCGGAAGACTACCCGGTGGGCTCTATGCGACCGTAACAGCTTCGCTGTTTGGCGTGGTAACCATCCTGTTGGCGTGGGCAGTATTGAAAGAGCGACTGTTACCATTGCAGTGGATAGGTGTTGGTATCACCTTTGCTGCCATTGGTGTACTGAGTGCGACTTAGAATACGCGCTATCGAGAAGGAGGCAGGCATGGCGGTTCGACAGTCACTATCCGTTTCTCAAGCCGCAGCGCTGGCTGGCGATGTGACGCTCGATCAGGATCCACATGCGCTGCGCGGCACCGGTGAGAAGAGACTCGAGGTCGCAATCGGCCTTGAGGTTCGCATGTTGCGTAAGCACGTGGATCTAACCGTCGCCGAGTTGGCGGACAAGTGTGGTGTATCAGTCGGCATGTTGTCCAAGATCGAGAACGGGCTGACATCGCCGTCACTGACCAGCCTGCAGTCGATAGCACACGCGCTCGGAGTACCGATCTCGCAGTTGCTCAGGCGCTTTGAGCAGGAGCGTCATGCGCATCAGGTGAAGGCCGGCAAGGGCGTTGGCAAGGAACGTCGGGGCACGCGCGCAGGGCATCAATATCAGCTGTTGGGTTATCTTGGATCGAATCGCTCAGGCGTGATTGTTGAGCCGTACATGATTACGCTGACGGATGATTCTGATGTGTTTCCAGCCTTTCAACATGAGGGGCTGGAGTATCTCTACATGATCGAAGGGCGTGTTGAATACCGACACGGCGATGATGTGTTTCTGATGGAGCCGGGCGATTCACTGTTCTTCGATGCTGATGCGCCACACGGGCCAGAACGTCTCGTTGAATTGCCTGCGCGTTATCTATCCATTATTTCCTATCCGCAGGTGGGGCAGTCTTGACTGATAATCTGTTTGTCTACGGCACACTTGCGCCCGGGCAGATAAACCACGATGTCCTGTCGAGTCTGTCGGGCGTTTGGCAGCGCGCAACACTTAACGGGCGGCTGGTAGACGAGGGTTGGGGCTCCGGGCACGGGTGTCCGGGTATCATTCCCGCCAAAGACGCCCCGGAGGTCGAGGGGTTTGTCTTTACCTCAAGCGAACTCGCGGCACACTGGGAAAGATTGGATGCCTTCGAAGGTGGCGATTACCGGCGTGTACAAGTCGTTGTGCGACTCCCCGACGACGGTGTTGTCGATGCGCATGTCTACGCCGTGCGCGACACTGATGCCTTGTAGTCGTTGATGCGGCGCCTGAGTACGTGGTGTCAATGACGGTTTGCACCAGTCGTTTGTGTGTTCGCACGCTATCCTCCTGCTCCCACCGCGCAAGTCCTGCAATAATCCGTGTCAGCATCTCAGCAAGCGAGCCTCCATCAACGTATTGCCGAAGGCGTCGGTGCGAATGTTGCGCAGGTGCGTGCAGCGGTTGACCTGCTCGATGGCGGCGCGACCGTGCCCTTTATCTCGCGCTATCGCAAAGAGGCTACTGGTGGTCTGAGCGATACGCAGCTGCGCTTGCTTGAAGAGCGGCTGGGCTACCTGCGCGAATTTGATGCGCGGCGCAACACCATCTTGGCGAGCATTGAGGAGCAAGGCAAGCTTGATGAGGCACTGCGTGCTCGGCTTGATGCTGCAACAACCAAGGCAGAGCTGGAGGATCTCTACCTGCCGTTCAAGAAGAAGCGCCGGACCAAGGGTCAGATTGCCCTTGAGGCGGGTCTGGGTGAGCTTGCTGATAGCTTGTGGCAGGACGCATCGCAAGTGCCAGATGATGTCGCCACAGATTTTGTCGATACCTCTCGTGGTGTTGCTGATTCCAAGGCGGCACTCGATGGTGCCCAGGCTATCCTGATGGAGCGCTTTGCCGAGGATGCAACACTGATGGCGCGGCTACGGGAGCGCCTTGGGAATGAGGGATATCTGTGTGCCGAGGTGGTTTCTGGAAAGGCTACCGAGGGCGCCAAGTTTGCAGACTACTTCGAGCATCAAGAGCTGCTGGCCAAGGTGCCGGGCCACCGCGCATTGGCGATGTTTCGAGGGCGCGCCGAGGGCGTCTTGTCCTTGAAGATCAAGCTGCGCCAGCCTGATGGTTTCAGTGATCAGGGGTGTGTGGACATGGTGGCATCTCACGTTGGCTTTGAGGATCGCAAGCGGCCTGCTGATGCATGGCGGGCCCGTGTTGTCAGCTGGACGTGGAAAGTCAAGTTGGCGACGCGTCTTGAGACCGAGTTGTTTCTCGGCCTGCGAGAGCGCGCGGATGCTGAAGCCATTGGCGTGTTCGCAGCAAACCTGCGTGATTTGCTGCTCGCAGCTCCTGCAGGCCCGCGTCCAACACTCGGGCTTGATCCGGGTTTTCGTACCGGTGTCAAGGTAACGGTGGTCGATGCCACCGGCAAGGTGGTTGATCACACTGCGATTTTTCCCCATCAACCGCGCAATGACTGGAAAGGCTCGCTTGCCAGTTTGCGGCAGCTGTGTACCAGGCATGCGGTCGAGCTGATCGCCATTGGCAACGGCACCGCCAGCCGCGAGACCGAGCGTCTTGCTGACGCACTGATAGCGGAGCTACCAGGTCATGCGCTCACCAAGGTTGTGGTTTCCGAGGCGGGGGCGTCGGTGTACTCAGCCTCTGAGCTTGCCGAGAGCGAGTTTCCGGATCTCGATGTAACGATTCGGGGAGCCATCTCGATTGCCCGACGATTACAGGACCCGCTGGCAGAGCTTGTGAAGATCGACCCAAAGGCAATAGGTGTTGGGCAATATCAACACGATGTCTCACAGACAGCCCTTGCGCGCAGTCTTGATGCCACAGTAGAGGATTGTGTGAATCAGGTGGGGGTGGATCTCGGGACCGCCTCTGCGGCACTGCTGTCGCGTGTTGCGGGCCTGACCCCGACGCTTGCCGCCAACGTGGTTGCCTACCGTGATGAACACGGCGCCTTCAAGACACGCAAATCACTCAAGAAAGTACCCAGGCTCGGCGAGAAGGCCTTTGAGCAAGCTGCGGGGTTTCTGCGTATTCCCGATGGCAGTGATCCGCTCGATGCCTCCGGGGTGCACCCGGAGAGTTATCCAGTGGTCGAGCGCATCGTGGCAGCGGCGGGCAAGCCCTTGGCGGGCATCATCGGCGACATAGCCTGGTTGCAAGCACAGGATGCTTCGCAGTTTACCGATGAACGCTTCGGTGAGCCTACCGTCAGGGACATTCTTGCAGAACTACAAAAACCAGGGCGTGATCCTCGACCTGAGTTCAAGACCGTTCAGTTTGCTGATGGGGTCGAGAAGATCGGCGATCTGATTGAAGATCAGGTTCTTGAAGGTCAGGTCACTAACGTGACCGCCTTCGGCGCCTTTGTTGATGTTGGCGTCCACCAGGATGGATTAGTGCATATTTCAGCGTTGTCCGATACCTTCGTGAAGGATCCGCGCGATGTGGTCAAGGCAGGCGATATCGTCAAGGTCAAGGTGATGAGCGTGGATGTCGAGCGCAAGCGTATTGGCTTGAGCATGCGGATGGGTGATAGCGCTGCCGATGCCGATGGTGGCAGAGGTGCAAGAGGGTCTCGACCTGGAGGTGAGAGAAACAGATCGGGGAAAGAGAAGCCTCGCGGTAGCAACAAGGGGCAACACCGTGCAGGCTACCGCAGTCGCTCGCAAGGCAGTGCTGGAGAGCCAGTCTCTGCGCTGGCGGAATCACTCAAGGCGGCATTGCGCGAAAAGGGCTGACGCCTGAATCGGCCTGTCAGTCCGGAAATGGCCCGGCGGTTGTCTCCTGGCCATCATCAAATGCCGCAAGGTAGTCGATCGCTATTTCGCGATAGTGATCCAAACCCTTGTAACTTGCGATCTCGGGCGGCAGGGTCTTGAGCACTCGGTGCATGCGCGTGGCCCATTTGGGGACGGTTGTCAGATCGCGCATCGACAGGAAGTAGCAACGGATCGGGAACAGAAGTGCGTTGGAGCGAGGCAGGCGCCAGAAGCTTTGCAGCTCGATACGCAAGAACAGTTTGTCAGCCACATTCTCGGGTGTGATGTGTGTGTTCTCTGGTCCCCATTTGTGGTAATTCTCGGGACTGGTATCCAGACGCGGGTTGACAGTCATGGTCCAGTTGAGGCGACGTGCGGGGTTGGCTTGTTGCACGGACAGGAGGTACTTCAGGGCGCGTGTAAATACACCGCGCTCATGTGCAAGAGGCACCGGGGCGTGCCACTCGAAAAAATTCATGCCGATGTCAAAGTCGAGTGACCAGTCAGCCTGAGTAGTAACGATGCCTGCATCCATCCACAAGTTGCCTGCACGCTCATCGAGTACACAGAAATCCCCTTGCGCCTGGCGCGTGATGTATTCGAGCGGGCCGTAGGGCAGTGTGGTCTCGTCTCCGAAGGTAAAGGTATCGTCGATACCGAGCGGTCGATTGATCCAGTGCCAACGATCGCCGTCGCGTTCGAGTGAAAACCACTCGGGATAGCTCGCCGCCTTGCAGCTCATCAATAGTTCCAGTGTGTCCCAGCCTGCGAGCGTCATGTGTGGCAGGCTCTGGCAGCGCAGAGGATCTTCATCGAGTACCAGTGCGCGATCACGCATCTCGGAGACGTAGTGTTCGTCTACATCGATGGGCTCCTCAAAGGCGGTACCAGCGCGACCATCCTTGTGCAGCTCCATGTTGACCGCGTACATGTAAGAGTCCTTGTCGAACGGGAAGGGCGCACGTAGAACGGTCTGTGGAGAGTTCTTGAAAGTGAAGTCGTCGCGAAAGGTCTCATCGCGAAACGGTAGTTCTCTTGCAGGCGTTGCCATCTTGAATTCCCTGTTCGTTTACGTGTCTTCAGCGCGTCACACGCAAGTCTTGATCTCGCTCAACGATCCAGCACCACTGTCCCGCGACACCGCGAGACACAGGGCATGATTTTCTCGCCCGAGGCCTTCTCATCATCCTCAAGCCAGTGATCCTCGTGCAGTAGTTCTCCGTCCACTGACAGGACGCGTGTTTCACACTGACCGCAAGCGCCGCCACGACAGAGATAGGGGGCATCGACTCCTGCAGCTTCAATCGCCTCGAGCATGGATTGCTCAGCACCGACTTCGATGGTCTTTCCGGATGCGCGCAGCTCCACATTGAAGGGTTCTCCAGATGAGGCCTTGGCGAAGTGCTCGTAGTGCACGTGGTTGTCAGGCCAACCGTGCTCGGCAGATTTTCTTAGTACCAGATCAATCATCGGTGAGGGGCCGCAGACGTAAAGATGCGTTCCTGCTGGCTGCGAACTGAGTAGACGGTCGTAGTCAATCTGTTCATTATCTTCATCGGCATACACATGGAAGCGCGATCCTAGACGGCTGGCAAGTTCTTCCAGGTAGACACCGAGTTCGCGACTGCGCATGCCGTAGTGCAGTTCGGCGTGGACCCCTGGCATCTGCGCAAGCTGGGCAGTCTGCGACATGAAGGGTGTAATACCAATGCCCCCGGCCAGCATCAGATGGCGCGACGCACGCTTGTCGAGCGCGAACATATTGCTTGGGTGCGTGATGCTCATTTTCATACCCGGTTTGACCTCGCGGTGCAGGTACAGCGAGCCCCCACGGCCCTGGTCGTCCCGCCGTATGCTGACCTGATAGTCGCGGGTGTCGAGCGGCGAGCTGGACAGTGAATAAGGTGAGCCCCGGAGTGTGTCGCCGTCCTGCATCTGAATGATGATATGCGCGCCACCGGAGAACGCCGGCAGGGGTTTGCCATCCGGACGTGCGAAGTGAAAACGCTTGATCAGCGAATTCAATTCAACAACCTCGGTAACAACGACATCGATAGCGCCGTGTAGCCGGCCGCGGGCACTCATGTGAAAACCTCTTCTTTAGGCGGTATGTCGCTTGGATCCTCAGCGTTGATATTGACGCCTTGAAAGGCAGCATAACGTCGTGAGTAGTGATCGCGCACCAGTAACAGAAGCCCGCAGTGGGCGCACGTGACAGGTTGCGTTGTTACACCCTCGGTGATGCCCTTGCAGTGCACGCACTGCACGCGCCGTGCGAGTGAACCACGGTGTTCTGTCTGGATGGCCTCGAAGTCGATATTGGCTTCCATCGCGGTTTTCATGGCAAGGCCTATCAAGGATTCACTGCCTGCCAAATAGATCTGTGTACCCATGTGCATGCGCTCGAAAGTACGCTTGAGTCGCGGCAGCATCGCAGCGATGCTTGGACCGGTATAAAAACGCGCGGCACCCAGTGCCTCCAAGGTCACCGAGTGGTCAGCCTTGCCTGGTATGTAACAGATTTCGGCGTTGGGCAGAAAGCTGGTTGGCGCAGCCGTGGCCAGATCGAGCACGGCCTTGCCGCCATCGGCATCCGCGATTATCAGATGCGCAGGTGCCGTGGCAGGCTTGAGGGTACCGTACACCGGTCGGCTCTTTATCGATGGCTCGATAGCGGAACTCATACGTCAGTCTCGAATGGTGTGGGGGTCACTTCGGGCTTAGCCCTTGGCAGTACGGCGTTCCTTATCGACATCATAAAAGGGCATCGGTGCCGCCTCACAATCTATCAAGCCGGAGCCGTTCTTGACCTGAAGTTGAGTGCCGGGTCTGGCGCAGTCGACTGGCATGCGCGCAATGGCCACATTGTGCTTGTTGAGTGGTGAGTACATACCGATGGTGGCAACACCCACCTGTTTGCCACCCTGCATCAGCGGAGCACCTTCTTCGGCGGGTTCCTCGCCGACAAGCTTGAGCCCGTAGATCTTGAAACGCTCGCGTCCTTTCAGGCGATAGTGTTCTTCGGCGCCGCGGAAACCTGTCTTGCCCTCACTAACCGTAAAGTCCAGTCCCAACTCCCAGAGAGTGTCGCCAGTGACGTCATCGTCGAAGGGGTACATGTCGGAGTTGTCGTAGGGGTAGAACAAGAGGTAGCTTTCGGCTCGCAAGAGGTCGAGCGTAGTGAAGCGCGTAGGGATGATGCCCATGGACTTGCCCTCGGATTCCAGGGTGTCCCAGATGTTGACCGCATCCTGACCGCGACAAAATATCTCATAGCCCCGTTCACCTGTGTATCCGGTGCGCGAGATGGTGACCGGGTGACCGAACAGGCGAGTTGGCATGTGAGCGAAGTAGGGTAGATGGCGAATACCCTCGACGTGCTTTTCCAGAAAATCCACCGCGAGTGGCCCTTGCAGTGAAATGTCATGCAGGTTGTCATCAAAGCGGATTGATACGTCACGACCCATAGCTGCTCGCGTCAGTTGCTCGTGGCCCTCTCCTGAGCCATGCACAACCATGAAACTGTTGGGGCCCATTCGATAGATCACGCAGTCATCGATGAACTTGCCCGCGTCATTGAGCATGCACGCGTAGCTGGCCCGCCCGGGAGAAATCTTCTCGACGTCGCGCGTGGTGGCGCGATCAATGACGTGTGAGGCATGAGGTCCTGTGATGTGGACCTTCTTCAAGCCGGAGACATCCATGAAGCCTGCCTTGGTGCGGATTGCGAGGTATTCCTCGGTTTGATCCTTGTCATAGCTCCAGGCGGTACCCATGCCGCTCCAGTCCTCGAGCTCGGATCCCATGGCTCTATGGCGATCAGCGATAGTGGAAAAGCGCCAGCTGGCAGTCATTGGATATCTCCCTGTAGATGGATTAAACGCTTGTGGCGTTCGGTGCTGCGGTATTCAATTGCAAATATGACCCGCCCTTGTGTTATCGGGCGGGCCAGTATTTCATGTGATTTGATCAGTAACGGCGCTCGCGTTCGGCACGCTTGTAGGCGTGGCGTTCGTGTGCGATTCCGACAACCAGTGCCAGTGCACAAAGCCCCATCGAGACCAGCAACCAGATCGGCTCCCAGGTGCCGCCAGCACCGACGTAGTAAGCGCCTTCCACACCCGCCCAGCCGGCTTCGGATATTGGTGAACCCATAGTTATCTCCTGTGTTGTGCCTTATGCAGGTTGGTTATAAGCGCGCCCAGCGTCGGCTGAGGCGCCGACATTGGCATTCGGCAGGCTACCCATGCCTTCTGGATAGGCCACTGAAGGAACCTTGACGATGTCCAGTCCGGCGAGCTCTGCTGCCTCCGGAACACGGAGCATGCCGACGAGTCGAAATAGCAAGGACAAGACATAGCCCGGTACAAAGCCAAGCAGAAACATCACACCGAGCCCAATGGCCTGACCGGTGAGGCTGGTCAGTGCAACGGTGCCCGCGTCACCGTAAACGGCGGGATAACCCGAGGCAAAAATACCTACAGCGATCACACCCCAGGCGCCGACGGTGCCGTGTACTGTCACAGCGCCAACAGCGTCATCGACACCGATCTTCTCGAAGAATCTTGCCGAGATCGGCATGATGCACGCACCGACAAAACCAATCGCGAAAGCCATTGGCGGCCACCATAAATCGAGCCCTGCCGCGCAGGCTATGATGCCTCCGAGCGCGCCAGACATCATCCAGAACGGATCACGTGTAGTCAGCCAGGCGCCTATGATGCCGCCTGCAAAGCCCATAAGGATGTTGAAGGCCATGGCCGAGAGCGTCATTGGCGTGCCATAGATCGTGGTGAATTCTGTCGCTGACCAGGACCAGGCCTCTCCCGGGTAGATCGCACAGGCCATCAAGAAGCCCCAGAAGCCCACGATAATGGTCATCAGACCAACCAGTGTCATCGGCATGCTGTGGCCGGCGATATGGTTAGACGATCCGTCGCGGTTGTATTTACCGATACGCGGTCCGAGGTTGATCAACACGCCAAGCGCAAAGAAGCCTGCGACCATATGTACAACACCAGCAGCGCCGAAGTCGTGATAGCCGTATTTCTGCACCAGCCATCCGTCCGCATGCCAGCCCCAGGCGGCGGCAAAGACCCAGGCAAATGCCCCCAGTGCAATAGCGAGGACAATGAAGGCAAAAAGTCGTATGCGTTCGATAACAGCGCCAGACATGATCGATGCTGTGGTCGCAGCAAACAGTGTGAATGCACCCCAGAACACACCGGTAGCGTTGTCTGCGAGGTTGGGTCCCATGACTTCACCTACCGGGTTGGCTGCTGCCATGGCGTAGTCAAAGCCTGAGATCTCGATCGGACCAACAGCCATATCGAGACCTGTCGGGAAAGCCCAGTACACAAACCAGCCAGCGTAGTAGAAGGCCGGCACCAGAAAGGCGAACGCGAGGATGTTCTTGATCCCGGAGGCGAGCACGTTTTTCTGTCGGGACGCGCCCATCTCGTAGGCAAGAAATCCAACGTGAATGAGTACCATCAAGGGGATGGACAGGTAGTAGTAGGTTTCCGCTGCCATCGTATTTCCGACGGCGTTAGCTTCGCTCAGAGCGGCGAGTTCCGCTGTAAGCCGGGCGACTTCTTCTTCCACGTTCTGATTACCTCCGATGGGTTTGATTCAAGGGGCCGTTCAGACAATTTTTGTTTGAGATGGCCCCTCGCACCGGAGGGGCCGGTGAGGGGTCGTTCAGCAGTCGAGCGTGTTGTCACGCTCCCACTGCGTAAGGGACTGGGAGAACTTGTTCCAGTCGTTGTGTTTGAGCTTTAAATACGCCTGACTGAACTCTTCGCCGAGCGCTGCCCGCAGTCCAGAGTCGGCCTCGAAGTGTCGCAGTGCATCGAGCAGGTTTAGCGGGAGCTTCTTGGCATCAGTGACCGTATGCCCCTCTGTGTACATATCAATATCAAGCCTGTCCCCAGAGGGAATACTGTTGTCTACACCGTCCATACCTGCTGCAAGAATCACCGCCATGAGCAGATAGGGATTGGCCGCTCCATCGGGCAAGCGAAGCTCGATACGCCCATCGTCCGGGATACGGATCATGTGGGTCCGGTTGTTGCCTCCGAACGTGATCGAGCTGGGTGACCAGGTGGCGCCTGAGAGCGTGGGCGGGGCGTTGATGCGCTTGTAGGAGTTGACCGTGGGGTTGGTGATCGCGGCGAGCGCCTCACCATGAGCAAGCAGGCCTCCGATGAAGTGATAGGCCTCAGCCGACAGACCAAGTTCACCTGAGTCATCACCGAAGCGGTTGGTCTTGCCGTCGTTGCTCCACACCGACACGTGCACATGGCACCCGTTGCCGGTCAGATGACTGAAGGGCTTGGGCATGAAGGTCGCCCGCAAGCCATGGTTCTCTGCAATGGACTTGACCATGAACTTGAAAAAGCTCAACTGATCAGCGATGGTCAGCGCGTCGTTGAAATCCCAATTGATCTCGAATTGCCCATTGGCGTCTTCGTGGTCATTCTGGTAAGGCCCCCAACCAAGCTCTGTCATGGTTGAGCAGATCTCGGCAATGACATCGTAGCGACGCATAACAGCCGATTGGTCGTAACATGGCTTCTCCTGAGTATCGCGCTCGTCGGAGATATCACTGCCGTCTGCGTTGATCAGATGAAACTCCGGCTCCACACCCGATTTCATCAACATACCCTTGGCAGCGGATTGTTCCATCAGACGCTTTAATACGTTGCGTGGGCCTTGTGCTACTGGCTCGTCGTTCATCCATGGGTCACCGGCTACCCAAGCCACTTCCGGTTTCCAGGGGAGCTGGATGACGGATGCGGGGTCAGGCTTGACGAACATGTCAGGATGGGCAGGCGTGAAGTCCAGCCATGCGGCAAAGCCTGCAAAGCCTGCACCACTCTTTTGCATGCCGGACGCCGCTTCTGCAGGTACCAGTTTGGCACGTTGAGTGCCGAACAAATCGGTGAAGTTGAACAGGAAATACTTGACGCCGCGTTCCTTCGCGTAGGTTCCGAGATCCTGTGTCATGCTGTTTACCTGCCTTGAGCGTTGGTGTGAATCGTTTTAACGAGCTTTGGATTGTCTTTAGCTGACCGGAGTCCCCGGCACCCAGGCAGTACCCGCCAACGGGACCTTGGCCATCGCTGCCGCTTCTACTGTCAAAGCGCACAAGTCCTCGGGTTCAAGATTGTGCACATGGTTCTTGCCACAAGCTCTTGCTATGGTCTGCGCCTCCAGAGTCATGACTCCAAGATAATTGGCCAGTCGTTTTCCGGCAACCACTGGATCCAGTCTACCGGCGAGTTCAGGGTCTTGTGTAGTGATTCCTGCTGGATCCCTGCCTTCGTGCCAGGCATCATAGGAACCGGCGGTTGTGCCAAGTGCGTTGTATTCGGATTCCCAGCGAGGATCGTTGTCACCCATGGCAACCAGAGCTGCGGTACCGATGGACACGGCATCCGCACCTAGCGCCATGGCCTTGGCGACATCGGCGCCATTACGAATGCCGCCCGAGACCACCAGCTGCACCTTTCGATGCATGTCGAGCTCCTGCAACGCTTGCACAGCAGGGCGAATGCAGGCAAGTGTAGGCATGCCGACGTGTTCTATGAACACGTTCTGCGTCGCGGCGGTCCCACCTTGCATACCGTCGAGAACAACAACGTCTGCCCCTGATTTAACAGCGAGTGCTGTGTCGTAGTAGGGCCTTGATCCACCGATCTTGACGAAGATCGGTTTTTCCCCGCGTGTGATCTCGCGTAGCTCCAGGATTTTTATCTCCAGATCATCGGGGCCGGTCCAATCCGGGTGTCTGCACGCCGAGCGTTGATCAATACCTTCGGGTAGGGAGCGCATGCCAGCGACGCGTTTGTTGATCTTTTGCCCGAGCAGCATGCCGCCACCGCCGGGTTTGGCTCCTTGACCGACGACTATCTCGATAGCATCTGCCTTGCGCAGATCATCAGGATTCATGCCGTAGCGTGACGGCAGGTATTGGTAGACCAGCAGCTTGGAATGACCTCGCTCTTCCTGGGTCATGCCACCGTCGCCAGTCGTCGTTGACGTACCTGCCGCGTTGGCACCACGCCCCAGCGCTTCCTTGGCCTGCCCGGAGAGTGAGCCAAAGCTCATGCCGGCAATGGTGATCGGGATTTTCAGTTGTAGTGGCTTGCTGGCAAAGCGATCGCCAAGGGTCACCTCGGTGCCGCAGCGTTCGCGGTAGCCTTCCAGGGGATAGCGTGAAATGGACGCGCCAAGAAACAACAGGTCGTCAAAATGCGGCAATGCGCGTTTGGCACCTGCACCTCTTATATCGTATATGCCGGTGCTGGCTGCACGACGGATTTCCGAGAGGGTGTATTCGTCGAAAGTGGCCGATGCGCGTGCGGCGGCTCTCGGTTGCGAGTTGTGCTTCTGCTCGGCCATGATCAGTACGCGTCCGCCTTGTCGATGTCAAAGTGATAGAGCTGTCGAGCGGAGCCGTAGCGCTTGAAGCTTTTTGGGTCTGCGTCCATACCAGAGCGCTGCAGCAAATTAGTCAGCGTCGCGAGGTGTTCAGGCGTCATTTCCTTCTCGATACAATCAGCGCCGAGACTGTCTACCGAACCTGCCACGTAGAGCTTGGCCTCATATATGGAGTCGCCCAGCGCATCTCCGGCATCGCCGCATACCACCAGATGTCCAAGCTGTGCCATGAAGCCTGACATGTGCCCGACCGAGCCGCCTACCACGATATCAATGCCCTTCATCGAGATGCCACAGCGCGATGAGGCATCGCCCTCTATAACCAGTAGCCCGCCGTGTCCGGTTGCGCCGGCTGACTGGCTGGCGTTGCCTGTGACACGTACGCTGCCGCTCATCATGTTTTCTGCAAGCCCGACCCCTGCGTGACCATGTACGGTGATGTCTGCCTCCTTGTTCATTCCACCACAGTAAAAGCCGACATGCCCCAGTATGTCTACCGACATCGGTTTGTCGAGCCCGCAAGCAATCGCATGTTGCCCCATCGGATTGGTAACGGTCCAGGCGGTCTTGTTGCTCCCGTCCTCAAGGTCCTGCAACGTCGAATTGACGGCGCGCAGGCCAAGGGCTTGCAGGTCGAGTGTATTCATGCGGCACTCCCGGCAACTTGCGCGACGGGTGTATCAATGTTCATGTCGCCGCTGCCCCAGCTGTACACGGTGGCGGGCTTTGGCTCCCAGATCTCGGCATTGTCGCTACCGGGCAAGGTAGCGATGGCCCGAAACTCGGTTGCCATGGCAACCCAGTCATCGGTTTCGGCCAACACGGCATGCTTGCAGGCAATCGGATCGCGCACTACGGCAAAACCGTCACTTGTGCCGACACAGAAGGTGAAGAAACCGTCGAGGTCGTCGAGTGCATCTTCGAGCGCCTGTTTCAGAGAAACGCCGTTGCGCAGCTTCCACGTCAGATAGGCAGCAGCGACTTCGCTATCGTTTTCACTACTGAAACTTACGCCCTGACGTATAAGCTCCTCGCGCAAGCGATTGTGATTGGACAGCGACCCGTTGTGCACAAGGCATAGGTCCGCACCGGTAGCGAAGGGGTGAGACCCTGCCGTTGTCACGGCGCTTTCGGTTGCCATCCGTGTGTGCCCGATCATGTGCCGCCCGGCAGCTGATTCGAGATCAAAGCGCGAGTAGACGTCCTCGGGCAATCCGGTTTCCTTGTAGATCTCCACGCTCAGTCCGCTGCCGACCAGCCGAACATCTGGCGCCTTCTCAGCCAGCCAGTGACCGACCGCAGCTTCGTCGGCGTTGGTGATCAGCAAGGCATGTGTGTCGCGCTGCGTAATGTTCGCATTAGCGTTCAGTGCCTTACCCAGGTCGTTGGCGAGTGTTGTCCAGTCATGCTCGGGATCATCGTGAGCGAGTGAGAACTTCAGCTCCCCCGCGGCTACCGGGTCACGGTAGAGAGCAACACCTGCTGAGTCCGGTCCTCGGCTCGTCATCTCGACCAGCATGGGTTTGAACAGCCGCCCAAGTTCCGGGTATAGCGCTTCGTTTTTCAGGTAAAGCCCGACGATTCCGCACATGATGATGGCGCCGAATGAGAATCCGATAAGTGGCGGGACGTTATCACCGCCGAGCGATTGTTTCAACAAATGAATCAGTCTTTCCTTTCGTGAATGTTTGGTGTAGGGTCCGGATCAGGACCTGTGATGTCCTGCGCAAAATAGTCGGGCAGCCACGCTCGCAAGCGCTATTTGGCTACTGGAGACGATCAATGACCTTGAAGCATCCACAGACGACGTTGGGGGCTGGCCTCGTCGCAACTGCAAACAGTGCATTTATTGGTGCCTTGCTTGCGTTTTCTGGCTCAGCCTTGGCTGAGGATTCCAGTGATCCGATCATCATTCCGATCCACAATTGGAACTCGCAGATCGTGATGTCCAATGTAGTTGGACAAATGTTCGAGGAAATGGGTAACAACGTGGAGTACGTGTCGACTGATAGTCAGGCCGTCTACGAGTCTGTGCGCTTGGGTGATGTCACTCTGGAGCTCGAAGTGTGGGAAGGTGCTTTCGGAGCAGCGTTCAACGAGGCTATGGAAAAGGGCGGCATTGTCGATGCCGGTGACCACGATGCGGTAACACGTGAAGACTGGTGGTACCCCGACTATGTGGCGGAGCTGTGCCCGGGCTTGCCTGATTGGGAGGCTTTGAATGCGTGCTCGGCAAAGTTTGCAACGCCAGAGACAGGCGATTCTGGTCGCTTTCTAGGCGGGCCTGTTGACTGGCTCAAGCACGATCAGGAACGTGTTGATGCCCTGGGCATGGATTTCACCGTGGTCAACGCAGGCTCTGCCAGCGCCTTGTGGGCAGAACTTGCCGCGGCCAAGAAGCGCGGCGAGCCCATCGTGCTGTTCAACTGGACGCCTAACTTCATCGAGGCCGTGCACCCCGGGGCGTTCATCGAGTTTCCGGAGTACGAGCCAGGCTGCGCTGAAGACCCGGCGCTGGGACCCAACCCGGATGCCACCTACGATTGTGCCAATCCGCCCAACGGCTATCTGAAGAAGGCTGCCTGGGAAGGTATGGCCGAGAAATGGCCGTCAGCCTATGCGGTGCTCGAGAAGATCTCCTTCACCAACCCGCAGATTGCCGAGATGGCGAAGCTGGTTGATGTTGACGAGCTCGAGCCCGAAGAGGCAGCGGCTGAATGGCTCGCGGCCAATGAAGATGTGTGGAAGGACTGGATCAACTAGTCCCGATCCATAAACCGGGCGGGGCACTCGTGCGCCCCGCCGTGACCTTGGGGATAGCGGCTATAGCTGCCCCCGGCAAATCTGATTGACCAGCCGCCCATGCCTGTCGCCGCTCCCGACACAACGCCGCTGATTCGCTGCAGCAATCTGTGGAAACTCTTTGGAGTCGAGCCAGAGCAGTACCTTGCCGGTGCGCTCACCGGGAGCACACCGGCATTTGGGCAGCTGATGAGCGATGGCTACATCCCGGCGGTGCGCGATGTCTCTCTCGAGATTGCTCGCGGCGAGATGCTCGTCATTATGGGTCTGTCAGGGTCCGGCAAGTCCACCCTTGTGCGGTGTCTTTCTCGCTTACTTGAATCCACCTCTGGTGAGATCCAGGTCGATGGGCAGGACCTTCGCGCGCTCGATACTCGCGGGCTGATCGAGCTGCGACGCAACAAGATGGGCATGGTCTTTCAGAACTTTGCGTTGTTGCCGAACCGCACCGTGTTGGACAATGTGGCTTTTCCGCTGCAGATGCGTGGGCAGGACCGACACACCCGGCGCGAACGTGCGATGGAGGTGGTCAAGCTGGTAGGTCTCGAGGGTCGCGAGAACTATTTTCCGCGCGAGCTCTCCGGTGGCCAGCAACAACGTGTGGGCATTGCACGCAGCCTCGCGATCGAGCCTGATATCTGGTTTCTGGATGAGCCCTTTTCGGCGCTTGACCCGTTGATCAGGCGCGACATGCAGGACGAGTTTCTGCGCTTGCAGGACATGCTTGGCAAGACCATCGTCTTCATTACTCACGACTTCGATGAAGCATTACGACTCGCTGACCGTATCGCCATCATGAAGGACGGCGCTGTGGAACAGGTGGATACTCCCGACAAGATTGTGCTGCACCCTGCCACCGATTATGTCGCGCGTTTCACCGAGGCGGTTGAGCGCGCGCGAGTGGTGCATGCAGGTGCTTTGGTAGAGCCGCTGGGTGGTGCCGCAGACGCAGCCGTGCCGGACGGAGAGCCGGTGACCGCCGGCGCCTCGATTCACTCACTCGCGCGGCGTCTGGTCAACGATGCACGTGAGCAGTATGCCGTGGTCGATGACACGGGACAGTGTATTGGCCGGCTCAGTCGCTCGATCGCTCTTGACGTATTGCTGGGTGATGCGCCGTGAATACCGCCGTAGCCAGCGCTCACACTGTGGATTCACTGGTCGACCGCCTGGCGCAACCTGCGAACGCCAGAGCTTTTGGGCTTGTTTTGATTGCATTGGCTGTCGCGCTTGCCTTGCTCAAACCCTGGTTGCCCGAGGGCTTGATGCGTCTACCCGCATTGCTGGTGCTGCCTTTTTCCGATGGTTTGAACTGGCTATTCAATTTTATCAAAGACGATCTGGGCTTCATACATGTAACGCGAGCCTTTGCCTCAGGCATTGAGTGGTTACTCGATGTCACCGGCAATCTGTTGTACGGCAAGCGTCGCTGGCCCAGGCTTGAACCGATACCGTGGACAGTGATTGCGGTTAGTGCCGCTTGTCTTGGCTACTGGCTCGGCGGTTGGCGCCTTGCACTGTTGGGTGGGGCGACCTTTGTGTGGATTGCCCTGCTCGGGCAGTGGAAGTGGACCATGGAGACGCTGTCGGTCATCGTGGTGGCCGTGCCCTTGGCGGTACTACTCGGTTTGAGTCTGGGCGTGGCAGCCTGGAAAAGTCGGCGTGTGGAGGCCGTGCTCAATCCCCTGCTCAATATCGCTCAGTCGTTGCCGCATTTCTCCTACATGATCCCTGTAGTCGTGTTCATCGGTGTGGGGCCAAAATCCGGGGCGATCGTCACGATCATCTTTGCGGTGCCGCCGATGATTCGCATGACGCTTCTCGGCTTGCGCAAGGTTGCACCGGAAGTGGTTGAGAGTGGCGAGATGTGCGGCGCCACTCGCTGGCAGTTGTTGCGCTATGTGCGTCTGCCAACTGCGCGCACCGAGATCCTTGTCGGTGTCAATCAAGTCATCATGCAATCGCTAGCCATGGTGGTGTTGGCAAGCTTTATTGGCATGCCCGGACTCGGTCAGAAGCTCTTGCAGTTGCTGCAGTCCTTGAAGATCGGACGCTCGATCGAGATCGGGATTACCATCGTGCTGCTTGCTGTGATGCTGGATCGGTTTTCCAAGGCGTGGGCGGTACGCCAGCCCGAGCACTTCGAGCGCGGCACATCCTGGGTGTCCCGGCACCAGGTGTTGTTGGTGTGGGTCGTATTGACAGCGGGTGTATTCGCCTTGGCGCAGGTCTTCCCATTGGCTGCCGAGATTGGGCGTCGGCAGGCGTTTACCTTGTCTAAGGAGTTTGATGCTGTCGTTGGCTGGATGCTGGAATTCATAGACCCGGTTACCCTTGCCATACGAGCCTTTCTGATTACGCAGGTATTGATCCCCTTGCGTGACGCCTATCTTTGGTTGCCATTCACGTCGGTTTTGATGTTGTTTGCCGGTATCGGTTGGCGCGTGGGTGGTTGGCGCAGTGCAGCAAGCTGTTTTGCCTACGTCGCTTTGATTGCGCTGAGTGGCTGGTGGGATCGCGCCATGATTACCGCCTATATGGTGAGTTTTGCAGTGTTTCTGTCAGCGCTGATCGGATTGCCATTGGGTGTCTGGGCCGGACGCAAGGAGACACGGGCTCAACGCGTGCTGCTCGCTTGTGACACCATGCAAACCTTCCCAAGCTTCATTTACCTGATTCCGGTCATCATGTTGTTTGGTGTGAACGATGTGGCTGCGATTGCAGCAGTCATTGTGTTTGGCACCGTGCCGATGACCCGCTATACCATCGAGGGCTTGCGTGGCGTGCCTGAAAACCTGCTTGAAGCTGCCGATATGAGTGGCGCCAGCGAAGGCCAGAAACTCTGGCGAGTATCCTTGCCGATGGCGGTTCCAACGATCATGGTGGGCTTGAATCAGACCGTCATGTTCTCCTTGTTCATGGTCATCATCGCGGCCTTCATAGGCACGCAGGATCTTGGACAGGAGATGCAACGTGCGTTGTCATCAACCGACGTAGGCAAGGGGCTGGTGCTTGGCCTGTGCGTAGCTTTCATGGGCTTGATGGTCGATCACCTGATCGGCAAGTGGGGCGCTGAACGCTCGCGTTTGTTGGGAATTACCTCATGATTGACAGTGATGCAGCAAGCCCTCGCTTTGAAACACCTTTTTTGCGTGCAGGTGTCAGTGTGCCGGGGATGCCGGTGTTGCCACCGAACGTCGAGCGCCACCCTGTGCCCGGGGGGGGATCTCGTGCAGTTGAGGTAGAGGCAGGAGACATCATCTCGATCATTGATGTGGAAGGCTTGCAACCAGTTGAATTGACGCTCTTCCGACCTGACGGTCGCTCTGATGCTGCGGCATTGCTCACGACTTCAGGGGCTACCCGTTCTGCGACCTCAGGCGCAACTAAACACAGCAAGCGTGAGGACTCGCCTTCACTTGAATCCACACTGCGTAATGGCGGGGTGTCTGGTGCACGAGTACTCAGCGCACTGAAGGCCAGTGGCTTTGATGTGTCTACAGCAGAAGTGGTACGCCTGTTTGGTGGCGACTCGGTTGCCGGCGAGCTTCGCTCGTTCACCGCAAGTGAAGGCGGGTTGTTAATCGTTGCGGCTGTTGCCTCGCCGATGAGTCCGCATGGTCAGAACACAGCCACTGAGCTCTTGTTGTACGTCGAACGTTTGCGTGGGCGGGATGAGTCGAACACGCTGGAGGCTGCAGCGCCTCTGGCGGATGCGCTTGTTGATGTGAACATACAACCGGGCAATGCGTCTGCCTTTGAAGTACGCAAGGGTCAGTACATACAAATACTGGATGTACAAGGGCGTGAGTGTTCAGATTTTCAGGCCTTCAGTCAGCGCGCCCTGGACAAAGGGCTTGAGCGCGATATTGACCCGACGACCACACGTTCTCTTGGCGGATCGCTGTACCCGGCACCGGGTATCTATTCGAAGTACTTCAGCTCTGATCAGGAGGCGCTGGTTGAGATTGTGCAGGACACCTGTGGCCGTCACGACACCTTTGGACTTGCCTGCACCGCACGCTACTACGAGGATCTTGGCTATCCGGGTCATGTCAACTGCACCGACAACATGAATCTTGAGCTGGATCGCTTTGGCATCAGGCCACGTGGTGGGTGGCCAGCAATCAACTTCTTTTTCAACACTTTGCTCGACGACACAAACGCGATCCTGATGGATGATCCTTGGTCGCGGCCAGGTGACTATGTACTACTGAGAGCATTGTCGGATCTGGTCTGTGTGTCCAGCGCTTGCCCCTGTGATGTGGATCCTGCCAACGGTTGGAACCCGACTGATATCCAGGTGCGTGTGTACGGTAGTCAAGAACTCTTCAAGCGCTCGATCGGCTGGCGCAAGACCCCGGAGGCAGAGGTGAAAGATACACAGGAGACAGGATTTCACGCCTCGTTCGCGAAGCACACCAGAGATTTTGTCGAGTACAACGGATATTGGTTGCCGAATACGATGACTCAGCACGGCAGCGTCGCCGAATACTGGGCCTGTCGTGAAAAGGCGGCCATCATGGATCTCTCGCCGCTACGCAAATACGAGGTTACAGGCCCTGATGCAGAAGCCTTGATGCAGCTCGGTGTGACTCGTGACATGAAGAAGCTCGCCACAGGCCAGGTGGTGTACACCGCTATGTGTGCCGAAAACGGCGGCATGATCGATGACGGCACCGTATTCAGGCTCGGTGACAATAACTTCCGCTGGATCGGCGGCAATGATGACTCCGGGCTTGCATTGCGAGAGCTGGCGGCAACTCGTGGACTCAATGCCTGGGTACGTGATTCGACCTCGCAGTTGTGCAATGTGGCTGTGCAGGGGCCGCGCTCCCGTGACGTCCTGCGCGATATCATCTGGACCCCGCCGACGCAGCCCAACATGGATGAGCTTGGCTGGTTTCGCTTTGCGGTTGCGCGTCTTCATGACTTTCATGGGCCAGCTGTGGTCGTCAGTCGCACGGGCTACTCTGGAGAGCTGGGATATGAAGTCTTTTGTCACCCCAAGGATGCGAGCGAAGTGTTTGATGTCATTATGGCCGCTGGTGAGCCACATGGTCTGACGCCTCTTGGCCTAGCGGCGCTTGACTGGCTACGTGTCGAATCAGGTCTTATCTTTGCGGGCTATGAGTTCTCGGATCGTACCGATCCGTTTGAAGCAGGCATCGGTTTTACCGTGCCGCTCAAGAGCAAGACTGATGACTTCGTTGGTCGAACGGTGCTCGAAGATCGCAAGCTGCATCCGCAACGAAAGCTGGTGGGCCTGGATATCGAAGGTGGCGTGGTGCCGTCCAATGGCGACTGCGTGCGCGTTGGACGGGTGCAGGTGGGCGAGATCACGTCAGCGGTCAAATCGCCGATACTCGGCAAGACTATAGCGCTTGCGCGTGTCGATCTTGCGCATGCCGAGGTTGGCACGCCGATCGAAGTAGGGCAGCTTGACGGGTTGCAAAAGAGACTGGCAGCTACTGTTGTAGCCTTCCCGCATTTTGATCCGACCAAGGAACGGGTAAAGGGAAATTACGCTGATGCTGCGCTCGACTAGCTGACTGCAGGATGCACATCGCGCCAATGACGCGCAATATCGATGCGGCGCGCCACCCAGGCACGTTCGCTTGTCTGAACATGGTCAAGAAAGCGTGCGAGTGACGCTGCACGACCTGGTCTGCCCACCAGCCGTGAGTGCAAGCCTATCGACATCATTTTGGGGGCGCCAGCGGTGCCTTCTGCGAGTAGCAGATCGAAGCTGTCGCGCAGATAGTTGAAAAATTGATCTCCTGCGTTGAAACCCTGCGGTGTGGCAAAACGCATGTCGTTTGCATCCAGCGTATAGGGCACCATCAGCTGAGTACCGTGTGGGGTTGTTCGCCAGTAGGGCAACTCATCTGCATAGCTATCGGCGGAGTATTCCAGGTGCTGGTAGGCGGCACAGAGATCCTGTGTGTGTTCCGAGGTGCGGCCGATGTATACGCCTGCAGGTTTCTCACCGACAACACGCTCGTGCAAGGCGATTGCCTGCGACAGGTGATCAGACTCGGCGTCGGGCGTAAAGTCCTTGTAGTCAATCCATTTGAGACCGTGCGTCGCGATTTCCCAGCCAGCCGACTTCATGGCGGCGACGGCTTCGGGAACTCGCTCCAAAGCCGTGGCAACGCCAAAAACGGTGACCGGCATATCGCGCTCGACAAACATTCGATGGAGTCGCCAGAAGCCGGCGCGAGACCCGTATTCGTAGATCGACTCCATGTTCATGTGGCGTTGTCCGGGCCAGGCCGCTGCACCGACGATCTCTGACAAGAAGGCCTCTGACGCGGCATCACCGTGCAGAATGTTGTTCTCGCCACCTTCCTCGACGTTGATGACGAACTGCACCGCAATCGCGGCCTCGTTCGGCCATTGCGGATCAGGTGGCGCGCTGCCATAGCCAACCATGTCGCGGGGGTAGGTGTCAGTGCTCATGCGCTGTTCTCGTGTGGCTCACGTGTGATCTGCTTTGATCAGTCCTTGTCGATCGACCACTGTCCACGGAATGTCAAAGAAGTGCTCCTCAAGATTGTTGCCGCCACCAATGCGATCAACCACCGCAAAGAGGGCAGGTCGTTTGATGGGTGTCAGAACACCATGCCACGTGTTGCGATGGTAGTTGACGCCCTGTCGTCCATCGCTTATCCAGCAGCGCGGCTTGTCGGGAATTCCGTTTTTGTCTGCGGCCGTGATGACCAGAAAGGGATCTGAGCTCATCGGTAGAAAGGCCTGGCTGCCCAGAGGGTGGCGCTCGACCAGATCCAGCGACAGCGGTAGCGAGTAGGGAGTGCCATCGAACAGACTGATACCGGCCTTGCCGTCGCTGAAGTCGAGAGTGGCAAGGTCGTGGTGGCGTGCGCACAGTCCGCGGTTGATGAGCATACCTGGCTCAGCCTGTAACTCGATAACATCACCGAAGGCTGCGAATGTTTCCGCACTCAGTGGTTCGACAACGATCTCATCCCCAATGTGTTGAGAAGTCATGGGTCCACTCTACTTGCACGGAACCACTGATCGAGGGCAGCGCGTTCCTCATCGAGCATGCCGGTGAGGTTACCAATGGGCATGGCGCGGGTCAGCACAGCTTGCTGATGGATCACGTTGGCTTGCGCGAGCGTCTGTTCAGCGGTGTCAAAAACGATACCTTTGGGCGCTGCACTGAAACCCGTATGGGAGGGTTCGCTGGCATGACAGGCCGCGCAGCGCGATACCACGATGGCATGTGCCCGCTCCAGCGTGACTGTGGCTGTTGTATCCAGTTGAGTCTGCGGCCGGGGCATGATCGCGAAGATGACGCCGCCGAGCAAAACAGCGGCTACTGATGCCGGGATCGGCGAGGGCTTGCCGAAGTGCGCTTGCACGAAGTGCACGCGGACCAGCGCACCGGCGATTGACATCGCTATCAAGATCAGCCAGTTGTACTCGTGGCTCCACGTCATCGCGTAATGGTTGCTGATCATGACAAACAGCACCGGCAGAGTGAAGTAGGTGTTGTGGACCGAGCGCTGTTTGGCGCGTTTGCCGTGTATGGGGTCCGGTTGTTCACCCGCTGTGCATGAGGCAACCATGGCACGCTGACCCGGCATGATCACAAAGAAGACGTTGGCAACCATGATCGTGCCGAGCATGGCCCCATAGTGCATGAAGGCGCCGCGGCCGCTGAATACCTGGCAAAGAGCCCAGGCGATCACGGTCAGCGCGACGATCAGCACACCTGCCATGAGGTTCTCCCGTTCGCCGAGGGATGACCTGCAAAGCAAGTCGTAACCGAGCCACCCGCCGAGTAAGGTGAAAACACCAATCAGGATTGCCACGGGTTTGGACAAGGCCATGACCGATGGGTCAATGGTGTAGATCTCGGCCTGGTACCAATACATCAGCGCAAGCAGAAAGACCCCGGTGATCAGCGTGGTGTATGCCTCCCACTTGAACCAGTGCAGCCGCTCGGGAATCTTGGGCACGCCATTGGTGTACTTCTGGGCGTTGTAGAAGCCGCCACCGTGCACCGCCCAGAGCTCGCCGCCAACACCGCGTTGTCTGGCGACTTCTTCAGCTGGTTGCTCAAGGTGATTGTCCAGCCAGATGAAGTAGAAGGACGCACCAATCCAGGCAATACCCACGATCAAGTGGGTCATGCGCCCAATGAGGTTGAGCCATTCGAGAATGTAGCCTTCCACAGCTCAGCTTCCGCGATAGGTTGAGTAGGCAAAAGGCGACACGAGCAGCGGCACATGATAGTGCTCGTCGGCGTTGCTGACTCCAAAGCGCAGCACCACAGTGTCCAGAAAGCGCGGGCCCGAGGCGGGCTCTGCCATGTCGTTCGCGACGAGATAGGCGCCAACGGAGAAGTGCATCTCGTATTCACCGACACGCAAATCAGCCCCCTCCAGCAAAGCGGAGTCACAACGCCCATCGGCGTTGGTGATGGCGCTGGCCACCAGCTCTCTTTGATCACCTTCCAGGCGCTCAACCTGAATGGCGATTCCAGCACCGGGTTTGCCACGTGCGGTGTCCAGCACGTGAGTTGTCAGTTTGCCCATGTTCGATAAAAAGTCTTTGGATTGCGCGATGACCGTGGCCTGTGGTGCGCGGCGAATATGTGCGAAAAATCAACAACGTGCCGACGTACTCCTTGCCTGTGATCGAAGATACAGCAATACTCGCGCAGCAGACTTGCCGCTTTGGGGAAGTCACTGATGACTGGCATGAAACGCACAGCTGACATTGATTCTCTCGTTGCCCGATACGGAGGTGTTTATGAGCATTCCCCGTGGATTGCGCGCCAGACCTTCGAGGCAGGGACACTACCCGCAGACCCATTCGTTTCGCGCGAACAGGCGCAGGCTCTGGCCGGCGCGATGGCCAGGACCTTGATGCAGGCGTCTGATCAAAAGAAGCTCGCCCTCATTCGCGCCCATCCGGACCTTGTCGGTCGTGCAGCCCTCGCGGGAGAGCTGACCACGGAGTCCACCGACGAGCAGGCAAGTGCAGGGCTTGATCACTGCTCGGCCGATGAGCTCACCCGTTTTCAGGCAGCGAATCTGGCCTATCACGAGCGCTTCGGGTTTCCCTTTGTGCTCGCGGTGCGCGGGCGCGATCGAGCGGCCATTCTGGACGTGTTCGAGCAGCGTCTGAAAAACGATGTGCAGACCGAGTTCAACACAGCCTTGGACGAGATCAACAAGATCGCGTTGCTGAGACTGGAAATGCTGGTTTCGGTCAACAATCGGAGCGTGAGCCATTGAACGAATACTACGTACCTGAAGGCGGACTTCCCGGGCAGCATGAGTTGCTGACCGGGCGAGCCGTGACCACCGAGAGTTACGCAGTCATTCCTCGTGGGGTCCAGACCGACATTGTCACAAGTTTTCTGCCGCATTGGAGCGCAACGCGGCTTTGGGTTCTTGCGCGACCGATGTCGGGATTCTCGACTACGTTTTCTCACTACCTCATGGACGTTGAGCCTGGCGGAGGCTCAACTGAGCCCGAGCCAGACGAAAAAGCTGAAGCCGTTGTCTTTGTTGTCGACGGATCGGCTCAGCTCAGACTCGACGGGCAATCACACACCTTGATAGCAGGAAGCTATGTCTGGCTTGCACCTGGCTCGCAATGGATGCTCTCTAACTCGGGAGCAGAGAGGCTGCGCTTTCACTGGATTCGCAAGCATTATCAGCGAGTCGGTGGCGTTGAGGTGCCTGCATCCTTTGTGACCAGCGAGGCCGACACACGGGCCTTGGCCATGCCGGGCACCGATGGGGCCTGGACCACGACGCGTTTTGTCGACCCCGCTGACACACGCCACGACATGCACGTGAACATCGTCAGCTTCCTGCCGGGCGCGAGCATTCCGTTTGCCGAGACGCACGTGATGGAGCACGGTCTCTACATTCTCGAAGGCAAGGCGGTCTATCGCCTCAATCAAGACTGGGTAGAAGTTGAAGCAGGCGATTTTCTATGGCTGCGAGCGTTTTGCCCGCAAGCCTGCTACGCCGGTGGCCCCGGACGATTCCGTTATCTGTTGTACAAGGATGTCAATCGGCATATGCCCCTGACGGTGTAGCGGGGACGACTTTGCCGCGCCTCATTGTAGGCGCCGTCATGCAATAGCGCCGCCAGGCGCATTTCTGTCCGCCATGTCTGACAGGCTGATCAGACAATCGTCCCGACCGTTGCCGCACGCAGCTCGTCCTCGGTAACCCCTTCTGCAAGCTCCACGATCTTGAGCCCGCCTTCGACTACGTCGAGCACGCCGAGGTTGGTGATGATGCGATCCACGACGCCCTTGCCGGTCAGCGGCAGGGTGCAGTCTTTGAGGATCTTGCTGTCGCCGTGCTTGTTGGCGTGATCCATGATGACCACCACGCGGCCAACACCTGCGACCAGGTCCATGGCACCGCCCATACCCTTGACCAGCTTGCCGGGTATCATCCAGTTGGCAAGATCTCCGTTGTCGGCCACCTCCATAGCGCCGAGAATAGCCATGGCGATCTTGCCGCCACGAATCATCCCGAAGGACTGCGAAGAGTCGAAATAGGCGGTTTGCGGAAGTTCGGTGATCGTCTGCTTGCCGGCATTGATCAGGTCCGGGTCAATCTCGTCTTCCGTTGGGAAGGGGCCCATGCCGAGCATGCCGTTCTCTGACTGCAGAGTGACTTCCACACCCTCGGGAATGTAGTTGGATACCAGGGTGGGTATGCCGATCCCGAGGTTGACGTACCAACCGTCCTGCAGTTCACGGCCAGCGCGTTCGGCCATCTGGTTTCTATCCCATGCCATGACTCAGGCCTCCCTCAAGGTGCGTTGTTCGATACGTTTTTCATGCTCGCCCTGAATCAGGCGATGCACATAGATTCCCGGCAAATGAATACCGTCAGGGTCCAGTGAACCTGTCTCGACGATTTCCTCTACCTCGACCACACACACCTTGCCGCACATGGCTGCTGGCGGATTGAAGTTGCGGGCTGTTTTTCTGAACACCAGATTGCCGGTGGGGTCTGCTTTCCATGCCTTGACGATTGAGAGGTCTGCAAAGATGCCTTCCTCCAGGATATAGGTCTCGCCGTTGAACTCCTTGTGCTCCTTGCCCTCGGCGATCACGGTACCGACACCTGTGCGTGTGTAGAAGCCGGGGATGCCGCAGCCTGCGGATCGCATACGTTCAGCCAACGTCCCTTGCGGGTTGAACTCAAGCTCAAGCTCGCCTGCAAGATACTGACGCATGAACTCCGCGTTCTCGCCCACATAAGAGCTCATCATCTTTTTGACCTGACGCGTTTGCAACAGCATGCCGATACCGAAGTCATCGACCCCTGCATTGTTGGAGACGAAGGTCAGATCCTGGGTGCCCGCCTCCTTGATCCCCTGGAGCAGGAGTTCGGGGATACCGCATAAACCGAAGCCGCCGGCCGCGATGAGCATGCCGTCATGCAGCAAGCCGTCAAGCGCTTGCGTTGCATTGTCAAAGACCTTGTTCATGAAAAGGTTGCCGCAGCCATGGATTCATGGCGGGATTATAACCGGTCTCTGTTTTGAGAATTATCGACACACGGATGCAGCCGCTCCTGTCGTGTCACCCTAGTAGGATCATTGAGTCGAGGCGCGGGGGCAGGTACAGGCATGAGAGGGCTTTTCCGTTATTTCACATCAGCTGCCTTGAATCTCGCTCGTCCGTATGCCGGCGAGGGGCCAGCTCCATCAGCACAAGTCTTTCGATACTTGTCGGCGCATGTTGAGCCACTGAAACGCGTATTGGGAATGAGCCTGATCGTGACGGTTTGTGCTGCTGCGATCGATGTGTGGCTCATCAGCTACATCGGTAGACTGATCGATGTACTGGCTGCAAGTTCTGTTGATACCTTCTGGGAGGTGCACAGCACTTCTCTGCTTGCTGCTGCAGGCATGCTGCTGGTCCTGAAGCCCCTGTCGCAACTGGCACGTCACGCTGTCAATGACATTGGATTGCAGTGCAACGCAGCAACATTGGTCCGTTGGCGTGCTCATGATCACCTGTCAAAACAATCCGTTGGTTGGTTTCAGGAAGATCTCACGGGTCGTACTGCGAGTCGCCTCGTTGACATTGGCAACTACGCTGGCGATGTCCTGTATCAGTTCGTCAACGCTATAGCGTTTGCCTGTGTGTACGTTATCGGCATTGTCGCCTTGATGTCGGATACCGATGTTCGCCTGGCTTTGCCATTGTTTGTCTGGTTCTTGATGTATTCAGGTGTACTCGCTTTGTTTATCCCGCGCATGATCAAGGCCCAGCAAGCCTTTCAAGGTGCAAAATCGGCTTTGACGGGCACGGTTGTGGATGGGTTTTCCAACATGGACACACTCAAGTTGTTCACAGACAGAGAGTTCATGGTCAGTGAGCACCGCGAGAAGCTTGAGAACACGCGCCAGGCCTTGTTCCGTACACGTCAGATAGGGGTGGCTCTTCGCAGCATTCTGTCGCTGCTGGAGGGCATCATGATGGTGGGCTTTGTGGGTTACGCCTTGTATTTATGGTCGAGTGGATCCACCACGATCGGTTTGATCGGCGCCTCGATCGCCTTGAGCCTGCGAATCACCACCATGGCAGAGTGGATTTTCGATTCCCTGTGGGTGATCTTTTTGCGCGTAGGCAGTTTGCGGGAAGCCTTGAAAACCGTCGCTCAGCCGCTCGCGATCGCACATGATTCAACAGCGCCGAAGCTAGCAGTCAGCCAAGGCAAGATAGAGTTCAGGAATGTGAGCCATCACTACGGTATTCGCAGCGGAGGGCTTGAGCAGTTATCGCTGACTATCGAGCCGGGCGAAAAAGTGGGCCTGGTGGGCCGCTCCGGGGCTGGAAAGTCAACCTTGGTGAATCTGTTGTTGCGATTCTATGATGCTGAACAAGGCGAGATAGCGATCGACGGTCAGGATATTCGGGAGGTGGACCAGGACAGCCTCCGTGCGGTCATCGGCATGGTCAGCCAACAGGCAGCTCTTCTGAATCGCTCGGTACGTGACAATATAGCCTTGGGTCGTGAAGGCGTCGCGCAGCAAGACATCGAACGCGCAGCGCGCGAAGCCAGGGCACATGATTTCATCATGGGTTTGCAAGACAACGCGGGCAGATGCGGATATGACGCCCATGTCGGTGAGCGCGGTATCAAGTTGTCAGGTGGTCAGCGTCAGCGTATCGCCTTGTCACGTGTGGTACTCAAGGGCGCGCCTCTGCTGATTCTGGATGAGGCGACCAGCGCGCTGGACAGTGAAGTAGAGGCTGAGATACAGCAGGCACTCGAAGGGGTCATGCAAGACAAAACCGTCATCGCCATTGCCCATCGTCTATCCACGATTTCCAGAATGGACCGTATCGTGGTGATGGAAGGCGGGCGCATTGCCGAGCAGGGCCGCCATGAAGACCTGCTCAGACAGGATGGCTTGTACGCGCGTCTGTGGCAGCGACAGTCCGGCGGGTTTATCGGAGGTAGCGAGAGCCCCGATAAACCGCCCACGACAGATTAATGCGTAGAGACTGAAGCTCGGCATCTGACGCGCTGAGGCATCGCACATCCGTCACGCCTGACTCTCGTCCAGGGAGACCTGTTGATGCGTGCCTTGCCTTATGCGTATGTCATCTCTGACGAGCGCCTTGATTAGCGAGACGCCCATCAGGATCATCATGAAGGAAAACGGGATGGCCCCAATGATCATCGCTGACTGAATGGCGCTCAAGCCACCGGCCAGTAGCAGCGCTGCAATCACAGCGGTCAGAATCAGGCCCCACATGATGATGTGGTGCTTTGTGGCAGCAGACTGGGAGCCCCCGGCATTGATGGTGTTGACAACCAGTACCGCGGAGTCTGCAGAGGTAACGAGATAGGTCAGTAACAGCACAACGATCAGTACGGAGATGATGCTTGCGGCTGCCGGCATCAGCACGTTGATGGTCTGGTAAAGCTGTGCGGTAAGACTCATGGCAAAGATACTGCCATCTGCCGAACCGTTCAATTCCAGATCGATGGCGGTTCCTCCGAGAAGGGCAAACCACAGAAAGCACATCAACGACGGGGCGACTATCGAGCCGAGCACAAACTCCCTGATGCTTCGGTTTCTGGAAATACGCGCCAGAAAGATGCCAACAAATGGCGCAAAGGCAATCCACCAGGCCCAATAGAAAATGGACCACCAACCTTGCCACTCACCGGGGCTGCCTGCACCGTCCGCAGGAAACACCTGAAACGTGATTGCCGGCAGGTGTATGAGGTAGTCAAACACACCGTAGCCAAGTATTTTCAGTGCAAACACGGTCGAGCCGAATATCGCGAAGAAGGCAAGCAGCGCAAACGAGAGCACCATATTGATATTGCTGAGCCACTTGATTCCCTTGCCGACACCAGACAAGGCAGACAGTGTGGAGCACACCATCACAACAGCCAATGCGACCAACATCGACGCTGTCGACGGTACCTGAGTACCCTCGGCATCGGTTGTCATCAGCCATTCGGCTCCGGTGATGTTGAACAGTCCGGCAGAGAAGGAATCCAGGCCCAGCCCTATGGTCTGGCTTATTCCGAGAATGGTGGCGACCACTGCGGTTATGTCAACAAGGTGGCCTATCGGTCCGGACAGGGTGCGTCCGAACAAGGGTGCAAGCGTCGAGCGAATGGTCAGTGGAAGACCGCGTGAGTAGGCGAAAAAGGCGAGCGATATTCCAACTAGCGAGTAGCATGCCCACGCCCCCAGGCCCCAGTGCAAAAAGGAATACCGGTAGGTTGACGTAATCGCCGCCTCGGTGTTGGGTGCGATCAGGTCGGGAATCTCGGCCAGCGTCCCGGCGGCGACCTGTGCGTCATAGGTTGCCCATACCGTGCTGCCTTCGGCGATGGCAATGCCTGCAGCATCAAGGGTTGCCTGCAGCTCTGCAGCGCTCATCCTTATCATCGGGTTATCGCCGATGTGCCACATGGGCTCCCCGGTGGCGTAGCCAAGCATGCCGATGCCGATGCCGGCACCAAACATCATCGAGAACCACGAAAAGTTGGAGAACTCGGGTTTGCCTCCATCACCGAGGACAATTTTGCCCCAGCGCGGATGCAGAGCAATGACGGCGCACACCACGATAAAGAAGGCGACAGCGTACGTGTAGTAGTAGTTGAGGTTGTTGAATGACCAGGTCTTCATGGCGCCTAGCGCCTCACCGGCTCGCTCTGGAAAGAGCCCAGCCCAGACCACCACGCAGGCGATCGCGATTTTTGACACAAGCGCAACGATGCGATTGAAGTTGGTATAGAAGCCGCGGTCAGCGGTTTCGATCGCCAGCTCTTGCAGAGGTGGTTGAATAGCCATCGGACTGATTCCCAGGTTGTCTATCGGACAGCAGTCAACTGCAACAGTGGTCTTATCGCCTTGCTTTCACAGTAGACCTGCAATCTGGTCAGTATGTCAATGGGCTGGTAACAACCGTCGCCAAACCGAGAACAGCAGGCACTGTCCACGGCTACAACTGCGCTGCCCGGTTTGCGTAGCTACTCAGCTTACAGTGACGTGCAAATCACCGACGCCGGCTACATGGCCGTGTAGTCGGTCACCCCGAGTTACCGGGCCCACACCGGATGGTGTGCCCGTCAGGATAACGTCCCCAGCCTGCAAGGTGAAAAGACGTGAGAGGATCGAGATCATTTCAGGCGTCTTCCAGATCATCTGATTCAGGTTGCCACTCTGTTTGACCTCGTCATTGATCTTGAGCCAGATATCACCATCGTCCGGGTGTCCTACTTGCGATACCGGCATTATTGCTCCCGACGGTGCAGACATTTCGAAGGCCTTGCCAATCTCCCAGGGACGACCCAGCTTCTTCATCTCGCTCTGCAGATCTCGCCTTGTCATGTCCAGCGACACTCCGTAGCCGTAGACGCAATCCAGAGCGTCCTCGACAGCGATGTCCTCGCCGCCTGATTTGAGCGCTACCAATAGCTCGATCTCGTGATGAACATCCTGGCTCGCCTTGGGATAGGGAAACTCACTGGCGTCAGCGACAAGATTATCGGGGTTTTTCTGAAAGAAGAAGGGCGGTTCCTTGTCAGGATCATGCCCCATTTCAACTGCATGAGCTGCGTAGTTACGCCCGACGCAATAGACGCGATGAACGGGGAATAGCTCTGCCGTACCTGCCACGGACAAAGTGGCCTGAGCGGGTGGCGTCAATACATAGCCTTCAGCATCAGTACGGGCTGTCATCAGTGCCTCTCCTGTAGTTTTGGTGACGAATCCGAGCAGAATCAATTACTAGATCAATGCAGTGAATATCGCGTTTGCAATCCGATCAACAAAAGACACGTCGGGGTAGACATCCTCAAAACCTGCGCTTGCGCAGGATCAGGATGACATCCTGCAGCGCTACCACCTGGTTGCGCGCCTGGGTCTTGCCAACACCACCGAGTTGATCGACCGGCTCACGGCTTTCAGCGGCAGGACTTTCACTTGTGTTGGCTAGCGCTGTCACGACGCACCAACCGCTCGCCTGACAGTATTTTCGAGACTGCCGATGTTCTGTACCTCGCACACAACACGGTCTCCGTCTGCAAGAAAGCGAGGTGGATCCATTGCGTATCCGACTCCAGACGGTGTGCCGGTTGCGATCATATCGCCAGCTTCAAGCGTAAGCCCCTCAGACAACGAAGCGATCAGGGTAGGGATGTCAAAGATCATGGCGTTGGTGTTGCCATCCTGGCGCCACTCCCCGTTGACTGACAAGCGAATCGACAATTCATGTGGATCGGGTATGGCATCAGCTGTGACCAGCCAGGGGCCTGTTGGGCAAGATCCATCGAGACTTTTGCCCTTGAAATACTGGCCGCCGTGTCGGCGCTGAATGTCGCGTGCAGTCACATCGTTGATGATGGTGTAGCCAAAGACGTGATTCATGGCTTCGGACTTGGCGATGTTGCGCCCCGCCTTGCCGATTACAACGGTCAGCTCCACTTCGTAGTCGATTGACTCGGAGACCTCCGGAAACAAGGGAATGTCTGCGCCGTGGCCTATAACGGCAGTAGGAGGCTTGGTGAAGTACACCGGATATTCAGTCACACCGACCTTCTGCTTCTGTGCTCGATCCCCCTCGGCTATGTGCTCAGCATAGTTGCGCCCAACACAAAAGACGTTCTTGTTCGGGTTTGGCAAAGGCGCTAGAAAGGTGGCGTTGGCCAGAGAGTGTCTCGCACTGCCTGGTGTGTCTGTGCCAGAGTTGGCATTTTCGATGAGCGCCTGAACTGCCTCGACGGCAGTCTGGCCGCAAGCCACAATAGAGTGTAGTGAGTTGCTGCGCAGAGCGTCTCCAGCTTCTCCTGCCACGTTTGCCGCTGCTGCCGCTATATCGAGAACCGATCCATCTTCAAGTCGAACAACAGCTGTTGGATTGCCGTTGACGACGATAGTGCCAAGATGCATGGGGTGTAGTCTCCTGACGGGGCGTTGATGTGATCACTGTTGTCGATGTTCGCGGCGGTTGTCTTTTCACAACTATACTTCTCGCAAGATCAATAAAGCAACGCTCGATGATTTCACCTCATTGAGTACGAGTGCACCCAAATTGGCTTGATGTTGCACTGCGGTGATGCCCTCGCGTTAGCGTTCGGCATGACGGTTGAGTGCGTTGAGCGAGGGTGTGCATCCGTCGGTAGCTATGCGCCGGGGTGATTGCATGACCAACAGAGCGAAGTGCCCACAGAACGCTCTTGCCGACGCGGCGGCGCAAGCCTCTGATGGACATGCTTGCATAACAAGAGGTGATGCCTGCCCTTGCGGCGCGGTGAATAGCAAAATAGCTCGGACTGCGTCAGTGACTCTCAAGGTTTCGAGAATCTGTGGACGGCCCCCGAGCTATCATGTGGCGTCCACTTACGTCGAGCTACCCATGACAGACCTGATTCTGCACCACTACCCCCCGTCTCCTGTGTCCGAGAAGATTCGCGCAACCTTGGGCGTCAAGGGCCTCGCATGGCACTCGGTTGAGCAAAACCGCCTACCGGATCGCCCGGAACTATTCGCCATGACAGGCGGCTACCGGCGCATACCGGTACTGCAATCGGGGGCGGACATCTACTGTGATACGCAGCTGATCTTCCGCGAGCTCGAGGTGCGAGCGCCGCAGCCGAGCCTGTTTCCGCCGGAGCATGCCGGACTGGGTTTTGCCTTGTCCCGCTGGATTGATGGGGAGTTGTTTGAACTGTGTGTCCGTGTCGCGTTTGCGCCGGTTGCGGATCAACTCCCCGCGGCATTGATAGCTGATCGGACGCGCTTGTACTTCGGGCCTGATGGCGACATGGCCAGGGAGGCCGCTGATCTGCCTCACACCCTGTCGCAGCTGCGCACTCAGCTGGGTTGGCTCGAGCAGCGTCTGGTAGCCGGTGGTAGCGACTTTCTCCTGGGCCCCAAGGTCGGGCATGCGGATCTGCTCGCGTGGTATTGCTATTGGTTTGTGCGCGGTCGCTACGGCGACAGTGATGCCTTTCTTGCCCCGTTCCCGGCACTTGCTGCCTGGGCGGGACGGATGGAGGCGTTTGGTCACGGTGACAGTGCCGACATGACGCCGGCTGATGCCTTGGCGGTGGCAAAGGGGGCGGAGCCTGAGTCTGCCTGCGATGTGGACTCGACTGATCCGCTTGGCCTTGAGGCGGGAGCCGAGGTATCGGTCATTCCGATGTCAAAAAACGATGTCGAAAAACCCGTGCGCGGAGTGCTGCGAGGCTTGAGCGCAGAGCGAGTATCGGTGGCGCGTGAGGATCAGGCCTGCGGTGAGGTTATGGTGCATTTTCCGAGAGTGGGCTACCGGGTTTCTGCTGCCTGACCCGCAGCGCCTGTGTTTTCTGATCGTGACCGACCCGGGCACACTCCCCGGGTCGGTCGTGAGTCAGTGGTCTCAGCCGCGTAGCAAGGTGCCGGCTACCTGATTGGGAAAATAGTCCTCGCAGGTGCCCTCGCGATACACGTCCCCGGTGGCGCAATGCAGTCCGCCCCCGAAAGGATAGGCGTCCCGGAACGGCACCGGTATGACGTTCATGCCTAGCTTGTCCATCTGGTCCTGCTGATAAACCTCACTGGCCTCCACAACCACCGTCTTGTGATCGATGATCAGGCAGTTCATGGACAGCCAGATGCTGGAGTAGCAGAGCGGTGGCGGCTGATTATGAGAGGGGGGCGCTGCGTCAATGATCTCCCAGTCGTTGGCCTCGAATATCTTGCGCTGCGACTCCGGCAACTTGCGATTGGGATTGTTGATGATAAGGCCCGGGCGCAGAGGTACAAAGGTCGCATCAATATGGATCGGGTAGGGGTCACCGGGGAAGTTCACTGCATGTACACGGTGATCAGGAAAGTGACGTTGCAACCACTCCATGCCGCGGCGGTTGGTGGTCAGACCGTGCTGCACAAACAAGTCCTTGCCAAGGCGGCACACATCGGCAGCGTCGAACAAGGGCTCGTGTTCTGTGGTGACAAAATCGAGCGCTGCCGTGCGCCGCAGGCGCTCATCGATGCTTATCTCGTCAAAGTAGCCCGCCTGGTAGGACCGCTCATCGAGACGAGGCCTCGGCGCCTGCTCCCATCTGAAGTTGGGATCCTCATCAAAATAGCGTTGCATCAGGTCGTGATACGCAAGGTACTCGAAGTAGCGACATCTGAACGACATCGGTGCTGACAGAATCTCGCTGCCGATGGTGAGCAGCACATCGCGCGGCGGCATGCAGCCAAACTGACTTGCGGTAGAAAAATCCGGCGTATTGACCGCCTGGTTCCACTGTATCGGTGTGGGCCGGTCGACAGTGATCCCGCGCTCTTCAAGCGTCTTGGCCAGATGGTCCAGCTGCTGGTTAGCCTTCTCCACGGTCTCGAGTGGGCGCGGACCCCACATGCCTCGCATGTCGCTGTCTTCGGGTACCTTGGCCTCTGTTGCTGGCTCACTGGGTGGAATACAGGTGTGGTCAGCTCGGCCGACGATGACGTGTTTCAGTGGATCAAATTCATTCCACGAATTGACGATGGTCTTGCTCATTAACGTGTTTTTGTTCGCGTTCTAGTGTTGTTGCGGCCTGTCTGGCGGGTGTCATTCGACCTCGGCTTGCTTGTTTTTGCCTGTGACCTGGCCCGTGACCTGGCCCGTGACCTGGCCTGTGACCTGGCCTGTGTCTTCGCGCGCGTCCTGGCCCCTGTCTTGTGCGCCGCTTGCGTGCCTTCTCTCGGGGGTAAGCCGGTGTGTTGCGTGAGTATCTCACCCTCACGCGGCTGACGGCCTGGCCCGCGGCGTCGGGTGGTCGCAGAACCGCTGGTCTTCCTGGTCGCTTCCGGGCGTGGTTGGTGTGCCGGTATCAGTTGTTGCTTGCCGCTACCGATCAGGTCCTCACGGCCCATCTCGCGTAGTGCGTCTCTGAGTAGCGGCCAGTTGTCTGGATCGTGGTATCGCAAAAACGCCTTGTGCAAGCGGCGTTGTCGCTCGCCACGCACCACAGGCACTTCCTCGCTGTCACTCTTGACACGCTTCAGGGGGTTCTTGCCCGTGTGATACATCGCGGTCGCTGTTGCCATCGGTGAGGGGTAGAAGGTCTGTACCTGATCAGCCTTGAAACCGTTGGTCTTGAGCCACAATGCAAGATTCATCATGTCCTCCTCCGTGGTGCCTGGATGCGCAGCGATAAAGTAGGGAATCAGGTATTGCTTCTTGCCTGCCTTGGCGCTGAACTCCTCGAACAGTTGCTTGAAACGATCATAGCTACCGATACCAGGCTTCATCATGTGATCCAGTGGCCCGCGTTCGGTATGTTCGGGCGCGATCTTGAGGTAACCGCCAACGTGATGAGTGACCAACTCTTCAACGTACTCGGGTGATTTGATCGCAAGGTCGTAACGCAAGCCCGAGGCAATCAGTACCTTCTTGATTCCCGGCAGCTCGCGCGCGCGCCTGTAGAGCTTGATCAACGAGGAATGATCGGTATTGAGGTTGCCGCACACATCCGGGTAGACACAAGAGGGCAGACGGCAGTTCTTTTCAATCTCCGGTGACTTGCAGGCAAGGCGATACATATTCGCTGTAGGCCCTCCAAGATCAGAGACAACACCGGTAAAGCCTGGCACCTCATCGCGTATCGCTTCTATCTCGTTGATGATGGACTCTTCCGAGCGGCTCTGTATCTGACGTCCTTCATGTTCTGTGATGGAGCAAAAGGTGCAGCCGCCAAAACAGCCGCGCATGATGTTCACTGAAAACCGGATCATCTCGTAGGCAGGCAGTTTGCGACCCTCGTACTTGGGATGAGGCACACGAGCAAAGGGCTGATCGAAGACGTAGTCCATCTCCTCGGTCGTCAGTGGGATCGGCGGCGGGTTGAGCCAGAGTTTGCGCCCCCCCTGGTTTTGCACCAGAGCGCGAGCGTTGCCAGGGTTGGTCTCCAGATGCAGCACGCGATTGGCGTGTGCGTACAATACGAGGTCGTGCGATACCACGTCATGAGAGGGCAGTCGCAGTACGGTTTTCTCTCGCACGGCCCGCGCAAGGTTGCGACGCTCCTCACGAGTCATGAAGGTGATTACCTGACCATCGCTGTCTTCAGACACAACCGAACTATTGGGTGATGTAGCTTCGCAACTGCCATCGTCAACCGGCTTGCCGGTCTGTGCGTCGTAGCCGGGTACAACATAGGGGTTGGCCGGCGCTTCGATGCGACCGGGTTTATCGACACGGGTGGAATCAATGACGGTCCAGTCGGCTGGCAGATCGTCGACAAAATAGGCCGTGCCGCGCAGGTCTCTGATCTCGTTGATGCGATCACCGCGAGCAAGGCGGTGAGAGATATCGACGATGGCTCGCTCACCATTGCCATAGATCAGCATGTCGGCCTTGGCGTCCGAAAGGATCGATCGACGAACCTTGTCCTGCCAATAGTCATAGTGCGCGATGCGCCTCAGTGACGCTTCGATGCCGCCGATAACGATAGGCACGTCCGAGAAGGCCTCCCGGCACCGTTGGGCGTAAACGATCGAGGCGCGGTCCGGGCGCTGGCCACCGACATCGTCAGGGGAGTAGGCGTCGTCCCGCCGTACCTTTCTGTCGGCGGTGTATCGATTGATCATCGAGTCCATGTTGCCGGCCGTCACGCCGAAGAACAGATTGGGAGCACCGAGTTCTTCAAAAGCGCTGCAGTCCTGCCAACCAGGCTGGTCGATGATGCCGACACGAAAGCCGTGCGCCTCCAGCAAGCGCCCGACAATGGCCATGCCGAAGCTGGGATGGTCCACGTAGGCGTCCCCGGTGACGATGATCACATCGCAGCTATCCCAGCCAAGAGCGTCCATCTCGGCGCGAGTCGTTGGCAAGAATGACGCGCGACCATAGCATTCGGCCCAGTAGGGCTCATACTCGTTCAGTGGACGTGCCGCAGGCCGCACACCCGGCCCGGTCAGGCCTCGCGGTGCGGTGGCCTCGTCGGTCACGTTCGTCTGATGGTCCATTCGTCTTGTTGCATCCGGTCAGCGCGCAGTGCCCTATGGTAACCGTCTGGCGCCAGAGTCTTGTGTGAACCGCGTGTCCGGGTGAGTCATTGACCACCGGCCGTGGTCATAGGGGCTGAGAAGGAGAGTCCGAACTTGCCTATGAAGTCTGTTGCAAAGACCGTCGCCCAGGTGGCGCTTCCGATCCTGGTCCTGGCCGGTGCCTACGCGGGCACTCAAGCGGTCAAGAACTCGGCCCCCCAGGCGCAACGCCGAGATGCACCACCGAGTATGCTGGCGGTTGAGGCAGTCACACTCGCACCCACCGACTACCCGGTTGTTCTGCTCAGTCAGGGCACCGTCAAGCCAACCACCGAGACCACGCTGGTCAGCGAAGTCACGGGTGCTGTCACTGAATTGAGCGAGCGATTCGAGGTCGGTAGCGAGTTCGACGCAGGTGAGGTGCTTGTGCAGCTTGATCGCCGCGACTACCAAATCGCCCTCACTGGCGCACTCGCCAACGTGGCTCAGGCAGAGGCCACGCTTGAGCAGGAGCGCGCTCAGGGCACCCAGGCTGCAGCCGATTGGCAGCAACTTGGCAGACGCGGCACGCCGTCCTCACTGACCTTGCGCGAGCCGCAAATGGCCGCGGCAGAGGCAGCGCTGGATGCCGCACGAGCCGAGGTCGAGCGCGCGCGGCTGGATCTGCAGCGGACGCGCATCGTCGCGCCCTATGCAGGCCGGGTGCTCACTACCGCTGTCTCCAATGGACAGTTCGTCAACCGCGGTGCAACGATCGGCTCGATTTACGCGATGGACTCGGTCGATGTGAGCCTTCCTCTGACCAGTCGGCAACGTGAGTACATCGACTTGCCGGCGATCGAACAAACCGGCCCTGACTCTCTTGCACCGGCGGTCGAGCTGGAAACCCGCCTCGGTACGACCACGCGCAGCTGGTCCGGGCGGATTGTGCGAACCGAGGGTATCGATGCTGCCACTCAGCAACTCAACATGTTGGCCCGCGTAGAGCAACCCTTCGCATCAGCCGCCAGTCCGCTGCGTGTCGGCCAATACGTCGATGCGAGGATCAGTGGTCGTGTGCTTGAGAATGTGTTTGTCGTGCCAAGAGCTGCAGTGCGTGACGGCAATGAGGTGCTTTTGCTGGATGGCGAGAGCCGCGTGTTGCGGCGCTCGGTAGTGACGGTGTGGGCGGACGAGGACATCATCGCTATTGGTGAGGGGCTCGCTGAGGGGGATGTGCTGGTCACCACCCCTGTAGCAACTATCGCCGATGGTACGCCGGTGCGCGCCATCGTTGACGGTGTCGAGCCTGCACCACAGCGACGCGGCGAGGCCGGTGGCGGGAACTTGCAGCGCCCCGCAACCGATGCCGAAGCCGCGGGCGGTCAAGGCCGACGATCAGAATCTTGAGAGGGTAAATCATGCACGGTTTGATCAACTGGTTTGCCCGTAATTCGGTTGCCGCCAACCTGCTGATGGTGTTCATCATCGCGTGGGGCCTGGTGACGCTTGCCTCGCGTCTGCCACTGGAGGTGTTTCCAACCTTTGAACTCGAGAGAATCAACATCAGTGTGCCCTACCGCGGCGCGACCCCGAGTGAGGTCGAGTCCGGTGTCACGATAAAGATCGAGGAGGCCATTCAGGATCTGAGTGGCGTGTCCCAGTTGACATCACGCGCCTCAGAGGGGTTGGGCAGTGTGTCGGTGGAAGCGGAAAAGGGTGCTGATCTGCGAGTGCTCAAGGATGAAATCGAACAGCGCGTGGCCAGCATCGGCAATCTGCCACTTGAGGCCGAGGCACCGACGATCAGTATTCCAGCACGCAATCGAGAAGTGATCAGTGTCATTGTCTCCGGTGCCTTGCCCGAGCGTGAATTGCGGGTGCTCGCATCGCGTGTGCGTGATGAGCTTGAAGCGCTGCCAGACGTCACACAAGTGGAGCTTTCCGGTGTGCGCGACTACGAGCTTGCCATCGAGATCAAACCCGAGACGCTACAACGTTATGGCCTGACGCTCTCGGACGTGGCCCAGGCCATCGAAACGACTTCGCTTGACCTTGCAGCAGGTTCGGTGCAAACAGCCGGTGGCGAGGTGTTGTTGCGTACCGTGGGTCAGGCCTACAGCGCCAGTGACTATGCAAACGTGGTGGTACTGGCACGAGCGGACGGTACGCGCGTCACGCTCGGTGAGATTGCCGATATCAGTGACGGCTTTGAAGAAGACCTGCTGCAGCAAAGGTGGAATGGTCTGAGTGCGATAGAGATTGATGTTTACCGCACGGGTTTGCAGAGCGCGATTGCCGTGTCCAATACAGTCAAGGAGTATCTGAATGATGCGCAGGCACGTATGCCGCACGGCGTAAGCCTCGGTTACTGGCGTGACTCTGCCCGCATTGTGAAGGCGCGTTTGTCCACCTTGATGAACAGCGCGATACAAGGCGGCATCCTGATCATTGTCCTGTTGACCTTGTTTCTGCGGTTTTGGGTGGCGGCCTGGGTTTTTATCGGGGTGCCGGTTTCCATCCTGGGCGGCATCGCCTTGATGCCTTTTTTGGGTGTGTCGTTGAATCTGATCAGCCTGTTTGCCTTCATTCTGGTGCTGGGGATCGTCGTGGACGATGCCATTGTCACAGGCGAGAATATCTACTCGCACATGCGGCGCAATCCCGATCGGTTGCAGGCGGCTATCGACGGGACCCATGAAGTAGCCGTGCCTGTCACCTTTGGTGTGCTTACGACCGTAGCTGCCTTCCTGCCCCTGTTGTTGATAGAGGGTGCACGTGGGCAGATCTTTGCCCAGATACCGATGATCGTCATACCGGTGTTGCTGTTCTCCATTGTTGAATCAAAGTTCGTACTGCCGTCGCATATGAGCCATCTCAATTTCCACTCCGAGAACAAGCCCAATGTGTTTGCCCGTGTACAGCACCGTATTGCAGACGGCTTTGAATGGTCGGTCGAGCATGCCTATCAGCCGGTGCTCAAGTTCGCGCTGGCCAATCGTTACCTGGTGTTATCGGTCTTTGTTGGTGGGGCGATGATTGTGTTTGCCATGGTGTCCTCGGGGCATGTGAGATTCATCTTCTTTCCCCGCGTTCAAAGCGAGGTCGCACGTGCCAACCTGGTGATGCCTGCCGGCACCCCGTTTGAAATTACGCAAGGGCATATCGACCGAATGAAAGAAGCGGTCTACACCCTTCAGGCCAAGTACGTAGATCCCGACACCAACGAGAGTGTCATAGAGGGAATCATGTCAACCGCAGGGTCTTCCGGTGGGCGTGCCCTGGGTAGCAATGTCGGTCGTGTGGTCTTCGAGATAACCCCTCCAGAAGACCGAACGCTCAACATCAGCAGTCGAGAGCTGGTCACGGAGTGGCGACGATTGATCGGCTCGATACCGGGTGCGGAGAGTCTTTCCTACCGCGCTGAAATCGGGCGGGGTGGTAGCCCTGTGGAAGTCGAGATTTCCGGGCGTGACTTTGACGAGCTGCGCGAAGTGGCAGGCCTGGTGCGCAACGAGCTATCAAATTTTCCGAGCGTCACCGAAGTCAGCGACTCCTTTGAAGGAGGCAAGGAAGAGATACAGCTGGGTTTGCTGCCTGCAGGCAGGCAACTGGGTGTCACCTTGGCAGATATTGCAAGTCAGGTTAGAACCGCCTTTTTGGGTGCACAGGTTCAAAGTATTCAAAGGGATCGCGACGAGGTTGATGTCATCGTGCGATACCCCGCCGAGGACAGGGATTCGATCTCCGGACTACGCCGTTTGAACATCCGCACTGCCAGCGGTGTGGACGTGCCGCTATCCACGGTTGCCAGTATCGAGACCGGCCGCGGACTCTCATCAATCAATCGTGTTGACCGGCGGCGTGTCGTCAGCGTCGAAGCTGATGTGGACAAATCAACCGCCAATATCGAGGGTATCAAGGCAGATCTGACAGCCTTCGCCGAGCAGATTCAGGTGCAGTACCCCGACATTCGTATGTCGCTGGAGGGAGAGGCTCGAGAGCAGCGGCAGAGTTTTGCCAGCTTGCGCGTGGGGCTGTTGTTTGTGCTGCTGGTGATCTACGCCTTGTTGGCCATACCTTTTCGCAGCTACCTGCAGCCATTTCTTGTCATGGCGGTTATCCCCTTTGGTGTCGTCGGTGGCGTGCTGGGGCACATGGTCATGGGTATGTCACTCTCGATCATGAGCTATATGGGCATGCTTGCCTTGTGTGGTGTCGTCGTGAACGATTCGCTGGTATTGGTGGACTGGGTCAATCGCAAACGACGGGAGGGCATGTCGCTGATAGATGCGGTCAGGTCTTCTGGCATGGCGCGATTCCGGGCAGTCATCCTGACATCGCTGACGACGTTCCTCGGGTTGCTACCGCTGATATTCGAGAGCAGCACCCAGGCTCAATTCCTGATTCCGATGGCGGTATCGCTTGGCTACGGCATCATCTTCGCAACCGTGGTGACTTTGATACTGATTCCTGTCAACTACCTTGTGCTTGAGGACATCAGGGCCCTGTTCCGATCGCTGTATGGCTCGTCTGCGAAACCTGCGGGTCAGGCGTCTTCCTCAAACACGCGGCGGTTGCGAAATTCGGGATAACACCAGTGGCGCCAGGCCATGCGCTCGGTTCTTTCTTTTGGGGCGCCGCTGGTATTTGTGCGCAGTTTTACGAAACGCACCTCGAGTACACCGAGTTGCTGCTCACGGTGCTCGGGCGGCTCAAGCGTGTTCCAGGTGCGGCATACCCATGAGCCGTACCCGCTTTTGACGGCATTGTTGCTGTGTGAGTCCACGCGTCCCATGTATTTGCGCGTGCGATAGTCACCGTACAGTGAAAAAAAGCGTGAGGGTGGCTGCCAGTCGGGGTCGCTGGAGGTTGTTTCAAACAGCTCTACACGTTTACCGTTGCGCAGCAAGCCTGTCACCACGGGGTAGCTCGATGTGGTCAAGGGGTAGGGCGCAAACATGTCCCAACGCTGATTGATGCGGGCAACACGCGCAGGATGCTCCACGTGGGCGGGCATTTGTCCGCGCAGGCCCGGCATCTCCCAGATGTTGTATGCGGTCACGATGTAAAACCAGTACAGCGCAAACAGGCTGCCAAGGACAGTGGGCGAGAACGTTTGTTTACGCCACGGCAGCCAGTACGCTGAGAACCGGCTGGCACTATCGCGGTTTTCGGCGATGGCTCGATAGACCTTGTGGCCGATCCAGGGCAATGGGGGAATGCTGAGGAGCCAATACACTGGGCGCCAGCCGATTCGCTGACGAAAAAGCAGTCGCATGGCATCCCAATGGATATGCGGCCTGCCGTCTGTATCAGTGACGACCCAGGAGTTTTCGCGTTCAAGAATCTGCGCGATAACAGGATCGTGCTGTGCCGGTTTGATCTTTGCGTGGCCCGGAAGAAGAAACTCGCGCAGGATAAGGCACATCTTCAGACAGAACCCACAATCCACGTCGTAATGCAGCGTGAGGGTATCGGGTGGGCTTGTGTGCTCGTGTCCACGCCGGGTAATGAACGCCCACACAAACCCGGGTATGAGCAGGCTCAGTGACATGAAGTCGATCAACGGGAACAAGCCTATATGCAGCATCAGGATAAATGCAGCGTGCAGCGACCCGAGCAGCGCAAGACCGACAAGTCGAGTGCTTTTGAAGATGGGGTCGAACTTGCTGTGCCCTATCGCCAGAATAGCGCCAAGGACCAGAAATGGCCCGACAAACTCTACCGCCAGCACAAAAAAAGTTGCGCCTTTGAGCAACCAGGGAAAGCCCGCTGCAAACTCGCCGACAGGCGTTGCGAAGTGCTGCAGGCTCACCGCATAGAAGGCGGCATCAAAGGTCTTTGTCCAGGCACTTCCCGTTTTCAGCAGGGCCGTAAAAAAATACAAGTAGAGCACCTGAAACGTCACAGCGACCGTGGCGATGGACAGGTATGGCTCGTTGCGTATGCGTGTTGCGTTGGGGTTGTCGCGCAGTTGCGGTTGCAAGGCAGCATCAATCGAAAAGCGCATGCCAAGCGGCAGAAACAGTCCCCAGAAACACATCACGACCAACAACTGATCGCCGCCTTGCAACAACAGACCGTTGCGATTCATCAGCGAGGCAAGCAGGACCAGGGACACAAAGTTTGCCAGTCGCGTGCGGTAACCCACCGTCAGGGCAAGCGCTGCAACTGCGGCAATGAGAAAGAGTATGATTTGCCACCATAGTTCTCCGCTGGCGGCGTGCAGCGATAGACTCCAGCGGTGAGTGATGTCTGCCCAGGCATCGCGCGGGAGTACACCCTGGTCGGTGTAGTAGCGACTGATGTGCCGACTGCGCAGAATCAGATCTGCCAGGATCAGCAGGCCAAGCATCACCCTGAACAGAGCCATGGAGCGCGGGTCAAAGCCAAAAACGAGCTTCAAACGCTCCAGCCAGCCGGTTGTGCCGCTGCTCACGTGCGTGTTCAGCGGTTTCTCAGTGTGTGATGGCAAGGGCGGTGAGGGCAAAAGGCGTAGAGACGCGATTGAGAGAACACCACCTAGTGTGCACTGCTTGCCCCCGCGGCGGCAAGGTCACGAAAGCCGACCCAGACGGGCAACAACTCACCAGGCACATCAATCAGAGCTCGTCCTTCGATATGGTCGGCGTCGATGATCGTTCCGGCCGCGTTGGTGTGCTCGCCTGCAACGATTCGCACCTTGACGCCGGCAGCCATGACCGGCCGCCGGTGGCGTCGTGCCACTGATTTGGCTTGACGCTGATTGGCAGCGTCCAGCATCGATTTAAGCCGCGCTCGGCGAGCTGATTCTGTTTTTGTAGAAGACGCCGTCGCCGTCGAATGGGTGCTCATGCGGCCTGTCGCCTCTACCGAGTCGGGTTCACGCGATGAGGGCGCGTCGGTCGTGCTCGGCGCCGCTTTGGCTCGACGGCTGACAATACGGCTGGGTGGCGTTTTGGGTCGCGCGAGCGGGTTGGCATCTGCGGGAGTCACGACTGGCGCCTCTGGTGGCGGCACCTGCGAAGCCTCTTTGCCTGTATCCGGTGCGCTGGTGGTCAACCGGGACGCTTGGCGTCGTTCGGAGACGCGACGCTCTGTCATCAAGGCGCGCCAGAACCGACGGTCCTCGGCGCTGCGCCGTCGATCCCCGGTGCGGCGTTCACCGACGCCGTCAGAGCCTTGCGGCGTCGTGCTACGCCCCTTTTGTGACTCGGTTTTCACTGATGTTTCGATGGCATGCACCGTGCCAGATGTCCATAACAGAGATGTGTGCCGATGCGCAGTTCACAATGTGTCGGCAGGGGGCAATTCTAGCGCGCCAGACAGACGCTAAACGCGTGCGCTGTCACGCCTGAATAGGTCCGGGGATTGCAATGCCCGGGCATGTCTCTCATTTTTGCAGCTTCGTCGCGCAGGACCCGTATTCGCACTGCACCGGGCAGGTCGGCCACGGCGCTTGTGCTGGCAGGAGCGCTGACAAGCGTGATCGGCTTCGGTGCCGGTGCTTCCGAGACGCCACTGAACACCTCGGATGATCAGTTTTCCGACGCTGATGTGCAGCGTCGAGGACTGGCCTTTGAAGGCGCCAGGCTCTGGGACCATGGAGTCATCCCGGTATGGATCGACGCCAACCTGGGCCGTTCTACGGTCTCGGCCGCCCGCGCGGCGATGAACGTCTGGAACACCGTTGCCGGGATCACCTTTGTGGAAGTCACCAGTGGGTCGCCACCCTCATACGATCATGTGCATCTGCAGCCCGGGGAAGGCTGTGCCTCTTGGGTGGGTCGTCGTGGCGGCGGTCAGGCCTTGTGGGCATCGCCTGAATGCAACAGCGGTACGTTGATTCATGAACTGGGGCATGTGATTGGCCTTGAGCATGAACATACCCGGGTTGACCGCGACGCCTGGATTCGAATCAACACCGAGAACGTCCGTGCCGACAAGTTGCACAACTTTGATGTTGCCCCCGCAGGCTCCCGATTGTTGGGGGAATATGACTATGCGTCGATCATGCATTACGGGCCTGACTATTTCAGCATCGATGGCTCACCGACGATAGAGCCTCTGCGAGTGGGTGCCGTGATCGGCCAGCGAATAGCGCCCAGTGACGGCGATATTGCAGCCGTGGCAGAGCTATACGGCACTGACATGGCCGTTGATGCAAAACTGTTTCGGGTGGGCGTTTCGGATCAGCAGAGCACTGTCCATGACATCGAGGTGATCGTATCCAATGACGGGCCAAACGGCAGTCACGGCATTGAGCTTGACCTGAGCCTGCCCGGTCCCTGGTCTGTGTTGCCGCGGGCTACCTCCCTGGATGAATGGACTTGCAGCCCACTGGCGCAGGCCAAGATTGCGCTCGGTGAGTTCGTATCACTGCGTTGTCGACTCGACAAGCTCGCCCCGGGAGTACAGTCGGCACTCACACTGGCTGTGACGCATTCCGGTCCTGAAGCCAGCACTATCGGGCTGTCCGAGTCCTTGCATGCCGGCCAACCGCGATTGGCGCTGCGTGCGACAACTGACGATCTGAACATCGGCAACAACAAGGACGTGATCAGCGATGTCGAGCGCGTCGATACCGGCGTAGAGCGTGTGAGTGGTGCAGGCAGCGCCAGCAGTGGGCCGCTCGATGATATCAACCGTTACTCGGAGGCCGAGGCAGACAAGGATGCTGACATCTTGCTACAGGACGCCGTTGCGACCGGCGACGTCCTGGTTGGAGGCGGCAGTGCCTTGAATCCAGGTTGGGCTCTGCTGTCGTTGATGTTGATGATCAGACGCCGCAGGCGCCGTCAAATGACTGTCAGCAAGGCTACTGCGACTGTCCCTGATTGTCGGCGCTAACGGCCGCTGCGGGCAGCGTATTGTCGGCAGGAAGGTCGGTTGCGATGTTCAGTTGTGCGGCCCCCGTGGGGTCCGGTTGCACCATCACATCCGATACCAGATTGCCGTCTGCATCCAGGAGTGCCCCTTCTGCGCCTGAGCTGATGTCGTCGGGCATCACGCCGTCGGCAGGCTCGCCAGTGGGCAGAAACTGTGTATCACCGGCAACACCGCCTTCCGGATCCGGCATCATCAGAACGACTTCTACAATCTCGGCATCAGATGCAGCGCTCTCACGCACCAGCATGTGGCTGGGGGCGAGCAGGGCAATAGCCTTCTCCAGCGGCACGTCGACAATCTCTGCGCTGAGTTTGGTCGTTTGCTCGCCGTGTACGACCACGGAGACTCCCGTGGCATCTCCCAAAGCGTTAGCGACTTCCGCAGCACTTGCGGCATTCGCAAAAATGGACACCAATCCGTCACGCGAACTGACATCCCAGCGCGGTTGGGCCATCGCCTGGGTCGCAGCCAGACCGAGACCTGCAGCGATGGTTATCGCAACGGCAACTCTGCTTGGCACGTAGCGACGGGGCCTTGAGCGAACAGCGACGATGACTGCAGCCTCTGCTGACGGTGCGTGGGGCGAGAAATCGAACCTCGATGCAGTGTTCGGCATGAGCTAACCCGGGCTGCGACAGAGCCTCGAGTGTAGCGTTTTCAGCTCCGTACTGGCGCTACCGGAACTTACGAGTTGGTTGTTTATTGACGTGCGTCTCGCAGCGATAGTCGCCCTGACAAGCCCGGCAAGCGGCACAATACGCAGTCAAGATCGTGCGGGCTCGGCGTGGCTATCCTGCTTGAGCTGCCCGCGTGTCGTGCAAATCCTCGTACTGTCCTGAACTCGTGTGCTCATGAGCGTTTTCCCCAAAAAGCGTCGCTTCTCAGGTCTTGGGCTGGTCAAACAGGCCCTCAAGCATCAGGAAGGCTGGCAACGCATGTGGCGCAGCCCCGCGCCCAGGGAGCACTACGACATCATCGTCGTTGGTGCTGGAGGTCATGGGCTGGCGACGGCACATTATCTGGCAAGCGTGCACTCACAGGCCAAGGTCGCGGTACTGGAGAAGGGCTGGCTGGGAGGTGGCAATACGGGCCGCAACACCACCATCGTGCGCTCGAATTATCTCTGGGACGAGGCTGCCCGGCTCTATGAGCACGCCATGAAGCTTTGGGAGGGTCTGTCGCAGGATCTCAACTACAACGTCATGTTCAGTCAGCGCGGTGTCATGAACCTTGGGCACACCCTGCAGGACATGCGCGACATTCAAAGACGCGTCAATGCCAATCGGCTCAACGGTATCGACGGTGAAGTTCTCAATGCGCGCCAGTGCAAGCAGATCGTGCCGATCATGGATACCAGCGGCCGTACGCGCTATCCGGTCTTGGGCGCTAGCTGGCAGCCACGTGCGGGTGTAGCGCGGCATGATGCGGTGGCCTGGGGTTATGCGCGTGCAGCCGATGCCCGCGGTGTCGATATCATCCAGCAGTGCGAGGTGATCGATATCGTGGTTGAGAACGGCTGCGCTGTGGGTGTTGAGACTCGTCAGCACGGACGTATTCGCGCCGATCGCATCGGCTGCGTGGCTGCTGGCAACTCCGGTGTGTTGGCGAGCATGGCAGGGATCGAGCTGCCCATCGAATCCCATCCCTTGCAGGCATTTGTGTCAGAACCGATCAAGCCGATTCTGGACACGGTTGTCATGTCCAATGCCGTGCATGGGTACATGAGTCAGTCCGACAAGGGAGATCTTGTGATTGGTGCTGGTATCGATAGCTATGTCGGTTATGGACAACGCGGCAGCTACCCGGTCATCGAGCACACCATGCAGGCGATCCTCGAGCTTTTTCCCTGTGTGTCACGCGTGCACATGAACCGGCAATGGGGAGGCATCGTTGACACCACGCCAGATGCCTGCCCGATCATCTCCAAGACTCCGATCGAGAACCTCTTTTTCAATTGCGGTTGGGGCACTGGCGGTTTCAAGGCAACACCTGGCTCCGGGCATGTATTTGCGGACCTGTTAGCCAACGGTGAGCCTAATGAATTGACCGCACCGTTTGCACTGGATCGGTTTCACTCCGGTGCGCTGATCGACGAGCACGGCGCTGCAGGCGTTGCCCATTGATGCCCGCAACCAAGAGCTGGTATGCGTGCTCATCTTCCTACATCATCGCTGCGTGCATTCATGCAGCCTGTACAAGGTGCTGACCTGACGTGTTTTTGATTCATTGCCCCTACTGCGGTGAGGACCGTGAAGAGGAAGAGTTTCATGCAGCGGGTGAGGCACATATTGCCCGGCCGCTGGATCCAGATGCTTGTAGCGACGAGGAGTGGGGTAACTACTTGTATTTTCGGCGCAACCCTCGCGGTCTGCATCGTGAGCTCTGGGTCCATGTCGCAGGGTGTGGCAAATACTTCAATATTGCCCGCGATACGGCTAGCTACCAGATTCATGGTAGCTATCGGATAGGTGAGCGTTTTACCTGGTCGGACGCCGAAGATTCAGCAGCACCGTGAGCATTGATCCGAATTACCTGCGCGCCAACCAGGGTTTTCGGCTGGCAGATGGCGGGCGTATCGACCGCGGCGATCCACTGATCTTCAGCTTTGCCGGGCGACGCCTGATGGGCTATCGCGGCGATACCCTGGCTTCTGCACTGCTTGCCAATGGCGTGCGTATTGTCGGGCGCAGTTTCAAGTACGCACGCCCCCGTGGCATTGTGTGTGCTGGCGTAGAAGAGCCCAATGCCATCCTGCAGATCGGTGGTCGCGAAGAGACGCAAACGCCGAACGTCCGTGCAACCGAGCAGCCACTGATTGATGGCATGGTTACTCGGCCGGTCAACGGCTGGCCGAATGCCGATGCGGATCTGATGAGTATTTTCGGCTCCCTGGGTGGTGCCCTGATGACCCCCGGTTTCTACTACAAGACCTTCATGTTTCCAGCCTCACGCTGGGAGAGCTATGAGTGGTTTATCCGGCGGGCAGCAGGGCTGGGCAAAAGCTCAAAGCTGCCGGACCCTGATCGTTATGACCACATGAATCACCACGTCGATGTGCTTGTCGTGGGAGCCGGTCCGACAGGGCTTGCGGCTGCGCTCGCAGCGAGTGAAAGCGGCAAGCGAGTTCTATTGATCGATGAGCGCAGCGAAGCCGGCGGCTCACTGCTGTGGTCCGGTGATGCAGACAAGTACGCATGGGGTGAGGCCATTGACGCGATGTTGCCAATGCAGTGGGTTGCCAATGCTGTGAGGCGTCTTGATGCCAATCCACAGGTGGCGCGACTGACCCACACAACGGTCACGGGCTATCACGATCACAACTTCCTGACCGCCTGGGAACGACGCGATGATACCTGTGCATTTTCAGGCAGCGACACTGTGCCTGGTACGCGACAACGCCTGCACAAGATTCGAGCGGCCTCCGTCGTGCTTGCGACCGGCGCGCACGAGCGTCCTCTGGTCTTTGCCAACAATGATCTGCCTGGCTGCATGACGGCGTCCGCGGTGTCTGAATACATTCGTCGTTACGCTGTCATACCCGGTAACAGACTTGTAGTAATGACTGCCAATGATGGGGGCTATCGTGCAGCATTTGACTGGAAGCAGGCAGGGCGTGAGGTGGTTGCCGTCATAGACCCTCGCCATGACCCGGATTCAAGCGCAATACAACAGGCGCGAGAGGCGGGCATTACCGTGTTAACAGGCTCTGCGCTGGTCGAAGCTCGCGGACGTAAGGGGGTAACCGGCGCGCTGGTCGCACCGATAAACAAGCTTGCTACGTTTGTGACCGGGGATACCCGCTTGCTCGCCTGTGACACCATTGCAACCAGCGGCGGCTGGAGCCCCGCGGTTCATTTGTCGTGTCACACCGGAAGCAGACCGGTTTGGGATGACGCGGCGATAGGCTTTGTGCCGGGGCCTACCACCGAGCGACGCTATGCCGGTGGCAGCTTGTTGGGTCATCACGCCTTGGCCCAGTGTCTTGCAGATGGCACCGAGATCGGCGCTCAAGCCTGCAGTGTGTATTCAGATGAACAGCGAGAAGGATCGATCGCGGCTTCGGTGCCGCAGGTACAAAGCAGCAACACGACTGAAGCTGCGCCGATGGCGTTATTTGCCGTGCCTCATCCCAAACCGTCCAGCCGCGCACCCAAGCAGTTCGTCGACTTTCAAAACGATGTAACGGCGGCCGGGATTGAGCAGTCAACCCGTGAAGGATTTGAATCGATAGAACACGTCAAGCGCTACAACGCGCTTGGCTTTGGGACGGATCAAGGCAAGACCGGCAACGTCAATGGCATGGCCATTGTCGCGCGCGCTTTGGGCAAGACATTGCCCGAGGTGGGCACAACGGTATTCAGGCCCAACTACACACCGGTCACGATGGGGGCTGTTGGTGGCGCCCATGTGCGTGAGCTCTTTGATCCTGAACGCTATACGCCGATGCACCGTTGGCACGTCAAGGCTGGGGCCGAGTTTGAGAACGTGGGTCAATGGAAGCGACCCTGGTATTACCCGCAGGGAAATGAAAGCATGAGTGAAGCTATCGCCCGCGAACAGTTGGCGACGCGCAATGGTGTCGGCATCCTGGATGCGTCAACACTCGGCAAGATCGACATTCGTGGACCCGATGCCCGTGAGTTTCTTGCCCGTGTGTACACGAACAGTTGGGCAAAGCTTGCACCGGGCCGATGTCGCTACGGTTTGATGTGCGGCGAGGACGGCATGGTGATGGACGATGGAGTTACCGCCTGCCTTGCTGATGATCACTTCCACATGACAACCACCACCGGGGGAGCTGCACATGTATTGTCCTGGCTTGAACTGTGGCAACAGACTGAGTGGCCTGAACTTGATATCTTTTTTACCAGCGTCACCGATCAGTGGGCAACCATCAGTATTGCAGGGCCCAACAGCCGTGCCCTGCTCGATGAGCTGACCGACGACATCGACTTGTCAGCCGAGGCGTTCGGCTTCATGGACTTTCGCACAGGACACGTGGCAGGCATTGCTGCTCGCGTGTTTCGTATCTCGTTCACAGGAGATCTCTCCTACGAGATCAACGTGCCAGCGCATCACGGTCAAACGGTATGGGACGCCTTGTTCAATTGCGGGGAGCGCTATGGTTTAACACCTTATGGCACAGAAACCATGCATGTACTGCGCGCTGAAAAGGGCTTCATCATCGTCGGTCAGGACACCGACGGCTCTGTCACGCCCTATGATCTTGATCACGGATGGGCCGTCGCTGGCAACAAGCCGTTCAGCTTTATCGGCAAGCGCGGCATGCAGCGCAGTGACTGTACGCGAGAGGAGCGTAAGCAACTGGTAGGGCTCAAGTGTTCAGATCCGAATACAGTGATACCCGAAGGCGCGCAGGCTGTCCGTGACCCTGCGCAGCCGATTCCGATGAGCATGGTCGGTCATGTCACGTCCAGCTATTACAGCGCCTTTCTCGGTCGGTCCATCGCGATGGGTGTGATCAAGGGCGGCCTGAAGCGCAAGGGTGAAAAGGTCTACTTTCCCCTGGCTGATGGACGCACGCTGGAGGCGACACTGTGCGACCCGGTATTTCTGGATCCCGAAGGTGCGAGGGGTAAGGTGTGAGCATGACAACAACTGCACGACCGCCCCTTGCACACAACGCACTCGGGCGTACGGCAAGTGCCGAGAACGCTGGACTCACGATAACCGACCATGGCGTGACGGGGCTGTTGGTCCTTCGGGTAAAGCCCGAGCGAGTCGAATTGGTCAAGGCGGTCGAGACAGTTCTCGGTGTGGCCTTGCCAGGTGCTCTGCAATCGGCGACAGTTGATCTTGCCGTCGTGCGGTGGATGTCGCCGGATGCCTGGTTGATTTCTCTGGAGATGACCGAACGTGAGCGCATCGAGGCGGCGCTTGTACAAGCACTGGATGGGCATGGTGCGGTAGTCGATGTCAGCGGTGGCTATGCGCACATTGAACTGTCCGGACCCTCGGTGCTTGAGGTGCTCAAGACGAGCACGGCCTACGATGTGCACCCCGACAATTTTGTGCCAGGCAAGGTTGTCGGTACCACCTTTGCCAAGGCGACGGTACTTCTGCGTGCCCTGGGTGGCGGCAGTTGTGAGGTATTGGTGCGCCGTAGCCTCGCCGACTATGTGTTGCTATGGCTTGACAAGGCGACCACAGACGTTGGCATGCGCTATGTCAACAACAGCGAGTGAAGGCTTCAATCCCATCAGTCAACCTCACTCCGACATGCGCCTGCAACGACTGACCCTGTTATTGCCCGCTCCTCAGGGCGACCCAGGCATACCGGTGCAAGCATCGGATGGTATCGAGCCGACAACTGCACGGCAGGCGATACCGTGGCAGCTCGGTCTGCTGCGTTGTCTGGGTATCGATCAGTCTGTCACAGCGTTTTCACTACCGGTCGGCACGGCTCTGGCGTTTGAGCCCAACAGAATCGACTCGGCGGAGCATCCGGTCTTGCGCGCAGATCCCGTGTGTATGGTGCCCAATCGTGACCGGGCAGTCCTGATACCCACCGAGAGTCTCGCCTTGCAGGATGCAGAAGTCTCCGCCTTGGCAGATGACCTCAACCGGTTTCTGGCAGAGGATGGTTTGACACTGCATGTGGCGCACCCGCATCGTTGGTACCTGATCGGAGAGGGCTTGTGCTCGATGCATCAGCTACCACCAGAGCAGCTGGCCTTTACCGATGTTGGCGTCGATACTGACGACCAGGAAGAGCCGCCTCCATCGAGTGAGCTTGTCGCCGCGCGCCGGCGCTTGCGAGGTCTTGTCAGCGAGATAGAGATGTTTCTGTACACCCACCCGGTCAATGAGGCGCGGCGTGAACGCTCTCAGCCAGCCGTATCAGGTTTGTATTTGTGGGGCGCAACACACTCGCAAAGTCATGGGGTGGAGCCAGTGGTCAATGCGAGCGCATCCGAGCACGCAGCCATTGCGGGTGTTGTCGGGGACGATCCCTGGGTGCGCAGTGCGGCATCGGTAGCGCAAGTACCTGTGATTGCAGCGACAGGTTTTGACGGGCTGCGTGAAAGTCTTGCGGCTATTGACGATGCTACGACCGGTGTAGTGGTGGTGGCGCAAGAAGAGCGCACGCACTGGTTAGCCTCCGATGCCGAACGCGCCGCCAATGCGCGTGAGCAGTTTGCTATCGCGTGGATTCAAGCTGCGCAAGCGGCCTTGCGCTCAGGCGAGCTGCAAGAGATTCATTACCACTTCGACGACGGCTCGCACAGCCTTGAAACAGCCCCGAATGGCGGCGTATGGTCGCGTTTGATAAAGCGTCTTTTGCCGCGCTAGGGCATGACTCGCCCCAAGCGTCAATCGTCGAACAACGACTCGTCCAGGTTCATCAAGGGTTACTCGCTGAGAGGAAAGCGAAACTTGATGGTGACGTCATAACCTACCCAGGTGTCATCGGGCTGACTTTCGTCGCCGAGCTGAAAGGCTCGCCGGTCAACAATGAACTCACCGGTGGCAAAGCGCTCGTCATCCCCGGATTCAATAGCGAGCGGGAACTGCACCTCCAGATCAATACCCTTGATGCTCAGTATGCCGTTGACTTGCAGGATCTGCGGGTCGTCTGTTGGCTCAATCAGACTCGAGACAAATTGCGCCTCGGGATGGTTTTCAATATCAAACCAGTCAGCGTCTCGTATGGATCCATCGACACCACTGTCAGTGCTGGTCACAGAGGCGGTTACCACGGTCGCTTCCAGTTGGCTTTGCGCAGGATCTGCGATGTCTATGAGTGCCGAGACGTTGGCATCAGCGAAGACACCCGGTGTAGCTGCACTGGTGATGTCGGCAATGAAGCTGACCTCGGCGTTGCCGGCCGCCACAATGGCTGCCTGGCGATCATTCCACTTGTAGCCCACCAGTACTGCAGCGATCGCGAAAACCCCTGCAACAGAGCCTATAAATTTGGCGCGCCAGGCGCGAGACTGCCAATCAGGTGCCATGCGCAGCAGTACGCCATCGCGATCAATCAGGTGGTGCTTCAGTGCTGCTCCGATGTGCAGCAACAACATTGCGATCAATATGTGTCCAGACTGTTCGTGCAAGGTATGAAACAGATGTGCAACTGACTCGCGGCTGTCCAGCGTGGGAAGCACCGGCAGGTGCGGCCACGGAATCACGCCAAAGAGGACCGTATCAATGTTCAGCGGGGAGGCGGATACCATTACCCATCCGGTGATCGGCAAGGCGAACATCAACAGATAGAGCAGGCCGTGGGTGACACTCGCCGCAAGGCGCTGCCATACGGGCCCGTCAACCGGGGTCGCTGGCGGTGTGTGCGCCATGCGCCAGACAATGCGCAACACCGCCAATAGCAGCACGGTGATACCGAAACTCTTGTGCAGCTGGATGAAGCTCACGTAGGTCGCACTAGTCTCGTCAAGCGAGGCAGTGAACTTGCCGAAGCCGAGCAGGCTGATGATCAGTATCGCCATTGACCAATGCAGCAACATCGCAACGTCGCCGTAACGTGGCAGCGCGCGTCGTGCCGATAGAGATTGTCCGGATGACGCGCTGGGCGTTGGGGTATTGGTGCTGGTCAACTTGCGAGAGTAGGGAAAGTGGCTGCTGGGTGTGTCGTGGGTACGTCTTCGAACGTGTGTGTTGAGAGTTCGGCGGGACTGTATGCCCACCGAACGTTCACAACGAGGAAGTGGTGCCGTCTTTTCAGAGCAGTACTACTTGTTTTCAAGCTCGGCTGTGACTTCGATAGCCACTTCGTCGCCAACTGCCGGAGCTGCGGCACCCATGCCGAAGTCAGAGCGCAGCACTTCAGTGGTGGCGCTGATGCCGAGCATCGGCACGCCGCTGCGCGGATGTGGCATAGCGCCATTGATGTTGACGTCCAGTACCACTGGCTGGCTGGTTCCCTTGATGGTCAGATCACCCATCACCTTGAGCGCGCCAGCATCACCTGCTTCAACCGAGGTAGACGCAAAAGTGATTTCAGGATGTGCAGCTACATCAAACCACTTGTCGCCGGTCAGATGCTCTTTCCAGATGTCCGAACCTGCGACAACGCTGGCAGGGTCAATGGTTACAGCAATGGTGGATTGGGTCGGGTCATCGACGTCGAGTTCTACGGTGATGTCAAAGTCATCAAATGCGAGGGTGGGGTTGGACAACCCCAGGTGGTTGTAGCTGAAATTGATATAGGCGTGGGTCGGGTCGACCACGTAGGTGCCCGAGGGAATCGCGGAGAGATCCTGTGCGACTACGGACGAAGTGACCAAAGCACTGCCTACAAGCATTGAGGCGGCAACAGATTGACGTAAAAAGCGCATTGCAAGGATTCCATTAGCAAGTGAGGAGCGGTATCTACAGGATACCAACATGTCTTTGCTTGGATTGTTCATGACGAAAATGGTTTCACCCCTGTATGATTCGCAATTCTTCGGGGGGCGAATGCGCTTCGAAGCGATGGGGCTCCCTGCCGAGCCTTTGGCTGCGCGCCCGTAGCTCAGTTGGATAGAGCACCTGGCTTCGAACCAGGTGGTCGGAGGTTCGAGTCCTTCCGGGCGCGCCATTTTTTGCCTGCATGTGATGTGCGATCAGCCCCTCCCCGGCAACGGGAGCTGCGACAAACAGCTACGACGGATCACATCCAGCGCTCCCTCGACACTGTTATTGGCCCACCGTGCGGACTCCGGTGTAAATGCCAGACACAAGGCCTGCGACGCGCGCCTGCGCGTGGGCGAGTGTTCTGGCAAGTGGTGATAGGCTCGATTTTCACGTCGTAGCGCAGAGAGGACGTTGAGCGGTCCGACGGTGCCAACCTCGACACAGAGGTAGACATAGTGTTTGTCGTGAGCGCGCTGCGTGCACCACCGCGCCAGACTGCCGCGCGCCTCATAGGGGTTGCCGGGCCGGTCATCAGCGACACAAGGCAGGCCGTAGTGTTGTTGCACGCGCTGTTCGAGCGTCGTGGCAGGTGTGGATGCACGCGTCGACAAGGGCTGACTGGCGCCGTCTGTCTGCGCTGCTGTACTCGCAGCAGCGATCAAGGTGATCTTCCCTGACCGGCCCAGCCCGCTGTGGATGTCCAGATGCGTGATCGCGGGCGAGTCATCAATCAGCTGGCTGAGTATCCCTTGTAGCCGGTGCGAACTCACCGACAACGATGACCCGCCGAAGAACAGGCCTTTCGGGTGGGTGTATTGACCCTGTGCGATAGCAGCGGCGAGTCGTTTCGTGCCCCTGTCGAGCACGATCTTGCGCAGCGACGCCAACCTGAACTGAAGCTCATCGGTGAGCCCTTGCGTGCCAGCCGGATTGATCAAGCGATCGAGCGACGGGTAGGCCGGGTGTGTTTCCGGTAGCGCTGATGCTGAGTCAATGAAGTTGCGATTCAAATCAACATTGTTGGCATCAACGCGCCGCGAGTAAACAAAGCCCCACGGGTTGACAGCGTGAATCATCACAACGCCAACGCCCGGAGGCAGGCCCGTGATGGCTAGTCGGCGCAAGGCCTCGGTTTGTACGACGCTACCGAACTTTCCTTCGACACCGTGCACGCCACTGGTGACTACCACCAGGTGATCAGCGTTCCGGGCACCGAGGGTTGCAACATCTATTGACAGGTATTCGCCACCGAGGCGTTTTTTCGGGATGGGGTGTCTCGACTGCCGAGCATCGCATGCCAAAGCCCAACCCGTAAAATTCAGCCGAGCTTCTGTGTAGCTAACCGGCCAGCTGTGGTGGTACATCTCGCCGTAGGCACTAACCAGTCACTCGATGCGACTGCCGGGAGCCCAATAACGTAAACAGGCGTTCAACAGTGGGCTGATAAGGAGTGGAGTCGATATCTTGCAACAGGTAGCGCGTCTCTGCCAAGGGTGGCCAGGCGAGGGTATCGCGGCGCGCGTGCGTGTCGCGGCACGGAAAGCTGAGCATCGCCTTACCCAGCAGGCCTGCCTTGCGACTGCGCGGCACGATGGCACGTTGGGTCACCGTGTCATACCCTTGCTGCGCGATCTGATCACCGATCGAGGAATAGATCAGTCTCGCTGCGCGTATGGCAGGTCGGCAGCGCAGCGGCAATAATACAAGTCCTGAATCCGCTCGCTGATACAGAATGTCGGCGTAGCTCAGCAGGCGTTTGCACATGGCGGTAATGCACGGGTTCGGTTGAGGGTCTGTCAGCCATTGTTCGGCATCGAGGCCGCACTCGTTGAACCACTGTCTCGGCAAATAGAGTCTGCCCATGCCTGCGTCTTCTCCGATGTCGCGAGCGATGTTGGTCAGTTGCATGGCAACACCGAGGTCGCAGGCGCGGGCAACAGCGCGTTCGTCCGAGCTGCCCATGATCAAGGACATCATGATACCGACGCAGCCAGCAACTCTTGCGGCGTAGTCGTAAAGCTCCGACAAGGTCTCATAAGAGCGTCCGCTGGCGTCCCAGGCAAGTCCTTCGATCAAGGCTGCCGGTAGCGCTCGTGGAATATCAAAGCGCCTGACGACCTCGGCTAGTGCTCGATCCTCCGGGTTCGCTTCTGGCGTTCCGGCGTGAATCAGATCCAGTCGTCGGTAAAGGTCTGCTATCGCCTCATCACCGGCATCATCGGCATCAATCAGGTCGTCTGCGATACGGCAAAATGCATACAAACCGATCGCAGGGGTGGCGATATCGCGCGGCAACAGCCACGAGGCCATATGAAAGGAATGCGATCCATTACGAATCAACTCGCGACAGGCAGCGAGTTCATCAGTGGTTGAGCGATACGAATTACGTTCAGGCGCGTGCAGCTGTGGCATGGACGTCTTCCTCGGTCTGGTGAGTGGTGGGTGCGTCTTGCTCGCTCGTGCTGTACCTCAGTATCAGTCTGGCGATAGCGTCGGGTACTTCTTCATGTGCCAGGTGGCCGACCTTGTCGACAATGTCGAGCGTGGAGCCCGCAATGTGCGCTTGTAGTCGATAGGCATCACGCGGTGGAATCATCCGATCTTTGGCGGCGGCGATAAAATGTACCGGTATGTCGAGCCGGGGCAGGTCGGGGTAGAGGTTCTCGAGACGCCATGCGGCCATCATCTGTAGCGCTCCGGAGACATGCTGTGCATCCGAGCCGAGTGACTGGTAGGCATCGATGCCAGCGGTGTCGAGTGTGGAGCCGGTCTGGCGCAACAGACGCTCGAGCACTGCTGGATTCTGGACTCGCCTGGCAAACAGCGAACTCAGGAACGGTGCGCGAGCACTCGCGCGAGCGAGGGGTGAGAAGGTCAGCCGCGCGAGGCCGTTAAGAGGCACCAGCGCACCATTCAGGCTGATCAATCGAGTCAGGCACCCGGGCCTCCGCAGTGCCATCTGCGCAAGAATGGCGGCGCCTGCAGAGTGGCCTACCCCTGTGACAGGTCCTGGTGGAATGTCAAGCTGATCCAGCAATCCAAGTATGGCGTTCGCCATCGCGGGCAGTGATAGATCAGCCTGCTTCGTGCTGCGCGTTCGTGCATGGCCAGGCAGGTCCAGAGAGACAACGGTGTGCTGTGTTGCGAGCAGTGGGATCAGTTGCTGCCAAGAGTGTGCTGAGGCGCCGGTACCGTGCAATAACAAGCACAAGGGGCCAGTGCCTGTGCGCTCCAGGTGCCATTGGTAACCGCCGATGTTCATGCGCGACCCATGACAATGTCGGGAAGCGCTGTGATACCGGAGCGTGGCAGGGCCAGATACCGAGCCTGCATCAAGCCCGCGAGTTGCCGGGCAGGCTCGCTGGGCCGAGGTGCAGTATCAATGAACAACAGGCGTGCATTTAGCGAGGCTAGCCTGCGTGCCTGTTGCTCAGCATCGCTTCGCGCTTCTGATCGCTTGTGGCTGCCGCCGAGCGCGACGTTGCCACGACCGTCTGTCATGAAGACACAAACCGGGAATTCTCCCGCTTGTTGCAGGTTTTTCACCAACTGTTCTGCTGCCTGCAGGCCCGCCGCCAGGGGTGTACTGCCGCCTCCTGGCAGGCCTTGCAAGCTGCGGCGGGCACGCGTCAGAGAGCGTGTCGGTGGCAGAGCAAGCAAGGCATTGTTGCCTTTGAAAGTGATTAGTGCCACTCGATCACGGCGGATGTAGCACTCGGCGAGCATCAGCTGTGCTGCACCCTTGGCCTCGGCAAGGCGATGCATGGCTGCCGAGCCTGAGGCATCGACGACAAACACCGTGGTGTTGCGTGGCGACTGGCGATAGCGGGTAACGCGAAGATCAGAACAGCGCAGGGCAAGTCGTGGGCGTATTGCAGCAGAGTTGCAATCAGTAGAGGGCGCCTTCTGGCGTCGTAGTGTCTGGTAGGGGATTGCTGCCTTGAGTGTCTCCAGAACATTGAGTCTGCAAGCGCGCTGACCACGACGCAGTGGTCGAACACCGGCTGGACGACCGCGAGGCCCGCCGATGACTGACAGGCCGCGGTCCTTGCCGGTGACGGTTATCGGTCTTGCACTACCGCGAGCCGCTTGGCGTCGTGTCGACAAGCTGTCAAGCGTTTGCGGTGGTAAAACGGCTCGCGCGGCCTCGATCAATTGCTCCTGCAGATTGTCGCTACTGCAGCTGGTGTCGTCTGTGTTTTCAAGCTGCTCGGATTCAGGTGAAGCCGCTTCCTCGATCTGATCCTCGATCTGATCCTCATTGGCGTTTGCATCTGTCGCATCTTGTTCATCCCGGGGCGTGTCCGCTGCCGGGTTATCCGACGTGGTGTCATTTGCGGCTTCAGTGTCGTCGGACAGGTCGGTTACCGAGATTGGCGCACGGGGTGCGAGAGCCAGCTGCACGCCGATGACAACATCCTGATCGGCAATCATGGGCCGATCGTGCAGCCAGGCGTGTGCACGAGCGACGCGCAGACAGGCGTGCATCGCGTGCATGGAGTCGATGCCAAGAGACATCGACAGCTCGGTCAGATCTTGCAGTATGCGCTCTGGCAAAGTGACATTGACGGGAAAGGCTGTGGTGTCCGAGCGTGCAATGGATTGTGCAGGCGGTGCACACTCTTGAAGTACTGCATCCAGTTCAGCGAGCGGCAGTGTTGGCAAGGTCAGGTGAATGGCAAGACGTTCGGCGAGCGCGCTGTCAGCCACGCCCGGTTCATCGTCCAGACTTTCATCGAAGGCAATGATCGCTGGAAACAGTTGCTGGTGTGTAGTTGCGGCCACTGCCTGTTTGTCAATCGCGCTCTTGTCCATTTCAATGGCCAAGCCGTGTGTCACTGCAGTGGGGAGTCGCTCGGCTGCAGTCAGCAGTAGCGCGTTGTCTCGGGCACGCGCCACGAGGCCATCGATATACATGGGTGTACCTGTAGCCAGAGTCTGCGCGGTGTCCAATCCGCCGAACAGGTGCTCGACTGAGGTGGTCGGGGCCACACGGTGCAACTCAAGTGAATGCTCAAGGCGTGCTTGAACAGCATCGCGAACAGGGCCGGGTGCTGCCTTTATGAGTATTCCACGCACAAAGCCAGGTCGTGCACTCAGTAAATTGATTGCGGTCAGCGCGAGCTGTAATTGGAAGCGAGCGTGCGCTATTGCAGTGTCAGCAGTCATGTTGGCTCATGCAATCACCGGGGCATCGAACCAGCGCTTGGTGGCTCGTCGCCAGCTCATGCAGCGAGGCCGATTGCGTCCAGTGCACGCTGCACACGGGCGCCAGAGCCTGTGTCATCCAGTGGGTCGCGTCGTAGACGGTGAGACAAAGCCATGTTCGCAACACGAGCAATATGCGCCTCGGTAACCGCCTCGGCTCCGTCGAGAGCGGCACAGGCACGGCAGGCACGCAGCAGGGTCAACTCACCGCGCAGCCCATCTGTGCCCAGTGTCATACAGAGCTCTGTCATGTGACGCAGGCGCGCATCGCTGACCTGCACATCCGACAACAGAGTGCGTGCGTGTTCGATGCGTTCGCGCTCAACTTGATCCTTGAGCGAGAAGCGTTTGGCGAAAGCCACCGGATCACGCTCAAATTCATCACGCATACGTACGATTTGCATACGTTGCTCAACATCCTGAGGTGTTGCAACCTCGACTGACAAGCCAAAACGATCCAGCAACTGAGGTCTCAACTCGCCTTCTTCCGGGTTGCCACTGCCGACCAGAATAAAGCGTGCGCCATGGCGTATGCTCAATCCATCGCGCTCGACGACATTGATACCCGACACAGCAACATCGAGTAGCACATCCACGATGTGATCCTCGAGCAGGTTGACCTCGTCGATGTAAAGAAATCCTCGATGAGCCGCAGCGAGTAGTCCGGGTTCAAATGCCTTGACGCCATTGACCAGTGCCTGCTCGATATCAAGCGCACCGACCACTCGATCCTCGGTTGCGCCAAGCGGCAGATCGATTACCGGTGCACCGATGTGGGTGACAGGCAATGGACCGGTTTCAGTCGCTGACTTGCAGGTCGGACAGAGCTGTTGAGGTTTGGACGGATCGCAGGAAAAGCGACATCCTTCAACCACTTGAATCTGTGGCAACAGCGCTGCCAGTGCGCGCATGGCCGTGGTCTTGCCCGTGCCGCGATCACCGAACACGAGCACACCGCTGATGGTTGCGTCCACAGCTGCCATCTGCAGGGCAAGCTTCATGTCCTGCTGACCGACGATCGCCGAAAAGGGAAATACCGGGTGACTCATGATGCGGCTCTGGTCGCGGTACCTGGCGATGTCGTAGATGTGTTGAACACGCGATTCCACAATCGGCTGTCGGCGATGGGCAGCGCCATGAAGGCATGTTCCACGATCGCGAGAAACAACAGAACGGCGGGCAGGCCGAAAGCAAGAGCCGCGCTACCTTGTGTGTCTCGGGTGGCGAGCAAGAGCAACACCAATGCACAACCGGATACCAGAATCGAGAACCCGAAGAACAGCGTGACAGGCGCCCGGCGGATGTAACTTGCAAGGTAGGACAGGCGCTCCGGAAACCAGTGGGTGGCAAAGTGCGGCACACCAAAAAAAAGATTCAGCTTGGCGCTCCAGCGCATCAACCACAACACCATGAATGCGTACAGTCCAGTGGGATTGGCCGTTTTCCACAAGAGCGCAACGAGCACGATGCCGGTGAGCAAGACCGTTAGTTCGTGCCAGATGCTCGCCCCGAGTGCGACACGAAAGCGCTGCCAGGTACCCACACCATGTGGGCAGGGGCGACTATGGATACCGGTGATCAGACCCAGGTAATAACTGAGTTCCAGACAGCCCCAGAGGGCCACGCCGGCGACAAAACTCAAGTAGTGAGCAGGCATGTGGGTTTGTCCAGATGCTGATACAAGCCCCGCCAAAGCTGCGACAGAAATACCGACCACGGTGAGATGCACAAGTGGTGATTGAGGGTCGGGTAACCGGTGTTGCAGTACAAGGACCAAAGCAGTGCCTGCCCACCAGACGATCAAGACAAACAACACGGCGCCGAGTACGAGTGTCATGGCTTCAGAATCCCCGGTCACAATAACCGGGTAAAGGCCTCGACATTGTCTATGCCGAAGGCCGACAGTGCGATCTGCCTGCCGGTGGCAGGATCGACAATCGACACCAGGCCATCCGCCCACAATGTCAGTGTAAAGGGTAGCTCTGGTCCATGGCCTGAGGTGCGTCGCTCACGCGCCATGCCACGCATCACGCTACGCATGAAGCCGCCTTCGCCGATGCCGAGTCTGGCCATTGTGCTGCCGTCGGCCGCATCAAGAATGCCGACATCACCGTTGGGGAAGTCAACAAATAGCAGTTGACGTTCAACCACCGGATCGCCGTGATCGGTGGACGTGACCAGAGCCTCATGCGGGTCGGACCGTTGCGAGAAGGCCAGTACCAATGAGCCAGTAATCAGCACGAGCACGCCAGCCACAAACCAGGTGGGACAGATAGGCCTCGCGTCGCGTCGGCGGGCGCTGGGTACGCGTTCGGGTGTTGCCTCTGCGCTCGCGCTTGTAATTACGTTTGTACTGGCCATGACTAAGCGCCTGCGGTATCCAGTGGCGACACAACGCTGGTCGATTGTGTCTCGACTCGTGCACTGTCATTAGACGCACCGATCGCAGAATTCGTACGAACGGCCTCGGCAATCAAACCTGCCACGTGTCGTGCATTGGGTACCGCGCGCAGCATCGGTTGCGGATGGCGGAAGTGCCATGGTCTGACGTGCGGCCACATCACAAGATAGCTGATGCGATTCCCGGCTCGTGTTTGTAGGGGGATATTGCCAGTGCCGTTGACGCGTTCGGCGAGATCAGCAGCGACCAGCTGCTTGAAAGGCAGGTTGATAGTCAGTTGTATGGCGATCCCAAAGCGGATCAGCAGACGCTTGTTGGTCAAGGTGTAAATCGTTGCCGATGCAGATAGCCACGCAAGAGACGCCAACAGTGTGAGCGCGCCAAGACACAGGATAAGGCTCAAGGCAGGGCCCGCGAGAAGTGCCTTTGAGTCCGCACCTGCCATTGTCAGCTGACGTATGAGATCCAGAGCTATGAGGGCAGCAAAGTACAGAGCGACCTTGCGTACGTGGAACGCATCAATAGCAAGTGCCAGCCAGTCTGGCGAGCCCTGCCAGATGATGTTCTCGTCTGGCGGTAGCGGCGCAGGCAGGCCCGGTACTGGCTCCCACTCGAATTCATTGAGTTCACTCATGCTGCCACTACTCTCCTCAAATCAAGGGTTCTGCCCGATCCGGTGAGGCATGCAACTGACCGCCGCCGAAGTAGGCACTGATCTGGTCTTCCTCGCGCAAGGTGATTTGGTCAGGATTGGCCAGCTGCGGGACGTCATGCATCTGATGTGCGTACAAGGACGCGATATCGACATAGCGTTGACGCACGGTTAGCCTGGTCATCAAGTCGCCCTCGGTCGGGGCCATTGAGCTCTTGCGGATGGTTGACAGCATCACCGGCACCAGGCGGCTTCCGCCTGAGTTCAGGCTGACGGTGTAGTAGCGCGGCATCATCTCCATGCAGTCCAGCCAGATATCATCGACAGTGCCGACAGCAGTACCTTCGCAGGTGTAGACAGTCAGGCCACGCGGATCGATCGAATGATCTGCGACGAAGTAGGTGTCGGGCAGGCTGCTCATGGGTCTGATCTTGGGAGAGCCATCGAGCAGCTGATCAGGGACATTTTCGCGTTCCGTCCAGGCAGCGGCACCGACACCGTGTGTCAGGCAGTCTTCTGTTGGAATGATCGGATCACCATCAACCCGTCCACCACGAGCAGCCAGCTCGCGGTGATCATCACTCTTGCCGCTGGGCAATTGGACCTCGCCTCCGTGATAGAGCTTGTAGGTCTTGGGCTTGGGCACACCCAGCAGGAGGTCGACCGGTTGGTCGCCGTTCTTGCCGCCGCGCAGGGGATAACCCTCGCGCTTGCTTTCTCGGTTCAGATAGAGAACGAGTAGCAAAAAGAATATCCAGAAAACGTACAGCACTACCTGGGCAACATCCAGGTAGCTTGTCAGTGCGCCGACTTCTCGCATGGTGCTTTCTCTGTGTGGTTGGTGTGTGGTTGATAGTGGTGCATGCAGATCAGGTAGGAAATTCGCTAAGGCTGGTATTTCCTGCCGTCGATGATGTGCGCGCACTGCGATTGACCAATGGCCCGAGGGCCACCAGAGTCATAAAAAGAAGGGCTATCTCAAGGTGATAGACGGTGCTGTAGCCAACGCCGGGGTGGGCGAGGGCACTGCCAAGACTCCCGTTGCCAGCGAGGCTTGTGACTATATCGCGCAGTAGCCCGCCAATGGCAATGCCAGCTCCGGCTGCTGTGGCCTGGGCTGCGCCCCAGGCGCCAAGTGATAACCCACGATGTTCGGAATCCACCATGGTCATCGCCATGACCAGCGTGCCTGCACCGAGCAGGCCAGCACCAAAACCAATCAATAGCGTGCCGGTACAAAAGAGCGCGAGTGATTGCAGTGGTTCTGCAAACACCACACACGAAAAGGCGACAATACCGAGCAATACGCCGGTAGCAGCTATTCGCGCCGGTTCGCGACCGGCCTTGAGCTGAAGCGCCGCAACCGCGAATGCGATCAGACTACCAGCAGCCAACAAGGCTGTGAGACGGGTGGTGCCGCTGACTGACAGGGACAGGATTTGTGCACCGTAGGGTTCAAGCAGAACATCCTGCATGCTGAAGCCTGCGGTGCCGAGAGCCACTGCCACGAGAAACCGTTTACCGCGAGCAGCCTTTGCGTACTGTTGCCAGGCGTCGGTAAAACGAGGTCTGGTGGTACCCCTGCTTGTGGATGGTTTGCGTGCCTCCTGTTTCCAGAGCGCAATCACGTTCAACACCAGTGTGACCACCGCTGCGCCCTGAATGACACTGATCAGGCGGATCTGCGAAAAATCAGCCAGCAACAGGCCAATCACAAGCGCGCTTCCGAGCATCCCGAGCAATAGCATGACGTACAGTAGTGCGACGACCTGTGGGCGCGACTCCTCAGGGGCAATGTCGGTTGCCAGTGCCAGCCCTGCGGTCTGAGCGACATGTAGTCCGGCACCGGTCATCAGAAAGGCAATCGCCGCCGATAACTGAGCTACCCAAGGTGAGGCATTGCCATCACCTGAGAGTAGCAAGAGCGCGAAAGGCATGACTGCCAGTCCACCAAACTGAACTAACGTACCCATCCATATATAGGGCACACGGCGCCAGCCGATATAAGAGCGATGGTGATCAGAACGAAATCCGATCAGAGCTCTGAAGGGTGCAAAGATCAGGGGCAGACCGATCATGACCGCGACCTGCCATGCGGGCACGCCGAGTTCTATGATTAACACCCTGTTGAGCGTACCGGTCAGCAACACCAGCGCCATGCCACACGACACTTGAAAGAGTGACAGGCGCAACAGTCGACTCAGCGGCAAGGTTTCGCTTGCCACGTCCGCAAAAGGCAGCGCCTTTTGAAGCAGCTCCTGCCAGGCCGCGTGATGTTGCGTCGAGCGACTCACGGCACGATCAACTCCAATGCCTGCGACTTGTAGAAAGCGGTATCCACCCGATGCGTGCGACCGATCTGCATTCGCCTGGCAACGGGGCTCTGGGTCAATAGCGCCTTGATGTGTGTCTCGGCAACAGGCTCGATCGCAGGTGAGCGATCACCACGTGGAAACAGGCGACCTGCATGCTTCATTGCCATGAGCAGACGAGTGCGTGGTGCAAAGGTAAACACCAATGATGCACCGCTGCCCGTTGTGGATTGCGCCAGCGCATTCACAGCATCACGCATGTCAGCGGCGGGGTAGTGGATCAGTGAGTCCATCGCCAACACGTGATCGAAAGGCTCGCTATGCGAGGTCAGCATGTCGCCCACTTGATAGTCGATACGTTCCAGCAGAGCCTGGTCGGTGCGCTTTCTTGCAACGTCCAGAAGCGATGCGCTGATGTCGACAGCTGTCACTTTGGCACCACGTCGTGCAAGTTCTACTGACACAGCCCCTGTGCCACATCCAGCATCCAGGACACGCTTGCCGTCAAGGTTTTGTGGCAACCACGACAGCATCTGCGCACGCATGTGATCGCGCCCGGCACGTACGGTCTGACGAACCCTGGACACCGGTGCATCCGAAGTCAGCTGCTCCCATGTGCGCGCAGCAGTCCGGTCGAAGTAGACTTCGAGCTGATCACGGCGTGTGTCATAAGTGGCGCTTTTCATGGAGTTGCCTTGTTTGACGGGGTGTGGCTTGGTGTGAAGTGGCAGTCTGTTGTTTCCGCGATCCTGTTAGTCAAAGCCGAGCAGGTCAAAGATGTCGCGATCTTCCATCGGCAAGGCTGAAATCGGATCAGTGCCCGCCCACAAGGCAGCAGCCAATCGCAGGTATTCATTCTTGACAGCCTCTAGTTCAGGGGAGCTTTCCATCTCGAACAGGGTGGCCTTCTTCAAGCGACTGCGGCGAATCACATCGAGGTCCGGGAAATGCGCGACAGTCTGCATCCCGGTCTTGTCGTTGAAGCGCTGAATCTGGTCAGTGTCCTTGCTGCGATTGGCGATGACACCGCCGATACGCACATCGTAGTTCTTGGCCTTTGCCTGGATGGCCGAGACGATGCGGTTCATTGCAAAGATCGAGTCGAAGTCATTGGCTGCGACAACCAGTGCTCGATCCGCATGTTGCAGAGGAGCTGCAAAGCCACCGCAGACAACATCACCGAGTACATCAAAGATCACCACATCGGTGTCTTCGAGCAGGTGGTGCTCCTTGAGCAGTTTTACCGTCTGTCCCACCACATAGCCACCGCAGCCAGTGCCCGCTGGAGGGCCACCCGCTTCCACGCACATCACACCGTTGAAACCCTCGTAGACGTAGTCGTCAGGGTCGAGTGACTCGGTATGAAAGTCCACAGATGCCAGCACGTCTATGACAGTTGGCATCAACTTCTTGGTCAAGGTGAAGGTGGAGTCGTGCTTGGGGTCACAGCCAATTTGCAGCACGCGCTTACCCAGCTTTGAAAATGCAGCAGAGAGGTTGGAGGAGGTTGTGCTCTTGCCAATGCCACCCTTGCCGTAAACGGCAAATACCTTGGCGCTATCGATCTTCATCGACGGGTCCTGATGGACCTGCACACTGCCGGCACCATCGGGTACAAAGGTCTTTACGCCAGCACCAGCGGCGCGCCGCAGTCGACTCACGGGAACAGTAGAGACGTTCATGCAGCAGCTCCAGGGGTTATGCCTTCCAGGCGATCTTCGAGTTCGTCTCCCGCGTCGTACAGCGCTTGCAGTACGTCATCATCGGGCGACCAGTAGTTACGTTCGTGCGCTTCTATCAGGCGGTTGGCCATACGCGCAGATGCGGTGGGGTTCAGTTCGGCGAGGCGTTCGCGCATGTCAGCATCGAGTACAAAGGTGCGCGCTACCTGGTTGTAGACCCAAGGGGAGACCTGTCCGGTTGTTGCAGACCAGCCAAGCGTGTTGGTTACCGAGCTTTCGATCGAGCGCACACCCTCGTAGCCGTGCTTGAGCTGGCCTTCGTACCAGGTGGGGTTCAAGGTGCGTGAACGGGTTTCCAGCGCGACCTGTTCTTGCAGGGTGCGCACACTGCCTTCGCCGCGCGTCGGGTCCAGAATGTAGGTGGGTAGCGACTCACCACGTACACGCTTGGCGAGCGAGTTTATGCCTCCCAGGGTGTCAAAGTAGTAGTCGAGCTGTGTGACACCCAGCTCGACGCTTTCAAGATTCTGGCACGCAAGATCCACATCGCCTAGCATGTGTTCCATCAACTCGGGTTGGCGCTCGGACTCGCCATTGCTGCTGAAGGCAAAGCACTTGCGGTTGGCATAGGTGTCAGCAAGCTCACTCTCCTCGGACCAGGCGCCGCTGTCAATCAGCATATTGACGTTGGCGCCATAAGCGCCGTCAGCGTTACTGAAGACACGCAAGGCGGCTGTCTCCAAACTGCAACCGGTCTTTTCCTGATAGGCAAGCGCATGAGCGCGCACATGGTTGAGCTCTACGGGTTCATCAGCGGTGGCTGCGAGCAGCGCCGCTTCTGCAAGCATGCGCGTCTGTAGCGGCATGAGATCGCGAAAGACACCAGACAGGGTGATCATCACATCGATACGCGGTCGACCGAGTGACTCAACCGGCTTGAGCTGCGCACCACAGAGTTTTCCGTAGCTGTCCAGTCGTGGCTCGGCACCCAGAAGGGCCATCGCCTGTGCGATCGGCACGCCCTGACTTTTCATGTTGTCAGAACCCCACAGCACAAAAGCGACCGAACGAGGCAGGGTACCGCTATCGCGCTGATAGCGCTCGATCAGTAGTTCAGCTTTTCGTGCGCCGCTTCTGAGTGCCAACGCGGAAGGCAGGCGAAGCGGGTCAAAGCCGTGAATGTTTCGCCCGGTTGGCAAGATTGCCTTGTTGTGCAGCACGTCACCACCGGCTACAGGCGCGATAAAACCCGCATCGAGTGCATGCACGAGAGCTGTCAGCTCGGCATCACTACACAAATGGCGATCCATCTCTGCAAGCTCAGCGCGCCAGCTCTCCACGACGGGTTCGCTGTCAAGCTGATCAGCTTGCGATTGAGCGTCAGTGGCGTCGGTGGTGAGCAACTGCCGGATGTCATCATGCGACGGTGAATCTCCGTCTGCAGCACTTTGATGGGCATGTAAAAGGTCGACGCGCTCTTCCAGAGTGGGCGCCTCACCAATCACGTGCATGCCGCTCGGAATCAGCTCGTGTTCAATCTCGGTGAGTTGCTTTTGCAGGCCTTCAATGCGCGCCTCGATGGTGCTGGCAGTGCCGTCAAAGGTATCAAGCATCTCGAACTCCTCGACCTGCTCACGCAAGAGGTCCAGAAGCTCTACAGCTTCATCACCGGTGCGGTCATCGAGTTGCTGCCACTGCAGCAAGGAAGCCTTGATGTCTTCAAGCCCGCGATACAAACCCGCCTCCGTGATCGCCGGGGTGAGGTAGCTGATCAGCGTGGCTGCACTTCGGCGCTTGGCAATCGAGGCCTCCGAAGGATTATTGGCCGCATACAAATAAAAATTGGGCGTATCACCGAGCAAGCGCTCGGGCCAGCAATCACCGGAAAGGCCTGCGTGTTTGCCGGACATGAATTCCAGCGCGCCATGGGTGCCAAAGTGCAGCAGTGCGTCCACCTCGATATCGTGTTGCAGATGGTGATAGAACGCGCTGAAGGCATGCGTTGGTGCTGTGCCGTTTTCAAACAACAAGCGCATCGGGTCGCCCTCATGACCGAATCCGGGTTGCACTGCGATAGTGATATTGCCCAGCTGTATTCCGAGAACAAAGATATCGCGCCCGTTGGATAACTGCGTACCTGGTGCAGGTCCCCACTGAGCTTCAATCGCTTCGAGCCAGGGCGTGTTGCGTACATGCGAGTCGGTGCTTACACAGGCCAGTACGTTGGCGTCGCTGCCGTATTGCGCAGCATTGCCAGTGAGCAGGCGTTCGCGCAGATCATCCACAGAGTCGGGCAACTCGACGGTGTAACCCTCCTGTGCCAAGCGTCGCAGTGAGTTGAACAGCGACTCGAACACGGACAGATGCGCCGCGGTTCCCATCGCACCTGCATTGGGCGGGAAGTTGAAGATGACCACACCGAGTTTGCGCTCTGCACGGCTGCGATGCTTCATCGACACCAACTTCAACGCACGATTGGCGAGACGCTCGACGCGATCCGCAACGGGCAACTTGTCGGCATCGCCCTTCTTGCCACCTGATTCATGTCCGGCGTACAACAACGGGTTGGTAGCGCCGTCCAGCTCGGGGATGGCCACCATCAAGGTGGTCTCGATCGGGGTGATGCCACGCGAGCTTTCCTGCCACTGCTCAAGAGACTGAAACTCACTCGGGTGAGCGACAATGTAGGGCACGTCCATTGTCTCTAATGCCTCCTTGGCGGCGTTGGCATCATGGTAGGCAGGGCCACCCACCAGGGAAAAACCAGTCAGCGAGACGATACAGTCGACACTCGCCTGGCCATCCTTGCTGAAGTAACTCTCAAGTGCCGGGCGCGCATCAAGACCACTGGCAAAGGCAGGTATGACGCGCAGGCCACGCGCTTCAAAGGCGGCAATCACCGCGTCGTAGTGGCGGGTGTTCTCGGCCAGTACGTAAGAGCGCATCAGCAGTAGCCCGACCGTCCCCGTTAGTGCAGGTTGCCGAGGCAGGGCGGTTAGCTGGTCGGTCACTCGGTGTTCAAGCGCGGGGTGATAGAGACCTGTCTCTGGATACTCGATCAATTCCCCGTCCGTGACACAGGAGCGCAAGCTCTCGCGCTCGCCGCTTGCATAACGTTTGATCAGCAGTCGGATCAGGTTGGCGATGTTGACTTCAGAGCCAGCCAGCCAACACTGCAAGACCAGAAAGTAGACACGCAGATCCTGAGCGCTGCCTGGTATGTACTTCAGCACCTTGGGTAGCATGCGCAGGGTCTTCATCTGCGATTTACCACTCTGGGCCGAGTCCTTGGCACCGGGTTCGGCCTTGGACTTTGCGTGACCGCGCTTGCGCAGCTTTTTCAGCAGCGCCATGGGGCCGCGCATTTCACGGCTCATGTCGAGCTTGCCCATGCGCGTCAGGCGTACGATTTCGTTGTCGGACATAGCGCCGACAATTGCGTCACAGTGTGGAGCACGTGCGGTCAGTGCTGGAAGTACCGCTTGAATGTGCGGTTCCATGAACAGCATCGTGCACACGATGATGTCGGCCTTGTCGATATCTGCATGGCAGCGTGCGAGAGCATCGGCATCGTTTTCCCAGTCGCTGGCCGGGTGGATGCTCAATGTCAAATCGGGCACGTCTGCGCGCAGGCGTTTTTGTACTCGCTCTATCGAACGCCCCAGGTGACCGTCAAGCGTGACGATCGTGATCGCAATGGACTCAGTCGCATCAGCGCGCATAGTGGGCCTTCGCTTCGTAGAGGGTTTCTATCGTGATGTTCGGATGCCCTGCATCACGTGCGTAGGCTTCGGTGTTGCGGCGTGCCTTGCCCCGCACGAAGAAGGGGATCTTGCGTAGCTCTTGTTCAGCGTCGGGAGTCCAGGAGGCAGGACTGTTGGCATCCGGATTGTCGGCCGTTGTCGGCGCAGGGGCCTCAGAAGCCGCCGCCCCTTCGCCAGCGTGCAGGTGCGAGGGTGCTGCCTGATCGTTGAACTCGAAATCATCGCGAAACATGTGCAGCAGATGCTCCTCAAGGCCCATGGTCAAGGGGTGCACCCAGGTATCGAAGATGACGTTGGCGCCTTCAAAGCCGACTTGCGGTGAATAACGCGCAGGAAAGTCCTGTACATGCACCGGAGCCGAGATAACAGCGCAAGGGATGCCTAGTCGCTTGGCGATGTGTCGCTCCATTTGTGTACCGAGCACCAGCTCGGGCTGAGCGTTGGCAATCGCTTCTTCTACATCGAGATAGTCGTCAGTAATCAAGGCCTCAAGCTCAAGTGCCTCGGCAGCTGCGCGTACATCACGTGCCATCTCCCGGCTGAACGTGCCGATACCGACCACCTCAAAGGCAAGCTCTTCACGGGCTATGCGGGCGGCAGCCACCACGTGTGAGCCATCACCAAAGATGAACAGGCGTTTGCCGGTGAGATAGGTTGAATCCACCGAGCGCGAATACCAGGGTAGGCGGCTCAGTTCAGCGTCGAGCGCGGCACTGGCATCAATGCCAGTGATCTCTTGGATCTCGCGTACAAAATCCAGGGTGGCCCCGACACCGATAGGCACTGTCGCGACGACAGGCTGGGAGAAAGTGCGCTTTAGCCACTTGCAAGTGGTGTTTGCGATCTCGGGGCAGAGGCAAATGTTGAAATCCGCTGCAGGAATCTGCAGCAGATCAGCGGTAGTGGCCTCCAAGGGCGCTACGACGTTGACGTCTACACCGACAAGGTTCAATAGTTTTCTGATCTCGATAACATCGTCGCGACATCGGAAGCCGAGACTCGTTGGACCTAGCACATTGGCTAGCGGTCGTCGGCCCGAGGCATCAGCAGGGTCAGGCCGCGAGGCGATCTGATCTGCGGGTGCATTCGCGAGGATGTGTCTGACGAGGTAGTAGAAAGATTCGCTGGCACCCCAATTTTCCTTTTTCGAGTAGGCCGGGAGCTCCAGTGGCACAACAGGCACTGGTAAATCCATCCCTTGTGCCAATGAGCCAGGCTGATCCTGAATGAGTTCTGCAGTGCAGGATTCGCCAACCATCATCGCCGCGGGCTTGAATCGGTCGTAGGCATCCTGCACGGTGGTTTTTACCAGACCTGCAGTATCGCCACCCAGATCTCTGGCTTGAAAGGTGGTGTAGGTGACCGGTGGACGGCGTTGGCTGCGTTCGATCATCGTGAACAGCAGGTCGGCGTAGGTATCACCCTGGGGTGCGTGAATCACGTAGTGAACATCGCGCATTGATGTGGCAATACGCATGGCTCCGACGTGCGGTGGGCCTTCGTATGTCCAGAGTGCGAGTTCCATGAGCGCTAGACCGCAAGCTTCAGTTTGCGCTGCAGTGGGCGCGCAAAGAGCTCGGCAAGATCGCCGACTTGCTCAAAGCCATGGATGGGTGAGAACACCAACTCAATTGACCACTTGCTGGTCACGCCTTGTGCCTCGAGCGGGTTGGCAAGGCCCAGACCACAAACGACAAGATCCGGTGTGGCCTGATGCAAGCGCTCGAGTTGCTTGTCAACGTCCTGGCCCTCAACGATCCCGCTGTTCTCAGGTAGCGCAGGTAGTTCAACAGAGAGGGTTTGCTGATCGAGATAGGGCACTCCGATCTCCAGCAGTTGCATGCCGCATTCGCTGGCAAGAAAGCGTGCAAGCGGGATCTCCAGTTGCGAATCGGGCATGAACCACAGGGTCTTGCCTTGTAATGTGTGGCGGTAGTGCTCCAGTGCCTTGCGAGCTCTGGCAACCGGTGCAGCGCAGGCGGTGTCAACACGTTCTTTTCTGACATCAAAGGCGCGCGCTGCGCTGTGCAACCAGGCGCTTGTTCCTTCGACACCAAATGGGAAGAGCGCGGGTATGTGCACTGCTCCCTGTCCGATCAGGGCGCGGCGCGTGGCATTGAGAAACGGTTGCGCCAACAGGAAGCGTGTTTTGGGACCGATCGCTGGAATCGTCTCTGCACGTCGCGGTGGGAAGAAGGCAAGCTTGCCGGCAGCTTCGGTTATGCCACAGGCATCAAGCAGACGCTCGAGTTGATCTTCAACCACATCCGGTAGCGTGCCGACCACGAGCAGTTGTTGTTCGTCCGTTTGGGGGGCTGCACGAACCATGGTTTCGAGGCAGGTGTCTTCGCCTTCGGTAAAGGTGGTTTCAATACCACTGCCGCTGTAGCTGAGCACTCGCACTTGCCCGTTGTAGGCCACAGACAATCGTTGTGCGGCGCGACCCAGGTCCAGCTTGATGACCTCGGAAGGGCAGGATCCGACCAGAAACAACGTCTTGATATCAGGGCGCCTGCTCAGCAAGCGTTCCACAATGCGATCAAGCTCATCATTAGCGTCCGCCATCCCGGCCAGATCCTTTTCCTGCATGATCGCTGTGGCAAATCGTGGTTCGGAAAAGATCATGACACCTGCTGCTGACTGCAGCAGATGTGCGCAGGTACGGCTGCCGACGACCAAAAAAAAGGCATCTTGCATCTTGCGGTGCAACCACACGATACCGGTAAGTCCGCAGAAGACCTCTCTTTGACCGCGTTCCAGTGTGACTGGAATGTCGCATAGCGTGGCGCTGCTCATGATGATGCCGCTGGTGCGGCCGAGGGCGCGGTGCTCTTGCGAGCGAGGCGAAATTTGTGCAGGAACTGTGCTGCGTTGATCAGGTAGGCGGCGTACGCAAGCAAGGCGACCTGCAGCTGCTCTGTTGTTGTTCCATAACCACCGAGGTACATCACAAGGTAGAGCGTGTGCAGGGCGATCACGCCCATGCTGACCACGTCTTCCCAGAAAAAGGGGCGAGCAAACAGCCAGCACCCGAATACTTCGCGCTCCCAGATCGACCCGGTAACCATGATGGTGTAGAGAACCAGCGTCTTCACGAGCACTGACAGTGCTGCAACATCGGCACCTGCGCCTGAAAACATGGAGCGCAAGACCAGCACAAGACTGATGGCAAATACCAGCAGCTGCAGTGGTGCAAGGATTCCCTGTACCAGTGTCCAGATCGAGGCGTCACGGCGGGCGCGTTCACCCGGTGTGTAAAGCGCAGTGGATCGGTCCTTCACTGCGGCATCGACGGGTGTTGACGTCGTCAGGGTGTCAGTCGCAGCACCGGCGTTCGCAACAGTCTGTTGGATCACTGAATCTGCGCGTTGTGCAGATGCGTAGCGGGAAAACACTGACAAAGGGGTGGGCCTCAGTTGACGGAGCCGCGAGCGAAACCTGAGTCTACGAGTGGGCACCAAGTAGTGTCAACCTGTATTGACACTATAATTTGTCATTTCTGAAAGACATTGACTGTCGAATTACGTTATGCTGCTGGCAGGTCGAATGCGTTGACATGCTATGCATGCCATGGGTAAGGTGATGTTCCATCGGGTAAATAGATGCGCAGCGTGTGGCTGGGTCAAAGGCTCCAGAGGACGAGAAGGCGGAGGCTGCGATGCCGGGTCGATCTGCTGCTGCGGGCGCTGACAGCCCACCTGGACAGGGGCGGATACCCGCTGACCAGCTGTTGCTCGCAGTTGAGTCAGAGCTCATACCGCGGTTGATGATGTCCGCGCGTCTATCACATGCACATGAGGCCGCAGCGGCCGGTGCCAGCGAATTCGGAACCTCTGTCGCCTCACGCAAGCCGACGCAGCGCGGCGATATCGCTCGCCTTGTGGAGCTTGCCAGACACAATGATGGCCGTGGTATGGACCGTATCGTGGATGCCGCGCTGGACCGAGGAGTCGACATCACTAAGATCTTCGTTGAGTTGCTCGCCCCGGCGGCGCAGCAGCTGGGTGATGACTGGTTGGCTGACCGCATCAGCTTCGTCGATGTGCATATTGGCCTGCTGGCGTTGCGTGAGCAGGTTGTGCGCTATGAGGTCAGCACACCTCGCGTCACCGGGCACGAGAGGAGTATTCTTTTGGCGAGTGCTCCGCAAGATCAGCACACCTTTGGAATCACGTTGGTGTCGGACTGCTTTCAGCGTGCCGGGTGGTATGTGCGCAACGGCTGTGGCGCTGGTACAGAGGAACTTGCTGCAGTGGTCGCAGAGCGTGAATACACATGCGTAGGTTTTTCCCTGTATTGCGATACGCAAGTCGAGGCGCTGCGCCAGTGTATTGCCGCTGTTCGTGCAGCGAGTCTGAATCCTGACTTGATAGTGTTGGTCGGCGGTTCGAGTTTTGTCGGTATGGCAGAGCCGGCCAAACGCGTTGGGGCCGACCTGTGTGTCGACAGCGCCGAGGTAGCGGTAGATGCTGCCAATGTACTGACTCGTACGTTAACTCTTGCCGTTTCCCGCGGTGACAACGTCAGCCTGGCAGAAGGTTGATGCCCATCACCGTGATTCGGAGAGTTTGATGCTTGGCTTCCGCGCACCATCGCAAAGCCTTGGTGCACTCGACAGTACGGCGGCCGCCGAGCTCATCGGCGCCGCCGCCGACATTGCTGTTGTCATTGATGGCAGAGGGGTGATCCGCGATATTTGTGTGGGTGGTAGTGATCTTGTCGCACATGATCTGCTGCAGTGGGTAGGCACGCCCTGGGAGGAGACGGTAGCGGTCGATAGCGCGCACAAGGTCCGCGAGTTTCTCGACGAAGACCTTGCGGCGCGCGCGCCGGCGCAGCGCCAGATCAACCAGATATTGCCTGACGGCAGCAACCTCCTGATCCTGTACTCGGTTGTCGCTCTGGCCCAGCCTGGGTATCGAGTAGCTATTGGTAAGGACATGAGCGCGTTGGAACGTTTGCAGCAAAAGCTGGTTAACGTTCAGCATCACATGGAGCGTGATTATTTGCGCATGCGCGAATTTGAGACGCGCTATCGCTACCTGTTCAGGACCGCCCCCGAGGCAATCATCATCGCGGTACGCGATGACCTCAGAATCATCGAAGTCAATCCCGCTGCCTGCAGCCATTGCGGGTTGACAGAGCGGCGAATGTTGTCTCGACGTCTGCCGCAGTGTTTCTCGGAGCCCTCCCGTTCGGCACTGGTCAGTCTTGTCGGCAGGTTGGAGAACCGCGGGCAGCCAGAGGAAATCGAGGTTGCGCTGCGATCGTCGAATGAGATGCTGGTCGCAACCTTGTCGGCCTTCAATGCCGACAACGTCGGGCACGTATTGATCCGCTTGTCGGCTAAACCATCGGATGCGGAGAAGACAGACGTTGTCTCGGGTTTGCCTGACGAGCATATGCAGCGTTTGGGATTGCTGGTTGAGCAAGCGCCCGATGCGCTCGTCGTCACCGATCCCGATGGACGTGTGCTCGTTGCCAATTCGGCATTTCTGGATATCGCGCAGTTGGTCTCAACCGAGGCCGCTACAGGCGAGTCTCTGTCGCGTTGGCTCGGCTACGACACAGTTGACTATCAGGTCATCATGAGCAGTTTGACCGAGCATGGATCCATTCGACTGTTCAATACCCGCATGCGTGGTGAGTTTGGTTCCTTTATTGACGTGGAGGTCTCGGCCGTCGTGATGGATACCGCAGATGGCAGTTGTTTCGGCTTCTCGATTCGTAATATCAGTCGCCGCACCCAGGCCGCTAACGATGACGCGACCGCGTCCACAGGTATGGCGCGCTCCGAGGATCAATTGACGCAGCTGGTCGGTCGAGTGCCGCTCAAGGAGCTGGTGCGCGAGTCAACAGAGCTGATAGAACAGCTTTGTATCGAGGCCGCATTGCGCATGACAGGCAACAATCGCGCGTCCGCGGCTGAGGTGCTTGGGCTTAGCCGTCAGAGCCTGTACGTCAAATTGCGACGCTACGATATGGACGGTGAGAGCGAGGGCTGAGCCCTGTAGAGTGCAGAGCCAAGACCAATACGAATAAGACGCAATCAGTAAGTGTAAATTAAACTTGACAGTTGAAGCGTGTCACGGGTAATTTCCGTCTATGGTCTCGCACGCTGTCAATTCGCCCGCTTCGCCGCCGGCGGCACCACCCGGTTCTCCCCGGGTAGCAGGTGCTGCGGTCCTCGAGCTTCTCAAGCCGATCACCTGGTTTCCGCCCATGTGGGCGTTTTTGTGCGGTGCCATTTCCGTCGGTCAGCCCTTTACGGGTCACGGTGCAGCGGTGTTCTTTGGAGTGCTGCTCGCCGGACCCTTGGTATGTGCCACCAGTCAGGCTATCAATGATTGGTATGACCGCGAGGTTGACGCGATCAACGAACCGCAGCGGCCCATACCCAGCGGTCGCATCCCGGGTAAATGGGGGCTCTACATCGGAATGATCTGGACCCTGTTGTCCGTCATCGTGGCGGGGGCTTTGGGTCCGGTTGTTCTCGCCGCTGCGTCGCTTGGCTTGTTGCTCGCCTGGGCTTATAGCGCGCCACCGGTGCGCTTGAAATTGAACGGCTGGTGGGGCAATTCAGCGGTCGGTCTTTGTTATGAAGGCCTGCCGTGGATTACAGGTGCGGCTATTTTGAGTGTCTCTGGTATCCCCGACGCGCGTATTTTCGCCATTGCGTTGCTCTACAGCATCGGTGCCCACGGCATCATGGTGCTCAACGATTTCAAGGCCATCGACGGCGATCGTCAGTTGGGCGTACGTAGTTTGCCTGTGCAGTTAGGTGCTGCGCACGCAGCCCGTATTGCCTGTGTGTTCATGGCAGGTGCGCAGGCTGCTGTGGTCGCTTTGTTGTGGGTATGGCAGCGTCCCCTGTTTGCACTGGCCGTAGCGATATTGATCGGTATTCAGGCGCTGTTGATGCGGCGCCTGTTGAGTGCTCCTCGTGATCTTGCTCCTTGGTACAACGCGACCGGTGTGTCCTTGTATGTTCTGGGGATGATGGTCACTGCATTCGCCTTGCGTTATCCCTTGGGTGCCTGACTTGTCTTGTTGCTGTGATGGCCTTTCTACGCCGCACTCAATCTGAAAACCGGGAATAAGCACACGTGACCACTTCAGCAGATTCTCACAAGGCCTCTTCAACGACGGCTCGCGGTATCGGCATCATTGGCGTGATACGCCTTGGATTGGTGCAGACAGCTCTTGGCGCAATCGTTGTACTGACCACCTCAACAATCAATCGTGTGATGGCGGTGGAATTGGCCCTTCCGGCGTTGATTCCAGGGCTGCTGGTGGGTTTGCATTATGCCATTCAGTTGACAAGGCCTCGGCTAGGCTATGGCTCGGATCGTGGAGGACAGCGAACTCCCTGGATCATCGGTGGTATGGCTACCCTCGCAATAGGTGGCGCGCTCGCAGCGTTCGCAACGGCGGTGGCGGCAAGTCAGTTTGTGTTGGGTATGGCATTGGCACTGCTTGCGTTTGTCCTGGTGGGGCTTGGTGTCGGTTGCGCAGGCACGTCCTTGTTGGTGCTCGTTGCCAAGTCGGTCAGCGAGCGCTACAGGGGTGCGGCAGCAACGACCTTGTGGGTGATGATGATTGCCGGTTTCATCGTGACCACGATCGTTGCGGGCAAACAGCTTGATCCTTTCAGTTTCGAGCGGCTGGTAATGGTCAGTTCGACAGTCTCCCTGATCGCTTTTATCGTCACTTGCCTTGCGGTTTGGGGTATTGAGTCGCGCGCCTTGCGCGGTGTTCCGAGTCCACAGTTGAACGTGCAGGCCAGTGCGTCGGCCCTGGTTGCTGCCAACGACGAATCCTATGCACCTACGCCGCCTTTTCGCGAGGCGCTTGCCGCGGTCTGGAGCGAGTCGGAATCGCGCCGCTTTGCCATTTTCGTTTTTGTCTCGATGCTCGCCTACAGCGCGCAGGACCTGATACTGGAACCCTTTGCAGGGGCGGTGTTTCTGATGACCCCCGGTGAATCCACGCAGCTGTCCGGCACACAACACGGTGGTGTGCTCCTGGGCATGATCGTGGTGGCACTGAGTTGCAGTCTGTTGTCCGATCGCTGGCTTGGTTCCCTACGCGTCTGGACACTCGGCGGCTGCTTCGCATCTGCTCTTGTACTCGCGGCTCTCGCGGTCGGAGGCGTCCTGGGGCAAAGCTTTCCCTTGATACCGGCTGTGTTCTGCCTTGGGGTGGCGAATGGTGCTTTTGCGATTGGTGCTATCGGATCAATGATGGAATTGGTCGGCCGAGGGCAAAAACAGCGTGAGGGTTTGCGCATGGGCATGTGGGGTGCAGCGCAGGCCATTGCATTTGGTATAGCAGGTCTTGTGGCCACCTTGTTCGTGGACGCCGCTCGTCTTGTGTTTGGCGACGTATCACTGGCCTACGCCACCGTGTTTGCTCTGCAGGCGGCATTTTTCATCTATGCCGCACTCTTGGCCAGGCGTGTGTACGCCCCAGGTCAGCCCGAGCGACACAGGGATTTCTCGGTCGGTCGTATTGCTCTTGAACTTGAATAGAGGCGAATATCATATGCAGCAACAAGATTCGACCTACGATGCGATCGTAGTGGGGGGCGGTCCCGCAGGTGCCACAGCTGCACATCAACTAGCCCTCAAGGGCCATCGTGTCGCGCTGCTTGATCGCGCTGGACGTATCAAGCCTTGCGGCGGTGCTGTGCCACCGCAACTGTTGGCTGACTTTGACGTGCCACGCTCGATATTGGAAGCCGAGATAAGCGGTGCGCGTATGATTTCACCGACAGCGCGGACGGTGGATATGCCGATCCCGGATGGTTTTGTTGGCATGGTAGATCGCGGACACTTTGACGAGTGGTTACGCAGTCGCAGTGCCACAGCAGGAGCAGAGCGCATCACCGGCAGTTTTGTCGCGCTAGGTGAGTCCGATGGAGAGTTGATCGAGGTCGAGTATCGTCCCGGCAAGCAGGAAGGGGCCAGCAAAGGCCAGACGCACACGTTGCGTGCTCGCTTTGTTGTCGGAGCCGATGGCGCGCATTCGCGCGTGGGCAAGCAGTCTGTGCCGTGTGCTGCGCGACCGAACACCGTATTTGCCTACCACGAGATCGTGGAGACACCTGAGCATGTCGTTGCTGGCGATTCGCCTATCGACCCGATGCGCTGTGACGTGATCTACGACGGCAAGTTATCGCCAGACTTCTACAGCTGGGTGTTTCCGCATGGAAAAACCTTGAGCATTGGTACTGGCACCGCGGTCAATGGGTTTTCGATTCGCTCGGCCGTCACCACCTTGCGCAAAGATCTCGGTTTGGAGTCAGCACCAACAGTACGCACCGAAGGCGCACCGATCCCGATGAAACCGCTCAAGCGCTGGGATGATGGCAAGCACGTCCTGTTGTGTGGTGATGCGGCAGGTGTCGTCGCACCTGCCTCGGGTGAGGGTATCTACTACGCGATGGCTTGCGGTGAGGTGGCAGCGGACAGCGTGCACCAGGCGCTACTCACGCACAGTGCGAAGCCCTTGTGTAAAGCGCGATCACGATTTCTACGCAAGCATGGGAAGGTATTTCTGGTGCTCGGTGTCATGCAGCGCTTCTGGTACGGCAGTGATAAACGCCGCGAGCGTTTTGTCACCATGTGCAAGGACCCCGACGTACAAAAGCTGACCTGGGATTCCTATCTGCACAAGCGTATCGTGTGGAAAGATCCAATGGCCCACCTGCGCGTGTTCTTCAAGGACGTTGCTCACCTTCTCGGGCTCAAGCGGGCTACCGACTGATTTATCTATGCGTGCTGTATTACCTTACGTTTTGACCTCATTGGCGATGGTCGTCGTTGCCGTGGCAGGGATGCAGGCCACCGATATCGGTGACTGGTATCGTGATTTGAACAAGCCGTCGTGGCAGCCACCGGACTGGGCCTTTCCTGTCGCCTGGACCTCGATTTATATCTGCATCATCGCGGCAGTTGGTATGGCCTGGAATGTCGCTGAAGCGGATGACAAGGTGCGCCTGTTGTGGGTGCTGGGTATTAATCTCGGCTTGAATATTCTGTGGAGCTTTTGTTTTTTCGCATGGCGTCGGCCGGACTGGGCCCTGATCGAGGTGGTCTTTCTGTGGCTCTCTATCGTCGCGCTTATGCTTGTTCTGTACGGCATGAAACCCGTCAGTGGTCTGTTGATGCTGCCTTACTTTGCGTGGGTGAGCGTTGCTGCCTATCTCACATTGACCATTGTCAGAATCAATCCGGCCTTCGGTAGTTCATGAGTGAAGTGCTCGCTGCCAAGGCGCGCAGTACGCGTGTGTTTCCAGCCGCGCAGGCCTCGTCGGTTGCCACGCCACCATCACGTAGTCTGTGCACCGATTGCGGAGTTTCTCGTACGGCTAATCCTGAACGTTGTGCGACGGCCTGTCAGTTCATCAGGCCAGATTACCCAACCGCTGAACGCCGTGTGCATGGTAGGGAACGCAACACAAGTCAGGTTGACGAGCTGTACTTTGGGGTACATCACGGCCTTCACAGCGCACGGATGCGCAAGCCTCGACGCGGGGCACAATGGACAGGTATTACCACGCGTCTGGCAGAACGTCTTCTGGAGACGCAGCAGGTCGACGCTGTGCTCACGGTTGCTGCAGACACGAATGATCGTTGGCGACCGCGGCCTGTTGTAGTCACCGATCCTGCTGAACTTGCCAATTGCCGAGGCATGCGTATGGGCTATGCGCCACTGTTGTCCTTGCTGGAGCCCGCCCTTGACGCAGGGCACCAACACCTTGCGGTAATCGCCATCCCGTGTCAGGTCTACGCCCTCAGAGCGCTCGAAACAGAGTTGAAAGCTGCCGGCAGATTGGCTTCACTCCGCGTTATCGGCATTCCCTGCTCAGACAATACCTCAACAGAAAATTTCCACCTGTTTCTGTCGCAGTTGACCCGCCATCCGGAGACGGTGTCCTATCTTGAGTTTCGTACTGATTATCACGTTGAGATGCGGTTTGACGATGGCGGTCAGAAGCTGATTCCATTTCTCAAGCTGCCCTTGTCGGAGCTACCTGAGGATTTTTTTCCAACGACTTGCAAAACCTGCGTTGATTATGTGAACTCACTGGCTGACGTGACCGTCGGGTACATGGGAGGTGATGGGCAACAGTGGGTAATCGTGCGCAATCAGCAGGGCCAGCAGATGCTTGATCTTTTGGCTGACGAAGTAGAAATTGCCGAGCCGATATCGCGCGGCAAGCGTCGCTCGAGCGTGACAGGGTTTATCGAGAACACGCGCCTGGCGGCGGGTGGTCTGCCGCTACGACGCATGCCAGATTGGTTGCGTCCCGTGATGGCGTGGCTGATGCCTCGTGTTGGACCTCGGGGTCTGGAGTTTGCACGCGCCCGGGTCGAGATGAAGGCGGCTGAGTGCGTGCTACACCTGCGCCGACTGCATCCCAGGCGCATGCGCCACATGATCCCGAACTACCTGTGGCGTCAACTGGATGACTACGATATTGCCCCTGCCAAGGGCGAACAGTCTGAGGGGCCGGGCGGCGTAGACCATCTCAAGGGGCAGCCGGCCGATGTCTAGCAACCTGTTCGGGTTGATAGAGCTACTGCTCGTATTTGCGTTGGTGTTTGGCTTTGGCTGGCACCAGCTTCGCGATTTGAAACGCTACAAGGACAAGGAATCCAAGCAGGACGATGATGTTTGAAGGTGTGCTCGAGCGCGTGTGGTCCGACGGCCGTTTGCTGGATGTTGTGTTGCTGTTTGTGCTGCTCGAAGTGCTGCTGGTAGCATTTGTTCGCAGGCGCAGCGGACGCGGACCTGCCCTCATCCCGTTTGTGTTCAACCTCTTGTCCGGTGTGTTCCTGATGATGGCCTTGCGTGAGGCGCTTGGATCCAGTTCGATTGAAATGATTTTGGCCTGGCTTGGCGCATCATTGGTCTGTCATCTGGTTGATCTCTACGCGCGCTGGAACTGGCGCCCGCCGGAGGCAGAGGTATGAGCGCACATGCGGTCGTTATTGGCAGTGGCTTTGGCGGCCTCGCAGCGGCCGTACGCCTCGGTGCCCGAGGGTATCGGGTGACAGTGCTGGAGCGTCTTGATGCTCCCGGTGGCAGGGCCTATGTGCATCGCCAGGATGGCTTTACCTTTGATGCTGGCCCAACGATTGTGACCGTTCCCTTCGTACTCGAGGAGTTGTGGGAGTTGTGTGGCAAGAATCTACATGACCACGTACAGCTGCGTTCGCTCACGCCCTTCTACCAGGTGAGGTTCGAGGACGGAACCTACTTTGACTACAGCGCGGATCCGGAAGCGATGGCGCAGGAAATTGCGCGCTTCAGTCCAGACGATGTGGAAGGCTATCAACGCCTGTTGAAGGTCAGTGAGAAGACCTACAAGATCGGCTTTGAGGGATTGGTGTCGGTTTCGTTTCACTCCTTCTGGATGATGCTCAAGGTGTTGCCGGACCTTGTACGCACGCAGTTTCATCGTTCTGTCTATGGGTTGGTCAGTCGTTACATAAAGCACTCCAAGTTGCGCATGGTGTTCAGCTTTCATCCCTTGCTGGTGGGTGGAAATCCGTTTACCACCACCGCGGTCTATGCCTTGATTTCTCATCTTGAACGCCGCTTTGGTGTTCACTACACCGTGGGTGGAACAGGACGTCTGGTATCCGGACTGGTAGAGCTTATCGAGGGGCAGGGTGGTAGCCTGCGCTGTGATACCGAGGTGGCCGAAATTCTTGTCAAGGACGGTGCCGCCTGCGGTGTCAAGCTGGCGGGTGGTGAGCAGATTGATGCGGATATCGTCGTCTCCAATGCTGACAGTGCCATGACCTACCGGGAGCTATTGCCAGCACGCTATCGCAAGCGTTGGACCGACCGCAAGATCAGCAAGTCCAGGTACTCGATGAGTCTGTTTGTGTGGTACTTCGGGACAGATCGGCAATATCCTGATGTACCGCACCACATGATCATGCTGAACAAGCGCTATCGTTCTCTGCTGAGGGACATCTTTGAAGACTGTGAGTTGACCGATGACTTCAGTCTCTATCTGCATCGACCGACGGCCAGTGATCCGTCGCTTGCACCTGAAGGCTGTGATGCATTTTATGTGCTTGCACCGGTGCCACACCTGGATGCCGATGTGGATTGGGAGACACGAGCCGAGCCGTACCGAAAACTGGTGGAAACAGAGCTCGCCAACACCGTCTTACCCGATCTGCAGCAGCATGTGGTTACCTCCAGGATGCTGACACCGTTTGACTTTCGGGATCGTCTGCGATCTGTCAAGGGAGCAGCTTTTGGTCTGCAGCCGGTGCTGATGCAGACGGGATGGTTTCGCCCGCACAATCGTAGTGAGGAAGTGGACAATCTGTACCTTGTCGGAGCTGGCACACATCCGGGTGCAGGTATCCCAGGTGTGATTTCGTCAGCCAAGGTGCTTGATGAGGTTGTGCCGGATCCAAGCTAGCAGCGCCGGGATCATCAATGCCAAGGTGTTTGACTTGTCCCTGTGCTGCGCTATGCGCTCAGAGTGATACCGCTTTTTTCTGTTCGGAAGAAGCCACCAGTGCATCAATCAGCCGATGTACCTTCAGACCTTCACGGCCCGTTACCATAGGCTGTGTGCTATTCGTTATTGCCTCTGCAAAGTCTGCAATGATGCCACCGTGCCATATCGACTTGAATTCCATCGGGCCGTTGATGCTTTCTATGGGTAGCTCATTTTCACCGCATGTATCGGTTTGCCCGTCACGCCAGTAAATATGCAATTTTGAGCGTTCCAGTCTGGCCACTGCGTGATCAAAATGAAGAGTGATGCACTCCGGCTTGCCGGGGTAGTGTGCGGTGGTGGCAAGCAAGCTTCCCGTTGCACCGTTGGCGAAGGTCAGGCCTGCAGTAACAAAGTCTTCAGATTCCATAGTGTGAAATCGAGTTGTGCGAGAAAGCGCTTGAACCTCAGTAACATCACCGGTCAAGCTAAGTGCCAGATCCATGGTGTGGATCGCTTGCGAGAGAAGCACGCCCCCACCATCCCGCTCATAGCTTCCACGTCCAGGTTCGTCGTAGTAAGACTGCGAACGCCAAAGTGGTGCCTCAATATTGACCAAGCCCAGTGTCCCCAACTCACCTGACGTGATCATGTTTCGCAAGCGTATCGAGGCCAGTCTGGCGCGATGTTGAAAGACCATCCCCAACAAAATCTGGTGGTCCTCGCATATCTTGACTATTTCAGTGGCAGCAGCAGTTGTTCTCTCGATCGGCTTTTCAAGCAAGACAGGTACTTTTGCTGCAGCAAACAACTTGACCAGCTTTAACCGCGCATTGGGCGGTGTTGCGATGATCACGAAATCCAGTTCCGGATCGTTTGCAACGGATTCTATGGACGAGTAAACGAGGCAATGATGTCCACATAGTGCTGCTGCCCTGGCTGCATATTTTTCAGCTGCTTCCTGGCCACGAGCAAACACACCTTTGAGCCGGACTTTGCCGTGTAGCCCGGTGATTGCCTGCACGTGTGTATCAGCGACAAGACCCAGGCCAATCAACGCAGTGTTCAAGGTTTTCGCCATGTTGTGTTGATGGCCGTGGTGTAGCTACCTGCCCGCAATTAGATCGCTATGCACGCAACTGGCCGCAAGCCGTCCAGATGTTGCAGCCATGGGCACGCCAGCGCCCGGGTGCACGGTGCCTCCTGCCAAATACAATCCGGCGAGCTTGCTGCGTGAGCCTGGCCGTCTGAAAGAGCCGAGCGGGCCATGGGTGGGGCGACCGTACAAGGCCCCCTGGCTCGCTGGAAACCGTTGCCCAAAATCGGCAGGTTGGGTTGTGACCGCTGGGGCGTGTTCTGTGAGTGTGAGCCCGTGGCGTTGCAGCATGCTCGTCATCGCACGCTGCGCCTGCGCAACGTCATCATCGTCCAGCGAACGCGCTGGTGCATTGGAAAGGCAGAAAATACGCTCAGGCCCGGTGGTTTGTTTATCCGACCTGGTTGTAGCGCTATCTGTCGAACGGTCTTGTGCGCAGATGTAGAGGGTCGGTTCATCGGGCAAGACCTGTCGTTTGAAAAGTGCATCAAACTCGGCGCGATAGTTGTCGTTGAAGAACACGGTGTGGTGCGACAAGTCAAAGCCTTGCACATCGGCAAGCTGACAACGCGTGACCGCAGATAGTGCTGCTGCAGGTCGTGCAACAGTGGCGTGTTTGGCCGACTCTCCGAGCAACCCGGATTGAAGCGCCTGGATGTCGCCGTTGAAGACAACGGCATCAGCCTCGATCAGTCGTCCGTCTTTCAATACGACACCTGTAGCGCGCCCGTTCTGCACCCGGAGGCTCGTAACCGTTTCGCCATAGTGGCACTCGCAATTGAGTCGCTCTGCCAGTCCGGCGAGCGACGTCGCAAGCGCCTGCATGCCGCCCGATAAAGTCCATACGCCGGCACGCTCGGCATGAGCAATGAGCGCGAGGGTCGCCGGTGCATCAAAAGGAGAAGATCCGCAGTAGGTGGCATAACGACCAAATAGCTGACGGAGTCTTGGATCGTCAAATTGGCGCGTCAGTGATCGCCACAAGCTCGTATAAGGTGCTGTCTGCCATAGGCGCTTGAATCCCTTGGGCGCGGCAGCCAGCGCCAGAGACAGTGGACTGGGTAGAGGGGCGCGCATGTAGGTGTAATCAAGCGTGTCAAACACCTCGGCTGTGCGATTGGCAAATCGGCGATAGTTGTCTGCTTCGCGCGCGCCTGCAAGAGCCGCTATGGCATCGCAAGAGCGGTCAATATCCGCGTACAGGTCGAGCGAGTCACTGTCGATCCAGGAGTGTCGCGCCAGCACGTCTCCTTCGCGCAGGTCCACCTCTTCCTCGAAGCGCGCGCCCGCGCGGGCGTAGAGATCATCGAAGACGGGTCGCAGCGTAAAAACGGTTGGGCCCGCATCCATACGGTGCCCTTCAATGTTGACTTGATGGATTTTTCCGCCGGGCACCTTGTGGGTTTCAAACAGGGAAACCCGGTACCCGCTGAGTGCCAGGTCAATCGCTGCGGTCAGACCGCCGACACCGGCACCGATGACTATCGTGTGCCGAGCGCGGTCACTTCCTGCCATCCGATTGTTCAGCTTCTGGAGCTATCTCTGGACAGCCGCTCGGTAATTTCGCGAGTACGGCGTGTCATCCGATCGTCAATAGCTTCCATGCGCGGACCAATCTTCGCTGCCTGTCGTGACAGCCAGTCTTCCCTGGGCGCTTGGGTGGGCGCTCGGGTGGGCGCCTGGGTGGGCGCACGTGTAACGTGTGCCTGTTGCTCGGTGCCGGGTTCCGGGCGCTTGAATCGCCCCTCGGCCTTGGCCGCAATACCTTGTCCGAGTGTTTGCTCAGCTCGGGCGACCCGTTGGCTCATGCGCGTCAACAGATCTTGCTCAGACGTGGACTCATTGGCCTGTGCAGGCTGACCTTCATATCGCTTGCCAGCACTGTCCAGGCGTTTGCTCACACTCTGAGCGATGCGGTCAAAGCGGTTTTCGGTGCTGGTTTTTGCCTCCTCCGACTTACGATCCATCAACCGGTTGACCGGGCTGTCAAACCTCTGAACGCGTCGCGTCGCGCGCGCAAACAGGGTGTCCTCTTCTTCGATCGGGGGTGGCGTGTCGCCTTTGGCAGGAGCTACGCGCTTGACCGCATCCATGAAAAGACCTTCATCGGCAACGGAAGCCGGATCATCATGCTTTTCAAGGTAATGGTGTTTTTCGCGCATGCCTTCTCGAATGAACAAAGCCGCCAAAACAAGCAGTATCAAGGTGGTTACCCAAATCATGTATCTGTTCTCGTGTTGTGCTGGTGTCGAGGGTGCATCAGGTGCCGTGCATGCCTACCTTGCGGGTGTTTCTCGGCATCCTGAAAGGCAGCAAGCACTGCACCCATGAGCTGTCGAAGCGTGCGAGGTTCAGGCTCTCATGAATGCAACTGGCGTGCAAACCGGCAATGCGGGTTTCGAACTGGCTGCGCGAATAGAAGGGGGTGTCCTCCAGCGTGCGCAGCTGCTCAATAGACGCACCCGGATCACAACGTGATTGGCGAGGCATGCGCCAGATCTTCGCTGCGGGCAAGGTTTGATGGTTATCGAGATCCGAGACGCTGGAGAGCGTCGCGTGTTGATCAACACGGTAGGTGTGATTGTGCCGCTGACCGTCTCGGTTTGTCAGATCGTATTGTATGACGGTTGAATCGTCCGCCAGATGCGCGCGTGACCAATGCCATTCTCGAAAGCTTCGCTCCAAAGGGACCGAGCCGCGGTTGCTGTCCACGTAGGCATTGCCACGCCAGTCAATACGCGGTTTTGAAAAATTGACCGACACCGGGGCGCGTGGCGCGAGCATCTGCCATTCGTGAGCGCCATTGGGCTCCAGAGTGATCGGCGCTTGCGGGGCGTTTGGCAGTTCGATCGTGATCTGGCCTGTTACGCGACGAGACAGAGGCACAGCCCACTCATCGATCTCCAGGCGCAGCTGGCCGTTGTGATGCTGTACCTGGCTGCGGCCGATGCTGAAGCCGCGGGGGCTGCGAGTGGTGCTCAGAGCCGTCCTCTCGGTCATGCACCAGCGAGCTGGGCGACCGTACAGCGCGACGTTCAAGGCGCAAAAATTGTCGGCAATGGCCGGTCCGCGACGTCGCGCGCGTGCGTAGTACGGCGAGAAGACGCTCCCGACGAACAAAATTACGGTAAGCGCCTGCTTTTTGTCGTCGCTGATGGCGTCGAAGTACCACCATCGATACCCGTCTGCGCTCACGGTTTGGTCAAAAGGGGGAAACATCTGAATAAAAGTGTCCATTTAGGTTGACACATCGCTAGTGTACAAATAAGTTAACGCTTGTGGATAGCGGAACAACAGTCGATACGGAAGCGCTTGTCGAATTGGCACTCGAAGACGCCTTGTCGCGGCTGTTGGATATCAATACTCCTCCCACACTCGCGCGTTGCATGCGCGGCGCCTTGTTCCCCGGCGGTGCGCGTATCCGGCCGCGGTTGCTTTGGGCTGTAGCCGACGCTTGCTCCCATGAGCGACCTGTCGCCGTCGGCATGGCCGCGGCGGCCGTTGAATTCTTGCACTGCGCTTCCCTGGTGCAGGACGACATGAGTTGTTTTGACGCTGCGGACACGCGACGTGCCAACCCGACATTGCACCGGGTGTATGGCCCGGGTCTCGCGTTGCTGGCCTCGGATGCCTTGATTGTCGGAAGTCTGGAACTGCTCGCGATGGCGGATCCACAGGATGCAAGTCTCGGCGTCGCCATGGTGTGCTCTCTTGCCCGACATTCCGGCGCGCGCGGTGGCATCACTGCGGGTCAGGCATGGGAGTCTGAGTCCGAGGTTGATGTCAGCACCTATCACGCTGCCAAAACCGGGTCACTGTTTGAAGCAGCTGTGGAGCTGGGCGCTTTGTGCGGTGGTGCCGAGGCCAAGGCCTGGTCTTCCACAGGTAGACGCATTGGGGCTGCCTATCAGGTCGTTGACGACTTGATTGATGTTCTCGGTGCTGATGCGCGACGAGACAAGCCAGTGGGTGTCGATGCTGCGCTTGGTCGGCCCAACATCGTCAATGAACTCGGCGTGGACGGTGCCAGAGCACGATTGGTTGAACTGATCGATGCGGTGCTGGAATCTTTGCCGGAGTGTCCTGCGCCAAACCTGTTGCGTGCGCGCATTCTTGAAGAGACCAATCGCTGGTTGCCAGCAGGAGTGCATCGCAGTGCGGCCTGAGCCTCTGATCAACCGTTTTGCACCGGATACCCGTGTGGTCGACAACGCTTCGACTGCGTCACTTGTCAGCGTGACGTCTCGTCTTTTTGGTGCGCGTTTCAAGCACTGGGGCGCGGGATTGTTCGAGTGGCGTAATCGCCTGTTAGCTGATCCGGATTTTCATCGTCGCGCCCGACGCAACCCCTTCATGCGACTGGTCGCCCGCCGGCGTGCACGCCAGTTGTTTGATCTGTGTGCAGGCTTTGTCTACTCGCAGGTGCTCGCAAGCTGCGTTGAGCTGGATCTGTTCGAAAGCCTTGCTGAAGGCCCGCGTCACAGAGACTGGATTGCTCGGCACACAGGACTTGAATCGGAGTCAGCCGATGTACTGTTGCGCTCGGCGGTGTCCCTGAAACTACTCGAGAAGCGTGGTGAGGATACTTATGGGCTTGGCATTCACGGGGCGGCCTTGCGTGCCAACCCGGGGGTGACCAGCATGGTTCAGCATCACGCCTTTTTCTATCGTGATTTGAAAGATCCGGTGTCTCTGTTACGCAACGAGCAACAAGACACCATGTTGTCCGCATTCTGGGACTATTCGCACGAAGAAGCGGCCGGGGCCTCACAAGCGCACTACAGCGAACTGATGCATGCCTCCCAGACCATGGTGGCAGAGCAAGTCATCGAGGCCTATCCCTTGCGCGAATACCAGCGCTTGCTGGATGTCGGTGGTGGTGATGGCACCTTCTTGCGCAGTGTTGCGCAGTCAGCCCCTGATCTTGATCGTGTGTTGTTTGATCTGCCGGCGGTTGTCGAGCGCTGCAAAGCGACCCCGGATGCTGCACCGCGCCCTATCGAGTGTCACGGCGGCAACATGTTTGTCGACCCACTTCCACCGGGTGCGGACATCATTTCACTGGTGCGAGTGATACATGATCACGATGATGATCAGGCCTTGGCCCTGTTGACACGTTGCCACCAGGCGCTGCCGCCTGGCGGGTCCATCCTTTTGGCAGAGCCGATGGCCGTCGAGGATGTCGGTGATCCTGCGTCCGACGCCTACTTCGGTTTTTACCTTCATGCCATGCGTCGCGGGAGACCTCGTACGCCGACCGAGCTGAAGGACTTGCTGCAACAGGCGGGTTTTGTCAGAGCCGTCGAGGTCAAAACTCACCTTCCGATGCTCGTACGCATGTTGGTTGCTCGCGCCTGATGGAGGATCTTTCCACGCATGCCGTCGTGTTTGAACAGCCAGGCTCATTGCGTGTGCGGCCGTTGACGCTGGTTAAACCGAGCAAAAGTGACCTGGTCGTCGAGACCGAGTACACAGGCATCAGTACTGGGACCGAGCGGCTTTTGTGGGAAGGTCGCATGCCAAGCTTTCCGGGTCTGGGTTACCCGCTCGTTCCAGGTTATGAAACTGTCGGTCGAGTGGTGCAGAGTGGTGATTACTGTCAGGCACGCGTCGGTGATCGTGTGTTTGTACCTGGGGCAATGTGCTACGCCGATGAGGTTCGCGGTTTGTTCGGTGCGACCGCTTCACGACTGGTGGTCGCAGAAGAGCGTTGTCACTTACTAGGTGATTTGCCGCCAGAGCAAGGGGTTTTGCTTGCGTTGGCAGCGACGGCCATGCACATGTTTACACACCGCATCTCGCGGGAAAGCGAGCGCGTTGTGACACTTGCTGATGCACGTGAACATGCACCGCAACTGATCGTGGGTCATGGCACTCTCGGGCGCTTGCTTGCGCGGCTTTGTGTTGCTGTCGGTGCTCCGCCTCCTGTTGTCTGGGAGAGCGACCCGACGCGTCGCGACGGCGCGCGCGGGTATTCGGTGATTGCAATGGAAGATGATGACCGGCGTGACTATGCGCGCACGTGTGACGTAAGTGGCGCCTCTGGTGAGATGTTCAACGATGTGATCGCTCGAATGCTGCCGGGCGGTGAGTTTGTGCTGGGCGGTTTTTACAGCGAGCCGGTCAGTTTTGCATTTCCCCCTGCCTTCATGCGTGAGATCAACTTGAGCATCGCGGCCCAGTGGCAGCCGATTGATTTCGTTTTGGTACAAGCGCTGATCCAGTCGCAGACCTTGGCATTGGATGGGCTCATATCGCATATATCACCGGCAAACAAGGCCGAGTCTGGCTACCGCCAGGCCTTCAACGACAAGGAGTGCCTGAAGATGGCGCTTGACTGGAGAGATTCATGAGTACGTATACCGTTTCGGTTGATGCCATCTCGAATATGGCCTCTCAGTTGCGTGAAGAGGCTGAGCAAGAGCCGGATGCCGTGCCGTCAGGTGAGGTGACCAAGGAGACGCAAATTATTGCGATCTACGGCAAAGGCGGCATCGGCAAGAGTTTTACGCTCGCTAATCTGTCCTACATGATGGCGCAGCAAGGCAAGAAGGTCTTGCTGATCGGTTGTGATCCAAAGAGCGATACCACCTCCTTGTTGTTCGGTGGACGTGCTTGCCCGACGATTATCGAGACTTCCTCGCGCAAGAAGCAATCGGGTGAATCGGTCGAGATCGGTGACGTGTGCTTTGTGCGTGATGGGGTCTACGCGATGGAGCTCGGTGGTCCGGAAGTCGGTCGAGGCTGCGGTGGTCGCGGCATCATTCACGGCTTCGAGCTGATGGAGAAACTCGGTTTTCACGACTGGGACTTCGACTATGTCTTGCTGGACTTTCTTGGCGACGTTGTGTGCGGTGGCTTTGGATTGCCCATAGCGCGAGACATGTGTCAGAAGGTCATTGTCGTTGGCTCGAATGATCTGCAATCACTGTATGTGGCAAACAACGTCTGTTCCGCGGTGGAGTACTTTCGCAAACTTGGCGGTAACGTCGGTGTGGCGGGGATGGTCGTCAACAAGGACGATGGCACGGGCGAGGCGCAAGCCTTTGCTGATGCTGCTGGTATCCCGGTGCTGTCAGCCATACCGGCCGATGATGACATTCGACGCAAGAGCGCCTCGTATGAAATTATCGGCTACCCGGACAGCCCCTGGGGCAGCATGTTTGCGGATCTGGTCACAGGTATCGAGCAATCAAAACCTGAACACCCAACACCCTTGTCACAAGATGAGTTGCTGGGCTTGTTCAGTGGTTCTGATGAGGACGCTCGCGTTGAAATGCAACCGGCAACGTCCGCTGAGCTGCGCGGCAAGAACTTCGTTGATGCGCCTTCACTTGAAGTCATCTACGACGAGGTCTGAACGTGAGCCACGATCACATCGAGCCCGTACCGATCGACTTTGTCGGCGCAACGACCTCGACTGACAAGGACGCGACTGGTGCTGGGTGTCACGGTGGTGCCGATACCCTGCGCGAGGCCGCGGAGGCAGCGGGCAAGACTGAAACGCTTGAGCGTTACAGACGCGATTATCCGCTGGGCCCGCATGATCAGCCACAGAGCATGTGTCCGGCATTTGGTTCATTGCGTGTGGGCTTGCGCATGCAGCGCACCGCCACGATTCTCTCTGGTAGTGCCTGTTGTGTGTACGGTCTGACCTTTACGTCTCACTTCTACGGTGCAAGGCGTACCGTTGGCTACGTGCCCTTTGATTCCGAAACCTTGGTGACCGGAAAGCTGTTCGAGGATATCCGTGAGGCGGTATTCAAGCTTGCAGACCCGGATAAATACGACACCATCATCGTCACCAACCTGTGTGTGCCGACAGCCTCCGGTGTGCCACTGGATCTGCTACCCGATCAGGTCAATGGTGTGCGCATAGTCGGCATTGATGTACCGGGTTTTGGTGTGCCAACGCATGCGGAGGCCAAGGACGTACTGGCGGGCGCCATGTTGGCCTATGCCAGAAAAGAGGTTCAGCAGGGTCCTGTTTCAGCGCCGGCGACTCGCCGTGAGGATAGACCGACGGTTACCTTGCTCGGTGAATTGTTTCCCGCTGACCCCATCGGCATCGGCCAACTGCTCGAACCGCTGGGTCTTGCTGCAGGCCCTGTGGTGCCGACACGAGAATGGCGTGAGTTGTATTCGGCGCTTGATGGTGCCGTTGTCGCCGCCATACACCCGTTCTATCAAGCATCGGTACGCGAATTTCAAAGTGCTGGACGATCCATTGTGGGCTCAGCGCCTGTCGGTTGTGAAGGAACCGCTGCCTGGCTGGAAGCCATTGGCGATCAGTGTGGTGTGAGCAGTGAAGCGATCGGTCGAGCCAAGGATCGATTTCTTCCTGCTATCCGCCAGACACTCGATGCCGCACCGATCAAGGGGCGCTTGATCATCTCGGGATATGAGGGCTCGGAGCTATTGGTCGCAAGGCTGGCTATCGAGAGCGGCGCTACTGTGCACTATGTCGGCAGTGCCTGTCCCAAGACCCCATACTCTCAGGAAGATGCCGCCTGGCTTGAAAGCCGAGGCGTCGAGGTACGCTTTCGGGCATCGCTGGAAAATGATTTGCAAGCGCTCGAGGAGTATGAGCCGGATCTTGCCATCGGCACCACACCTTTGGTCCAGGCAGCCAAGAGTCGCGCTACACCAGCCTTGTATTTTACCAATCTGATATCAGCCAGACCCCTGATGGGTGTGGCGGGTGCCGGGTCCATCGCTCAGGTCATCAACGCTGCGATGGCCAATAGTGAGCGCTTTGACACGATGAAGAATTTCTTTGAAGGCGTGGGCGAGGGTGATGCTGCCGGGATCTGGGAAACCACCCCGGTACCCAGGCCCGAGTTCAAGGCGCAATTTGCTCGCAAGCTTGAAAAGCAGGCAGCACAACGCAAGAGCACGGCGACAAACTGATGCTGGTTCTCGATCATGACAGGGCGGGCGGTTATTGGGGCGCGGTCTACGCCTTTACCGCCATCAAGGGGCTGCAGGTCATTGTAGACGGACCGGTTGGCTGTGAAAATCTACCGGTCACCTCGGTACTGCACTATACCGATGGTCTGCCGCCGCACGAGCTGCCTATCGTTGTGACAGGGCTTGGAGAACAGGAACTGGGCCAGGATGGTACGGAGAAGGCGATGCGTCGGGCGCATCAGTCGCTTGATCCCGACTTGCCAGCGGTTGTTGTCACAGGATCCATCGCCGAGATGATCGGCGGAGGGGTCACACCTGAGGGCACGGGGATTTTGCGTTTTTTGCCTCGTACCATCGATGAAGATCAATGGCAGAGTGCTGATCGCGCGATCAACTGGTTGTGGACCGAGTTCGGACCCAGGAAAGTACCGGCTCGGCGGCCCAAGGAGGGCGAGAAGCCACGTGTGAATCTGATTGGTCCGATCTACGGGCAATTCAACATGCCGTCAGATCTTGCCGAGATCAGGCGCCTGGTTGAAGGAATCGGCTGCGAAGTGAACATGACCTTCCCGCTGGGTTCGCATCTTGCGGACGTACGCAATCTTGCTGATGCCGATGTCAACATTTGTCTGTACCGCGAGTTTGGGCGCATCTTGTGTGAGGCACTTGAGCGCCCGTACTTGCAAGCGCCTATTGGATTGCACAGCACCACGCGTTTTTTAAGAAAGCTCGGTGAGTTGACAGGACTGGACCCTGAGCCGTTCATCGAACGCGAGAGACACACCACGATCAAACCCTTGTGGGATCTGTGGCGTTCGGTTACACAGGACTTCTTCGCCACGGCGTCTTTCGGTGTGGTAGCTCATGAGACCTATGCACGCGGACTGGAGCGTTTCCTGAAGGACGAGATGGGTCTGCCATGTACGTTTGCGGTGTCGCGCTGTCCAGGCAAGAAGACGGACAACGAAGCTATACGAGAACACGTTCAAAAGCAGACGCCGTTGGTCCTCTTTGGTAGCTACAACGAGCGAATGTACCTGTCCGAGATTGGATCGAAGGCGGTGTATGTGCCCGCTTCGTTCCCGGGCACTGCCATTCGACGGCACACGGGTACGCCTTTCATGGGCTATTCCGGCGCCACCTATCTGGTGCAAGAGGTGTGCAATGCCTTGTTCGATATGCTGTTCAACATCTTGCCGCTCGGGACAGAGCTTGACCGAGAGCAGGAAGTAACACCCAGTCGTCTATTGGCCCCGTTGCAATGGAACGACGATGCGCACCTGCTGCTGGAAGAACTGGTTGAATTGCAGCCCGTTCTCATTCGTATATCCAGCGCAAAAAGGCTGCGTGATCGCAGTGAGAAAGCGGCAAGAGCCGAAGCCTCTCAATGGGTAACTGTCGATCATGTGTCGGCTGCCGCTGCCCATGAAGAGGCGGTGCATTGAACACCGCAACAACACACAACCAGCCGGAGATGGCCATGAAATCAATCACAGCTGACGGATCAATTTCACCAGGAAGCGATGCTGGTACACGCGTCAGAGCGCGTGCGCCCAAGCTTGAGTACCGCTTGATTCACGCGCTGGCCTTCCTGACCTTTCTGGTAGCAGGTTCGATCTGGTATCTGCTGTCTCTTGGTTTTCTGCGGCGCGGCGAGCAGGGTGCTGATTCACCGATCAGCATGGCGCGAACAGCTACAGACAGTATCCCGTTTGTCTTTCAGGGTCATTGAAGAATACACACAGGTGTGGGTCCAGCCGTGGCCCGCATTAACCGAATTTCATCTGTTGCCAGGCATCAGGTGAATGTCAGTGCCGGGGCTTGCCGCGGCGCATCCATCCGGCGCTGCCTGCGCCGAACTGGCCGCAAGGCCGCAACAGGAGAGGCACCATGAACGAAGAACAACCCGGTGGCATGCCATCCGGGCTCAATGCCAATGAGGCGCGAGAGTTTCACGCTCTTTTCATAACGAGTTTTCTGCTTTTCACAGGTATCGCTACTTTCGCTCACTTCCTTGCATGGTTGTGGCGTCCGTGGTTGCCGGGTGAAGACGGCTACTCGATGATCAACGGGACAACTGAACAGCTGTCTCACTTGATCACATACCTCACATAAGGAGACCTGAAACTATGTGGCGTATCTGGATGATATTTGAACCGCGACGAGCGCTAATCGGGCTTGCAGTATTTCTGTTTTCCCTGGCGATCATTATTCACTTCATCTTGTTGAGCTCTGACAGGTTCAACTGGATTGATGGTCCTCAGGTATCCCTTTCCTCGGATGCTGTGGACAGTGATGCACAAGCTTCAGTGCCAGTCTCGTTGATTGGCTGATTGGGGCAAGACATGACGCCGGCTGGTTGGTTCCTTGCCGATCGGCTGGCGGCATAACGATTTCCGACTTGGGGCGACGAGGGTAGCCACGATATGGCGATGTTGAATTTCGAAAGAAAGTACCGGGTGCGCGGAGGTACCCTTATTGGTGGCGACCTGTTTGATTTTTGGGTCGGTCCATTCTGGGTCGGTTTTTTTGGTGTTACCACGATCTTCTTTTCGATCATTGGCACAGCGCTGCTGGCCTATGGCGCTGCCATTGGAGACACCTGGAATATCTGGCGTATCAATATAGCGCCGCCGGATCTTTCCTACGGGCTTGCATTTGCGCCGCTAAAAGAGGGTGGCTTGTGGCAGATCGTCACTATCTGCGCCTGTGGTGCCTTTATCTCCTGGACGCTGCGACAGGTCGAGATTTCAAGAAAGCTCGGTATGGGTTATCACATTCCCGTGGCCTACAGTTTTGCGGTCCTCGCCTACATCACATTGGTGGTGGTCAGACCCGTTCTGCTGGGAGCATGGGGACATGGCTTTCCCTATGGAATCCTCAGCCATCTTGATTGGGTGTCCAACGTGGGCTACCAGTTTCTGCATTTTCACTACAACCCGGCACACATGCTGGCAGTGACCTTTTTCTTCACTAACGCGCTCGCCTTGTCCTTGCATGGCGGACTCGTGTTATCCGCAACCAACCCGCCCGCGGGCCAAAAAGTCAAGACACCGGAGCACGAGGACACCTACTTTCGCGACATCATCGGGTACTCGATCGGCACACTAGGAATCCACAGGCTCGGTATGTTCCTCGCAGTGAGTGCAGCCTTCTGGAGCGCCGTCTGCATCGTTATCAGTGGACCCTTCTGGACGCGCGGTTGGCCAGAGTGGTGGAACTGGTGGCTTGAACTGCCCATCTGGAGTTGAGGAGGGACTACTCATGCGTCAATATCAAAACGTATTTACACAAGTACAGATCTACGGCCCTACCGAGATGGGTGTGCCGGTAAAACGTGGTCAGCGCGAACGACTCGGCAAACCGATTCTGAACCGTTGGATCGGGATGATCGGCAATGCGCAGATCGGCCCTTTCTATCTCGGATATACCGGCTTGTTGGCCCTCGTCTCGGGCTTCCTTGCCTTTGAGATCATCGGTTTCAATATGCTTGCCTCGGTGAACTGGGACCCGGTGCAGTTTGTTCGTCAGCTCTTCTGGCTGGCGCTTGAGCCGCCGTCACCGGAATACGGTCTGTCCATTCCGCCAATGGCGGAAGGTGGCTGGTGGTTGTTGGCCGGGTTCTTTCTGACGATCTCCATTCTGCTGTGGTGGACGCGGCTGTTCCTGCGCGCCAGAGCACTGGGTATGGGCTATCACATTCCCTGGGCGTTCGCTGCAGCTATCTGGTTGTTTCTGGTGCTGGGCTTTTTCCGCCCACTGCTGTTGGGTACCTGGAGTGAGGCAGTGCCTTTTGGCATCTTTCCTCATCTGGATTGGACGGCAGCGTTCTCCATCCGCTACGGCAATCTGTTCTACAACCCGTTCCACATGCTGTCGATCGTGTTTCTCTATGGCTCAGCGGTATTGTTTGCGATGCATGGCGCGACCATTCTCGCGGTCGGGCGGTACGGCGGCGAGCGAGAAATCGAGCAGATTACTGATCGTGGTACGGCAACCGAGCGAGCGGCGCTGTTCTGGCGCTGGACCATGGGCTTTAATGCAACCATGGAGTCCATTCACCGATGGGCCTGGTGGTTCGCTATCTTGTGCCCGATAACAGGAGGCATCGGTATTCTGTTGACCGGCACGGTTGTTGATAATTGGTATCTGTGGGGTGTCAAGCATGGCATTGCGCCCGCGTATCCCGACGTATGGGTGCCCACCGTTGACCCGGCTCTGTCTGTGGGCCCATCGGAGAGCGCACAATGATCAAGCCAATGCGCATAGGCCTCATCGTATTATCGGCGGCTGTGCTTCAGGCCTGCTGGGAAGCTCCACCCATGGACTCCGAACAATCCGGGTTTCGCGGGACGGGCATGCTGCAAACCACTAATCCTGACGTGGTTGATCCGATTCTGGCGGACAATGTGCTGCCAGAGCCGATTGCGGCGGTGCCGGTAGTGGAGGGTGGTCCCACCGCTGGTCAGATTTATCAGAACGTCCAGGTCCTGGGTGATTTGTCTGTTGCCGAGTTTGCACGAACCATGGCAGCAATAACGGCTTGGGTTTCCCCTGAGCAGGGCTGCGCGTACTGCCACGAAGGCGGCAACTTTGCCGAGGACAAGCTGTACACCAAAATGGTCTCGCGTCGAATGATGGAGATGACGATGGAGATCAACACGCAGTGGTCATCTCATGTGGGAGACACCGGTGTGACTTGTCTGACCTGTCATCGCGGCAACAACGTGCCAGAGTACATCTGGTTTGAGCAGGATGGCCCGCCCACAGCAGGCGGCATAAGCGCCAAGGGTTATCAGCAGAATCATGCAGCGATGAATGTTGGCTCTACTTCCATGTTGAGTGACCCGTTCTCGAAGTACCTGACCACAGATCCGGCACCCATTCGCGTTATCTCGCAAACGGCATTGCCACAGGCTGGAGATGCTCGTCACATGAGTAGTACGCAGGCCACCGAAAATACGTACTCACTGATGTTTCACATGTCTGAGGGATTGGGCGTCAACTGCACCTACTGCCATAACACCAGAGCCTTCACCAGTTGGGAACAAAGCCCGCCGGCGAGGGTAACAGCCTGGCATGGTTTGCAGATGGTGAGCTCATTGAACGATGAGTATCTGGAGCCGCTGGGGCCGACCTATCCGCCGCATCGCTTGGGTCCACTCGGTGATGCGCCCAAGACCAATTGCACCACGTGTCATCAGAATGTGAACAAGCCCTTTGCCGGGGCCAGCATGCTCGACGACTACCCGATCTGGCGTCCAGATGAATAGCGCTGACTGAAAGAGTGCCGTTTCGTTGAGATACCGTCCGCCTGACCGGGCCCTGGGGCCCGGTCAGGTTGGCAATCGGCCGCCGTGACGTCCAATCCGCAAGACGCTGACGATACAGCCTACTACTTCGGCTACGGTTCGCTCGTCAATCGTGACACTCGACCCGTGGGGGAGCAGGCCTGGAATGCGCGATTGTCCGGCTGGCGACGCGTGTGGGACCACCGGGTAGACATGCAGGACCCGCGAAGGGCATGTACCAGTCTTTCCATTCAGTCGGCTCGGGCCGATGTCGTTATCGACGGTGTGTTGGTTGCTTTGCCGCGCACTGATCTGGCGCAGTTGGATTCACGTGAACACGGTTATGAGCGCCTTGAGTTGCCGAGAAAGGCGTTTTCGTTTGAACAAGAGCCGCCTGCAGATATCGATAGCATTCACGTCTATCGGTCACTGGCCCCGGCTCAATCCCGGGCGTCCCACCCGATCCTTCGCTCATATGTCGATTGCGTAATGGCTGGCTATCTTGCCCGATTCGATTGGCAGGGAGTCGAGGCGTTTGTGTCGACCACAGAGGGCTGGGGTGGGGTATTGCTGGATGATCGTACAGCTCCGCGATACCCTCGAGCCGTAGCGTTGGCGCCTGAGCTACTTGAGGAATTCGATCGCCTGTTGGCAAGTGTCAGCGGCGCGTGAGATCATCGTGTTTTGCGCACGAGCAAGGCATGAATCCTGGCGAGTATCTGAATGGCATGGAAGGACCGGATTGGGACGAATCTGACACGTCACTTTCTCCCGCTACATGGACTTTCGATGAGGAGCGCGCCAGTGCTTTTGCAAAATCGGTTGCCGGGGATTTCAATCCGCTGCACGACGTGGGTCAATCGCGGTTTTGTGTTCCCGGCGACTTGCTGTTTGCAGCACTCGTCTCTCGATACGGTTTGTACGCCGAGACCTCGATATCGTTTGCCAACATGCTGCCGGCGCGCGCCAGCCTTGAGCTGCCCGCGCGCATGGACGCCACACTACAATTGCTTGACGAGCGGGACCGACAGGTATTGAGCCTGTTTACCCAGGGAGAACGCGTGCGGCAGGCCGTGTTTGCCGAGCATCTTGTGACCGAGTATGTGCGCTTCTCCGGACGCACCTTTCCAGGCTTGCTGGTGCCAATGATGCGAGAGTCCAATGTGATGGTCAACCCTTCGCGTCCACTGGTTATCTACAAGGACATGGCGCTTCGGGTCGACGCAGCATTGATCAGCGAGTACCTTTCTCAGGGGCACGACGTCAGACTGACACCACAAAAACAGTTGTTCAACGTCAACGACAAAAAGGGTGCTGCGCGCCTTCAATTCTCGATCGAGCTCAACGGCTTGAACGTCGGTGAAGGGGAAAAGCACTTCGTGTTGGGCGGCTTGCGACCCTTTGATGAGGAGGCCATCGCAACATTGGTTACCGAGTATGAGTCTCGAAAGCGCGGTTGGAGTGCCGCCGGAGCGGCAGAAGGAACAGCAACCGTGTCATGACGACACAAATGCACACGGAGCGTGCTGGCAGTGAGTCAGCGCTTTCGGTGCTGCAGAATGTATACGGGTATCAAGCTTTCCGCGCTGATCAGGCGGCGATCATTGATACGCTGGTTGCGGGCGAGGATGCTCTGGTATTGATGCCGACTGGCGGTGGCAAGTCATTGTGCTACCAGATTCCGTCTCTGGTACGTCGCGGCTTTGGGGTTGTGATCTCACCCCTGATAGCCTTGATGCAGGATCAGGTGGATGCACTCCGCGCGCTTGATCTGGATGCTGTGTTCATCAATTCTTCCCTGTCTGCAGCAGAGATCCGTGACACAGAGGCTCGTCTACGTCGCGCAGAGGTTGACATGCTCTACGTTGCGCCCGAGCGCCTGCTGATGCCGCAGATGCTCGCCTTGCTCGATGAATGCGCCGATGCAGGCAACCTTGCCTTGTTTGCGATTGATGAGGCGCATTGTGTGTCGCAGTGGGGTCATGACTTTCGCAAGGAGTACATGGGCTTGTCGGTGTTGGCCGATCGGTTCGCTGAGGTGCCACGTGTGGCCCTGACAGCCACCGCCGATGAACGCACTCGCGAGGAGATCGCCGAAAACCTCTGTCTGACTGATGCAGCGCGGTTTGTTGCCGGTTTTGATCGACCTAACATTCGATACACCATCGGTGAGCCAGACAATGCACGCGAGGCCATGTTGGCTTTTCTCGATCAACACCATCGCGACCAGGCGGGCATTGTGTACTGCATGTCGCGTCGCAAGGTCGAGCAGACTGCGGACTGGCTGGTACGACAAGGACGCAAGGCCTTGGCCTATCACGCAGGTCTTGATGCTGCGACCCGAGAGGAGCATCAACGACGGTTTTTGCGCGAAGACGGTGTCATCGTGGTTGCCACCATCGCGTTTGGTATGGGAATCGACAAACCAGACGTACGCTTTGTGTGTCACCTGAATCTTCCCAAGAGCGTCGAGGCCTACTACCAGGAGACCGGTCGTGCTGGACGAGACGGTGGTCCAGCAGATGCCTGGATGGCCTACGGGCTTCAGGACGTGATCAATTTGCGCTCGATGATGGCGCAGTCCGACGCTGACGAGCAGCATAAGCGGGTAGAGCATCAGAAACTTGAGTCAATGCTGGGGCTGGCCGAGTTGACTACCTGTCGGCGCCAGGCACTGTTGCATTACTTTGGTGAGTCGCTGGAATCGCCGTGCGCAAACTGCGATAACTGTCTGGATCCTCCAGACACCTGGGATGCAACCACAGAGGCCCAAAAAGCCTTGTCCTGCGTCTGGCGTACAGGGCAGCGATTCGGTGTCAATTACCTCGTTGATGTGCTTCGTGGGTCGTCTAGTGAACGTATTCTTCGATTCGGCCATGACGAGTTGGCCGTCTATGGCCTGGGGCAAGCCCGATCGGCCAATGAGTGGCGTCATCTATACCGACAGTTGATAGCCAAGGGTTTGCTGGCGGTCGATGTTGACGGTCACGGATCAGTCGTGCTGACCGAGCAGGCACGCCCTGTCTTGAAAGGGCAACAGGTGCTGCAGCTTCGCCATCTTCGCAAGGGTGGTTCATCACGCTCCGGGGGCTCGCGACGCAGTCGTGCTCCGGTGTCAAACGAGGATATGCCTCTGTTTGAATCTCTGCGAGCGCTCAGAAAGCGTCTGTCAGAGGCTGCGGGTGTACCCGCCTATGTGGTATTCAATGATGCAACACTCGCCGACATGGTGGCACTCAAACCAGATGATGTCGAGCAGATGCGCCAGGTGTCCGGTGTGGGTCAAGCCAAGCTGGATCGATACGGTGAAGAGTTTCTTGCCGAAATCAGGTATCACACTGGTCTCAGTTGATCCGTGAGCTGCCCGAGGCCGCTGGTGCGTCTCCGCGCGCGTAGCGCACCTCGCGCACCTGCAGTTCTCCACTGGGTGTGTATTTCTCCCATCCGAGCTGCTGCCGCCACGGTGCATCGAGACCACGATTGAACCAGGTCCGGTAGCGCGCTATCAGTTGATCTTCGGTGTTGCGTTCCGTAAACCAGCGCGTCTCATATTGCGTTCTGTTGCGTTCGCTGTGGTGCTCGCTCTCCTGGGTCAAGCTGTGTGAATCGGCAATGCCCAGCAAGCGAGGGTAGTGGGTATCGAGTAACACGAACTACAGGGCCCGGTTGGGTGAAGGCGCTGTTCCCTCTTTGATTGTCGTGTCGCGCCGTATCAAGATATGCAGGCGTTCGGTGCGCAGTAGCCAGTTGTCTATCGCAAGATGTACGACGATGCCGACAATCACGCAGGCGATAAAACAAATCAGTACAAACAACCAGGCGGCAGTCATGCCACCACCGAGCACCGGTGGTAGTAGCTTGCTCATGATTCCCAAGGTGAAGATGTGCGACAAGTAGAGTGCATACGATGAATCGCCAAGCAATACCCCGAAACGACTCTCCGGTGTCTTTATGTAGAGACAACCCGCCACGATGAGCGCTGCGGGGACTCCGTACCTGAACACGTGGGGCACGGGAGGGTCCAGCAGGTACAGACAGATACCTGCGATGATCAGGCACACGCCACCACCGGCGGGCAAACGCATGCCACGTTTGAAGCTCAGGGCGAGCCACATGCCAAAGATAAATTCGAAGACGATGGACTCAGTCAAGAAACTTACTGTCGCCGATGTGCCACCGACAGCCATGGCGCTCGCAAAGATCAAGGTGATAGCGATGGTGATCGCCGGAACTCGCCAACGAAGCTTGACGATCAGGCTCAGTGCGAACAGCAGGTAGAAATACATCTCGTAGTTCAGTGACCACCCTGGTGCGACCAGTGGCCAGACCTCGCCTGGATGGATGGAGCTCCAATAGGGTAGAAAGAACAGACTCTTGATCAAGGGAATGATCTCAAACTGGCTATTGCGAAATACCTCGGGTGCAACTAACAGGATTGCCGCCATCAAGAGCGTAAAAAACCAGTACAACGGAACAACGCGCCGTATCCTGTTGACAAAGAACGGCAGGGGTGCGTCGCTCTCACGGGCTATCCACACCATGATGAAGCCGGAGATCACAAAAAATATATCAACGCCGAAGGCACCAAAGTACGGCAGAAACTCGCTGTAGGGCTCGTGTTGGCCCGTCGTATGGGCGTAGACCACTGCGGACGCGGCTATGGCGCGCAGGTATTGCAGGGCATGCAGTCTCATCGCAAAGAACTCGCCTTGGCCGACTGATTAAGAGCTCGGCGATGCCTGAGTCTAGGCCAGCTCGCAAGAATCAGAGCGATTGATACATCGTATTGGCAAACACGATTCGCAAATGAAGGGAACAGATCGGTCGCCGACAGAAAGCGTGTTTGCCTCAATTCCGGGCCGCGCGCTGTAACGCTGCGTAGTAGCGTCGCCCCATTTCGCGCAGCGCTTCGGCACCAAAATGAATGCAGCCGTCATTGCCACACGGGTAGGCAGGGGGCAGCAGATCGTCATGGTTGGACAGAGCTGTGTGAGAGATTTGATTTGGCGCGCCGCGATGAGCCAGATCGACCAGTTGCTTGGCTTCGCTGAACACGGCGACATCGTCGCCCCGCGACATGGTGCCGACAACAAAGGGTATGTTGGCGTCAGCTTTGCGCAGATCCGCACCGCGTCTGTCAGCATCGATCGTCTGGCGTAGTGCTTCGGCGAGTTGCCGCAGATTATCGGCATACAGAGGTGCGCAGCGATCGTTGGAGTCGGATTCTCCTTGATGCCAGAGTATGCCGCGCAAAATACCACCCGTCTCCGCTATCGCTGCATTGGCACGTGTGACAGCGCGATCAAACAAAAGTGTGTTGCCAAGCTCGGAAGAGGTGCTGGCTGCTGCATTCCACTGACCAGACGGTCCGTCCTGGTTGGTGCAAAAGGCTGAGCCCGACCAGGCAGCAGGTACCAGAATGACGTTCCGGGTCGTGTTCAAAACCGCTTGCTTGGCAAAGCTCAGGCCCAGACCGATAAAGTCGAGTGACTTGGCAGCCCCGTCAATGCCGTTTTCGTCACGCGGCGTGTGCAAGGGATCTTCGGCGACTACGATCGCAGGCGATTGAACATTTGTGGCAACGTCGGTAAACGAGGCCTCAGTTGTAAAAACGCTGAACTGATCATTGGCCGAGCCGTTGAGCTGCAAGATTCGAGAGTCGCTCTCATCGGGACCACCAGGGGAAGCGTTGCGCGTGCCGTCGCCGCTGAAGCCGACCATGTTGCTCTGGCCGGCCAGCAAATAGATGTCTGGCGCGTCCACAGGCTCTACCTGCACGTCGATCGGCAGACGATGCTCATCGACGCCGTCGGTCGCGACCAGAGTCAGGCTCCGCGTATGCGGCTGGAGTGGCAGGTCCGCGATGGAAAGAGAGAGAAGAACGCCGCCCGAGTCATTGCCCGGGGTCAGCTCATCGCCGGAGAGCCGGACTGACAGGTTGGAGACATCGGCATCGGTGTCGCCTTCAAGCTCAAGTGTGACCGTTCCTGCATAGCCGTTACTGCGGCTCAAGTTAACGGGGATGAACAAGGGATCATCCGCGCCTTCCATCAGCGGTGCTATCGCCCCGCTGGTGATTTCAAAATCACCGGTGGGGGGCGGATTGCCGTCCCTGATGTTGTCGCCGGAAGAGCAGGCGGACAGACCCAGCATCAGTGCAGACAGCAATGCCGCTGTACCGGCGGTCTTTAAAGACGGGAATCGCGAGCCACGCATTGAATGTCAGATAGTTGTCAAAACTGGGGGACGGCCTCACGTAGCACAGTCGATGCCGAAACGAGAATGTACGCCACACGGTTGGTAGACCATGAGTTATTTGTACGCAGAACCGTCTCTAGTCGATGCGTCGTGTCCCTGACGCGTTGTGAGCATCCTCTGTGAATTGAGGGTTACTGACGGATGCTGTTGACGACGTCCTGAAGTCGCTGATAGTAGCGATTGCCCGCTTCGCGCAGCGCTGCCGCACCGAAGTGAATGCAGCTGCCCTCGCCGCAGGGGTAGCTCGGGGGCACCAGATCGTCGGCATTGACAAAGGCTGAAAAGGGGATGGTGTCTGCCACAGTCCGATGGGCGCCATCAACGATCAACTTGGTGTCGCTGAAAGGGGCCAGGCTCCCACGCTCATCACTCCCCTTTGACATGGTGCCGACGATAAAGGGTATCTCTGCTGTAGGGCCGCGGCCACTTGCGCCTCGCGCATCCCTGATGATCGAGCTACGAAACGAGCTGACCATGTCCCTCAGATTGTCGGCGTAACGGGCGGCGCATTCGGCATTGTCCGAGTCAGCCTCGCCTTGGTGCCAGAGGATTCCACGCAATATGCCGCCGGTTTCTTCTATGGCAAGCTGTGACCGGGCTATCGCGCGATCGTGCAGGAGTGTACCGGCGAAGGTCGGGTTATCCGTGTCGTTGGCAAGCCAGCCGAGGTTCTCGAACTGATTGGTTGTGCGGCGACAGAAACCAGTGTCTTCCCAGGCTGCCGGCACCAGCACAATGCCGGCTTCGGTGTTCTGCAGTGCCGCTTTTGCAAAGCTCAGTGCAGGCCCGATGCGCCGTGCCGCCTTGCCGTCAATCGTTACGTCAAAACCATCGTGCAGCGGGTCGAGCGCTTGCGTGTAGCGTGGAGTGCTGGCCGCCAGGGAGTCCGCATTGGTGAAATCGGCAGGTGTTGCAAAGTTGGGTAGCCCCGTGCCGGTCACGTTCAACTGCGTGATGCGCGCATCGGGCGCATCGGGTTCACCGGGATTGGAGGCGCGTGCATCAACCTGGCTGTATCCCACCATGTTGCTCTGGCCGACCAACAGATAGATATCCGGTCGATCGGTCGGGCTGATATCAAGCGTGATGTCGAAAACGACAGGAGCATTGATGCCGTCAGTGGCGCTCAGCCGCAGCGTGCGGGTGCTGCTGAGAATTGGCGCCACGTCATAGTCGAGTTGTAACAGTAGTTCCGATTCGTCCTCTTCGCCTTCAAGCCGTTCATCCGTGAAAGACCATGTCAGGTTGCGGTTGTCAGCGGCGTTGGGCGCATCAGCGGCAATGGTGATCGGCAGATCGTGCTCGGGTTCCCGCCTCACACTGAGGCGGACCGACACAGCGCCAGTTCCCTCGGTCAGGTTGACGCTGCTATTCGATGTGCTCAACGCGAAAAAGCCATTTCCTGCCTGCGCGCTTTCCCCACCGGTAGCCGGGACGATCGGTGTGTCGTCTGGAGTATCCGCAGGACCCTCGGTTCCAGGGCCTGCAGGCGGCTCTTCGTCTATCGAGCGAGTATCTCCGCCGCCGCACGAAGCGAGTACCAGAGACAGCATCAGGATCGTCCAGGCCCCGCGGCGCTTGGCACGTAAAAGAATTGAGCGAACAGCGATAAGGTGCATCTGAGGATCGGTTTTCAAGGTCAGTCGTTGACGGCTCCCACGCCTGGCACTCTCGTGAATCCAGTGCGGTGAGGCTCTGCGTTTTTTGTCGCGCGCGGGATAGTATCAAGCAATGCGGCTACGCTTCGTGACGGGGAATTCATGCTGTGGGCGTGATACCGACGAAATACCGTACTGCGATACCGTGTCACGCGGTTGGCAGGCGGCCTGTGGCACTGATGTTGGATGACACCGACGGTAAACATGACGGAAAAATCAATGATGCTTGTCTGGAAGGGTCAGACCTTGAGGCTGCTCCTGCTGATGGGCGCCACATGGCTGTTGTTATCAGGGTTGTTCAAAACGCAACTTCTGATCCTCGGGCTGCTGTCTGTCATCCTGGTGACCTGGCTCGCACACCGCATGCGCATACTCAACCACCGTGGCCAACCGCTGTATTTCTCGCCGTTCCGCCTGTTGGCCTACTGGGGTTGGTTGCTGCGGGAGATTTTTAGTTCCAACGTTTCTGTCACACGCACCGTACTATCGCGTGACATGGCCATTGAGCCGGCTATCGGCAAAGTGTCGGCCACTCCGGATAGTGAACTTGGTGATGTCATTTATGCGAACTCGATCACGCTGACGCCAGGCACGACCGCCATCAGCTTTACGCCGGACGGGCATGTGCTGGTACACGCTCTCCACGCTGACGCGCTCAAGGAGCTGGACCAGAGAACCATGGCGAGCCGCGTCGCGAAGGTAGAGCCTGACATGGTCGGGCGAGCGTCCGACGGCAGCGTTCTGCCGGGGAGATCGCGCTGATGTTGTTTTCCGTGATCGCGATTGCCTTGCTTGTCGCCATGCTTTTGACGCTGGTGCGTGCGCTCGCTGGGCCGACCGCTTTTGACCGTCTACTGGCCGTCAACTCGTTTGGCACCAAGACCGTTCTACTGATTGCAGTGGCAGGATTTCTGATGGGGCGCCCCGAGTTTCTCGATATCGCTCTGTCGTATGCCCTGATCAATTTTCTAGGCACGGTTGCCGTACTGAAGTACTTCGAGCTACCCGACCCTGACAGCGGTCACTACGCTGAGGACGACTACTGATGGAACTTCTACTCGGGGTGCTTGCGTGGCCGCTCGCCATCCTTGGCATGATCTTTCTGATTGCAGGGGCCGTCGGTATGACGCGACTGCCAGACCTGTACACGCGATTGCATGCGGCCAGCGTGACCGATACCGGCGGCACGTTAGTCATCGGTCTGGTGCTTCTGCTCTATGCCGTTTTTGTTTATGGCAGTGCGATGGTGGCCATCAAGTTGTTGCTGATCATGGGCTTTACCTTGTTCACTGCACCAACGGCCTCGCACGTGCTTGCCAAGGCCGCCTTGTTGTCCGGTCTGGTGCCGGTAGATGGCAAGGGCGAGCCCTTGCTGGAGTCATCGGAGCAGGCGACGCAACTGGGTCGGTCACGCCCTGATGCCAGCAGTGCCGTGCAGGAGAAGCGCTGACATGGAAACATTCATCGTCGGTGTACTGTTGAGTTTTCTGGTGATCATCGCCATCGGAATCATCGTGCTGCGTGATCTTTTAGCCGCGGTAATTCTGCTTGGCGTCTACAGCCTTATCGCCGCAGGTGCTTTTGTCGTCATGGACGCTGTTGATGTTGCGTTCACCGAAGCGGCCGTTGGCGCAGGAATCTCCACGATTCTCTACCTTGGAGCACTGCGCTTCACAACTGATCGTCAGAAGCCCCGGGGCCATGACAGTCTGCCAGCGCTGCTATTTGTCGTGCTCACCGGGGCCCTGTTGATCTACGGCACGCTCGACATGCCGCACTACGGCAGTGCTACATCCCCAGCGCAGACGCATGAGCAGGTGGCCGTGCGGTTTCTGGAAGTATCCGGTGATGAAGTCGGACCGCCAAACATCGTGACATCGGTTCTCGCAAGCTATCGAGGGTACGACACGCTGGGCGAGACCGTTGTGGTGTTCGCCGCGGGTATCGCTGTGATGAGTTTACTTGGGCTGCGTCGCCGGCGTCCGCAGCAAGACATCTCTGACGATGAGCGGGCGGAGTCATGAGGCGCTACCCCAGACAGAGCCATCGTGTTCTCCAGGTCATGACTCGGCTACTGGTGCCGTTCATGATCCTGTTCGGCTTGTACGTACAGTTTCACGGTGACTATGGCCCGGGCGGAGGTTTTCAGGCAGGCGTCATCATTGCTGCAGGTCTTATTCTGTACGGTCTTGTTTTTGGTATCCAGCGCGCGCGTTCGGTGTGTCCCCCGTCGTGGGCGCGCGTGATGATGTCTCTTGGTGTATTGATCTACGCAGGTACCGGCGCTGTGACGATGCTGCTGGGCGCACATCTGCTCGACTATGACGTCTTGGCTCACGACCCATTGCACGGGCAGCACTGGGGCATCTTTGCGGTCGAGTTGGGTGTAGGGGTCACGGTCACCGGTGTGATGATCAGTCTGTTCTACGGCTTCTCCAGTGCGCGCAATTCAATCGATCGCAAGAACAGCGGTCTGCCATCTGACGTTGAGGCGTCATCAACTGTCGAGCATCCGCAATGATGCAATCAATCACTGGACTCTATAACTATTGGGCCGTCATCATTTTGATGATGGCAGGTCTGTACATCCTGATTGCGCGCTACAACCTGATCAAGAAGATGATCGGTCTTGGTGTGTTCCAGACCTCGATCTTCTTCTTGTATATCACGCTCGGAAAGGTATCCGGGGGGACTGCCCCCATTCTCACCGACACTGTGCCTGCAGGTCAGTTGGCGGCGGCAACCGGTGCCACAGCACCCGAGGTTGTCTATTCAAACCCGTTGCCGCACGTGCTGATTCTGACGGCTATTGTGGTTGGTGTAGCCACCAGCGCGGTAGCGCTGGCGCTCGCGATTCGCATCTACGAGGCCTACGGCACTATCGAGGATGACGAGATTCGGCACATCGATCTCGGAGACATCGATTCGTGAGCACCGTGGACCCGTTGACAAGTGCGGCAAGTTCGGTGGGGCAGTTGCCTGCCTTGCTCATCATGGTGCCCTTGCTCGCCGCACCTGTATGCGTGTTGTTGCGTCGGGAGTTGCTCGCCTGGGTGCTTGCGCTGATCGCAAGTGCTACCTCGACTGTTGTTGCCTGGCAGGTATTCATGCACGTGGGCGAACACGGGCCGATACGCTATGCGATCGGTGGGTGGGCAGCACCGACCGGGATCGAGTATTACATCGATACCCTGAACGCAACCATGCTGCTCCTGGTATCGGGTCTCTCCTCGATAGTCTTGTACTTCGCGCGGGAATCGATCTCGGGCAGCATCGGTCAGGACCGACACTATCTTTTTTATGCCGCGTGGTTGTTGTGTTTGACAGGTTTGTTAGGCATCGCTATCACAGGCGATGCATTCAATGTTTTCGTTTTTCTCGAGATCAGCTCGCTCGCGACGTACATGTTGATTGCGTTTGGTGATGATCGCCGAGCGTTGGTCGCAAGCTTCAGATACCTTGTGCTAGGCAGTGTTGGGGCGAGTTTCATATTGATCGGTATCGGCTTTCTCTACGCTGCGACCGGCACACTGAACATGGTTGATCTTGCTCAGCGTATCCCGGATGCAGAGTCAGAACGGGCCGTCCTGGTCGCCTTTAGTTTTCTGACTATCGGGTTGATGATCAAGGCGGCTATTTTCCCCTTGCACGCGTGGCTTGCTGATGCATATCACCGAGCCCCGATTGCGGTCACCGCCTTTCTGGCAGGTACGGCAACGAAAGTATCGCTCTACGTGCTGTTGCGGTTTTTCTATTCCATATTCGGTGCTGACTACAGCTTTGGTACCGTTTTTCTTAACGGGATCTTGTTGCCGGCAGCGGTATGCGGATTCACGGTCATGAGCCTGGTTGCGGTGTTCCAGACCGATCTCAGACGTATGCTCGCATTCTCGTCGGTGGCACAGATCGGGTTCATCGTGGCAGGTGTCGCTCTGGCAACAGAGGCGGGTTTGTCCGCAGGCATTGTCCACATCATCAATCATGCTTTGGTCAAGGCGACCCTGTTCATGGCCGTCGGCTGCATCCTGTATCGGGTTGGCCATGTACACAAGCCAAGCCTTGACGAACTCTACCGGCGTATGCCCTTTACGTGCACAGCGTTTGCGCTGGCTGGTCTTGGCCTTATTGGCGTGCCGCTCTCGGCAGGGTTTGTCAGCAAGTTCCAGCTTATTGACGCCTTGTTTGAGCGCGAGCTATGGCTGGTCGTGGTGTTGGTGCTGGTCAGCTCGCTTTTGTCTTTTGCCTACATCGGGCGCACGGTTGAAATCATGCTGTTTCGCAAGGGCCGAGCGGCACCGTCGGCTACCAGTACAGGCGTGGAGCATGGCCATATCGACGGAATCAATGAAGCTCCTCTTGGTTTGTTGCTTCCACTCTATGCAATGCTCACGATCATGATCTGGGTCGGTTTGAACGGGGATTTGACCCTGGGGGTTGCGCTCGATGCTTCACGTGATCTGCTGCAGGGTATGCGCCCCCTTGGCGCAGGAGCGGGATCATGAGCGCCCTGGCTGACAGCCTGACCAACCCTGCGGTGACCCTGCTACCTCCCTTGTTGGTCTTGCCGCTGATCCTGTACTACCGCGAACGCTATCGCAACTTCCGTGAGGGAGTGATCATTGCAGCAGGTGTGTTGTTGTTCATCATCAACCTGCTCATCTACCGCGAGGTCATGGCGGGTGGAGCACCTGTCAGTGGTGAGATGCAGCTGCTTCTCGGTTTTTCGCTGAAGTTGTCAGCGGAGCCCATGGGCGTGCTCTTTGGTTTGCTGGCAAGCTTTTTATGGGTGGTCACAACGATCTACAGCATCGGATACATGCGTGATCACCATGAAACCCATCAGACACGTTTTTATGCCTGCTTTGCCATTGCTTTGGCCTCGGTCATGGGCGCAGCCTACGCGGATAATCTGCTCACCCTGTTTGTTGCCTATGAAGTGCTGAGTCTTTCGACCTTGCCGCTGGTGATGCACTCGGGTACTGATGCCGCCAGAAGGGCGGGGCGGGTGTATCTCGTTATCCTGATGGGGTCGAGTATCGGACTGTTTCTGCCGGCAGTTATCTGGGTGGAGATACTCTCAGGTACGCTGGATTTTGCGCCAGGTGGCGTGTTGGCGGGCACGGGTATTTCCAAGACCGGCCTTGCAGTGATGATGGGTCTTTTTGCCTTCGGCATTGGCAAGGCGGCCTTGATGCCGTTGCATCGCTGGCTGCCAGCAGCCATGGTTGCACCAACGCCTGTGAGTGCGCTGTTGCACGCGGTAGCCGTCGTAAAGACAGGCGTGTTTGCCCTGCTCAAGATTGTTACCTACACCATCGGTATTGATACGCTCAGTACCAGTGGCGCCTCTGACTGGTTGTTGCCGATTGCTGCGTTCACGATACTGGCGGCATCCTGTGTGGCTTTCACCAAAGACAATCTCAAGGCCCGACTGGCTTATTCCACCATCAGCCAGCTCTCCTATATCGTCATGGCGGCCTTGCTGGCAACGACCCTGTCAGTCTCCGGAGGAGCCCTGCACATTGTCATGCATGCCTTTGGCAAGATCACGCTGTTTTTTTGTGCAGGCGCGATTCTGGTCGCTGCCCACAAGGACAAGATTTCTGACATGGACGGCCTTGGACGACGAATGCCCATCACCTTTGCAGCCTTTGCCATCGGCGCGGTCGGCATTATCGGACTGCCTCCAGTCGGAGGCTCCTGGAGCAAGCTGATGATTGCCGGCGGAGCGATGGACAGCGGCGTGTTCTGGGCATTGGTATTGATGCTCTCGACACTGCTCAACATTGCGTACCTGCTGCCCATACCGATTCGTGCTTTTTTCAAGCCTGACCCCGGTGTTGCACCAGGTGCAGCTTCACCGCTGGAGGAAGCGTCTGCTCCCATGCGTTGGGCGCTCTCATTGACCGCTGCTATCAGTGTGTTGTTGTTTTTCTATCCCGCACCACTGGTTGACCTGCTGGCTCTGATTCAATGGCGATGACAATGGCGAAGATAGCGGAAGCTCGGGCAATGAAACGATCACGCGTGCGGGGATACTGATATGGCTGGAAATATTCCCAACAAGGTCATCAAGCCCTTGGCTATCACCTGCGTGGTGCTATTTGTGCTCGACTTCCTTATTGATCGACATCCTCACGTTCCTGGTGAGGGCTTTCCCGCGTTTTATGCCATTTGTGGATTTCTGGCCTTCACCTTGATCGTGCTCGGTGCAAAGCAACTGCGACGCCTGATAAAGCAGCCGGAAGACTGGTACGCGCCACATGCCGTTGATGCAGAGGTTTATCCGGAGTCAGGACTCGAAAAACTCGAGGTAACAGAGGCGAACAAGGCCTCATCCATTGGAGGGCGAACGCCATGAGTCTGCTATCTCCTCCGATGATTTACCTTATCGCGGCGGCCGTGTGTGGCTTATTGCCCGCACGCTGGCGCGCGGCCTTGTTGCTGGCAGTGCCTGCAGCCGGTCTTGTCTCGGTGCTGAGCTACGCACCTGGCTTGCACGAGAACGTCAGTGTGGTCGGCTTTGATCTGGTGTTTGTGCGCATGGACGATCTTGCGCGGATCTTTGCGATCATCTTTTCCATTGCTGCAGCTCTTGCGGGTTTGTATGCCTGGCATGTGCGTGACAAGATGCAACAGGTGGCGACACTGGCCTATGCCGGGGCTGCTATCGGTGGTGTATTGGCCGGTGACCTGATCACCTTGTTTTTGTGGTGGGAAGGCACCGCTTTGGCCTCGGTTTTTCTGATCTGGGCGCGTCGCACACCAGGAGCCATGGCAACCGGTATGCGCTATCTGATCATTCAGGTCTTGTCCGGCGTGTTGTTGCTTGCCGGATTGTTATTGCATTTCCATGACACAGGCTCCATCGCCTTTGAGCACCTCGGTCTTGTCAGCACCGGGACCTTGTTGATCTTCCTGGCCTTCGGCATCAAGTGTGCCTTCCCATTGATGCACAACTGGTTGCAGGATGCCTACCCGGCAGCCACTGTGACAGGAACCGTGGTGCTGTCAGCCTTTACAACCAAGATGGCGGTCTACGCCTTGGCACGAGGTTATGCAGGGACCGAGATCCTGATATGGATTGGTGCTGTCATGACCCTGTTTCCGATTTTCTTTGCAGAAATTGAAAACGACCTGCGACGAGTACTGGCGTACAGCCTGAACAACCAGCTTGGATTCATGGTGGTTGGTGTGGGTATTGGAACAGAGCTGTCGTTGAACGGTACGGCAGCGCACGCTTTTTGCCACATTCTCTACAAGTCGCTATTGTTCATGAGTGTAGGCGCCGTGCTTTATCGCACTGGAACATCCAAGGCATCCGAGCTCGGCGGTTTATGGAAGAGCATGCCGATAACGGCTGTGTGTTGCCTCATTGGTGCAGCATCTATCAGTGCCTTTCCCTTGTTCTCGGGATTTGTGTCCAAGTCGCTTATCTTGTCGGCCGCCTCCAATGAGGGGCACTACCTGGTGTGGTTTGCCTTGCTGATAGCGTCGGCCGGGGTACTGAGTCACTCCGGTATCAAGATACCGTACTTCACTTTCTTTGCCGAGGACTCGGGCAAGCGCCCGGCGGAGGCGCCGCTGCACATGCGTGCAGCCATGATCATCACCGCCTTTCTCTGCGTATTCATCGGTGTAGTACCGGCAAGCTTGTACAGCCTGTTGCCCTACGATGTGGACTACGCGGCGTATACGCCTGCCCATATACTCACGCAGATGCAGCTCCTGTGTTTTGCGCTGCTGGCCTTTGTGTTCCTGATGCGCAGCGGATTGCATCCGCCAGAGGTGCGTGCGGTCAACGTTGATGCCGATGTGGTCTATCGGCGCTGGATACCGGCACTGCTGCCAGCACTGGTGGCCGGTGTGGCGCGAATATTCAGCTCGGGTCAGTCCACTGCGACCGGGATAGTCGCTCGACTCTACAGTGGCATTGAACGTGTCAGTTCACCAGGCGCTGTGCTGGCGCGGGGCTGGAGCGTCGGCTCGATGATGTTTATCGTGATAATCGTGATGGCATTTGTCTTGTTTGCCAATCTGTTCTAGTAACGCAACTCTGGCCGGACCCCTGGAGCCTTGCAGGCCACTTTCTTGCAACGCTTTGCCCATGTCAGATAATCAGGATGTAACCGTGCCGGCAAACACATTGCAACAACACACCTGGGCGCACTGCGTATTGCGTAGTGTCCGGCACGATCTGGACACGCGCACACTGGTGCTCAATGTGCATCTGCCAGCACTGTCTATCGGCGAGTGTCGACGGATTGTCATTACCAACTGTGATTGCGAGTACTCCGGCCAGCTCGGTGGTACTGATGTTGCCTCACGCCGCCTCATCGCAGAGCCTTCGACACCGGCGAGCCTGTGTATTGTAAGAGACTCAGGCGTCGAGAGTGTCGCCAACTCAGGCAGCGTGACCTTTGCCACCGCAACTGGAAGCATCACGGTGACCGGAGGTACAGCTAGCGTCGATGAGTATCAGCTGAGCGCCGCTGACATTCCGCTCGATCTGACGCGAGCAGAGATCGCTGAGTACATCAATCGCGCGGCCTAGTACCCGGCGGCCCGCCACGGCCCGCGGCGGCTCTGTAAATACGCCAACTCACAGAAGCCCCCCCGCGTCACAGGGTGACAAAGCTGCCTAGTGTCTTGCGGTCAGCCAGTACTGCCGAGTGTGCTTGCCTCACTGGCCAGCGCCGTGATCGCTTTCCAGTCCCCGTCGGCGACAGCCTGTTTGGGACATAGCCAACTTCCGCCGACGCAGAGTACGTTCGGCAAGGCCAGAAAATCTGGCGCTGAACTGGCTGATACGCCACCGGTCGGGCAGAAAACGGTGTCTACGAATGGGCCCCCGAGTGCCTTCAGCATCGCGATACCACCGGCTTGCACGGCGGGGAAGAATTTAACCGCGGTGTATCCCCCATCGCGCGCGCGCATGATGTCGGCAGAGGTCGCGATGCCCGGTAGCAGTGGCATACGCAGCTCGCTGGCGCGCTTGCCCAGCGCGTCTGTGTAACCGGGGCTCACAGCAAAGCGTGCACCAGCATCCTGAGCGCGAGCCAGATCATCGCCATCCAAGGCGGTGCCAACACCCACAATGGCACCGTCGACGGCACTCATCGCCCGGATAGCATCCAGCGCGGCTGCGGTGCGTAACGTGACTTCGAGTACGCGGATTCCGCCTGCCACCAAGGCCTCAGCCAAGGGCACGGCGGTTGCCGGATCGTCAATAACAATGACGGGGATGACCGGGCCGGTGGTCATCAAGTCTCTGACGTTCAGTTCGGTATTCATCCTGTGTGATCCGTGTGATGTAGTTCAGACGCTGACGGGTGCAGACGTGTTTGACGACACGGTATCGGTGACAGCGAATGCACTGATAGCGCCTGTCTCGGCGCTGGAGACGTGGTTACGAAAAGCACCAAAGAGCTCACGACCCATATCGAAGGTGTTGGCAGACAGATCGGGCGCTTCGAGGCTTCTTTGCGCCCAGTCGGCGGCATCTACCTTGGCGCACAGCTCACCCGTCTCGGTATCCACACGCACCAGATCGCCATCGCGAACACGTGCAAGTGGCCCTCCCAATAAACACTCGGGCGACACGTGAATGGCCGCAGGCACCTTGCCGGAGGCGCCACTCATGCGGCCGTCGGTCACGAGTGCCACACGAAAACCACGATCCAGCAGCACACCCAGTATGGGGGTGAGCTTGTGTAGCTCCGGCATACCGTTGGCGCGTGGCCCTTGCCAGGCGATGATTGCCACAAAATCGCGCTCCAACTCGCCTGCTTCAAATGCACTTTTGAGTGCATCTTGAGAATGAAAGACGCGTGCGGGCGCCTCGATCACCCGGTGCTCGGGTTTGACCGCAGACACCTTGCAAACAGAACGCCCCAGGTTGCCATGCATCAAGCGCAAGCCACCGTCAGCGAGGAATGGCGTGGACACTGGCGCCACGATCTCGCGGTCCAGTGATTCGCGCGGGCCCTCACGCCAGGCGATGCCTTGTTCTGCATCCAGAAAGGGCTCCTCTGTATAGCGCGCCAGACCGCCTTCTCCTGCGACGGTGAGCGTGTCGGGGTGCAGCAGTCCTGCCTCCAGAAGCTCCCGAATAACCAGCGCCATGCCGCCTGCCGCGTGGAATTGGTTGACGTCCGCCTCGCCACTTGGATACACATGCGTCAGTAGCGGGACGATGTGGCCGAGCTCGTCAAAATCATCCCAATCGATGACAATGCCAGCGGTGCGGGCAATAGCCACGAGATGAAGGGTATGGTTGGTTGACCCACCAGTCGCAAGCAGCCCGACAATACCGTTGACTATCGCGCGTTCATCTATAACGCGGCCAACCGGTGTGTACTCCGCGCTACGCGCCGTAATCTGCACAGCACGTTTGGCGGCAAATTCGGTCAGTCCATCGCGTAGTGGGGTGCCAGGATTGACAAACGCTGCTCCCGGTAAATGCAGGCCCATCACTTCCATCAGCATCTGGTTGCTGTTGGCCGTTCCATAAAACGTGCAGGTACCAGGCCCGTGGTAGCTTGCACTCTCGGACGCGAGTAACTCGGCACGATCTGCCTTGCCCTCGGCAAAGCGTTGCCGCGTGCGTGCCTTGTCCTTGTTGGGGATGCCTGTGGTCATAGGGCCCGCTGGCACGAAGATCGTGGGCAGGTGGCCAAAGGCCAGAGCGCCCATCAACAGCCCCGGCACAATCTTGTCGCAAATACCAAGGCACAAGGTGGCGTCGAACATGTTGTGCGAAAGCGCAACCGCTGTGCTCATGGCGATAACGTCGCGACTGAAGAGGGACAACTCCATCCCGTCCTGTCCCTGAGTCACACCATCGCACATTGCGGGTGTGCCACCGGCTACCTGAGCTGTGGCACCGACGCTGCGGGCTGCGCGACGAATGCGCTCTGGATAGTCGTGATAGGGCTGGTGTGCGGAAAGCATGTCGTTGTACGAGGTGACAATGCCGATGTTCGGAGCCGTCTCCGCGTGCAGGATGAATTTGTCGTTATCAGGCACCGCCGCTACCGCATGCGCAATATTGGTACAAGAGAGTGCGCCGCGATGCGGATGGCGATCAGCAAGCTGATCGAGTCTTGCCAGATACTGTGCGCGGGACTGCGCACTTCTGCTCCGGATGCGCTCAGTGACGGCAAGCAGGGTTGAATGCGGAGTGGAGTTCGAAGGCGGATTCGGGGGAGTCATGCGATGGCTCGTATGCCGGTAGACTTGTTACCGTGTGGTACACAAGTATGTCACGAGACGACGCGCATTCGGGCTGTCGGCTGGCTACTATTACACCCTGTGCGGCGCAGTTGACTTGCCGCCAACCGCAGTAAACCGCAAGGTAGTTATATTACTTAAATATGAATCTGATCAATAACGAAGCGCTCTTGCCCTTCGATCTAGTCCTGTTTGGCGCAACGGGTGATCTGTCTGTGCGCAAGTTGATTCCTTCGCTCTATTTTCGTGATCGCGAGGGCCAACTGCCAGAGGACAGTCGCATTATCGGAGCAGCGCGCAGCGACTATGATACCGCTGCTTTCCGCGCCTGGCTGAATACCGAGGCCAAGGCTCACATTCCGGACGATCAGTTCGAGGAGGCCGTCTGGGACGGATTTCTTGCACGTATCGAATACCTGCGGCTCGATGCCACATCACAAGCTGACTACGCCAAGCTAGGTGAAATGCTCGCGGGGCGCGAGTCACACGTGCGCGTGTTCTACCTCTCGGTAGCGCCATCACTGTTCGGAGCAATAACCGATGGGGTACATGAGGCGGGCTTGATTACACCATCGAGTCGCGTAACTCTCGAGAAGCCGCTTGGGCGCGATGAAAAAACCGCCAATGAGATCAACGATCGCTTGGCAGCGGTGTTCAAGGAATCACAGATATTCCGGATTGACCATTATCTTGGCAAGGAGACCGTGCAAAACCTTCTGGCACTGAGGTTTGGTAACGCTCTGTTTGAGCCCCTGTGGCGAGCTGAGCTCATAGACGATGTGCAGATCACCATCGCTGAGGATCTGGGTGTTGATGGTCGTGGTGCTTTTTATGACCAGACCGGCGCTATGCGCGACATGGTGCAGAACCACCTTTTGCAACTGCTGGTGATCATTGCGATGGAGCCCCCGGTCAGTATCAATGCGGATGCTGTACGTGATGAGAAGATCAAGGTGCTGAGGGCCTTGAAGCCGCTGAAGGGTGTCGATGCGATTCGCAACAGCGTTCGCGGGCGCTACACCGCGGGTGCATACGCCAGTGGTCCGGTGCCGGGGTACCTCGACAACGAGACCATTCCCGACGACAGCGTCACTGAAACGTTTGTGGCCTTGCGCGCCGAGATCGAGTCATGGCGTTGGGCCGGTGTGCCATTCTATCTGCGAACGGGTAAGCGGCTGCCAAGCAAGCGCACTGAAATCATCGTGAACTTCAAGCGTGTTCCGCATGAGATATTCCCCACGGCTGCGGGTCCTGCCACACCCAATCAGCTTGTTATCAGATTGCAGCCCGAAGAGAGCATTCGCATGCGCATCTACGTCAAGGCCTGGGGTGACGACATACAACTGCAGCCGGTCAGTCTGAATCTTGATTTCAATGATGTGTTTCGCAAACGCCGAATGATTGCCTATGAGCGGCTGTTGATGGACATCATCCGTGGCAATCAGACCTTGTTCATGCGTCGTGATGAGGTCACTGAAGCCTGGCGCTGGATCGACCCCATTCACGCCGCTTGGGAACAATATGAATACTCGCCCGTACCCTACGAAGCCGGTACCTGGGGGCCTGTCGAGGCCAACGCGCTGATGAGTCGAGACGGACTCAAGTGGCACGAGGACTGAAGCTGTGACGGACATGACACCACCGATTGCGCGCAAGAGCAAGCCTGATGCCGGTAGCTTGGCTAAACAACTGGCTCAGGACGTTGCTGATGTTCTGAGTCGGGCAATAGAGCAACGGGGTACTGCAAGTCTGGTCGTTTCCGGGGGTAGTACGCCCAAGCCGATGTTCCAGCATCTGGCCACACACGAGGAGCTGGACTGGTCGAAGGTCACAGTGACCTTGGCGGACGAGCGAGCCGTGCCGGTAGGACATGCGGATAGCAACGAGAGTTTTGTGCATGAGCACTTGTTGGTCGGTGCTGCGGCCAAGGCGCGCTATGTATCGCTTTTGCCTCCGGATGTGACTGATCTTGATGATCTCTCTGTTGTGGCTGAGCGTGTGGATGCGATGGGTAGTTGCTTTGATATCGTGTTGCTTGGTATGGGGGGAGATGGTCACACTGCCTCACTTTTCCCGGATGCGCCCGAGTTGGAAGCTGCCATGAGTTCGCCTGTCTCGGCGGTCGCTGTGCGTCCGCCCTCGGTCGCGCAAGAGCGAATATCACTCAGTGCGGGGCGGCTGGTCGCGACCAGGCATCTGTGGTTGCACATCAGCGGTGATGGCAAGCGCGATGTGCTCGAAGCTGCGTTTGCAGAGGGGAGCCTGCCGATTGCACGGGTATTTGAACTCGCCGCCTTATCCGATGTTGAGCGCGTCATCTATCTGACCAGCTAAGGCTGCCTGCTGGGCGAAAAAACATGCTCGACAAGATAAAGTCTGCGCGGGCAGGGCTGCGCAAATCCGAGCAAAAGGTTGCCGATGCGGTAATCGAAGATCCGGATGCGTGCGTTCAGTCCTCGATTCAGTCGCTCGCACAACGTGCGCTGGTGTCCGAGCCGACCGTTATCAGGTTTTGTCGTGCGCTTGGTTGCGTAGGTTTTCAGCAGTTCAAGCTGCGTCTGGCTCAGGACCTTGCCAGTCGCGATGCGTTTTTCTATCAGGACGTTACGGCCGAGGATTCAAGTCGTGACCTTGCGGGAAAACTGCTCGACGGAGCGATAGCTTCGCTTGTGCAGATCCGTAATCAACTCAACCATGAGGCACTTGAATTAGCGATTGAGTTGTACGAAAACTGTGATCGAGTCGAATTGTATGGCTCGGGTGGTTCAGCTGTTGTGGCACAAGACGCACAGCTCAAGTTCTTCAGGCTGGGTAAACCTGCAATTGCCTACTCTGACCCCCATATTCAGCATGCAGCGGCCGCATTGCTTGATCGCTCGGCACTGATCATCGCCATATCACACTCGGGTCGCTCCAGAGATATTTTAAGGACCGTGGAAATCGCACGTGGGATGCGCGCTAAAGTGATTTCTGTCACCGCGACAAAATCACCTTTGGCTGAGCAGAGCGATGTCTGCCTGTCGGTGGATATTCTCGAAGACAGTGATGTTTTCAGCCCGGTCAAATCCCGGCTTGGGCAGATGGTGGTGCTCGATATTCTCGCTGTGGGAGTAGCAGTGCGTGGTGGTGAGCAAATGCTGGAGCAGTTGGCTCGAGCCCGACGTGCGATCGACTTCAAGTTCCTCTAACCACGCAGTGTCAGTAAACGCCCCGCAGTCAGTAAACTCATGGTGGGCAGGTATCAGTTGGTTTGGGCAATTGGTCCAAAGGCCGATACGGCGGTTGGACTGGCCAGGCGGCGTGCCCTGGCAAACAGTGCGTCATTGTCGATACGAAAGACAGCGGTGCCGAGTCGACCGACATCGACAGTCAATGCGTCAGCGAAGTCTTCAGACTCGGAGAGCTGGATCTCAAAACCTTGTGCTCCAGCTGCGGGCTCGACGACGTTCACCAGGGTATCGTTGCCTTCCCGGGTTACCGTGATCGTTGGTGGCGTGAGGTCGGGCTCGATACCTGCGACCACAACGCGTGTGCTTGATTCAAAGCCGCGCAACTGATTATCGTCGATACCGCGAAGGCTTAAAAAGTATTCACCCGGTTCCACTCCGGCTATCGCGGCAACGTCGATCCTGTCGCCGCTGGCTACCACGTCTGCAAGCGTTTCAACACCTGCGCTATCGCGCGAAACACGGGCGGCGTAGGTGCCCACATCAGACAGCGGCCACCAAAGCAGCGTGTCGCCTGCAGCTACGCGACCTGGCACGTTACGAAAAGCCGGAGCGGGCAAGAGTTCGACGGGTTGGCCCGGCGCTTCTCCTGCGTTAGTGACCGAGCCAAAACCCTCATCAAGCGGAACGCTGGCACTGAGTGCCGCAACATCCACCAGTCCCTCGGTTACCGTGACCCGCAGTGATTCCGGGTCCGCACTCATGTCAAACACCGTACCTCTTACAGCAGCTGAGGCATAGGGTGTGGTGACGCGGAATTCGAGTGTTTGGCCGCTTCGTGGTTCAACATCAGAAGTCAGGTCGCCATTGGTGGTCTGGATTTCGATAACACAACTGTCGTCCTCTTCAAGGCAGTTGAGTACTTGCAGGACCGCTGCTGACTCCGGTTGCAGATTGACAACAGAGCCGTTTGAGAACTCCATGCTGATGAAGCCATCGGTGCCTGTGCTGAGGCTGTCGCCGACGACAATGGCTGCGGAGTCTTCAAGAGGTGACCCGTTGAGCGATGCCGCACCCTTGAAGTAGACAACCACAGCAGCTTCACCGCGTGCAGGCACGTTGATTGGGATACGAAGGGTGCTTCCGGCGATGAGAACGTCGTCGAGCTGCATGGAGTTGAATTCGGCGATAAAGCCCGCGTAGGCGCGTCGTCCGAGCTCCCGACGCGCAATGCTGCGCAGGGTATCGCCGTCGACCACGACAATATCGCGGCCAATGTTGACTGACGCTGACGGCTCGCCTGCAGATGGAACTGATGGCTGGCTCTGGGCGAAGCTTGCAGGTGCACATAGAACCGCTGTGACCAGGCAGCCGAAAACGCTGCTACGAGCGGCACGCGGTACGGCTACTCGGGCAAGGCGCTTTGCTGTCGATTGTCGATGTGATTGCACTGCGCACGCGAATTTCATGTGTAGTCCCTGCAGAGGCTCTGATGATCTTAAGCCTGTTTAGCCACTCTGGCCGAGGTACAACTCCGCCGAACCCCCTGGCGGGAGCTCCTTGAGGCGCGTAACGCGCAGCAAATTGGTGGTCCCAGCTCGTCCAAATGGCATCCCGGCAGTGATCGCGATGATCATCCCCATCTCGCCAAAACCCTCGCGCAGCGTGATGTTGATGGCATCGTCGACCATCTGATCGATGCTTGTCATTGTTTCACTGATTACTGCATGCACACCCCAAACCAGTGCCAGTCGGCGAGCTGTAAACATGTGTGGCGTACAGCCTATGACAGGGGCTTCAGGGCGTTCTCTGGCGGCACGAAACGCCGAAAAGCCGGATTCGGTGTAGGTGAAAGTGGCCGCCAGAGGTAGTACTGTCGCCACGTGACCGAGTGATGAGCTGATGGCATCTGCGGCCGAATTGCCGGGGGCAGGTGCTGATGCGCGCAGTGTTTCGCGGTAGTACGGATCGCGTTCGACCTCGGTGATGATGCGATTCATGGCGGTGGCGGCTTCTACCGGAAAGCTGCCGGCCGCAGTTTCGGCCGAAAGCATGACCGTATCGGCGCCGTCATAGACCGCGGTGGCCACGTCGGAGGATTCTGCTCGTGTTGGCACCGGTGAATGAATCATGGATTCGAGCATCTGCGTGGCTACCACCACGGGTTTGCCCTCCTGGCGCGCGGAGCGCACGATGCGTTTCTGCACCACAGGCACCTTTTCCTGCGGCATCTCCACGCCGAGGTCACCGCGGGCGACCATCACGCCGTCGGAGAGTTGCACGATATCGTCCAGGTGCTCGATCGCTGCCGGCTTTTCGAGTTTCGCCATGATCGCGGCGGAAGTGCCGACCAGATCGCGCAGCTCTGTCATGTCGCTGGGGCGCTGCACAAAGCTGATAGCCACCCAGTCGACACCGAGCGACAAGGCGTAGGTCAGGTCTCGTCGGTCCTTTTCTGTCAGCGGTGAGATGGGCAGATAAAGGTCAGGCACGTTGACGCCCTTGTGGCTGGAAATCGTGCCGCCGACCATGACCTCCGTGACAGCTGAGCGTTCATCGAACTCGATGACCTTGAGTCTGATCTTGCCGTCGTTGACGAGCAATTGTGCGCCGTCGGTGAGCGCTGCAAAAATCTCCGGGTGCATCAGAGGAGCCCGGTTTGCATCACCTGGAGTCTCGTCCATGTCAAGGACAAAGCGCTCTCCGGGCACCAGCTCGGCACTACCGTCGGCAAACAGGCCCACTCGCAATTTGGGACCTTGCAAGTCTGCAAGGATGCCGATAGGACGGCCGCACTCTTTTTCGACTTCACGGATGAACCCGTGCGTGCGCGCGTGGTCCTCGTGGGTTCCATGGCTGAAGTTCAGCCGGAATACATCAATGCCTGCTTTGTGCAGTTTTGCAATCGTCTCGCGGGAATTACTCGAGGGACCCAAAGTACCGATGATTTTCGCGTGACGTCGACGTCGCATGGGAAAGCGGCTTGCTAGCGTAGAAGGAAGCGACAAGTTTAGCCTGCGCCGGACCCTGGAACGGGATTACATGAAACATCAGGCCGTATTTTCTCGAATAGCAAGGATTCGAGCAGTTCGGTTACCCTTCAGCTGTGCAAACTCAAATCAGTGCCGAGTACTCGGCCGACCCGCGGGTCACAGAAATTGAAGCAATTCTGCGCAAGTGTGTGCACTGCGGAATGTGCCTTGCGACCTGTCCGACCTACCAGCTGCTTGGTGACGAGCTGGACAGTCCGCGCGGGCGCATTTACCAGATCAAACAAGTGGTCGAGGGTCACGCGCCAACCGTCGAGACCTTGCGGCATCTGGATCGCTGCTTGACGTGTCGCAACTGCGAAACAACCTGTCCCTCGGGTGTCGACTACGGTCACCTGATCGACAACGGCCGGGCTCTGGTTGAAGAACGCGTACCGCGAGGCATTTTGTTCCGCATCAAGCGCGGGTTCTTGCTGCAACTGCTACCGCACCGTGCTCGCGTGCAGCCACTGGTGCGCCTCGGTCAAGCGGTTCGTGGCCTGATGCCACACGTGATTGCACGCCGTATTCCTGGGCCAGTTGATCCAGGCCTGTGGCCGGAGACCAGGCACACAAGACGAATGCTAGTGCTGGAAGGGTGCGTTCAGCCGGCCCTTGCACCTGCTACCAACGTGGCCGCTGCCCGTGTTCTCGATGCCTGTGGGGTGTCGCTGATCACAGTTCGACAGGCCGGCTGCTGCGGCGCCGTGCAGTTTCATTTGAATCAGCAGGCTGATGCCTTGAATCAGATGCGCAGAAACATCGATGCCTGGTGGCCGGAAATCGAAAGCGGCGTGATTGGCGTGCTGGCGACCGCCAGCGGATGTGGTGTCATGCTAAAGGACTACGGCCACGCTTTAGCCTCTGATCCCGAGTATGCCGAGAAGGCCGAGCGCGTATCGGCGCTCGCAGTGGATACAGTCGAAGCGGTGCGCTCTGCGCTCGACACCCTCGAGGAAAACCGTTTGACACAGGTCCGTGCTGCAGCCAGTGCCGCGGGCCCTATTGCGTTTCATCCCCCGTGTACCCTTCAGCACGGCCAGAGACTGGCTGGCGTTACCGAGGGGCTGCTACGCAGGCTCGGCTTTACCTTGACCAAGGTTGAAAACAGTCATTTGTGCTGCGGTTCTGCAGGTACCTATTCAATTTTTCAGCCGAAGATTGCCGGCCAACTGCAATTCAACAAGGTTTCAGCCCTGGAGGCAGGCCGACCCACCATCATTGCGACAGCAAACATTGGCTGTCAGCTGCACATTGGACAAGGGGTATCAGAGAGCTCCGGTGTGCCTGTGGTGCACTGGATAGAACTGATTGATCAGGCCCTGGCCGGAGGAGCAAGGGCCTGACGAGGATAAGGAAAGAGGCCGTGATGCATGCCCCATTTGCAGCCTGACTATCATTAAGCAGCGCAGCTTCAATGCTGCGCTGCGGCGACGGTATTTGAGTGATATCCGTCTGAGGCGCGCCTTTACTTCTTTTTAATCAGCAGATCGTCGCGGCTACCGCCACTCTTTTCATGTTCCTGTACCCACAGTGGGGTGCGCCCCCGCCCGGTCCAGGTAAGGCTCTTGTCGGTGCGTGAGCGATACTTTGGCGCGACCTTGGCACCCTTGAGAGCAGACGATTTTTTTCTTGTACTGCGTCGCACAGGAGCGATAGCGCCTGTCGCAGCACCACCTTCGGTCAGTTCATTCAGGGAAAACCCGTGCTTGCGGGCCAGGGAGGTTACCTTGGCCAGTACGGTCTTCTTTTGCTTGCCTTCCTTGCTAGCTATTGCCTTTTCAATCCGTGTTTGTTCCTTTCGTAAATCAGCGAGGCTCCACTTGGCATAACTAGTTGGCATTAAGTCGCGTTCCAATTGATGTTGAATAAGATGAGATAATACCTGAAAATAATATTCATTGATAATGCTTGTACAGGCACAGGTTGTTTGATTAAAGATTGATTTCAGAAGAGGGCTGATACGTTTGTCTGCCTGTCGGATTATTGATCGTCCTGTATGCCGCTGCTAGTGCGATTCGGTAGACTTGGGGCTCGTTTCCGCGCCTCTGTCCGCCGCCACCAAAGCCGTATGCGTCTCTACCATCACATCGATTTGTCCCGTCGTCATATCTCGACCGAACAGTTTGAGGGAGAGGCCGTGGTGCGGGCAGGTCGTCACCTCATCGCTCATTCCTTGCTCGAAGCCAATGCGGCTGGTCTGGATCCTCTGGCGCCTGATGCTCCGCTGATCTTTTCAGCGGGTCCGTTCGCAGGTACCAACTTCTCCAATGCCAATCGCTTGAGTGTCGGTTGCAAGAGCCCGCTTACCGGTGGTGTCAAGGAATCCAATGCGGGCGGTACCTTTGCGTTTGCCATGGGACAACTTGGTATCTGCGGGCTCACTTTCACTGGTGTTGCTGACCAATGGACGCTGTTGCACATAAAAAAAGGTGGTGAGTTCGAATGGCACGATGCCGCTGATTTGATCGGACTCGGTAATTTTGAATGTGCAGAGCGATTGCATGAGCGCTTTGGCAAGAAAGTCAGTTTGTCACTGCTCGGCCCGGTCGGAGAATACGGAGGCTTGATGGCAGGCATCTCGTTCAGCGATACCGACCTGCGGCCTAGTCGACTGGCCGCCCGGGGTGGTGTTGGTGCGGTGATGGGTGCAAAGCGTATCAAGGCAATCGTTTGCGATCTTGATCGAATGCCGCAACTCGCCGACCGCAAAAAAGTGATGGGTGCGGTCAAGTCCTATAGAAAGATGCTCGATGCCGAGCCTGCTATCCAGGCTTTTCAGTCGACCGGTACCGCCATGGTTGCGGACTACACCAACCAGGTCGGCGGTATACCGGTACGCAATTTTTCAGATGGACGAGCTCAAGACACTTCCAAGGCGCCGTTTAAACTAGGCGGTGATTTCCTGCGCGAGCAAAATCTTGCGCGTGGTGGTGAGCAGACTCACGCCTGTATGCCGGGCTGCATTATTCAGTGCAGTAACGTCTATGCGGATGCGGATGGTAATGAGGTGGTGTCGCCGGTCGAATATGAAACCATCGGACTGCTGGGCACCAATTGCGGTATCGAGGAGCCGGATGAGCTGGCCGCCTTGAATTGGCAAGCCAATGATCTGGGTATAGACACTATTGAACTCGGTGCGACTCTTGGTGTGTTGATGGAGGCGGGACGCGGAGATTTTGGCGACGTGGATTTCATGCACGCCATGCTCGCCGAGCTTCGGGCAGGTACCGAGACCGGGCGCTTGATTGCCTCGGGTACGGCGCGTGCTGGTGAGGCTCTTGGTGTAGCTCGCGTGCCGGTCATCAAGAAGCAGGCGATCAGCGCCTACGATCCACGTGTTATCGAGGTGACCGGGTTGTCAATGATGATGACGGCGCAAGGGGCTGACCACACAACCGGGAACCTCCCTTCGTACGACTCGGTCGGCAAGGATGTGGATGAGCTTGTCAAGGTGAGCATCGGCATACAAGAGCTGTGCGCCGCGGCCGATTCCCTCGGTCTGTGTGTTTTTGGTCGCTCGGTCACCAATGAACAGCTCGACTTCATTGTCACTGCCATCAATGACGCTCATGGAACGTCTCTGGAGACCAGCTTCTACCGACAGCTGGGACGCGAGACACTGGCTGCAGAGGCAGAATTCAACCGTTTGGCAGGATTTGACGTAAACGATGACGAATTGCCGGAATTCTTCTATGACGAGGCGTTGCCGCCAAGCAAGCGAACTGCTCGCTTTCATGCTGCGGAGGTTGCGCGCGCGGCGGAAAATCTGCTCGGCTGACGGGTGAGATAGGTTCTCCTGTGTCAGGAAGGGGGTATTCCGGAACTTATTGATTTCCGTTCCAACTCTTACCTGACGGCCGATGACAACGGGTACCCGAACCAAGGTCCGAAAAAACAGTAACGAGCCTGTCCCCTACGCCATTGTTCTGGACCGCGACGCGGATCACTCCGGCGCGGTCGCAGGTGTTGTTGGCGCGCTCGGCTGCGATGTCGGAGTGGCAGGCAGCATCGGTCAGGCTCGACGCTTGATTGCTCGACGTGAGCCGTCGCTGATCTTGCTCGACACGGCCTTGCCGGACGGTGACGGCCTTGAATTCATGGCGCAGATACAGGCCTCCGAGCGGCTCAATTTCGTCGTCATAGCCGAAGACCCTTCACAGCAACTCGCTATTCAGTGCTTGCGAGCGCGAGCCTTTGACCTGCTGCCAAAGTCCGCCAATGTCGATGACATCAGGCGCACCATCGTCAGAGCCTTTGCGGGGGTAAAGACTGCAGGGAGCCGTATTGAATCAGGGGGCAGTGGACCCTTGGCAAGAGTCGATCTATCGACAATAGGTGTCGGTGTTGGCGACGCCAGTCGCGCACTGCGAACGCGTATTCGTCAGGCTGCCAGTGCCGGCAACCATACCGTTGTAATCGAGGGGGACCCTGGCACTGAAAAGACGGCCATTGCAGAAGCCATTCACGTGCAGGCACGGCGGTCAGGACGCCTGTTAATGGTCAATTGCCTGGCCGAATCCGATGCCGGAGCACAGCGCAGGTTCTTCGGGCAGGACTCCGATCGAACGCTCGTAGGATCGGCAGGCTACCTGCAACAGGCGGCCGGTGGCACTCTGGTGCTAGACGATGTCACGTCCTTGCCGCACGATATGCAGGCACGATTGACGCAGTTTCTGGATCGCGGACAACTGGATTCGGCTGGCGAAGCCAGTGCGCCCAACCTCTCTGTGATTGCCATTGTACGTGGCCAGTCGAAGAGCGCTCTGGAGTCAGGATCACTGCTGCGTGATCTGTACAGCAGGCTGGCCACCTTCACTGTCCAGGCGCCTACCCTGCAGCAGAGGTCGGAGGACGTGCTCGTCATCGCTGATCACCTGTTGCGAGAGATCAATGAGCGCAACGGTACGGCGAAATTCTTGTCGAACGCCGCCCGGGCCGAGATAACAGATTTTGGCTGGCCCGGCAACGTGCGAGAGCTCAAGAACGTCTTGTATCGGGCGGTGCTCGAGAGTGAGTCGTCTACACGTCTTGAAGTCCGAGGTCTGGACAACCACACACTTGACGGTAATCGTGAATCACGCATAGCCGGTTTCGTAGGCAATACCTTTTGGGAAATAGAGAAAGAGTTGCTGCTTGCCACACTTGAGCACAATGACGGCGACAAGGAGTCCACTGCCAAGATGCTGGGGATCAGCTTGAAGACGCTCTACAATCGATTGCACGCCTACAATTGAGCCGAGCGCAGGCCGGCCAGCGAAACGGGTGCGCATTCACAGAGCGGCATCAGCGATAGTCAAATAGCGAAACGGGACACACACAGCACCGTGACAACGAGAACAGGCGCAATCGGAGCCTTCAGATTGACGTGCTAATTTTCGTACCACTGTCGGGTAACCCCATCCGACCCTTTTTGTCCGGAGCTTTTTCCCAATGAACCGTACCTTCGATTTCGTCGGCCTGAACACCGTCATATCTGAAGCATTCCGTCCGCTGGATAATATCAACGGAACAGCCGCTCGAAAGGCGGGAATGGACGCCGGTATGCATGGCACGACGCCGTCAAACTGCCATCACTCCTACTTCGCGAATGAAGACCTCGAAAAGGAGTGGTACCACGGCTATCGCCTCGCCAAGTCGAACCGCGACTAACATGCGGTACAGGTGCCGCCCGCAGTGGCGCCAGTCAGTGAACGATGACAGGTATCGCACCCCGACAAGTGACTCGTGTCTTCGGGGCCCCTGGATGGGCGCCCCGCGGACAACTCTGATTGGTGTGCCGATAGCCGATTGGCGGTGTAGACTTACGCCATGAGCTGTATGGAACTCGACGACGACGCGTGTCGCAAGATTGCTGAACCGATGATGGACGATGCCATCGAAGGGGCCGCCAGACGCGACTATAATCTCCATACCCGACATTTCTCGGTCGCCTTGAAAAGCAGCTTCGATGCCGAGCTTTTCATGGCCGCCTGCGACTCGCGGCAGGCCACGTGGGGCAACCCCACTCAACGAGAGTTGGTCTGCATATTCCGCAAGCCAAAATCATTTACCTTGGTGTGGAATCAGGGGTTTGAGCGAACTGACGGGCAGGTCATGGCAATGATGACCATCGCCCTCAAGGGTGGTCGTTACTTTGTTGACTACTTCCTCCTGCATTAAAACAAAGCAGCACGGCTCTTCACCCAAGGGTATCCAAGGGTATCCAAGGTTGACCACAATCGAATGATTGGGAGTGACGAGGGCAGGATTTGCTACGCTTGGCAGGTTAATCTACCGTTGCTTCCCCATGGCTTTGTTCTCCGCTCCTTCAGGTCGCCGCTTGGTCTGGCTGGCAGGTCTTGTGGCCACGGTCGCTTTACTGTCGTACGGATACTATCTGCAGTACGTCAAATACCTCGATCCCTGCCCGCTGTGCATCACTCAACGGATGTTCTACATGGTGGTGGGCGTCGCGTCATTGGCCGGTCTGGTAGCAATTCGGCATCGCTTGTGGCAGAGGCTGGTAGCGGGAGTCGCCACACTGGGTGCGGCAGGCGGGGCAGCGGTTGCCGGTCGACAAGTATGGTTGCAACACCTGCCGCCCGATCAGGTGCCGGAGTGCGGCCTTGGGTTGCAATACTGGTTGCAGACCGAGAGTCCGTTCAGGGTCCTCACGCTGCTCTTCAAGGGTGACGGCAACTGTGCCGAGGTTCAGTGGACCTTTCTCGGTTTGAGTATCGGCGAGTGGTCGCTGATATGGTTTTTGGGGTTCCTGGCGGTGTCCCTTGCGCTGTTTTTCTCGGCCCCGACCTCGCGGTCGAGCTCGTTGAAAGCGGCGGCATCCGATCGCTGAGCGTACACGCCTCACCAGCCCTGTGGATTTGCTGCAATCTCACGTCGTGCACTGTCCCTACTGCGGAGAGTCGCTCGATGTTGAACTTGATTGCTCGGTGACCGAGCAGTCCTATATCGAGGACTGTCAGGTGTGCTGTCGCCCTATGGCCATGCAGGTGGTTGTTGATGAGGAATCGGTGAGTGTTATTGCTCGCCACGAAAACGATTAGTCAGCTGTCCCGGTCGGCTCGTCAATGCCCTTGTTCGGTGCCAGGCACGTCCTGTACGGTCAGATCGGGGCGTACCTGACCGATGTGGATCAGGGCACAGTTCGCGCGATTGAATCAGAACTTTTGCCGGGGCTGTGACAGTCATCATTGGTCGGGCAAAGCCCGCATGAGAGTGTCTGCCGGTCAAAAGCCAAAAGCTGTATCGGAGGACGATGGGAGATATTCACCAGTTGCCCACTCGGCGCGACGCCGCAGCACGGCTGCTTGAGCGTATTGTGATCGAGACCATTGAGGCCTGCCCGGATCAACGAGTCGCCGAGCGGTGGGCGAAGTTGGCACGGGAGACTACCCATCGCTACGTGTCGCCACCCAATCCAACGCATCCGCGACTGGATATCAACGGAATCCCTGATCTTTCTGCAGAATCGCGTGAGCGGATACACGCTGCTGCTGCCGCCTGGCTGAATAGCTATTTCAATGATGTGCGAGGGCAGATGATGGCCATGCATCGTGACTTGCTCTCTGCCCAAAAGCGTATCGCCGAACTCGAGGTCCAGACAGAAGACCTTCAGTCGGCTGAATCCGAGCCCCACTGATACCGGCGCAAGTCAGCAAAGCCGAATCGGCCCACGCCAGGCAGTTTCACTGCCGGCGGCCACAGATCCAGACCTGCGCTCAGGCCGAGCAGATTCAGCTCGATGCCCTCCTCAAGTCCGATCAACACCCCGAGCAATCCACCTAGCGACACTTGAACCCCTGTCCGGCTAGGTGTTAGCGCGATCAGTGATCCCCCCGGCAGGTAGTCCTTTCCGATCGCGTTGGGTGGTAGCTCCAGTCTGAGTTCTGGTGCTTCTCGGGCCAGCGAGGCAATGAAGGTATTGCTGTTGGGGCCAGGCCATACCTTGTAGTAGTGGCTATTTTTGTAACTCTCGGCTGCTTCGACGATACGGTAGATCAGCTCGTCCACCTCCGCGGCAGCATCACCTGATCCTGTAATTTCACGCAATAGAGTCGGGTCATTCCCAAACCATCGGCTGTCGGGCGTACCTGCGCGAATGCGTACGGCATTACGTCCCCAGTAAGCTCTGTAGCCAATGACTTCAATGCGCGTGTAGCGAGTGGCCGAGGCGGGTTTTACCGTAATCCAGGTATGAACGCCAAACGCCCCGCGCCAGCGCGCCGCTCGGGCTGCATACACCTGAATGACAGCTTGGCCCACTTGTGCCTGTGGAGCCTGTGCCGTGCTGGCGTGCCTGCCGCCTGGCGACGAAGCCCCACCATCGCTGCTGTAGTGCACGGCTACCATGCACCCGACTGGCATGAAAAAAAGCACGATTACCAGTCCAAACGATCGCACTGTCCAGCGCAGTAATGCGCGTTTCTGTTTCAGAATTGGCAGCGACAACGGTATGCTATTCCCATGGGTAGATTACAAGGCAAACGGGCGCTGGTCACGGCAGCGGCGCAGGGGATCGGTGAAAGCATAGCCAGAGCGTTTGCAGCCGAGGGTTGTGACACTCTGGCAACCGATATCAACACCGAAAAGCTGGCTCAGCTCGATGCCGCGGACGGTATTCGGACAGCCACGTTGGACGTGCTCGATTCAGCAGCCATCGAGTCATTGCTGACAGGCGAGCAAGCGTTCGACCTCCTTGTCAACTGCGCCGGTTTCGTGCACCACGGTTCAATTCTCGATTGCACTGACGATGAGTGGGACTTTGCCTTTGACCTGAACATCAAGTCAATGTTCAGAATGTGCAAGGCAGTCATACCGGGTATGCAGTCCCTGGGAGGCGGCTCGATAGTCAACATCTCCTCGATTTGCGCCCACAAGGGACTGCCCAATCGTTTCGCGTACAGTGCAAGTAAGGCGGCGGTAGATGGCTTCAGCAAGGCGATTGCGGCAGATTTTGTCACTGAGGGCATTCGGTGCAATACGATCCGGCCGGGCACAGTGCAAAGCCCTTCACTGGACGAACGCATCGCCAGGTTCGATGATCCGGTTGCCGCACGCCGCGACTTTATCGCGCGTCAGCCGATGGGTCGAGTGGGTTTTCCCGAAGAGATCGCAGCAGTGGCGGTCTATCTGGCCTCAGATGATGCAGCCTTTACCACCGGCACGTTGATCAATGTCGATGGCGGGATGAGTACCTGAGCTTGTATGGCTGAGCACACTGTCAATTGGATTGATCCGCGTGGCGAGGTAGACGGCGCTGCTGTACTGGTGCTGGCAGAAGGTGATGACGTCGGCGTGGCGTTACGCAATCTGGCCATTGGCGATGACTGCGAACAGGGTTTTTGTGCAAGCACTGTCATACCCAAGGGACACAAGGTCGCGATGCGCGATCTTCAAGCGGGTCAACGCGTGGTCAAGTACGGACAGGTGATTGGCTGCGCAGCTGAGCAGATTGCGGTGGGTGCACATGTGCATGTGCACAACCTCGCCTTTCGTGACAGCGAGGCTCAGCACGCCTATGCCAGTCATGTACCAACGACCCAGATACAGTCAACTGATCTGTTTCAAGGCTACCGACGGGCCGACGGACGCGTTGCGACGCGCAACTTTATCGCAGTCATCTCCAGCGTTAACTGTTCAGCCACGGTCGCGCACCGAATCGCTGATGCGTTTGATGATGAAAGCTTGAGTCGTTTTCCCGGGATCGATGGCGTGGCCGCGTTCACCCACAGTACAGGCTGTGGTATCGCGACCAGTGGTGAAGGGTTTGACAATCTGCAGCGCGTGATCGGCGGCTATGCCAAGCACCCCAACGTGGTGGGTGTGTTGTTGGTCGGGCTGGGCTGCGAAGCCAGTCAGATCGGCACTACCGTCGCAAGCCAGGATCTGGGAGGGCCGCTGTTGCGCACGCTTAATATTCAAACTACGGGAGGTCACCTGAAAACGATCGCCACAGCGACAGCCATGGTGAAAGAAATGCTGGAGCAACTGGGCGGACTACAGCGCGAAGCCTGCGATGTCGGCGGCCTTTCGCTGGCCTTGCAATGCGGGGGTTCTGATGCCTGGTCTGGAATAACGGCTAACCCGGCACTGGGTGTTGCAGCGGATCTTCTGGTCGCACAAGGCGGTCGAGCTGTGCTCGCCGAGACTCCCGAGATCTACGGGGCGGAGCACTTGCTGACCCGACGCGCCGCGACCCCTGCAGTTGCTGAGGCCTTGATGGAGCGCATTGTGTGGTGGCAGGATTATGTGACTCGCAATTCCGGGTCACTGGATAACAATCCATCGCCTGGTAACAAGCTGGGGGGGTTGACGACGATCCTGGAGAAATCCCTGGGCGCTGTCGCGAAGGGTGGCTCTACGGTATTGACCGGTGTCTACCGATATGCGGAACCCGTCTACAAACCCGGCTTTGCCTTCATGGACTCACCCGGTTACGACCCGGTCTCGGTTACCGGACAGATCGCCTCTGGCTGCACGCTGGTAGCCTTCACTACCGGCCGTGGGTCCACGTTTGGTTCCAAGCCCGCGCCATGTATCAAGATTGCGACCAACACCGACATGTTTTCTCAGCTGGACAATGACATGGATATTGATGCGGGCGTTATCGTCAGTGCAGGTGAGTCCGTCGAGGCTGTCGGCAGAAAAATCTACGAGCGCCTGGTTGAGGTGGCCTCCGGTTTGCCATCGCTGTCAGAACAGCACGGGCTCGGTGACCATGAGTTTGTTCCATGGCAAATCGGCGCGACCATGTGAGCGCAGTTGCGCCGGCAGCGCTTGAACAAGCCCCTGTGCAACTGTCATGACAACACTTACCGTACTCGGCTGTGGCTACAGTGGGCAAGCTATCGCCCGTAGATGTTTGACCTCATCCAGCAAAGCTGATGTGCTCGGCACCCGTCGCGAGACGCAGGGACTCGAAGAACTCGAGCGCCACGGTATCCGCGCACTCAAATTGAGTGGATCTCCCTCGCCGGAGTTGATCGCTCGTCTCGAACACACCACGCACCTGATTTCTTCGGTCGCGCCGGCGCGCTCCAAGCCGCTGGACGATCCGATGCTGCGATTGATTCAGTCACTCGCAGGATCAGGCAGATTACCGCGCCTGCGCTGGATAGGTTATCTATCCTCGATTGGCGTCTACGGGGATCACAATGGCGCACTAGTAGACGAGACAACTGCCTGCAATTCACAACAACTGCGCTCCATCATGCGACTGGAGGCTGAGTCGAGGTGGCTTTCGCTGGCCTTCGAGTTGGGTGTGCCTGTGTGTGTGATGAGACTGTCCGGCATTTATGGTCCTGGTCGCAATGTTTTGCTCGATGTTCTGTCAGGCAGGGCGCGACGGGTACAAAAACCCGGACATGTATTCAACCGAATTCATGTTGACGATATCGCAGCCTTTGCCGAGCTGGCCATGCAATCTGACACGGCGGGTGTATTCAATGTTTCTGACGATGAGCCTGCAGCTTCGGCTGATGTTGTCGCCTACGCCTGTACTTTGCTGGGTCGACCCGTGCCAGAAGTCATTGACTTTGATACTGCAAGTATGTCTCCTATGGCCTTGTCTTTCTGGGCTGAGTGCAAGCGTGTTGACAATAGCCTTGGCAAGGCCGATCTCGATTTTCAATACCGTTACCCCAGTTATCGTGAGGGTCTGTTGGCAGAGCACAAGAGACTCGACGGGGCTTTCGGCTTGACCAGGCTTGATAACGCGTAGGTGATGTCGATGAGTGACACGCGGCCAGGTTCGCCTCTTGGGCTGGCGTCCGGGCTACCGGCGCCAGTTGGCCTTTCGGTTCTCTACGAAGATGATGAGCTGATAGCTATTGATAAGCCCTCAGGCCTATTGTCACAACCGGGGCGTCAAGTCGAAGACTCGGTTCTGGTTCGCGTACGTGCGGCGCGCCCCGAGGCGACAGGCTCCCTGTTGGTACATCGTCTTGATATGGATACCTCAGGTGTGTTGTTACTTGCCAAGACTCCGCAAGCGCATGCAGCTCTGCAACAGCAGTTTGAGAAGCGTCGTGTGAAAAAGCGCTATCGCGCGCTGATCGATGGAGACGTTGCGGGTACCGGCGGCCTGATCAATTTGCCACTCAGACTGGACGTGGATCGGCGCCCTTTTCAAATCGTCTGCCATGATCATGGCAGAGCTGCGGTAACTGCCTGGAAGTTGATCAGGCGTGCCGCGGGGCAATCGCTGGTGTTGATGTACCCGCAGACGGGCCGAACACATCAACTGCGTGTGCATGCCTCGGATGGTTGCGGGCTTGGCTTCCCGGTGCTCGGCGACCGACTCTATGGCGAGTCAGGCGACAGGCTTTGCCTGCATGCAGAACAACTGGTGGTCGAACACCCGAGTCGCGGTGAACCTGTGTTTCTGAGATCCGAGTGCCCGTTCACGCTTAGAGAACAGCGTTGACGGCTAGGGTGAGGGCAGCTTTTCGGGGGGTATCAAGGTGTCTGGCGCAATGCGTTCGTGCGCTTCTCCGAGGTCAGGGATGCCAGGCCTGTAGCGCTCGGCTGGCCCGGTGCGCTCTGCGCGACGCTCTTTGCGACGCTCTGTCTGACGCTGGGGTTGGTGTTCGGAGTTTCGCGGTAGCTCACCAACAACGTCAGTGAGTTGCTGCTCCGAGCATGGCTCGCTGGTATAGGTAGTCGCACCGTCGGGGTCCGTGCATTTGTAGATGGAGCCCGCGAGTGAATAGCCCGGCAAGCATAGCAAGGTAGCCGGCACGGCAAGTGGGAGTAGTCCGCGTGCAACGGCGCTTAACTTGAGAGTGAATTCCATGACAAGAGTGGCGACAGTGCCCCTGTTCATCTTTACCGTCAGCACCCGCGCCAAGGCTGTTTAGTGACCGATGTCCGGGAGGCTCCGGATAGACACCTCAAAACAGGAGGACTTTGCCGGCAGTGGCGTCGCTCTCGGTCAAGCGGGGCACCCGGATTGATACAGCCGTGCTTGACCGCACCATCAGTGGAGTCAAGCAGAATGAGTGAAGCACTTCACAGCCGGCCACTACACACTGGCTTCGTAGCGACTTGAATTGCGTTCAGGCAGGTTGTCAGAGCAGAGATCCGATAAGCTTGCGGCATGCAAGATGGAAATACAGAGTTCAGCGGCCTTGGTGGCGCATTGGGCGACAATCTCATGGCTCTTATGTGTCAGGCACGACGAGGCGTAGTACGCTGCGCTGCGCTGCTGCTGTTGTACGTGTCGGCTGCGGCGGCACCGCAGGCAGCTTTCGCTGAGGTTGAGCTGCGTCTGATGCCGGGCGACTCTGCGCTCGATCAACAGCTGAGTAGTTATCTGGCCGATAGCCAGATGGTGACCGACCTTGTCTCCTTGCTCAGTGAGAACTTCACCTTCGAGCAACCACTCGGCATCATCGTCGGAAGCCGCTCGGACACACTGGGCCAGCCTTCCTATTCGCGTAGCGACCGGAGTATCCGACTACCTTACGCTTATCTGGAACGGGCGATCAGGGCGCAGGCCGAGCTGGTTGCAGGCAGTTCGCCTGATCAGACTGTTGAGCAAGGTGAGTCGGTGAAGCGTGCGATGGACATGGTCGAGTACACGCTATACCACCTGCTGGGTCATGCCTTGATTGATGATGACAGTGTTGATGCAGATGAGCATGCGGAAGCGATTTCGACCTGGCTCATGCTACGCGCCTGGTCGAATGGAGCTGCACAATGGGTTGAGGATGTGCAGGCCTTCGCGGATGCCTCACAACGTCTCGATGGACCGCTCGAAGACTATTGGCACGCGCATGCCTTGTACCGGCTGCGTGAGCAGACCTTGTTGTGCTGGGCGCTCGGCGCAGGTGGCAATTCCATTGAGCCAGCCCTGCGTGCTGTGCTTGACCCTGCTGAGCGGCGGGCGCGATGCCGCAAGAGTTGGGCGATGCTCGACCAACAGATGCGTTCGCTGCTTGATCCTGTGTTGAAGCCGGATGCACAGCTCAGAGCGGCGGGTCACGATTGACACTGGCCTCGCATCGTATTCGCAAATTCAAGAACCTGTGATGCCTATGTCAAAGCACATTGTTGTTCTCAATGGACCCAATCTAAATCTGCTTGGGCAGCGCGAGCCGCAGATCTATGGCTACGATACGCTTGACGATGTGGCAGTGATTTGTACTTCAGTCGCCTCGGAGCTTGGGCTGCAATCCTCGCTCAAACAGTCCAACCACGAGGGTGAGCTGATCGACTGGATACATGAGGCGCGTACCCACTCAGCAGGCATCATCATCAATCCGGCTGCGTTTACCCACACCTCGATCGCTCTGCTAGATGCATTGCACACGTTCGAAGGGCCCGTTCTTGAAGTGCATTTGTCCAACGTGCACAAACGCGAAGAATTTCGTGCGCGCTCTTTTGTGTCGCTACGAGCAGACGGGGTCATTGCCGGGTTTGGTATCAACGGGTATGCCTTGGCGATGCGACACATGGGTACGCTTGTCTCCAGTAGCTGAAAAAGATGCCTGATCTGGTGCGTCTAGCCCTGCTGGGTGCAGGCCTGATCGGGCATCGGCACGCTCAGGCTATCTCTGCCGCGGACGGTGTCGAGTTGGTCGCGGTTGTAGATCCGGATCCTGTTGGTGGGTGCGTTGCACAGCAACATGGTATCGCTTCCTACCGGTCCTTACCCACGCTATTGGGGTCTGGTACGAAGATTGATGGGGTCATAGTAGCGACGCCCAACCAAACTCATGAGCAGCTGACCCTTGCTTGTATCGACGCAAGGCTTGCTGTGCTAGTTGAAAAACCACTGGCTGACACGCTCAGTGCTGCCGAGAACATACGTCAGGCAAGTGAGTCGAGCGGTATTCCTGTTCTGGTCGGACATCATCGCCGTTATAACGGGGTGCTTGAAAAAGCACGTGAGCTGGTTGATTCCGGATCGCTTGGGCGCATCACCAGCGTGCAGTCGGTCACCTGGTTGTTCAAACCGGAGGAGTATTTTCAGGCCGAGTGGCGCAGGCGCAGCGGAGCAGGTCCTGTGTCCATCAATCTCATCCATGATATCGATGCACTGAGATATTTATGTGGCGAGGTGGCAAGCGTGCAGGCAATGACTTCCAATGCCGTTCGGGGTTTTGAGGTTGAGGACAGCGCTGCAATACTCTTGCGCTTTGTCAGTGGTGCGCTCGGCACCATGAGTGTTTCCGATACGATTGTGGCACCTCACAGTTGGGAGTTGACCGCAGGTGAAAACCCGATGTATCCGGCCACTGACGAGAGTTGTTATCAGATTGGAGGCACTCACGGGAGTCTTTCGTTGCCCAACTTGACGCTGTGGACGCAGTCGGGAGAGCGCAGTTGGTCGCACCCGATTAGCGGTACTCGTGTGCCACTCACTAATGAAGACCCCTTGATTCGTCAGGTCACGCATTTCGCAGATGTTATTCGTGCTCGGGTTACACCTCGTGTGACAGCCGCCGACGGCGTTGCCAATCAGCGGATCCTTCAAGCGATTGCGGATTCATCAAAGAACCAGATGACGGTAGAGCTCACATGAAACCCGATGTGGGCATTCGAGAAGCGCTGGCGCCACAAGGTCGCCTGCGTGTCGGCTTGAATATGGCCAATTTTCTGTTGATAACAGGCACCGCGGCCTCGGGCGAGCCAGACGGTGTTTCACCGGACATGGGCAAAAAGCTTGCTGAGGCACTTGGTGTCCCGGTCGAGTTTGTATTGTTTGATGGACCGGGGCAGGTTGCGGACGCGGCAAGCGCAGATGTTGCGAGCCCACAGGCCTGGGATGTTGCCAATATCGCCAATGAGCCCAAGCGCGCTGCCACCATTGACTTCAGCCCCGCTTATTGTGAAATCCAGGCGAGCTTTCTTGTCAGGCAACAATCTGACCTGCATAGTCTTGCCGACGTGGATCAGCCGGGACGCACCATCGCTGTCAAGGCACGCAGTGCTTATGAGCTTTGGCTAAGTGATCACATCAAGCATGCCAGCCTGATCCGTGTGGATTCGATGGAAGAATCTTACAAGGCGTTTGTAGAGCAGGGCCTGGACGCGCTGGCGGGACTCAGGCCCAAGCTATTGGATTATCAACTAGAGACTCAAGGCACGCTGGTCACGGAAGTTCCTTTCACCGCGGTCAAGCAAAGTATGGGCATTCATCGTGGCATGCCACACGCGGCCGAGTGGCTGGCATTTTTTGTCAATCAAAGTGTGGCGAGTGGCCAGGTACAAGAATTGATCGACAGTCATGGAGTAACCGGGCGGCTCTCCGTTCCGCGCTACTAGCGCTTGACCCGCTGGGCTCCAGCAACGGCAACAATCACGATCAGCACGCCTGCAAACTGCATGAGGGTCAGCGAGTCGCTGAGCAGCGTGACTGCAAACAGGGCTGTTGCCGGTGGTTCAAGATTCATGAGCAAGCCTGTGCTTGTGGCTCCGATGCGCGACACAGCCATGAACATGGCAGCCGAGGCCATACCAAACGTGGCTGTTGCTATTAGTAGCGTGGACCAGCCACCAGGTTGTGGCAGCGGCCAGACCACATCCCCTGTGGACACAGCGAGTATGGCCGAGCCAAAGAGGCCTGCCACACTGATTCCGTAGAGGCGCATGGCATCACCTATGTGAGCAAGACGCCGTTCGATGTACACAAATGAGCTGGAGATGCCAACAGCTGCGAGCACCGCAAAGACAATGCCGATTGCGTCCGAGTGAGCACCTGTGCCGATATCCAACACCATGACAAGGCCTGCAAAAGCAACGCAAAGGCCTGCCAAAGTGCGCCAATGAGGCGGACGACGATCAAGTATTGCTCCGATGAACAGCGCAAAAAATGGAAACAGATAGAGCACGGCTACTGCCACGCTGACCTGCAGTCGTTGAATTGCAAATGCCAAGCAGGCGGCACCGAGGAAATTGAGGCTACCCGCCAATGACAGCTCGATGGCATCTCTTGGTGATAGCAGGCGCAACCGACCCGTGATCATGAACAAAAGGGTCAGTAGTGCGACAAAAATCACGTAGCGTCCGACCAGAAAGGTTGTTGGCGTTGAGCCAACTTGAAAATGTGCTTGCGAGAACACGTTGGTCAGGCTTATCGCAAGCGCTGCGGCAACACCCAGCGCTATACCGGCATTCATAACGATGTTTGGCAAAGGCAATGACGACGTACAGTCTTCATATACCAAGATGCCGTGTTACCAATGATGGGTTGTTCTTCAGTTGCTCGGCAGACAAGGTGCGCACGAGGCGTCCGCTTTCGATGAGCACGGCGCTGTCTGCCAGCTCCAATACAGTGTCGAGGTGCTGTTCAACCAGAACAACGGCAACGCCTTGCCGTGCAAGCTCACGCGATACATCGCGCAATTGTTGTGCGATAGAAGGCTGCAGACCCTCAGTGGGCTCATCGAGTAGCAAGACCTGTGGCTCTACACAGAGGGCCCTGGCTGTCGCCAGCATCTGTTGCTCGCCCCCGGACAGGGTTGATGCCTGCTGTCCCAACCGTTCCTTCAAGCGTGGAAACAGTTCTAGAACGCGTGAGCGATTCCGACGGTGTTCGGTCTTCCCTTGCTTGGGGGAGGCCATGAGTCCGATCTCGATATTTTCTGCCACTGACAAGGCGCCAAACAGTCTGCGCCCTTGTGGAACCAACGCGATGCCCTGTTTGACAACATCGGGTGCAGCGAGCCCGCTGATAGTCGTGCTACCCAGCCGAATCTCACCGGCCATTAACGGCAGCAGGCCCATAAGCGCGTGTAGTGTTGTCGTCTTGCCTGCGCCGTTGCGTCCAAGCAGGCAGGTGATCTGACCAGGCTGAGCACTAAAGCTCAACCCGTACAGCACTTGTGCGGTGCCATAACCTACGTCAATCGACTCAACGCGTAGCATCATTTGAGCACTTGTTCCGTGCTCGTGCCAAGGTAGGCCGCTTGTACTCGCCTATCTGCGCGCACTTCCTCTGGTGTTCCTTGAGCAATGAGGCTTCCTGCGTCCAGAACCGCTACACGATGAGCTGTGCCCATCACGACGTCCATGTTGTGCTCGATCAACAGAATCGTTGTTGATCCCGCGAGTTCGGCCAGCAGGGTCTTGAAGTTTTCGATCTCCTGCAGAGCGAGTCCCTGGGTCGGCTCGTCCATGATGAACAGTCGCGGCGCCTGTGCCAGTCCCATGGCTACCTCAAGCAAACGTTGATGCCCATAGGCAAGATCCCCCGCGCGGTGCGCGCCGAGATCGCTGAGCCCCACCTGCTCAAGAGAGGCCGCAACACGATGCCTCACAGCACGTGCGCGGGTATACGTACGTCGTGGTAACCCTGTGGTTGCAAGCGCACGGCGAGCGGCCAGGGCGACGTTCTCGCAGACGGGTAGATCTGCGAAGATCGATGTGATTTGAAACGTGTAGGCAATCCCGAGTCTGATGCGCGCATGAGCGGGCAGCGTCGTGATGTCCTGACCGTCAAATACGATACGGCCCGCATCGGGTTCGAAGCGACCACAGACAAGGCCCACAAGAGTGGATTTGCCAGCCCCATTGGGACCGATCAAGGCACATACCTGATTTTCCTGAATCTTCAGGTTGACATCGCCAACGGCTTGTACGCCACCGAAGGACTTGTGCAGTCGCTCGCACTCAAGCACATCGCGCGTCATGGTAGCCACCGCATCAGCCGCTTTCTGGCTGTGCCGACAATGCCGTGTGGCAAGAAGAGCGTTGCGATGATCAGCGATATACCCACAAGCAATAAATAGGCATCAGTCAGCTCACTGGCATAGTCGATCAGATAGAACATCACCAGTGTGCCGACGAAGGGGCCAAGAGTCGTCCCGGCGCCTCCTAGCAATGTCCACAAAAGTGGAAGAATAGAGTACTGAACCGAGGCGAAGCTTGCACCGGCATAGCCAAACAACAATGCATAGCTGGCACCAGCGGCACCTGATACTGCGCCTGAGATGATCACAGCGATCCACTTGATGCGTTGCACGTTGTAACCGAGCATCAGCGCGCGTTGTTCGTTCTCGCGGATGGCTACAAGACTCCTGCCAAACCCGGTACGTACAATCCAACCGACAAGCAACAAAGTGAAGGCAAACAGAGCAAGAGCTGCGAAATAGCGAACGCGCTCGTCGGCAAGATCGAACCCAAAGGCCGTCCGTGCTGCTGGTGTGATGACAAAGCCCTCGTCGCCACGCGTCCACTGACCGAAGTAGAGCACAGTCAAAAAACCTGCTTGAGCGAACATCAGAGTCACAATCATGAAGGCAACCCCGGTTGTTCTCAGTGCCAAGGCGCCGGTTGTTGCGGCGACCAAGGCGGCCGCTGCTACTCCGATCCCCCATGCCGGTAGCGCCGCGACCTCTGCATGGTGCATCGACAGGCCAAGTCCGTAGAGGCCTGCAGCGAAGAACAGCGCATGACCGAGGCTTAACAGCCCGGTGTAGCCGAACACCAGATTGAAGCCAGAGGCATAGGCTGCAAGCACTAGAATACGCGCAAGATTTCCGCTGTGGTAGGCAGGCAGCAAGAACCAGCATGCGATCAACACGCCGATCACCGACAGATGCAAGGCCAGCGGGCGCCAATCAGTTGAGCTCATGCAGAGCGCCGACCGAACAGGCCATGTGGCCGGAATACGAGCACCAGCGCTACCGCTATGGTTGCGATGATCTTGGCAAGCGTGGCCGAAAAAAAGACCGATACCACCCCGTCAGCAAGCCCGATCATGATCGCAGCGACTACGGTACCAGCCACACTGCCAAGTCCGCCGATGATCACCACGATGAATGACATCAGGAGGGGATCTCCTCCCATAAGGTAGTGCGCCTGCTGGATCGGCACAACCAGCACTGCCCCCAGGGCAGCGAGCGCTGCGCCCAGCCCAAATACCATTGCGTACACGCGGTTTACGCGAATTCCAAAAGCGCTTGCCATGTCTCTGTCCTGTTGCGTTGCGCGCATGACAAGACCCAGGCGTGTATGGCGCAGCAGCAGCCACAGGATGATCAACAGTCCAGCGGCGGCTCCTATGACGAATAACTTGTAGCTTGTTGTGCCAAACCCCCAGGGCCAATACAGCGCCCACCCATCGCTACCTTGCTCGAACCACGGCAGTGCAATACGGGTATTGAATGGAGCCTCAACCGGGCGCGCCTCTGGACCGTAGGTCATCAGGGTGAGCTGTTGCAGGACGTAGAGCAGCCCGATAGTTGCGACGATGGTTCGCTCCGGATCGTAGCCGATGCGGGAGAGCACCAACCTGTCAGCCAGTGCTGCGACGGCACCGGTTGCGATAGGAGCAACAATCAAGGCGCAGAGGAATGCCGGTGCTGGTGGAACATTGGCAAGCTCTGACAAACCGCTTGTCACAAACCACGCGAACACCGCACCGAGCATGAAGAATTCGCCGTGTGCAACGTTTACCACGCGTAGCATACCGAACACTATCGCAAGCCCCGCAGCCGTCAGCGCCAGCACGGCCGCGGTGACTGATCCTTCAAGTAGCGCCAGTATCAGATGCGGACCAAACTCCAAGGCTCAGAGTGTCCGGGTGGTGTAATCAACCTCGTCCGGATAGAAGGTATCTTCGATCGAGGTGGTGTGAACGAGGTTCAATCGACTCTGCTCGACTTTGGAGATGTACTGGTGACCGAATACCTGATGCGTCTTGCCGTTGAAGATCTTGGCCCCTTGCGGATGCTCCATTGAGTGCGGCATCTTGTCGATCGACTCGACAGCCTCGACGAGTTTTGCGCGGTCGGCAGGGCCCTGATAGTCGCAGGCCTGCATCCCGGCCTTGATCACGTGAAGCGTTTCCCAGCAACCAAACATGTGTGCGTAGGTGGATACGTCACGTGAGTCGGACACCGAGGCGCCGTTTTCGTCCACACCAACGGCCTTGCGATAGGCCTTGTCGTACTCGCTCTGGTCCGCCTGAGCGTAGCGTGGATGCCCCTCCCAGAAGTGGCTGCCCTCCAGAAACTCAAGGCCCGGGCTGGCGATATCAACCGCTTCCAGACTGTCGATGAAGCCAAAAATGGCAGGTGAGCTCGGACCAAAGAACTCACCCATTTCCTTGACGAAGGTTAGAACAGCCGGGCCGACGAGGACGTGATAGATCACTTCGGTACTGCGCGGAATTTTAGGGAAATACTTGGTAAACGCTGTTTCTGTCGGAGGTATCGGTATTGTGGCGATGACTTCGCCGCCTTGAGCTGCAATAGCGTCTGTGAAAAAGTCGCGGTGATCGTGGCCAAAGGCGAAATCGGAATAGAGCATCGTGACTTTTTTGCCAAGCGTGCTCGAGACGAAGGGCGCCATTGCCTGCACCTGACTGCGTACGTCAGTGATTCCCGGCTGCAACGTGTAGCGATTGAGCTTTCCGCTCGCCACATGGTGGCCCTCGGAGACGACGAAGTAGGGCAGTTTGAGCTCACCAGCACGCGGTGAGGAGCCGATAACCACATGGCTGAACAAGGTGCCGAAGCCAACATCGCAGTGGTGGCGGTTTACAAATTTCTCTACCACCTCGGCGCCACGCTTCGGATCGGTCCCGTCATCCTCTGCGATGAGCTCGACGGGGCGTCCGTTGATGCCCCCCTCTGCATTGATCTTTGCCACAGCAGCCCGCGATGTACGGTCATACCAACGACCGTAGGCTGCGCCTATGCCGGTGCGATGCACCTGAAAGCCAATCCGAATTGGCGCCGCAGACTGAGCTTGTACATAACCGCCGAGACCGGGCAGTGTTCCTGTTGCTGCCAGACTGCTGGCTCCGAGCACTAGCGTTTTGAGTGCGCCGCGGCGGGACACAGATCCAGGTGTCGTGGCTTGCGTGTCGGCGGTCGCTGGACCCTGGCTGGAGTCGCTGGACTTGGATGTGGGTTGGACCATGGGCTCATCCGTTTCGGAAATACCGTAAGTGTAAGCCCACACGTGTCCGGCTTGGGTGCCCTGGGTGCGGATAGTGCGGTCCTGGACCTACTTCACATCCTGGTGAAAGTGGGGCTAGTACGCAGTATCGGCAAATTCACAGGGGCATCCCTGCATGGTGGTCGCTAACTGTCTGACATGAAATCGTCCGGCAACCTTTGGTGTCGGCACATTGGTTTTTTGAGCATGGAGCTCTTGGTTTTGGTGCCGGATCACTTCGCCGGCGCGGCTGAATTCGATGTTCCAATGTGAATTGGACACACTTTTGCAAGGCTGACCCGGTATGTTGCGCAGAGACAGGATCTGTACAGACGAACAAGAGTTCGGCGAGGCGAGGGTCGTCACCTTCGTCAATCCCTACAGTTGGCTGAAGATTGTTCAGGCAGGCTTGTCACTCGACGGTTTCGACAAGATTTGCGTTGATGGCATTGCTCTGAGACATTTCTTGAGTCTCGTTCACCGGGATGCCAGTATTCAAAGGCTCAGCTTTGACTTCACCTCAGTCGCCCGGCTGGTGTTCAAGCGAGCTGCTGTCAAGCAGCAACGCGGGTTCATTCTCGGCTCCGACGGTGCGTCAAACGCCAAGTTTTTGACTGAAGTGGTCGGCATGTATCCGGGTCTGGAGTTGGAAGGGCGATCTGGCTATTTTGCAGATGCACAGGAGCGCACGTCAGTTCTTGCCAGCCTGGCGCAGTCCCGTTTTGACTTCATCGTGGTGGGCATGGGTGCGGTCATGCAAGAGGAGGCGGCTATGACTCTTGTTCATCTTGGCTATACTGGACGGATATATACCTGTGGCGGCTTTATCCACCAGACAGCCATGTCTGAAGGGGAATACTACCCGGCGTGGGTCGATCGGTTCAATGTGAGATTTGCGTACCGTATGTTCAAGGAACCGTCGACGATCCGCAGATATTTGCTCGACTACCCAGTTGCATTTTTCCATCTGGCGCTGAACGTCAAAAACTTTCGACATTAAGATGCAGGGTTTTCTTGGAGCATCTTTCCGGAGCTTCACCGGTCGGATCGTCGGAGCCTTCAGCGCGCTTGTCGCCTCGTTTGCAATCGCATCGAGCTTGACAATCGAGGAGAGCGGACTTTTTTTTCTGGGCCTGGGTTTTTCGATTTTCTTCGCACAGATCCTGAAGTTCGGCCTTGACACCTATGCGCTGAAGAAGTGTTCGATATTTCTGGCGGAGTCACGACCGAGCGACTTCGTCTCAATGGTGTTGGCCAGCTGCCTCCTGTGCATCACTGGCAGCTTGTTGGCCTACCTGTTGTCCTACCTTGTGCAACTGGCTGATGTGTACCAATACGCACGTTTGTTGGTTCTCGGGTTTCCCGCAGCGATCGCTATGGCATTGATGGGCATCATTGCTCACTCGCTGCATGCCATGGGCTACCTCTTTATCGGCACAGTGACCAACATAGCGCTCAACTATGTTCTGTTCTCACTCTGCGTATGGTTGTTTGAACCTGCAGATGCCATTGGCTCGCTCTGGTATTTCACCGCATGTTGCTTTGTCGCGCTGTTTGTACAGATCGTCGCTACTGCAGTGCTGTACAAGAGAAGTGGTGTAGGGCTTGTGCAGTGGCAACAGTCGAGACTGTCGCACTTTGATCACCGTGACGCGTTTACCACGACCATACCACTGTGGATTGTCGTTATATCGCAGCAATTGAACCTCTGGGGGGCACAGTTCATCTCATCTGTGCACGTTACGGAAAGTGATATCGCCTTGCTGGCCATAGCCATGCGTGTGGCTCTGGTCGTGCCCATGCTACTCACCTCAGTGAATCTTGTGGTATCGCCAAAGTTTGCTGCCTACTATCACGCGGGCGAAATAGACAAGGTCGAAGAGGTACTTCAGAAGTCTGTCAAATTACTCGCCATTGTCTCCACCGCCGTCTTCTGCGTCGTGATTTTCTTCGGTGACAATTTGCTCGGTATCTTCGGTCCTCAGTATGTCGAGGCCAGAGTCTTGTTATCCATTCTGGTTTGCGGGCAGCTCGTGAACGCATTGACCGGACCCAGCGGTCGCCTTTTACTCATGAGTGGTTTTGAAAAGGACTTTCGTAATACCTCACTGGTTGTTACTGCCGCCGGACTTGCGCTGGCCTACATACTGGCGCGCACATACGGAGTGTATGGAGCAGCAGTAGCCACCGCCGTGACTATCGGAGCCCAGAATATTTTCCTTGCCTATCTGGTCAAGAAGCGAGTCAATATCAGCATTCTCAAGGTCTATGCGAACATCTTTCGTCGCGTGCCTCGCTGACTATAAATCCAGCGCCGAACTGTTGAGAGCAGGGCGCTGGCGTAGCCGAGTTGCCCTACCAGGATGCGCCGATATCGTAGCCGTATTGCTTCATCAGGGGTAGCGTCAGCGCAGTCACAATTCGCTGCTGGTGCTTGGGCATTTTCTTGCGCCAGCCATCGTCATGACGCAAGGCTACCCAACCGGATTCGTGTCTCATCGGATTGCCAGCGATAGTGTGTGTAACGCCAAGCTTGACTCCCTCGGAGCTGATGAAACGACTGAAGTCAAAATCGTCGCCACTAGCACCGATCACTTCAAGTGCTTCACGCAAGCGAGCCTCAGGGTCAGCAACCAGATCCTCGTACTTCATGCGCATATGCGAGGATTTAGCCGCGACTGCCTGCATCTCGAGGTTGTAGCCGACGTACTGCGCTGACCCCGACATGAGGTTGTAGCGCGGCATATAACGGGTGTTATCGAGGTCATCTTCCATTCGCACCTGCTTTGACCACGAGTTCAAGGTACCTCTCGGGTCTCGCACCAAATGAATGAAACGAGGTGAAAGTCCTTCGGTACGATTCAGGATAGCTCCGAACGAGGCGATCTTTGATGCGTCGACAATGACACGAGCGCCGCTGATCTTGCGAATGGATCGGTACAGCGGAAGTAGCAATTCACCGTACTCCGCGACGGCCTTATCGGTGCGTTTTCGCAGCCCGGGTTTCAACAGAGCAGGCACATGCCATGGTTTGTCGGTCCGGAGTCGCAATTCTTCTAGCTCAGGCACCGATAATGTGTCCCAGCCACCGTAGGCGTCCTCGCCAACAGCTTGCCAGAAGTCGCAAGCGCTGAAGCGGCTACCGCATCCGCAGACGCGATCTTGAATGATGCCACGAAGGTAGACATCCCTGAGTTCGCCTACAGCTGTAAAACCCTTCACTTCAGCCAACATGCGGGTAAGCAGCGTGCTGCCGCTTCGCCCCCAACCACCCACATAGGCGATGTTGACATCAGTGTTATCGGAGCCGTTGGCGTCCAAGGTGTTCTCAGTGCTCATGATCGCTTGGGATTGATCGCTAGTTGAAAGTGCGTCACCGCCACGGCAGTTCAACATCCAGAAGATCGCCAAGTCGCCTGTTTGACTCTACGAATACTTCGGAGAGCCGTTCAACAGTGTCTTGTCGCGGATGAAATCGGTCGCTGGCGTTGCGCTTTTCCAGGTGTATCTCTGGATCAACTTTGATGCCAAGAAACTCCTGGATTTTAGCCAGATTTGATTCAGGGTTTTCAGTCAAGGTTTCGGTCGCCATCACGAGCACCTGGCTGCGATCGAAGTGCTCAAACAGCCGTTCCAACTGTCCAGCGTAGTGTCCCCTGGCCATGTACGAGAAGTGCTGATGCGTCCGGGAAATCAGTGTCGGATCAGCAAGAAGCGCGGCGTCCAGACCTTGCAGGCGTGTCGATTCCAGATCAAGCGCCTCATCCAGATCTTCCACTTTCTCGTGACCTTCCCAAACCATGTGCAAATGGTGTGAAATGGCCCGCTTCACCGGGTCACGAAGAAGCACGATAAGTTTGGTATCGGGTATCGCCTTGTGCATGCGACTGGCACCTGCGGGATGAAACATATAGTACGGGCTGGCCTCTCCGGCTATTGGCGTTTGACCTACGCTCGCCGCGTGGGCATCGCGATCAGACTTGCTTGGGAAATGCGAAAGGTACCAAGACAGTTTTTTGTCGTAGCCCGTGTCAAAGTAGTGAACGCCCTTGGCGTCCAGCACATTCGACATCATAGCGGGGTGTTTTGCCAGAGCGCGAAACAGCGATGTGGTCCCGCACCGTTGCGCCCCGACAATCACAAAGTCTGGCGCAGGCCTATCTGCGGCGGCTCCCTTGCGGGTGGTCAGGGCGGCTTCAAGAACCATGCGACGCCCGGTTCGGCGTACAGACTGGCGTAGCGCCGAAGGAATTTGGTTGATTATTGCGTTCATTTTTGTTCTCTACTCACGCACACCCGTCACGCAGACTGGCGCGCAGTGCGTCCTCGAATATCGAACCCTTGGTTTTTACGCCAGCTTGTCTGGCCTTTTTAAAACGCAGAACCAGATCAAGTAGCGCCAAGGCGACCAGCGGCTTGGCATCATTGGTATCGCGACCGGCAGAATGTATATGCCGTTGTGTATCTGCGATCACCTGTCGGATATTCAGACGCTTTCCGCTGGAACCCATCGACGCGTCTATGATGGCGAAGTGAGCTGTATCAATGCCCCGTGGTGCTGACTCGCAGAAACGTTCCCAATCGAGAGCTGCAATGCGATCGCCGGAGAGTCCCACGTTTGCTCGTGACCAGTCGCCATGGCTGACACCGAACTCAAAGTTGTGTTCACCCCAGATCCGTTCAATTTCGGCAACCAACTGCAGGTCGTCAGTTGAACAGACGTGGTGAAATTCGCTCCTCATGTTCGTCCAGAACACGCTTTCACGAAGGCTCGATTGAACCAGCTGGTGGGCTGCGGTAAAGGTATCTATAGCGCGATGTGCTTGTTCTGCAGCTTTGGAAAGTCCACTGAGATGCAGAGGCTGCGTAATCAACACCGAACAGTTGCCGCTCCATGTGCCGGAGTAAAGTATACGCGGCAACACAAGCGGCGAGTCAGGGCCCGCAAATCTCTCGATGACTCTGCTTTCGTGCGTGATCAGATCATCGGTCAGCGCTTCTGAGCCGAACTTGGCAAAACAGAGCACTTCTCCTGCATGGGAGATTGCAGCTGCAACCGTCTTGGCATTGGGCCGGCCAAAGCTCAGCCGCAGCGCCAGCGAGTAGTCGTCTCTTTGGATAACAGAGGAGACCAGGTCGCGCATCGGGGATCGTGTACTGGTCGCTGACTGCAATGAGAGTTGCCGGAGCGGGGCTACGTCATTGCGACTCAGCTTAGCGGCCTGCGGCATGATGATTGACCCGGCACCTATCCAGAAACGCTCACCAAGAAAGGCGGTGAGCGCTGCCCGCATTGCTGGCCTGGCAGGCGGTAACATCAGCCGAGGTATACCTCGGACAGACACGACGACGAACGTCTCCAGCGCACTGTCAGATAGGCCGTCGGCGAGAGCGAAACCGTCAGGCTGTCGCCCACTCAGAACTGTTACGACTGAATTCAGAGCGATAGCCCCTGCCGTCATTTCCGCCACGTGAGCCTTCCCGGGAGCATGGTGAGGTACAGAGCTTGGCTTCGGGGCGCTCTGACGGCCTCGCTGATCAAGTGTTGCGCTACCACACTGGCGTGCGGCAACTGCCTTGGTCTAGACCCTTTGCAGGCGATGTATCCGTAGGATACAAGCGCCTGCGCTAGAGCGTTTATTGCCACTGTTGTCCAAGCTAACTGGCTTTTGCGAAAGTCTCGCTGCGGTCTCTTGCACTGGCGTGGCGTTGCACACGCGACTCTCTCGTAGACTGATCCGAGTCATCGTTCCCATTGGCCATCGTCGGATGAATGCTGAGATTGTCGGTGCTGTCGTCATCACGGATTGCGATAAGCTCCTTGAGCGAGAGAGAGAATCGCGAGCTTCGCTTTTCCCCTTCCTCGGAGTACTCGTACAGGTCGTAGGCATCGTGATAGCCCTCGATACTGTAGTTGCCACAATAATCTGCCATCTTGTCGATATCGACCTGAGTCATCAAGATGCCCTCGACAGCACCGCCCGCCCTCTGAAGGCGTGTGATACCCCGACGCACCAGATTGATAGAGGTTTCGTGAGACTTCACAACATAAACCACCGAATCTGCCAGTTTGGCAAGTACAAGCGCATCGGATACCGCTTGTGTCGGAGCGCTATCAATGATCACCCGATCGTAGTACCTGGCGGCCTCCTCGACGATGCGTGCAAACCGTCCAGATGACAGCAACTCCAGTGGCTTGTCCGGGATTGGTCCGGAGGGGAGGATGTCGACATGGCCACCAAACTGCTCCAGTTTGAAGCACTCTTCTGCACTAGCCTTGTTGGTAATCAGGTCACTCAAACCTTTGGTGCTGACCGGCAGGCCCGCGGACTTCGCGATACTCGGACGGCGCATATCGCAATCGATCAGCAACACACGCTCAAGCTGGCCCAGCGCATGAGCGATGTTGATTGCCGATGTGGATTTGCCTTCTCCGCGGACCGACGAGGTGACCACGATGACTTTGCTGTCCACGTTCTGTTCGTTAAGGGTGAGTGCGGTACGCACCGTATTGACCGCCTCCGAGAAAGAATCCTGTACTCCTGAGAACGAGTCGGGATTCATTGGCAAGGCATTGGTACGTACACCCGTTCCAGGCTTGACCATCGGCAGGATACCGAGAAGGCGCAAACCAAGCTTGCCCTCGACGTCACCCGTGCCCTTGATTGTATCGTCCAGTGCTTCTCTCAAAAAGGCCAAAAGCAGTCCGAAGAACACCGAGCCGAGCAGGGCGGCTGCAATGATAAGTGCCTTTTTGGGTTTGACCGGTTTGACCGAGATGCGCGCTCGATCACTGATACGTGCGTTAACCGGCTGCAGGCCGTCTTTGGATGCAAACTCAGCTCGACGATTGAAGTACTCATCGTAAATCGTTCGCTTGGTGTCTACCTCGAACTGCAGCGCTTCGTATTCGAAACGCTTGTCCCCGATCAATTGGATCTCCGAACGGCCACCGGAGAGCTTCGCATTGATGGCGTTAACTCGCTGTTGCGCGAGCTGGTAGTCCTTGGCAATCGTTGCCGCTACCCGGTTGATGTTGCTATCAAGTGCAGTTGAAAGTGACACTAACTCAGACTTTGCATCAATCACTCGCGGGTGACGTTCTCCGTAGCGGTTCAAAAGCTCGTCAAGTGCACGCTGTGCGTTGGCCTGATCAATCTTTATACGTTGCACTAAAGGATCTGCGAGCACATCGGGCACCGTCTCCAGCAGTTCTGAGTTGCCTCTGAGCGCTCGTACGTCATTGAGCAAACCCCGCGCGTTCGCAAGTTCGCTGCGCGCCTCGGCAAGCTCTGCTGTGTTCAAAAGAAGTTGCTGCTCGCTGAGTCTGCCTACATTGCCCTGAATGGCAACGAGGTCGTTGTCGCGTCGAAACGCAGTCAAGCGAGCTTCTGCTTCGTCGACGTCCGATTTGAGCGCACCCAGGCGTTTATCCAGCCACCGTGAAGCGTTGGTGGTCAACTCAAGTCTTGAGTCAAGTGAGTCCTGTATGTAGACCTCGCCGACCGTGTTAGCCACCTCTGTGGCAACCGCTGGCTTGGCAGATTCGTAGCTGATGTTGACGAATTTGGTCTTGTTGACAGGATTGATACGCAACCGCTTCAAAAAGGCCGAGATCACTTCCTCCTGCTGCGTGGATACTGCGATGCTTTGAGCAGAGGTCAGGGCATTGCCACTGTCCTCTATCACGTTGCTGCCATTCGAGAGTTCACTGTCCTGCCACATGCCAAGGCGCTCGATGACTTTATAAGCCAGTGCTCTGGATCTGAGGGTCTGGAACTGGGTCTCGAAGTAGTCCTCGTTACCGGCGTCGACTCCATAGATCTCATCGATCGCGACAAGGTTTGCTGTTTGCTCCTCGAGCAACAGGGTGGCTGTCGCACGGTAGATGGGGGTCGCAGTCATGGCGTACACCGCTGCGATGCTGGTCGCGACAAAGGCGAGCAGTGCGATAGGTCGCAGGTACTTACGTACGATCAGCAGGTAATGCTGCATTGCAATCTGTTCGTTTGCAGGCTCTCCCAGCCCCCTTCGTACCGGTGCATCGTCTGCCATGTCCTGAGCTGAATTATTCATATATCGTGAACCCTGTTTGACGGAAACAGTGTTTCCATACCGGGATTGTGGTGCGTCTGAGTCTGCAAAGATCAAGCAGCAATGATTACTAGCGGCGCAAAATCGATAGTCACGCGAGACGCGTTCACAGAATGGGTGTGACTCAGTTTGCGGGATGTGCGAAGTGTTTGAATCAGTGGATCTGGTCACACAAATTGAATGGACTGGCTTCGCGGCTGTACATGCGGTTTGCGGCAAAACTCACCGCACCACATTCACCCTTGCGCACAAGAGTGCCAGACATACAAGTACCTGCAGCGATATGCCACAGCTATGTGGCGCATTCAATAGGGATCGCGTTTGTCCGGTGAGTTACGTCAGGTCCGAGCGGCAAGCAGGCCGTTTTCAGCCTGTTTGCTCATGACCTTGAGGTTCTCACTTTCCTGTATCACCAGGTACATCAGCACCGCCACAAACAGTGCATAGGCGGCATCGACATCCACTTCAATAAACGTCATTTGTACGAGTAAAACAACGAGCCCAAAGCACACGAAATAGGGTCGAGTGATGTTGTGCCCCTGCTGATTCAGAGCATAGACCTGTTTTGTCAGCCTCAACATCCGCCGATACAAGGCCAGCAAAAACAGCATGAAAGACAGCATGCCCAAGGTGCCGAATTTGAAGAACATACCCATGTACGTACTGTGAGAGCCGACGGGTATCGACAATTCAGGATGATCCAGTTGCGTTCCGTGCCCGATCAGGACCTTGTCCAACGATGAGGTGGTCATCTCCCAGATCAAAAGATAGTTGAGGCCGCGGCCTTCATTTGAGTGGCCTTTGTCGGTCAACCTGGACTTGATGCCCTCGTCGAGACCGGTAGCAAAGATCATGGTGACCGCCAACAAAGCCACAAGACCTGGGAGAAATTTTGCCGGAAGGCTCGTCTTGAAGATAAACGGGAACACCAGAAGAGCAAATGCAAACCCCAGCCATGTACTTCGACTGAGTGCCGAATAGACACTGAAAAAGTCCATCAGAATGGCGCCGACGCACACCAGTGCGAGCAACGGTCGTTTCTCGGACCAGAACTTGATGCCAAAGAACGCTTTGATTGCCATGGTAGCGCACAGCACTCCTGCCATTGTATTTGCATACAGCATGAGCCCTCGTGGCCTTGCAAATCCCTCCGAGAACCATGCCGCTTCGCTCTGGACGATGCTCTTGTTCAGCATGCCATGTATGTACTTTGAGCCCATGTCCGGTATTACGTAGGCGCCAAGCGTTTTCAACGCGACATTGAATCCGCTACTGGCGAGAAACGCGAAAACCGAACATTGGATTGAAAACACCAACAAGGCAAGATACAAGCGATCTGTTGTACGAGTTTCGCGACTGGCAGCGAAGCTTGTGGACAGCAGGATGAAGAACATGGCCATGTACACGCCCTCGTTCCTTAAATAGGTCACAAACCGGAAGCCAGATACGATTTGAACTGCTGAGAGGAATGTTGCGACCACGAACAAGCCAAACAGGATGACCTCGATTGAATGCGATGTTCGTGGGCTGGTCAAATGGGTCATCAGACCTACCAGACAAAAAACAACGAAGAAAAACTGATCGATACCTAACAACCAGAAAACGAGGAACAGTCCGAAGTAGGCTGTGAGGAGCTTATTGAACATGTCGGACTCCCAACCACGGATCGATCCTGTCACCGACGATGCTACGGAGTTTGATCAGATCGCTCTCAAATTCCTCATGGAGCGCTTTACGAGTGTCATCCGAAAACTCACCCCTGGCAGTTGACAAGGATTTGAATAACTCACCGAGCCTTTTGCGCAAGACAGGGGGGAGAAGTGTCCTCAGTATTGAATTTAGCGGACCCTCAGACAGCAGTAGTCGGTGTATCGTCTTCCAGCGTTGTGAGACCACCCCGGACTTGTTTGAATCGAACTGCTCATATCGAATGGATTCAGGCTCCAGGCCAACAAACTCCATCACACTCTTGAGTTGCTCCCGCTGATTGTTGATAAAGTCTTCAAAAAACAGAATCTTGACCTTGTCCGGGCCAAAAAGATCGATATAAGCCTTGACCGTGTCGAAATAATAGCTGTTCCGTTTCAGGCCCCAGAACCACTCCCAGCCTTGAGCGAGGCGGTCATCCTCTGCGGCGAGAGCCTCGTCGAATTCAAGCGGCTCGCGTCCATCTCGCACGTTGTGTTGATAGTTGCTTATACACCGGCTCACTGGCTCTCTGAGCAAGATGATGATCTTGGCCTCGGGATTGTGATGGTGAATATTTTGTGCACTACCGGGTAGTGAATACGAAGGGCATATTTCACCCAGCACATCACCGGGATTGTTCTCGAAGTCGGCGATGTAGTCTTCCAGTGACGTTATGGTTGTCGCGTTCACACTGGATTCGTCCAGAGGCCCCGAGAACTCGGGGCGTCCAGTCAGGCCAAAACTGAAGTAATTGGTTTCTTTGCGCTTGGGCAGGGAAATCTTGTCTTGCAGATCAAGCAGATCATGCAAGGAGGTAGTCCCCGCTTTTGCAACACCCACGCAAAAGAAATCTACCTTGAACACTGAGTCATTCATGGTGTGGCACTGGCGCTTTGGCAGGTGGGTTTAAGGTGTTGGAGGCGCACAAGTGGGCGACGGGCCCCGCGCACAAGTACTTGGCCGGATACAATGGGTGTTGTGCCGGGAAGAGTGTGAAATATGATTTACCCAGCATTATTGGTGCCGAGATCTGAGTCGGTCCAACAAATTGTTGCGCGTTTCTACAGACCAGTGCCGTCCATTGGGCACGCAGGCTTCTTGTCATGGGTTTGACAGGGTCTGTCGGCACGCCATGTTGCGGCCATCAACAGACGACAGTCGAAGGTCACGCGCCCTTTGGGGCTGCCAGCAGCCACAAGCCGAAGCCTGTGTACAGACACATGAAAATCACCATCGGAAGCTGGCTCAATACGATGCTGCGGCGACCGCGGTAGAGTTCCTCGGCAACCCGATGAGCCAACAACAGGGACAAGATATGGCCAATCGTGACAGCTGACGCCTGTGCAAGCCAGATGGCCTTGACCGTCGCTGTCGTATTGAAAAAGCCGGTGCTGACAAAATGTGGGCTCAAACCGAGTAGGTTGTGTCCGTGGCCCGTGGGATCACTCAAGGCTTCGATAGCATACTGCCCGTTGACCAGGAAGCTCGTCAGATAGTGGGCGATGTGATAGCCAAATGCGATCGGTACCAAGGTGGGAGCCATTCGATTGAATACGGTCCCAAGCCGCGGTTGCCTCTGATGCTCCAGGACGTCGGCTGATCGCCGGGACAGATATACCCCGATCGCCGCGACTCCGGTGAATACGATCAGCAACACCGCGTTGGCGGCAAGGAGACCGATGACCGTGGTGCCCATCAAGGCTGAGCGCCCCGGAAATTCAAGCGGGTTGATGCCGAGGTGGCTCAGCCACCAGAAGGTCTCATTCAGACCGTCATAACTTCCGATTCCGAGAAGCAGGATGCAGAACACGGCACTACTTCTGGCATGGGAGAGGGGTGCTACGAGGCTGCGACCGGGTAAACCGAGTCTTATGCCGCCTTTGGACCTTGGCGTCAATGGTGACAAGCTTGCAAAAAGGTTCATCAGAATGGATAGCCCATCCACCCGGGTAAACCATGCGGCCTCACCAAACAGACGAGCACCCACGAATCCGACAAATAACGCAAGTAACAGTACGACTGCCAACCTTTGTGGATCATCGGGTGCCGGGTCAGCCAATACAAAACTCGCAAATCCCAGCAAGGAAAGGCATCCGAACCAGCGGCCGGTCCAGTCGGGCAGTCGTATTCTGTGATCCTCTGTGGCGTGGCTGCCACGGCGCATCAGGTGCATTGCACCACTCCAAGGGTTCAGAGCTCGCCAAAGATTACCCATGATGCCGTGCAGGCTTACGATACCCACCCACCAGACCGTCCATACGGCCAATGGCAGGGGATTGCGCAGAGGATCTCGGGATCCTAGAAATCCACCGATGATCAGCGCCAGCAGCGTAGCGAGTACCACGAGGCTACTCAGGCGTGAGCCTGTTGTGGGTTTGCCCCAAGGCAAGTTCCTTGTTGGAGTGGGTGGCCGGGCTCGCTGAGGCATAAGGGCGAGAAAGATTGCGCTTATGATCACGATGAATGTGCCAACCGTCGCGTAGACATCGGTAGGCAGCAGCATGACCAGCTGTTGTTCAGAAGCATGGGCCTGCGCTGCACGTGGCCAGAACGCGGCGATCGCAATAGCTACACAAACAGCTATTGCAGTATGTTGATTGCTCCTCACGACTGCCGAACGCTTGATGCTCTTGTCAATTTCCGGTGTGTGCCTGCTGTGCCAATGCGCTCTACTCAGCTAGGGCGCAAAAGGAAAGCATTTTTTTGGGTGTCGTCAAAAGCGATAGCCGTAGCTAATGAAGGTCTCGCTGATACGAGCTGTGTCACCACTGTCCAGGTTCAACCAGCGCGTTTGCAGCGCATAGCGAAGGGAGCCTCCAGGAATCAGCACCGAAATGCCCGCTTCGGTAATGCCATCGACCCCTTCGCTTGATCCTGCGATATCGGCGGAGGCATCTGCTTTAAAGGCACCAAGAAACTGGATGGCTGTGCTGGCTCGAAGTACCCCGAGCGCCTCTGTCGTGATCTCGGTGTCTGTGAAGAGGTTATTGAGTTCAAGGCGCCTGCCGCCAACTCCGGCCTCGGCAGACACATAGGCATTCTCGGCAGGTGTCCAGAGAAGACCGGCACCGGTCAATACACGAGCCTCACTTTCGACACCTATCGGCTCATCGACTCGAAACCGCCCCTCCGCGAAGCCGTAGAGCGTGTCGTTAAACCAGTATCGCGGCACATAGCCGAGGCGATAGCCGTTGCCCCCGCTGGCGTCTCGTATCCAGTCCGCGTTGATGTATTGACTCAGGGGGCGTGAGTCGTTGGAGAGTGTCAGCGTCAAGCGAGTTGCTGCGCCAGATTTACGAATTTCCGTGCCGCCCTCGACCCCGCCCCGCCAGTTGGCCTCAAGCGGTGCAGTGAGGCAGATCAGAAGAGCAGTGGTGAACCACGGCAAGCTGCGAGCAAAGATCTTCGGTTGCATTCTCACGTCGGCTGGGGGGTTGACTCGGTGTGAACGCTCATCGTGCAGGATTTTTGTGTGACTTTGGTGTGCCGGCGCTCCGCTTTCACCATTCATTACTCGCTTCGACGGCTGCCGGAGGCCTTGCATTGGTGTGCACGGTTGCCGCGGACCCGGTACGCTCTGGGGATGCAGCCATTCAAAGATGCCATGCTCTCGGGTCGAGTGCTCGCCGGGACCTTTCAAAAGACCGCATCGCATGATGTGGTCGAAATATTGTCGCTGTCAGGTCTGGACTTCGCCTGCCTTGATGCTGAGCATGCCCCGTTCGGTCGTGAGCAGCTCGATGCCTGTCTTGCCGTCGCGCGTGCGCGCGGCTTTCCCACACTGGTCCGAACACCCGATGCTCAATCTGCGGCGGTATTGCAGGCTCTGGACGCCGGAGCAACTGGCATCGTTGTGCCGCACGTAGCGAGCGCCGAGCAAGCTGAAGCGGTTGCCAAGGCAGCCCGCTTTGGACATGGCGGCCGAGGGTTTGCGGGGTCTACGCGATGGGCCGGTTTTGCCACACGGCCAATGACTGAGGTTCTGGCCCAGAGCCTTGATGAGACAGTGGTGATCGTGCAAATCGAGGAGCCGGAGGCGGTCGAAGCGGCAGAGGCTATCGCGGCGGTAGACGGTATTGATGGACTGTTTGTCGGGCCGGCCGATCTTGCAGTGTGTCTCGGTACCAACGACCCGACATCACCGCCGGTCAGAACTGCCATGAAGCATGTCGGAAAAGCCTGCAAGCAACACGGCAAGGCCTTCATGACGTTTGCGCCAGACACTGCATCGGCCGCTGAGCTTCAAGCGCTTGGAGTCACGATGTTCTTCATCGGCTCCGATCACGGTTTCATGATGAGCTCGGCGCGCTCTGCCGCCGCGTCTCTACACGCACTTGACCGTTGAGCACACTACCCGCATACCAAGGATTAATGATTCATGCACACGCGTCAGCTCGCCTCACTTCAGGTCTCATCCATTGGCTTGGGGTGTATGAACTTGTCGATGGGCTATGGGCCGGCAGAAGACGATGAATCGATCGCACTGATCCAATCAGCTCCGGATCTTGGTGTGAATTTCCTGGATACCGCAACGATGTACGGGAGCGGTCACAACGAGACCCTGGTTGGAAAGGCTATTGCCAATCGTCGCCATGAGTTTGTGCTTGCCTCCAAATGCGGTCTTTCCCGCGCTGGCATCGATGGGCGACCGGAGACACTGTATGCACAAGCAGATGCCAGTCTGGCAAAACTCGGCGTTGACGAGATCGACCTCTACTATCTCCATCGTGTCGACCCAGATGTGCCGATCGAGGAAAGTGTTGGAGCATTGGCGCGGCTCGTAGAGATGGGCAAGGTGCGTGAAATTGGCCTGTCCGAGGTGTCGACTCTGACGCTTCACAAGGCCGTAAAGGAAGCGCGAATAGCAGCGCTGCAAAGTGAATACTCCTTGTGGTCGCGGACACCCGAGTCAGGCATTCTTGAGGCGTGCCGCGAACTGGACGTAGCGTTTGTGCCGTTTTCGCCCTTGGGGCGACAGTTTCTGACCGGTATGGCACGTCCGGTTGACCAACTTGATCCGGAAGACCTTCGCACGACGATTGCTCGGCCACGCTTCGAGCCTGCCGCTTTCCTTGCTAATAGTGCGTTGCTCAAGCCGTTTGGCGCAATCGCCGAGAAGCTTGGGTGCAACATGGCTCAATTGGCCTTGGCCTGGTTGCTTGTGCAAGAGAACCCTCGGTTGGTCCCCATCCCAGGTACGCGCAGGGTTGAACATCTGCGTGAGAATGTTGCCGCTACCGGCGTGCATCTCGATAAACAAACCGTTGCAGAACTTGACACACTGATCAACGATGACACGGTTACCGGCACACGTTACACAGCGGAACGTATGGCCGAAGCAGACAGTGAAAGGGATCGCGATGAGCCCGTGTTACCTGAATAGGTTCCAATAATACTGTGAGCTAATCTTTAGTCTTGTGAGCTACTGCCGCTCCACTTGCAACAAGGCAGAAACTATCCGAAGTCATGCGGCTGCAAAGTCGATTCTTGATCACAGTCATTCCAGCGATCGCTGCTACAGTGCTCGGTCTGGGAGCGATCGTGTACGCGCAGCTGATCAGCAGCTCTGTACAAAGCGTACAGCGTGAAATTCAAATGGCACAGGAGCGCACGGCGTTGCGCACGGCTGCTGTTGTGGAGACCGCAGAAACCAACGCAGTTCTGCTTTCCGATTCGGCTCAGATCGCTAACTGGTTTACCTCAACTCCTGATCTGCGCGATGCTGATGCAGTGAGTTCCTTGTTCCGAACCTTGCGAAGATCTCAGCCTTTATATCGTGAGGTGCGTTTGCTTGATCGTGACGGCGAGCAGGAGATACGCGTCGCGGATGAAGATTTGTCTAGTGCATCGAACTCAGTGCGCGGTACCGGTTGGTTTTCACGCGTGGCATTGAACTGGGGGAGCTCTGTTCATACCGAAGTCGTTGAACATTCGGAAGAGGGCAAGCCCTCGTTGACCATTGCTCGTCCTGTTCGCATACGAAGCGATGATGGCCGTGAAACACTACAGGGTTACGTCGTACTGAGTGCCGCCATGGAAGCGATCGGGCATGAGGTGGCGAGTCATGCGATCAATCATCAGGGGTACATTGCGATGATAGATGCTACCGGCTCCGTGGTTTATGCTTCTGACGACAGGCGTGCACAAGCGGTGGCTGTGGTTGACGCCTTGGCTGAAGCGTCGGGCACGACTGAGAGCCGGGGTGGCATAGACTATGTCGACGTCGATGGAACGCGTTTCAAGGTGTCCCGCGAAGCACTCGTCGATGGAGTGACAACCCTGGTCGTCATTCCAGGCACAGCGCTTGACGCGCTTGCCGATCGAATTGGTCTGACTGTGGGTCTGGGCACTGCTGCTGCTATCGGACTGATCAGTTTGCTGTTTGTCTATCTTGTACGGTCTGTTGTCGTGTGTCCAATACAGCGTCTGCAGAAAGCGATTACAGCTCTTGGCGAAGGGAGTACTGAACCCATAATTCAAAATGCTCGAAACGACGAGATTGGTGATCTCTTGCGTTCGTTTGCGAGCATGACCGAAAAACTGTCCGGGTCGATGGAAGAGTTGCAGCGGTCAAATGTCCGAATCGAGTCGCTTGCCTACCACGACGTGCTCACGAGCATTCCCAATCGACGATGTTTTCTTGAGCTTTTGTCAAGTACTGTTCAACATGCGAAAGAGACATCTACCAATGTGGCCTTGCTCTTTTTCGACTTGGACGAGTTTAAGCGACTGAATGATAGTGAGGGCCATCGCGCAGGCGATCGATTATTGCAGGAAGTCGCTCATCGTCTGACGCGGTGTGCCTCGCAGCATGGTGCTACCTCTGACAAAGAGGGTGATCAAAACAGGAATGTGGTCGCCCGAACGGGTGGGGATGAATTCGTTGTGCTGCTCAACACTATATCGAATGCGAAGGAGGTCGCTGAGTTTGCGGAGAACGCACTGGAGCGACTCAGTCAACCGATCAGTATTGGCGAGAACGCACGTGTCATAAACGCTAGTGTCGGGTTTGCATTATGCCCAGAGCATTCAAGTGATGCCGATGAACTGATAGCGTGTGCCGATATTGCCATGTTTGATGCCAAGCGCCGACGAACACATTCCTGGTGCATGTATGACGTGTCCATGCGCCAACGTATCGACTCCCGATTGGCGATGGAAAAGGATTTGGAGGAAGCTGTTGAGGGGCAGCTGTGCCTGCAATATCAGCCACAGTATCGTGTATCAAACCGCTCGAGCGGAGAGGTTTCTGATCTATGGGGCATGGAGGCTTTGCTTCGCTGGGAGCATCCGATACATGGCATGGTCTCTCCGGCAGAGTTCATTCCGGTAGCTGAGGAAACAGGTCTGATATCCGCGATTGGAGACTGGGTCATCAACGAAGCCTGTCGTCAGTGGACTGAATGGAATGAACTGGGTATTGCGCCAGATCGCATTGCGGTCAACGTGTCGCAGCGACAGTTCTCGTTGAGCGATGTGGCGATAACCATAGAAGATACCCTGAAAAAGTACGTGATGCCTCCATCCGCGCTCGAGGTAGAGATCACCGAGAGCTGCATCATGGATGCTTCATCAAATGTGATCGAGTCACTCAAGTACATTCGCCAGCTGGGCGTGCATGTCGCCATGGATGACTTCGGAACAGGTCACTCATCCTTGGGCGCGTTGACGCACCTTCCCATCGATACATTGAAGGTAGATCGCTGTTTTGTCTCCGGGATAGAGGAGGGCACTGCGAACGACGCGATAATTGCTGCTGTGCTGATGCTCGCGGCAAGTCTGGATCTGACGGTAGTGGCAGAAGGCGTTGAAACCGTTGAAGAGCTTCAACGTCTGCAATGGCATCGCTGTGATGTCGGCCAAGGCTATTTGCTTGCGCGCCCATTGTGGGCACAAGACGCTACCCAGTTGCTCGAGAGTCGAGCTGAGGCACCCTGTGTTGAGGCCGAACAACAAGCCAACGCCGCCTGACGCACATTTACAGGTCCTGCCGGATGACTACTCGTCAAGGCGGCTCAATGCGCTAGCGTGATGCGCTAGATGATCGCCAATAAAGCTTGCGACAAACCAATACGAGTGATCGTAGCCAGTCTGCATGCGGTACTCGAGTTTCTGGTTGGCCGCGGAGCACGCGTCGATAAATTTTTGTGGTGTCAGCTGTTCATCAAGGAAGTTATCGGCGCTTCCCGTATCGACCAGTATGCGTGCACTGCTCGGATGTGAGGCGACCAGTTTGCAGGCGTCGTATCGTTCCCAGCGTGTTTCGTCGTTGCCCAGATAATGACTAAACGCCTTTCGACCCCATGGTACTTGTGTGGGAGCAACGATGGGGGAGAAGGCTGACACCGAGCGATAGCGATCTGGGTGCTTCAAATGCAATGTCAGGGCACCGTGGCCTCCCATCGAATGACCGCTAATGCCTTGACGGTCAGCATCGATGTGAAAGTGCGATTGGACCAGCGCTGCCAGCTCGTCGGTCAGGTACGTGTCCATACGAAAGTTTGCACTCCAGGGGGCCTCGGTCGCTGTGAGATAAAAACCTGCCCCTTGACCCAGGTCATAGGACTCGTCATCCGGTACCTCATCACCACGTGGGCTTGTGTCCGGTGCGATGACTACAAGACCCTGCTCAGCGGCATAGCGCTGCAGGCCGGACTTCTCCATCACGTTGGCCCATGTGCATGTCAACCCGGAGAGGTACCACAGGGTTGGGCAGGGGCCGGATGTGGCTTGAGGGGGGGTATAAACGGCGAAGCGCGCAGGGCACTGTAGTACGTCGCTCGAGTGTTCGTGAACAGAAAGGCGACCACCGAAGCTGGCCCATTCGGAGAGGGTTTTCATATCCAAAAGTGTTTGTTTGGTACTGCGTTGGAAAAAACACCTGACTTGATAAACGGTAAAGTCTACCGCGGTGGTCGCTACCGGGGACTGTACGCCTTGTACTTGTAAAAGTTATGCCTTTGGTCACTTTGATACGTGTGGCGTCAGAAGGCGCAACCGTTATGATTACGCGGTAGTCTTGCAAGCTCACCTGTTCATTTGCAACGGAGCCAGTGCCATGCCAGAGACCCGCAACGATGAAAGTGACATTGTCATTGATGAATCGGTTTACGAACTGTACGACGAGTACTGCCATGGCCGCATGGAAAGACGAGAGTTTTTGCAACGCTGTGGTGCGATCACTATAGCGGGCGTTTCCGGCTTGGCGATGGCGCAAGCGCTTTTGCCTAGATATGCAGAGGCCCAGACAATATCCTTTACCGATGAGCGCATTAAGCCTGCGTACGTGACGTATCCATCTCCGGGCGGCACTTCAGGGGAGATGAGGGGCTATCTGGTGGTCCCCGAGACACCAGGACCCCACCCCGCAGTTATTGTAATTCACGAAAATCGTGGCTTGAATCCCTATATCGAGGATGTCGCCAGGCGTCTAGGCACCATGGGTTTTGTCGCGCTGGCGCCGGACGGTTTATACCCGGTTGGCGGTTACCCAGGCAATGACGACGACGGCCGAGAGCTGCAGCGCAGCCTCGATCAGGCTCAGTTGCGCACCGACATGCTCAACAGCGCACGCCACCTGAAGGACCACGAATCATCGACTGGCAAGCTCGGTGCCATCGGGTTTTGCTGGGGCGGGGCGGCAGTTAACTATCTAGCCGTTCAAATGGGTGCAGACCTGGCAGCTGGTGTTCCGTTCTATGGAGGTGCTCCGGCGGCTGATGAAGTGCGTTCGATAGAAGCTCCACTGATGGTTCAGTCGGCTGAGGATGATGAGCGTGTCAATGCTCAGTGGCCAGGCTTTGAGCAGGCACTCACAGCGGCTGACAAGACTTTTACAAGGTATGTATATCCTGGCACTCGACACGGGTTCCACAATAATTCGACACCGCGATTCAATGCGGAACAAGCGGCGATCGCTGAAGATCGCACGGTCGCATTCTTCGTTGAGCATTTAACCGCTTGAGCGACTCGCTCGGTGGGCAACCAGTATGACAAGGTTGCCCACGGGCATTCTCTTGATCAGACCCGGAGTAGCCAGGGTTCGACCGAGCAGCAGGTTAGTCCCAGTTGCGCTGGCATAGTCTATTTAACATAATATGTATTATGCGCAATAGTGATGCAGGCGCACAGAGTCAGCGTCCGCTTTCTGCGCATGGGAAACAACCGCGAGCTCGGCCGCTTGAGCGTAGTTCAAAGAGTTCTGGACAAGCGCGTGGCCCAGAGGCAAGCCAGCGAACAATTAGGTATCAGCGAGCCAATGGCGCGTTCGGCCTGGTATCGAGAAAGCGTGGCGCTGATCAGACTCGACAACAAGGCGGCTGCGCAGGTTTTGTATAGCGTCTGTAACGCACCCGTGACTGATATCTTCTCGATGTGCGAGTTGTCCATGTACAAGTCTATACGTAGTTGTTGCTAGTGATCTGACGGCTTTCGAGCAATTCGGAGCGATTGATATCGATGTGTTCGGGGGCACTGACCTCAACTCGCGCCTTGCTCGATTTTAAACGCATAAGAATCACCTCGATATCGTCACCAATCAGGATTGATTCGCTCTCGCGACGGCCAAGCACCAGAGTGCCTTTTCCGTCTGAGTTGGCACGAGCCACTGATGAAGACGATTTCAGACGCAGCTGCTTACGGATCTGCACTTCTGCACGGTCTACTGGTAAGTGACGTGGTGCGGTGACGCTGATTCGCGCCTGCCATTCAAGGATTCAAGGGTGACTCTGACATCGTCACCAATAGTTATCGATTCGCCTTCGTAGCGATTGAGTTCAAGCATGTCCCTGCTCCATTCGTTCCGAGGTCAGCTTACCGAAAACTCGCAGCACTGAATACGATCGACTCGGCAGTGCCACGACTCTGTTCGGTCAGCCATGTCGAGATACACCGCGAGTTGCTCGTGTCCAAAACTCACTACTTTCGGACAGCGCTGAGCCTGGCCAACAGATCAATGACTTACGGCCCATGTCCATCTGCCGCTACTGCTAGCTGCGCTATATTAGGCGGCAGCACCATCCGCATGGCGCCTTCGTCAGTGCGCCAGCCACCCGTACAGGATGTCAGTGACGTGAAATGCACAATTTGCTCGGTCGAGGTCACGCACTACCGAGTTCCCCTGGATGAGGTGCTCAACGACGCCATGCATGGCGATCACACGCACTTCGAGCTTGTCCTCGTAACGATCAGACTTGACGATGGCAGTGTCGGCACCGGCTATACCTATACCGGAGGCTTGGGTGGTCATGCGATAGTAGCGATGATCGAGCACGACCTGGCCCCTTGGCTGCTTGGACGCGATGCGCAGGATGTTGAGTCATTGAACCGGGCGATGCAGTTTCACGTCCACTATGTTGCGCGTGGAGGTATAGCGAGTTTTGCGATCTCCGCCATAGACATAGCCTTGTGGGACCTTCGTGGCAAGCAACGTGGTGAGCCGCTCTGGAAGATGGCTGGCGGTGCTGCTGACCGTTGCCGAGCCTATTGCGGCGGAATTGATCTGAATCTGTCACTGCCACGATTGCTGGACAACGTTCGTGGCTATCTTGCAGCAGGGTTCAATGGCGTCAAGATAAAGATCGGTCAACCCTCTCTTGCAGTTGACATGGAGCGCATTCAGGCCGTGCGCGAGCTCATTGGTAGTGATGTCGCGTTTATGGTGGATGCCAACTACTCCATGCACGTCGAGCAGGCCATCGAGGCCTGTCGTGCTTTTGAGGCGTTTGATCTTGTGTGGTTTGAAGAACCCATCGAACCTGATAACTACGACGGCTATGCGCGCATTGCCGCCGAGACCGGCATGCCATTGGCCATGGGTGAAAACCTGCACACACACCATGAATTCAGACATGCCTTTGAGCGTGCATCGCTGAGCTACATTCAGCCTGATGCATCAAACTGCTGTGGCATTACCGGGTGGCTTGCTGTGGCTGAACAGTCCAGAGCGTTCGGGCTACCGGTATGCAGCCACGGCATGCAGGAGTTGCATGTGAGCCTGGTTGCCGGGCAGACAAACGCAGGGCTCATCGAAGTACATTCGTTTCCAATAGACCGCTATACCCATCGGCCGTTGGTTGTCGAGGACGGGCTGGCGGTTGCGCCGAGCCTGCCGGGTACGGGGGTGGTGTTTGATCGCGAGAAGCTTGACGAGATGTGCACTTCCCGGATGTAAACAGGTCTCTTTTATCGCTGGATCAGCAAACGAGACAGGTGCGAGCAAGTCTCTGTTGCCAGCGCCAATTCAGCCGAGATGCTCACGCTGATGCGCCGATGTAAAGTCGATGCTCGGTCCGATCGGCACGACACGGGAAGGATTCAGGGATTCATGGCTGGCGTAATAGTGCTGTTTGATGTGGTGCATGTTCACGGTATCTTCGATGCCGGGTTGCTGATACAGATCACGCAAGTAGCCGGATAGATTGGGGTAGTCGACGATACGCCGCACGTTGCATTTGAAGTGCCCGACGTAGACCGGATCAAAGCGCACCAGCGTAGTAAACAAGCGCCAGTCTGCCTCGGTGATCTCATGTCCGGTCAGATAGCGTTGGTTGGCCAGTCGCTCATCAAGCCAGTCCAGTGTTGCAAACAAGGGCTCAAGCGCTTCCTCATAGGCCTCTTGTGAGGTTGCAAAGCCGCACTTGTATACGCCGTTGTTTACAGACTCATAGATGCGGTCATTGAGTGCATCGATCTCCGGTCTTGTAGCCTCGGGGTAGTAGTCCCCCGATGTGGCGCCGATCGTGTCGAAGGCTGAGTTGAACATCCTGATGATCTCGGGCGATTCATTCGATACGATCGTGCTGGTTTTCTTGTCCCACAGCACCGGTACGGTCACGCGACCCGAATAGTCAGGCATTGCCGCGGTGTAGACCTGGTGCATGTATTTGGCCCCGTTCACACTGTCAGGCACTACGCCCTCGCCTTGCTCGAAGGTCCAGCCGTTCTCTGCCATGTACCAATGAACGGCAGATACCGAGATCATGTCCTGCAGCCCTTTCAGCGCTCTGAAAATCAAGGTGCGATGGGCCCAGGGACATGCCAGTGACACGTATAGATGATATCGACCGGCTTCAGCCTTGAAGCCAGCATCGCCACTCGGACCAGCTGTGCCGTCTGCTGTTATCCAGCTACGAAACTGTGGCGACTTGCGCACAAAGCGCCCGCCAGTGGACGATGTGTCGTACCACTGGTCGACCCACTTGCCGTTTTGAAGAAGTCCCATATCGCAATAGTGTCCTTACAGAATTGAACGCAACATCCATAGCGCCATGAGCACCATACCGACGTTTTCGATTAGTGAAACAAACCCCAGGGGAACATTATTGCTGCCACCGACACAGGCACACTTGAGCTCACGCCTGTCGATATAGACAGCCTTGAAAACCGATGCAGCGCCGATTCCGCCGATAGCCAGTGCCACCGGCGCTGCTAACCAGACAAGTGTTTCAGCCAGCATCAACACGCCAGCACCGCCCTCGAGAAATGGGTAGAGATAGCTGTAGGGCACCCATCGACGTGCCAACAAATCGTAGCCGAGAAACATGCTTGAGAAACTTTCAACATCCTGCAGCTTTTGCAGCGCAAGCAAGCACATGCTTATGGCGACAAACAGCCCGACAGTACGCTCTGAAAAGGCGCTGCCCACGCTGATCGAGCTGACCGCCAAGGCCATCAACAAGGCCATGCTGAACAGTGCGATGATGGGCCGGTAGCTGACAGCGTTTTTTGGTCTCGTGCTCAGTTTGAAGTGTTTACGTAAGTCGTCATAGCCGCCGATACGCTCGTTGTCGATAAACACCTGCGGTGTGGTCTTGACATCGTGCTCTGTCTTGAATGCATCGGTCTGCTCGCGCGATAGCAATGGATGATCCTCGACGACAAAGCCTTTTGACTCCAACAAGTGCTTTGCTTTCAATCCAAACGGGCATATGTGGGTGCCGATTGTCATCCGATACAGACGAGCCGTTGGCGCCTGAGACCGCCGGGAAGCAGTTCCAGCCGAGCTCTCGCTTACAGGCTCAAGCGTTGATACCTGCTGTTTGTCCGGTTGTGCGCTCATGATTCAGTGGCCAAGGTAAGTAGGCATGTCTGCGATGATGATTCCAATGCTCGTCAGAAACACTCCGCCTGCGTCAATAACGTTCCGACAGTTTCGGTTAGTGTCTCCGGCTCTTCTTCACGTGTTTGATCAATCGATAGCGGCGCGTCATCATCGCTGAGCCCATCGAGTTCAAAGCAGGAGCCGACATCGATCCGGTTTTCCTGTTGCAGGCTGTCAGTGGTGTCAGAGGCGATCAGACTTGATGTGACCGGCCCACCTTCAACGACCTCCAGGACACCAACGTCTCTCTCGATGATGCTTGTGCCAGCGGGAATGGCCAGTTGCAGATCAGCCATGAACTCAGGCTCAAACGCATCATCCAGTACGCCCATCAAATTGTTGACCGCAAGGTTGACTCCAAGCGCGCCGGTCATGTCCAACTGACCGGACTCGCTGTCAAGATCAAAGCCAAAGGTGTCAATTCCGAGGCTTGCAGACTCAACAGAGTCAATTGTGATCGTGACCGGGACGCCGCCTGGACCCACATTGCGTACCTGGAGACCCGTACCCGCTTCACTGACAGTCGCCGATCCGGTCAAGCCCGCCAAAGCGATCGTGGACACGCTTGAATTACCGTCGCTGTCCCCGGATGATGAAGTGATGGTTAGTGCACCCCAATCCACACTGAGGGTAGCGGAGTCGTTACCCCTGTCCACGGCTACTGCTACCACGGTCGATGGCCCCAGCGTAAGGCTGTTTGGCCCATCAATCTCTGCTATTTCAACTGGATCCACGATTTCAACAGTGACCTCCCCTGCCTCAGCGCCCGGTTGATCATCAGTGATCACACTACCTACCCTGATAGAACCTGCAAAGCGGGTGGTGTCCTCCCGATCTGCATTGCTCAACGCTTCAGACCTCTCGACTACGCGCTGCACGCCTGGGAACTTGATTTCATAGTTCGCTGCGTTGGGTGCATAGCCGATCAGCAACACGGGTTCGTTTTGGAAGAGATAGGTCACAAGGCCAGAGTCCTCAGTCTCTGCAGTGACCGTCACAAGTAGGTCAGCGACCAACTCCTCGCACAGGGATGAGTTCTGCTCACTATCGAGGCTGGTAAGTGGCACTTCTTCTTCGCACACACTTGCATCATCCGGATCGACCGTAATGATGTTGCCCTCACGTGTTGTCCGGGCGCCCGGCTGACCCAAGCCGAAAGTGCTGCGCAAAAAACCATCGACGCGATTACCTGCTGCATCAAACGCTTCTTCCTCATCAGTGAACTCCGGCATCGCATCAGAGTCATCGTCCGACATGCGTTGCAGGATATCGAGGTTTTTCGACAGCGTGATAGAGGAGTCGGCCGCATTCTCGAGCAGCACCTCGACGGTGGCATCGTCAGCAGCACCCGCTCCTGCTCCACCGGGAGTCAGGTTGGCATCGGTGGTGGCACTACCATCGCCGGAGCCACCACAGGACTGCAGCGCAGCTGTTGCCAGGAAGATCGCCGTTGCCGTGTTTCTCTTTCGTACGCGGTCAAAAAACATGTTGTCCGCTTGCTCCTGTTTTGCTACCGGTGAGACTAAAGCAAGTTCCTGTCACGTGCAGGTTGATGGTGGGGAAATCGTACCACTCGTTGCCCGAACGCTCGGTGCAGACCCGCAATCGGCCAAGGCCAGGCGTGTGAGTCCCTACAGGAGACTCGCACCGGCTGACCAGACCAGATGGAGCGGGTTGCTACGCGATGTCGGATTCGGATCTGCCGCAGGTCTTGTCGCCACGATCACCACGCAGCCTGTCGGGCCTTGCTACTCGAAGGTTGTTGCAAACCACTCCCGCAAGGATTCCATCGGAAACAGCGGCGCTTGTTCTGCCGGCAACATGCCTGCTGTGAAGACCTCGTTATCGAGCCTGTCTATCAACGCCTCATCCTTGCTGATGACATGCAGCGGTACAGCGGCATCCGGTGCCCAGCCGGCAATCACACTGGCCGGCTGGTGGTCGCCAATGATCAGGATCAGTGCGTCGTCGGCGAAGCGTTCCACGTACTCGCCATAGACCGGCAATGCCAGTTCGAAAGAACGGCTGTACATCTCGCGCACAGGTTCCGGGACAGCCCAACTGTTCGGCTTTCCAAAACGGTGTGAGCCATCAAAGATGGAGCCATCGCCAACCAGATCCCAATCGACGGGCAGCACAAGTGGTCCCCATGGTGCATGTGTTCCGAGTAGGCCAATGGTTGCGAACAAGGGTTTGTCTGCTGTGCCCCGAACCTTGTTCTCAAAGGCTGTCAGGATGAACTGGTCTGGCATGGTCACATAGCCTTGCGGCACGCCCTTGAACTCCAGTGAAGGGCCATCAAAAAAACGATCAACGTCGTACCAGATGCCTTCTACCCACTCCTTGTCTGCCACTACCGGCAGTAGTACGGTGCTGGTCCAGCCTGCATCGCGGAACATGCTATGCAATGACTTGCGATCCGTGCTGATCAACCGATCAAAGCGGGCCTGATTGGTCAAGGCCAGGCCGGAGGCCATGGTCGCTTGTGCAAGCCAGCTCCGCCCACCGCGTATGGGGGCCTCGATCCAAGCGCTGGCAATCGAGAAACCTGCTTCGGCAAGGCTTGTGCCTACGTCGCGAAGTATCGGTCGCGATATGTCTCGAAAGCGCTCGGCATCAACCCAGGAACGCCCGTAGGACTCGACGATCAGCACGATGACATCGCGACCGCGCAATGCCGCAAACTCAGGAGCAGGCCCGGCTGCGACAGGGTCGACAGCCAGCTCCTCATTGAACGCTTTCTGATCGGCCACCGCTCGTACGGCTGCGGTGTAGCGTTTCGTCAATTCGGCGAGCGCCTCTACCCGTGGCGTGGTGTTCGAATCTGCATCCATGACCTGAGAGGCTGCAAGCCCACAGAGCAGCGTCAGGGCCGCAGCGATTGCTGTGCGCCGGCGAGATATCCTTGTCAGCCGCCTGAAATGACTGAGCCCGTAGGACAACAGCAGCAGTACGAGCGCCAGTGCCAGAAGCGTACCCACTACGACTAACAACGCTTCATTGCGCCCGATGGTCCGAGATGCCAATGTCCACCCCTGCCCGACCAGATGCCATTCGGCCACCGGGCTGAACGCACGCCCAAAGGCTGCGCGAGAGCCAGCGTCTGCCAGACGCAGCAGCGTAAGTCCTGCAAGGCACAAAATGATCAGGCGTCGCCACCAACTGGACAGGCCCCTTGTCAACAACACAAGGCCGAGTACCGCGATCGGGATCTCGAGCGGCAGTAGCGACGGTGCGGCACCCGAGAAGTGGGCCGGAATTATCAACACCGCCCACAACAACAGCAGTGAGAGTAAAGCGACAATCCAGGTGCGCAAGATGGATGAAAAGCCTGTTCGGGACCGGGTATAGACTTGTTTGATCGTAGAAAGTTGCTTGGCGGGTGCTACGTGAGTTTTTCCAGCGCCCGCAGTACATCTCGCCGACTCACCTGCCCGACCAGCCGACTATTGCGCATGACGGGGTAGCGTCTGTAGGGCGAATCGATAAAGCGCTGCGCCAGCTCGAGAATGCTGGTATCCGCATCGATTGTGGCGACGTTCTCACTCATGTAGTCCTTGACGCGACCACCGAAGTCGTTGTGATACCCGGCGCTGAGGGCAACCTTCATGCAGTCCTGCTCCGACAGCAAGCCAACCAGATTCCCGTGATCGTCAACAACCGGGGCCCCCGAGATGCGCATCTCTATGAGCTGGTTGATCGCCAGACGCATTTCGGTCTCGGGATTGAAGGTGACCAGGCTCGCAGCCATGTAATCACTGACCTTGATCGACTTGAGCATCACTTCTTCTCCTGTTGGCGCCAGTCGCGTATCTCGACTGTCTCACTCTTTGCTATCCCGTGTGAAGCCTGGGCTCGTCGCCGTGAGGTCTTGCACGGGCGGCTACAGGATTGGCACTGCCCGGACCCGTCCACCGCGTTCAGGCCACCGCAACTGCCGGCAATGGGCGCACGGCCAAAGACAACACCAATGGCCATGCCCAACACCGCCAGTGCCATCGCAGCGAAGGTCACCAGAAAAAGGCCCATCACAACAGGCGCGCTTAGCTTGACAGTGCCGCGAAGGCAGCGCTCTGACGCTCGGCCAGAGCTGAACCCTCCTTCACGATCATGTGGGCTGCGATCTGATGCTGCTCAGCAAATTCAAGACCGTCATCCGGCCCCATGATCATCAGCGCGGTAGACAGCGCGTCAGCTTGCATGGTTGTGTCGGCGAGTACACTGACCGAGGCCATGTCGTGCGTAACCGGTTGGCCGTTGCGCGGATCAATTGAATGAGAGTAGCGGGTGCCTTGATGATCAAAGAAATTACGATAATCGCCTGAGGTCGCAATCGCGCGATTCTCAAGCTCTACCACCTTGTACACCCCGCGACGACCCACCTGAGGCTGCTCGATCGCTACGCGCCAGGCCGAGCCGTCGGGCTTGCGCCCGCGCGAGCGAAGCTCGCCACCGACTTCAACCAGATAACTTTGGTGCCCTTCGGCGTCGAGTAGCGCTGCGAGTCGATCAACCGCGTGGCCCTTGGCAATGCCGGAGAGGTCCAGTTGAGACGATGCCTTTGCCTTGCGTACCGCGCCGGTCGCAACATCGATATCGATGCTGTCAAAGCCGATGTTTCCAAGCGTCTGGCTGATGGCTGACTGCTGCGGGCGACCACCGCCTGTGCTGATGCCTGCGGCACCAAAACCCCACAAGGACACCAGAGGCTCAACGGTTGCATCAAAAGCGCCTTGGCTGATTTCGCTGGTGTGCATGGCGTGGGCGATGACCGCGCTCGTATGCGCAGAGACGGGCTGCCAGTCACCATTTTCACTGGCATTGAAGCGCGAGAGCTCGGAATCGCTACGCCAGGTAGACATGTGGCGATCCACATCCTGTAACACGGCGTGTATTCGCTCACCGAGAGCGGGGTCGACGTGAACGCCTGCTTGCTTGCCGATGCGCACACTGTAGCCCGTGCCCATGATACGGCCATCATGGTTCACCAGCTCGTCTTCGCGAGATGTACCGCTGCAACCGGCCAGCGCGAGTACGCCTGCCGGCAGCATGAGGCCGCCACCCATAGTCAGTGCGGTCTTCAGGTAGTTGCGTCTGTTCATAGTGGGGTTCATCGGATCAACCTCCGAAATCATCGAGCATGATGTGATCATCTTCCACGCCAAGTTCCTGCAGCATGTTCACCACCGCTGCATTCATCATGGGTGGTCCGCACATGTAGTACTCACAGTCTTCGGGTGTGCGGTGATCCTTGAGATAGTTTTCGAGCAGCACATTGTGTATGAAACCGGTCGGCCCCTCCCAGTTGTCTTCCGGCAACGGGTCGGACAGCGCGAGATGCCATTCAAAGTTATCGTGTTCTTGCGCCAGGCGATCAAAGTGATCAGCATAGAAGGTCTCGCGCAGGCTGCGTGCGCCGTACCAGAAACTGATCTTGCGTGAGCTGTTGAGTCGCATCAACTGATCAAAGATATGTGAGCGCATGGGTGCCATGCCCGCACCGCCCCCGATAAAGATCATCTCATTGGCTGTGTCCTTGGCGTAGAACTCGCCGTAGGGGCCAGAAATGGTGGCCTTGTCGCCCTCCTTGAGATTGAAGATCCAGGAGGACATCTCGCCTGCCGGCACTTCACCGATCTGGGCAGGAGGCGGTGATGCGATACGCACATTCAACATCACGATGCCCTCTTCCTCCGGGTAGTTGGCCATCGAGTAGGCACGCATGACAGGCTCTGTCACGCGCGATTCAATCTGCCAGAGATTGAATCGATCCCAGTCCTCGCGAAAGCGATCTTCAACCGCGAATTCGCTGTACTTGAGTTGATGCGGTGGGCACTCGATCTGGATGTAGCCTCCCGCACGGAACGGTACTGATTCGCCCTCAGGCAACTCGAGCACCAACTCCTTGATGAAGGTGGCCACATTGTTGTTGGAGCGAACCGTACAGTCCCACTTGCGCACGCCAAACACTTCATCCGGCACCTGGATGCGCATGTTCTGCTTGACGGTCAGCTGGCAGGAGAGCCTTTCACCGGCAGCGGCTTCGCGCTTGTTGATCAAGCTCGTCTCGGTCGGCAGAATCGAGCCACCGCCTTCGAGTACCTGCACACGGCATTGCCCGCAGGTCCCACCGCCGCCGCAGGCAGAGGCCACAAACAGATCAGACTCAGCCAGTGCTCCGAGCAACTTTGAGCCCACCGGCGTCTGGATAGTCTTTTCGCCGTTGATGAGTACGTCAACACTGCCGCTGGCAACGAGCATCGATTTGGCGCCGAGGATGATAAACACCAGTGCCAGCAGAATGACCGAGAACAGGACGACTCCGAGGAGTATCTCAAGCATGGGGCTGTCCCTCGTTGTGTCTGGTTGAAGTGTGCATCAGAGTTGAATGCCCGAGAACGCCATGAAACCAAGAGACATCAGGCCGGCGGTGATGAAAGTGATCCCAAGGCCCTGCAGGCCCTCTGGTACATCACTGTATTTGAGTTTTTCACGAATACCTGCAAGGGCTGTGATGGCTAGCGCCCAACCGAGGCCGCCACCAATGCCGTACACAACGCTCTCACCAAAGTCGTAGTCACGCTCAACCATGAACAGCGACCCGCCGAGAATGGCGCAATTGACGGTAATCAAAGGCAGGAATACCCCGAGCGCGTTGTAGAGAGCCGGGAAATACTTGTCCAGAGCCATTTCGAGGATCTGTACCAGGGCTGCGATCACGCCGATGTAGCAGATCAGACCGAGAAAGCTCAAGTCCACATCAGGTAGTCCCATCCATGCCAGTGCCCCATCGCGCAGCAGGTATTGATAGATCAGGTTGTTGGCAGGCACGGTGATGGCCTGCACCAGTACCACCGCGGCACCCAGACCCATTGCCGTACCGATCTGCTTGGAGACCGCGAGAAAGGTGCACATGCCGAGGAAAAACGACAGGGCCAGATTCTCGACAAAGATCGATTTGACCAGAAGACTGAGATACACCTCCATCACGCTGACTCCGTGTTGTGAGCTGCGCTGATCTGATAATCAGGCTTTTCTACCTGAGCGGGCTTCCAGCTGCGGATGCCCCAGATCATCAAGCCAATGATGAAGAATGCGCTCGGTGGCAGCAGCATCATGCCGTTGGTGTAGTACCAACCGCCTTCGGTTACCGATGGCAGGATGGTGTAACCAAGCAAAGAGCCTGAGCCAAAGAGTTCGCGTGTTGCACCGACCACGATCAGCACGATGCTGTAACCCAGGCCATTGCCAAGGCCATCGAGAAAACTGATGCCTGGTGGATTCTTCATTGCAAAGGCTTCGGCTCGCCCGAGCACAATGCAGTTGGTGATGATCAAGCCGACAAAAACCGACAGTGTCTTGGCTATGTCATAGGCAAAGGCCTTGAGCAGCTGATCAACGACGATGACCAGGGATGCAATGATGGTCATCTGCACGATGATGCGGATGCTCGAAGGCACGTGATTGCGGATCATCGAGATCGAGGCATTCGAGAATGCCACGACGGTGGTCAAGGCAACACACATCAACAGCGAGGCAGCGAGTGTGGTGGTCACCGCAAGCGCTGAGCAGATACCCAGAATCTGCAAGGTGATCGGATTGTTGTCGACCAGGGGGTCGAACACCACCTTCTTTGTATCGGCGTCCATCGGATTAGGTCTCCTGCTGTCGAAGCTTGCTGAGAAAGGCACCGAAGCCCTGCTCATCAAGCCAGTAGCGCAATAATTGGCTGACGCCCCGGCTGGTCAAGGTGGCACCTGCCAGTCCGTCAACGGCATAGGCTGCATCACTGGCGTTGTTATCAACCACACCCTTGACCACTTCAATTTTCACCTCGCCCGATTCATCGTAGGCAAGTTTGCCTGGCCACTTTGCTTGCCAGGCCGGGTTGTCTACCTCACCACCGAGACCGGGGGTCTCCGCATGGTCGTAGAACTTCAAGCCCGCGATGGTCGTCAGATCACTTTCCAATGAGACAAAACCGTAAAGCGTTGACCACAGCCCGAGGCCATGGATGGGCAGAATGATCTGGTCAAACTCATTGGCATCGCCCACCAGATATACCTCGGCGTAACGGGCACGCCGGCCAATGCCTGCGATGTCCTCATCAGCAGGGATCGCCATACTCAAAGCAGGATCACGAGCGGCGACATACTGGTCATAGCCCGTGTCCATGAACTCATCGGTAAACTCTCCGGTCTCAAGGTCCACCATGCGTCGTTCGACGTTGGCAAAGGCTGCCTCAACATCGCCTCCTTCATCGAGTAGGCCTGCTACCGTCACTATGTTGCGCTTTCGGTCGAGCTCGGCATTGACAGCCTGTACCGGTCGCAGCAGCACCGCTGCTGCCGACACGATGATTGAACAGGCAAGGCACAGGATGACAGTGACCGCCAGCGTCTTCTCGGTGCTGTCGTTGGGCTGACCGAGAAGGCCCTTGAGGCGCTCGACAATCATTGGGTCACCTCGCTGCGGTGCAGCCGCCTTCGGATATTGGCTTGAACCACCCCGTAGTCAATCAATGGCGCGATCAAGTTGGCAAACAGGATGGCGAGCATGATGCCTTCGGGATAAGCCGGATTCACGACACGAATCATCACGGTCATAAAGCCAATCAAGCCACCGTAGATCCAACGCCCGGTATCGGTCATCGCAGCACTGACAGGGTCTGTGGCCATGTACACCATGCCAAAGGCAAAGCCACCGAGCACGAGGTGCCAGTGCCAGGGCATGTCAAACATCGGATTGGTGTCACTGCCGACACCGTTTAACAGCAAGCTGGTCGCTAGCATGCCGATGAACACGCCTGCAATGATTCGCCAGGAGGCCACGCGTGTGTAGATGAGAAATGCTGCGCCCAGGAGACAAGCAAGTGTCGAAGTCGAACCCAGGGAGCCCTGAATGGAGCCGAGGAAAGCATCCACCCACTGGATGCCGCCTTGCGCGATCGAATCAAGGCCGCCAGCGGCGCCAAGGCTCAGCGCGGTAGCGCCACTGAAACCATCGACCGCCGTCCAGACAGAATCACCGGAGAGCTGTGCGGGATACGCAAAGAACAAAAAGGCACGCCCGGTCAGAGCCGGGTTGAGAAAGTTCTTGCCGGTGCCTCCAAACACCTCCTTGCCGATAACCACGCCAAAGGAAATACCGAGTGCCGCCTGCCACAGTGGAATCGTCGGTGGAAGGATCAGGGCGTACAGCATCGAGGTCACAAGGAATCCCTCGTTGACTTCGTGATTACGAACCCCTGCAAACAGCACTTCCCAGAAGCCGCCTGCCATCAGCGTGACGATGTAGATCGGCAGGAAGTAGGATAAGCCGTGCAGAAATGAGTCGTACACACTGGACGCTTCATAGTCCACACCAAACAAGCCGAGAACGGCGCCGCGCCATCCATCAGCGGACGCGATACCCAGATCTGCCATGGCCATGTTTGCCTGAAATCCGGTATTCCAGAGCCCTGCCAGAATGCAGGGTATGGTGGCGATCACGACGTAGCTCATGACCCGCTTCAAGTCGAGCGCGTCGCGCACGTGCGGTGAGGTACGGGTGACATCAGGGGGCGTGTAGAGAAAGGTATCCACCATCTCGTACAGCGCGTAGTATTTCTCGTAGCGCCCACCCTTGGCAAATTGCGGATGGAGGCGATCAAGCCAGCGTCGCGTTGCAGACATTGCTATCCCTCCTTCTCGATCTGTTCAAGATTGGTCCGCAATACCGGGCCATAGTCGTATTTTCCGGAGCACACAAAGGAGCACAGGGCGAGATCTTCCTCGTCCAGTTCCAGGCAACCGAGTTGTTGGGCAGCATCAGTGTCTGACACCAGCAGAGAGCGCAGCAATTGCGTCGGCAGAATGTCCATCGGCAGCACCCGTTCAAACACCCCCACCGGCACCATCGCACGCGGGCTGCCATTGGTTGATGTATGAAAGTCAAAGGCGTGCCGTGTGCGCTTGAAGCTCGACAGGAACACATTGGCAATGGAGAATTTGCTGCCAACCGGATTGATCCAGCCGAGTAGCTCACGCTCACGCCCCTCAGCCAATACCGAGATCTGTGTGTGGTAGCGGCCGAGGTAGGCTGCCCAGTTGGAGGCACGTCTGCCTGAGAGAACCGATCCGGATATCACGCGACACTCCTGCTTGGCATGCTCATCGCGCACCAGGTCCTCGGTGTGTGCACCGAGTCGAGTACGGATCAGGCGTGGCTCGGTCACAACCGGACCTGCCAGTGCCACGACTCGCTCGAGCCATAGTTCACCGCTTGTAAACAGCTTTCCGATAGCGATGACGTCCTGATAGCCAATGTGCCAGACCGTGCGTTCAGCGCTGACAGGATGCAGATGATGTATGTGAGTGCCTGGCAATCCTGCTGGATGCGGGCCTGCGAATTCGGTAACTGACAAGTGTGAACCGTGCATGCCGGCGGCAATTGAGGCACCTGGCGCCTTGCATATATGCACCTTGCCTTCGGTCAATACAGCAAGCACTTGCAGTCCGTGTTCAAAATCCGCTGTGTGTTCGGCGATGATCACTTGTGGGTCAGCAGCCAGTGGATTGGTATCCATGGCAGTGACGAATATGGAGGCAGGGGTTGTATCCGAGTGTGGCACCTTGCTGTATGGCCGGGTTCTGAAGGCGGTCCACATCCCTGTTGCGCACAAGGCATCGGTGACGGCCTTGGCGTTGAGCGAAGCCAGTGAGCCTGCCCGCACTGTTGTCGTGTCTGTTGCAACGCTGACCTGCTGAGCGGTGTCATCATCCAGACGGATCACGACCGACTGCAACACCCGACGCGCACCGCGGTTGATCGATGCGATCGTGCCGGTGCCGGGAGAGGTGTACTTGACGCGTGGGTCGTGCTTGTCGGTAAACAGTGTTTGTCCGGCGATCACACGATCGCCTTCGCTGATCTCCATACTAGGGCGTAGGCCGATGTAGTCGCGTCCCAGCAGGGCAACCGAGCTTGTTGTCGGTGCAGGGTGTATTTGCTGGACAGGCGAGCCCGTCAAGGGCAGGTCGAGGCCTTTTTTGACCGTGATGACGCTCATGGATGCGTGGGCCGGTTATCTGTCAGGAGTAGCAACACAAGGGTGTACAGCTCGGGTGTCAGTGTTGTGGCTCCGGGTGAATATGCGAAGCTCGGGTAATGCTTAGTTGATTACTGCGGTTCTGCAAACTTCGTGCGATGGCAGGGGTGACGTAACCCCGGAGGCCCGGGCTTGAGGTTATTTTGTGATGTGGATTCATTTGTCATTTCTGATAGACTGTAAATAAATACAGTTATTTGAGGTGATAGCACAATGCGTGCAGATGAAGGCCCGTGACAGAGCCCGTGACAGAGCCCGTGACAGAGCCTGTGACAGGGCCTGTGACCGAGCCCGCGTCACATACAGGCACTGGCAGTCACTCCGACAGCCACCCTCGCAGCATGGGAACGAGGCCATTGCCGCGCGAGCTCTGGCTGGCGCTCGACTTCCCTGCCCTGCCACTGGATCGCCAAGCGGTATCCCGTGATGCAGCGGGTATGTCATCGCAGGCAGCACCGGGCGCGGTGGAGGGCGCTCCAGTGGATGAGGACACAGGCCGTGCGGTCATTGTGCAAACCGGGTCGTCCCGCCAGATCCTCGCCTGTAACGATGCCGCTCGTGATGCCGGTGTGCGAGCAGGCCTTGCCCTGAATACGGCCTGGGCCTTGATGCCAAGTCTTGTTGTGAGCGAATTCGATGAGACAGCTCAGGCAGAGCATCTGGAGCAACTGACTCTGCTGGCGCTCACCTGGTCATCGCGCATAACCCCCAAACCGCCATCATCGATTGTTCTCGAGATTGGTGCGAGCTTGAGACTCTTTGGCGGCCTGGATGCATTGATGGCAAGGATTCGCGCAGAGCTTGCAGCGCAAGGCGTGTCGGTTGTATGCGCCGTAGCGCCTCTACCCTCAGCCGCCTTGTTGTTTGCACGTGGTGGTATCAACGCGATCGTGCGTGAGCCTGCTCAACTCGAGGCTGCCTTCGCACCTGTTGCATTGTCCTGTTTGAGGCTCGATGAGCAAGTCACCAAGGGTTTACAGCGTTCCGGGGTTCGTACGCTGGGCGCTCTGCGCGCACTGCCTGTCAAGCCACTGGCACGTCGGTTTGGCCGTGCATTGACAGACTGGCTATATCGACTGGACGGGCGCCTGCCTGATCCGCAGTCTGCCTGGCATCGGCCAGAAACATTCCGCCAGGGACTGGACCTTCCATTGGAAGCGCCGGATACAGCGGCACTGTTATTCCCCTTGAACCGGTTGTTTGCGGCGCTGGGCGGCTTTCTGGTGGCAGGAGATCTCGGGGTGCGCTCGCTCGATGTGTGCTTGTATCACCACCGCCTGAAGCCCACTGTGCTGACGCTGCGCTTCATCGATCCGACAGCCGATACGGCGCACCTTGTGAAGGTGGCCCGCGAGAAGCTCGATGGCACGCGTTTGCCGAGGCCTGTCATCAGGGTTGTGCTCGCAGCAATGGAGCTTGCCGAGGTGGAGCGTGCCGGTAGTGATCTGTTTGATCGCGGGCGCGCCCGTGACGGGGGTATCGAGCAGGTGCTTGATCGTCTGCGCGCGCGGCTTGGCAGAGAAGCCTTGTACACCGCACAGACAGGCGATGACCATCGACCGGAAAAGGCCTGGCTGTGCACGCTGCTTGGCAAGTCAGCTCAGCTGGACGCATGGCCTGCCCGCCCGCTTTGGCTATACCGTGAGCCGGTTCTCGCAACAGAGGCCCTGCAATTGATGACACCCCCTGAGCGCATCGAGAACGGTTGGTGGGACGAAGTGGATGTGCGACGTGACTATTACATCGCACGTGATTCACAAGGCAGTCATTTCTGGGTGTATCGCAATCGACAAAGATCGGAGCACTTGTGGGTGCACGGAGTGTTTGCCTGAACTCATTTTCGAGCCTGCTTTCAGGCCGCTACAAATGATCACTTTGAGAATCAGGTCGCGTGTCATTGAACTACGTGCGCATAGGCTTGACGAATGAACATACTTCTCGGTGGTATCGCAGACGACATCGCTGGCGCGACTGAGCTTGCAAGCGTGCTGGCGCGCTCCGGTATGCCGGTACGCCTGCACCTTGGGGTGCCACAGAATATCGAGCTACACGCTACAGATCTCTCCGATGAGAGTCGCCCAGCACCGTTTGAGATCATTGCGCTGAGCTGCAGGACGTCCTGTGCCACCACGGCCGTTAGCGAGGCTACTCAGGCATGGCACTGGCTGCTTGGCCGAGGCGTACGACGCCTGTATTGGAAGTACGCTTTATCAAGCGAGGCATCAGCAAACACTGCCATTGGCCCGGTTACAGATGCTTTACTTGACGCCATAGCGGATGCGCGAGCCGATGATGCTGTGGTGATGAGTGTGCATTACCTGGGCTCTGCTGTATCAGCGTGTGAGCAGTCGCCGCCGGCGAGCAAGCTCCTTGGCCTGTTGAGCGTTCAAACCAACCATCAGACAAGCCAATTGAGTGGCACAACGCTCACTAACGAGCAGCAACCGATCAGAGAAGAGCTCGATGAACTTGCAGCCAAGGGCACAAGACATGTTGTTGGCAATGCGGTCAGTGAGGCAGAGCTTGTGTCCCTTGTGCGCGCCACTGAGCGATTCCCATTGATCTGCGGTAGTAGTGCCCAAGCCCTTCACCTGCCAGCCTTGTTTCGTGTGCGCGGTTTTTTGTCATCTGCAGATGAGCAGGCGCCAACTGCCGCACCGTCGGGTGCCACACTTGTTCTAAGTGGCAGCGCCTCCAAAGTCACGCTGGAACAGGTTCAAGCGTGGCCGCCACATCAGTTGTCCATAGAACTGAATCCCTTGCAGCTGACCACCCCTGAACAGAGGGCTGCGGCCGTCGCACGAGTATTGACCTTGCTACAGCAGGCCAAGGTTGAACGGAGTGCTTTGCTTGTGCACGCTACCACCCATCTTGATGCATGTGACTTTATTGACGACCTGTCAGCCGCTCACGTCGCGAATGAGCATGTCGATTCCGTGTTGGCCGAATGCGCGGCCCAAGGGCTTAATCACAATGTACGCAAGTTGATCGTAGCAGGTGATCAGACAGCGCTTGCCGTGTCACATGCGCTCGATATCCACACTCTGCACGTCAGACATGAGATTACCCCTGGCGTGTCCTGGTGCCGTGCTTGCGTTTCTACCAAAGCGGATGCCAACTCGATCGACCTGGCCCTTGTCTTTAAGCCCTGCGGTGCGGGTGAAGGGCAATTTTTCACTCAGGCACTCGATCACATCGATCCTCCCAAGCGCGATTGATGCCAGCGCCGCCTGTGCGAGCAGCGCAACAAACACACAACCTGGCCTATGGATTTACCGAGGTAGCAAAGCCTTGTGTACGTTCAGCCTCGCTCGGCTCACGCACTGCCACAATGGAGATCTCGAAGTGCAGGACCTGCCCTGCCAGAGGATGATTGGCATCCAGGCGGACGGTCTCTTCGTTCACCTCGATAACTGTCACAAGCTGTGAGGTATCGTCATTGCCAAGCGCTTGAAGTCGTTGGCCGACGATCAGTGGCACACCGTCTGGCAGCCGTTCGCGCACTGCGTCCATGGGCCAGTCCTGAATCAGTGACTCATCACTGTAGCCGTAGCCATCTTCAGGGTAGATGGTGACCGCCAGAGCCTCACCTGCCCTGTGGCCGGTGAGCTCGCGTTCGAGGCTGGGTAGCAGCGCGTTGGTATTGTGCATGTAGACCATCGGCAGCTCTCCCTGAGATCCGTCGATCAGTTCACCGAAGCCGTTGGTCAGACGGTAATGCATGGCAACGACGCAATCATCGTCAATCAACATCGGTTGTGCGTTATCGGTCACTGGTATCAAGCGCTCGTGTCAGGTGTGTTGTTGCGCTGGCGCTCGGCAAGCCCTGTCAGGAAGCGTCGCAGCATCTGATCTCCGCACCGCCGGAAATTGCGCGCATCCGGGCGTCTCAACAAAGAGCTCACTTCACTGTTGCTGACACTCCCGCCACCGCTGACGATTAGGGCTTGCACGTCTTGCGAACGTAGCGACAATGCTGTCTTGATGCCCTTGATGACCGCATTGTTGTCCATCGCAGCACGTGGCTTGTTGTCAACGCCTGGTTTCACGTTTGGCGCTCCATCTGACGGCCCATTGGCGGGAGGTCCGCGATGTTCCAGGATGAGTCCGCCAAGCAGCGCCGAGAGCATGATCTCCGGGCACACTTGACAATCCGGGTGATCGTCCTTCAGGCGCCAGGCCGAGATCTCATCGAGAGTGGCGTGCTCTCCACCGAGTTTGATCAGACGCAGTGCGTCTGCATCGTCCAGCTGCAGCGAATATCGCAAACGGCGGTTGAGATCGTTGGTGTCCATGGCAGATGTGTTGTGGTGGCCCGTGATGATGCCGCGAAAAGGCACGATGTTCCAGCGCACGTGGCTTGCCCGATGTCGACTGAGCGCCAACGGTCTGACCCCGCCCGACTACCCAGGCCTGCGCGGCGCTGACAGGGTGCCTCGCCAGCGTGCTGCAAAGGTGTCAATTCAGTTGAGAAGAAACCTGTTTTGGTTTTTTGTGTATCGGCGCATGGTGTTACTATTCGCGTATGCGGGAAAGCGCTTTGCAGAACGAATTGCCAGGTGAGGCTGATCCGAGTATCTGGCCATGGGTCATTGCCTGCGTCGGAGCGGTATCTCTGTTCCTCGTTTCCCGACAGGTGCTTGCTCATATTCCCGCGTCACTGGAGCGCCAGGCGCTTGCGGTACTCGCTGTAGAGCAACAGCCGGATGTCGAGATAGAGGTCTCCGGCCGGGACTTGAGCCTGACCGGCGTTCTGACAGCAGACACCGACGTTGAGTCACTCGTGCGCCGAGTGGCGTCTATTGATGGCGTGCGCCTTGTGTCCGATTCGCTGACCGTCTTTGATCCTGCCGCCGCCGAGCGTTCTCGCAGGGCCTCATTTGGTGATGCTCTGGGGCGGCTGGACACCTCTTCGGTCGCTTTCGAGCCGGGCAGCACCACCTTCGCTGTCGGCAGTGAAGGCGCGCTCGGTCAGCTTGAGCAATTGCTCAAGACCTGGCCTGAGTTTCGTATCCGGATTGGCGGGCACACCGACAACACGGGGCGGCCCGATGTCAATCTGCGTTTGAGCCGAGAGCGCGCACGCGCGGTTGCCGATTGGCTCGTCGGGCGAGGTGTGCCGGGTGAGCAGATCATCGCTCAAGGGTACGGTGCCACGCAGCCCATAGCCGACAACACGACTGAGTCAGGTCGTTCCCGCAATCGCCGCATCGAGGTGCGTTATGTCGATTGAACGCATTTGTTGGAGGTCTACTGGATGATTTACCTGATCACGCAGATGCTGCTGTGCATCGCGCTCGCCCTGATAACAGGCGCGGCGGTGGGCTGGTTGGTTCATCGAGCGCGTTACGCCGATCGGATTACCGCGCTGCGCCACACCATCGGGCAGCAACATGCTCAAGTCCAGCAGGCGCGTACAGACGTCGCGATGATTACCCAGGACTTTGACGAGCTGAAGGCCCGGGCGCAGTCCGAGATCGACATGCTTCGTCAAGACAACAAACGGCTGCCCTCCCTCGATCAAAATCTGGAAAAGAGTCAGCTACTGGTGCGCCAGCTGATGCAAAAGCATGAGGCACAGCTGCGTGATCTCACCCAGGAAAACGAGCAGCTCGGCATCAAACTGTCTGTCATGCAGGACCGGGAGGCCGCCTTTGCCAAGGTACGTGCGGAGCTCGAAAGTACGCGCTCAAGACTGGCTGACCTCCAGACCGGTGGTGCATCCGAAGGCCTGACAGCGGCTGCGTCGAGCGCTCAGGCTGGCGGCCCGCCTTCCTCGGCACGGAACGTTGCAGCAGACCGTGATCATTCTGTGGCGACTCAGGCGGCACCACCGTTCGTACCGCAAGAAGCGAGTGTCACCAGATCAGACGCTGATGCGGCCACTGACGATGCGCCGCGCAAAGCGGTGCGGTCAAGTTGGGCCTCTGCGCCGGCGCCTGATCTCGATGAGAACAAGGCTGAAAGTGCCGACACCGCCCTGGCCGAGCCTGACGGCAGATCGCAGACTGCGGCTGCAAACGTCGAGCCTGCCGAGACTCAACACGAGACAGTGTCTGACTCTGCCGCGCTTATGCACAGCATGGGCCTTGACGTGGTCGACAATGAAGACGAGACGGCCGATGACTACATCGCGCATCCGAAGCCCGCTGCACGTGAATCGGCAGGTGACCCGGGGAGTGACCTGGGGAGTGACCTCGGACCTGGCGCGTCAGCCAGTGAAACCGTAGAGGCGCCGGGCACGCCTGAACACGACCCCTTGGCCATTGGCGAGGTTGAATTCGACGAAAACTCCAGCGAAGACTTCAACGACGACACGCTGACCGAATTTGACCCGGACGTCGAGCAGTTGTTTGACACCGTAGACCACCACGATGACCTGAAACAGATATTCGGGATTGGTCCGGTGACCGAAAAGGCGCTCAATGAGCTCGGTATCACGAGCTACTCACAACTCGCTGATCTGCAGCGCCACGACATCGAAACGATCGCCGATGCCCTGCAGATTTTCCCCGGTCGAATCGAGCGGGATGACTGGGTCGGTAACGCCAGGCGGCAGCTTGAGGACGTGCTCGAGGAGCTGTAAGTCGAGCGCATGCCCATGCGGTGTGGTCGCCGCTCTAGCCGAGCGACATTTTTGCCCCGAATCTGCAGAGCAGTTAACAGTTGGCCTGCGGCGCTGGCGCAGCCCTTGCTCGATGTAGAGACTCTGACAGCCACCTAGTCTCCCGCCTTGCGCGTCTCTTACCGCCCGCACAAGTGTCGTCCGGCATTCGGTCTGGTCATACCGGGTCTGCTGTTCGCTGTGGTGAATCTGCACGGTCAGGCGCTCGCACGTGAAGGCGATGCCGTGTCCGCGAATTCAGTGCAGTTCGAGCGCTGCACCATCGGGGACCGGAGAGCAACGCTGAAGGCACGTTGCGCGACTCTTGACGTGCCACTGAATCCTGGAGCCGCCTCGCCGAGTCAGCCAGGTCAGGACGCCACACTGAAACTCGCCATCGCAAAGATTCCGGCGCGTGGACGCAAGGCACAGGCTGATCCTGTGGTGTTCATTTCAGGCGGCCCCGGTCAGTCTGCGCAAGACACCTACCCCGCAATCGCTCGCGCGTTTCGGCACGTCAACCGGGATCGCGACATCATAATCGTGGACCAGCGCGGTACCGGTGCATCCGAGTTGCTTGACTGTCCGTCAGGTCCGGACGGTTTTTCAGGCGAGGACAGTCGTGAGGCTCTGGCACGCGATGCGCGCGAGGCTGCATCAGAGTGCCTGGCATCGCTTGCAGCAGACCCGCGTCTTTTCACGACCAGTGTTGCAGTACAGGATCTGGATCAGGTGCGTAGCGCGCTTGGTATTGAACGCTGGAATCTGTATGGCGTGTCCTATGGCACTCGGGTCGCCCTGCACTACGCCAGGCGTTATCCGGCGCACACACGTGCATTGGTGCTGGACGCTGTCGTACCTCCGGGTATTCCTCTGGGGCCAGATATCGCTCCCTTGGCACAGCGCGCGTTGTCGTTGATTCTGCAACGCTGTACAAGTGATCAGGCTTGTAATAACGCGTTTCCTGATATCGAGAACAGAACCAGGGAATTCATAACGGATCTTGAGACCAGCGCTATCGATGTGGAGTGGGAGGATATCGCTCAGGGCTCGCTCGAGACGTCTCGTTTTACGCGTGAAGACCTCGCCGTTACCTTGCGATTGCTTGCGTACTCGTCCCATGGCGCTTCGCTGTTGCCCTCTTTGCTGGACGATGCCATAGCGCAGGGTCATCTGGCGCCACTGGCGCGTCAGGCATCCTTGCAGACGCAAGATCTTGAAGCGAGTCTGGCCACGGGCATGCACTATGCCGTGGTGTGTACCGAAGACTTGCCGTTTATGGATGCAGAGGCCGCACATGCTGCTGCCGCCGGTACCTTTCTCGGTAGTGCCCCACTGACAGCCCTTGAGGCTGCCTGTGATGCCTGGCCTGCTGGCATCATTGATGATGACTTTCATGCCCCGCTTGAAAGCGCTGTGCCCACGCTCATGTTGTCGGGGGAAGCGGACCCTGTTACACCGCCGGCCTACGCTGAACGTCTGGCACAAACGCTTGGCAACACGACCCATATCGTCAACGAAGGTCAGGGTCATATGCAGCTGCCGCTGGGTTGTGTGCCGCAACTGCTGGCAGAATTTGTCGATACAACTCTGGGCGAAAGCCTGTCTCTTGATTGCCTTGATCGCTTGCATCCGCCGCCGTTCTTTGTCGATGCCAACGGGCCGCGCCCATGATTCAATGCGAAGGTCTTGCCAAGGCGTTTTCTCGCCCGGGCGCGCGGCGCACAGAAACGCCAGTAGCCGCCGTTCAGGATGTCAGTTTCTCGGCCGCTGATGGTCAGATCACAGGGCTACTTGGGCCTAATGGTGCGGGTAAATCAACGAGTTTGCGAATGCTCGCTACGCTGGTTGTCCCGGACGCTGGCAATGCCTCAATCGATGGGCACAATGTGGTTACCCAGGTCGAAGCTGCCAGGCGTAACCTTGGCTACATGCCGCACGACGCCGGTATCTACCCGAGGTTGACCGCGCGCGAGAATATTCACTACTACGCCCGCCTGTGTGGCCTCTCCGCATCTGTGGCTCAACAACGTACCGGCGAGTTGATTGAGCAACTGGCCATGACAAGCTTTGCTGATCGTCGCGCGGCAGGCTTTAGCCAAGGCCAGAAAACCAAGGTCGCCCTTGGACGAGCTCTGGTGCACTCGCCTCGTAATCTGATGCTCGATGAGCCGACTAACGGGCTCGACGTCATGGCAACCCGGGGCTTGCGCGAGATCGTTAGAAACCTGGCGGACCGAGGGCATTGCATCGTGTTTTCAAGTCATGTGATGCAGGAGGTGTCAGCGCTCTGTGATCGGATCGCCATCATCGCCGAGGGTCGTATCGCACTGGCCGATAGCTTGCCGGCAATCTTGTCGCGCACCGGCCAAACCGATCTTGAGGATGCCTTCGTCTCGGCGCTGGGCTTGCAGCCGGAGCAAGACACATGAGGGTCTCCTCTGTGCTTGTGGTGATGAGCAAGGAAATCATCGACAACCTGCGGGACCGGCAGACCTTGTTCTATGCCCTGTTATTCGGTCCTGTGTTGTTGCCCCTGCTCCTCGGTGGCTCGCTTGCGATGACGTTCAAGCAACTGTCGATTGACTTTGACACCGTCGCTACGCTGCCCGTCAGGCATGCCGAGCGAGCCCCCGAGCTGGTGAAGTTTCTGGCAGGCCAGAACGTTGATGCGGTGGCAGCGCCGGATGATCCGGTCGACGCTGTTGTCTCTGGTGATGCTGAAGTTGTGCTAGAAATCGGTGAGCACTTTGGCGAGCAACTGCGCGCAGCGCGCCCTGCCAGTATCACGCTGTATCTCGATGAGAGTGACAAGGCATCGATGCGCGCGGCACGGCGAGTCGAGGCCTTGCTAGGCTTGTGGGAGCAGACAAACAACAGCCTCCGGTTGCAGCATCGTGGCCTCGATCCGACGGTGTTCGACAGTCTTGATCTGGTCACTGACGATGTCTCCAACGACGGGGCAAGTGGTCAGTTGCTTGCCTCGCTGTTGCCCTTCTTGTTCATTGTGTCGATGACGATGGGCGGTTTCTACCTCGCCATTGATACCACCGCCGGTGAGCGTGAACGCCGCTCACTCGAGCCTCTGCTCGGGTTGCCTGTCGCACGCAGGGACATCGTCATAGGCAAGTTTGGTGCGACCCTCGCTTTTGTGGCGCTCTCCGTGCTGCTCTGTGCGTTTTCCGTGTGGGCGCTGTTCCGCGTCTTCCCTGCCGATCTGATCGGTGGTGAGGTGCGCTTTGACGCTGGCACCGTCACACGGGCGCTGCTGCTGGCACTGCCCCTGGCGCCGTTTATCGCGGCGCTGCTGGTCACGGTGTCGGCCTGGACCCGCAGCGTCAAGGAGGCACAGACCTACCTTGGCCTGTTGATGGTCATCCCCATGGCGCCCTTCTTTGCGCTGCAGTTTCTCAGCGTGCGCTCGGAGGTGGTGTTGATGCCTTTGCCGATGCTGAGCCAGTACCTGCTGCTGGAACGCTCCACCCTGGGTCTGCCGCTGGAGTCTCTGGATGTGCTCTTGTCCGTTCTCGGCACGCTGGCCGCAAGCGCTCTGTTGGTCGCACTTGCTTGCGCCCTGTATCGTCGCGAGCGGATTCTTGCCTGAGACAGGCTCGAGACAGCCCTGATTTGCGCGATCTGCGGCACACCTGGGCTGCTACGAGCGTCGTTTTACCGGTATGGTTACGACCGGGTGCAGACCCCCGGCCGCAGCTGGCGCCCGGCCTGAAGCTGACCACACTAGAGGACGTATTCACTTGACTGGCCATGCCGCCCCTGATGCCGCCCCCCATGCCGCCCCCGAACCCATGGTGCGGTTCAAGAACGTGCAGAAGAGCTACGACGGCGAGACCCTGGTCGTCAAGGACCTGAACGTGGATATCGCCAGCGGTGAATTCCTGACCATGCTCGGCCCCTCGGGTTCGGGCAAGACCACCAGTTTGATGATGCTCGCAGGCTTTGAGCCGGCCACCCACGGCGAGATCATTCTGAACGGACAATCGATCAATGACGTGCCGCCACACAAGCGCGGTATCGGCATGGTGTTCCAGAACTACGCATTGTTCCCGCACATGACCGTCTCGGAAAACCTGGCCTTCCCGCTGCAGGTGCGAAAGATGAGCAAGGCGGATACCGAAGCCAAGGTAAAGCGTGCGCTGGAAATGGTGGAGCTGCCCGAGTTTGGATCACGGCGCCCTGCACAGCTCTCGGGGGGGCAGCAGCAGCGAGTGGCCGTTGCGCGGGCGCTGGTGTTCGAGCCCGAGCTGGTGTTGATGGATGAGCCGTTGGGAGCGCTTGACAAGCAGTTGCGCGAGCAGATGCAATACGAAATCAAGCACATCCACGAAAGCCTCGGCGTTACGGTGGTTTATGTGACCCATGACCAGTCTGAGGCACTGACCATGTCTGACCGTATCGCGGTGTTCAACGACGGCGTGATCCAGCAGTTGTCATCACCGGATACTCTGTACGAGAAGCCCGACAATTCGTTTGTGGCGCAGTTCATCGGCGAGAACAATCGTCTCAATGGCACCATCACCGAGTCTCGCGGGCAGACCTGCAGCGTCAAGCTGGACAACGGCGAGCAGGTGGTTGCCGACCATGTCGTCGCCGGTGGTGAAGGCACGCGTACCACCCTTTCCATCCGCCCCGAGCGCATCGAGCTCGACCCCCCTGCCGGCTCGCAAGTGGTCACCATAGACGGCAAGATCGAGGAGCTGATTTATCTGGGTGATCACATTCGTGTGCGCATGAGCGTGGCCGGCACTGACGAATTTGTGGTCAAGGTGCGCAATCACACCGGCCGCAAATCACTTGAAGCGGGTCAGCAAGCCACGGTAGGCTGGGACCCGGCGGATTGCCGGGCTCTTGATGCTCTTGCGGACTGAGCACACCTGGCTCAGCGAAAACCGAGCAAGCGAGAACAGTGTCCTGTAAATCACGCCCCCAGAGTGGCTGAAGCCGCACCAAATTGCGCAACAGGGGCGATCTTGTGCGCTTCGGGGTAGGATGGGAGCCGTTGTAACTTCAACACCACTAACGGAACACGGAACACATGAAAACTCACTTACTGGTGGTCAGCGCGATTTCGGTCGCCCTGGCTGGTGGCGCGCAGGCTGCCACCGAGATCACCGTCATGTCATGGGGCGGTGCCTACGCCAAGAGTCAGGTTGAGGCTTATCACAAGCCCTGGATGGCAGCCACTGGCAACACCGTCAATTCAGTTGACGCCGACAATCCGGCAACGCCCATCAAGGCGCAGGTTGAGGCGGGTAACGTCTCCATCGACGTAGCCGACGTCGAGTACTCGGATGCGATCCGTCTCTGTGACGAAGGCCTGCTCGAGGAAATCGACACCAGCGCACTGCCAGCAGCCCCCGACGGCACGCCCGCGGCAGACGACTTCATCGAAGGCGCTCTGACGGATTGCGCGGTTGCCAATATCGTCTGGTCAACGGTCTATGCCTACGACACCACCAAGTTCGAAGGGAATGCACCGTCCACCATCGCTGACTTCTTCGATCTGGAGGGCTTCCCTGGCAAGCGGGGTCTGCGCAAGAGCGCCAAGGCCAACCTCGAGATGGCACTGATGGCTGATGGCGTCTCTCCAGACGAGGTCTACGACATGCTCGAAAGTGATGAAGGCGTTGAGCGTGCGCTTGCCAAACTCGACACCATCAAGGACGAAGTTGTCTGGTGGGAAGCCGGCGCACAGCCGCCACAACTGCTCGCCGACGGAGAAGTGGCAATGAGCACGGCGTACAACGGGCGGATCTTCAACGCAGCCATTGGTGAAGGCCAGCCTTTCGAAATCGTCTGGGACGGACAGATCCTCGACTTTGACCTGTTCGTCGTGCCCAAGGGCGCACCGAACGTTGAGGCTGCCATGGACTTCATCAGCTTCGCTACAGGTACAGAGCCGCTGGCAGCTCAAGCGTCATGGATTTCCTATGGTCCGGCGCGCAAGTCTTCGGCAGACCTTGTCGGTTTGTTCAACGATGGCAAGACCGAGATGGCTCCCCACATGCCGACAGCTCCTGAAAACATGCAAGTGGCTCTGGTCAACAACTTTGAGTTCTGGGCAGATCGTGATACAGAAATCAGCGAGCGCTTCAACGCGTGGCTGAACAACTGATCACTGTTGTTTGATCGATTCTTGAGCGCTGACTGGCCGTGAGCATTGCATGATCTGCGCACGGCCAGAAGGCGTCACAGTTTGTCTCGAAACCGGTGTCGACCCTGACACCGGTTTCGCTCTCCCCGGACAAGCGAAGCGTTTACACTCCGAGGAGCCATCGCGCCTATGAGTACCGTCGCGAGCGACACGTCCCCCTCCCTTCCCGTCGATTCAGGCCCGATAACCGCAGCCGACGGAACACCGCTGCACGTTGCATTGCAGCGTGCCACCCGCAAGGCGAGAATCCGTGCCTTCTTGTTGGTAGCCCCGCTACTCGCTTTCGTGATCCTTACCTTCGTTGCACCCATCGGTCAGATGCTGTGGCGCAGTGTCGAGAACGATAGCTTCTCTGCCAACATGCCAGCGCTCACCGCCTGGTTCAAGGCCAATGAAGCGGTGCAGCCGGGGGCAGGACTCGACAGTGATGGTCTTCCGGGTGAGGACGCCTTTGCAGCACTGGCGGCGGATCTGGCGGGCGCACGCGAGAACCGCACCGCGGGCGTCGTTGGTACGCGCGTCAATTACGACTTGTCCGGCAGCCGTAGTCTGTTTACCAAGAGCGCGCGACGCGCCAACCGACTCGAGGCGCCCTACAAGGCCGCCCTGCTCGATGTTGACGAGGACTGGGGAAACCCGGAACTCTGGGGCGTCATGCGGCGCTCCTCCAGCACCTACAGCGCAGGCTTTTATCTTGCGGCGCTGGATATGCAATACGACGCTCAGGGCAATGTCGAGTCCGTCCCTGATAACCGACGCATCTATGTTCCCTTGTTTGTGCGCACCTTGTGGCTCTCCGCATTGATCTCGGTCCTGTGTCTGGTGCTCGCCTACCCGATCGCACACTTGCTTGCGCGTCTACCCCTGCGCTACTCGAACATCCTGATGATATTCGTGCTGCTGCCGTTCTGGACATCACTGTTGGTACGCACCACCTCATGGATGGTGCTCATGCAGAGTCAAGGGGTCGTCAATGACCTGCTGGTTGCCATGGGGATCGTCAGCGACGATGGACGTATCCAGATGATGTACAACCAGATCGGCACCCTGATTGCCATGACGCACATTCTGCTGCCCTTCATGGTGCTGCCTCTGTACTCGGTGATGAAGACCATTCCGCATGACTACGTGCGTGCTGCGCGGTCGCTTGGGGCAACACCGTCAACCGCATTCTGGAAGGTGTACTTCCCGCAAACCGTTCCTGGTATTGGCGCCGGTGTTCTACTGGTCTTCATCCTGGCGGTCGGTTACTACATCACGCCGGCGCTGGTGGGCGGGTCCTCCGGACAACTGATCTCCAACCTGATCGCCTTCCACATGCAGAAGTCGCTCAATTGGTCGCTGGCGGCAGCGCTTGCGTCGCTGTTGTTGTTTGGCGTCATTTTATTGTATTGGCTCTACGATCGCCTGATTGGCATCGACAACATGAAGTTCGGTTGACCGCTGATGAGCATGCTCAAACTCCCGGCTCATGCCTCGACAGGCGAACGCATCTGGCACTACACCTACCTGGTGATCTGTGGCCTGATCTTTTTGTTTCTCATCGCCCCGATCCTTATCGTGATTCCGCTGTCGTTCAATGCGGAGCCTTATTTCACGTTTACCCAGAAGATGCTCTCCTTGGATCCTGATGGTTACTCCCTGCGGTGGTACGACCGCATATTGACCTTCGGCATGACCGCGCCTGAGGCGATCAGGGACAGCAATTGGTGGCGAGATGTCTGGGAGAACGCGAGCTGGATAAAGGCCGCCAAGAACTCGATCATCATCGGTATCGCGTCTACCATTCTCGCCACAGCGCTCGGCACGCTCGCAGCGCTGGGTTTGTCACGGCCCGAGATGCCCTTTCGTCGCTTGATCATGGGCGTATTGATCTCCCCGATGATTGTGCCGTTGATCATCACCGCTACCGGGCTGTTCTTTTTCTACTCCTCAACCGGTCTTGCGCACACCTACGTTGGCATCATCATGGCGCATGCAACGCTCGGCATACCGTTTGTAATCATCACCGTGACAGCCACCCTGGTCGGTTTTGATCACTCGCTGACTCGCGCTGCACAAAATCTGGGTGCAACCCCGATTACGGTATTCCGCCAGATCATCATGCCGCTGATCCTGCCAGGGGTTATCTCCGGAGCACTATTTGCTTTTGTCACCTCCTTTGATGAAGTGGTGGTGGTGCTGTTTGTTGCCGACTTCGATCAACAGACCATTCCACGTCAGATGTGGAACGGCATTCGCGAGCAGATCTCACCAACGATTCTCTCGGTAGCCACCATCCTGGTGATCTTCTCGATCCTGTTGCTCACGACCGTCGAGTTGCTGCGCAGACGCAGCGAGCGATTGCGTGGCCTGAGTCCTGGCTGAATGAAGTGCGGTCCGTGGTCGAGCTGTAGCGGACTCTTCGGGACTGCGGATCAGGCTGGGTCTTTCGTGCGTGGGGGAGCCTCAATCGCAAGCACGGAAGAGTCTGCGACAATGCGTGGTGCAGTATCTGGCAACCGCTGCGCTCGGTCATCGTCAAGCTGACGTGTCTGTCGCCATCTGAGCAGGTAGCCACCGAGAGCACCGGCCGATGTGGACAGCGTGAGCAAGCCGAGCGTCAGCAACTCGGTCAGCAACATGAGCACACCCAGACCGGCGGTGGTAAAAAAGGTAAGCCCCAGCTTGAGGCTTGCACCCCGACTTACTCTGCGCTCACGTTTCTCGGCCTCTCGGCGGATCTTGTCAACGGCCTTGTCCTGCTCGCGCCGCGCTGCCACCTGTACCTTCTCACGCTCCTGCAGGGCATCTACCTGAACCCTCTCTCGCGCCTCAACGGCCTCCACCTTGAGCTGTTCTCGCTCGCGTGCATGGGCCTCTATCAGAGCAGCGTGCCGCTGGTCAGACTGGCTTCTCGAAAGCGTCGCGAACCATAAGGCCATCACAAGCGTCACAACGGCGCAGGGGAGCCCCGCACGGACGAGCAAATCCATGGGCTCTGCGCGCGCATTCACATGGAGCAAACCAACAGCAACGAGCTGGATCAGAATCAGTCCGGGGAGATAGCGGAGCATGGGGGCAGTCTTGATGAGAATGCCTTGAGGGTAACGCAGGAGTGGCTCAGCCGCGTCACCGTTCAACGCGGACACGCTACTCTAGAGCGGTGAGCGATTCCATCGACGGCTTCCTGTTGACCCGGCAATTTCGAGACACCCGCGAGGGGCTCGAGCTTGGCTATTGGGCTGCGACAGATGGCTTGCCCTTGTGGCTGCGCTACCCACGCCAGGAGGCCGTTTGTTTCACTCCCCGCGCCGAAGCCTTGCCGACAATTGCCGGTGTCCGGCGCAAACCGTTGGAGCTTGTGTCCATGAACGGGAAGCCGGTTGATGCCATCTACGCCAGTACCTGGCGAGCACTGAGTGAACTGGCAGGCACAGGGGCAGCCTTGCTCGAATCGGATGTCAAACCGCATGACAGGTATCTGATGGAGCGCTATGTACGCGCAGGCTTCACAGCGTCTGGCGAGGTGATACAGCATGAGGCCTACCTCGAGATGATCAATCCGCGCATCAAACCGTGGCAGGAGACACGGGTACAGCTCAGCGAGCATGTCATAGCGCAAGGTGCTGATAGTCGCCCGCGGTTGGTTTGTCTGGCGCTTGATATCGAGACGCGCGGCTCGAGTCGAGAACTCTATTCGATAGCGGGCGCTGTCGCCGGGGGTGATGCACGTGTGTTCATGGTCGGCAATGAGTCTGATCAAGTGCGCGATGGCTACCTGCTGCACTTCGGGCAGGATGAGCGCACCATTCTTGACGCGTTTTTTGCCTGGGTCGCGGAGGTGGATCCTGATGTACTGACTGGCTGGAGCGTAGTCGGTTTCGATCTTGCGTTTTTGGACAACAAATGCAAATCTCTCGGCATTCGATTTGCGATTGGCCGAGGCCCTGAGACGGCCTCCGTTTTCAAGGGTGGCAATCAAGCTCAAGGTGATCCGCGTATCGCGCGCATTCCAGGGCGTGCAGTGCTCGACGGTATCGATCTGTTGAAGGCGGCGTTCTACAGCTTCGAGAGTTTCTCGCTGGAGAACGTCGCGCGGGAGTTTCTCGGCGTGGGCAAGCTCATTGCCCCTGAGGCCGACAAGGTGGGAGAGATCAACCGACTGTTTCGCGAGGACAAGGCACAGTTGGCGGATTACAACCTGCGCGATTGCACCTTGGTGAACGAAATTCTGGACAAGGCAGACCTTGTGTCATTTGCCATAGCCAGGGCCAGTCTGACAGGCCTGTCGCTTGATCGTCTGGCAGGTGCCACAGCGGCATTTGACAACCTGTATCTACCCGAACTGCACCGCGCTGGCAGAGTGGCGCCTGACGTCAACATCGCCGCATCCGGTCTTGCCAGCCCCGGCGGTCATGTCATGGATTCTGTGCCAGGCTTGTATAAAAATGTGTTGGTACTTGATTTCAAAAGTCTCTACCCGAGCATCATCCGAACCTTTTTTGTTGATCCTCTGGGGCTTGCTGTCTCGTCAGAGGATCCGCAGCCGGTGCCCGGGTTTCTCGAGGCTCGTTTTCATCGAGAACAGCACATTCTTCCTGGTCTGATCACATCGCTTTCGGCCTCACGTGATGTTGCAAAGACTCAGCGCAATACACCTCTTTCCACAGCCATAAAAATTATCATGAACTCGTTTTACGGCGTGTTGGGTAGCAGCTCCTGTCGCTTTCACGACCCACGGCTCGCCTCGAGCATCACGCGTCGTGGCCATGACATCATCACCGGTACTCGCGACTGGGTGGAAGCACGGGGGTATCAAGTCATATACGGAGATACGGACTCGGTCTTTGTTCTGTTGGGTGATCAGGTGCCGGACAACGAGACCGACGCGCTTGGAAGGACCTTGGCACAGGGGCTTGATGAACACTGGGAGCGTGAACTAAGCGAGCGTTTTGACCTTGAATCACACCTTGAGGTGGAATTTGAAACGCGGTACGCACGCTTTTTCATGCCAACGGTGCGCGGTACGTCCACGGGAAGCAAGAAGCGCTACGCAGGCTGGGTCGAACGCCCTGGACAGGCAGGCGAGCTTGTGGTCAAAGGCCTTGAAGCTGTGCGTACCGACTGGACGCCGTTAGCACGCGAATTTCAGCGCGAGTTGTTGCGATGCGTGTTCCGTGATCTGCCGGTGGAGCCGTACGTCATCGCAACGCACAAGGCGGTCTTGAGTGGTGAGTGTGACGACAAGCTGGTGTATCGCAAACGGCTCAGGCGCAGTCTTGGTGACTATCAGCGCAACGTACCGCCTCACGTACAGGCCGCCCGCAAGCTTGTGCGCCCGGGCAAGACGGTCCGCTATGTGATCACGGTGAATGGCCCGGAGCCAGTTGAAGCTCACGTCTCACCGATTGATCATGAGCACTATATCGAGCGCCAATTGGCGCCAGCGGCAGACGGCATTCTGAAGTCCATAGGTACCAGCTTTCACGCCATGACCGATGCGCAGCTTGGTCTTTTTTAAGCCCGCTCTGTAAGCCTTCCTGAAATACAACTGCATGACGACACAGCAGATCTGGACTTGAGTCGGTGGTTGTTTTCCCCGTCCGTGGCGCCCGGACACTCCACGGGCGCCACGCAGGAGACGTGATTACTCGTTTGCAGCGAGGTATTCGACATTGGAGAAGACGAAATCCTTGGCAAACGGGATGGAGTGGCAGCCAGAGCAGAACGCACTCTCGCCCGCAGAGCTTGTGTAGCTGTCAGCCCATTGCCATGTGTCTGCACCTGCACCAGACCCGACTTTCAAGCTGACGGTGACCGCGGCTCCGCTAGCCGAGTTGTAGGCGGCCTCGTTCTTGTACTGTTCCTTGACCACAACGGTGCCTTCGGGATACTCGTAGGGACCGTCACCGAGGATGGTGTCTCTACCGATGTCGTTGACGTACACCACTCGGTAGCCCTCGGGCCCCAGGTGCACGGCGCCCAGACCAGGTGAAGCTCCGGTGGAGGGATTCTCGTTGACACGTGTCCAGTTCTTGTAGTCCGCCCAACGCGCGTCGGGTTCGCCACCGAGTCCGATGGCGGCGCAACCGGAAATGAGCGCCACTGCGCCTCCCGCGGCCATCGCCTTGTAGAAAAAAGATCGTGTCATTATCAGCAACTCCGGTTGTGAGGGTTGTGGGCGTGACGAGGAAGACGCACGCCCCGAACAGTCTGGACTTGTACCTGCTTGAAAAGTTCCTGCACGACACAAGTAACGTGTGTCGAAGGACATATTAGCCTGTGGGCTGCACGCTTGTATCAACCATTGGAGGCCGCTTGTTTGACCTCTCGCCTGCGAGCGGTCAACACGAATTCGGTGTAGCCATTCGGTTGCTCTCGCCCCTTGAGCACCAGGTCAAGTGCTGCCTGGAAGGCGATGCTCTGGTCGAAGTTGGGTGCCATCGGTTGATAGTCCGAATCGTCGGCATTCTGCCTGTCAACGACAATGGCCATCCGCTCCATGGTGTCGCGAACTTGTGCTTCAGAAATCAATTCATGGTGCAGCCAGTTGGCAAGAAATTGACTTGATATGCGCAGCGTCGCGCGGTCTTCCATCAGACCGACATCGTCGATGTCAGGCACCTTCGAGCACCCAACCCCCTGATTGACCCATCGAACGACATACCCAAGAATGCTCTGGGCATTGTTGTCGAGTTCACGCTCGATCTCTCTGGCTGAGAAGTTGCGACCGGGCTCCACCAGCGGGATAGTCAAAAGTGCTGATTGAGCGGCCGGCGTACGCCCTTCGAGCTCGCGCTGGCGTTCAGTGACGTTCACATCGTGATAGTGCAAGGCATGCAATACGCCCGCTGTGGGTGATGGCACCCAGGCGGTATTGGCCCCTGATTGCGGATGGCCTTTCTTGGCCGCCAGCATGTCGGCCATGGCGTCTGGCATGGCCCACATGCCCTTGCCGATCTGCGCACGCCCCCCCAGGCCACAGGCGAGGCCCACATCCACGTTGTTGTCCTCATAGGCCGCGAGCCAGTCTGCCGATTTCATCTCGCCCTTGGGCACCATCACGCCTGCGAGCATGCTGGTATGCATTTCGTCCCCGGTTCGATCCAGAAATCCCGTGTTGATGAAGATCACGCGCTCGCGCGCCTGCTCGATACACGCGGCAAGATTCAGAGTGGTTCGTCTTTCCTCATCCATGATGCCGATCTTGAGCGTCCCGGGTTTGATGTCCAGTAGTTGCTCGACCTTGCTGAACAACTCGCACGACAGGGCTACCTCATCGGGGCCATGTTGCTTGGGCTTGACGATATACATGCTTCGGGTACGTGAATTGCGAGCGTCCTTGTCCCCCTTGGCAAGATCATGCTTCGCGCACAGGCTGGTCACCATCGCGTCCAGATAGGTTTCGGTGATTTCGTTGCCGTTAGCGTCCAGCACGGCATCGGTCATCATGTGAGCTCCCACATTACGCACCAGCAGTACGCTGCGCCCCGGCAGGCTCATTGTGGCGCCATCCGGTGTGGTGAACTCCCGGTCAGATGCCAGTTGGCGAACCACCTCCTGGCCGCGCTTGCTGAAGCGTTCTTCGAGGTCCCCGCGCATCAGGCCGAGCCAGTTGCGGTACACGACGACTTTGTCCTCGGCATCGACGGCCGTCACTGAATCCTCGCAATCCTGAATCGTGCTCAGGGCGGCTTCGAGGACCAGATCCTTGATCCCGGCCCCGCTCTGGCGGCCGATAGGGTGCTCACGATCAATCACAATCTCGATGTGCAGACCATTGTGACGCAACAGAATCGATGAAGGTGTTGCCGCGCTGCCGGTGTACCCGACAAAGGCTGAGGCATCCTTGAGCCCGATCTCACTGCCGGAGTCCAGTGTGGCCTGCAGTTGTCCGTCGACGACCGCCAGAGCGGTAGCGTCGGCAAAGCTGCCGTGGCTCAGTGCGGTGTGTGCGTCCAGCAGATCCATGGCACGAGCGATGACACGGTTGCCCCGCACCTCGTTGTAATCGGCTCCGATTTCGCCACCATCAGCACTCGGTATCGCATCGGTGCCGTAGAGTGCATCGTAGAGGCTGCCCCAGCGAGCATTGGCCGCATTGAGCGCGTAGCGGGCGTTGTTTACCGGAACAACCAGCTGCGGTCCCGCCAGTGTTGCAATTTCGGGGTCCACATCGGTAACAGTGACCTCGACCGACGCCGGCGCGGGGACCAGATACCCGATGGACTCAAGGAAGGTCTTGTAGGCGGCAGCGTCGATTGGTCCTGGGTGCGCCTGGTGCCAGTTATCGATCTCTGACTGCAATTGATCACGCTTTGCCAGCAAGGCGCTGTTGCGCGGACCAAACTCTTCCACGATGCTGGCCAGGCCTTGAAAGAACGTGTCTGCCGAGACGCCGGTGCCCGGCAAGGCCTCATCGATGATAAAGGCGTGCAAGGGGCCAGCGATCGATAGTCCAGCAGCAGATATGCGCGTCATCGGGGGTAGTCCAGTCCAGAGCTTTCAAGCCTTGCATTCTATCGTGAATGGCCTGCGTCTCCATATAAAGCGGGCTACCGCCTGAATTCGATGCCTGGCGCCTTTTGCCCTGTCAAATCATGAGTCTGATTGAAGTCGCGGGGTACATGCCGTGAACCCAAAGGGTTAAAGACCTAGCGGGCCGAGAGAATCCGCGATGCTAGCTCTTCGATAAGACTGGCTCCATGTGATGGGCTCTCGAGCCGCATCGCCTGCCAGCCGCAAGCCTGTGCCGCCTCGACATTCTCCTGCATGTCGTCGACAAACACACAGCTCGCAGGATCCAGAGAAAACCGATCGGTCAATGATCGATAGATTGCCGCGTCGGGCTTGGTCAATTGGACCTCACAGCTGACGATGACGCCCATGCAGTCGTCGAACACGCGGTGTTGTGCCGCCAGATGCGTCCAGCAGTGCTCTTGCATATTGCTCAGGATATAAACAGGAACACCCGCTGCCTGTGCATCCATTACTGCTTTGTGCGTGTCTGCAAAGGGCGTGAGTGACTCGGGCAGTGTTTCAAGCAGCTTGAGCAAACTGTCTACGGATACACCACCACGAGCAGCTGCACGCTCAGCTGCCTGAGCCACAGTCAACAAGCCTGCGTCGAGCTTTATCCAATCCTCGTGTTGTACAAGGGCCCGGTTGGCAAGCTCTCGTTCGTCAGCGTCGGGATAGACCTGATTCAGTAGCGCCTCGCCGTCCCAGCGACACAGTACGTTGCCGATGTCGAGTACCAGATTTGAGGGGGTCACAGAAACTTGACTGCTCGCTGTTGAATGAAAAAAGTATGGCAAAGTTGTGCGGCCTACGGGGGAAAGACCATGAGAAAGACCGACGCTCTACGCGCGAAAATGGCTGAGGAAAGTGTAGATCTGATTGCACTTGGCCCCGGTGCCCATCTGGAATGGCTCACAGGCTTGAAGCCACATGCTGACGAGCGCCCACTTGTGTATGTGTTGAGCGCCGATCATGCCGGCGTGCTGATGCCTTCATTGGAGGCGCAGAGCGCCCGCAAGCAAACCGATCTGCCTTTTTTTGAATGGTCTGATGCAGAGGGGCCCGGTGCAGCGCTTGAAAGATTACTTGATGCATACGGAGCCAGACAGTTTCGCTCTATTGTTCTCGACGAAACCATGCGTGCGGATCATGCAGCACTGATTCAGGATCGCTTGTTCAGTGCACAGCGACAGTTCTGCGAATCGACCATTGGAGCGCTGCGTGCTCGTAAGCTGCCCGCAGAATACGAGGCGCTCAAGGCAAACGCGATGCTTGCAGATGCAGCGATGTTGGCTGCATGGGATGCGATCCGTATCGGCATGACCGAGCTGGACGTCGCCGAGGTGGTGCGAAGTACGTTCGTTGAACTCGGTGCAGAGCCGATCTTCACCATCGTTGGCGCGGGTAGCAACGGCGCTATGCCGCATCACCACACGGGGGCCACCAAACTCAAGGCAGGCGATGTGGTCGTGATGGACATCGGTGGGCGGTGTCATGGCTTTAGTTCAGATATCACTCGGATGGCAGTGATAGCTGAGCCGCCGGCAGAGTATGGTGAGGTGCATGCCGTGGTGGAAGCAGCTGTACAAGCGGCACTGCAGATCGCACGCCCTGGAATACGTGCACACGAATTGGATGATGCCGCTCGAGGCGTGATTTCGGATGCCGGCTACGGTCAATACTTCATGCACAGACTCGGGCACGGTATGGGAGTTGAGGTGCATGAACCACCGTATTTATCAGCTTCCTCACAAACCGTTCTTGATGAGGGCATGGTCTTCTCCATCGAGCCGGGAATCTACCTGCCAGGGCGGTTCGGCTTGCGCTTGGAAGATATCGTTATCCTGCGCAGCGATGGCCCGGAGATTCTGTCAAATCTGAGTCGTGAGCCGCGTTTCATCGACGTCTGATCGAGATCCACACACTGAATGAAGGTTGTAGACTACACCGCTTGATGAGGAGTAATTCGGTGACGACAAACACCGGTGCAGACGTATCTCGTACGGGGATCATCATCTGCGACCATGGCAGTCGGCGAGCGCAATCCAATGACAGTCTTCTGGACGTTGCGCAGCGGTTTGCTTCTCGTTTTGACAAGGACTGCCGCATCGTGGAGCCTGCTCATATGGAGTTGGCTATGCCGGATATAGCAGCAGCCTACGCCGCGTGCGTCGGCAGAGGGGCTACACATATCGTGTTGTTGCCCCTGTTTTTAGCCAAGGGCAAACACTGGACCAGAGATATTCCAAGTCTTGCAAGCCAGGCAGCGGCCAAATTTCCAGGCACTCGCTATCAAATTGCCGAGCCTTTGGGGATGGATGAGCTACTGCTCGACTTGCTGAAAAAGCGCCTTGATGCGGACGATCAACCCACACTCGCCAGCGGCGAAGCCGATCCGAGATTGGACAACGTTCCAAGCACACAACAGAGAGTTCAGTGCAGCACTTGCCCTTTCGATCTTGATACCGAGTCAGGTGAGATTGCCATCAAACCCGATAGTGTTCTAGGGAACCTTGCCACGGTACCGTCGAATTGATGTGTGCGGTTCATTCGCACACGTAACCCCGGGCTCATGATTTTTGTGTCCGTGAAGTCAGTCAGCCTCCGATGCAGCCGCGGGCTATTGACAAGCGACGCGGTACGCAATCAGCAACGTGGCAAAAGATCAAGTCTCGAGCCGGACAATAGGCAAAGCCATCGACGTTTTGTCAGCCATGAATCAAGTTGCATCACCTGACCAAAGCAGCATATCCTTGAGAATGGGTCTGATCAAAATTGCTTCGGAGATAACATGTCTGCGCCCGCTGCTTACTACACAGGTAATAAACAGTTCTCGCTCGAGAGCGTTGAACCACAAGAGCCCGGCGAGGGAGAGGTGCAGATCGAGGTTGCGTTCTGCGGAATCTGTGGCACCGATCTGCACGTGTACCTTGGTCATATGGACGCACGAATCGGCAACCACCGCGTTATCGGCCATGAAATGTCCGGCACCGTTACAGCCGTGGGTCATGGTGTAACAACCGCCTCATTCGGTGATCGTATTGTGGTGCGTCCACTTGATCACTGTGGTGAGTGTCCGTCCTGTCAACGGGGTTTCCAGCATGTCTGTCAAAACCTCAAGTTTCTGGGTCTGGATACAGACGGTGCTTTTCAGCGCTACTGGAACGTGCCGGCACATACACTGCACTCGGTACCTGATGGCATGCCGCTGGATCTTGCTGCCTTGATCGAGCCAACGGCTGTCGCCTGCCATGACGTGCGTCGTGGTCGGGTCGAGGCTGGTGAGGATGTGTTGGTCATTGGCGGCGGGCCGATAGGTATGTTGGTGGCACTGGTGGCGCAGCAGGCCGGGGCCAACGTCACTGTCTCTGAGGTCAACCCCGCGCGTCTTGCAATGGCTGCCGACCTGGGATGTGCAACTGTGGATCCTCGTGCTGAAAATCCTGTAGAAACCATTATGTCGATGACCGGCGGCAAGGGCGCCGATGTCGTGTTTGAAGTATCAGGTACAAAACCCGGTGTTGACCTGATGACGGCAGCAACCGCTACGCGCGGACGTATCGTCATGGTTGCCATACATGCGACCCAACCTGAAGTTGATCTGTTTCAGTTCTTCTGGAAGGAGATCGAGATGTTGGGCGCACGTGTCTACGAACCACAGGACTACGACGAGGCGATCCGACTGGTCGCCGATGGCGCCATAGATGCGCGCAAACTCATCACCTCGATCAAACCGCTGGATGACATACAAGGTGCATTCGATGAACTGGCAGACTCTTCAGCATCGATGAAAACACTCATTCGCTGCGGCGCGGAGGCTTGAAGGATGGCTGTACTCGATACTTTTGGCCTTGCTGGCAAGACGGCTCTGGTGACCGGATGCAAACGTGGCATTGGTCGCGCCATGGCTGAAGCATTGGCAGAGGCCGGCGCCGATATCATCGGCGTCAGTGCCTCGCTGGAGGCTCAAGGCAGTGAAGTTGCCCAAGCTGTCGAGGCGCGCGGGCGACGCTTCACGGCTTATGCCTGTGATTTTTCTGACCGCGCTGCCCTGACCGCGTTTACCGGGCAACTTGAAGAACATCATCCAGTGATCGACATACTGATCAACAATGCCGGTACCATCCGACGTGCGCCAGCCGCGGAGCATCCAGATGCCTTGTGGGACGAGGTTATTGAAGTCAACCTGTCGGCCCAGTTCATCCTGACGCGTGAAGTCGGTCGTCGTATGGTGGAGCGTGGTAGTGGCAAGGTTGTGTTTACCGCATCACTGCTGACGTTCCAAGGGGGGATCACAGTGCCAGGCTATGCTGCAAGCAAGGGAGGCGTTGGACAATTGACCATGGCATTTGCCAATGAATGGGCAAGCAAGGGAGTCAATGTCAACGCCATAGCTCCAGGGTATATAAGCACCGATAATACGCAAGCCCTCCGTGATGACAAGCAGAGGCACGACGCTATCCTTGGCCGCATACCTGCTGGCCGATGGGGAGAGCCTCAGGACTTCGCAGGCCCTACCGTGTTTCTGGCCTCACCTGCCTCGGACTATCTCCATGGCAGTATCATCACTGTCGATGGTGGTTGGATGGGCCGCTAGCCGCGAGACTGACAAGTTGACCCTCTCTGACATCAACAGACACCGGGCGAAGCTACCTGTTCAAGTTCGTCTTCTACCGGAGTTGCATTACCACTGACTGAGTGATGACGGTTTGGACTGTAATCCAGTTCGATGTATTCGAGTACAGCCTGTCTGAGGGCAACAGAAAGTTGTTTCCGAGCGATCAATCAGCACTGAAGGTATCTTCACACCTGTTTCGGCATTCCCTTGCAACGCACTGGTTGATAAGGGAGCCGATAGTCGCAGTACTCAGGGAATGCTCGGCCACAGCGATGTCTATACCACTCGGATCCATACGCACGCGATAGGTCTGCATTGTGCCGGTACGCTCAGTCCGCTGGAAAATCTGTAGAGCGCGGCTGGCAGAGGCATTGTCTGGCGTCTACCGTATTGCGCGTCTGCGGTAGTCGGTCTCGCTGGCCCCGTACCTGCCTCACCGTTCGGCGGTAGCAAGCGCAAGCCTGATTGTGATGTTATAGTTTCATTTGTATGCTGTATATAAAAACAGCTATAGATGATGTTGAATGAAAGTCACAAAAATGCGGATTCGAATACAGGGTCTGCTGCGGGCTCAACGCGAGGCCCGAAGCGAGGCCCGAAGCGAGGCCTGAAGCCAGATACGCTCCCAGACTACGCCGAGCTCCATTGTGTCAGCAACTTCAGCTTTCTGAGGGGGGCATCACGGCCTGAGGAGTTGGTCGATACGGCCATCGAGAAGGGCTACACGGCTCTGGCCATCACGGATGAGTGCTCGCTGGCAGGCGTGGTGCGTGCCCACGGGCGTATTCGTGAGCATCGCGCTGAGGGCCACAAGGATTTGCACTTGATCATCGGTAGCGAGTTCGCCCTGGACGATGGGTTTCGTCTCGTTGTTCTTGCGCGCGATGGCAGAAGCTATTCGCGCTTGTGTCAGCTGATTACCACGTGTCGGCGGGCGGCTGACAAGGGCAGCTATGCCGTTGATACCGATGTCATCGAGCAAGCAGGCCTTGAGGGCTGCTGTGTGTTGTTGGTGCCTCCTGCCCTGCCCTCTGAGCGTGCCAATCTGGAGAGTTGGTTTTGCTGGGTAAAGTCTCTTTCAGCGTCATCGGGCATTGCGCTTGAGCTGCACTTCGGGCTCTACGACAAGAGGCACTTGCACTGGCTGGCAGATGTGGGCTCGCGCCATGAGCTGCCTTTGGTCGCTGCAGGCGATGTTCACATGCATGCACGTCGCCGGCGTGCCTTGCAGGATGCGCTTGCCTGCATTCGGCATGGTGTCAGCCTGGACAAGGCCGGCAGGGCCTTGTTTGCCAACGGTGAGCGACACCTGAGAGACAGGCGCACGCTTGCCAGCCTGTATCCGCCTGAAGCTCTGGACAACGCAGTGGCCTTTGCGTCCTTGTGCACCTTTGATCTGGACGAGCTTGACTACCGTTACCCGCGAGAGGTAGTGCCGGATGGCATGAGTCCACCGCAACATTTATCCAACCTCACCTACGAGGGAGCGCGCAGGCGTTGGCCAGATGGTCTGTCGAGCAAGATCAAGCGCCAGATCGAGCACGAGCTGCAACTCATCGCAGACATGCAGTACGAGTCCTACTTTCTGACCGTCCACGACATCGTGAACTTCGCGCGTGGTCGAGGAATTCTGTGCCAGGGACGAGGCTCTGCTGCCAACTCGGTTGTCTGTTTCTGTCTCGGCATTACCGAGGTGGATCCTGACAAGACGCGCTTGTTGTTCGAGCGTTTCATCTCGAAGGAGCGTAACGAGCCACCAGATATCGATATCGACTTCGAGCACGAACGTCGTGAGGAAGTCATTCAATATCTGTATCAGCGCTATGGACGGCACAGGGCTGCATTGGCAGCCACGGTGATTACCTATCGCAAACGCAGCGCTGTGCGTGATCTTGGCAAGACACTGGGACTTGCGGCCGAGCAGATTGATGTCTTGTCGCGCTCGCTCGCCTGGTGGGATGGTGTAGACATCATTGGCGAGAAGCTCGCAGAGATGGGCTTTGATACCGAAAGCCCCTTGATGACACGGTTTTTGTATCTACTTGGGGAGATTCTCGGCTTCCCTCGGCATCTGTCGCAGCACGTCGGCGGTTTTGTCATTTCTGACCGTGACCTTTCCACTCTGGTGCCGGTAGAAAACGCATCAATGGCTGATCGCACCATCATCCAGTGGGACAAGAATGATCTGGAGGAGCTGGGCTTGATGAAGGTCGATGTGCTCGCCCTTGGCATGTTGACCGCCATCTCGAAGTGTTTTGCCGCGATCAAGGGCTACCGTGGCATCACCCACACCATGGCGACTCTACCGCAGGACGACAAGGCCACCTACGACATGATCTGCAAGGCTGACACCGTCGGTGTCTTTCAGATTGAGTCGCGTGCGCAGATGTCCATGCTGCCGCGCTTGAAGCCGCGCTGTTACTACGATCTGGTGATCGAGGTCTCCATCGTTCGTCCAGGACCGATACAAGGGGGCATGGTCAACCCCTACCTCAAGCGGCGTCAAGGAATAGAGCCTGTGGTCTACCCCAACAATGCCCTGAAAAGCGTATTGGAGAGAACGCTGGGAGTGCCAGTGTTCCAGGAACAGGTCATGGAAATCGCTATGGTCGCTGCCGGTTTCACTGCCGGTCAGGCTGATCAACTGCGCCGTTCGATGGCGGCCTGGCGTCGCAGCGGGCAGATCTCCACCTTCCATGACAAGGTGGTGGGCGGCATGATCAACAACGGCTATGAGCTGGAGTTTGCCGAGCGCATCTTCAAGCAGATCGAGGGTTTTGGTGAATATGGATTTCCGGAATCCCATGCGGCAAGCTTTGCCTTGCTGGTTTATGTGTCGTGCTGGCTCAAATGCCACGAACCAGCAGCCTTTCTGTGTGCGATGCTTAACAGTCAACCGCTCGGTTTCTACGACGTCTCCGAATTGCTGCAGGACGCAAGACGCCATGAGGTGGAGGTGCTCGCTGTCGACATCAATGCCAGCGACAGCGATCATGCGCTTGTACCTCCGGCGGCGTGTCGTGAGCGCGGTATCAGCTCAGCTGCCGCCGTGCCGCATGAGCTGCTCAAGGACAGCAAGCGCCATCAGCCGGCTGTGCAATTGGGATTGCGTCTGATCGGTGGTTTGAGTCGTGACAGCATCACTCGAATTCTCGCAGCTCGAGCAAAAGGTCCTTTCACCAGCGCTGACGATCTTGTGCGTCGCGCGGCGCTGGATACAAAAGATGCTCAGGCACTGGCAAGTTCTGGTGCACTGGTCTCTATCGCAGGTGATCGGCATCGAGCGCAGTGGGAGCTGCTCGGTGTCGAGCGTCTGCCTGAATTGCTGCAGGATGCGGTGCGTGAGCCTGCTGCCGATACAGCCTTCGAGCTTCCGACACCGACAGAAGGTGAGGACATCGTTGCTGATTATCGAAGTCTGGGTCTGACTCTGGGTCGTCATCCTCTGGCCTTGTTACGTCCCAGGCTCAAGGCGCTGTCCTTGATGGACTCATTGAGCTGGGCTGAAGTGCCCGATCGTCACCCGGCAAGCCTTGCTGGTATCGTCAAGCTTCGCCAGCGACCGGGTAGTGCCAAGGGCGTGATGTTCATGACTCTTGAGGATGAGGGCGGGCCAATGAACGTGATCATCTGGACCTCGGTACTGGAGCGTCACCGCAAGCAAATCATCGGCACCCAGCTTGTGGCGGTGCACGGGGTGACCCAGCGCGAGCAAGGCATCGCACACATCGTGGCAGAGCGTTTTGAGGATCTTTCCTGGATGCTGGGCAGTCTCACCGCCTCTGTTCGTAATTTTCATTGACGCCTTTCGCCAATGCCTTTCCTTGAACACGACCAACAGGTAACACCGCTGCCTGTTTGAGCCGCGCTACATCGGAGTTGACCGCCACATCAGCTGCTCCGTGTAACCCCTGTGCTATCAAGGCTTGCGATGCTGCGACGACATTGCTAGACAAGCAAGAGAAGTATTTGCACACAAAACCTCATGGGGCACACAGCGTGAAGCAACTGGACGTCAGTATCGTAAAACGCTGGGTCACCGCTTCTTCGGTGCCAGTGAGCTCGCCGGAAGCCATTGGTATTCCCTGTCCCCACTGCTCCGAGAAAGTCACATTGACGATGCGCAGCCGATCCTATGATCAGCCGCGCGGCACCTTGTCTTGCTCGGCCCGGTGCCCGGCGTGCAACAACCACGTACATTTCTGGCTGACCGATCTGGTCAGCGGGGAAGCTCAGACCAATGCACAGATCTTCATGCGGCCATCACCTGAAGACTCATGCTTGTCGATGAAGGCGCTCGAAGGGCAAATTCCTGATCCTGTATTGCGTGCGTTGAATTCTGCTACTGATTCCTACCGTGCGGGCAATCTCGTGGCAGCCACCGTGTTGTGCAGGCGCGGCCTCGAGGACCTGATGAAATACCGTCTGCCTGCCGATAGTCGACAAGGGGATCTGATCGATGCGATCAATTCCGTGGGCGAGAGCATGGAATTTTCCAAGCCACTCACTGAGCTGGCGGCAGCCCTGTCCGGTGGCTCGGATCTTGAAAAACTCTGCAACATGGAAATCGATCCAGATGCGCAATCAGCCGCAGCACTGATCGAACTGATGCACTCGTTGATCATGTACCTCTACGTGCTACCTGAAAAGCTTGAAAACCTCGAAGCACAATTTCAGCGTTCAGCGGCTTGACGCACCTGCTTTACCGCCGACAAGGCGTCCGTTGTTGAAAAGCCCCGCGTTTGCAAAAAGCGCGCAACACGCCCGCGGGTCCGATCGTCCTGCGCAAGTAAATCATCTGGTGTGAACTTGCGCTCGAGCGCCTCGGCGGCAATGTCTTGCCACTCCGTGCCCGAGCCCACGGGGGCCGCTATCGCCACGCTGATCACGTGACTGTCGACACCACGTTCGGCCAGCTTGGCACGAATGGACAGTGGCCCATAGCCGGACGCCGCCCGCTGCTCTGCGTAGCGCGATGCAAAACGTTCATCGTCCAGATACTTCAGGGACTCGAGCTTATCCAGTGTCGCGTCACATAGCTCCGCTTCAAAGTCGCGCTTGAGCAGCTTGCGCCTGAGCTCTAGACGGGAATGATCGCGCGGACCGAGCAATTTGACAGCGGTCGCGTAGGCACGGCGTGCTTGTGCCTCGGCGTCTTCGATGTCGGCAGAGCCTTCCATGCTTGACCTCTTCATGTGCGATAACGGGAACCCTGACAAGGGCAAACCACACCGCGCTTGATACCGCCTGACAAGCGTCAGGCTTCCTCAGCCTCCAGTGCGTCCTCTTCCTCGGCCTCCTCGGCCACAGGTTTGGTCAACAGCATTGCACGCAGATTGTTGTCGATTTCATCAGCGGTATCCGGATTCTCCTTGAGCCAGGTACGCACGTTCTCCTTACCCTGCCCTATACGGTCTCCCTGATAGCTGTACCAGGCACCAGCCTTGTCGATAAGGTTGTTCTGTACGCCCAGATCGATCAGCTCGCCCTCACGAGAACTGCCCTCCCCGTACAGAATCTCGAACTCGGTTTGACGAAATGGCGGAGCCATCTTGTTCTTGACTACCTTGACGCGCGTTTCGTTGCCGATGATCTCATCGGCACGTTTGATTGCGCCGATGCGACGGATGTCCAGACGCACCGAGGAGTAGAACTTGAGCGCGTTACCACCGGTTGTGGTCTCCGGACTGCCGAACATGACGCCGATCTTCATACGGATCTGGTTGATGAAGATCACCAGCGTATTGGTGCGCTTGATGTTGCCTGTGAGCTTGCGCAAGGCCTGGCTCATCAGGCGCGCGTGCAGACCGACGTGACTATCGCCCATGTCGCCTTCAATTTCTGCCTTGGGCGTCAAGGCGGCCACCGAGTCAACGACGATGATATCGACAGCGCTTGAACGCACCAGCATGTCGGTGATTTCCAGTGCCTGGTCCCCGGTGTCGGGCTGGGAGATCAGAAGATCGTCCACATTGACGCCCAGCTTTTTGGCATATTCCGGGTCGAGTGCGTGCTCGGCATCGACAAAGGCCGCAGTGCCCCCTGCCTTCTGGCAGGCCGCGATTACCTGCAGTGTCATGGTGGTCTTGCCCGAGGATTCCGGGCCGTAGATCTCGCAGATGCGTCCGCGCGGCAGGCCGCCGATGCCCAGTGCGATATCCAGACCTAGACAGCCCGTCGATATGACCTCTATATCGCGCCGGGTGGTGTCATCCCCCATGCGCATGATTGCGCCCTTGCCGAATTGTTTCTCGATCTGGCCGAGTGCGGCAGAAAGCGCCTTTTTGCGATTGTCGTCCACTGTGAGTGCTCCGTTGCGTGTTCGAAACGGTGGGGCATCCCATGCCAATTCACAACGAAGGAGCCGCTGCGATCACCGCTGGGTGCAGTTTCTCACGCGAAGGCGAAAAAGGGGGCGAATCGATGAAAAAAGACTGTAAACAGTTACAGTTATAGCCAGGTTTGAAACAGGCAGCCTTTGAAGTACAGCGGGCTCGCCCAAGACTGCCTCAAACTTGGTCCACGTCCCGCATGGCGGGTCCGCGCACGTCGCGCCCAGGGCGTAGCCTGTGATCCGAGCGTGTCGCTAGCCGCCATTGTTTTCAAGACAGCCCTCCAGGGAGCCTGCTTCCAACTGTTCGCGTTGTTCACAGAGGGTCTCAAGCTCTGCTTGCACCTCGGCCTCGCGTGCCTGTGCTTTCTCCAACGCCTCAGTCACCGACTCGGCCTTGCGCGCTGTCAGCTCCCGGTTCTCGATCACGGTGTCCAGTGCCGCTTTTTGCTTAGCTATGTAGGCCTCAAGCTCTTCGAGCGACATTTCTGTGCTCGTATCCGACTGCGCCGCGGCGTGCGCACCGAATGCCAGCATTGCGGCACAGGTCAGAGTACGCATCAGCGGCAGACTGCCGACGCTTCCAGTGGCAGTTCTGGCGGCGGTTTGTGGGGTGACTCGGGGGGCGGCAAGCTTCATCGGGCAGGTACCTAGGTAGAGGTGAGCTCCCTGAGCGTAGCAGTTAGTGCGGCAGATACCGCTTGATCTCGCACCTGCTGCCGGTCCCCTGAAAACGCATGGCGAGTGGCCTTTGCCACATTGTTGGGCGCGCACTCGGACGTGCTGCGCGACTCCGCAGTCGTGTCGTCGGCAGGCGTTGCCCCCTGCAGGCTCACGCAGATCCACACCGTACCGACCGGTTTGCCGGGCACGCCTCCGTCCGGTCCTGCGATACCGCTGATAGCGATAGCGACGTTGGCGCCAAACGCCTCGGCAGCGCCAGTGGCCATGGCAACAACGGTCTCTTCACTGACTGCGCCATGGGCATCAAGAGTGGCCTCAGGAACCGCCGTCAGCGATTGCTTGGCATGGTTGGCATAGGTCACAAAACTGCCATGGAACCAGTTGGAGCTGCCGGGTATCGCCGTCAGTGCCGCCGCAAACAATCCGCCGGTGCAGGATTCTGCCGCGGTGATTGTCCAGCCTCGTGCGAGCAGTTGCGCGCCCACCGCTGCTGCCAGGTCCTCGACAGTGTCGTGTTCGGTCTGTTGTGTCATTGCCGTTTGCGTCCGCCAGTGTTGCCCGCTGTGCCCGCCACGGGCCTCAGGGTTAGTAGACTGCCCTATATGACAACGTCACACACCCCCATGATGCAGCAGTACCTCGGCATCAAGGCGGATCATCCGGATACCCTCCTTTTTTATCGGATGGGAGACTTCTACGAGCTGTTCTACGAGGACGCGCGGCGAGCGGCCGAGCTGCTCGACATCACTCTGACCGCGCGTGGCAAGTCCGGTGGCGCACCGATTCCCATGGCCGGCATTCCCTATCACGCCGCCGACGGCTACCTTGCGCGTCTGGTCAAGCGTGGCGAGTCGGTCGCGATATGCGAGCAAACCGGTAGCACCAGCGAGAAGGGGCCGGTCAAGCGTGAGGTTGTACGGGTGGTCACCCCGGGGACCTTGACCGAGGAAAGCCTGCTTGGCGCCGGTGATGTCGCCTTGTTGGTGGCGGTTTGTGAAATGGCGGGTCGTTTTGGTATCGCATCACTGGACGCCGCCAGCGGAGATCTCGCGGTTGCCGAGCTCGATGATGCCGAGGCGCTAGCGGCCGAGATAGCCCGCCTCGCTCCGGCTGAGCTGCTCGTTCAGGATGGCAGTCAGTTGCACTCCACTCACGGTGGTCCTGACGCCGCTCGCGCGGTGCGTGCGCGAGCGCCGTGGTTGTTCGATCCGGAGTCAGCACGCCGCCTGGTGCTGGAGCACTTTGGCACGCGTAATCTTGAGGCCTTCGGTTGCGAGAACCTGCCACTGGCAACAACGGCTGCCTCGGTCGCCCTTGGCTATGCTCGCGAGACACAGGCCGGCAGACTGGATCAGGTGACTTGCCTGCGTGTTGAGCACGCCGCAGACACGATTCAACTGGACCCGGGTACACGTCGGCATCTGGAAATCGTGGAAAGCCAGACAGGTGAGCGCGGACGAACCCTCTTCGACACCATGAACCGCACGGCCACACCGATGGGCGGTCGCCGCTTGCGGCAATGGTTGCAGAGACCCTTGCGTTCGCGTGCTGCCATTGAAGAGCGTCAGACGCGCGTAGCCGGCCTGATAGAGGATGAATTGTGTCGCAGGTTGCGAGAAACACTGGCCGGTATCAGTGATATCGAACGAATCCTGACACGAATCAGATTGGAGTCGGTGTCACCGCGTGAGCTTGACAGGTTGCGTGCCAGTCTTGCGTTATTTCCAGAGCTGCCACAGATTGCCACAGCCGGCGATGCTGCCCTGATCGACCTGCTCTCCCCGCTCACGCTCGAGTCACCGGTACGCGCCGAGATTGCAGCGGCGATCAATGAGAATCCGCCGACGGTGTTGCGTGATGGTGGGGTCATTGCCGCAGGCTTTGATGCAGAGCTTGACGAGCTGCGTGCCCTGGGTACTGATGCCACTGATTTTCTCGAGGCGTTCGAAGAGCGCGAGCGTCAGACCAGCGGGATCTCAAGTCTCAAGGTAGGCTACAACCGGGTACACGGATTCTACATAGAGACATCGCGTAGCCAGTCCCCTGCTCCTCACTGGATAAGGCGTCAGACACTCAAGGGTACCGAGCGCTACATCACGCCTGAGCTCAAGGAGCATGAGGATCGTGTACTCGGTTCGCGCGAGAAGTCCCTGGCTCGCGAGCGCGCCTTGTACCTTGAGTTTGTACGTTCCCTGGCGCCTCAACTGGATACGCTTGCAAGCTTGTGCGATGCGGTAACAGAGCTCGACACGCTTGCAAGTCTTGCGTGCGCCGCCATTGATCTTGATTGGCACCGGCCCGGTTTATCGTCAAGTCCCGGGATTGCCATCGAGGAAGGTCGGCACCCGGTGATCGAAACCTTGCTCGACGATCCCTTTGTGGCCAATCCGCTCGCGCTGGATGATCAACACCGAATGCTGCTGGTGACAGGCCCCAACATGGGCGGTAAATCCACCTTCATGCGTCAGTGTGCGTTGATTGTATTGCTGGCCTACACCGGTAGCTGGGTCCCTGCTCAGTCGGCACTTGTTGGACCGGTGGATCGCATCTTTACCCGCATCGGAGCCTCTGATGATCTGGCACGCGGGCAATCCACTTTCATGGTGGAGATGACAGAGGCTGCATTGATCTTGCGCAACGCAACAGAAAACAGTCTGGTGCTTATGGATGAGGTGGGACGCGGCACCAGTACCTGGGATGGACTTGCACTGGCCTGGGCCTGTGCCGATCACCTCGCTCGTATCAATCGTTCATGGTGCTTGTTCGCTACGCACTACTTCGAGCTCACACGACTTGCCGATGAGCGCGCTGGTGTAGACAACGTGCATCTTGACGCCGTAGAACATGAGGGTCGTATTGTGTTCATGCACCGCATCAAGGCGGGCTCCACAGACAGAAGCTATGGCTTGCAAGTGGCAGCACTCGCAGGCCTGCCTGCCGAGGCACTCGACACCGCGCGCCAGCGTTTGCAACTGCTCGAGGGGAGCGCTGGTGAGCTCGACGCTGATGTCGGCGGCAAACCGGGCGTCAAGGGCCGCGATGGGGTTTTGACACCTGCCACTGGCACGTCAGGTACCCGCATTCCTGATCGAGTCGCAGACACGTCCACTACCAAAGCGTCTGTCTCTCAGCTCGATCTTTTCTCCAACCAGTTCGCATTGGAGAAATACATCAGCGCATTGGACCCTGACAGCACCAGCCCGCGCGAGGCGCTTGATCATCTCTATGAACTGGCGCGCCTCGCCAGCGCGGGTTAACGTGATAACGTACTCCGATGACGACGTTTTCCCGGGCCGGCCTGGTCGTAAAACCGGACGACGGCAGCGTCGCTGACACGCTGTCTGAAGTGATACGCAGACTCGATGCCCTGGGCATCGAGGTCATTGCGGGCGAGAGTACAGGTGAGCTCGCCGGTGACCGCACGGTGATGAGTATTGATGCGCTGGGTCGCAACGTTGATGTGGCTATCGTCATTGGCGGCGATGGCACGATGCTCAACGCAGCTCGCGCTTTGGTAGATCATCAGGTACCCATCATCGGGGTCAACCGCGGACGGCTCGGTTTTCTGGTGGATGTGTCCCCTGATGATGATGGTCTGGATGCCTTGACGGCTATCCTCCAGGGCGACAGCTACGCTGAACAGCGTTCCATGTTGAGCGCGCACATTCTGCGTGATGGTGTACGAATCGGTGGCTCGACGGCTCTGAATGACGTTGTACTCCGCGTTACCGATGTGCTGCGCTTGATGGAGTTCGACATACTGATTGATGGTCATCGAGTGACTCGTCAACGGGCCGATGGGCTCATCGTGGCAACACCCTCGGGGTCGACTGCATACTCGCTGTCCAACGGCGGGCCGATTGTTGCGCCCACTGTTGATGGCTTTGTCTTGCAGCCCATCTGCCCGCACATGCTCTCGAGCAGGCCCCTGGTGGTGGATGCATCACGTCGTCTGGAAACGCACTTGATAGATGAAGACGTCAAGAACGCGCAGCTGGTATCTGACGGGCAGGTGTACATGGACGTCACCAAGGGTGATGTCATCGTGGTGGAGCGGCATCCACAGCAATTGACGATGCTGCATCCGGCGGACTACGACTATCACCGCCTCCTGCGAGAGAAGCTCAGCTGGGTCTAGGCGGCAACTGATGCTTAATCACCTGCGCATACGGGACTTCGCCATCATCGATGATAGCGAGGTAGAACCCGGCGACGGTCTCACGGCACTCACAGGCGAGACGGGCGCGGGTAAATCAATCCTGCTCGACGCTCTGGGACTGGTACTCGGCGAGCGTGCTCAATCGGCGCAGGTGCGTGACGATGCGGCGCGTGCAGAAGTGACCGCACGCTTTGATGTATCACCAAAGTCGGCGGCTGCGCAGTGGCTTGTCGACAATGATCTGGATGACGCTGACGGTGAGTGTGTACTGCGTCGTGTTGTCACCTCGGCGGGCAAATCCAGAGCCAGTATCAATGCCTGCGCTGTCCCGTTGGCGTCGCTGAAGAGTCTGGGCAAGCTGCTGGTGACCATTCACGGACAAAACGCGCATCAGTCCCTTTCGCAGTCGGCTGAGCAGCGTCGGCTTCTCGATGCGGTAAGCCCGCATGCCTCCATGCAGGCAACGGCCACTGCATGGAAGCACCTGCAGCAGGCCGAGAGTCGACTGGAGGCTGCGGTAGCGGCTGAGAGCTCTGCCCAACAGCGCCACGATTTGCTGTCGTTTCAACTGCAGGAATTTGACGAGGCAGAGCTTGCGGGCCTGTCGCCCGATGCGATCGAGAAAGAGCATCGCTGGCTTGCAGAGGCCGATCGCAGTCGTGCGCTCGGAGCGGCAGCTGAACATGCCCTCGATGTTGTTGCCGGTCCTGCTATTACCGACGTTTTACCCTCACTGACCGAGTTGGCTCGTTTCGATGACGAGCTGCGCGAGGCTCTGGATCTGGTTGAGTCTGCAGGGATACAGTTGAGTGAGGCGGCACGATTGATTCATCGTCGCACCTCGACTCTCGAAAACGATGATGCCCGTCTCGCCTGGCTCGATGACAGACTTGCAGTTATGCAGGGTCTGGCACGCAAGCATAGAGTGGATGTGAACGAGCTTGGTCGGCTCGAGGAGGAGTTGCGCGCAGAGCTTGACTCACTCAACGACCCGACAGAGTCGATCGAGGCGCTCGCGGCAGAGCGCGATGCCTTGCAAAAAAAGTGGTTGAAACAGGCCTTGTTATTGTCGCGGCATCGCAAGCGGGCGGCCAAGTCCCTGGCTGACGCGGTGACGGCAAGCATGCAACAGCTGGCGATGGAGGGTGGCCGCTTTCTGGTCGTGATCGAAACTGACGAGTCGCGCACAGGCGAACATGGAATCGACCGTGTGTCCTTCGAGGTGAGCCCCAATCCCGGAGTCAAGCCTGCTCCGCTGGGTACGGTCGCATCGGGTGGTGAGTTATCACGTATCGCATTGGCATTGCAGTTGGCACTGTTGGATCAACAGAAGGTACCCACCTTGATCTTTGACGAGGTTGATGCCGGTATCGGCGGTGCCGTTGGCGAGACGGTCGGCAGGCTACTCAGGCAGCTCGGTGATCGTTGTCAGGTGCTCTGCGTCACCCATCTTGCACAGGTGGCAGCGCAAGCCCATGGGCATCTGAAGGTGAGCAAGAGCGTCACCGAAGGTCGCACGCAGACCCGGCTGGACGCGCTGGACAGAGCGGCTACCCGCGAGGAGATCGCTCGCATGCTGAGTGGCAAGAGAATCACCGCTAAAACGCGCCAGCATGCTGATGAGTTGCTCGACAGCGTTGTCTAGTAGCGTGGCTAGAGCGTAGCTGTCGCCGTCAACCGCCGACTTTCCCACTGACTGCCCACTCAGGCGCAGCGTCAGCCATACTAGGCAGATGCAGCAAGCAAATCGATCCAACGTCCGTGGCAGCCGATGGCGCCGCTTCAGCATGCTCCTTACCGTGGGCGCTGCCAGCCTGACGATGAGCGCCTGTGCAGGCAATCCCTGGTGGCTTCCGGCGGCGCATCAAATCACCATCCAGCAGGGCAACCTTGTGGACGAGGAACGCCTTGCAACGGTGACCAGTGGCATGCCGCGTGAGCAGGTCCGCAGCGTCCTTGGCTCGCCGATTGCCGCCTCACCCTTTGACAGTGATCGGTGGGATTACCTGTTCACGCGGGGTCCAGCGGGCGAGGCGATTCCAGCCCGGCGCGTCAGCGTGTTTTTCAGTGCCGACAGGGTCGAGCGGGTGGAGGACAATCTGGATTCAGTCAGTGGTGAGAAGCCCCCACAAAGCCGCTGGTGGGAGTTCTTCTCACGCAATCGCACCTGAGATGCCGGTGATAGTCAGCTTGCCAGCCGCAGTGGCTCGATTTCGTTGAGGTTGATCTCGCCTGTCAAGGCTGCCAGAACTTCATTGCAATTCTCGGTGCTGACCTGACAGGTCCCGGCTGCGGCGTGACCGCCACCGCCAAACTTCAGCATCAGATCCCCGACGTTGGTCTGGCAGCTGCGATCAAAGATCGACTTGCCCGTTGCGAATACGACGTTCTGCTTCTGAAACCCCCACATCTGGTGGATCGAGATATTGCACTGCGGAAATTTGGCATAGATCGAGAAGCGACTGCCGGCGTAGATAACCTCCTCGTCGCGCAGGTCGAGGACCACGAGGTTGTCGTGTACGGTGCTGCATCGCTCCAACTGATCCTGAAATTGCTCTTTCTGGCTCTCGTACAGATCGATGCGCTCCTGAAGGTCGTCCATGGCCAGAATCTCCTCAATCGTGTGATTACGGCACGCGTCGATCAAATTCATCATCAGCTGGTAGTTGGAGATGCGAAACTCACGAAAGCGTCCCAGCCCGGTGCGTGAGTCCATCAGCATGTTCAGAAGCTCCCACTTTTGCGGGTTCAGCACTTCCTCCATCGAGTACTGAGCTGAGTCCGCCTTGTCAACGGCGCTCATCATTTCATCCCACTCTGGCGGGAACACATCATGACCACCGTAGTGCTTCCAGACGACACGGGCAGCGGATGGCGCATCCGCGTCGATCACGTAGTTGTCTACCGAGGTGTTGTTGCGACGTGTCTCTGACTCATGATGGTCAAACACCATGAAAGCCTCGGCAACATAGGGAAGATTGGTGGTGATGTCGTTGCCAGTGATCTCGATCTTGCCATCCTGCATATCCTTCGGATGAACAAATGTGATGTCCTCAATCAGATTGAGGTGCTTGAGAAGTACGGCGCAAACAAGTCCATCGAAGTCGCTGCGTGTGACGAGGCGAAACAATTCGCTCATGAATCAGTCCAGTGTTCAGGGGCCCGGCTTGCACCGCGCCCGTTGCTGTTTGTCAGCCTCAACTAGCGACTACAAAACGGCTGAGCTGAACCGCTGAATGAACTGCAGCGCGACCGGTTGCTCAAAACAGGCAAGGCCGAGTGAGAACCGGTTAGCGATAAGCCTGCGCCCTAGCCCTGCAGATCAAACTGCTCGTCAGGGAAATACTTTTTCAGGCGGATGTCAGCGGCGCGAGCGTGGCCTTCCATGCCCTCGAGCCTCGAAATGCGTGCAGTGGCTTCGGCTACGGGCTTTGAGGCATCGCGCGTTGCTCGCTGCCAGGTCACCACCTTCATGAACTTGTGCACCGAGAGCCCCCCCGAGTAGGTCGCAGCACGTGACGTCGGCAGAACATGGTTGGTGCCTGAGGCCTTGTCACCGTAGGATACCGTGGTCTCCTCACCGAGAAACAGTGAGCCGTAGCACGACAGTCGTTCAAGCCACCAGTCGAGATCCTCGGCCTGAACCGTCAAGTGCTCTGGTGCATATTCATCAGACGTAGCTGCCATGCTCTCGCGGTCCTTGCAGAGTATGACCTCGGCATAGTCACGCCAGGCCGCCTCGGCGTTGACCCGATTTGTCTCTGGTAGATCGGCAATGAGCTCCGGCACACGCGCGATTACCCTCTCAGCCAGTGAGCGGTTGTCGGTGACCAGCCACACCGGCGAGTTGTAACCGTGCTCGGCCTGACTGACAAGGTCAACAGCGACCACTTCAGCATCGGCGCTTGCATCAGCGAGGATAAGACTGTCGGTAGGACCTGCGAACATATCGATGCCAACGCGCCCGTACAGAATTCGCTTGGCCTCAGCGACAAACTGATTGCCGGGCCCAACAAGAATATCCGCCTTGGGCAAACCGAACAGACCAAAGGTCATGGCGGCGACGCCCTGCACGCCACCCATGGCAAGAATCGCATCCGCTCCGCACAGGTGGGCCGCATAGACGATAGCGTCGTTGACGCCCTGCCCGGCGCGTGGTGGCGAACAGGCAACGATGTGACCTACACCTGCGACCTTGGCGGTGGTCACGGTCATGATCGCGCTGGCAACATGGCTGTAGCGACCGCCCGGTACATAGCATCCAGCGGCACCACAGGGAACGCATTTTTGCCCCAGTGTGAAGCCTGGCAAGACCTGCATATCAAGGTCTGCCATGGAGGCGCGCTGTGCCTCGGCAAAGCGTTTGACATTGTCGTATGCAAACGCGATGTCCTGTTTGAGTCGTGGCGAGACTCTGTCAGCTGCAGCAGCAATTTCGTCAGCGGTCAGCAACAGATTGCCTTCGTATTGATCAAATTTCTCGGCATAGCGTCTTGCTGCTGCCTCGCCGCCTTGTTCAATGTCATTGAGAATGCCTTGCACAGTGTCATGGACATCGTCCGAATCACTGCCTGCGGTCTTGCTGGCTCGCTTGAGAAAGTCCCGATCTGATGTCTGATTCATGCTGCGTTTCTCGCCGACCCACGCCTACCTGGCACAATACCTGGCGGCGCCGAGTGAAGGCTTTGGTGATTGATCTCTTCGAGGCTAGTCACGCCAAGTTGAGCAAGGGTAATACTGGTCTCTTTGACAAGTACATCGCAGAGCTCTGCAAGTCCGGACTCGCCGGCCGCGGCAATGGCAAACAGCAGTGGGCGTCCAAGAAAGACAAAATCCGCGCCCACGGCATGCGCCTTGACGATATCTTCTCCCGAGCACATCCCGCTGTCGTAGAACAAGGGGTAACCCGGCCCCAGCGCCTCGCGGATACGAGCCAGTTGCAAGATCGGCGCTGGTGCACTCTCCAGCTGTCGCCCACCGTGGCTTGACACTTGAATAGCGTCTACGCCTGCGGCTCGGAGTTGCTGTGCGTCCTCAACGTTGAGTACGCCCTTGACAATCAGCTTGCCCTGCCAGTGCTCACGCAGTCGCTTCAGTAGCGCCCAATCCGCTCCCGCCCGACTGCGTGTGCGATCGAACTCGCCATGCTCGCCACCGAAGTTGGCAAGCTCTGGTCGTCCCTTGGCAAGCGTTGCCAGCGACCACTGCGGGTGCAGGGCAAAGTCGATGAACTGTTGTGCGCCGATGCGAAACGGCATCGTGAAGCCACGCCTGAGCTCGCGTGGGCGACGACCAACCTCAGGCACATCCACCGTCAGCACCAGCGTCTCGTAGCCTGCTGCCCCGGCACGATCAGCCAGCTGTAAAGAGCCGTGCTCATCGCCACTGAAATACAGCTGAAACCAGGCATTGCCGTTGGCGAGCTCGATCAGTTGCTCAAGTGGCGATGACGACGCGGTGGATACTCCCAGCGGGGTGTCATGTTTTGCCGCGAGGCGCGCAAGCATATGATCAGCACCTGGCCAGGCAAGATTGCACAGGCCCATGGGTGTGATACCAAAAGGCAAGCCTGTCGCTCTTTCAAACACGGTGGCGGCAGTGGATCTGTGCTCGACATCGCGAAGACTTCGCGGCTGCAATATCAGCTCTTGCAGGGCCTTGCGGTTACGCTCAACCGCAAGGCCGTTACCTGCAGCGCCATCAATGTAGTCGAACACCAGCGCAGGCAGGCGTCGTTTGGCAAGGCGCCTTGCGTCTTCAACAGTATGCAAGCGTCTGGCAGACATGCTCGTCTGCGATCAGCCTTGCGTGGCCGCGATGGTCTTCATGAAACGATCCTTGATCACAACAGGGTCCATGGTAATCACTGGTACCTTGACGTTGCCGGATTCGCATTTGCAGACGATTACGGTGCCATGCTCCGCCGCCAGTGCTGCCTTGACAGTTTCAACAGCATCCGCAGCATCACATTCGACCACGTGCTCGCTACCGCAGGCGCGGGCAACTTCTGTCAGCGAGGTCTTGCCACCAGCGTAGGTGGGTTGGTCACCGGTTGACCCATAGCTACCGTTGTCGATGATCAACAGGATCAGGTTGGGAGTCGGGTTGTTGCCGATGGTGGCCAGAGTCCCGAGGTTGGTCAGTACCGATCCATCACCATCGATGGCGATGACTTTGCGGTTTTGTGTCAGAGCAACACCGAGCCCGATCGATGAGGCCAGACCCATCGTGCCCAGCATGTAGAAGTTGCTGGGCTGATCCAGGGTCTTGTGTAGCTCCTGGCTTGGCAAACCAATGTTGCAGACGACCAGCTGGTCACGAAGAACGGGTACAAGCAATTCAAGAATTTCTGAGCGAACCATGACTTAGTACCCCTTCCAGAAAGTGGCATCCGTGAGAATGGCAACAGGCTTGTTACACATGTAGGTATGTTTCAGGATCGCGTCGAACTCGGCGGCGTCCTCTTCCTGATGGAAGTGATATGTCGGGATAAGCAGTTGATCAAGCAGAGCCTTGGTGTGCACAGCCATCTCTACCTGGCAGGCGACAGGCTCACCCAACTCGCCGCGGTAGCTGATCAACATCGGCAGCGGCATGCGGTAATACTGTGTCAAGGTGACCAGTGTGTTGACCACAACGCCAATGGCGGTGTTCTGCATGATGATCGCTGGTCGCTTGCCGCCCATGTGCGCACCGGCGCACAGCCCGATACCTTCGTCCTCTTTGTTGCACGGCACGTGCAGGATGCGCTCATGCTTGTCGACGGCATCGATGACGCCACCGAGCTGCTTGCACGGCACGGTAGTGACGAATTCGACCTCGTTGTTAACGAGATCGTTGACGAGCTGGTCGTGAATGGTCAAAGGCTGGCTCCAGAAGCGATAGCCGAGTATCGGTGGTGTTGGAGCTTTATGCAATCTGTCAGAGCTTTATTTTTTATAAAGCTAATGCTTTAGTTGTCGTTGGCTACTGCGAATCTCGATTCCGGCCCGCGATCACCCTGCCAACAACGCCCGCGAGGCGCGACACCAGGCGAACGGCGGCACTGTCCCGCCGACTGACGATGCCGAGGCTTCGAGGCCGGGCAGACGGCTCGAGCGGGAGCTTGCGCAGGGACGAAAAGATCGGATCAGGCACACACAGATCGGGCGCGATAGACACCCCGAGTCCGTGCGCCACCATACTCGCTACCGATTCCAGTGACTCCATCTCCATCGCGGTGTTCACACTGACGCCGTTGCTGCTCAACCACTCATCGGCCAGGTGGCCAACAGCTGCGCGCCTCGTGTGACGAATAAACGGTTGCGTCTGCAGCAGATTGCGCACGTCATCGTCCTCGATATCGGGGTTTGCCAGGAGCACCAGAGGCTCTTCAAACAAGGGCACCCAGTCGAGCGCACTGACCACACGTCCGGGGTCGCTCAATACAGCGGCATCCACTGCGCCGCGCTCAACCTGTTCAAGTAGATCCTGTGTCAGGCCAGGCACTACCCTGATACGCAGCCCGGGTACCTCACTCATCAGCTGCTTTGCAGACAAGGGCACAAGACCCCGAATGGTTGACGGGACCGCACCGATCACAAACTCGCCTTGCCAGCTGTCATCACCTGGCAGGTCATCGAGCAATCCATCGTAGGCCGCAGTCAGCTCACGTACGCGCGGCAGCATGGCTATGGCCCGCGGGTTGAGTTGGGCAGCGCCTGATCGGCGGTCAAACAATGCGGTGGCGAGCTCGGCTTCCAGCCGCTTCATCTGTTGGCCGACCGCTGCAGGCGATATACCCATTTGCTCTGAGGCGGCAGCAAAGCTGCCACTGTCGGCAACGATGACCAGCGTCTTGAGAAGCACAATAGACATCCTGACAGTGTGCCAGTCAATGCCAGTCAACGCTCAGGCACAATGCGCTAACCGCCAGCGCACGGACAGATCAGCTTATGCAGTCAGTACTTGATTTCTGGTTTGATGAGATTGAACCGAGCGCCCGATTCAAACGCTCTGATGAACGAGACAACACGATAAAGGAACGCTTTGAGGGGACCTTTCATGCCGTGCTGAGGGGTGAAACTGATGACTGGCGTGATACCGCGGAAGGGCGCCTTGCCGAGATCATTGTGCTCGACCAGTTTTCTCGCAACATGTTTCGTGGATCGGCTCAAGCCTTCAGTGGCGATGCGCTTGCCCTCGCGCTTTCTCAAGAGTTGATACGGCGCGGGTGGGACACCTCATTTGACGATGAACGTCGTTCCTTTGCCTACATGCCGTTCATGCACAGTGAGTCGGCTGTGGTCCATGTACGAGCACTGCAGTTGTTTGCTGATCTACCCAACCTCAACTACGAGATCGCTCACAAGGAGATCATCGATCGCTTTGGACGCTACCCACACAGAAATGCAGCGCTGGGTAGAACCTCGACACCTGAGGAGATCGAATGGATGAAAAACCACAAGGGTTTCTAGCTCGGACTCAGCGCGTCAGCTCGACGATGCGTTGTTTCAGTTCCACCGGATTGCAAGGTTTGTGCAGCACTGGCAGGGCTGATGCGTTGATGTCTTGCAGGCGGTGCGCCTCGATATCGCCCGTGATCAACAGAGCAGCGATGTCCTTGTCGAGATAGTTGCGTATCGCTTTTACAACACCCGTTCCGGTCTCGTTGTCGCGCAGGCGGTAATCACTGATCACGATATCAGGGATCTCGTCGATTTCTGCAAGCGCCTCGAGTGCTTCTGTACGGGAGCCTGCCAGCATCGCGGTAGCCCCCCACCCTTGCACCAGGCCTTCGAGCGCATCACGAGCGCTTTGCTCGTCGTCAATGATCAGAACGAACAGCCCACTGATTTGTTCTGTATCGGGAAGCTGGCTGACCGCGCGCACCGGTACCTTGGCTGCATCTCCGGGCTTGAGCTGCAAGGTAAAGGTGGTGCCTGTATTGTCCAGCCCCGTTTTGATCGAGATCTGTATATCCAGAATCGTTGCCAGTCTCTTGACGATAGACAATCCAAGTCCAACCCCCTGATGACGATCACGTTCCGGATTGCCCAGTTGTACGAATTCGTCGAATATACGCTCGTGCTCGTTGGCTGGAATACCCTTGCCGGTGTCGCTGACCTTGATGAGCACATGCCCGTCCAGATGTTGTGCGCTCAGCTCGATTCGGCCTTCAGCGGTATAGCGAATGGCATTGGCAACCAGATTGGATAGTATTCGCGCAAGCATCGGAGGGTCTGTCTGAACCACCAACTCGTTGGCATCCTGTCGAAAGGCGAGATTCTTGACTTTGGCATTGGGCTCGAACGCCAGTGCAACATGATCGAAGATCGGTTGCAGGTGAGCGTGTTCGATCTGATTCTCGTAGGTCCCTGCATCCAGTCTGGACAAGTCCAGAATACCCTCAAAGAGTCCCTCAAGCGCTGTCACGGACTCATCCATACGCTGGATCAGTCGTTGGTCTTCTGCAGTGTCTTCTGCACTTGCCTCACTCTGGCGTGAGCTTATCCGAGAGAGCAACGTGGCTGAGAACAGACGCAGTGAGTGCAGTGGTTGTCGCAAGTCGTGGCTCGCGGAACTCAAGAACTTTGATTTGGCGGCATCGGCAAGCTCTGCACTGACTCGTGCCTCATCGGCCAGCGCTTTTTCTTCGAGTAACTCGGCGTATTGATCCAGGTTGTCAAAGCGGGCATTGATGGAGAAGAGTACGGTGCGCGCAGTGGCACGGGATGCAGACAGCGATACCACCAGATACAGAAGGATGAGTATCCCTATGATCGTGAATTCCGAGTCGCCAAAGCTGAAGCAGCGGATGGCAGCGGGCCCCATCATCGCGAAGATATAGGAGATGTACATTGTCCTGAGGTGTGAGATAAACCCGGTGGCGCTGGCGACCAGCCCCGCGAGCACCATCACCACCGCGAGTGTCTGCGTTGGGTGTTCCGGTGATATGGCGAGATAGCCAAACAGCCCCCAGACCGTGGCATTGGCAAAGGACAAGGCGGTGAGTTCGGCTTGTACACGCTTGATGTTGGCAGCCGTTGGCGGCTGGCGCCCGAGTCGCATCAGGTGCAGGGTTCTTGCGAGTGTGAGCAGACCGATTGCCGCTATCCAGACCAATAATACAGGGGTGCGAAGCACGTCCCACACCGCCAGTGTCACGATCAGGCACGTCACCAGGGTTCCACCGATGATGCCTGGCAGGTTCCCGCTCAGAAGCTCTATCTGCGCAAGTTGAACTGCTTTGTGACGCTGTTCTGAACCGTGCGTTAGAGGGTGGTCAGGTGGGGAGCGAAACACAGCAGTGCCATTGGTTACGAGTGAAAGACCGGTTCTGCGCCAGAACGCGGATCCCGGCGAGAAGGCGGATGTACTATTGTGTCTCCAGCGATAACTCGCTCTGTACACTGCAATCTTGCGGATAGTGTCCACCCATTTCACAGGAATTGAAAGGTTATGAAAGTCTTGCGCTCTATCGCTGTTGCTACCTGCTTGATGGTACTCGCTGGTTGTGCCACGCAGGTCACCGAACAACCCAACCCGGTTGCACCGTCATCCAAGCGCCTTGGCACCTTCGACAAGACGGTGCTTGTACGAGCCGAAATTCTGCCGCCGTACTCCGGTCAGGGCGCCAATGTCAAAGCAGTCAACAAGATCGACGAAGTCCTCGAGCGTGATCTTGTCCCGGCGGTCAACGCCATGCAGGTTGCGACCATTGAGGAGGCTGATGCGATGAATCTGGCCGGTACCAATACCCTGGTTATCCGACCCAAGGTCAAGCAGATCAAGTTCATTAGCGGTGGTGCACGCTTTTTTGCCGGTGCCATAGCAGGCAGCTCGGTTGTGGTGATGGACGTGGCGTTCATTGATGGCGCCACTGGCGAGGTGCTTGCCGAGCCTGGCTACTTCCGTAAAGCCGGTGCCTTCGGGGACGGTTTTGGAATTGGTGACAATCGTATGCTCTCGGATGTGGCCACCGATGTCGTCAACTACGCCGCAGCCAATCGCTAGAGCAGCAGTCAAGTCGCCGCCTGTGCCAGTTCAGGAGCTGGCGAGGCTCAGGCCAGGCGTTGTCCTTTGACATGACGGGCCCCGAGGTATCCCGCTGAACGGATACCTCGCGGGCAGCTTGCGGGCACGTCGATTGCTTGACGTTAGCATCCCGCATTGGATGCTGCCATGAAGCGCTACCTTCTGACCCCGCTCTGGGTTGTTCAGTTGTTTACCCAGACCAAGTCGTTCACCAAGAATCCCCTGATCGGCAGTCGTCTGGCTAACCGACTCGGCCTGCACGTGGTACGTATGGTTGTGGCGCACAGCATCATGGGGCTTCGCATGCGCCTTCTCGGTCGTCAGGTCGATCCGCAGTTGCGCAAGCAGTGGTACGAGGAAGGTTTCATGCTGGTCGAGAATTTTCTCGATGAGGTGAGTCTGGCCGCCCTGCGGCGCGAGGCGTCCTGCGCCGATGCTGACGTGCGGGAATGCATACAAGGCGACACCCTCACCCATCGCATCCAGCTCGACCACGCGACCCTGGAGCACATGCCTGCCTTCAAGGCAGTGCTTGATGCACCACGTCTGCAGCGGCTGTTGAAATTTGCGTCTGGCAAGCAGGTACGACCGATCGCCTACATACAGACGATCAAGAACGGATTTGTTGACGGTCCGGTTGACCCTCAAAAGCACCTGCATTCGGACACTTTTCACCCCACGATGAAAAGCTGGTTCTTTCTTGACAATGTGGATGAGCGTAACGGCCCGTTTACCTATGTGCCCGGCTCCCATCGCCTATCCATGGCGCGCCTGAAGTGGGAGTACACCAAAAGCATCGAAATCAGCGAGGGTGCAGACAAGTACTCTGGCAACGGTTCATTGCGGCTGACGGACAGCGATGCGCAGGACATGGGTTTCCCACCTCCCAAAGCATTTGCTGTTCCCGCCAATACGCTGGTGGTCGCCAATACGCATGGTTTTCACTGCCGAGGCAAGGCCTCTGAGAAGAGCCTGCGTACCGAGCTCTGGACCATCAGCCGCGGCAATCCGTTCAATCCCTCCCCCGGGCTGGACCTACCGTGGTTCGACAAGCTCCAGAATCACGCCCTGGTGGGTTGGCGCCGTTACCTCGACCGTCAGGCCGAGGCCAAGGGGGCGCTGTCCAGCTGGCACTTGATCGAGGCTCGCAACACGATTCAAGACAGTGTCGATCCCGTAGAACAAGACAAGCCGGTCACTGCTCCCGCAGCGCTTTACGCTGTGAATACCGATGGGCAGGACAGTGATACGCACATCACCGACGGACAGAGCGCAGACAACCAGAGCACGGATGAGCAGTCAGGCATCGACCAGCTGCGTCGCGCTGCCTGATTGCTCTGCGAGCCGTTGCTCAAGTACTGCGGTAATCTCGGTCACCGTGGGATAGTCAAACAGGTCAGTGATATCGAGCTTCTCGGGCCAGGCGCTTTCGATGTCCGCGTGTATCTCGGCAAGCGTCAGTGAGCTGATACCGAGCTCGAACAGATTGTCGACCGCTTTCACCTCGCGATCGCTGATACGTGCGTTGCAGATGCTCAGCAGCTGGTCTGTGACAGAGGCTTGCGCGTCGGGAGGTGCGGTGTAATCCGCGTCGTGATCATTGGCGCTCGGTGCGTCTTCTGGCAATGCGGCCAATGCGGCATCAAATTCGCCGTTGACAAGGCTCTCGACCAACGCAAAGCGCTGCACCTTGCCGCTGGTTGTTTTCGGAATACGTGGTACTGGAATAACGCGATCTGCCCGCACGCCCGTGCGTTCGGAAAGCTCACGACGTATGTCATCTCGCAGGCCTGCAAACGCCTCGGGGCCAGCGCGATGCAGCACAAATACGCACAGCTCATCCCCGTCAGTGCCAGGAGTTGCGGCCACGGCCAGCTTGCCGGCATCCACGACCCCGGCCATCGTGAGCGTGTTCTCCAGATCATGTGGGTAGAGGTTCTGTCCATTGGCAAACAGGATGTCCTTGGCGCGCCCGGTCACATGAATCTCGCCTTTGTAGATGACTGCCAAATCGCCTGTGTCCAGCCAGCCATCGGTATCGATGCAATGGCTGTCAAGTGTGTCCTGGGCGGTATCAGTGAGGTACCCGGAGGTCACATTGTCACCGCGGATCAGCAGGCGACCGGTGTGCCCATCAGCGAGAGTGTGTCCCGAGTTGTCCGCAATTCTGACTTCCACGTGCGCGATGCTGGAACCGACTGAGACAAAGCTTGTAGCACCGACCGGGTCCGTGACTTCCATAACGGCCTGGCCGAGTCCCAGTTGGTCGCGATGAAAACGATGCTCTACGACCTTTCGGCCTATCGGTGGAAAGCTCACAGCCAGGCTGGCTTCAGCCAGACCGTAGACCGGGAACATCGCAGTTGGTGACAGCCCGAAAGGGGCCAGACTGGTGTTAAAACGCTGTATCAGTGCGGCCGATATCGGCTCTGCACCATTGAAGATCAATCGGACCGGAGACAGATCCATCCCCCGGGCCTTGTCGGGCTTGAACGATTTCAGATAGTGCTCATAGCCAAAATTGGGTGAACACAGCACCGTTGCACGATGCTCGCTCGCCGCCTGGAGCCACAAACCTGGTCGTCGTACAAACACGTCTGTTGGCATCAACAGATGATCTATATCTGCAGCTACCGGTGTGAGGTGAAAGCCAATCAGGCCCATGTCATGCGTCAGGGGCATCCAGGACATCATGCGGTCGTCGCTGCGCATGTCCATGCCGTGCAGGATCGCATCAAGATTGACCAGCAGATTGCGGTGAGTCAGCACCACGCCCTTGGGCGCGCTGGTAGAGCCCGAGGAGAACTGGATCAGGGCGATATCATCAGGTGATGAGCGGTGCAGAACGGCGTCGCTGGCTTGCCGCTGCCCATGCCGCTCCCCTTGCCGCTGCCCCTGTAATGGCGTCGGCTCGAGCAGGCGTTGATCAAGCTGGGTGAACGAGGGCGACAAGTCGGCATAGGCCGGGTTGTTGGCCAGAGCAGCGAGTCGCTTGCGCGTGCCTGCGTCGGTGTACAGCCACGGCCGATCAAGGCGAGTCGCAATGCGCAGCACCTTGGCCCGGTGTTCGTCGCTGGTGCCACCAGAGACCGGTACCGGGACAAGGCCTCCGAGCGTTGCTGCCCAGAAGGCCTCAAGAAAAGCGAGCCGATCCTCACACAACAGGATCAAGGCATCGCCGGCGTGCACACCACTCGTCTGCCAATCGGCCAATCGTTGCCGAGCCGCATTGAACAGGTCCGACAGGCTTGTCTGCTGTACCTCTCCTTGCGCCTGCACCAGTGACAGCTGGCGGGGGCTATCGGCACGGAGCAGGAGCAACTCGAGCAGTGAGCGAGGCGCCGCGTCGGCGCCAGCCGCGAGCAAGGGGTGCACCGTCGATTCGAGAACTGTCATGCCGTGAAAGATTAAGGTGGAGGTGGTGGGTGGCGTCTGGGCGCGCGGCGCAATGGGGACAGGGAAATATTGTGCGCTGAGCGCAGATTGATCAGCGGTTCTACCGGTACAGGCGTGTTGCTCTCCAGTGAGAAGCGTAGTTCGCGCGCGACGAGTCCGAGGTGCAATTGCAGGTCAACCATCGAGAAGAACTCTCCGATGCAACGCCGCGACCCGAGCGAAAACGGATACCAGGCCGTGCGTTTGAGCTCGCGCGCCTCGGGGTCTGCGTAACGCTCGGGTCGAAAGTCCTCTGGGTCATGCCAATGTGCGGCATCGCGCTGCATGAGCCAGGGGCTGAGAAAAATGTCTGAGCCTGCCGCTATGGGTTGCCCACTGAGCGTGTCATCGCCCAGTGCCTTGCGTGAGAACAGCCAAACCGGCGGGTACAGACGCAGCGCCTCCTCGGCAATCTGGCGCGCGTAGTCCAATTGCCCAAGATCGGCAAAGCTCGGCTCACCAGCCAAGGCATCGACCTCGGCGTGCAACCTCGCCTCTGCTGCGGGATGGGTGGCAAGCAGGTACCAGATCCAGTTCAAGGTGCCCGCGGTGGTTTCGTGACCGGCCACGATGATTGTCATCACCTCATCGAGTAGCCCCCGCTCGCTCATCGACTCGCCAGTGTCCTTGTCGCGCGCCTCCATCAACATCGACAACCAATCAAAGGGCATTCGCCCTTCGGCGCGGCGCTCTTCGATCATGTGCTTTATGTGTTTTGTCAGCGCGCGAAAGCGCATCGCAAGCGCCAGATCCCGGGTGGCGTCCTCGACCAACAGATCAAACGGATTGCCACCCTGTAGCTCGATCAGCCGATCAAGGTCCTCACTGAACAGCGAGCGCAGGATGACCTCCAGCGCGAGTTCGCTGGTGTCGCTGGTGACATCGACTGGCGTGCCGGCATCGGCGGCTGCACACCAACGCTGCAGCATGGCTCGGTTGCAGCGGATCATGGTGTCGCTGAGCTTCTCGATCACCTGCCGATGAAAAGCGGGTTGGATCATGCGTCGTTGTGACTTCCAACGATCCCCATCACTGACAATAATGCCGTTGCCGAGCATCAAGGCGACCCGCTCGAAGCCTATGCCCTTGCTATAGTTCTTGTGGTTGGAGATCAGCACCCGTTTCACGTCACCCGGGTCGTTGACAACCCAGGCGTCCGCGTCACGGCTCGCGGCACGCACCCGGAACAAATTGCCGTGCTGCTGTTGCCAAGCGCTGAGTCGATCAAACGTGGCCTGATCTACCGTCACGTCGAAGCGCTCTTCCGGCCCCGGCGTGGACGGGCTCTCGGGAGTTGGAGGTGGCGAGGAGGTCGGCGGCAAGTGGGTCGGCGACATCGTACGAGAATCAGGCATGAACGCGGAGCGTTCCGGGGACGACAAAGAGTATCATTCAGAGGCCGCAACGCCTGCGGTTTCGGCAGCGTCTGCGCCAGCGGATGGCTCAGCCAAGCCTGCGCAGAGCCGCAGACGTCAGCGCAGTGCTGTCAGGCTGTGGGCCGAAAAACGGGTACCCGGGTTTGCAAGGACGCTGATCAACCTGTTGTGGCGTACCTGTCGGGTCGACATCGAGGGCGGCGCTCGGCTGGGCTCTCTGATCGATTCCGGGCAGCCTTTCATCCCCTGTTATTGGCACGGGCGCCAGATCTTCTGTGTTCACGCCCTGCTCGCTCAACGCAAGATCTACCCCGAACTGAAACTGGGTTATCTGATCAGTCCTTCGCGTGACGGTGATGCGGCTGCCAGGGTCTTTGCAGATCTTGGTCTGCACGTCGTGCGTGGTTCCGCCACCCGTGGAGGCGCCCAGGCGCTGCGCGACATTTATCAGGCCATTCGCCGCGACGGGATCTGCCCGATAGTCACGCCGGATGGCCCGACCGGGCCGCACGAGCAGGTCAAACCCGGTGTGGTGATGCTCGCAAGCCTCGCCGGGGCACCCCTCATACCGCTCTCGTTCTCGGCCTCCGCATGCCTGCGTTTGTCCAGTTGGGACAGAACGATCTTGCCGCTACCCTTTTCTCGGGTGCGCGTGCTGATTGGCTTGCCGGTCCACGTCGATCGCAAGCTGGACGAAGCAGCGCAAGCCGAGGTGGCCAATGAACTCACCCATTCGCTCAAAGACCTCGCCTTGATCGCTCGTGACTGGGCACCGTTTGCGGCTCTGGCTGAAACACAGCGCCCTGAGGTATTCCGGATTGAGGCGACAGAGACAGGCGTTGACATCCAGCTTGCCCTGCCCAAAACCCTTGTGTGGTTTGAAGGGCATTTTCCGGGCAACCCGGTATTGCCCGGGGTCGCGGCGGTGCATCTTGCCGTCATCGCCTCACAGGCCATGTTGATGCCGGCGCGGGTGCTTGCCTCAAGCGGGCGTCTGAAATTTCAGCAGCCGATCCTGCCCGATATGCCACTGAGGCTGTGTTTGTCAGTCAAGGGCGCGACGGTCGGGTTTGTGTTCGAGAGTGAGTCGGGTGTCTGTGTCAGTGGCAGCCTGCGCTACGCCGATCGCGGTGCCGAGCCGCATGCCGAGGCGCCCGAGTGAGCGGCGTCGTCTTGCCTGAGGAACGCATGCGTACCTGCCTGGTGGTACCTCACTATGAACAGATAGACGCAATCGAGCGCTTCCTGCCAGCGCTTGGCGCTATTGGGCTTGCGGTATATGTCGTTGATGATGGTAGTTCCAGGGACAGTTGTGAGCGTTGCGCATCTGCGTGTTCCATGGCGGGGGAACACGTGCATTTTCTGCAACATCCGGTCAATCGAGGCAAGGGTGCAGCCGTCTACACCGGAGCGACTGCTGCGGCGCTTGACGGGTTCACGCACCTTGTCCAGATCGATGCGGATGGACAACACGATTTGGCTGATTTGCAGGCCATGATCAGACTTGCCTCAAAGCACCCCGCGGCCATTGTGTCGGGCTTGCCGGTATTTGGAGACGACGCCCCGCGCAGTCGTGTTCACGGGCGCAAGGTGACAACGCTGATGATCGCCATCGAGACGCTGGGAGGCGGGATCAAGGATGGCCTGTGTGGCTACCGCGTCTATCCGGTGGTGGCGCTGCAGACCTTGCAAGACCGCTTTCACATTGCACCGCGCATGGGCTTTGATACCGATGTACTGGTCAAGGCCCGGTGGTTGAACATGGACGTCTTGTTTGTACCAACAGCTATTGTCTACCCCGCCGATGGGCGCAGCCATTTTCACTATGTGACTGACAACGTGCGTCTGATACGCCTGCATCTGGGCCTGCTTGCCGGTGCGTTGATCCGGGTACCTGCGATGATCTGGAGCCGCGTCGGCCTGTGATACCTTTCAGCGCTCTGCGAACAGGGCTGAGGCTAGAATCAGCGCGATGACTGACTCGCCACAGACAGTGAGTCCAGGCTACCCGCACTGGTCTTCAATACGAGAATCGGGGACCGTATTGGGTCTGCGCTTGCTCTACCGGTTACACCGACTGGCAGGTCGCCCCGTCTTTCGCGTCATCCTGTTGCTGGTGGGCGTGTGGTATGCCCTGACCCGCCGGCTGCAGCGACACGCCTCGCAGCAGTTTCTGCAGCGCCACGCTGCCATGTATCCCGAGCACTGGAGCGGAATCGCCCCGGGTAGAGGTCCCGGCGTATGGCATGTCATCAAGCACTTTCAGGCCTTCGGCGAGGCGGTGCTGGACAAGGCCCTCGGCTGGACAGACACACCCGAAGAATCTGATTTTACGTTGCTGGACCCGGACGTTGTGCGGCGCACTCTGGATGATCCACGTGGCCAGTTGGTGATCGGCTCGCACTTTGGCAACCTCGAGTATTGCCGTGGTTTCATGCGCGACACGCATGCCAAGACGATCAACGTGCTTGTGCATGATCGGCATTCAGCCAATTTTGTAGCGGCAATGTCTCGCTACAGCCCGGACTCAAGACTGAACGTCTTTCAAGTTGATGAGCTGGATGTTCCCTTGATGCTGAGTCTGAAAGACCGGCTCGAGCGTGGGGAGTGGTTGTTTATCGCAGGTGATCGCGTGCCTTTGAGCGGCGAAAGCCGCACAGTCGCTGTGAATTTTCTCGGGCACCAGGCGCGTATGCCGACAGGACCTTACCTGTTGGCGCTCTCGCTCGCCTGTCCGGTCAAGCTGATGTTTGCCTGGCGCGATGGCGATCAGGTGCTGGTCGATGTACAGGAATTTGCCGACGCCATCGAGCTGCCACGAGGTGCTCGGCAGGAGGCCCTGGCAGCCTATGCCACGCGTTTCAGCGAGGCTCTGGAGGCCGCGACTGCGCGTGCGCCTTACCAGTGGTTCAACTTCTATCCCTTCTGGGGGAATTCAACGTCGTGACCGATGACACTGCAAGCCTGTCTATCTGGCTGGAACGCCTGCCGCAGCATCCCCCGATGCGACTGCTTACTGGCATACAGGCATTGAGTGTGTCCGAGGCGCGTACGCGGGTGAGCATCACCGAGGCGTCTGTATTCCATGTTCGCGGATGCGGTGTACCGGCATCAACCTCCCTGGAGTACATGGGGCAAACAGCAGCCTTGATTGGCGTGTACGCAGCGCACCAGCAAGCAGAAAGTGAGCTCGGTGCTGAAAAAGAGGTCTCACAAGACGAGGGATTTTTGCTTGCCAGTCGCTCGATGAGCTTCACCCGGCCGTGGTTCGATGTGGGAGATGAGCTGCTTGTCTACGCTCGCCAGACTGGAGACGTAGGTGCAGGCCTTGCCACTTTCGAAGGCCGTGTCACAACGCTCGATGGAGAGCCTCTGGTGACCGGATCATTGTCAGTCTGGAGAGGCATACCGGGTCAGCAGGGCGTGGCATGAGCACCCGAGTAGTGGTAACGGGTGCCGGTGTAGTCAGCGCACTCGGTAGTGATTGGGATAGCGTTCGCACGCGCTTGCAATCCGGTAAGTGCGCGATACGCTATATGCCCGAGTGGGAGCGCTACACCACACTCGGCACTCGCCTGGCAGCGCCGGTGGATGATTTTGCACTGCCGGATTCCTACACCCGAAAACGCCGCCGCAGTATGGGGCGTGTTGCACAACTCGCTGTGGCAGCAACTGAGCAGGCGTTATTGGGTAGCGGTTTGTTGGACGACTCTGTACTGACTTCCGGTGACACCGGTATTGCCTATGGGTCAGCCACTGGCAGTAGTTCAGCTGCGATGGAGTTCTTTGCCCTGCTGGAGCACGGCAGCGCTGAACGCATGGATACCACTACTTACCTGCGCATGATGAGTCATACAGCAGCGGTCAACATCGGCATACGCTTCGGGATTACCGGCCGTGTAGTGACAACCAGCAGCGCCTGCACAGCGGGTAGTCAGGGGCTTGGCTATGCCTTTGAGGCGATACGCGATGGCCGCCAGAAAGTGATGGTCGCTGGAGGCGCCGAGGAGTTGTGCCCGACACAGGCGGCAACCTTCGACACCATCCTGGCGGCCAGCCGCCGCAACGAGGATCCGGCTCGCGCCTCACGGCCTTTTGATGCCGATAGGGACGGACTTGTGTTAGGTGAAGGCAGCTGCACCCTGATACTTGAATCGATTGAGCACGCGACAGCGCGTGGTGCTCCGATTCTGGGAGAAATTGTCGGTTTTGCGACCAACAGCGACGGTGCTCATGTGGTCCGGCCGCGTGTCGAGACAATTCAGCGCGTCATGCAGGATGCGCTCAAGGTAGCCGGTTTGTCCGCGCAGGATATCGGCGCCGTCAATGCCCATGCAACAGCGACTCGACAGGGTGATGTTGTTGAGGGAGCGGCTACTGCAGCTGTCTTTGGCGCTCAAACACCCGTGATGTCACTCAAGGGCCACACTGGGCATACACTCGGCGCCTGTGGTGCTTTTGAAGCCTGGTGTAGTCTCGGGATGCTGCGTGACTGCTGGCTTGCGCCGACGCTGAATCTGACCTCGCCGGACCCGGCGTGTGGCGAGCTTGATCACGTGACAGGCTCAGGGCGCACCGAGGAAGTGCAATTCATGATGAGTAACAATTTTGCATTTGGTGGAATCAACACCTCATTGATCCTCGCGCGGGTCTGAGCGGGATGCCTCCAGGTAGGCAAGCAGTGCAAAACTCAACACCAGATTCAGCCCATTGCCGATAAAGACGGTCTGCCCAAAAAAGCGCGCTACCGGAATGCTGCTCAAGGCCAGTACGCCAAAGGAGATCAGACTGGTTGCAGCGGACAGCACAATGGCCAGTCGTGTGGCCTCCGGAGCGCCAGCGTCAAGCTCATTGAGAAAGATCGCGTAGTCCATTCCCAGACCGAGCACGAGAAACAAGCCCACTGCATGGAACAAGGTCAGTGGAGTGCCGAGTAGCGCAAGGATCGCGAGTGTGCCAATCACAGCACCCGCTGGTACGCCGAGAATCACCAGCACGCCAACACGACGGTAGATGAGCAGCAACACCGTCGCCACGATGACAAAACCTGCTACCAGGACCATGAAACTGGCCTCGCGTTGGCGCCCCAGGGCAGCCTCGGTATCTTCAATTGTGTTCATCAGCGTCACACCATCACGCTCGTCTGCAAAGGCCGCGGCGCCAAGGTAGTCAGAGCCCTCGCTCCTGCTCGCAGCCTCTGCCCCGCCTTCCTGTGTGCGCGTGCTGAGCAAAGCCAGTGCGATGTACTGATTGTCTTGCTGTGTGAGCAAGGGGGGCAAGCCGAGCGTCTGGTTACTCAACAAGGCCACCGCATCCAGCGGATTGTCGGTATCCAGGGCAAGCGTATTCCGCATCTGCGTCAGGTATTCGCCAATCGCGTCGCTTCCAAGCTCACGCAGCACGATGTCCGCAGGTCCTCCGTCTACGAGCAAACGAGCTGAGCGTGCCCGGTTGGCCTGTTGCTCTGCAGGCGATGGGAGCCAGTCCATGACGCTGGTGATGGTCGTGTCCGGGCTGATGCTGTCACGCAATGCCTCAAGATTCTGGTAGATCTGGTCGAGGGTGTCTGATTCGAGTACGAGTAATTCCGAGCTGTTGATCTCGGGCCAGACCTCGGCGATGGCGCGCGCATCGCTCACAAGTGCTGGCGACAAGTCGATCAGTCGTCGGGGGTCGTCGTCGGCGCGCGCCAGCAACCCGACAACGGTTATCGCAGCTACCAGCAGGCACCAGAGCAGGACGCGCGCAGGCGAGAGCACCTGGCCTGTCCAGAGTAATGCAGGCACGACATGGCGCGCCAGGCCGGGTCGCAGCGGCGGCGCACGACGCGTGATGCGCGGCAACAAGGCCACAACGGTGAGCCATGCGCCAATCAGTCCCCCAACAGAAAAGAGGGCCACACTGCCAAGAGCTGCTACCCCCGAAAGGCCAAGGGCGGCATACGCTGCGACACTGGTCGCAAGGCTGAGCGTCAGGGCTCGAAACAGACCCCGTGCTGCGCCTGGTGACGACGGACTGGTCCTGGCTGCAGCAGGTGCATGTGCGGATTGATGGACAAAGCCGTGCACAGAATAATCAATCACGATGCCAATCAGACTGGCACCAAACACCAACGTCAGCACGTGTACCGCTGGCTGTGTCAGCGCAATCAGCAGCAAGCCGGTGCCAGCGCCGACGGCAATGGACAGAGCGGGCAACACCAGCGGCCAGGCCGTTTGAAACACGGGTAACAGCAATGCGGTAATCCCGATCAGTGAGCCAAGACTTATCCAGTTGACATCTGCACGCGAGCGGGCCGCTGCTTCATGTGCAAACAAGGGCACACCGGTCTGTCGCAAGCGCACCTGAGGATGCTGTTCGAGCAGCGTTGCGCGCGCCTTCAACCACTGTTCAATCACGGCATCGGCATCGGTCACCGTGTTTGCCAGTTGCGCATCGATTCGCACCCGCATGAGTTGCTCCTCGCTCGCTGTTTGTTGAGGAAGCCTCTCGACCAACCAGCGTCCGAGGATGTTGGTTGGATCACGTTGCAGCTCCAATGGGCGTGGTGCGACCGTTGGTGCAAACAGGGCGGACAAGGCCTCATCGATCATCGCGTCATCCGCTTGCTTGTCCAGATTGATCTGGTCAGCCTCGGGTAAAAGGGAGAATCGATGCGGCGTCAGGTGTTCGACCAGCTGCGCCATATCATCAGCCGTGTTCCGGAGTTGTATTCCGTTGATTGCGTCCAGGGCTGCGTTTACGCCTTGCTCGGCAGCGGCCAGGGCATCGGCGTTCGATGATTCAAGCAGTACACTTAGCTGACGTGAGGCAAGCTCGCGCGCTTGCTCCACGCTTTGCAGGCCTCTGGCAGAAACACGGCTGTTTGTGTCCAGTGGCCCAAGGTCTGCCAATCGTGTATCCAACGCCAGATTCCCCGGACCTGCAAACCAGGCAGCGCCGAGCGCAAGTGCGAGCAGGAGCAGGATAAACGCTGCAAGTGCCGCACGTGGAGTGGCCGTTTCGCGCTTGTAGGGGGCGTGTTGCGACATCAATTGCCGCTAGCGGACTCCAGCAATTGCCGCGGTGATCGCAGCGCCGCGCAGACCTCATGCTGGTCATCGAACCAGGCGCGGCAGGCGGCCTGTGCTCCGTCATGTTCAGAAAACGCGGTCAGTTGAATACGCAGGTTTTCGCTTTGCGTCTCCAACCGCACGTGGGCCTCGGTGGCATTGCCGCCGAGGAACAGCGCGTTGATTTGCGCCTTGACCCGCGCGTCGCGTGGCTCAAGTTCAACCTCACTGTCATTGGACTCAATCAACTCGAAGTCCTGCAAGAGTGCCTTGGTGTCGCCGTCAAAAACCGATCTCAGCAGCACGCCGACGCGCCGCTCAACCCAACCGTCCAGGGCCTTGACCGAGCCGCGACGGTTGATCAGTACGTCAGTTTGCGAGCGGGTATAAATGCGACTTTCTCGTCTGGGTGTATCTACCTGCCACACGAGTCCTTGTGTGCAGTTTTGCCAAAACCTGCCACGCGAATTGACCGCAAGATCAGACCCCGCAAGTGTGCGGGTCTGCTCGAAGCGTCCCTTGTACCGGCATGGCCAGCTTGTTTGTGCTGCCATCCAGCTACGTCCGCTGAGCAGATCATCCTGTGTTGCAGCGTCCTGCGCACGTACCTGATTGACACACGCAATCAACAAGATGCTGAACAGCATGTACCGACCCATTACTCGTGCAGTTGATGGGGAACGCCCATCGTGGGCGGGACTCATGTGCGCTTGTCGGTGCCCGTGCCAACATCCGGGTTCGCACCGCCAAGTAGTAGCTGTTCGAGGGTGTCACGCACGTCCCCAACAGTGCGGACTTCTCGAAAATGCTCTGCCGGGATATCACGGCCTGTGCGCTTGCGTAACTCGATAATGAGGTTTACCGAATCGATGCTGTCGATGTCCAGGTCCTCGTATAATCTTGCCTCGCGTTGCAAAGCTGACTCGTCCACCTCGAATAGCCGTTGCATGGCGTCCACCATCATGGCGTGCAACTCCTCTGGTGTGAGTTCTGTACTCATCTATGTGCGGCTATCCAGTGAGGAGTGTGTCGTCGGTAGTGGCGCCGCGGGTTCTACCAATGGCTGTGTCACGGTATCCAGCTGCTCTGGCACCAGCGCCTGGTGCTGATTGTGGATCGCGAATCGTTTGACCTCCTTGACATACACCTGACGCAAGCGCTGAGTCAGCCGACGCGCCGCAAGCGTCATGGGCAGGTCGGCGTCAATGCCCTCATAAGGGTCAAGTGAAGGCAGAACCCGCACAATCACGTTGGTAATCTCCCTCGGGATGGCATACCAGGCGCCACCCTTTTGCAAGGCCCTCGGGTAGAAGTCGATACTCACTGGTAACAACGGGGCATTGGCTTGCAAGGACACGTGTGCTGCGCCGCGCCTGAAGGCCAGGGTCATGTCGTCGGTATTGCGGGTACCTTCCGGGAACAGCAACAGGTTTTCGCCTGAATTGACGACTGCGGCCGCGTCTTCGATGAGCATGGGGCTGTCGCTTCTCAGATACCCCGCTGTGCGCACCAGATACGAGGTGCATGGATTTTTATATAGAGCGGGTTTGACTACACAACACAAGTGTGGAGTGTAGGCAAGCACCAGCAAAGCGTCGATCAAGGAGGGGTGATTGGCCACAATGATGGCCCCGCGCGTGTCAAGATCCCCGGCTCCATCGATTCGATAGGTAAACAAGCCGAGAAGGCGAAGCAATTCGATGAATACCCGTGACAGCCCTCCAATGGTTTTGTGAGCCCATCGGCGGCGGGTGACTGCGCTCGTCTGTGGAATGAGTCTCACAAACAACGCAAAAACCGCTGCGGTGGCGAGTCCGAGCAGACCGAATACGACAAAGCACAGGCCCGCAGCGACTACACGCCACGCGTGTGACAGGGCGTTGGGCCTGCCAGAAGCAGTACACAGGAACGGCATTCGAGCGGCTAGGAAGTACAGCAATTTGATACCTGCATGCTAGCATCCACACTGTTGTAAAGAAGGTAATCAATCCACGCGCCGGCGGTGCGGGACACGTTGCGGATGTGTATGAGCGAAGCCAATCAAACGCCTTTTGAACTCGAAGTTGCCGGTTTGCTTGTCGAGACCCTCAATCTTGAGGACATCGAGGCCGCTGCCATACAGCCGGAAGACGGGCTCTTTGACGGGGAACTCGCGCTGGACTCTGTCGATGCACTGGAGCTGGCGCTGGCTGTCTCGCAGCGCTACTCAGTGCAACTGAAAGCGGAAGATCCTGGCACCCGGGAAGCCTTTACCTCGCTGCGTAGCCTGGCTGGATTCATCCAGACAAGCCAAGGTGCGACACAAGCCGGTTCTGCAGTCAGTAGCGGATAAGTTTGCGGCAATGCCCATGATCGGTGGCCAGACCGAGCTGTTTGCAAGACCGGTTGAAGATCCGCTGTTTGCCTGTGCAGCCGGCCAATTCAGCGTGGGTGAGGCCGAAGTGCTGATTGATGCACTGATCGAGGCGCTTGCAGCGTCTCTGCCTGAGACCCGTCACGTGATGAATCTCTGCACCGAGCGGCATCACTTTCTGCTCGGTTTTGCCGCCATCATCGCCGCCGGCAAGATCAATTTGCTGCCGCCCAACCGTCAACCGGATACCCTGGCTGAACTCGCTGAACGTTACGGCGATGTCGGGCTGGTCCACGATGGGGATGACAGTGGGGTATCTGTCGATGCGCAGGCCTTGGATATCCGCAGTATTTTCGGAACAGATATGGGGGCTAGCGTGCGTGCGCGAGTGGACGCTAACCCTGCTACCGACTGGCGACCCAGTGCCGATCGTGAAGCTGTTGCCGCTATTTCCTTCACGTCCGGATCAACCGGAATGCCGCGCGCCAATAACAAGACCTGGGGCATGCTGTGTGATGGCGCGGACATCAATGCGGTAGCGATGTTCGAGGGTGCATCACCGGGTATGTCCGTACTGGCAACCGTGCCGCCTCAGCACATGTACGGCCTTGAACTCAGCATCATGTTGCCGATGCGCATGGACCTGTGTATTCACGTTGGGCAGCCACTCTTCCCTGCTGATGTCGTTGCAGGCCTCAAGGCGATGAGCCATCCGCGTACTCTGGTCACAACGCCGGCACACTTGCGCAGTCTGATTGCAGACGACGACCCTTTGCCGTCGGTTGAGCGAGTGTTCAGTGCAACTGCGCCTCTGGATGAGAGCCTCGCTGTTCGTACAGAGCAAAGGTTTGGTGGTGAACTCATCGAGATATACGGGTGTAGTGAGGTCGGCTCCATCGCCTGCAGAAGAAGTGCTCGGGAGACAAGCTGGCAGGTGTTTGATGGCTTGCAACTGGTCGAGGCTACGGCGATCGATGGCAGCTCAGGCGACTATCGGATCGCAGCTCAGCATCTGCCGGAGATCGCCGAACTGCAAGACCGGCTCGAGTTGACCGCTCCCAACCGCTTTCGGCTGCTCGGACGTCGCGAGGATCTGTTGAACATTGCGGGTAAGCGGGGCTCACTGGTGCAGGTCAACCGTCGCCTGCTGGCCATTGAAGGCGTTGTCGATGGCGTCGCTTTTCAACCCGGAGATGGCCGACTGGCCGCCTTTGTGGTCGCCCCGACGTTGCAGCGAAGCGATGTAATAAGCGCATTGCGCCAGTCTCTCGATCCTGTTTTTCTGCCGCGTCCGCTGGTGTTTGTCGAGCGTCTGCCGCGTCAGGCATCGAGCAAACTGCGCAAGCGTGACCTGCTCGCCTTGCTCGACGTCCACCAAGCGGGCCAGGAAGGTCTGGAAGATCAGGAGGCCTTGCGCAGCGGGCTGGCTGGCAACTCATCATAAAGCCAGCCGGGTGGATCCTCGTGATCACGTGCCTCGTCAAATTCTGACAAGAGCGCGCTACCGATCCGGTCAAGCTCTGCAAGCGATGAAGCAAAGGTACTACTCAAGGGGCCTGTTGCCGGTCCGGACAAGCGACCGTTGAGTTCACGCATCATGGGCATGGCGCCGTGGTCGGCAAAACGTCCCGAAGGCGTCACCACAGCCTGACGTTCAGCGGCGACTCGAAAGGCGGCTTGCACCTCTCGGTGTCGCGCTCTGGCTTGCGCCAGTGAAGCAGAGTGTTCGGCCAACAAGTGTGTATCCGTCAAGGCTTCATTGGTGTGCAGAAAGCCGAGCACACACCAGTAGTAGGCGTAGTCCCAGACCGTCTTCAGCGTCATCAGGCGGAAGTTTCCAAAGCCCGCGTACTGATTGCGGTAAAGCTCGAGCGTGCTGGCATGAATAGCCGCCAACCCGTGTTCGTGAGCGCGGCGCCGCGCGCGGGTATCCTCGCCCGACACGTCACGTTTGATCAGGTCGGTAATGAAGGTATTGCCATAGGCAATGAAGTCCAGTCCCGGTGAGTAAAACGGGTCGACAAATTGCCCCGCCTCTCCAGTCAGGAACCAATCTCCCTTGTCACGCCGCCCGGAGAACACGCGATCACTTGAGTAGGCGTAACGATGAAAGCGGTGAAAGTCCATGGCCTGATCACCCACCGCCGCACGACACTGCGGTTGATGACGCTCAAGCCACTGCAAGGCCCGCTCATGCGTGTGCAGGGTGCTTATCGGATGACGTTTGGCATCAGCGACGATGCCAACGCTGGTGGCGCCTGATGCAAGCGGGATAAGCCATACCCAATAGCCCTGCCCCATCAGATGGTTTGTACTCAGCCAGCGCTTGCGGCCCGGAACTCGGGCGTGCCAATCGTCGTTGCTGCTCCAGTCGTCGATGCGCACAGACTTGTCGACCCTGAACCAGGCAGCGTTGCCCACATGCTCGCTTTTGGCATCAAGCCCCAGGCGTTTGCGCAACAGCCCGCGTCGCCCACTCGCGTCCACGATACGACGGCTGCTGAACTGCGCCTTGCCTGTTGTGCCGCGATACCTGATCAAAGCATTGCCACGGGTATCGAAATCGATGTCGGACACGCTCGCACCGCTGATGATGCGCACGCCGTCCATGAGCGCGCAGGCGTGCAGATGGTTCTCAAGTCGGCCTCGATCCATCTGCCACGCAGACACCGGCAAGGATCGGCTTGCTCCGAGCTCATCTGCTTGATCGATCGACTGGCCATCGCCAAAGAAACACCTCAAGCCGAATTTCTTCAGGTGCGCCTCATCAAGATGCTCGCGCAAGCCGAGTGTGCGGGCGAGATAATCGGCGCCGATCTCCACGGACGATTCGCCGACCTTGAACGCCGCTTCTGGTACCGGATGCGTGCCGGCATCAATAACGGCAATGGACAGCTCCGGCAGACTCCGGCGCAGTTGGCGCGCCAGCGCAAGCCCCGCCAGACCGCCGCCGAGGATAGCGACATCGGCAGAATTGTGTTGATCAACGATCATCGGTTCAGTGCATCAAGGGGATCAATGGATCGTGCTCAACCGGGCAACCAGTTGTGATTCAGTGCCGAGTTGGAAGGTACCTGACCACGGCGTTGCCTCTGCCACGGCCTTGATCAATGGCCACAATTCAGCGGTTGCCTGAGCCGGATCGAACGACGACGGTGCGCTGGCCGGAGTGCCATCCTTGCTCTTCGGGCGCGCCTCCAGCTCGCAGGAGAGCAGCGGCGCGACATCTTGCGTGGATTCAGGCGTGGATTCGATGACCAGCGCAAGCGCTGCGGTTGTGCCGGCCCCGTGTATGTCTGCCAGGGCTCCCGGAACCGCCACATCGGTGACCACCAACAGGGTCGGAGCCAGATCACTGGTGACCATGACCATCGATTCAAACAGCGCCATGCCCGCAGTGTGCTCAAAGGCTGCGACAAAGGTGTTGGGTGAGGTGTTTTTGCAGGCGATTGACCAGCACCCGGCGGCGGCGTTGTGCACGCTGTTGTGAAAACGTGTCGGAGACAGGAGTTTGTCGCTGCCCGCCAGGGTGCGGCACATGTAATCGGTGATGTCGGAGTCACCGAGTGCTGATGCAAACACGGATCGGATGCCGGCCGGATCCTGACCGGCCGCGGCGCAAGCCTGGCTTGCGGCCTCCACCCCAAGTCGACTGGCTGCAGGGCTTCGTCTGAGCTCTCGGGGCGGGATCGCGGACGGACGCGGTATGGCGACCTGGTCACCCGCTTCCTGCGGGCGGGCCATTTCGGTAAGGCAACTCACCCCTGCAGCCCAGGCGCCTGCCCCGGTAATGGCTACACGCATCAGCCTTTCCTCCCGAAGACCAAAGAGCAGTTGTTGCCACCAAAACCGAGCGAGTTGCACATCACGTGATCGCTTTGCGTCGTTGTTGATCCTTGCTGCACGGGATAGACAAGATCGGGATCAGGGTTCTGAAGATTCAAGGTGCCAGGTACATGCCCTGTTGCCAACACATCAAGCGCTGTCACCGCTCCGATGATGCCAGCGGCACCCAGTGTGTGGCCGGTCCACGCCTTTGTCGATGATGCCGGAACGGGGGAAGTGAATACGTCGGCAAGCGCCCGTGCCTCGGTGACATCGTTTGCAGGGGTGGCAGTGCCGTGCAGGTTGACGTAGCCGATATCGACAGGCAACAGGCCGGCGGTGTCGAGTGCTCGTTGCATGGCATCGCGGGCACCGCGACCCTCTGGATGAGGCTGCGCCATGTGCCAGGCGTCAGAGGTTTCGCCGCTGCCTGCCAGTTGATACTCGTAACCCTCGCTTGCTTCGGGAAGCAACAAGGCAAAGCCTGCCGCTTCGCCAATATTGATGCCGTCGCGTTCAGTGTCAAAAGGCCTGCACTGTCGCGTGGAAACGAGTTCCAGTGAGGCGAAGCCGTGCAGGATACTCAAGCACAACGAATCCACACCGCCGACCACCACAGCATCTACAACGCCAGCGTCAAGCCAACGCGCCGCAGCCCCGAATACCTTGCCACTCGATGAGCATGCGGTACTGATGGTCATGGTCGGGCCGCCAAGGCCGAGCCTCCGGGCGACAAAGTGGCCTACGCTGTGCGGATTGTGCACCTGGGGTTGTTGAAAGATCGGTGCGACCTTGCCGTCTTCCAGGCTGGCGTAGGCGGACTCGGTGCGACCGATCGATGCGGTGCTGGTGCCGAGGATCACACCGATTCGGTGGGTTCCAAACTGCTCGCGAACGGCAATGACCGCGTCATCAAAGCCATCCAGTCCGAGGGCCAGATCGGCGAGTCGGTTGTTGCGGCTGTCCAGTGAAGCGAAAGGCTCGGCCAGCCTGTGTGAGTCAGCGTCCTCGACACGGCCGATCCAGGTGTCGAGTTGCGAGTCCGGATAATCATTTTGGCGCAACCCGCTGCACCCGTTTTGCAAGGCCTCGTGCAACTGAGCTCGGCCAGAACCGCAGGCACTGGCCTGTGTCCAGGCGGCAACCGACGCGCGATGCGCGCGGTGGGTGGCGGTGGTCGAGCGATTTTGCATATTTACCCGGTTCACATTTACCCAGTTCACAAGAAGTGCCGTAAAGCGCGCTAAGCTTTGCGTAGCCTTGTACGTAAGTAGTGGGCTGAGTGATGTCCTGCAACCCGCGCGGGCAATCCAGCAGCGCCATGAGCAAGCCCGTTGACCCGCCCCTCGTTGACCCTCCCCTATGAGTGTACCTACGCGCGAACCTCGCCAGAGCGCCGCGAGCAGTGAACAGCGTCGCGTTCTGGTAACAGGTTCCAGCCGTGGCATAGGTCGCGCAATCGCGCTGGACCTGGCCGCCCACGGTTTCGCCGTTACCGTGCACTACCGATCCGGGCGTGATGCCGCAGACGCGGTGGTCGCTGACATTGAAGCCGCCGGCGGGACAGCGCATGCCATTGCGTTTGATGTGGCTGATCGTGAGGCTGCGCGAGAGGCTCTGGAGGCAGAGCTCGCGCAGTATGGCGCGCCGTGGGGTGTTGTGTGCAACGCAGGCATCACCGCCGATGGCATCTTTCCCATGCTCTCCGGGTCGGACTGGGACAGCGTCATCGACACCAATCTTGGCGGCTTCTACAACGTCGTCCATCCGTTGGTCATGCCACTGATCAAGACCCGGCGGCCCGGCAGGATTGTCACCCTCGCCTCGGTGTCAGGCCTGATCGGCAACCGCGGCCAGGTAAACTACAGCGCGGCCAAGGCCGGCATCATCGGCGCCAGCAAGGCCCTGGCGACTGAGCTCGCATCGCGCTCCATCACCGTGAACTGCGTGGCACCGGGTCTGATCGACACCGACATGACCGCCGAACTGCCACAGGAGGCCATGCTTGCGGCCATCCCTGCCGGTCGCATTGGCCGCCCTGAGGAGGTCGCCGCAGTGGTCCGTTTTCTGATGTCCGAGGAGTCGAGTTACGTGACCCGACAAGTGATCGCCGTCAACGGCGGGCTTTGTTGAGTCACTCTTTGGCCGTATCGCCTGAGCGGCGCCACTAGCTGAGCGCATGAGCCCGCACCCCCTGACTGACGCCCTGCAGCTATTGCCACTTGAGGCGAGCACAGGGGTTGATGTGTGGCAACTGGAGCTTGCTCACCTGCACGAGCTGGACGATACCGTCAACGCGCAGTTGAGCGCGGATGAGCGGTTGCGTGTCAAGCGCTTTGCCAACCCGGCGCAAGCCCGACTCTGGGCTGCGATTCGCGCCTGTTTGCGGCTGCTTCTGGCCAGATGCAAGGGCTGCACCACGCAGGAGGTCGAGTTTTCATTGGGCAAACACGGTAAACCCGCCAGCCAGGGCGTCTCTTTCAATGTCTCGCACAGTGGCTCGGTCGGTCTGATAGCGCTGTCCGCCGAGCAGCCGGTGCAGGTCGGCGTTGATATCGAAACGGTATCGCTGCACCGAGATGTAATGGAGCTTGCAGCGCTGGTATGTACTGCCGACGAACAGGCCGCGTTGTCAAAGCTCAGCGATCACGAATTGCCACTGGCCTTCGCCCGCATGTGGTCGCGCAAGGAAGCCTGGCTCAAGGCCCATGGGGTCGGACTTGGCTTTGGTGCATCGCGCGTCAATGTTGGCTTTGAGATGCCGACGCGCGTTGTCGAGGTGGACGGCGTGCCAGACACCGCCACACTGATTGACTTGCCACTGACGGCGCAGGCACAAACGCGAGCGCGAACCCGCGCACCGGAAGGTGGGTCATCCGTTGATGCGTACGTCGGCAGCTTGTGCATCTTGCAGCCAACTTCGCCAGACGTCGGCTGATGAGTAATCTTATCCTTGGTTTATCGGCAGCCTTGTATCCGCTAGCCGTCTATCTGGGCGCCGATCACTTCGGTCTCGGCACGCTCGCAGCGTTGCTCGCAGCTGTTTTGCTGTGCCGATTACTGATGATGCCCACAGGCTTTGCTATCAAGTTGGCGGGCGCCCTGTGTGTTTCAGCGGTCGGGCTGTTGTGGTTCCATCATGGTGATGATCGATGGTTGATCTTGCATCCGGTATTCATCAACAGCATCTTGATGGTGCTTTTTGGCGGGAGTCTGCTGCATGGCACGCCGATGATCGAACGCATAGCACGCTGGCGACACATGCCTGTGGGCGATCACAACCTGAATTACCTGCGTGGCCTGACGCTGCTGTGGGCGCTGTTTTTCGCGCTGTGTGCCGGCATATCGCTGTACACGGTGTGGATAGGAGATCGACAGTTGTGGGCGCTGTGGAACGGGCTTTTGGTCTATGTCGCTATGGCAGCGCTCACGCTTGCCGAGCTCGCCTACCGGCGTCGCTTCAAGCGGCGGTTGTACCGTGAGGGTCGATTGCCGGAGGGGGAGCGAGCATCAATCGGCAAGTGAGCCGAGCGGGCAGAAAATCAAAAAACCTTTGCCGTCTTGCAATTGTGTCGCATACTGGGACTTGGAATGGGCTTGTCCGGCCCTGTTTTATCCAGCCGAGGAGTTCACCAGTTGTGAAAACGCTTGCAAACCAGAGCAGTGAACGCACGTCGTTGTCCTTGATGCGCTCAGTTTTGTTTGGCGGCTTCATATGCCTGGCTTTGACACTGGTTCTGCCTCTGCCTCTGTGGGCCGAGGACGCTCTGCCAAGCGCGACAGGGGAAGTACTCCTGGTCGTTGACGGCAATATCTCGCACACCAATGCCGGTGACGAGGCGCACTTCGATCTCGCTATGCTTCAAGCGCTGCCACCGGCGGAATTCAGCACGCATACACCGTGGGAAGATGGGCTCAATCACTTCGCAGGCACCCTGTTGTCAGACGTGCTGGCCGCAGCAGGTGCCTCGTCGAGTGAGTTTTTTGCTACCGCTATCGATGACTATCAGGTCGAGTTTGGTGGGGTGGATCTGGAGCGCTACCCTGTTTTATTGGCTTGGGAGCAAAACGGCGAGCTGATCACTCTGCGCAACCTCGGGCCGCTTCGTATCATGTTCCCGTTTGACGACTATCCGGAGCTTGATACCAATGCCAATCGGGCGCTGGCGGTGTGGCAACTGATCACGATGTCAGTGCGCTGAAACGGCCAGGTTGGTGTCCTCGCAAGTCAGTTCGTAATGACTGACCCCAGTAAACCCGCTGGTGTTGGCATCGAGCGTCTGGTCATCTCCGTAGCGGCCACGGCCGCGGTCACCTGCGTTGCCATTCTGGTGGTGCTGATGATGCAGACCAACAAGGCACGCCTGCAATTGCAGCAGGACGGTGTAGCGGAGTTCAATTTCGTGCTGCAACTGGAGCACAACCTTGATCTGCTGGCGATGGCTGCTCTGCAACACGATCTGGCAGAAGTCACGGGTCCCGAACCCTCGTTGACCCGACCCCTTGAACAGGGGGCTGAGCTGATCAAACGCTTTGATATCCTGTACAGCATCGTGTTGACGGCACGCGGAAGAAGCTGGGCCCAAGGTTTTCTGATCGAGGCCGGTGCGCCGGAATACCTCAAGCGTCTGCGGCAGTTCGTGGCAGAGTTCGACACGGTAATTCAGCCCGGGCAGCAAGTGAGTAGCGCGCAACTCACTGCGATTTCGGTACGCAGCCAGGCGCTGTCCAATGCGGTCTACGACATCGGCATTGCGATGTTTCAGAGCAAGTCTGTGCTGCGCGACGAAATCAGCTCGCGTCTGGACTGGTTGATCAATGCATCATGGTTTTTTGGCGTCAGTTTTATCCTCGCTATGCTGACCCTCTACTTCCTCCTGGTCCGCGCATCCGGACGAGCGGGCGAGCTGTTTCAACAGTCACGCTCCTCGCAGCGTCAGTTGAAGACAGCCCTTGAGGAACTGACCACAGGAGATTCGCAACGCAAGGCGCAGAATCGGTTTCTCGCCGCGGCAACGCATGACCTGCGTCAACCTCTTCAGGCCATGCAGTACTACCTCGCGGCGCTGGAGGCGCACGTGCCAGGCGAGCGTGGCCGGCAGATTCTCGGCAATGCAGGGCGCTCGACCGACGCGGCTCAGAGCCTGCTCACAGGGTTGTTGGATATATCCAAGCTCGATGCCGGTGTGCTCGAAATCAATCTCGAGGAGGTCGATCTGGACACCCTGTTGACCCGTTTGCACCATGATTTTCTCGCAGAGGCTACCGACCGCGGTTTGTTGCTCAAGGTCGAATCACGCGGTTTCTGGGTGCACACCGATCCACAAGCACTCGAGCGGATTCTGAGAAATCTGATAGGCAACGCGCTGACCTACACCGAGTCAGGCTCGGTGAACTTGTCGGTTCATGAGGATGGCGATGGCACCGTTCTGGTGGCCGTCGAAGATACCGGCGTCGGCATTCCCGAGCACGAGCAGGAGGCGATATTCAACGAGTATTACCAGATCGGTAGCCCCGAGGATGGCCGTGCAGGTGCTGCAGGCATGGGGCTTGGGCTGTCAATCGTGCGCCGACTGACGCGACTGCTCGAGGTGTCGCTGGAGGTCGAGTCGACTGAGGGGGAAGGCACACGATTCACGTTGCGACTTCCCCGGATAAGCGGCGGCGAGGTCACGCCCCCGGCGGGGCATGTTCAGCGGGCAGCCTCGCAGGACCGGCTCGCCAGACTAGACATAATGATAATTGACGATGAGCCCGCAGTGCGCGACGGTGTGTCGGTATTGCTGCAACAGAAAGGCTGTCGCGTCACGGCAGTGAGCAGTGTGGATGAGGCCCGTGAAATTGTGATCCAGCACGACAGCATCCCTGACCTGCTCTTGGCTGATTACCAGCTTCAGCAGGGTCGGACAGGGCTTGAGGCCATCGAAACTGTGCGCGACGAGATCAACGAGGATGTGCCGGCGATCCTGATCACCGGAGATACCTCGCCGGGAGCGCTTGATGCGGCACGAAGCGCAGGCCTTGCCTTGTTGCACAAGCCGGTTGGCGCCTCTGAGCTATTTGCAGCGATTGACGTCTGTTTGCAGGCTGGAGCCGGCCTGCCCCATGCCGGGATGGTCTCCACGCCTGCGAACGAGGAGCCATTGATCAAATGAAAGTCATTCTCGTTGAAGATCACAGGTTGGTCGCCGATGCCTTCACCGCCATGCTGCGTGAGGTCGACAACTCAATCACGATCACGGCCTGTTACTCCACGCAACATGCGCTGACCGCCTTTGATTCCGGCGAGCGGTTCAATCTGGTGTTGACCGACCTGCTCATGCCCGGGATCGATGGCATTGGCCTGTTGACCGGCTTGCGCAACCGGAACATTGATGTGCCTGTGGTCATCATCAGTGGATCAGCAGAGGAGCGCTATGTTCGAGCAGCCGCGGAACAAGGGGCTGCCGGTTTCATCCCCAAGACGCTTCCAGGCGCTGAAATGATCAACGGCATACGTCAAGTCCTCGCTGGTCATCGCTTTTTCCCTGAAAACTATCTCAACCTGCCGACACCCGTGCGTGATGCCGGTACCGGACTGGATGCCTTGTCATCGCAGCCGGGAGAAAAGCAGCTCCAGGTGCTGCAGCTGATGGCTGACGGTCACTCCAACAAGCAGATCTCCCAGATCGTCGGGATCAAGGAGGCAACGGTGAAATATCACACCTCACAGCTGTTCAAGTTGTTTGGCGTGAAGAACCGCACCTCCTGTGTACGCGAGGCGCAAGAGCGCGGCTTGATTCGTCGCTTTGAACAACCCTCGGGCTTGTCACCGACGTAGGATGCTCCTTGTGGTGCGGCGCTACCCGCGTGCCGCCTGCGCAGGCTGGGATGCGATTACATTGGCAAGCCAGCGATAAGGCAGCAAGGCCAGTAGCACCATCGCAAGCTTCACGGCAAGGTCTCCAACCGCCCATTGAGCCCAGGGTAGTCCGGTGCCGACAAAGGCTATCGAGAAGAACAGAAAGGTATCGACCAACGAGCCCAATGTTGATGAAACCCCCGGCGCGATCCACCACGCTCGTTCGCGCAGTTTCGAGAACACACCGATATCCAGACTCTGTGCCACCAGAAAGGCCGTCCCCGACGCGATGGCGATGCGCGCGTCACCACCGATCAGGGTCAGCACAACGCCCAATGCAAAACCAACAAGGACAACTTGCAATGCGGCCTTGGCCCCGGCCCGTCTGTTGACCAGATCGGTTACCAGAAACGCGAACGGGTAGGTAAACGCGGCCCAGGTCAGCCAGTCGTTGATCGGGTAGAAGACCAGACGATTGGAGACATAGACGATAACGGCCATGGCCAGTGCGCCGAGGGCTATTGCGCGCACATCGTTGGACCGTGTGGAGAGTTGTGTAGACATCGGGCTGTTAGTGAGCGGCTGTTCGGCGCGCAGTGTACTGCACCGCTGGCAAGCCGGGTGCGTGTTGTCACAGCAGAAATTCAGCGATGCGCACCATCGCTTGATGCCTGTCAGGTTCACGGCACAAGGCAATTCGGTCGAACGTTGGCGACTCAGTTGTTGGCGACTCGGGCACAAGGGCCTTGTAATGTTGGGCCAATGCACTCGCCCACGCTGCGTCGCGGCGTTCTGCTGTGCAATCTCCCAGTGTCAGATGAAAACGGAAGGTGTCGAGTACCCACGGATATCCATAGGTCGCGAGCAGGCTTTGCTCACGGCTGTTGAGCTGCTCAGGCTTGCGACGCGCTATGGCCTCTGCATTGAGCGGTGCCCGCCAGGGCTCGAGATCAATGACGCAACGTGCCGCTAGCGCATTGACGGCTTGTTCAACCGCAGGGCAGGTCTTTTCACTGTGCTGCAAGGAGATCGTGCTGCGTTCCGTTGCGACCATCAGCGGACCAAGAGGGGCTGCAGTGAGGTCACTGGCGAGTTGCTCGACCGCCGTTACCAGGCCGGACTCCGTGGATCCGCTCGCAAGTTCAAACGGTGCTTTCAGAGTGGCATGGAAACCGTAACGTGCGACACGCCGTGTGCGTTCGGCGCGATCGTCTATTGGTAAGGTGTCTGACTCGGGGGTCCCGTCTGGCCATCGGCCAAACAAGCGCGCGCCAAAAAGTCCCAGTGGCGAGTCGTCAGCCGGTACGTAGTAAATCGCGTATCGCATTGCTCCGGTCAACCTGCGATCAGCTCACACCAGACGAGTGATCCAGCCATGAGTATCAGGCGCACTACCCCACTGAATGGCGTTCAGGCGATCACGCAGCCCACGCAGGATCGGGCCGGCCCTGCCCTCGCCGACCGGATGATCGCGCCCGCCGTGTATCAGCGTACCGACCGCCGCAAGCACCGCAGCTGTGCCTGTCAAACCGGCTTCAGCTCCCGGTCTTGCCGCACGTTCCAACAGTTCAGCGACTGGCAGCTCGCGCTCCACCACAGTCAACCCGTCCTCACGCGCAAGCTCGAGCAAGGAATCTCGTGTGACGCCATGCAGAAACGACTCATCGAGTGGTTTGGTGATCAGCTCGCCTCCCTCGACCAGTATGAAATTGGCAGCGCCGGTTTCCTGCGCAAAGCCACCGGGGCAGAACAGCACTTGATCAGCCTGGTGTTCAGCCTGTGCACGCATGATGTGCTTCAGAGCGCTGGCGTAGTTGCCACCGCCCTTGACCATTCCGTGGTCAGCGCCGCAGCGCACACCTTCGGTATCAAGCAGCACCCGCAATGACGCCTCGCCGCCGGCAAAGTAATCGCCGACCGGTGACAGCAATACATAGAGCAAGGAAGTCGCGCTCGGCGCTGCCGCCTTGCCTATGGCCGCTTCGGTTCCGATGTGTGTTGGGCGGATGTACATCGAGGCGGGTGCGTCGGGGACCTCAGCCGCAAAGCGTTTTACGATGTCCTCGATCATGCCAAGTGTGGCTCCCTGGTCGATCATCGGCAGGCAGAGCAAGTCACTACTCTGGGCAAATCGTGCGATGTTGCGTTCGGCTCTGAACAAGGCGACGGCTCCGTCCTGCTGCTTGAACGCCTTCAAGCCCTCGAAGCAGCTGCTGGCATAGTGCAGAACATGTGCCCCCGGATGCATTGTCAGCGCATCACTCGGCACATATTCGGGTTCGGACCAAACGCCGTCATACCGAGCAAGTACCATCTCCGGCATAAAAACCGTGCCGAAATCACCGGCCATTGACTGTATCCCCCTGAAAGTTGCAACGACTATAACAGCGCCCCAGGCTACATCGATACCACGCCGGCGCCATGTGGCCTCCGATCAGGAAAATCGACTCACACGTGCCTGATCAGAACGATCTCCACCCAGACATAGACGGTCAACAGCAGCGATGTCAGCACGGCAGCTGATCCCAGGTCCTTGGCCCTGCCAGCGAGCTCATTGAACTCGGTGCCAACCCGGTCAACCACCGCTTCGATCGCACTGTTCAACAGCTCCACAATCAGCACCAGACAGACGCAGGCAATGAGCATCACACGCTCCAGCGTCTGAAGATCCAGAAACACCGCAAGCGGTATCAGTACCAGCGCTATCAGAAGCTCCTGACGAAAGGCGGCCTCATGGGCAAAGGCGGCGCGAAAACCTTTCAGCGAATAGCCGCCTGCCTTGATGATGCGCTTCCAGCCGCTGCTCTTGTGCATGCCATGCACTGTCTTCACTCGCATTGTCCTCGTACGTGAGAAATCAGGTAACCGCTTGTCGCTGATGATACGCAGGACGATCCCAGAGCTTGTTGTCCAGCACGGCGACCAGCGCATCAACACACGTATCGATATCGCCTTGTCGAACATACAAAGGGGCTATGCCAAAGCGCAGCAGATTCGGTGCACGCACATCACCGATCACCTGAAACTCGGTGATCAGCGCTTGCATGACGGGGTAGGCCATATCGCAAGCGAACGACACGTGAGATCCGCGTGATGCAGCATCTCGAGGGCTGACCAGAGTGAGCGCCGGGCAGCGCCGGGTGACGCCTTCTATCAGTCGGCTCGACAGCGCTTGCGATTGTGTTTGCAGCTCCGCCAGCGACACTTCGTCAAACACATCCAGTGCCGCATCGAGGGCGCGCATCGCAAGCACCGGTGGCGTGCCGATTCTAAAGCTTGCAACCCCTCTGGCACTGCGGTAGCCAGACTCGAAGGCGAAAGGTGCTGCATGCCCAAGCCACCCCGCGATGATCGGCGCTACAGACGACAGATCAACGTGAGTGCCAGCACTGACAAAGGCTGGAGCTCCTGGCCCGCCATTCAGATATTTGTAGGTGCAGCCAACGGCAAAATCGACCTCGAATGCTTCGAGAAATACAGGAAAGGCACCGGCAGAATGCGCAAGATCCCAGACAACGCGCACACCGGCCGAGTGTGCGGACGCTGTCAGCGTCTGCATGTCGTGTCGACGCGCTGTGCAGTAATCGACCTCGGTCAGCATCAGTACAGCGATGGAGTCATCGAGCGCATCGGTTACCTCTTGCGGTTCAACGACCAGCAATTCGTAGTCGCTACCCAGGGTCGCAAGCAGACTCCGGGCAATGTAGAGATCGCTCGGGAAGTTGCCGCTGTCGGTCAGAACGCGACGCCGCTCCGGGTGTTCGCGCCGTTGCAACGCCAGAGCCGCAGCCAGCGCCTGATACAGACGCACAGACAAGGTGTCGCCAACGGTCACGCGACCATCGGCTGCGCCGACAAGTGATGCGATGCGGTCGCCCACACGTTCAGGCTCCGACATCCAGCCGTGCTGATTCCAACCGCCAATCAATGATTCGGCCCATTCATCGACACGCGCGTTGACCTGCGCCGCGATTGAGATCAGCGGCGGCCCCAGCGAATTACCGTCAAGGTAGACAGTATTCGCCGGGAGCCTGAAGCGGTGACGCTGATCAGACACCACTCGGGCCTCGTCTTGCACTCGGTTGAACTGCCCTTACAGGGCTTGCAATACCGCCTGTACGCTGTCCTTGGCATCCCCGAAGAGCATGCGCGTGTTCTCACGGATAAACAGTGGATTGTCGACGCCGGCATAGCCTGTTGCCATGCTGCGCTTGGACACGATGACCGTTTTGGCATTCCAGACTTCGAGCACGGGCATGCCGGCAATCGGTGAGTCCGGGTTTTCCATCGCTGACGGATTCACAATGTCGTTTGCACCGATGACGATGACGACATCGGTATCGCCTAGCTCTTCATTGATCTCATCCATCTCGAGTACCAGGTCATAGGGCACATTTGCCTCTGCCAGCAACACGTTCATGTGTCCGGGCATACGACCGGCAACGGGGTGGATGGCAAACCGGATGTTCTTGCCGTCAGCCTTGAGCTTTTGTACCAACTCGGAGACCGGATGCTGTGCGTGAGCGACCGCCATGCCGTAACCCGGTACGATGACCACAGAGTCTGCATCGCGGCAGAGCTCTGCGACATCATCGGCAGAAATCGGTACCGCCTCGCCCTGCGGCTCATCGCTATCGTCTGCAGCACCGGCGGAGCTCGGAGCAGCATCCCCCCAGCCGCCCATGATGACCGACAGAAACTTGCGGTTCATGGCGCGACACATGATGTAGGACAGGATGGCACCGGAGGAGCCCACCAGAGCGCCCACCACGATCAGCAGATCGTTTGACAACATGAAGCCTGTGGCCGCTGCTGCCCAACCTGAATAACTGTTGAGCATGGAGATGACCACCGGCATGTCGGCTCCGCCAATGGCCATAACCATGTGCACACCGAAGGCAAAGGCCAGCAAGGTCATCACCACCAACAGGAATGTGCCGAGTCCCTTGCCGGTATCACCTGCGGCATACGCCGCTTGTTGTGCCGCGATTTCACCGTCGGGAGCGGCACCGATGAACAAGAACAGCATGATCAGACAACCGACGCCGATACCGACATTGAGCAGGTGTCGATTGGGCAGAATCAGTGGCTTGCTGCCGAGCTTGCCGGACAGCTTGCCGAAGGCGACTACCGAGCCTGTAAACGTGAGCGCACCGATCAGGATGCCCAGATAAATCTCGACATCGTGGATGGTGCGCTCGGTGCCAAGGTATACCGTGTCCGGATCGAGGTAGCTGGCAAAGCCGACAAGCACCGCCGCCAGACCTACAAAACTGTGCAGAATCGCGACAAGCTCTGGCATCTGCGTCATCTCGACACGCTTGGCGAATACCGCACCGATGGCTCCACCAATCCCCATCATCACCAACAGGATGCCGTAGCTGGTGACGCCCGGGCCAAGGACGGTGGCGACGATGGCGAGCGCCATGCCGGATATGCCGAAGACGTTGCCACGCCGCGCTGTCTCCTGTTTGCTCAAGCCAGCCAGGCTCAGGATGAACAGGATTGCTGCCGCGATATAGGCCGCGGTGACCATGCCTGAATTCATCATCGTCGAAACATCTTGAGCATGCGTTGCGTGACCATGAATCCACCCACGATATTGATACTGGCGATCAGTGTGGCAATCGCTGCCAGAAACACCACAAAGCCCGAGGAGGCGGAGATCTGTAGCAGCGCGCCTACCACAATGATGCCGCTGATCGCGTTGGTGACACTCATCAAGGGCGTATGCAGAGCCGGTGTGACGGCCCAGACCACCTGATAACCGACAAAACACGCAAGCGCAAAGACTGTGAAATGACTCATGAAGTCAGGTGGGGCGACGCTGCCGATCGCAAGCAAGGCGATGCCACACACAATCATCGCCACCCAGGGGTTGGAAGGCCTGGCCTCTTCAGCAGCTTTGGCAAGGTCCGGCATCACCGGTGCTGCTGCGGGTTTGGCAGGCGCTGCCGACAAGCGCGGAGGTGGCGGTGGCCAGGTGATCTCGCCCTCCTTGATCACGGTAGCGCCGCGGATGACTTCGTCCTCCATGTTCACATTGACCACGCCATCCTTTTCTGGGGTGAGGTCCGTCAACAGGTGACGCAGATTGGTGCCATACAGTTGGCTTGATTGTGCAGCCATGCGGCTCGGCAAATCGGTGTAGCCAATGATCTTGACGCCGGAGTGCTCGACAACCTCGTTGGCGCGCGTCAGCTTGCAGTTGCCGCCCTGCTCGGCAGCGAGATCGACTATCACGCTGCCTGGCTTCATGGATTCAACCATGTCGGTAGTCCAGAGCTCCGGTGCCGGCCGTCCGGGAATCAGCGCGGTGGTGATCACGATATCCACCTCCTTGGCCTGCTCTCTGAAGAGCGCCATCTCGGCGGCTATGAACTCATCGCTCATGGTCTTGGCGTAGCCGCCCTCGCCCGCCCCATCGGCATCATCGAATTCCAGCATCAGAAATTCACCGCCCATGCTGGATACCTGCTCGGCCACCTCCGGGCGTGTATCAAAAGCTCTCACGATCGCACCCATGCCACGCGCAGCGCCAATCGCTGCAAGTCCAGCCACACCGGCGCCGATGACAAGCACCTTGGCAGGCGGCACCTTGCCGGCAGCGGTAACCTGCCCTGTGAAGAATCGACCGAACTGGTTGGCCGCCTCCACCACCGCTCGATAACCGCCGATATTGGCCATTGATGACAGCGCGTCGAGCTTCTGTGCGCGCGAGATACGCGGTACGGAATCCATCGCAATAGCCGTGACACCGCGCTCGGCAAGGCTGCTCATCAGGCCCTCATTCTGACCGGGCCAGATGAAGGAGACCAGTATCTGGCCGGAGCGCAGCTGCGCAACTTCACTGTCCGAAGGCGCTCGCACCTTCATGATCATGTCGGCCCGCTCGTAGACCGCCCTGGCATCGCTCGCAACCTCTACCTCCGCCTCGCGGTAGGCCTCATCACTGATGTCTGACGCCTGCCCGGCGCCCGACTCGACAAGCAGGGTATGGCCGAGTGAGCGGATACGGCCCGCTGTCTCCGGAGTCAACGCGACCCGGTTTTCTCCCGGATGCGTCTCTGATGGAACACCAATGATCAATTCGCTGGTTCCTCTTTTGTCAGATAGGTATGCCCCGACCGCAATTCAGGACCGCACCACAGGACCTCAAGCAAAAACAGGGACGGTCGATGGAAGGCTTGTAACAAAACAATACTACATGGGGCCGCGATACATGGGGTTCTGACCGCCGGCTCGCTATCATCGAGGCACGCGCTGCCGGATGCGCCGCGTTGCTGCTTTGGCCTGCGGGCATCCTGTGCAGATCGGCTCGCCCGTTGAGCCCACCCCAGGGGTCAGCCTGCCGTACAATCAGCGGGCCCGCCATGTATTGCATGCCCGCACCGCGAAGATCAGGACACAAGGCCCATGAGCGCCGCGATAGACACTCCGTACATGGCCGAATCGGCTGCGCGCAAGCCCCTGACAGAGGCAGCACGTCGGCTACAACATGAGCTGCTTGACCAGGTCTCGCGTACGTTTGCATTGACCATCCCCTGCTTGCCTGCTGATTTGGCCGATGTCGTCGGCAACGCGTACCTCTTGTGTCGCATTGTGGATACGATCGAAGACGAGCTCGACACTGACAATGCGGCCCGAGACCTGTTGTACGCGCGCTTCAGGCAGTGTTTGAGTATCGAGTCTCTGGACGATGACCAGTCGGCTGCTGACTTTGCTCGGAGTCTTGCCGCCCTGCTGCCGCAGAGCGCCCCTGCGGGCGAGCAATTTCTGGTCGAGCGGGTTCCCGACGTCCTGGATATCACCGCGAGTTTTACGCAGCAGGAGCAAGCCATACTGCGCAGGTGCGTTGCCGTCATGACGCAAGGCATGCGTGAATTTCAGGTTCTCGGCTCCAACGGCCAGGGGCTTGAGAGCTTCGCTACACTCGACCGATACTGCTATCACGTGGCAGGCTGCGTTGGCGAGCTCCTCACCGAGCTGTTCTGTTTGCACGATCCGGGCATTGCCTCCCGCCGTGACCAACTCATGCCGCTGTCGCGAGCGTTTGGCAGCGGTTTGCAAGTCACCAACATCCTCAAGGACATGTGGGTCGATCATGAAAGGGGTGTGTGCTGGTTGCCCCTGGAGGCGTTTACGGCGGCGACAGCAACAGCCAGTGCCCGGACAGATTTGAGCAACACACCCGCAAGCCTGCCCGAACTCATGCAGCGGGCGATTGATGGCGACCCGGAAGCGGTGCACTTGATCGATCAGGGAACCGGCAGACTGGTTGCTCGCTGTCGTGCTGATCTTGACCAGGCGATGCGCTACGTGCGCACGATTCCGCGTACGCATCGCGGTCTGCGGGTCTTTTGTCTTTGGTCAATCGGGCTGTCAGTGCTGACCTTGCGCAAAATTCGCCGTCTCAGCGTCAGCCAGCGTCTGGGTGGCACCAAGGTGTCGCGCAACAGCGTCAGGTTGACCTTGCTGTTCAGTGGTGCCAGTGCCGGACTCGCACCGGTGATGCAGGCCTTCTATTCGATTGCCTGTTTCGGTTTGCCACGCAGGTGAGCCGTCCACCCGTTTTTGCTGGATCCCCAGACCTGAAACCGCGAACTTAAAAGTGCGGACGGCTTGAGTCTGCTGGCTTGTGCCGCGTATCATGAAGACCCCTCTTTGCGCACATGGAGTTCTCGATGATCTGGATTGCCACTCTCTGTCTTCTGGCTGTGGTCGCTTGGCTCGTACTCAATGGCCTGAATGAGCGCAATTGGGTTGAGGATCACAGCCATGATGAAACGGTCAGCGCTGATCCCGGCCTTTTCCCTGACATGTCAAAGGTGTCCAGGCGCTTGAGCGATGTCAAGCAACAACTGTCGCTGGAGCAAGATGACACCAAACTCGCGCAAGCGGTTGCCAAGGTCCAGGCGAGCACCGGTCGCGTCGGTGAGCGACTGGGTTCTGTCGCTCGCGCTGCCAAGGTCGACGACTCCGAGGCCGTGCGTTATGCGGGGCCAACCGGTGCAGACCTGATCGGTGCTGCTGCTGCCAAGGTGGGTGTAGACACCGACGGGCTCGGGCAACGCGTCAAGGATAAGGCCAAGAGCACTCTGGAGGCGCAACAAGGCCCCGACGGCATGCTCTCCAAGGTTGCCGACAAGGTGTCTGACAAGGTCTCGGTCGGTATGGAGCGGCTCAACCGATCGGTCAATCGCGGTGACAGCAAAGAGTCTTTGGCCCGTGATGCTCGCGAAAACAACGATGAACTACTGGATCAGGTATCTGACAAGGTGGACCGCGCAGTCAGCGATATCGACGAGAAAACCGGCGCTCTGAAGGCCTGAGCCTGCCGCGCACAGGCAATCTCACCTGGTCATCCCCAGAGAGCAGGCTCGGCCGGAAAGACTTCGCTGCCGCGGTATTGCAAGGCTGGAGTTCTGTCCTCAGCGAGCAACAGAGGCCCGTCAAGATCGACCACACTGGCGGCCTGTGCAACGAGGATGGCGGGAGCCATGGACAGTGAGGTTGCCAACATGCAGCCCACCATCACGTCAAGGCCGCACTCCTGTGCGGCGGCGGCGAGTGCGAGTGCTTCTGTCAATCCGCCGGTCTTGTCCAACTTGATATTGATCATGTCGTAGCAACCGACGAGTTGCTCAAGTGACGCACGATCATGGCAGGATTCATCGGCGCACACGGGTAGCGGGCGTTCGATCCCGGCGAGTTCCCGGTCATCATCGGCGGGCAGTGGTTGCTCAACCAGGGCCACATCAAGCTCAAGCAGATGAGGCACCAGGCGTTGATAGTCAGCCACGCTCCAGCCCTCGTTGGCGTCGACGATCAGGCGGCTATCAGGGGCACCGCGCCGAACCGCAGCCAGGCGTTCAAGATCGCCGTCGCCACCGAGCTTGATTTTCAACAGCGGCCTGTGTGCGGCTTTCCGCGCGCTGAGCTCCATCTGATGCGGCTCAGCCAGCGACAAGGTGTACGCGGTGTGCAAGGCGTGTGGTTCAGCGAGCCCTGCCAAAGCCCATACAGGAGACCCCGATCGTTTTGCTTGCAGGTCCCATAAGGCACAATCAAGCGCATTGCGCGCAGCGCCTGGCGGCATTGCGCTCTGGAGCTCCTCCCGGGTCATACCATCGCCAAGCCGTTGTGCCATGGATTCAATCTCGTGTTGCACACCGTCGAGTGATTCACCATAGCGAGCGTAGGGCAGACACTCACCCCGTCCGGTGTGACCATCGAGGCTCAGAGTCACCGACACGACGTCCGCATGCGTGCGCGAGCCGCGCGATATGGTGAAAACACCATCAAGCGCAAAGCGATCCTGGGTAACGCTCAGCCGCATTGACATGGACGTCAAGCGATCTCGCTTGCCAGCGTTTGCAAGGCCTCGGCAAGTCGATCAGCTCCGTCACGAAAGGGATCCACGGTCGGTAGGCCGAGTTCGGCCTCGGTGCGCTCACAGAGGGTCTTTGCAGCCTCTGCATCGAGTGCCTTGGTGTTGATGGCAACGCCAACCGCTTGTGCTCTTGGGTTGACCACGCGGGCCATGTCAACCGCTGTGTCACGCAGGCGACTCAAGCTGGGCAGGCTGTAATTGGGCAAACCGCGCATGTGTGTGCGCGTAGGCTCATGGCATAGCACCAGCGCATCAGGCGCACCGCCGTGAATCAAGGCCAATGTCACGCCAGAATATGAGGCATGAAAAAGACTACCCTGTCCCTCGATGAGATCCCAGTGATCATCTGTACTTGCAGGAGGGGTGAGGTGCTCGATGGACCCTGCCATGAAGTCAGCAACAACGGCATCAAGCGGTACTCCTTCACCGGTGATCAGAATGCCTGTCTGACCGGTGGCACGAAAACTGGCTGACAGGCCACGTGCTCGCATGGCGCGCTCTATTGCAAGTGTGGTGTACATCTTGCCCACCGAGCAGTCCGTGCCGACGGTCAAGCATCGCAGGCCACGGCGAGCAACGCCATCGGCAATCGGATACTCCTCGGTCGGGATACGTACGTCGGTCAGCTGTCGGCCCTTGGCTTGCGCCAAGGCGACCAGCGACTCGTCATCACTCAACAACTCGTGCAGCCCGGAGGCGATATCGAGTCCTTTTTCAAGCGCTTCAACAAACACCTGCTTCCATGAAGCGTTGATCACCCCACCCCGATTTGCAGCACCGACCACCAGGGTGCGCGCCCCGGCCGCAATCGCTGAGTCAATGTCCAGGTCCCGGAGCCCGACGTCAGCCTGGCAACCGGGCATACGGTACTGACCAACACAGAGCTCCGGGCGCCAATCACGGATGCCTTGCGCCACCTTGGCAGACAAGGCGTCAGGTACGTCGCCGAGAAATAATAGATACGGGGTGGCAAGCGACATCGGCAGATATCCAGCAAAGAAAGAAGACTGGGCAGATTGTAACGACGTGCGGATGCAGTGGGGTGATCTCAGAGGGTTTTCAGGTACTCGACTACGGCGGCGCGCTCAGCCTCACTCAAAGCGTCGCCAAAGCGATGGCCAGAATTACTGTGCCCATGCCTGTTTGTGTTGTAGATCCGTTTTAGCTCGTTTGAATCAAGCGACTCGGTCTGCTCAAGCGTCACAGGCTTGTACCGCCAGCCAAGGCGCTCGGTGTCATAGTCAGCGCGATCGTTTCCGTCGCTGGCCAGCGACATCCAGATCTCGGGTCTTGTCGAGCTGTCCAACACGTGTGCAATCGTGGGCACAGAGCCGTTGTGCAGGTATGGCCCGGTTGCCCAAATGCCGTCGAGGGGTGGTGCCACATAGCCGCTCCCCGGTAGTACTTGCGTGTTCTTGCCGTAATACGAGCGCCTGAACCACTCCACCCACGGGCCGCCCGTGTCTCGCGCCTGTTCCATCAAGGCAGGATCGGAGCCCAGCACCTCGATGTCGACCAGAAGATTCGGATACTCACTCGTCTCTCCGTAGCGTCCATGACAGGCGCTGCAGGTCTGTTCAAATATCGTCTGGCCTTTTTCAGCCAAGCCTGTGTCAATGGAAAACGGCCATATCGGCGGCTCCAGACTGGTTATATAGGCTCTGATGTCCGGTGCATATTCATCGATGGCTTGCAGTTCATCGAGCTCATCAATGCACATCATGGATGCCGCCATCATGTATCGCGCATGATCACCTCGTCCCTCACCCAGATTGAACATGGCGTGTTTTTTTTTCATACGCCACCACGGAGGCACGCTCACAGGTGGAGGTTGCTGTGTGGGTAGCGGAAGCAACGGCGTATCGGACCATGCATGAGTGTCCGGGTCGCGATAGGCCATCAAGGCGAAAGTCAGATTGTTTGCTGGATTGCTGCCGATTGTTGGCATCTGGACATGCGGGCTGATAGCGGCAATGCGATCAGCGTATCGCTCCCAGGCTGCTGCCTCGGCCATATCACTTATGGCAAGTCCGGCACGTTCGACGGCGGTGGACGGATTACCTGTGAAATCAGCAAATTCATTGCCGAGGCCGATGACAACCTCGCCAAACAAGGTGGCCCCGTGGCAGCTGAGACAGTTGTTCACGACCAGATCCACCCCGTCATCATCGGTTACAGCGTTCAGGAAGTACGGCAGATTCTCACTTGCCTCGTTACGCCCTGAAAGTGTGGCTATCGGTGTGGATCCTTGCAGTTGACGCCACGCGCTGGCAGGCAAACCACACCCGACATAATTCTCTGTCAGCAAGGCCTCTCTACCACGTGCGGCATCACCCTCACGCTGTGGCGAGGCTGGAATCGGACCTGCCGCTTGCAAGGTCAGTGCGCGTGGCAGTGGTGGGTCGCTGGATTCGCTGGTGCAGGCGCCGACCGCGAGTATCAGCACTAGCAGGCCTGCATGGCGCAAGGGGCGTGACTGTCGATCCGTGTTCATCGCTTGTTGCTCTCCAAATCGATGTATCCACCTCCGCGATGAGTGCCGCTTGCCAATACGAGACGGCGCAGGCGCCCGTCGAGATCGCCGGATACATCGCCTGTGGCCTCGTCACGTGTACTGACCGTGGCATCGACCTTGGCATCGACGTTGACAAGGGGGCGCACAGCGACGTCCAGATGCAGATCCGGAATCGTCAGCTGCGACGTGCAGGTAGCAGCGGTATCACACGAGCCAGTAGTGCTCCACGACACATCATTGAATTCAATGGCCTCGAGTGATGCTGTGACAACAGCTGCGCCCTGCCCGCTACGACGGCGAGTCTTGATGACATCGACGGTGCCGATACCCCGCAAGGTCAACACCATGCTGTCGAGCACGACTGCTGATGTGCTCGAATCGATACGACCCCAACTATGCCGCATCCAGGCCACACCACTGACGGGGATGGGGGCGTTGTCCTCGTAGCGCTCGCCGCTAACAAGCAAGGGTGCTGTGCGGGTGATCACCGATGTCTCGGTGAGAAAATCCTCAGGGCAGGCGTGCGTGTTCATTGTGACGTGGGCATGCGGCGAGACATTCAAGGTCCACGATCCGGCACAAACAGACACAGTCGAGGTACTGATCTCTCTCAGCGATGGCACGGCGGTGGAGAATGTGGCCCTCTGCCCCAGTACATGGGCGCTCAAGGGGAGCGTGAAGTCGTTTTGAAACGTCCTGGCAAGCCCTGCAGCCTCACGTTCGGTGTTCTGCCAGAGGCTCGACCGTCCAACGTCGCGACTCCAACGTCCAGCGGCTTGCATGACTGAATCAAACATCCAGTTGCTCGCAGGTTCCGAAGCACTGGCGGGGTGATGACTGGACTCACCCGCCAGGGCAATTCGGGTAAACCGTTGTTGCAGAGCGTGGACCGCATCACCGTCAGTATCAGCGAGCAGGACAAACCACTCGCGTGATTCGAGCGGCGCCTGCGGATGCTCTGCAAGATCTGCGGGCCATGACGGACGCTCAGGTGTCCAGTGCTCGGCATCGGCAAGGAGCGCCACGGCGTTTTCTGTCAACGCAACCGGCGTCCGGGGCACGTCCGGATCTGTCTGCTCGGACGGTACACAGGCCCCGAGCGCGAGCAGGCTCAGCCCGTAGATGATGTGCAGACCGGCACCGGTGTCCGGGACAGGTACACCGCCCACGCCGGCCAAGCGCTTCAGAAGGTGCCGAGTCCCGTTGCTTCCATCAATCGGTATTGTGTCGTCAGCCACAGACTCTCATTCGCGTGATCTGCATACGGTAATGAATACGTGCGGCCGGGCTCATTACGCCAGTGACGTTCAAAGCGGGACAGCATCTGTTGCAGACCGGGATCGCTCCGGTCCGTACGCAGTACCAGATTGCTCTCCAGGTTGTAGTCGGCGAGGTTGCGCCGGGTAAAGTTACCAGACCCGCTGAGCACCACATGACGATCCGCTATGCGCGCATGAAACCATTTGACGTGGCATTGCTCCCCGGCAGTTGCGCACCAACGTACCGTGACGCCTGCCTTTGTCAACTCGTGCGCGACTGGAACATTGGGGACGCCGTTTTTGGCGCGTCCGAAGGCATTGCTGTTGACATCCAACAGCACTCGTACGGCAACATCTCGTTGCGCCGCCGCGACCAGCGCATTGATGATCTTGCGCTCCGCGAGGTAGAACATCTCAAGATCCACAGCGTCAGGGGCTTGTGCTGCATCCAATGCCTCCAGAACCACGTCCCGTATGGCGGATTCGTTGACCAGTGACACCGATGTCTCGGAAGGCTCTGTCAAGGTCTTCTCCGGCGCATCGATCATGTCGGCGATGATTCGCTGTGCCGCAGGTTGCGCAGACACCCCCGGCACCAACAGCTCGGCGCGCAACAGATCCTGCACCACGGGGCCGCCCACACGCCAGGCCATGTTGCGATGAGCGCTGCTGCCATCGTGTGGGTTTGCGGACATAACCATGGCGAGCAACTGACCGCTCGCCGGATCATCGAATACAGCGAGCTTGCGGTGATTGGCCTTGAAGTTCAGCAGTGCCAACCAGCTGCGCACGGATACCCGGCCGGCTTTCATGGGGTTGGGCACCGTGTCCAGATTCGCCTCATTGCCAAAGGGCCTTATCAACCATCGCCACACACTGGACCACAGTGGATTGCTGTCCTGTAGCGGTAACAGGTCAGTAGTGACCACCTCGACACCGGCGGATCGCAACCTTTGCAGTTGTGGTGAGCTCAGGCCGCCGTAGAGTGTGTTGATTGGGTCAGTGGTCAATACTATTCGTGGCGCAGGTGTGCGCTCGGTGGCGTTGATCAGTTTCTGGGTCAGTTCTGCGGAAAGCGCCCGCGTAGTCTCGGCGACCGGCCCCTGCCAGTCATTGAAGAGAAAAAAATCGAGGTAGACGAATTGCTGCGCCTGATCAATCGCGGCAAACAGGGTGTCGAATATGGATTGCTCGAGCTGCCTTTCGCCTGCCGCGTCCAGCCAGCTATCGTCGGTCAGAACCGAGAAATCGCTTGCCTCGCGGGGTGATCCTGCTATACCCACCGCAGCAGGCGGTGGGCTGATCGCTGTGACCGCCAGTGTAGAACCCAACCAGACGATCACGGTCACAGCAGTAACGCGCATCAAGCGAGTGGTAATCGAAGGTCGCTCACGTTTTTCAGTTCTCGATTTCTTGAGCTGCTTCATGGTTCGACTCAATATCCAGATAGTGTGCGCATGTTGCCTCGGGATCTTGTGACACCGTCACGAAGTTGGCAGTGCCGATTGATAGAATTGCCGTGATAAGGGCCGGGACACCAATTCTCCCGGGTGCAGAGCTCAACAGCATGTATAGACTCTCGGGGTGAGGTTGTGCTGTACCGCTCGATGATTCCCGCAACGGGACAGGACAGTCAGCGATGAAGACATTTCCAGACAGCTATGCCGCAGCGCCGGCTTACGGTGGCGCGCAGATGCAAGGCTATGCCACCGTCCCGGCCACCAGTGACGCCAAGGCGTATCTGAAACTGCTGCTTTCGCACAAGCTCGGTCTGTTGTTGGCGACCCTGCTCGGTATTGGGCTCGCATGGCTGTACCTGATCAGCACCGAGCCTGTTTACGAGACTTCGGCGTTGGTCGAGGTCGTTGAACGCGGCAATATCTATGACGAGGACGGAAGCGCCGCCACCGACTGGAATGCGCCAACCATCAATGAAGAGGCTAACCGCCTGCGCTCGCGTCGTGTCTTGCAGCCGGTTGTCGATAACTATGACCTGCGCACGGTTTCCGAGGCGCGTCGTATTCCGGTTCTCAGCGATCTTGCGGCCAGAATCCCGGCTCTTGGCGACAGCCTTGCAGGATTTGAGGCAGCGAGCGCCTATGCCTGGCAGGACACCACGCTAGACGTTGCAGAGCTGAGCGTACCGCGCAGAATGGAAGACAGGCCCCTCACTCTGACGGCTCTCGAAGGCGAGCAGTACAGCCTGTCCTACGACGACCGTCTTCTGGTTGAGAGCGCCAGCGTGGGTCAGCGCATGCAGATCGAAATCGGCAACGGCGACGCGATATCCATCACTGTAGCGTCCTTGTCAGCCCGGCCAGGCGTTGAATTCGACGTCGTTCGTCAGTCTCTTGAAGTGACCATCAATGGCTTGCGCAATCAGCTCTCTACCGAGACCAGTGACAGCAAGTCCCGCATGATTACCGTCAAGCTTGCGGGCAGTGACCCGCAACGCATTGCAGAGCTTACCAATGCGATTGTCACCGAATACCAGGCGGTGCGTCTGGGTTCGGAAAACCTTGCAACGCGCACAGAACTGGAACTCTACGAGGTGGATCTACCGCGCGTCGAGCAAGAGCTGCGCGACGCTGAACTGGCCTTGTCGCAGTTCCGTCGCAACAGCCAGAGCTATGACGAGGATGAGCAGACTCGCGCCAAGATCCGTCAGCTCGACAAGTTGGAGACTCAGCTGATCGATCTTCAGATCGAGCGTGACGAACTCAAGGGGCGCTATACCGATGTACACCCGAGTTTGCGCAAGCATGACAAGGAAATTGCCGTGGTCCAGAGCGCCATCAACAAGATCGCCGGCACTATCAGCTCGCGTCCTGATACCCAACGCGAGCTGTCGGTACTCGAGCAGGAAGTCGCGACCAAACTGTCACTGTTCACAGAAATGAGCGAGAGCCTGCAGCGCCTGCGCGTTGCGCAGGCCGGTAACGTGGGCAGTGTCGACATTTATGATCCGGCGCTTGCGCCACGCAAGCCTGTTTCCCCCAATGCCGCTCTGGCGCTCGTTGGCGCGGTGCTGAGTACCCTGTTCCTGTATTTGTTGTGGTTGACACTCCGATCTGCGCTGACCACCAAAATCACTGATCAGGAGTCGCTCGAGCGCGCTTCAGGTTTGCCTGTCTACATGAACATCCCGAAGAGTGCTGCGCAGAAGCGCATCGCCAACGGGCCTGCGGTTGTTGACCCGCGGCGTCTGCTGCCAGGCAGCAGTTCTCCGGAGGATGTGGCACGCAGTCGCGTTCTGGCGATCGCCAAACCTGATGATTACTCGGTTGAGAATCTGCGCGGCCTGCGCTCCATGCTCGAGGACGTCATGGCCGGTGCTGACAACAATGTACTGATGGTCACCAGTCCTTTACCGAGCATGGGCAAATCCTTTGTCAGCTTGAACCTGGCTGTGCTGCTCGCCCAGGCTGGCCGACGCGTGCTGTTGATCGATGCTGACTATCAGCGTGGTCAACTTCACAAATCCATGGGCCTGCCTGTCGGTCCCGGGCTGCCAGAAGTGGTCAGAGGCAAATCAGAGCTTCGCGAGACGGTACGCGCCACCTCTGTTCAGAATCTGTTCTGTATACCGCGTGGGTTCACAGGGGATGCCGGTGTTGGCATGGAGATGCCCAGTGACAAAGAATTTGCTGCCTTCATGCAGGTGGTCGCACCGCGTTTTGATATCGCCATTATCGATACACCGCCTGTGCTCAGTGTGGCAACGGCTGCCTCCCTTGGACGTCATGCCGGTTCGACGATCATGGTCGTCAAGGAAGGCGAGGTCAAAGAGCCGCAGCTGAACGAGTCCATCAAGCGTTTGATGTTCTCCGGGGTGCGAGTGAGCGGTTGCATTCTCAATGGCTCGTCCACACCGACACCCAAGCACTACGCGTACTACCGCGAGCAGCTCGATTGACAACCGGGCCAGACGGCACAAAAGACAGGTGTTGATCATAGAATTGTTTGCTGATCTACCCGTCGACGCCGTACATCAGTCGCACCGCCACAGCTGGCTGGCTAAAAGTGTGGTGTGTGCCAATTACCGGCGATTCAAAGGTGTAATTCTGTAAACCACGGCTAGAATTGCCACATGGGAACGGTCTTTATCTGCCGGGATGGTTAGTATGGCGGCCTATTGACGCTTCCTAACCATTTTGTCAGGAGACAATCCCTCGGTGTCCCAAACTAAGCTCACTAATAATAAAAATCTGGGCAAGGACATTGTCGTCGGCATTCCAAGCGCTAACGCGCCGAGTGTCAACGATGAGCAGCTCAGCTCCACGGCTCCCTGGCCGTCGCTCGTCAATCGTGACACGCGTGTTCTCGAGCCGCTGTCCGGTCTTGGCGCGATGCTCAAGCGCCTCGAGGACTTCGTGCTCGGTTCACTTGCGCTCATCCTCGTTTTTCCCATACTGATCATCATTGCGGTTGTGATCAAGTTGGACAGCACCGGCCCCGCGCTCTTCTGTCAGGCACGTAGTGGTCGTAACCGCAACGTCATCAAGGTCTACAAGTTCCGAACCATGTATCAGAGCGGCGGAAGCGAGTTTCGGCAGGCGAGTCGCAACGACCCTCGCGTCACCCGTGTCGGCGCGTTCTTGCGACGCACCAGCCTCGACGAACTACCGCAGTTGATCAACGTGATTCAGGGCTCCATGTCTCTGGTGGGACCACGCCCGCACCCGCTCAAGCTCGACGAGGACTTCAAGTACGTCATACCGGCGTTGAACACCCGATACTGCGTCAAGCCAGGCATCACCGGTTGGGCCCAGATCAACGGCTTTCGGGGTGAAACGCGCAAGGTAGGCGATATGATCGGGCGTATCGAGCACGACAGGCACTACATCTACAACTGGAGCCTGTTGCTTGACCTGAAGATTCTGGTCATGACGGTGCTCAAAGGCTGGACTCACAAGAACGCGTTCTGAAAGAGCCTGTACCCGAGCGGTGTCTTGATGGGGCGTCCCTTACCGGGCGTCCCGATCAAGTGATTTGATAACGCGTTATTCGATAACGCGTACCGGGTCTTGCTGAATACGAGCAACAGGTCCAGATCCCCGACAACAAACTTGTCACCATTGCGTCTCCACTACGGGTGGCGTACTTGCGCGCCACTGCATAGACTTTAGGGATCGGCGTAACTCGCGGCAACGTCCATTGACGATGTCGCAAGTTTCAGTACTCCCGCGGTCGATGACAAACCCTGGCAGGCGCACACCTTGAAACAGATTGACTCCCACCAGTTGGCCGCACGGCATCTCTGCGGCTTCACGGTGCATCCGGGTTCGATTGAGGATTACGTGGAGCTTGCACGCTCAACGGTTGCGCAACGTGCTTCATGCACAGTGCTCTATCACAACCTCCATTCGCTGTATTGCTGGTTTCGTTCCGAGACCTTGCGGCGCCACTACGCTGGTGCAACTGTACTGGTTGATGGCATGCCCGTCATTGGATTGCTCCGTGCGGGCGGCGCTGAGGTCGGCAGAGAGCATCGTGTGACGTATGTTGATCTGATCATGCCCTTGCTCACCATGGCTCGAGACAATGGCTTCAAGGTCTACCATGTAGGTCAATCAGCTGCTGTACAGCAGCAGGCGCTCGAGGCGGTGCGCGAAGCGGTCCCGGGGATCGAGATCAGGGGCCATGACGGCTACTTCGATCAGTCAGAAGGCTCGACAGAGAGCGAGGCGGTGATAAACGACATGAACGAGTTCAAGGCTGAACTTGTCTTGGTCGGTTTCGGCACACCGCGTCAGGAGGCCTGGTTGCACGCTTATCGAGAGCGAATCGATGCGCCGGCCGTCTACGCTTGCGGTGCGTGTATGGAATATGTCGCGGGCGAGGTCGCCACCCCACCTCGATGGATGGGCCGCTTGGGCCTTGAGTGGAGCTTCAGGCTGTTCGAGAATCCGCGACGCTTTGCGTTTCGATATGCGATCGAGCCTGTGTTGCTGGCAGGCTATCTGGCGCGTGGCTGGTTCAGTTCAAAACGTTCACCCGCTGTCATCGACTCGTGATCACCGGTCTCATGAGCTCTAGCAGTACAGGCAAGGAGCAGTCAGGCAGGGAAGCGTCTCCTGCAGAGGTTGCCCGTATGGGCCCGGTGCCGCGTGCGCTACGCTTTATCCAATCACGTTACTTGTGGTCGGTCGGTGCACAAGGGCTGGTCAGTGCGTTTCACTTCGCGCTCAATCTGTGGTTGGTGCGCATGGTCTCGCGCGAGGATTTTGGCATCTATGCGTTTGCCTTTGTGCTCGCACTGTTTGCCTCGGCCATCAACAATGCCTTGATTGCTACCCCCTTGACTGTGTGGACGCCGGTGATCAAGAACTCGCAGGAACGGCGCAAGAGTGAGAGCATGTTCAGCACACTCAATACGCTATTGTTCTTGGTCCTGAGCGCGCTGGGTTGCGTCTATGCGTTTGCCACCAGCACCGCTGGGGAGGCACGAACAACACTTCTCGGTGTAACCGTCTTTGTAGCGATTTATGCTGCCCGCCAATACAGTCGCACGACCGGGTACGCGCGTATGCGTCCACTGGTGCCTGCCGCTGGTGATACGTGCTACGTGATCATGGGCACCGTTCTGGTCGCGTCGATGTACTGGATGGGAGGGATGCCACCGATCGGTCTTGTTCTTGTTGCCCTGGCGATAGCGAATGCCTCGGCCATGCTTGTCGAGAGCCTGTGTCTCAACGGACGGCTGCAATGGCCAGCCGGCCTGTCAGGGTGGAGCTCGATTGGCAACTATCGCAGCCTGTGGAAGGAGACGCGCTGGGCGCTGATCGGGTCAATGACGACATTGTTTCTTGCACAGGCGCACAGTCTGGTTGTGACCTGGAAAGTCGGACCCGAGGCCTTCGCGCCACTTGCTGCAGGCTTTGTATTGTTCGGGCCTGTGCGTATAGCGCTCATTACCTGGCAGAACATGGTCAAGCCTGAACTGGCCGTGGCACTGTCCGAGGGTCGTGCGCGTTCGGTCACTGCTCAGCTCAAGCGCACCACTGCGACAACAGCGCTGGCAGTGGTGGCGCTCGGCGTACTCTTGTACCTCGGATGGGATCACATCCATAGCTTTCTATACGCAAATCGCTATGCGGATGCACCGATGGGTTTGATCGTCTGCTTGTGGGCCCTTACCACCTTCTTTGCCGCCTCGTACAATGCGCCAAGCGCCGCGTTGCAAGCACTCAAGGACTTCCGATTGCTGGCCATGGCGAGCATTTACGGCGCTTTGCTCAGTGCCACACTGGTCGTCGTCTTGCTGTGGCAATTGGGTGCTGTGTATACCTTGCTGGGTGTGCTGGCGGCCGAGATCTTCATGGCGGTTTGGCTGATGCGTCAATTGGGTATCCGGATGGCGCAACGCCGACTGCTTGATACGTCGGCCGAGCCTGCGACAGATGCCGGCGGAGCGCGTGCATGAAGATCGTGATTGCCATTTGCACCTACAAAAGGCCCGACAGTCTCAAGCGTCTGCTGCTATCGCTGGCTGAATTAACGCCACCGGAGGCCGGTACACCGACGTCCACGGCACCGCTGAGATGGCCTGAGGATATCGATGTTGTTGTTGTTGACAACGACACTCAAGGCGCCGGTGCCTCCATGGCACAGGTAGTTGCGCAGGATTACCCCTTTGCGGTGCACACCGACATTGCCAGCACGCCGGGGCTGTCTGCAGCGCGCAATCATGCGGTTGTGCTCGCGTTGCGGCAAGCACCGGATCTGATTGCCTTTCTGGACGACGATGAGTGGCCCGATCCGCAATGGCTGTCTGAGCTGGTCCGCGTTCAACAGGAGGTCAACGCGGATGCTGTTGGCGGGCCAACACGTTCGGTCTTTCCGCCCGAGGCGACCGCCGAGCAACGCGCTAATCTGTACTACGGTGCTGACCTTGGCTTGGCTGATGGCAGCGCCTGCCAGTTGGAGGCAGGTGGTAATTTCTTGATGCGTGCGCAGACCTTGAAGTCGCTCGGTGCAACACCGTTTGATCCTGCCTTTGCGCAATCAGGTGGGGAAGATCTTGCGTTTTTCACGTTGCTGGCTCGTCGCGGTGCGCGTATGCACTGGGCGGCTCAAGCGGTTGTCAACGAACATGTTCCAGCTGATCGACTTGCCCCCGGCTGGATGCGTCAACGTGTCATCAATATTGCCAACTCTCGTGTGCGGGTCATGCAGGGCATGGACAGCGGGTGGCGCGCGGGCATCGTGCGAGTGGGCAAGACCGTGGCTCTCGGGCTGGTTGCATCAGGTTTATCCCTTGTCGGCATTGCTCATCGTTCAACAGCTGAGCAGGCGCGTCTGCTGCGCTGGAAATTCTTGGGCAAGCTCACAGCGCATGTCGGTAAACAGACGATCCGTCAGGAAGTTTATTGACATGAGCACGACCGGCAATCATCCACGCTTCTCGATCATCGTACCTACCTACAATCGGGCGGCGAGCATTCAAGCCACGCTCGACAGCTGTTTTGCACAAACCTGTACAGACTTCGAGCTTATCGTGGTCGATGACGGCTCAACCGATGACACCCTCGACGCCCTGGCAGCGATTGAGGATCCGCGACTTGTAGTACTGCCACAAGAAAACGCTGGCCCTGCCGCTGCGCGCAATCACGGAATGCGCACGGCACGCGGTGACTACATCGCGTTTCTGGACTCCGATGACATTTGGTACCCACACTTTCTCGCCTCGGCACAAGCACAACTTGCAGCCGAGCCTGATCTGTTTCTCTACGGAAAAATTGTGGTGGATCGCGGTGTGGGGCGCTACTGGATAAAACCTGACCGGCCAATGGCTGAGCGCGAGTCTATCTACGACTTTCTGTACGTGCACGGAGGTTTCATTCAGACCAGTACCATGGTCATGCCGCGACGCCTGGCAACATCTGTGAGTTGGGATGAATCGGTAACCTTTGGTGACAATGATCAGTTCGCTATTGATTGCTGGCGTACCGGTATCAGCTTTCGTATGTTGCCAGGACCACTTGTGCTGTACGCCGATGTCGTCAGTCCCGATGCCCTGTCGCAACTGCCGATTCACGATGGTGAATCGCCGAAGTACACCAATTTTTTTCGCTGGATGGAATCTCAGCGTCCGCACATGAGTGAACTTGCCTGGCTGGGTTTTGGTGCGCGCTTCTTGAGTGTTGGTACCGCACGCCGACAACCCCTGCGGAGTCTTGCGAGTCTGTGGGCGGCCTGGCGGGCCGGTGCCATCGGTGCTGGCGGTGTCGCGCGTCAGATGATTCAGAACTACATGCCGAGAACCTACCGCCGACTGACAGACCACTATGTACGCGTGCGTGGTCTGCCACTTGATGTTGTCGAGCCTTGAGTGATGGGCGCGGTCAACCACGCAGTACGACGCTTGCCGGTGGCCGCTGACCCCGCTCGTCTGACGTGGCTGCCGGTTTTGCTACTGGTCCTCAGTGTTGTGCAAGGCACCAGTGTCACCTTGACGATGGCGGTCAGAGTTGCCCAGAGTGGTTCTGCCGCAGCACTGGTCACGGTACTCTGGCTGGTGTGCTACGGCATTGCTGCGTTTTTGTTGTTTTCCCGTCATGGCATTGAATGGCTAGCGTGGCTTTTTCGCTTTCGTCTGCCGCTGTTGCTTCTGTTGGCAGGAGCTGCGGCGTCTGCCGCCTGGTCTTTGGCCCCGAGCTTGACCATCGAACGCTCAATCCATCTCGCCGGTAGCACGCTGATCGCGATCGCTCTCGGTTTTTCACTGCCCGTCAGCCGAATCATGAAGGTGTGCGCGCCTATCTTCGGAGTGCTGATGCTGGCCAACGTGGCAGCGGTATTCCTGCTCCCCTCGCTGGGTATCGAGGACTACGAAGGTCAGGCCGTCTGGCGTGGCGTCATGGCATCCAAGAATACCCTTGGGTTCTGGGCGAGCGTAGCCTGTCTGCTGTTTGCTACCTGCCTGCTCGAAGAGCGACGGCCACTGCCGTGTTTGTTGTTGGTGGGTGCTATCGGGCTTGCTTTGGTGAACCTTGTCTACAGCGCTTCAGCGACCTCGGTACTTGCTCTGGGCATCGGGGCCATGGCCATGTTGTACGTGCACATAACCAGATCATTATCGCTGGGCTTTCTTGCGGCTGGCCTGCTGGGTGTACTCATTCTTGCATTGTCCGGTGTGTTGTTTCAATTCATCAATACCGCCGAGCTTGTCGGTCGATCCGGTGATTTGACAGGGCGTGGCGAGCTGTGGGCACAGGTCTGGCACCTGGTGACCGAGCGTCCCTTGCAGGGCTACGGGTATGGGACTATCTGGTATCCGACTGTTGAAAGCTTATGGATTCAACGCACTCTGCTTGACTTGTCATGGACCAGTCACCACGCGCACAATGGCTTGCTACAGCTTGCCTCGGAGTTGGGTTTGCCCTTGACCATACTCGCTGTCATCTATGCCTTGATGCAGCTGATCGAAGTGGTCTATTTTCACCCGCTCGGGCGTCCGGCAGCCCCCTTGTTTGTACTCGGTTTCTGTGTCGCGCTGCTCGTGAGCAATTACTCCGAGGCGCGTCTGATGGTCAATCGCGAACTTTACTGGGTATTTTTTGTGGCGCTACCGCTCAGTCTCATGCGACACATGCCAACCGTGTCCCCAATTCCCTCGCAAGCCAATGTGCATCGTCGTTTGAGCCCGGCCGCGCGCGCTGATTTGCTGCGGCGACGTCACGGCGTTGTTAGCCGAGCCGCTATAAAGCGGCGCTTGCTGCCACGATACTCGCGGTCCGAGACGCTTTTGCCGTCGCCTGGTGTTGACCCTGAACGCCCAAGGCTCATCAAACGCGAGCCTGGTTGCAAAAAACCTTCAAAATCTCTCAGCTCAGATAAATTTTCAGCGCCACAATGACACGACATTTTCTTGTAACCGGCGGTGCTGGTTTTATTGGCTCGCACATGGTCAGACAACTGGTGCGCGCTGGCCATCAGGTAAGCGTGCTCGACAATCTTGAGCGTGGTAACAGAGATGCCGTGTCAATGGCCTCTGCCGGCGGCCCGGGGTCGTCAACTCTGCACGTGGGTGACCTGCACGATCGCGTCGTGCTCGACAAGGTGTTTTCGCAACACATTGATGCCGTCATTCACTTTGCGGCCCTCGCCTACGTGGGTGAGTCAGTCAACAACCCAACAAAGTACTACCGCAACAACGTGATGGGTACCTTGTCACTGCTTGAAGCCATGGTCGATCACAAGGTGTCGCGCATGGTCTTCAGCTCAACCTGTGCTACCTACGGTGAGCCCGAGACCTTGCCCATAACCGAGGATACACCTCAGCATCCAATCAACGCCTATGGCCAGTCCAAGTTGATGGTTGAGAAGATACTTGCCGATATGGCTTCGCCACATGCTTTTGACAGCATTGCCCTGCGTTACTTCAACGCCGCCGGATGTACGCCGGACGGCAGTCTCGGTGAGCGCCATGAGCCAGAGACTCACCTGCTACCACTGATCCTCTTTGAGGCGCTTCGCGTCAAGGCCGGTGGCAACCCTGACAACACGTCGCTGTGCGTTTTCGGCGATGATTTTGCAACCCGTGATGGTACTTGTGTGCGTGACTACGTGCATGTTGATGATCTGTGCAGCGCGCACGTGTGTGCACTGGATCATCTGTTTGAGAACCCGGGGTTGGGTGCGCGTCGCTACAACCTCGGTACCAATCGCGGTGACACGGTGCTCGAGGTCATTGACGCCTGTCGCAAGGTCACCGGGGTGGATATTCGCTACCGAACTGATCCAAGACGAGCAGGCGATCCGCCAGAGCTTGTGGCGGATGCCTCTCTTGCCATGCGCGAGCTCGGCTGGACACCGGCCTGGCCGAACGTGATCGACAGCATCGAGCACGCATGGGCCTGGTTTCAAGCCAACCCACCCTCTACGACTCCCTGATGAAAAACGCTCTGCTAGCCGCAACCGCCATGGCCAGTGCCTGCTGGGCCGTCACAGCCTCAGCTGAACGTGATCCGCGTGCGCCTCTGGAGGATGCCTGTTGGCAGCAGAGTTTCGTGGAGAACTTCGACACACTGGATCTGATCTCGCCTGACAATCCCGACGGTCAATGGAAGCCGGCCTACATCTGGGGTGCGGATATCATTATCAATCAGGAGTTGCAGTACTACGTGGACCCTGCTCGCGTGGGCGGTGAGTACTCGCCGTTCAGCATCAGTGAGGGTGTCTTGAGTATTGAGGCCAAACCGACACCGCCGGCCCTGCGTGACGCTGTGGCGGGACAAGCCTATGTCTCCGGCGTACTGACAACCGAGGACGGCTTTTCTCAGCAGTACGGGCGCTTTGAGGCGATCCTCAAGCCCCCTGCTGGTCAAGGGCTCTGGTCTGCCTTCTGGTTGCTACCGAGTTTCGAGCAGTGGCCGCAAGGGGTTGCCGTGCTCCCCGAAATTGATGTCATGGAGCACATAGGGCACACCCCCAACACCGTGCACACCACGCTGCACACCAACCAGAACGGTCCGCTTGAATCCTTCCCCTATGATCACACCGTGCGCGAGGACTTGACACGCGACTTTCATCGCTACAGCGTTGTATGGACGCCTGAGGCTGTGCATTGGTATCTGGATCGTAGCCACCTGGTGTCGCACCCCACCCCCAGAGACTTCACTCGCCCCGTCCATTTTCTGCTGAATCTTGCGGTTGGCGGCACCTGGCCGGGCGCACCGGATGCAACGACAGACTTTCCGGCTCGTTTTCAGATTGACCAGGTCACCGCCTGGACGCCGCGCCCCTCCTGCTGAGTCTTTGGGAAAGGGGTGAGTGAGTGAGAGTGTGCTCGGCCCTCTACTTACTTGAGTTGCCAGCGTCGCTACTGGGCGTCGCTACTCACGTCGTCCGTGGTCATCAGCTGCGCCGTCACACCTTCACCCACGGTGGATAGCAGCTTGAAGCCGCTGTTCATTGTCAGCTCGTTAACGATCTGGTTGCTGGACACGTCGAGGTCACCCGTCGAGAGAGGGTTCTTGCCGATGATCGGGCCTGACCAGAAGGCAAACACACAAGCGGCTCCACCGAGCACCATCAGTAACACGCCACTCCCCTTGCTGACAGGGAAGCGCAGCAGGCGGTTGGTCTCAAGCCGTTGCCAGAAGGCGACAATCACAAGCAGGCACAGCAGGCCACCGAGCACTGCCGGGATCGGGTACTCCTTTGGCAAGGCGAGCATCGTCTCAAGCGATGCGGGCACGCTGCCCCACTCGGCAATACCTGGGCGTATTCCGGCGGTGTCCATGAAATATGGCGTCACGAACTCAACGAGCAACACGAACAGCATCGCCAGGATCAGCCAGACAACAGTCAGCGCACGTGCCAGACCGTGTGTCAGTGTGAACATCGACAATCCCGTGAAGATGACCATGGGCACAAACAGCAGTGCACCGAGCAGGGCGAGATCAAAGCGCAAGCCGTTGACAAACACACTGATCAAGGCGCCTGATTCAGCGACGGCAGAAAAATTCCACAGCGCGTAGATAGCGCGCAACATGGTCAGCAAAAAGAGGACCGTGAACGCGAAGAGCGCGTAGCGTTGCAGCAGGTGCGTCGATGGCAGTGTTGAGCTCATCCCAGAATCCCTGAATCCCTAAAGCCCTCAAGTGTAGCAGCGCGCCACCACGACAGAGTTGGCCCTGGCGCACAGTGTTGTATTGGCAGCTGTCGGAGGTGCCGAGCTGACGGGCACCCCATCCACCTCAGCGGTATCCAGCACTGTGACCCAGTCTGCCTTTGCGACGCTCGACGCCGTGAGTGACAAAGTCCAGTCGCTGCTGCGGTTATTGATCAGTATCAGCACCGCCGAGCACTCGCTTTCGGCCGAATCGGCGTCGGTATCGGCCAGCAGTTGAAGGCCGACTGCGTTGGCCTCGGGCCCATGCCAGTCCGGGTCTTGCATTGGTTTGCCATCGGCACGCAACCAGGTAGTCTCCGGCAGTGAATAGCGAGCAGAGGTTCTGTGACCGTGCAGCCATCGCGATTGGCGAAGCGGCAAGAGGCTGCGTCGCAGATCAATCAGGTGTCGCACGAAGGCGTGGAACTGCTCGTCGTCGGAAGGCGTGCCTGCCGTCTCGCCAGGAGGTCGTCCAGCGCGAGGCCACTGAAGCCATGTGAGCTCGTTGTCCTGGCAGTAGGCGTTGTTGTTGCCAGACTGGCTACGACCGAACTCATCGCCCCCAAGCATCATCGGTGTTCCCTGAGAGATCATCAATGTCGCCATCAGATTACGGCGCGTACGGGCTCGTGCCGCAAGAACGTCAGGATCATCTGTTGCGCCTTCAGTGCCGTGATTCCAGGAATGCTCATGCGCATGCCCATCACGATTGCCCTCGCCGTTGGCCTCGTTGTGGCGCATATCGTGGCTCACAAGATCGGCCAGTGTGAATCCGTCATGTGCTGTCACGAAGTTAACACTGGCCTGAGGCGCACGACCGCGCCGGTCAAACACGCTACCCGAGCCGAGCAGACAGTCAGCAAGTGCTGGCAATTCGGGCTCGCGTTTGATCCAGAACCTTCGTACCGTATCGCGAAAGCGATCGTTCCACTCTGACCAGGCCGCGGGGTACTCACCGACTTGATAACCGCCTGGCCCGATATCCCAAGGCTCTGCGATCAGTGTGGCCTCTGCCAAGGCGGGATCTTGATGCAGAGCATCAAAGAACCCCGCGCCACGATCAAAGCCATGCACCTCGCGCCCGAGGATGGTTGCAAGATCGAAGCGAAAGCCGTCAATGCGCATTTCGGTAAACCAGAAGCGCAGGCTGTCCATGATCAGCTGTATGACACGCGGATGTTCTGTAGCAAAGGTATTGCCGGTGCCGGAGTCGTTGATGTAGTAGCGCCGGTCTTCGGCCAAGCGATAGTAACTGCGGTTGTCGATACCGCGATAGCAGAGGTTTGGGCCAAGCTCGTTACCCTCACAGGTGTGGTTGTAGACCACGTCCAGAAAGACTTCGATCCCGTTGCGATGAATGGTACTGATCGCCTCGGCAAGCTCCTTGACCGGGTCATCCGTGGCCGCATAGCGAGCTTCAGGTGCCATGAAGGTCAGGGACTGGTAGCCCCAGAAATTGACAAGGCCCTTCTCTACCAGAAACTCATCATCGACAAAGCCGTGTATCGGAAGCAATTCCAGTGTCGTCACACCAAGGTCGCGTAGATGTCGCATCAAGGGCCGTGATCCGAGTGCCGCGTAGCTGCCTCGACGTCGCTTGTCGATACCCTTGAGAAGCCGGGTCAGGCCCTTGGTATGCGCCTCGTAGATGATGCGCTCGTTGTTTTCATAGACGGGTCGCCTGGGGGAGCGCCGGCGTGACAGCGGGGCCTTGACAACGCACTTCGGGATAAAACGGGCGCTGTCTCGTTTGTCGAAGGACAAATCTTCATCGGCGTGCCCGCGCTGGTAGGCATAGAGCGCATCGTTCCACTCCAACGTGCCGTCGAGAGCCCTCGTATAGGGGTCAATCAGCAGCTTGTGAGCGTTGAAGCGGTCCCCCGCCGAAGGTTGCCATGGCCCGTGAACGCGAAAACCATAGCGTTGGCCGGCGCGTGCTCCAGGCAACAGTCCATGGAACACATCACCGGCGTGTGATGGCAAGAGGTGCCGGGAGGTCTCGCGCCCCTTGTCGTCAAACAAGCACAGTTCAACCGCTTCTGCGTGTGCGCTGAACAGCGCAAAGTTCACGCCCTGCTCGTTGACGGACGCGCCGAGCGGTGTCGGGCGGCCGGGCTCGAGTTCCGGCATCAAACCGCTTTGCGTGTCTGGGTTGCTTGCCCGAGAACCAATGGCTCCAGTCGCCAGATGTCGCGGTTGTAGTCGTGCATCGTGCGGTCCGTGGAGAAGCGTCCGCTGAAGGCGGTGTTGAGGATACTCATGCGCGTCCAATTGTCCTGGTCTTTCCAGGCGGTATTGACCTGCGCCTGAGCGTCAAGGTAGGCAGGCAGATCGGCAATCGTCATCCAAGGATCAGATTCAGAGCGAATCGCAGCGATAGCCTCGCGCACCGCTGTCACGCCGTCCGGATCATCGACAGGATCAAACACTCCTGAATCAAAGGCCTCCAGCACGCGAGCCACGCGCTGGTCGGATGCGATGATCGTTGCAGGATCATAGTGGGCACGCAGGGATTCAACGCCGGCAACATCCAGACCGAAGCGGAAGAAATTATCCGCACCTACGGCTTCGAGTATTTCCACATTGGCGCCATCCAGTGTGCCAATGGTCACCGCACCGTTCATCATGAACTTCATGTTGCCGGTCCCGGAGGCTTCCTTTCCAGCAGTGGAGATCTGTTCGGAGAGATCGGTGCCTGGGCAGATGATCTCCATGGCCGACACGTTGTAGTCGGGAAGAAAGACAAATTTCAGGGTGTCAGCGGTTGCTGCATCAGCGTTGACCACATCGGCCACAGCGTTGGCGAGGCGGATGATGGCCTTGGCCATTCGGTAGCCCGGTGCAGCCTTGCCAGCGATGATGACGCAACGTGGCACCGCGGGAGTCGCCGAGGCCGCATGCAGTTGCCCCCCGCCCTGCTCCAGCCAACTGTGAACAACATGCAGAATACAAAGCAATTGCCGCTTGTACTCATGTATGCGCTTGACCTGTACGTCCATGAGCATGTCGGCGCTTGTTTGTACACCGGTACGATCAAGTACAAATTGCGCAAGTTCCTGTCGATTGACGCGGCGAACTTCCTGCCAGCGTGCGCGAAACGCAGCATCGTCGGCACGTGGCGCGAGGTGCTCAAGCTTTGCCATGTCCTGTACCCAGTCTGCACCGACGGTCTCATCTACAAGAGCGGCAAGCGTCGGGTTGCAGTGCGCCAGCCAACGTCGTTGTGTCACGCCGTTGGTCTTGTTGTTGAAGCGCTCGGGCCAGAGCTCGGCAAAATCGCGAAAGAGCCCGGTACGCAAAAGCTCCGAGTGCAATGCGGCCACCCCGTTGATCGAGTAGCTACCGACAATCGCAAGGTGCGCCATCCGCAACATGGGCTCATGGCTGTCGTCGACGATCGACATCGCGCGTCGACGCTGCTCATCGCCGGGCCAGCGCGCATCCACCTCGGCCAGAAATCGTCGATTGATTTCGTGGCAGATCTCTATCGGACGTGGCAACAGTCGCTCGATCATCTCCAGAGGCCATCTCTCAAGGGCCTCGGGTAGCAGTGTGTGATTGGTATACGCCATGGTGCGGCGCGTGATGGCCCAGGCCGCATCCCACTCCAGGGTGTGCTCATCCATCAGCAGCCGCATCAATTCTGCGACGGCCAGACTCGGGTGAGTGTCGTTGAGCTGAAAACAATGTGCGTCAGCGAAACCGGTCAGATCAGCGTTGGCTGCCAACCAGCTCGCCAAGGCATCTTGCAGGCTCGCAGACACCAGGAAGTATTGCTGGCGCAGTCTCAGAATCTTGCCGTTTTCGCTCGCATCGTTTGGATAGAGCACCATCGTGATGTTCTCGGCAACGGTTTTTGCTGCCACCGCTTCGGCGTAGCCACCGGCGTTGAACTGCCCGAGATCGAAGGATTGCACAGCATGGGCTGACCAGAGCCGCAGTGTGTTGACTACCCCGTTGTTGGTGCCGGGAATCGGGACATCGCATGGCACTGCCTCGACATCCTCGGTACCCACCCAGCGCCGGTGCTCGCGGCCATCGCCATTCGAGTCCTCGTCAAGCACTTCAATATGTCCGCCGAACTTTACCGTGCGACTCAACTCGGGGCGTTCCACCTCCCAGGGGTGTCCATGGGCGAGCCAATCATCCGGGCGCTCTATCTGATGCCCCTTGTCCATGCTCTGGCGAAACATCCCGTAGCGGTAGCGCAATCCGTAGCCCGTCACAGGCAAGGCAAGTGCTGCACAGCTATCGAGAAAACAGGCCGCCAATCGTCCCAGCCCGCCATTGCCCAGACCGGCATCGGGCTCCAGCTCCTCGATGTCGGCAAGGTTCAGACCGAGTGTGTCGAGTGCTTGTTGCACTGCATCGTGCAACCCCAGGTTGAGCAAGGCATTGCCGAGTGCCCTGCCCATCAGAAATTCCAGTGAGAGATAACAGGTGCGGCGTGTTGTTCCGTTGACGGTCGCTTGCCGCGTCCTTCGCCAATCGTCCATCAATCGCTCTCGCACCGCAAGAGCGACTGCGGTGTACAGGGCCTCGGCATCGGCTACCGCAAGATCCCGCCCCAGCGTGCCCGAGAAATGCGCCACGATTGAGGTGGCAAAGGCGTCTGCGCTGCGTTGAGCCGTGATTGTAGCGGTGTACCAATCATCGGTACCGTTTGCAAACAACGAGGCGGCCGGCACGGGCGACGCTAGGCTCGCGTCGTTACTTTCAGTAGCTGAATTCATCAAAAGGTTATAGCTGACGGCGCGCTGACGCGACGTGCGAGTAACGAGACAGAAGTGGATCAAAGCAAGCTCCACGCCACATACCGCCAAATTTCGGCTATGCGTCGCGGTGTTATCTAGGTAGGCTACTCCCACCACATTTGACAAAAATTCGCATGAGCCGTGACGATCCGAGAAGAATCGAGCGACTGACCAAGGAGACGCTCGCCCTGATACTCGCAGGTGGCCAAGGCAGCCGCCTGCACGACCTGACCATCTGGCGCGCCAAACCCGCCGTGCCTTTTGGTGGCAAGTTTCGCATCATCGACTTTGCGCTATCCAACTGCATCAATTCGAACATTCGCCGCATCGGTGTGGCAACACAGTACAAATCACATTCACTGGTGCGTCATCTGGTGCGCGGCTGGGGGGGCTTCAAGGCCGAGTTCAACGAGTTTGTTGAAGTGCTGCCTGCCTCCATGCGCATGGACGACAACAGCTGGTACAAGGGTACAGCGGATGCGGTGTACCAGAACCTTGACATCATTCGTACGCATAAACCGGAGTTTGTCCTCATCCTCGGTGGCGATCACATCTACAAGATGGACTACGGCCCATTGATCGCGCAGCACGATATGACCGGCGCGGCCGTCACCGTCTGCTGCATCGAATGTGATGCCGCCGAGGCTGCCGGGGCTTTCGGTGTATTGAAGATCGACGAGAAAGGCAAGGTCCTGGAGTTTCAGGAAAAGCCTGCTGTCCCTGCCGAGATTCCGGGAAAGCCTGGCCGTGTGCTTGCCTCAATGGGCAATTACGTTTTCAACCGTGAAACACTGTTCACTGAGCTCATCATCGATGCTGACGATAAATCGAGCGAGCACGACTTTGGCAAGAACATTCTGCCGAGAATGGTGGCTGAGCAGGAGGTGTATGCGTTTCGCCTCGGTGATGATCAACCTTCCGGACACGCCTACTGGCGTGATGTCGGCACGGTCGATGCGTATTGGGGGGCCAACATGGAGCTGGTGGATTTCACACCGGAGCTCGATCTCTGGGACAGGACCTGGCCCATCTACACACACCAGATGCAATTGGCCTCTGCCAAGTTCGTACACGATGAAGACGGCCGTCGCGGGATGGCACTGAACTGCCTGATCTCCGGCGGTTGTATTGTGTCGGGCGCAGAAGTCAGCCAGTCATTGCTGTTCTCCAACGTGCACGTACGCTCCTATTCCGAGATCTTCAAGTCAGTGCTGCTTCCCAACGTCAAGGTCGGTAGAAACGTGAAGATTCGCAAGGCGATCATCGACAGCGGCACCATTGTCGAGGACGGCACGGAGATCGGCATCAATCCAAAGGATGACAAGGCACGCGGCTTTCACGTGTCGCCCGGTGGTATCACTCTGGTTACCCCCAATCACTTCCAGCAGAAGATTCATCGCGTGCGCTGATGTTGGTTGAAGAAGGCGGCCAAGGTCGCAACGCTCTGGAAGTCCTCTTCGTAGCGGCTGAAAATGATGCTCTGCCGAGCGCCAAAGTGGGCGGCATAGGTGATGTCATACGGGACCTGCCGCCCGCCATGGCACGAACCGGAGCCGTGGTCACTGTGGTTCTGCCGAGCTACGGGTTTCTGCAGAATCTTGCGAGCGCGGTGCACGTAGCCACGGTGTCGGTGCGCTTCAGGCAGTCTCGCCAGCCCGTCGAGATCCTGGATCTTCCGGGTACCTATGGTTCAGATGCTGTTCGCATGCGTGTGCTGCACAGCCCGGATTTTGCTCCCTGTGGCGAGCGACGAGTGTACTGTGATGATCCTGACGATTCACCCTTTGCCACCGATGCCAGCAAGTACGCGCTGTTTGGTGCCGCGGTGCTTGAGGCGGCGCTTGCAGGCCATCTGGGCGGTGCAGAACTGCTGCACCTGCACGACTGGCATGCCTCTTTTGTAGCGGTTCTTGCACAACTCGATCCTGCCTTCAGCGCTCTGGCCTCGCGGCGCCGGGTCTTCAGTATTCATAATCTGGCGCTGCAAGGGGTGCGACCCTTTGCAGACCACCCTTCATCCTTGTCGGCCTGGTACCCGTGGCTTGAGTACACCCCCCAGGCCCTGGCGGACCCGCGCTGGACTGACTGCATCAACCCGATGGCGGCCGGCATCAGGCTTTGCGATGCTGTGCATACCGTGTCACCGACCTATGCCTGTGAAGTGGTGCAAGCCAATCAGCCCGAGCGCGGCTTTCACGGCGGCGAAGGTCTGGAACAGGATCTGCGGCAGAAGGCTGCGGATGGTCGATTGCTTGGCATACTCAACGGTATCGACTATCCGAGCAGCCCGCTCGCGACCGCCGAGCCTGTTTCCACGCTCAGCTCGGACGTTGTCTGGAATGAGTGGATGTTGGCGGTAGCACGAGCGCTCGAGAGCAGTATCAGCATCGACACTCATGTGCGCTCTGTTGATTGGTTGGCCCATCAGCGTGCACTCGACTGGAGCCGCTGCGCTCGTCCGGCGCATGTATTGACCAGTGTCGGCAGGCTGGTCAATCAGAAGGCTGCAATACTGGCGGCCGAGCTCGACGATGGCAAATCGGTTCTCGAGCATCTGTTGGCGCGTTTTGCAGACGATATCGCGCTGGTGTTCATCGGCACCGGCGACACCACCCTGGAGCGCCTGTGCCGAGGTCTTGCAGGGCGTTATGCAAACTTTCTGTTTATCAATCGCTACAACGCTCAACTGGCAGACACCGCCTATGAATCGGGCGATCTGTTCCTGATGCCGAGTTCCTTCGAGCCCTGTGGTATCAGTCAGATGATGGCAATGCAACATGGGCAGCCTTGTCTTGTGCATGCGGTGGGTGGACTGGTGGACACGGTCGTCGATGGTGTTGATGGGTTTCATTTCAAGGGAGACTCACTCGTTGCTCAAGGCATGGCACTTCTGGAACGTCTGGACGAGGTTCTGATACAACGCAGCTCTGACCCCGCTGCCTGGCGAGTGCTGTGCGAGAGTGCCGCCGCACGTCGATTTGATTGGGACTCCGCGGCAATCCGCTACCGGCGCGAGCTCTACACACTGAACAGGGAGAATTCGTGAACGCCAAAGCTCAAGCCAAGGGTCGATCAAGCGCCCAGCACTTACTGGACCCGGCGCTGTGCGATGACATCGGTGCGGGCCGCTGCAACCAGCCGTTCTCGGTTCTCGGTCAACATGCTGACGAGCCGGCAGGCGCAAGCATTGTGCGCACGTTTCAACCTCAAGCGCGTGCAGTCACCATCATCACCGAAGACCATCGCGAGGTGGCCATGGAGCGCGTGGGTGACAAGGGCGTCTTTGCCGCCCGCTGTGAACCTGCAGCAGGACGTTATCGCCTCAAGCTGGACTGGCATGATCCCAACCGAGCGAGCAGCGAGTGTGTTGATCCCTACTCTCTCTCAAGTCCGGTCGGTGAGCTTGATCGACACTTGTTCAACGAGGGCACGCATCAAGATCTTTACAAGCTGCTTGGCTCGCGGCCACTGACACACGATGGTGTGCGCGGCACAAGCTTTGCGGTCTGGGCGCCTAATGCTCGGCGCGTCAGTGTGGTGGGTCCGTTCAACAACTGGGACGGGCGCTGTCACGTCATGCGCTCACATCCGGGTAGCGGCATCTGGGATCTGTTCCTGCCAGATGTTGACAACGGCGGGTTGTACAAATACGAGATTGTCGGGCCTGAGGGCAATGTACTGCCGCTGAAAAACGATCCCTTTGCGCACTATTTCGAACAAGCGCCTGGCAATGCCTCGATCGTGTTCCAAAGCCGCTTTGAATGGCAGGATCAGGACTGGATGCGTGACTCCCGCACCGGCGACCCGCGTAACAAGCCGATCTCCATTTACGAAGTACATCCGGGCTCCTGGCGACGCAAGGACGGCACGCAGGTCCTGTCCTGGATTGAGCTCGCCGACCAGCTCCTGCCCTACTCGCTCGACAACGGATTCACCCATATCGAGCTGATGCCGGTCACCGAACATCCGTTTGATGGTTCGTGGGGCTATCAGCCCGTTGGTCTGTTTGCGCCCACATCCCGCTTTGGCAGCCCGGATGACTTTCGCCACTTCGTTGATCGCTGCCACCGAGCCGGTATCGGGGTGATCATCGACTGGGTGCCCGCGCACTTCCCGACCGACGATCATGGCCTTGGTCAGTTTGATGGCACGCATCTGTACGAGCACGCTGATCCACGCCAGGGTTTTCATCAAGACTGGAATACGCTGATCTTCAACTACGGTCGGCGCGAGGTGGTCAACTACCTGCTCTCCAACGCCGTGTACTGGATTCGTGAGTTTCATCTGGATGGCCTGCGAGTGGATGCGGTGGCCTCGATGCTCTACCTCGACTACTCACGTGAGGAAGGGCAATGGATACCCAACCATGAGGGTGGGCGCGAGAACCTTGAGGCCATGGCATTTCTCAAGCGCATGAACGAACTGGTGCATGCCGAGGGCGGGCTCACCTTCGCCGAGGAATCAACATCCTTTCCCAAGGTCAGCAGACCAACCTATGACGGGGGGCTCGGCTTTACCTTCAAATGGAACATGGGCTGGATGCATGACACGCTCGAGTACATGCAGAAGGACCCGGCCTTCAGGCGTTATCACCACGACAGTCTGACCTTTGGTCTGCTGTACGCCTTCACCGAGAATTTTGTGCTGCCACTGAGCCATGATGAAGTCGTACATGGCAAGGGCTCGATGATCCAGAAGATGCCGGGCGATGACTGGCAGAAGTTTGCCAATCTGCGCGCGCTCTACGGAATGATGTGGACCTACCCAGGCAAGAAGCTCAATTTCATGGGCAGCGAGTTTGCTCAATGGCAAGAGTGGCAGCATGATCAGTCGCTGGATTGGCACCTGCTCGACCATGCGCCCCACCAGGGCATGCTGACGCTGGTAAAGGAGCTCAATGCGCTCTACACGTCTCGCGATTCACTGCATCGTTACGATTGCGATGGGCGCGGCTTCGAGTGGATCGATTGCACCGATGCAGACCAGAGCGTCATTGCCTGGTATCGACGAGCCGATGATGCACCTCCAACAATCACGGTAATGAACCTGACACCGGTCATTCGCAACGACTATCGGCTCGGGGTGGATCACGCCGGCGGGTATCGTGAATTACTCAACACCGATGACACGCGGTTCGGAGGGAGTGGTCAACAAAATGACGATCGCAGGCTGCAGGCTCAAGAGATTGCAGCGCATGGCCGCGCCGCATCGCTGTCGTTGATGTTGCCTCCACTGTGCGCATTGGTCATTGCACCTGCATTGGATTGAGCTTGCGCTCCACCGGGGCTGCGCCTGCGATACACTTCCTGTGTTAACGGTTGCGTGTAACCCCAATGAAGACTCTTCTCGTCCTGTTATTGCTTGCCACTGGCATCGGTGCGGCCTACTGGAAAACGCAAAGGCCCGACGACGGGATTGACGACTTGCGAGCCGATGCCCTTGCAGCGGTTGATCGCCTGAAGACAGGGTTTGAGGCGGTGCGCGATGGCGGGGCTCCTGCCATACAGTCAAGCGACGCCGCCATCCAGCCAGAGGCGCTGGCCGCTGGCCAGTCCGGAATATCGGCCATCGAACAAGACCTGGGTTCAACGCGCGATGAGCTGGGTCAACGCATTGATGCACTCGAAAGCCAGATGGCCCAGAACAATGCCGAGGGAGTGGACACCGATGCAAGCGCTCGCCTGGTTGCCAGTGTGTCCGATGAGCTAAGCGCACGTATCGAACAGGTCGAGCTGCAGCTGAGCAGCACCGACGCCATGCTTGCAGATCTCAATCCGTCAACGGCCGAAGTCGATGATGCCCTGCAACGGCTGACGGCACTGGAAGGCAGTACCGAGCTACTCGGGCGACGAATCGAGGAAAGCGATGTCAGCAGCCGCCTCGACGGGCTTGAGCAGCGACTGGAGAGCATGTCAACGGCAATAGATGCGCTGAACACCCGCACCTCTGCTACGAGCGACTCCAACGCAGAAAACTACGCCACCCTGACTGATCGCCTGACCACCGTCGATGCACGTATCGGTACGTTGGCGGCCGGAGGCGCTGCCTCGGCTGACGGCAGCCAGACGACACTTCCAGGACTTGATGCCGCCACAGACCAACGGGTCGCAGCGCTTGAAAGCAAGCTGCAGGGCGTGAGTGCCAGTGCCTTGCGTCTGGATGCGCTGAGCAACCGCTTTGAGCGTGTTGAGGAGCGCCTGGACGAGGCGAGTTCTGCTGATGATGCCTTGAGAGCCGCGATCACCGACGTGGAGTCAAGTGTGGGTGAGCTTTCCACCAGCACCGATGCCTTGTCCATAGACAGCGTGCAACAGGAGATTCGTGCACAGCTGGCAAGCCTTGACGCTGAGGTGGATACCGAAGGAGCCGCTGATGTGACCGAGCTGACCGATTCTCTGGAGACCACACGTGAGCGCATAGAGGCGTTGGAGACACGAGTGCAAGATCTGCCCGCATCGTCCAGTGCGGCAGGTAACGCGCAGCAGACACAAAGCGCTCTGGAGGCGCAGATTGCCGCTTTGCAGCGACGCCTTGAAAACCTGCCGAGCGGTGGCACCGACCCGGCGCTGGTCGATTCACTGACCGAGGTGCGCGAGCAGGTCAACGAGTTGAGCACCCAGGATTTCGTGACCCAGGAGGAGCTGCGTGCTCAGGTCGAAGGCCGTAACGTCGAATACAAGATCTACTTTGACAAGAACAGCACACAGATCACCAACGAGGCAGCCCAGGTGCTCGACTCGTTCATTGCACAGGAAACCAATCGCACCACGGGCGTGTCGATCTTCGGCTTTACCGATCGTGCAGGTCCTGCAAACTACAACCAGCAGCTGGCTCAACGCCGCGCCACCGCGGTCAGGTCCTACCTCATCCAGAACGGCTTTGACTTCACCAAGATCGGCAATGTTGCAGGCCTTGGCGAGGATGCCGCCGCTGCCCTGCTCGAGGATGAGCAAGAGGATGCACAGCAACGCGTTGTGGTGCTCTTTGCGGCCCAGCTGTAGTCAATGACAGGCTTCACCGTCTCGTCAGGCGATGCCCTGCTGGTCATCGATGTACAGAATGATTTTTGCCGGTCGGGTGCGCTTGAAGTGCCTGATGGCGATGCGGTTGTCGCTCCTGTCAACGAGTTGATGCGTCAGTTTCCCGTGGTGGTGTTGACGCAGGACTGGCACCCTGCAGCCCACACCTCATTTGCCAGCCAGCACACCGAAGCGGGACCCTTCGACACCATCAACATGCCCTATGGCGAGCAGACCTTATGGCCGGATCACTGCATTCAGGGCACCCACGGGAGTCGGTTTCATCCTGACCTGGCTTCGGATCACGCCCATCTGATTGTCCGCAAGGGGTTTCGTGCCGAGGTGGATTCGTATTCGGCCTTTGTCGAGAACGACAAGGTGACCAGCACCGGTCTTGATCACTGGCTGCGCGGTCTCGGCGTCAAGCGTGTGGTGTGTTGTGGCCTGGCGCTGGACTTTTGCGTGCGTTTTTCAGCAGAGGACGCCAGGAGTCATGGCTTTGATACGGTCGTGTTGGAACACGCTTGTCGAGGCATTGATATGCAAGGCTCGGTGGCGGCCGCGCGTGACTCGATGCTCAGCGCCGGTATTACGCTGAGCTAGCGCACCGATCGCCCGCCGGTGGCCTTCCTGGGCTCGGACGTGCTGGCCTGGTCAGCCCCGCCCGATGCGCCCGATGTGGATGCGCTCTGACGGCTTACACGAAAGGCTACCTGTACCGCATTCGGGGTGCCGGGCAACGAACCAAGACCAAGTTGGCCATGACCGTCCAGCACCACGCTGTTGCGCCGTATGAGTACCGGTTGCACCTGAGGCCTGCATAACCAGGTGCCATTGGTGCTGGTATCGGTCAGCAGGCACTGCCCATGACTGAATTCGATCACCGCATGGCGCCGACTTGCCTCATCGCATCCTATCGGCACATCGCAGTCGGTCGAGCGGCCGAGTATCAATGGCGGTTGGCTGGCGTTCAGGTGGTAGTGGTGTTGCCCGATATACAGCTCAACGGCCAGATCGGGTGCAGGCGACACAGCTGCGGTTCGCGAGTCGACGGCTATGGCTGTTTGTGGTCCGTCTTCAGGCATCCAGTCAATACGCCAAACCTCAACCGGCTCACGTGAGCCTTTCAGGACAATACGATCAAGGTATGAGGCATGGCCGCGCGCTTCGTCAGACATCCGAGCGACACAGTCGGCGGTGGCAGTGATTTCATCAATACGTGCGAACGACGCAATGCGTGCGGCAAGATTGACAGCGTGGCCGTAAACATCACCACCATCCGGGATCACGCGACCCACATGAAAGCCGACACGCACAGACAGCTGTCGCGAGAGATGCCCCAATTGCATGTCGCAGGCTGCGGCAAATGCGTGGTCTGCCTGCTCAAAACTCGCCAGAGCCGCATCACCGACCGTGCGCAGCAGCGTACCGCTGTTGGATTCTATGCATGTGCGCATCAGCGCCAGGCTTTCGGCCACCAGACGGTGCGCCTCGACGTCGCCCGCTTGTTCGTACAAGGCTGTGCTGCCGCCGATATCGGCGAACAGGATCACCAGTTCACGTACAGCGGCTGTCATTGCTCGATGAGTGCCACGCATGACATGGTCAATTGACCACGTTTCATTCTAACCCGAGCGCCGCGCCGACCGCTTCACATGGCTTGCCTGTTATTCTGGATCGCCTACCAGACTCAGGTTCTCCCAGCCCATGCCGCGATTGAAGGCCGTCGACTATCGATCTGCCGATGCCGAGGTGCAATTCGTGGCATCGCTCCGGGAAACCGGATTTGGCGTGCTGAGCAACCATCCCCTGGATGAGCAACGTGTCAGTTCCATCTACAACCGTTGGCGGGCCTTTTTCAACACCCCGGCCAAGGAAGACTACCTCTTCAACCCGGCCCGGTTTGACGGGTTTTTCCCCAGCCGTGAGGCTGAGATCGCCAAGGGACGCGCCACGCGCGACCTCAAGGAGTATTTCCACTATTACCCCTGGGGGCGCTGCCCGGAGGAGCTTCGAGCCGAGATCGATGTGTACTACACCTCGACGGTGGCCTTCGCCTCTGAGCTGTTGACATGGGTTGAGCGCCAGACGCCCGACGATGTGTCTGCCAACTTCCGTGAGCCCTTGTCCGGGATGATTTCGGGCAGTGAACAATCGCTGCTGCGGGTGCTGCACTACCCCCCGATCGAGGGCCCGGTAGAGTCTGGCGCTGTGCGCGCCGCCGCGCACGAAGACATCAATCTGCTCACGATACTACCGGCCTCCAATGAGCCGGGTCTACAGGCAAAAACACGCGAGGGAGAGTGGATCGATGTGCCCTGCGACTTCGGCAACCTGATTGTAAACGTGGGTGACATGTTGCAAGAAGCCTCTGGCGGTTGGTATCCGTCCACCACACACCGTGTCGTCAACCCTGACGAGCTTGACAGTGACAGGGCGACTGCGGCGGTCGGGCGTATCAGCCTGCCCTTGTTCCTGCACCCCCGTTCTGATGTCGTATTGTCCGATCGCTATACCGCAGGCAGCTATCTCGGTGAGCGCCTGCGCGAACTGCGCAGCGCCGAAACCTCAACCTGATCCAACCCGATTAACCAAGAGAAAACCACATGACACAGATCGTACTCATCACCGGTGCAGGGTCAGGCATCGGGCGCGCCTGCGCGCTGAGGCTGGCCGAGGCCGGGTGGACAGTCGCATTGGCAGGACGCACCGCGAGTGCTCTTGAAGCGACCCGGGCGGCGGCCGGACCAAAGGCAGATCAGCTCATCCCGATGCCGACCGATGTCACCGATCCTGAGCAGGTCGATGCCTTGTACGCGCAAATCCGCGCCGACCTTGGCCACCTCGACGTGGTGTTCAACAATGCCGGCACCAACTGCGTGCAGAACACGATTGACAAGATCAGTGTCAGCGATTGGCAGCACGTTATCGATGTGAACCTGCACGGCGCTTTTTTGATTGCACGAGGGGCTTTTGCCACCCTGCGTGCGCAGGACCCCCAAGGCGGGCGCATCATCAACAACGGCTCCATTTCGGCTCAAGTGCCGCGCCCCGGTTCAGTGCCTTATACCGTGTCCAAGCACGCGATTACGGGACTGACACGCACGCTCTCGCTTGACGGGCGCGCGTTCAATATTGCTTGCGGTCAAATTGATATCGGTAACACGGCCTCCGACATGACGGAAAAGATGTCCAAGGGTGTGCCACAGGCTGACGGCAGTACCAAGCCAGAGCCTGTCATGGACGTGGCACATGTTGCCGACGCAGTGCTGAACATGGCGAGTCTGCCGTTGAGCGCCAATGTTCAGTTCATGACAATCATGGCGACTGCCATGCCGCTTGTCGGACGCGGTTGATGCAAGAGGCTACTGCGGCGCAGTGCCGCAGTGGCCCTCCGGACTCAGTGCAGCTTACTTGAACAGATTCTTGGCCATATCAGCCACGTTGCTGGCCCCGCCAAATTTGTCCATCAGTGAACCTCCGGAGCTTGCCTTGTCCATCAGTGACGGCAGAGCATCCTTGAGCTGATCAGCGGCGGTGCTGGCATCAACACCCATGCCGGACGCCATTTCCGCGATCTTGTCGGCGCCCAGCGCCGAGGTCAGCTCGTCCGCTGACACGTCAGCATTGGCGCCGTCACCGAGCCATGACTGTACCTTGTCGCCCAGACCGCCGGCTTGCAGCTTGCCCGCAAGCTCACCCAGGTCAAGCGAGCCTTCGCCCCCGCCTGTGAGCTTGGAGAGTCCTTCCATCAGGCCGCCACCGCCGCCGCCAAGCTTGTCTGCGAGCAGATCCTTGCCCATCTTTGCAAGATCCATAGTGTCATTCCCCGTAAGTTAGTCTGTGAAGTTGCCCGGTGGGCCTCAGGTGGACCTCAGGTGTACCGCCTGGCTGGGCCGACTATAGCTCAGAAGTGTTTGGGCCCCGACGTCCCGGAGGATGTATTGCACTACAAAACGAACAGCAGCATCGAGTGCACCGGCAGGCACACGCAACACCAGGACAGCGCTGCTGATGCGGATCGCGACTGGGACGACGAGTACGCCAACGCTGCGCACATTGCCGATGCCAACCGCTATCTGACCGCCTGGCCTGAGCAGGCCGCTCGGTTTCGCGCCAGCCTTCTCGCCACCGGGCGCTTGACACAGACCCTCGATTACGGGCCTGCCGAGCGCGAGGTGATGGATCTATTCCACCCTGAGAGAGAACCGCTCGGGGTTGCCGTGATTGTGCATGGTGGTTACTGGCTGCGCTTTGATGCCGCTACCTTCTCGCACCTCGCGGCAGGCGCTGTGGCACGCGGCTGGCTGGTGGCCATGCCAAGCTATCCGCTGTGCCCCGATGTGTCGATAGCGGACATAACCTGCTCCATTTCGCGGGCAGTCGCCGCCGCAGCACGTCAGGCACCCGGTCCCGTTTGCCTCGCGGGGCACTCTGCAGGTGGCCATCTTGTGACGCGTCAGATGTGTACCGACAGTCCATTGAGTGATGAGCTTATCGCGCGTATCGACCGTGTTTTGTCGATAAGCGGCCTACACGATCTGCGCCCCTTGATGCATACCCGCATGAACGAGCAATTGTCTCTCGACATGGCATCAGCCGCAGCACAAAGCCCTGCCCTTCAGGTGCCGCATCACAGCACACGTGTAATCGCCTGGGTTGGCAGTGCCGAGCGCCCGGAGTTCATCCGGCAAAACGCGCTGTTGGCACATCACTGGACCAAGCATGGCGCATCAATGACAACACACATCGAACCCGACAAACATCACTTTGATGTCATTGATGACCTTCAGGTTGCAGACTCACCGATGATGCAAGCGTGGCTGGGACATTGATCACGGCAGGCACCAGGGTCAGTCTTGCTTTTAACGATGTAGCACTCATCCTGCGTATGGTCCACCGATCAACGCGTCACTGAGGCTCGCGCCACTCATCGATCACCGGCTGCAGATATCGTTGCCACGCGGCCAGACTCCTGAGCTCGATTCTTCGGACCAACGCAGGCACCGCGTTCGCGTCAGGCGAGTCGCGTATCCATAGCTCTACATGTGTCGCACGTACGGGTGCCTCAAACGGCTGGGGCGCGGCCAGTACATGATTGGCGCTTCCCAACAGGCTGACAGGCTCTATCCGGAAATCAATCTCACCCGAGTAGATCGCCTCCGGATCCTGCACATCAAAATCCAGCGTCGGTGGTATCTCGATGAAATTGGCACCCATTTGCTCTGTGTACCGCATTTCATAGGGGAATCTTGACCTATCGACAAGGACGTTCGGATTTTCAATGGTCTCTCGGCCCTGTGCGGGCGCAAAGTAAAGATACAAGTCAGCCGTCACTGAATGCTCAACACCCAGAACAACATAGTCTGCATTCACCGACTGCGGAAACGGTGTAGCAAGAGGCGTCAAGGTAGCGCCAGACAGGTTCATCTCTGAAACCGCTTCAGGTGGCGGGTCACAATCGTCGCAGTCCAGGTTTATGCAAGCGTTCAGAGATGCGCAGGACACCAGGATGGCAGCAACAGCAGCTCTTCGTATACTCATGTAATTCCACTATCCAGTGATCGATTCATGTGAACTCTGTCCACCCAGTGATGGAAGGCGTCGAAAATAGAACCATTCCAGGCTGTAGACCTATCGAATTTCCAATAAATTCACCACCGTCAAACCACCAGAATTTTCCTGAGCCACTTGCTTGGCAGTGTCAGATTCAGCTTGTGAGCCAACAAAACCGGTCAGCTCGATAACATCATCCTTGAGAGATACCTGCACGCTGGCTGCATCCACGCTGGGCTCATCGATCAGCGCAGCTTTGACATTGATTTCCGACAAGGCGTGTTGTGTATCGACTTGTTCAAGTTCGCGTGTCAGGGCGCCGCATCCTTGGCCTGCCATCGCTGCCAGAAAAAGCATGACTGCACACGCCACGCGTTTCCCGGTCCGTCGTGGTCTACAGCTACGCAGGTTATTCACGAGCATCGTCCAAAGCGGTAATCATGCCTTCACAGTAAGCGCTGTCGTTACCGGTGCCCGATTCGATAAACGGGATCAGCGTTGCCGCAGGCGTTGCGATACTTGCGAGGATGGCAGCAGCCGCAGCGCGAGCGTACAGGGTCCGTCCTGGGGTAATTGATGGAGAGCCCAAGGTGCCTTCGATGTGGGCGGCGGTTTGTGCTGCGAGAATGCTGATGTCTTTAGGGTGGGGTTCAACCACAATGTCCAGTGATTCATCGTTCATATCAATGGTGCCGTCGGCCAGAATAACAGCATCATCGGTATCCAGCACGAGTGTGGCAATGTCACTGACGCCGTCGTCAGACTGCAGGTCCAGGTAGGCGCAGTTGATGTCTGTTCGGCTTTGCTCAGGATCAATGAGTACGGTGAGTGATTCCAGAAAATCAACGCCTGCAAGTTCTGCCAGCAGCGAATCAAGTTTGCCTTGCGTCATCAATAAAAACAGCCCCCCATCCGCACTGGCTGCCATGTCGGCGACGCTCTGCCCTTCAACCCAATACTTCACTCGACCGCCCAACAAACCGAAGCTGTCATCGTCTATGTCGATCTTGCTGAGAAAAGGTTTGATGTCAACCTTGTCGATACGTATCGTGACTTCGGTCTGAACAGGAGTGGCCGCTGTGTCCATTATCAGCGAACCTGTCACTCGACCATCGGCAACATCGATTTGCAAAGGGTCGATGGCGACATCCGTGCCCTCAACTTCGATGCGCGTATCCATGGATTGCACCGGCCACACAGCAGAGCTGATGGCGTCTGCACGGAAATCAATCGCGCCATTGAAGGCGCTTGCCAGGGTGGCTAGCGCTATGGGGTCTGAGGGCAAGAGTCTTGCATCGGATGCGTCGTCAATGGCCTCATCATCCTGTTGCCCGCTAGCGGTCTCAGTGGGATCCGGCTCACTCCCGATGAAGCCTGCAAGATCATCCAGATCCAGGCGCCTGGATATGACATTGGCAAAGACGTTGATGGGCGTGGTTGTTGGATTCAGTCGAACATCGCCCTGTATATCGCTGTCACCAAAAGTGCCATCGAATCGTTGCAGCACAATTTCCGGGTTGTCGAAAAGCAAGGTGCCCGACAAGGTAAATTCGGGCACCACAGGCAGTGTCAGCCCGGTGAGCACTTCCACATCGCCGAGGCCTTGCGCTGATGTAGAGACAAGCAGCTCAGCACCTTGTATGGAATCAAGGCTTGCGATGTACCCTTCAACGCTTAGCTGACTGTCGCCGACCTGTGCGTCAATATCCAGTGTCAGTCGCTCATCCTCTGACGCAAGGGCTGAGAGTAGATTGCTGACGATATCGAGATTGGCAGGCAATGCGTTCACGGTCCCATTGGCGGTCAAGGTGGCAGGTGATGGGTTTGCCGTGGAGCCTGTCGAGTTTATTTGCAGTTGCGCATCAATTGAACGCTGTTCATCGTTCAGGTTGATTTGCATGTCGTTGATCGCGAGTTTTTCGACCACCGGTAGTACCAGCGTGCTGTTCTCTTCTGTACTCTCAGCCTCACTGACATCGGTTGCATCACTGGGTAGCAGATACAACCAGTTACCTTGCCCATTGGCGTCAATGGCTGCGGATACGCTGCCTTCATTGACGGTAAGTTCGTTGATGTAAAGGTTTCCTGTCAATAGTTCAGTCAGACGAACAGAGCCTGAGAACGAGGTGATTTGCGCCTGAGCGTGATCATCTGGTGATTCGTCATGACTGACCGAAAGCCCTGACACGCGCACCGATGGGTTCAAGCCGATGACGTGAAGGTCAACGGCCGCGATCGACACCGATGCATTGGTTCTATCGTTTGCGGCTCTTTGAGCGTGCTTGGCAACCCATTTGGGCGGCGCGAACTCGACTGCCAGAATGGCTAGCACCAGCAGCGTAACCATTGCCATCAGTGCTCTTCCTAACCACATCATTTTTGCAGCTCACACTTTCAGGTTGAGGTAATTGCGCACAGCGGTTGCCGATCGTATCGATGCGTCCGTGAACACTATCAGCTAACAGCAGAGGCCCATTGGTTTTGTATCGCTTGCCCATAGTAGCTGAACCGGGAATCTCGCCTCGCAGTGATACGGTGGGGAACTGTCTGCTCTAGTGAGTTTTCAAGGACTCTTCTCGATCTTTAGGGCACATCAACAATGAGCAACAGCTCACCCCGGTCGAGGGCCTCGTGGTACTGCTGCAGATGGCGTTGTTAAAATATGTCAGGCCAGTGTTGCAATGGACTTGATGCGAAGACTGGTCAGTAGTTTTTACAACTCGCCAACCCGTTGCGGATGGGTGACTTAACTTTCGCCGTGGAACAAGGACCGCTAGCGTCGGCGAGATATTCAATGCCACCAGGAGAGACTTCATGCTTCGTGCCCATCACAACCCATCTCCGATTGACCCCGATGATCGCCCCGTAAAGGCGCCGGAGATCGAGCCGGATCGTCCGATTCCGATTCCACCGGAACCTGTGCCACCACAGCCTGATCGTCCACCAGGGATGCCGCCAGTAACACCCCCTGTACCTACGCCACCTGCAGTTCCTGGTGTGTCGATACGCCAGGGTGCTCACTGATTGATGAGAGGCAGCTGCCGGTACCTGAGCATCGTCTGTTTCATCCCGTGAACGGATTGTCGGCCACTAGGCGATGTCGGCAGTTGAGGACGATGGCGTCCTGGCGCGGGACTGGTTCTCCAGCAAGGTCTGCAAGCCGCCGATGGTGACGCAGCCTGATGCAAGCACGGGCTCGCCGCTGAACTGCGTGGCCGGCACATCCGGATCACCGAGGTGATCAAAACGTGCCACGGCCCCCTCGAAGGCACCATGGTCGGCAAACGTGTTGGGTATGGCGACCACGCTCAGGCCTGCATCGATCGCCGACTGCATGCAGATCTCGGTATCTTCAATCGCGATGACATCTCGCGCCGAGAGCGCTAACTCGTCTAGTGCGCGATTCCAGGCAGCGGGATGCGGCTTCGGCTGCTCTACCGTGCCGCGGCAGGTCACGATGTCGAAATCCTCGATCTTCAGATCGTCACCGGCTGCCGCAAGCGTCGCGTTGACGTTGTAGATGTCGGTCGTCGTGACAAAGCCGACAGCGCACGATCGCTCTCGGGCCTCGCGCAAGAGACGCAGCACCCCGGGTCTCGCCGTCGCCTTGCCTTGCAGCAACGCGTCATCGAACAGCTCAGTCTTGAGTTCGTGCAGCTTTTGCGCCTTCGCGTCATCGATGGCCTGTCCCAGCTCGCGAGCGTAGTCCACGATCCGCCGCTTGCCGCCGGGAACACGCAACATCAGCCGGTACTCCTCTGGCGTCCAGTGCCAATCGAGACCTGTCATTCTGAACGCTGCATTGAATGCGTCCAACTGCAGCTGGGAGCTCTCCACAAGCGTACCGATGGATCCGAACAATAGTGCCTTCATGAGCGGTCGCCCCTCGGGTTGCGGGCGTTGGGCAAATCGGCCGGGTCGTCGACAACCGGACTGTCCACCGCCTCATGGTAGTCGTCATTCGGGTATCCGCTTTGTGATGGCTTGGGTTGCGGATAAGTCGGTTGCTCAGCTTCTTGATCTGTATTTCGATCGGATCGACTGCTGGACTGACTATCGCCGTCTGTGCGGCGCTCACGTTCTGCCTTGTTTTGGTTCATATCAACCGAGTGTGACGTTTTGGGTGAGGGTACGAATCGGGCCATCACTAGTGCGTTCGGCTGTGCAATTTACCGGCGACCATCACAAAATTACAAGCCTCGTCAACGCCGACACTTCAAAGTACCGTTGCGCCGGAGCACTGCAGTTGTATTGAAAGAACCCTTCGGTAAATGTTGCGTGGCCAGAACTTTGAATTTAAAGTAGCGTAACAATACCGACTCCCTGCAATCAAGGTAACGCATATGGACATCTCTATTGGTAGCGGCGTTCTCGGCGTATTGCATCTGGCGCTTGCCATCTACGCAATACTCAAAATCGTGGGTAGTGGCGCCAGCACGCTTGCCAAGGTCGTCTGGATTCTGCTGGTGTTGCTTCTGCCCATCATCGGCCTGATTGCCTGGTTTCTGATCGGGCCCAAGAGTTGATGCGCGCTCGGGGTCATGCCGGATTCCAACAAGACATCCGGACTACCCGCGGGCCGCATCTGTCGAAGGCGTCGAATCTGTCAAGAACGCACTGATCGTCAATAACGACGTACAACCGAGGATACAAATCATGAACTGGGATCAGATCGAAGGCAATTGGAAGCAGATGGCTGGCCGCGTCAAGGAGCGCTGGGGTGAGCTGACCGATGACGAACTCGACAAGATTGCGGGCAACCGGGATCAGCTCGAGGGCAAGATCCAGGAGAAGTACGGCAAGACCAAGGAAGAAGCGCGCGAAGAAGTGAACAAGATGCTCTCCGAGGCAACAGACGCGTAGCACGGCTCGTGACCTGCAGCCGGGGGACTGGAAAATCGGTACGACCATCCCGACCCCCGGTTTTTCGATCAGCGTATGCGTTGATCATTGAGCGCTGGCCAATGCGCTCACCTGGAATGCCCTGGCACGCAATATCATGCACGACAACAGCAGTACAAAATCCCTCGAGGATTTCATGTCCTTTGTGCAACGGCGCAGCGCAGGGCAGGAGGAATTTCATCAGGCAGTCAGCGAGGTTGCCAGTGATGTCCTTCCATGGATCCGCAACAAGAGTGAATACCGTGATGCACGGGTGCTCGAACGCCTGACCGAGCCCGATCGGTCTCTCTCCTTTCGCGTTTGCTGGTACGACGACAACGGAGAATTGCACCTCAACCGTGGCTACCGCGTCCAGTTGACCAATGCCATCGGTCCCTACAAGGGCGGTCTGCGGTTCCACCCGTCGGTCAACGAGTCGGTGCTCAAGTTTCTCGCCTTCGAACAGACGTTCAAGAACGCGCTCACGGGTCTGCCGCTCGGCGCGGCCAAGGGCGGCTCGGACTTTGATCCCAAGGGCCGGTCGGATGCGGAAATCATGCGCTTCTGCCAATCGTTCATGTCGGAGCTGTACCGACATATCGGTCCGGACACCGATATTCCGGCGGGCGATATCGGGGTTGGCGCTCGTGAGATCGGCTATCTGTACGGTCAGTACAAGCGGATACGAAACGAATGCGTTGGCGTACTGACCGGCAAAGGCCTTGAGTATGGGGGCAGCGCCTTGCGTTCGGAAGCCACAGGCTACGGCGTGGTGCACTTCACGCAATGCCTGTTGAAGCAGCACGATCTTGCACTGGAAGGGCTGAGCGTGGCCATCTCCGGCTCAGGCAACGTGGCGTTGCACGCCGCCGAAAAAGCCATCGAGATGGGCGCCAAGGTAATCACCCTCTCCGACTCCGGCGGCACCATCGTGGACCGCCAGGGTCTGGATACAGAGAAACTCGCCTGGGTAACTGCACTGAAGACCGAGAGACGCGGGCGCATCAGCGAGTACGTCGACGAATTCGACGGTGAATACCACGAAGGCAAGACGCCCTGGCAGGTGAACTGCGATATCGCCATGCCGTGCGCCACGCAAAACGAGATAGACAACGACGATGCACGACAACTGATCAAGGGTGGTTGTCGCGTCGTGTCGGAGGGGTCCAACATGCCGACCCGCAATGACGCCATTCACCGTTTCATCGAAGCAGGTGTGCTATTTGCGCCGGCCAAGGCCGCCAATGCCGGAGGGGTCGCCATGTCGGGCCTGGAGATGAGCCAGAATGCACAAAAGCGCTCCTGGTCCGATGATGAGCTTGCGCGGTGCCTCGAATCGATCATGCACGAGATTCATGATCGCTGTGTCGAGTACGCGCCCCGGACCGAAAACGGTTTGATCAACTATCGCTACGGCGCAAACATCGCAGGGTTCAGGAAAGTGGCCGACGCCATGCTGTCGTTTGGCGTCTGCTGAGCGAAGCCGTACGTTCACAGGTATCGGCAATCTCTGGCCTACCCACCCTGTAGCCAAGGTCAATTGTGCAAGCTCTGCGCGTGCATGCAATCCATCTCGGATGATAGGGTCGCGCCTTACACGGAGACAATGAGACCATGACACTGCAGCTTTCACGTCAGTCCCTTCTGCGCCCGGAGATCTACATCGACGGCATCTGGTGTGGTGCGGACGATGGCGGCACCCGTAGCGTCAACAACCCGGCCACCGGGGACACGCTTGCCGAAGTTCCCGATGCCGGGACAGACGAAACCCGCAGAGCTATCGAAGCGGCTGACAAGGCGTTGAGTGCCTGGCGCTCACAGAGTGCACAGCAGCGCGCCGCCATACTGCGTCGCTGGCATGACCTGATGCTCGAACACAAGGAAGATCTTGCGCGCCTGATGACCGCCGAACAAGGCAAGCCTGTGCAGGAATCACGCGGCGAGATTGCCTACGGTGCGAGTTACTTCGAGTGGTTTGCCGAAGAAGCCAAGCGGGTGTATGGCGATGTCATCCCGCCGCCTGACGGCTCCAAGCGCATCGTCACCATTCGCCAGCCGGTCGGCGTTGTCGCGTGCATTACACCCTGGAATTTTCCCAACGCGATGCTGGCCCGAAAGATCGCACCTGCCCTCGCCGTCGGCTGTACGGTCGTGTGCAAACCGGCCAATGCAACACCACTCTCCGCGATGGCCATGATCGTCCTCGCCGAAGAGGCAGGCGTGCCACCGGGCGTCGTCAATATCGTGACCGGCAAGACCAGTGACATCGGTGCGGAGATGACCTCAAACCCGCTGGTGCGAAAACTGACCTTCACAGGCTCCACACCGGTGGGCAAGCAGCTCATGGCCGAATGCAGCGAGACGGTCAAGCGTACGTCGATGGAGCTGGGCGGCAACGCACCGTTTATTGTTTTCGATGATGCCGACATCGATGCGGCAATCGATGGCGCCATGGTGTGCAAGTTCCGCAACGCGGGGCAAACCTGCGTGTGCGCCAACCGTATACTCGTACAAGACGGCATCTACGACACCTTCGCTGCGCGGCTGACCGAACGAACCGAGGCCCTGAAACTCGGCGATGGCCTCGACGAGGACACCGACGTTGGCCCGTTGATCACAACCTCGGCCGCAGAGGACGTGGTCGAGTTCATCGAGCAGGCCGTGTCTTCCGGGGCAACCATCAGGACCGGTGGCAAGCAGAGCGACAAGGGTGAACGCTTCGTGCAGCCGACAGTCCTTGTTGATGTCAACGATCAGATGCGTGTTTTCCGTGAGGAGATCTTCGGACCGGTGGCTCCACTGTTCCGGTTCTCGACCGAAGAGGAGGCCATACGCATGGCCAATGACACCGAATTCGGCCTTGCCTGTTATTTTTACTCACGCGATATCGGCCGCGTCTGGCGTGTGTCAGAAGCACTCGAGTACGGCATTGTCGGGATCAACGAAGGCATCATCAGCAACGCAGCCGCGCCCTTTGGGGGAGTCAAGGAGTCCGGCCAGGGTCGCGAAGGTTCACGCTACGGTCTCGATGACTACACCGAGATCAAGTACTTGTGCATGGGCGGTATCGACGCGTGAGATACTGATCGCCACGCAACAAGAGACTCGAGAGATCATGCCCAACGGCAGTTGCCTCTGCGGTGCAGTGCAGTTTTCGGTTGATGATGGTGGCAGCAACATGACGCACTGCCATTGCTCCATGTGCCGACGGCTTCACGGCGCCTTGTTCGCGACGTTCTACCATGCAAGCGGCATGAGCTACACCCAGGGCGAGGAGGCCATCGAGCACTACGAATCCTCACCTGGGTTTCCACGCTCCTTCTGCAAGCACTGCGGCTCTCCCCTGCCGGACCAGGTGACCGAAGGCGACAGCGTGTACATACCCGCTGGCCTGATGGACGATGATCCAGGTGTTCGACCCGAGGCGCACATCTTTGTCGAATCAAAAGCCGCCTGCCACGAGATTACCGACGACCTGCCGCAGCGCACTCATTACGGCGATAGCGACCTCTCGCGTGTGGTGGACACCCCAGCGTCACCGGAGCGCTCAGACGCGGTGACGGGACACTGCCAGTGCGGCGAGGTCAACTTCGAGTACACCGGCGAGCCCACCATGGTGATGAACTGCCACTGCAGTCGATGCCGCAAGGTCAAGGGCGCGGCGCACGCCACCAACGTGTTCGTCAAGGGCGATCAATTCCGCTGGACGGGTGGCGAGAACAACATCACCCACTACGCGCACACAGGTGCCAAGGTCTTCGGCAATGCCTTTTGCAAGACCTGCGGGTCATCGGTGCCGCGCGCCCGAGCGGACGGTAGCGCTTACAACATTCCCGCAGGGAGTCTGGACAAGGCACCCGGCGTTGATGCCAGGGGACACATCTTCACAGGATCCAGGGCGCCGTGGTTCGAGGTGACTGACGACAAGCCGCAATGGGATGAGATGCCGACCTGAGATGGCAAGCACCTGCCCCGGCTGCTGATGGCTGCTGATCACCATGCGACTCTTCAGCCCCGACTCACGCCCGAATACGGAGAACCAGCACCGACTGCATGCAGCGTATGAGCTGAGCTTCACGATCGTGGACTTTGTAGCGGCGCTGTGCTTTGTGTTCGGCAGTCTGCTGTTTTTTCGCGAGCAGACGGTAGTGATCGCTACGTGGCTGTTTTTGATTGGCAGTGTGTGCTTTGCACTGAAACCGACGATTCGCGTAGTGCGTGAATTCCACCTGCTCCGTCAGGGAGACATCGACGCTCTGGCAAAGCGGGACGAACAGTAAACCTGGGGCAATCGACTTCGGCGCCCCTGCCCGCCCGCCGGAGATGGCGATGTTTTCCTGGTCTGTCTGTTACCGGTCAGCTAATGCCAACTTCAAACCTAGAAAGGCAAATGTTCCAGCGAAGAGTCGCCGTACCCATTGCATTACGCCAGGAGATTCAATGACGTAGGTTCTTGCCTTTGCCGCAAACGCTGCGTAAACCACAAATACTGAAAATGTCATCAGCATGAATACAAAGGCGAGGAGCGCAAGATATGCAATAGAGCCGGCTTTCTCAGTCGGCACAAACTGAGGTAGAAATGCGACGAAGAACAACGAAAGCTTTGGGTTCAACACGTTCAATAGCGTACCCTCCATGGCTGTGCGAAATAATGACTTCTCGACCCTGTCCTCGTTAACTTGCATCAAGCCTTCATCCCGCAAGATACTGAATGCCATATAGAACAAATAGGCTACTCCCAAATACTTGACGCATGAAAATGAACCTCCCCAGCAGCAACGGACAATCAGTTAAGCAGGTGACCTCAGCAATCGCTGAAACTGCTTCGAATCGAGCAGTCGTGACTCAGCCCCGGTGCGAGATTCTTTTACCCGCAGCTTTCCTCGCCAGTTGTAGATCTGAAAGGTTGCAATACCGAGCTGCTCAGCAGCCGCGGTAACGCCGACCGCGTCAGCGAGCTTTACTGCCTCTTGCCGGTATTCATCGGAGCGAGCGACTCGCTGCTTTCTCTGGTTCTTCTTTCGTGTGGCCATGGGACTCCTCAGTTGCGATACTAACGCTTAACTGGGTGTCCGCCGAAGCTGGGGAGGATCATTGTAGGTGTCGCTCGTGTTGCCAAAGCCCTCGTCTGTGACGCAGTCAATTGCTCGGACTCTTGATGAGCTGGGGACGCCCTCACACAACCAGGTGTAGGCGAGAGCGCTCTTCGCTCTACCGAGGAGAGACAGCTAGATACCCCCTCCTTGCTAGTCGTGGTTTTCACTCCTTGCGCCTGCGGAGCGACACTCTGAGCATTTTTGGGGAGAGCTAACGACCGTCAGCTTCAAATCGTGAAGTTGTTCTGGCAAGAAACAACGCTTGCCGCTGCTGCGGGCCGCGGGCAAATGACCGACAGCATCACAGTTGGAAGAACTGCCAAAAGGCTAGTTTCAGTTTGCCCGATGCCCGGTGTGAGGTGTTAGTTGGATCGACCAGTTCATATATTTCAATCGGTTAGGTGAACGTCTTGCCCGCTTGTTGAATCAGGCTTAACACCAAGCGTGGGTAGAGACCGATCGCTCCTTGAAAGTCAGCATATTGACGATTGATTGTTTTCGATGTTTTCTTCGTGGCGTCTTCTTCACAACGCCTCGAGCCTGTTGACGCGGTTCCACGGCTCTAACTACAACAATCATGCGACGACTTACGTATCGCTCTGAAGCCGTTGAGCCATCACGACTCCCGATTGCGAAATTGGCGCAACACGCGCTTTTGATCACCGGACTGGTCTGCGGTTCGACTCTGCCATTGTCAGCCCAGGATGATCAGCCGGGAGAAGAGGGATACGAGAACGCTCCGATCGCGCCGTCTGAGCCTCGAGGAGCCACCGTGTGGGCAGTACCGCTGCCGGGAGAAACCTTCGATGCCTTCACCGGTACCCTGGGCCACTCTGCGGTAGACATGGTGCTGGACAACGGTGGGCCCCTCTCATTCAACGTAGTCCGTCGCTTCGAGCCAGTGCCAGCTGCTTGGAGCTATGAGTTTGGCACCATGTCTCTGGCCGTCCCCACACTGAAGATGATGAGTGGGAGCGTGGTGGATCCGCGGCACTTCACGTGCAGCGACATTCCCTCTCCCGGGTCCACGTCTTACTCCGCATCAATTACGTTCCAGCACGAAAGTGGGACGGCGGTGCTGGTTCATCGCGATGAAATTCGTTCCATTTCAAGGGACCGCTACCCGGGCTGGGCCCAATTCATCAGTACGGACCACTACCTGTTGCGTTGTGCAAGCGATGTGGTGACGGTGCATGCCCCGGACGGTTCTCGCTACGAGTTCAATCTTCAGCACGATGCGCTCGACTCGTTTGATTCCACCAAGATCTATGCGACCTCAGCAAACGATACCTCGGGTACCCGCTTAAATATTCGTAGCTATCAGCTGTACGCAACCAAGAAACGAAAGCTTGATTCGGAACTGGGCTTTACTTACGAGGTAGCGCCAGATATCACCATCAATGGTGAAGTGGTCGCCCATACCGCTCGGCCGCCGGTTTCGTCTGGATCAACGTGCTGCGGGCATACAGGTAGTAACGAAAGTCCGATTCAGACGTTACAACGAAAGGTGCGCTTGAAGCGCGTTCTATTGACGCGACAGGACGACGCGCGCGCTATCGACTTCACCTACCGCACGTCTACCCAGAACTGCCCGGGCCTGATAGAGACGATCGAGTCCACTCGATCGCGTGTTGCCAAACTCACCTACCGCTACGGTGGAGTCAGTGCCTCGATTCCTCCTTACTTCGTGCAGAACGATCGCACACGAATGGAGCCCGCATCGCGCTGTGTGCTGAAGGACGTGATCCGAAAGGATGGATCGACTACGTCTTTTGACTACGGGTTCAGCAGCTCGGTCGCATTTTCACGATCTTCCAAAATTGGCGCCCACAACCGCTTCTACTACCTCCCGCTGCGCAAGGTGCATTCCACGACGGGTGCTGTGTTTACCTACGGCTATCGCGATCTGGCCGCCTGTGAATACCAAGATACGGCCATCGGTCCCACTACCGCGAACTTCAGCTACGTGAACAACGAGCTGAACGCGGCACCTAGTCGCTGTCTAGAAAAAAGACCCGCGTTGACGCTGCGGCAGATCAATGGATCGGATGTGACACGAATGAACTCGTCTGTTCGATACCGCCACTACGGGCCGGGGTACACGGTATCTCGCCTGATCACCAATAGCAGTCATTCCCATCGCTTCACCTTTCACCGCGCGCTCAGGGTCGGTGATCCATGGGAAGGTGGTGTGGACGGCGATCGAATGGACCGTAACCGCCGTCTGGCAAGCTACGAGCTGTTAAGCGGGACTGCGGACAGCTCACCAGTGACTAATCGGGTGGACTACACCTACTCGAGAAATCGATCGTTTGCGAAATCGCAAAACTATGTTGATATCTACTCGCCCCCGTATTATCCCGTCACCTCGAACTCTGCGGATACGCCGTACGGCGTGTGGCCTGTCAGCAATCTGTTCTACAGTTACGGGTACGATGTGCGGGATGTCGTAGTAGATAGTCGAGTAGAGACGGCAGGCGATCCGAG
>CALAJN010000005.1 GCA_937922675.1 uncultured Granulosicoccaceae bacterium
GTTCGAACCTCGTTGCCACGGACTATGCGGGTCGCAGAAATAGATGTCTATATTCGCGTCCAGTGTCAGCTGCTTGTGATCAGCCAGCTCACCGCCGTTGTCCCAGGTCAATGATTTACGCAGCTCTGCGGGGAGTTTCTGTATCTGCCGGGCCAGCTCCTTGGTCACCTCTCGCGTTCCTTTCGAACGCACTTTGACCAACATGACATAGCGTGTCTTTCGCTCCACCAACGTGGCGATGTGGGACAGGTTCAGCTCACCAGCGATCAGATCGCCTTCCCAGTGGCCCGGTACGGCCCGGTCTGCGGCCTCTGCAGGTCGCTCTCGGATTGATATCGGGTTTGGAATGATTCCATGGCCCTTGCGGGTCTTGACCCGAGCTTGCCGGCATCGTCGCTTTGTTCGCAAGTGATCGCGGAGCTCCTTTTTCAAGGCGCCTTTGGACTGGATGAACAAGCTCTTGTAGATCGTTTCGTGCGACACCTGCAGGCTCTTTTCGTCGGGGTGCTCAAGCTTTTAGCCAGGCAGCTATCTGTTGAGGCGACCATTTCGTATGTAGCTTGTCCGACACCATAGCCCGAAGTCGTTCGTTACAAGCCAATCGGCTTGGCTTCGGTCGGCGCGCGTTTTCCACGTTTGCTTGTCGGCCCGGCTCGCCCGGTAGCGACCTCGTCCACCATGGCGGCGCACCTCCCGGCTGATCGTGGACGGGCTCCGTCCCAGATCTTTCGCGATCTCCCTTAAGCTCAGATCAGCTCGTAGTCCCCGCGAGATTTCTTCGCGTTCTAGATCGCTGAGCACCGTGGCAGAGCGAGTCTGCTGACTCGGCTCGATGCCACCGTACTTGCTGGTATACATGAACGCCGAAGGTCGCTGTATACCCATGTGATTTGCCATGGGTTGATGTGACTTTCCCATCCGCCACATTTTCCACAATTCCCGCCGCTGCTCTTTTGTCAGCTGCCTTTTCTTTGATTTACCCACCAGTGTCTCCGATCAGAGAGAAAACTAGCAGGTGTTGCGCTCACCGGTTGAATCCACACATCGTAGTGTTAGACGTCACTCCTGCGGATCGAACGTTTCGTCAGGGTGGAAGCGAACAACCGTGTAGGCCTTCGGGACGCCTGCTATCGTCTCGACGCGCACGTCTACGACGTACGCAAGCTCGTGCCAGCCTCGTCCAAATCGCTCGTCTCGAATCAACATCTTTCTTTTTACTGCATCGTTGTCGAAGAGCACCTTCACTGGACGCTTGGAGATGCTCTCTATGATTGCTCGGTCACCAGTCGTTGTTCCTCTCTCGAACTTCGTCTGGTACCACGTCATCACTTTGTTCTTCTGTACCTTAGAATCAGGCTCATCTCGCTTTTCAATCTCGCGACGGATGCTATTTTGCAGCGCGTTCGCTTGCTCAGAATCCAATATGAATTGATTTATCACGGTTCCTCGGTCTGATACCATGATATTCATCTGCGCTGCGTTATCTCGCGCTACAGGATCTACGATAGAATGCAGAGCATTTAACTCCTTCTTCGACTGATCTCGGGGCGGTGCCGATAGCTTTCCGGTGAGCCAGTCAGCTGTGCTCTTTATGTAATCTACCCATTGGGTCAAGCCACCGCCTTCCCAAAGCAATGGCACAAGCGGAAGTGACTGGGTCATCAATTCAACGACAATTGATCCCGAGCGCACCTCGCGAATGTACAGCTCAGAAGATGCGCCCATCTCCGTAGCGGATTCGCCCTCGATGAACTTTTCATACAAAAAGCTGACGTTCAGCAACGAAAGCGTTAGGCCCGCGAGCTCAACTGGCTTCGAGTTGTTTATCGTGATTTCGAGCTTGGTGTCGAAATCAAAGCTCAAAACCGCAAAATCTTGTTCCACGGTACTGATTCCTTCCAGTCGGTCTTGCGTAACTGTATATGACTTCAGCTCTCGACGTGGGATTCATGTGCGCGGTAGCCGGTGACGATGAACAACTCTTAGACCGACCCAATGCATTCCGATATGCCTGACTCGACTGCTTTCTACTATCGCCGACGCAGTCTTCCATCACACAAGCGGATCAATGACAGTGCACAACGCCAGAAGACAGCTCCAATATCAATGATTCGATATTTGCGTTGTTCTGACCGACTCAACATACGCTAATATCAACAGCTGTACCTGCACCAGGCGCTCGCCTGATAGCACATTTTGGTAATGCTGCACTGAAAAGGGAGACCTCCCACTGCGAGGCGGTCATTGTGGCAGCGGTCCTCTCAGGCATGAGTCGCGCCGTCTCCAAGCGCATGGTCAACGAGTGTCAGCCAGTAACGGACGCCATAGCTGATCGCGTCATCGTTGAAGTCGTACTCCGGGTGGTGAAGCGATGCCGAGTCACCGTTGCCGATAAAGATAAATGCGCCGGGTCGTTCGTTGAGCATGTAGGAAAAGTCCTCGGCACCCATGACGGGTGGGCGGTCGCCGTCCACCTTGTCAGCGCCTGCAACAGCCTGCGCAACGTCGATACAGAAGCGGGTCTTTTCAGCGTCGTTGACCGTCGGTGGATAGCCGTCTTCGTACTCCACATGTGCGGACGCATTGAACACAGCGGCAGTGCGTTCAACAATCTCGTGTACTCGCTGTTTGCCCATCAGGCGCACCTCCTCCTCATAGGCGCGAAGCGTTCCTCGCAGGTGCACTTGCTGCGGGATCACGTTGTAGGCATCACCGTCCACGTGCAGTGTGGTCACCGATATGACCAGTGGGTCAGTCGGCCTGACGTTGCGCGAGACGATGCTCTGCAGAGCGAGCACAATGTGGCTTGCAACGACCACGGTATCCACGCAGACGTGCGGCATTGCTGCATGCCCACCAACGCCTTCAATGCAGATATCAAACTGATCAGCGCAGGCCATCAAGGGTCCGGGCCGGATAGCGAACTCACCGACAGCGATCCCCGGCATGTTGTGCATCCCGTACACCTCTTCTATCGCGAAGCGCTCCATCATTCCGTCATCTACCATGGCCTTGCCACCGGCACCGCCCTCTTCGGCGGGTTGAAAAATCACGGCCACGGAGCCTGAAAAATTGCGGTTCTCAGCCAATGCACGCGCAGCGCCCAACAGCATCGCGGTGTGCCCGTCGTGGCCACAGGCGTGCATTTTTCCATCAACCTGTGATGTCCACGCCGCGCCTGAGGCTTCGATGATCGGCAGTGCGTCCATGTCGGCACGCAGACCGATACAGCGGCCGTTGTCGCCTCCCTTGATGATGCCCACCACACCTGTGCGCCCTACTCCCTCCACCACCTCGTCAACGCCAAACTCGCGCAGCTTTTCTGCCACAAGCGCTGCGGTTCTGAGCACGTCGTAACCCAGCTCCGGGTGCTGATGAATGTCGCGGCGCCACTCGGTGATTTCCGGTACGAGGTTGTCCAGGGCATCAGCGTCGCGCATGGTTCAGTATTTCTCAGGGGTTCAGATCAGGCGGGTACCATTGCTGGTATCAGCCTGAGGAAGCACCAATGGACAGCACGGAATTCGGTAGATGGTCACACGCAGCCGCTGACTGGTCAACGGGCTATCTCGAGGGCGTGGGCAAACGGCCGGTGCGATCCCGCAATGCGCCAGGCAGTCTGCTTGAGGCTTTGCCCGCAGAGCCGCCCATGGCGGCGGAGTCCATGGAGGAGATCTTTGCCGACTTCGAGCGCTTGATTCCGGGTGGTATGACTCATTGGCAGCACCCCCGCTTTTTTGCCTACTTTCCAAGCAACGCAGCACCCGCTGCCATCGTGGCCGAGCAACTGGCTGCCAGCATGGCAGCTCAATGCATGCTCTGGCAGACTTCACCCGCTGCTACAGAGCTTGAGATTCGGATGATCGACTGGTTGCGTCAGTCGGTTGGCCTGCCCGACACCTTCTCCGGTACCTTTCAAGACACCGCGTCCACCACAACCTTGTCTGCCGTGTTGGTGATGCGTGAGCGTGCCCTGGACTTTCGTGGCAACAGTGAAGGGCTCAGCGGTCAACCTCGCCTGCGTGTCTATGCCTCCGGGCGCACGCACAGCTCGGTCGACAAGGCGTTGTGGATTGCGGGGCTGGGTCTGGAGAATCTGGTGAAGATTCCTACCGACGAAGGCCCGCTTTTTCCGATGCAGGTGCATGAGCTTGAAGCCGCCATAGCGGCCGACCGGGCTGCAGGACATCTGCCCGCAGGCGTGGTCGTGTGTATCGGTGGCACTTCAACCGGCGCCACCGACAGTGCGCGCGAGGTCATCGCAGTGGCACGGCGCGAAGGCTTGTACACACACGTTGATGCTGCCTGGGCGGGTTCTGCGATGATCTGCCCTGAATACAGACACCTCTGGGAAGGTGTCGAAGAGGCGGACAGCATCGTGCTCAATCCGCACAAGTGGCTGGGTAGCTCGATGGAGTGCTCGGCGCATTTTGTACGCGATCCCGAGTCGTTGGTGCGCACGCTCGCCATTCAACCGGAATACCTGAAGACACGAGGCGCAGACGGTGTGGTCAACTTCAGCGAGTGGTCTGTGCAACTGGGCCGCCGATTCCGTGCGCTTAAAGTCTGGTTTCTGATCCGTGCCTATGGCATCGAGGGACTTCAGGCCATGATTCGCAATCATGTGGATTGGGCGCTTGCCTTGTGCGAGCGCCTGCGCAAGGAGCCGGATATCGAGATCGTGACAGAGCCTGTGCTATCGCTGTTCAGTTTTCGCCACCACCCGCCCGGCATCGATGATCTGGACGCTCACAACCTGGCATTGATAGAGCGGATCAACAATGACGGGCGCATCTATCTCACGCAGACGCGCCACGACAGTGTTATCGCAATTCGTTTTCAGGCGGGTCAGTTTGATACCACCGAGTCAGACCTCGACATTGCGTTTGATGCAATACGCGAGCTCGCCGCCACAGACTGACCTGGCGCGTCACGGTCGCGGACCCGTGACGAGCTACTTGCCACCGTTGGCCGCTGACCAGGCGACAGGATCATTCAGGAAGGCTTCGACTTCCACGTGCGTGCCCTCATCGAAGTGCCCTGCCCGTCGACTCTCGGCCAGCACATCCCACCAGGTACCAAGGTAGTGCAGGGACAAGCCTGCATCACTGAGTGTCTTGGTGGTTTCGCGGAAGATGTCGTAGTAGAAGACCACCAGTGTGTGTTCGCAGCTCGCACCTGCCTCGCGTATTGCATCAGCAAAGCCGATCTTGCTGCCACCATCGGTGGTGAGATCCTCTACAAGCAGCACGCGCTGGCCTTCATGGATCGCCCCTTCGATACGGGCATCGCGCCCAAAACCCTTCGGCTTCTTGCGTACGTATTGCATGGGCAGCCCGAGCCGCTCGGCAATCCACGCGGCAAACGGAATACCCGCTGTCTCGCCCCCTGCTACGGCATCAAAGGCCTCAAAACCCACCTGACGCACCAGCTTGCCAACCGCCAGATCCATCAAGGCTGAGCGGATGCGCGGATAGGAAATGAGTTTTCGGCAATCGATGTACACAGGGCTGGCTTTCCCTGAGGTGAAGATATAGGGATCACCCCGTCTGAAGTGCACCGCCTCGATTTCAAGCAGCATGCGCGCTGTCAATCGTGCCGCGTCTTCGTCGGTGGTGTAGTGGACTGTATTCATCGTTTCTGTGGGGGTAGGTTCACGCGACCTGCCAATACAAGGGCACGCCAGGGTCAAAGGGGACGATCTCGTCGTCACCGACACGCACCATCAAGTCCTGTGTGCGCGGTGTGTTGCTTTTCACGAGCGTCAGGGTGTCGCTGGCAGGCTGCTGGCGGTACCAGTGGGCACCGTTGTGCGAGGTAAAGCCCTCGAGTTGCCCAAGCGCTCCGGCCTGCTCGAACACGTGGGCAAGACACGACAAGGTGTTGCCTGCATTGAAGACACCGGCGCAACCGCAGTCAGATTCCTTGGCGCCGCGCGGGTGTGGCGCACTGTCGGTGCCAAGAAAGAAGTACCGCTCGCCACCGGTTGCCGCTGCCACCAGCGCTTCACGATGATGCTCGCGTTTGAGAATAGGCAGACAGTAATAGTGTGGCCGGATGCCGCCAACCAGCATGTGATTGCGGTTGATCATCAAATGGTGCGGTGTGATGGAGCCTGCCAATGCGCCTCCACCTTCTCGTACGGCGGTAACACCTTCTGCTGTAGTGATGTGTTCCAAAGTGATTCTCAAGCTGGGCAGACGCCTTCTCAGGGGGGCGAGCACGGTCTCGATGAAGCGGGCTTCACGGTCAAAGATATCCACTTCGTGGGTGGTCACTTCGCCGTGCACACACAGCACGATATCGTGTTCGGCCATCGCCTCCAGTACGGGCATGACACGCTCGATATCGCGCACGCCGGAGTCGCTGTTGGTGGTTGCACCGGCCGGATACAATTTTACCGCAAGGGCGTCCCCGTTCTTGACCGCTTGCACCACATCGGCAGGATCGGTTGTCTCGGTCAGGTACAAGGTCATCATGGGCGTGAACGCTGTACTCACGCCTGACCCCTTCAAGGCCTGATGAATCCGCTCGCGATACGCTCTGGCCTGCGCCGCCGTGGTTACCGGTGGCACCAGGTTTGGCATGATCAGGGCGCGGCTGAAGTCGCGCGCACTGGCACCGATCACTGCCTGCAGGGTCTCGCCGTCGCGTAGATGCAAATGCCAGTCATCGGGGCGTGCAATAGTGAGCGTGTCGGGGGACGAATTGACGGTGTCGTTCATACCTTGTCGTGTTGGCTGATGATCCGGCGAAACGCTTTCAATGTCTCCTCGGATACATGATGTTCAACGCCTTCTGAATCACGTTCAGCAGTCTCCGCTGACACGCCGATAGCGAGCAGAAAGCGATAGACCGTGTCGTGGCGTTCGCGTGCGGCATCGGCAAGCGCCTTGCCGCGTTCGGTCAGGAATATCGAGCGATAGGGCTCACTGGTCACAAAGCCATCGCGTTGTAATCGTGCGACGGTCTTGCCCGCTGTCGGCTGCGATATGCCAAGCCGCTCGGCAAGATCCACCAGGCGCGCCTCACCTTGCGTCTGGATCAGGTCGTCGATGAGTTCGACGTAGTCTTCGGTGCTCTCCATCGAGTGGGCCTGACGGACGTGATCAAAGACCTCGGCCTGGGCATCTGCCGGCAACGGACTGCGGTTGGACGGGCTTGGCTCCGTCATCGGGGCAGCGGTGAAGAGGTGAACATGCTGCAATTATGCCCCATTCTTGTTTTCTCGCACAAAGCGTATAAGATGAGCCAAGGCTAACTTTGGAGATCCCCCCTGTGTTCAGGTGCTCGCTTGTCCTCGGCCACAGCAAGAAGCGACGGCTTGGCCTCTGCATCCTGTTGTGTGTCCCGGCGCTCGTGCTGTCGCTGTCTGCGCGTGCCAACGATCGCCCCAAGGTGGTCACCACCTTCACCGTGCTAGCTGACATGACTCAGCGCGTGGCAGGCGACGCTGCTGACGTCGTGTCGGTAACCAAACCGGGAGCCGAGATTCACAACTACCAGCCAACTCCCCGGGACATCGGTCGTTCGCGCGATGCGGATCTGATCATTCGCAACGGCATGAATCTGGAGATCTGGTTCGAGCAGTTCCTCGAGCGGCTCGACGGCGTGCCATCGGCCACGGTCTCCGATGGCATAGAGCCCATCAGCATCGGCAGCGGTCCCTACGACGGCAAGCCAAACCCGCACGCGTGGATGAGCCCAAGCTCGGCTCTGATCTATGTGGACAATATTCGTGATGCGCTGATCAGTATTGCACCGCTATCGGCCAGTGAAATCATCGCCAATGCTGACGCATACAAGACAGAAATCTCGGCCGCACTGGATCCACTGCTGGCGTTGATCGAGACCGTGCCTGAATCGTCTCGTTGGTTGGTGACCAGTGAAGGCGCGTTCAGTTATCTGGCGCGTGACCTTGGCCTTCGGGAACTCTACCTCTGGCCCATCAACGCCGATGCTCAAGGGACGCCTCAGCAGGTGCGGCGCGTGATAGATACCGTGCGTGAACAACAGATCCCTGTGGTGTTCAGCGAGAGTACGGTGTCCTCAAAACCTGCCGAGCAGGTGGCCCGTGAAACCGGTAGCGCCTATGGGGGTGTGCTCTATGTCGATTCATTGAGTGCAGAGGATGGCCCTGTGCCCACCTATCTGGATCTGCTGCGCGTCACCGTGGAGACGGTGGTGCAGGGCCTGACCTCGACCGGCCCCGCTGATGGAGGTTGATCCTCATGGCCCGGAACAGGTGCTCAGCACTGGCGCCGACGGGGATGGTGCAAACTCCCCGGACGTGCCGGGCAGCGGCTTTGCGGACACGGTCGAGGATCGGCAACGCGTTCGTGAAGCGCAGCGTGCCGCAGGCGGCTGCAATGGTCTGGTAGCCGATAATCTGTCGGTCATCTACCGCAATGGCAATATCGCATTGAAGGATGCAAGCTTTTGCATACCCACCTCCACGATCGCAGCCCTCGTGGGTGTCAATGGCTCGGGCAAGTCCACTCTGTTCAAATCGATCATGGGCCTGGTACCGGTGTCGAGTGGACGCGTGGTGATACTGGATCAACCTGCAGGCAAGGCACTTGGCAAGAACACGGTGGCCTATGTGCCGCAGAGCGAGGATGTTGACTGGAACTTTCCGGTGCTGGTGCAAGACGTGGTGATGATGGGTCGTTATGGCCACATGGGATGGCTGCGACGCGCTTCGAAGATAGATCATGACAAGGTGGACGCAGCGCTCGCACGGGTCAACATGACCGAGTACCGTCACCGGCAGATTGGGGAGTTGTCAGGCGGCCAGAAAAAACGCGTGTTTCTGGCACGGGCGCTGGCACAGGAGGGGCGTGTCATTCTCCTGGATGAGCCCTTCACCGGTATTGATGTCACCACCGAGGATGCCATCATCGCGCTGCTTCGAGAGCTGCGTGACGAGGGCTGCGTGATTCTGGTCTCGACACACAACCTCGGGAGCGTTCCGCACTTCTGTGATCAGGTGGTTTTGCTCAATCGCACGGTTCTTGATCACGGGGAAACCGAGCACGTCTTCACGCAGGACAATCTGCAAGCCGCCTTTGGTGGCACCTTGCGATTTCACGTACTCGGTGGGCCGGACTTGCACGATGATGATGATCAACGACAGGTCACCGTCATCACAGATGACGAGCGCCCCTTTGTTGTCTACGACGATGGGTCCGAGCGGTGATCGAGTCGCTGCTTGAGCTGTTGCTGCAACCGCTGCAGTATCGCTATATGGTCAATGCGATCTGGAGCAGCGCACTGGTGGGTGCCATCTGTGCCTTTCTGTCGTGCTACCTGATGCTCAAGGGTTGGTCATTGATTGGCGATGCACTATCCCACTCGGTAGTACCCGGTGTCGCAGGCGCATACATCCTGGGTCTGCCCTACTCGCTCGGCGCGTTCATCTCAGGTGGCCTGGCTGCCGGCGCCATGTTGTTCATCAGTGCGCGCTCGGCACTGAGAACCGATGCTGTTATCGGGTTGATCTTCACGGGCTTTTTCGGCCTTGGCCTCTTCATGGCATCACTCTCGCCATCTTCGGTCAACATACAGACCATCGTATTCGGCAATATTCTTGCGATAACACCCTTTGATGCCCTGCAGTTGCTGGTGATCGGGATCGTCACGATGGTGCTGCTGGTGCTGTTCTGGAAGGATCTGCTGGCCATTTTTTTTGACGAGTCGCATGCGCGCTCGATTGGTCTGCGTGTCGACGCACTCAAGCTACTGTTTTTTACCCTTCTGGCAGCGAGTACCGTGGCGGCATTGCAAACCGTGGGTGCCTTTCTGGTGATTGCAATGGTAATCACGCCCGGTGCTACCGCCTATCTGCTCACGGATCGCTTTGGCCGGCTCATATGGATTGCCGTGCTGATGGGTATCACGACGAGCGCCGTGGGCGCGTACCTGAGTTACTTCATTGACGGTGCAACCGGTGCTGTGATCGTGTTGCTGCAAGCGACTCTTTTTGGTCTGGCTTTTGTGTTTGCCCCGGTCCATGGTCTGCTTGCCGGTAGGCGGCGTACAGCGTCCGGACTTGCATTGACATGAAGGGGCTGGCATGAGTGCGATTGAGTGGATCATCGAGCCGTTCACGCTCGACTTCATGCAACAAGCGCTCGCCATCGGTTTGCTGGTAGCCGCTGCTGCTGGCGCCTTGTCCTGCTTGCTGGTGCTCAAAGGCTGGTCATTGATGGGAGACGCTGTGTCGCATGCCGTGCTGCCCGGTATCGTGCTTGCCTGGCTTGCAGGTATTCCCTTGCTTGTCGGCGCATTTGCCACAGGCTTGCTGTGTGCGATTTCCACAGGCTGGCTGACCGAGAACAGCCGACTCAAGGAGGACACTGTCATGGGCATCGTGTTCAGCAGTCTGTTTGCCCTGGGTTTATTTCTATTCACCAAGATCGAGACTGGCATGCACCTGGATCACGTGCTGTTTGGTGACATGCTCGGGGTATCGTGGACAGATGTTGCTGCGGCTGGTGCCTTGCTGCTGCCCGCTTGCGTCATCCTGATTGCCTTGCGGCGTGATCTGATGTTGTTTGCGTTCGATCCGCAACATGCCGGGGTCATTGGTCTGAAAACGCAGTGGTTGCACTACGGGCTCCTTGCACTGTTGGCGCTTGTGATCGTCGCGTCCATAAAGGCCGTTGGTATCGTGCTTGTCATTGCCTTGTTGATCGCTCCGGGAGCCACTGCCTGGCTGTTGACTCAGCGCTTTGATGCCATGTTGTTCACCGCCATCGGTTTTGCGCTGTTCAGCACCGTGCTGGGTGTAGCTGTCAGCTACTACATGGACAGCGCCCCGGCGCCCACTATTGTCGTACTGATGACCCTTCAGTTCATCATTGCTTTCCTGTTGGCGCCGGGGCGCGGCATTCTGGTCACGTCACGCTAGATTGACACCTCGGCTGCCATTGTCGTAGTGATCCAAAACGGTGCATGCTTACGTAGGCACGGAGTATGAGAAACCAACGCTCTCTTCTGCGCAGTCTGCCGCTGGGCTTGCTACTGGGGGCGATCCTCTGCATGCCCGCGATGGCCGTGAACTCTGTTGCCGAGAAGTACGTCACGAGTGCCAAACTGGTAGGCAAGGGGCGGCTGCACGTGTTCATGTTCAAGGTGTTTGACGCGCGGCTCTATGCGCCAGAAGGCGAGTTTGATCCCACTCGGCCCTTTGCCTTGTCGCTGTCGTACCTGCGCAGCATCGACAGTGCCAGTATCGTCGACTCAACAATCAAGGAGTTGCGTAAACAGCGCAGCTGGGATGCCAACACGATTGAAGGCTGGCGCGAGGCACTTGCCGGCATCATCCCGGACGTGGATCCAGAGACCACGATAACCGGCGTCAGAACGGACGCGGGTGCGACGCACTTCTACCAGGGCGAGCAGATGATCGGCGAAATCAGTGATCCGTCCTTTACTGCCGCCTTTTTTGATATCTGGCTCGGTGACACGACATCACAGCCGCAGCTGCGCCGAGAGCTTTTGCAGATTTGATCTTTCCGGGACAGGACTCCGGGCCCGGGCACTCGGCTTTTAACATCGCGGGCTCAATTCCTGGCCCTGCGACCCTAGTGCTGCGACCCTGAATACTGTCCCGCTAGAGCGCGCAATGAGCTCGCCAGGCTTGTGACGTCAATACCGACGCCAATGAACGTTGCGCCAGCAGCCCGTGCAGTTGCTACCGTCGTCTCTTGCATGGCCAGTACCCCCGCGATCTTGCCCGCCGCTTTGGTCCGTGTGATCACGTCCAGAATGGCCGCTTGCACTTCGGGCGCATTCGGTTGCCCCGCATATCCCATGTCCGCTGCCAGATCAGACGGGCCGAGGAACAAGCCATCAGCACCGTCAATGGCGAGGATATCGTCCACCGCCATCAGCCCCTTCACGCTCTCGATTTGTAGCAGTAACAGCATCTCGTCGTTTGCCGTTTGAACGTAGTCGGGTATGGCACCAAACTGCGAGGCGCGCGCCAATGCCGCACCAACGCCCCGAGTGCCTTGCGGTGGGTAACGCGTTGCCCGTAGTACGTCCTGCGCCTGCTCTGCACTGTCGATCATGGGTACCAGCAGGCTGCGGGCACCGATGTCGAGGTACTGCTTGATTGTGGTCGAGTTGCCATCGGGTGGTCGCAGGATCGCAAGCGACTCGCTGGCGTCGATAACACTCAGTTGCGCAAGCAGCGAACGCACATCGTTGGGCGCATGTTCACCGTCGATCAACAGCCAGTCAAAACCGGCTGTTGCCGTAATCGACGCGGCATAGGCGTCTGCAAGGCCAACCCAGCAACCGTACAGAACTTCGCCTGCTTGCAGCCGGTGCTTCAGCAGGTTTTGGGTGACTGGCATGGTTATCGCGGTTTCCATGGGTTAGCTAGGGTGCTGTGTCCTTACGTCTGTGCGACAAGGCCCGTCTTGCGGCGTCGCTCAAGCGAAAGGCGTTTTGAGAATGACGGTACTCGGCGCCGGTCTCGTGAGTTTGCGGCCGCACGAGCGCCGTTACCGCCATCTGCAACAAGAACTGGAAGCGCTGTCATGGAGTCTATCCTGCCATGAGCCTCGGGATCGCGAGGGTAAGGACAGGCAGCATGAGGATGAGACTTACGCGCAGGGTCTCAGCGCCCAGAAAGGGCATCACGCCGTAGAAGATCGTACCCATGGGTGTGTCTTTGGCGAGTGCGGAGATGATGAAGACGTTGAGCCCCACGGGCGGTGTGATCAGACCGATTTCGACGACCATGAGCGCAAGTATGCCGAACCAGATTTTCAGCTCGTCATTGGTCAGGCCAAACGCGGCGTTGTCGGCGCTTACGAAGTCCCCACCGTTCAGCACAAGCAACGTGGGCCAGAAGAACGGCACGACCACAAGGATCATGGCAAGGCTTTCCATGAAACATCCCAGGATGATCAGGATTAAAAGCATGGCGATCAAAACGATCATCGGCTCAAACCCGCTCATCGCAGCCCAGTCGGAGAGCGCTTGCGGCAGGCCTGAGCGTGTGAAGAACCCTTTCAGAACCTCGGCGCCAAACAGGATCAGGTAGATCATGCCCGCTGTGACAGCGGTGGATCGGATCGCGCGGAGCAACCCGGTACACCCGAGCCCTTCGCCGGTGCGCCAACGCAGCACGAAACCATAAAGGGTGATCACGAACACCCCGATGGAGGCTGCAGGCGTGGGCGTAAATAATCCAAAGCCAAGGCCAAGGATGATGGCGCCAAAGATCACGACTACTGGAAGGAGGCGGCGCAGGGCCTGGCGGCGTACGTCGGCGTCCATCGGTTTGGGCACGGGGGCCAGCGAAGAGTTCACCCGGACCGAGAGCGCGATTACCGCGATAAACCCCAACACCGCGAGTATGCCGGGAATCACCGCAGCCTGAAACATCTGCAGAATTGAGCCTTCCACGATTACCGCGTAGATCACCAGAGCTACGGAGGGCGGAATTAATATGCCAAGGGTGCCACCCGCTGCCAACGCGCCTGCTGCAAGACGCGGCGCATAGCCTTGCGCGCGCAGTTCAGGTAACGCGACCTTCCCCATCGTGGCTGCGGTAGCGAGGGAGGAGCCACACACCGCGCCAAAGCCGCCACAGGCGGTGACGGCCGCCATGGCCACGCCGCCTCGCAGGCGCGACAGCAGCGCTTCAAGGCCTTTGAAAAGATCCGACGAAAGCCGTGCCTCCGCCGTGATATAGCCCATGAGGATAAACAACGGCACGATCGAAAGTTCGTAGCTGGAGACGTTCTCCCACAGGAGTGACTTGAACTGTCGCAGATACGGGAGAAAACGTACAAAAGGCACTGACAAGGACAACAGCCACGTGCCGCCAATTCCTACGACGATCATGGCAATGCCAACGGGCATGCGCAGCAACAACAAGCAGAACAGGACCACCAGCCCGAGGATTCCGATGGTGATGGGCTCAAGCATCGCGCATTGTCCCTGTTGCTTGAGCGAGGGCGACAGCTCCCCAAAGCGCAACTGCCAGAATGCCGGGAACATAAAAAGGCCAGACCGCCCAGCCAAGTACCGCCACGACTACACCGTCATCCCGGGATTGCAGCAGCCCGAAAACCATCCAGTACACCAGAAAGCCTGCAATGAACGCGGTGACTAGAAGCCAGGCGACATCAAGCATTCGCCGGATCGCTTTCGGTAGCCGATCTGCAATCAGGTCCACTGCGACATGGCCTCGCATCGCCTGACAATAGGGAAAAAACATCAGCGCCGCCCCGCTGATGGCAAGTCGTACAAAATCCTCGTATCCCGGTAGGCCCGTGACATTGGCGCCAAAAAAACCTGCTACTCGGTCAAGGATGAAAGCACCGGTATTGGTCGAGGTGACCAGCACGATGGCAAACAGGATCACTCCACCGAGGACTGCAAAAAGGTCTGCCGCTCGCCACAGGAGGGCGTTGATCATTGCAAACGAGTCTCGCCTCGATCAGGGGGCCGGATGCCCCCTCTGAGCCAGTTCAATTCGAGTCGGATGCAGCGGCAATCGCAGCGCGCGCTGCGTCGAGCAGACCAGCACCGTCTATGCCGTTTGCAGTGACTTCATCGACCCACCGCTGCACTACGGTTTCATTCGCAGCGTTGAACTGTGCGGCCTCTTCTTCAGACAATACGATGCTTTCAACTCCTGCCGCCTCTAGTGCTGCAATCCCACTCGCTTCAAAACCTTCCCACATGGCTCCGATTTCGGCGGCAATATTGGCACGCGAATTAGCGTCGATAACCGCTTTGAGATCATCGGGCAGCGCCGCATAAGCGTCCTTGTTCATTGCGAGCATGAAAGTCGCCGTTCCGAAGCGGTCACCGTTTGGCAGTTCTGTCGTTGCCTTGTTGAGATCCTGCAGGCGCAGCGCAGGTACAATCTCAAACGTTGTCAAAGCGCCGTCAACGACGCCTTTTGACATCGCCTCCGGCAGTGCTGGTACAGGCATTGCGACCGGCTCGGCCCCCATGGCTTCGATTACCCATGCGCCTGTGCGGCCAGGGGTACGAAGCTTTGTGCCCGCCACGTCATCGAACCCGCGAACAGGGTGTCTGGCTGAGTGGATCAGGTTGCCGTCATGCGCGTGCAAAAACACTACGTGTACGTCATTGAAGTCTTCGGCCAACAGGTCAAGTGAGTTATTGAGAGCGATGGTTGTTGCTGTTGCAGAGCCAGCATGTACCAACGGCAATTCAAATACCTCGCTACGGGGAAAGACCCCGGGGGTGTATCCGAGCACTGTCCATACAATGTCCGCAGTGCCGTCACGGACCTGGCCGTACAGTTCTGGTGGCTTGCCACCCATTGCCATGGCTGGAGCTATTTCAATCGCGATACGCCCATCGCTCTGGTCTTGAATGCGTTGCGCCCAAGGCGCCAGCATTACCTTGTGAGCGTTGGCAACCGGTGGCAAAAAGTGGTGCATGACAAGCGTGAAGTCTTGCGCGATAGCTGTCGTGCAAAGACTGCTGGCAAGGACCGTTGCCCGAAGGAATCTGGAAAGGTAAGTCATTTGAGCCTCCAAAAAGCCGTTGTTGAACAACAGCTCAATAGTCAGCTGGCCATACGGCACGACTGAACAAACCGCCATCCACGCCTACGGTCTGACCGCTGACAAAGTCCAGCTCATCACTACACAGGGCCAGAGTTGCCTTGGCAACGTCTTCGGGCACACCTACCCGTCCCAGCGGTGTCAAGGCAGACCAGCGTTCTGCATAGCCCGCGGTCTCAGCGCGAGTGCGCTCGGTTTCAATCGAGCCAGGGGCGATGCAATTGACTCGGATACCGTGCGCACCCAGTTCAAGAGCCGCACTTTTGGTAAAGGTCTCTATGCCCCCCTTGGACGCGACATAACTTGCCAGTTGCGGGAATGCAATGGTGTTGCAACCGGACCCGAGATTCACGACAACACCTGCGCCACCCGCGCTGACCCGGCGGCGTGCGAAGCGTTGGGTCATCAGCATCGTGCCTACCAGATTGGTTCGAATAACCCGTTCGATGTCATCGATGCTCGCCTCGAGAAAAGGACCCCAAACCTGAGTCGCTGCATTGTTGACCAGCGTATCCGCGGCCGTGCCAAACTCGCTCTGCACATGGTCGAGCATGGACTCGACCGATTCTTCATCGGTGATATCGCAGCGTGTGGTCAACACATCGCTATCGCAGGCCCACTGCCGACGCAGTGCTTCCCCGTCTGCAGCGGTGTTGATATCGGCGATGACCACCGATCGACCCGTCATCGCAAAGGCCTGCGCTATGACCAGTCCGATACCTTGTTGAGCACCCGTCACAATGACAGGTGCCGATCGCTCTGATACACCCTTATTCATCAAAATCACTCACTGGACCGGCCCGCAGGTCTCGCTGGCTAGTGCTGCTGGTCAATAGATAGGAAAGCGATCGGTCAATGCGATGACATCTGCCTTGACCGCTTGCTCTATCTCGTCGTTGCCCTCCTCACCGTGCTCGGACAAACCGTTTATCACACGCAGGATCATCTCGCCTACCGCCTCGAAGTCCTGTGACGTGAAGCCGCGAGTAGTCGCAGCGGGGGTGCCCAGGCGCACACCTGAGGTCACAAAGGGTGATGCGGGATCAAATGGAATAGCGTTCTTGTTGCAGGTGATGCCAGAGCGCGTGAGAGCCGCTTCTGTGGCCTTGCCGGTAACCCCCTTTGCGCGCAGATCAACAAGCACAAGGTGGGTATCGGTGCCGCCGGAGACGATATCCAGGCCACCGGCAACCAGTGTCGTGGCCAGTGCCTGTGCATTCTCGACAACGGACGACACATAAGCGCGGTAGTCATCTCGCTGCGCTTCACCAAAGGCGACAGCCTTGGCTGCGATAACGTGCATCAACGGTCCACCCTGGAGCCCCGGGAAGACCGCAGAATTGAATTTCTTGCCCAGGTCTGCATCTCTGCTGAGAATCATGCCGCCACGGGGTCCACGCAGCGTCTTGTGGGTGGTCGTGGTGACCACATGCGCATGGTCAAGGGGGTTGGGATGAGCGCCACCGGCTACAAGCCCCGAGAAGTGGGCCATATCCACCATCAGATAGGCGCCGACCGCATCGGCAATGGCGCGAAAACGGGCAAAGTCGATAACGCGTGGGTAGGCCGAGCCGCCAGCGATGATCAGCTTGGGCTTTTTCTCAAGCGCGGTCTTCTCAAGCGCGTCGTAGTCGATCTGCTGGTTGTCCGGATCAACGCCATAAGTGACCGCCTCAAACCACTTTCCCGACAGGTTTACAGGCGAGCCGTGCGTCAGATGACCACCGGCTGCGAGGTCCATACCCATGAACACATCGCCTGGCTGCAAGAGGGCCAGAAAGACGGCCTGGTTGGCCTGCGCACCGGAATGGGGCTGCACATTGGCGTAATTGCACGCATACAGTGCGCAGGCGCGCTCGATTGCAAGCGATTCCGCGACGTCAACATGTTCACAACCGGCGTAGTAGCGCTTGCCGGGGTACCCTTCCGCATACTTGTTGGTCATCACGGAGCCCTGCGCTTGCATCACCGCCTTGCTGACGATGTTCTCAGACGCGATCAATTCGATCTCGTGTCGCTGCCTGCCGAGCTCCGCATCGATAGCCGCCTGAATGGCAGGATCGGTAGCGCCGAGGTCATCATGAAAAAAATCGCTTGCTGCGCCGTCGATACGGGCGAGATCGGCAGTGCTCATAGAAAAAGTGTTTCGGTGTTGCGGGCGGGCGCGGTCCTCGAGCGATGCGCCTTGGGCCGGGCCATCAATGATACGCCTACCGCCTTTCGGTTTCAGGCCCACCGATTGAATAACGGGCACAGCTGATGTCTGCCAACCATCCCGCCTCGGGCTCAGACCCGAAAGACGATAGTGCCGGTCGCTTCGACGAAACCCTGACGGCCAGCGGTACGCCACGTCCCGGCTGGTCCTTCGTGCTCGATCGCCTCGACGCTCTGGGTGAACAAGGTCTTGCCTCGCGTCGTGCGGAAGTCGCCCGACAGCTGCGCGCCAACGGCATCGGGTTCAACACGCCAGTACCCGCGATGTCGCAAGGCTCGGACCCCGAAGATCGCAAGGCACGTCCCTGGCCGTTGGATGTTGTACCGATGGTGATCGAGTCAGAGGATTGGGCCGTGCTGGAAGCAGGACTCAAGCAGCGACATCGTCTGATGGAAGCCTTGCTCGCCGATATCTACGGCGAGCAAGGCTTGCTGGCCGAGCGTCTCCTGCCCCCGGCACTTGTGTACTCGCACCCGGGGTATCTGCGCGACGCAGTCGGCGTTGCCGCCTGCCAGCAATTGCCCTTGTATGGCATGGATGTATCGCGTGCACCATCGGGCGCCTGGTATGTCGCCGACGATCTGGCCGAATTCCCGGAGGGTCTAGGTTACACGCTTGAGAATCGCCTCGTGCTCTCTCGAGCCTTGCCTCAGCTGTTTCGCGAAGGACGTGTGCGGCGGCTTGCCGGGTACTTTCGAGCGCTGCAAACACTGGTGATAGACAGCATTGATCGCGATTCGCGTTGCGTGCTGCTTGGACGCGGCGCGGATGATCCGCATCACTTCGAGCTCGCCTGGTTGTCCAAGTATCTTGGTTACACACTCGTTGAACTGGGGGATCTGACGGTGCGCGGCAATCGCGTGTTTCTGCGAACCGTATCCGGCTTGCAGCGGGTGCACGTCATGTTGCGCTTTGTGCCGGACTCAGCCGTTGATCCGCTGACCAGTGAAGATCATGGCGGGGCGGGACTGCCAGGACTGATGCGCGCGGTTGCCGAAGGTACGGTACGACTGATCAATCCTCCAGGTGGTGCCGTACTCGGCAACCCCGCTCTCAATGTGTACCTGCCTGAGCTGTGCAAACACCTGCTCGGCGAAACCCTGTCGCTCACGGGCGCCCCGACCTACTGGCTCGGTGATGCGAGTCAACGCGAGCATGTCAGCGAGCGTGTCAACGAGCTGTTGATCAGGGATGTCAGAACTCACGGAGCACTGATTGATCCTGAACTACTCGATCAAGCCGCACACACACACTTGCTGCAACTCATGCACGCGGAGCCAGAGCGCTTTGTCGCTCAGGAACGTGTTGATCGTTCAGTTGTGCCGGTTCGCGATGCTGATGGCGTACGTCAACGTCAGCTGACGCTGAGGCTGCATGCGGTAAGGAAGTCGAGTGACGCTGACTCGTCCGAGACCTCTGTGGTCATGGCGGGAGGGCTCGGGTTGCTGGATAACGATCGCGGTGGCCGACGACAGCACTTTGATCAGTTGGACGGTAGCAAGGACGTCTGGGTGCTATCGGATAAACCCGTGGGATACGACACCCTGTTCTCGAAAGGCGACTCGGAGGCAGACTTTGCGCTGGTCGCAGGTGAGCTGCCAAGTCGTGTTGCCGAAAACCTGTTCTGGCTCGGTCGCAATGCTGAACGCGTGGAGTTCACCGCACGGCTGCTTCGAAGCATCATCCTCGAGATCCAGGAGGAGGACAGCCCGGAAGCCAACCAGGAACCCTCGACCACGCTTGTCGCGCTGCTCAGAGCAACAACTGCCGCTACCGGCGCGCTACCGGGATTTACCGGGCGCGGCTCAGCGCAACGTCTGCGCCGCCCGGATCGCGAGCTGCAGGCTTTGTTCAGCAATGCCGATCATGTCGGGTCGCTTGCCAACGCGCTACGCCAGCTCGACTTCAGCGCAGGCGCTGTGCGCGAGCGCATATCGCCCGATCAACTTCTGGTACTCAATGACCTGTCAGCCGTCGGGCAGGAGCTTGAACAAATGCGCTTTGGAGCCGCTCGAGACCCGGCTGTTCTGGAAGCGAGAGCCTCATTACTGCAGACGGTGCTCGGTCGTGTAGCTGCACTGACTGGATTGATGCACGAAAACCTCACCAACGGTGAAGGTTGGCATTTCATGATGCTGGGTCGTCGCGTCGCGCGTGCAGGGCTCGGTGCTCGTACGCTCAGTCGCTTGCTCGAAAAGGACCTGCATGATAGTCAGGTGCTTGAAGCAACCTTGCAATTGTTTGACAGCGTGATGACGTATCGCTCGCGCTATCGCACCCGCGTCGAGCCACATTTCACGGTCTTTCTATTGGTACTGGATGAAGCCAACCCACGCTCGCTGGCTTTCCAGTTCCAACGGATAGACGAGTTTGTCGGCAAGCTGCCCGGTAACGGTGGCGCCCACCGTCCCAACAATGCCTTGTCACGGCTGGCGGCAGCGGGACTCAGCCGTGTGCGACTTGCCGAGGCGTCGGCCCTGATACATACCAACCGCCCGCAACGACAGAGCCTGGGCACGTTTCTCGAGATTCTTGAAAAACTGCCTGATGAGTTGGCCCTTGAGCTCTCTGCTCGCTATTTCACACACGTGGACACAAGGAGCGACTTTGGCGTTGGCAGTGTGACCCCACTGGATACACCATGAGGCTCAAGGTCAGCCACAGCACGCGCGTTGCCTATGCAGAGCCGGTGAGCCATGCAGTGAGCCGACTTTGCCTTCAGCCACGCAACACCTTGCAGCAGCATGTTGTCGCACATCACCTGACCCTGTACCCCGAGCCGGATGCGGTGGTACGCGCCGAGGATCGTTACGGCAATGCGATTGTTCAATATGATCTTGCCGTACCTCATGAGCAGGCGGAGACCAGATCAACGTCTCTGATTGAAACCTACCCTGCACCGCCGCTTCCGCAGGACCTTTCGCTCGATGAACTGCACAAGCAGATCCAGCAATCGACGGGTCACGGGATGCTGCTCGCAGAGGATTTTTTGCTGCGCTCGGTGTATGTGCCCACCGGCATCGATACATCGGCATTGATAGCAGAATTAGGGCTTTCGCCACCAGCGAGTCAAGGTGTGATAGCGCTCGCGCAGCAACTCACTCATCACATTTTTACCGCCTTCGAGTATGACCCTGGTTATTCAAATATTGCCACGCCGCTGGCTGATGTCATGCAAGCCCGACGTGGCGTATGTCAGGACTTTGCGCACGCAGCGATTGCCGTGTGTCGTGATCTTGGGATACCTGCTCGCTATGTCAGCGGCTACCTCGAAACAGTCCCACCACCCGGAGTCGAAAAGCTCAAGGGTGCCGATGCCTCGCATGCCTGGTTCTCTGTTTATGCAGGTACGGCTGGCTGGTTCGATTTTGACCCCACCAACAACAAACGCCCCGATGAGCAATACGTGACGACCGCCTGGGGACGGGACTATCGCGACGTCGCGCCGATACAGGGTGTGGTGTATGGCGGCGGCAGTCAAGCTCTGCAGGTGGCTGTCGATGTCGATCGTGCGCCCGTACCCGGCAATAGCCCAGGCGTTCGGGAGCTCTTTCCTTGATCAGTATCGCACCGCTATGAAAGATTATACAAGCCCGGCACTTGATGAGCTCTTTGGCGAAGATGGCCAGGCGCGACCAGCGGCTGCCGAATTGATCAAGTTCATGAGCGAACTCGGTGCCAGTGGCCGGGCCGAACGACGCGAAGAGGCCGAGCGTGCCATCAGGCAGATGGGGATCACGTTCACGGTCTACTCCAGTGAGGGCAATATCGATCGCGAGTGGCCCTTCGATATCATTCCCCGCATCATTGATGCGCGCGAATGGCGTGGCGTTGAACGCGGACTCAAGCAACGCCTCAAGGCCTTGAACCTGTTCATCGATGATCTTTATCACAAACGCGAGATCATCAATGACGGCGTTGTACCGTCAGACATCATCGACACATCCGCTCACTATCTCGATGCCTGTCGCGGTGTCTGTCCTCCACATGCGGTGTGGGCGCATATCTGTGGCTCGGATCTCGTGCGTGACAAGGACGGCACACTACGCGCACTTGAAGACAACTTGCGTGTGCCTTCCGGAGTCTCCTACATGCTGGAGAACCGCGAGGTCATGAAGCGCACCTTGCCTGAGGTGTTTGGTGCCTGTCATGTAAGGCCGGTTGACAACTACCCTGGCATGTTGCAACGCATGTTGCGCTCATTGAGCCAGGAGAGTGAACCGGTACTCGCAGTGCTCACGCCGGGCATCTACAACAGTGCCTATTTTGAGCACGTATACCTTGCGCAGCAGATCGGTGCAGAGCTGGTCGAGGGTCGCGATCTTGTGGTCACCGACGACGATGAGCTCTGCGTACGCAATGTCAACGGACTGCAACGTATCGATGTGCTCTACCGCCGCGTCGATGATGCGTTCATCGATCCCGAGGTCTTCATCGAGGATTCCATGCTCGGTGTGCGCGGCCTGATGCGCGCCTGGAAGGCAGGTCGTGTGGCCATCGCCAATGCGCCGGGAGCTGGCGTAGCAGACGACAAGGTTGTCTACTCCTTCGTACCCGAGATCATCAAGTACTACCTCAACGAGGAACCCGTACTCGGCAACGTCGACACTTATCGTTGCGCAGAACCCGATCACCGCGAATACGTGCTGAAGCATCTGGATGAACTGGTGGTCAAGCCTGCCAATGAATCCGGTGGTTATGGTTTGCTCATCGGCCCACACGCCACTCCCGAGGAGCGCGCCGCGACAGCCCGCGCCATCGAGGCTGAACCGCGCAACTGGATCGCGCAACCCACGCTGGCAATCTCCACAGCCCCTACCCTGACCGATTCGGGTGTTGCTGCCAGGCATGTGGATCTACGCCCCTTCGTGTTGCAGGGTGAGGCGCTGGCTGTGTCAACGGGTGGGCTGACGCGTGTTGCCCTGCGCGAGGGCTCTCTGGTGGTCAACTCCTCCCAGGGAGGTGGTAGCAAAGACACCTGGATCGTGGATCTGGATGACGGCGCGGAGGGTGACTCTCTGGATCGTGAGCCCGACAGTGTTCCCGCCTCGCGTGCGCCTGCAAGTGGCAGTGAACGGCCCGCCTTTGTGCGATCTGCGTCAGTGTCGCGGCTGCTCGCCCGCAATGCAGAAAACCTGTACTGGCTCGGTCGCTATCTGGAACGTGCTGAATGCACCGCACGACTCATCGATACGCACGCAAGCCTGATGATGGATGTCGGTTATGACCGACGTGGTATCGGATGGTCATCCCTGATCACGATCACCGGTTGCGAGGAAGCCTTTGAAAAGACCGGCGCTGTCAACAATGAAGCGGGTATCTGCCATTTCCTCATTGCTGAGACCGAAAACCCGGGCTCGCTCTTGAACATAGCCGTCGCCATGCACGAAAACCTGCGCAGCACGCGTGAGTTCTTGCCAAGCAGCGTGTACGAGTCCTTCAGCGCCTTGTGTCGCAGTATGCGTGCCGGTGCACCACAGGCGTCACACGCCCCTCAGCGAACGCGTTTTCTTGCCGATGTCGAGCAAGGCCTTTTGGCCCTTGCAGGCTCCATCGATGGCAGCCTGAGTCGCGGGACCGGCTGGTTGGTCATGCGTATGGGGGTGCATCTCGAGCGCGCAGACATGACCTCACGGGTGCTCGATGTTCGTTCCCAGATGCTCATCGATAGCGGAGAACATCTTGCACAGCCCATCACCGAACGTGAGTGGATATCGGTGCTGTCCTCGCTACGGGCGCTGCGCATGTATCGCTTGCACGTGAGTCGCCCGATCGATGGCGCAGAAGTCCTGAGCTATCTGCTCGATGACCCGGACCTGCCCCGCGCGTGGCGATATTGCGTGGACAGGCTCAGAGCCTGTGTGCGACAGCTGGGACGCAGCGATGTGCCGAACGTCGCTCTGGAGGCCTTGATGCAGAAAATCGACTCTGCCGACCTTGTGTCGCTGGCCGACGACCGCGTCGCGTTACACGCCTTTATCGACGATCTGCAGCTGGGTTTGTACGCCGTTGGAGATGCCATCACCAAAACCTACTTTCCCCCACCACAAGCACTCACCGAAACGGAGAGCGGCGAGAGCCGCGACGCATGAGTATTCGAGTTGCACTGGATCACGTCACCCGATATCAATACGACGAACCTGTCACTCTTGGTCCACATGTGATCAGGCTGCGTCCGGCACCGCACACGCGAACACCCATAATCAGCTACTCGCTGGACATAAAACCTGCCGGTCACTTCATCAACTGGCAGCAAGATCCGTTTGGGAACTGGCTGGCTCGCCTGATCTTTCCTGAACCCGTTACCGAGCTGTCGGTAGCCGTGGATCTGGTGTGCGAGCTGACTGTCATCAATCCCTTTGACTTTTTTGTCGAGGACTACGCCGAGAACTTCCCGTTCACGTATTCAGCCGACCTGCAACGCGAGCTTGCGCCCTACCTCGATGTCGAGCCTGCCGGTCCACGGCTTGCGGCGTGGCTGGATGAACACAGACCGGTTAACCAGAACATCAACGATGCCCTGGTTGCGATCAATCAGGCTGTGCAAAACGATATTGACTACCGTGTGCGCCTGGAGCCTGGTGTGCAAACCAGCGAAGACACGTTGAGCCTTGCCAGTGGCTCATGTCGTGATTCGGGCTGGTTGCTGGTGGAGATCATGCGTCACTACGGGCTGGCCGCACGCTTTGTATCCGGTTATCTGGTGCAGCTGGTGCCGGACATCAAGGCAGTTGATGGGCCTGCAGGTCCCGCAGCCGATTTTACCGACCTGCACGCCTGGACCGAGGTCTACCTGCCGGGCGCCGGATGGGTGGGCCTGGACCCGACATCCGGCTTGTTTGCGGGTGAGGGGCACATACCGCTTGCCTGCACACCACTGCCCTCGAGTGCTGCACCGATCAGCGGGGCTGCCAGTGCACCGGCGACACAGTTTGATTTTCACAATCGGGTATCGCGATTCCAGGAACGCCCGCGCGTCACCCAGCCCTACACCGATGCCACCTGGCAGCAAGTCCTGGCACTTGGAGAATCGGTTGACCGCCGTCTGGATTCTGCAGGTCTGACCCTGACCATGGGTGGTGAGCCTACCTTTGTCTCAAGTGAGGACTTTGAAGCGCCCGAATGGAACGAGGCAGCCCTTGGCGAGCACAAACTCGAGCGAGCGACTGCCCTGCATTCAGAGTTGTTGAAGGCCTTTGCACCGCATGGCGTGCCCACCTTCGCGCAAGGCAAGTGGTACCCCGGTGAGCCCACGCCACGCTGGGCGCTGGTCTGTCACTGGCGCGATGATGAGCGTCCCTTGCTCAAGAATGCCGACTCGATTGCCTTGCCGGGGGATGAGCTACCGCCGGCTGACGAGACCGATGCCATGCGCTTGATGGATGCTGTGATCGATACGCTGGGTGTTGCCGGCGACGGTCGCAGAGCGCTGTACGAGGACCCGCTTCATGCGCTGCATCTGGAGAGCTTGTTGCCTGAAGCCGAGTCACTTGCCGAGCTGAACCTGGCGGACAGCCGATCACGTCGCAAGCTGGTCGCAACACTTGAGCGCGGCCTGGATCGGCCAGTCGGCTGGATGCTGCCACTGGAGTGCGATGCTGGTGTCTGGCAATCCGGTGTGTGGCCGCAGCGGCGCAGTGAAGTGTTTCTGGTGCCTGGCGACTCACCGGCCGGATTGCGACTGCCACTTGACTCACTGCCTGAGGACGAAAGCAGCGATGCCGAGGCGCGTGCCATGGAGGAGGACACCTTCGAGCCTGTGACAGCTCTGCCTGATATCGATGCCAAAGCCGCCTCGAAGGCCGACGTGGCCGAAGCTCTGACCCGTTCGACGCTCTGTATTGAATGCCGCGAGGATCGCCTGTACGCCTTTCTGCCGCCGCTGAGAAGCGCTGCAGCCTGGGTCGAGTTGGTACAAGCGGTATCGCAAGCTGCTGCCAGTACAGGATTGCGCCCGGTTCTGGAGGGTTACGAGCCACCGCATGACATGCGTCTGCGTTCGTTTCGCATCACACCTGACCCCGGCGTGATCGAGGTCAATATCCATCCCAGCCGGACGTTTTCGGAGTTGGTCTCACGCACCGAGACCTTGTACGAGGCCGCGCGCAGATGCCAATTGACCGCGGAGAAGTTCATGGTCGATGGTCGGCATACCGGAACAGGTGGCGGCAATCACGTCACCCTCGGTGGGCCGTCACCCGCACAGAGTCCCTTTTTGCAGCGCCCCGAACTGCTCGGCAGCTTGATCACCTATTGGCAGCATCACCCGAGTCTGTCCTATCTGTTTTCAGGGGTCTTTGTCGGGCCAACCAGTCAGGCTCCGCGTGTGGACGAGGCGCGTCTTGAGTCCTTGTTCGAGCTGGAACTCGCCCTGTCGCGTCTGCCTTCAGGTTCCGAGCAAAAGCCCTGGCTGGTTGATCGCCTGCTACGCAACCTGTTGATTGACCTGACCGGTAACACTCATCGCGCCGAAATTTGTATCGACAAGCTGTATTCGCCTGCTGGCCCGACCGGCAGGCTGGGTCTGGTCGAACTGCGCGCCTTCGAGATGGCGCCGCACGCTCGCATGGCGATTGTGCAAGCCTTGTTGGTACGCGCACTCATCGTACGTTTCGCTGAATCACCCTATTCAGCAGATCTTGTACGATGGGGGACAGAGTTGCATGATCGTTTCATGCTGCCTCACTACCTCGAGGCTGATCTGGCTGATATCGCACGTGATCTGAAAGATCATGACCTGCCCCTGCCAGCAGAATGGTTCAACGCGTTTACAGAGTTTCGCTTCCCGGTCTATGGCACGCGTGTCGTCGATGGTGTGACCCTTGAGCTACGGGCTGCGATCGAGCCATGGCATGTGCTGGGTGAGGAGGCTTCGGCTGCGGGTATGGCGCGCTATGTTGACTCGTCCATGGAGCGTATACAAGTGAAGGTGACCGGCATGGTCGAAGGCCGACACGAAGTACATTGCAATGGAAGCCGCCTGCCCTTGCGCTCAACCGGTACCGCGGGTGAGTTTGTGGTCGGTGTGCGCTTTCGCGCCTGGCAACCACCTTTTTGCCTGCACCCTGATCTTCCCGTGGATGCGCCGCTGATCTTCGATATCGTTGATACCTGGAACAACCGCAGCCTTGGGGGCTGCGCGTATCATGTTTCCGACCCCGGTGGACGCAGCTACGAGGAAGTGCCGGTCAATGCCAATGTGGCAGAAGCTCGAAGACTGGCGCGCTTTGAAGAGGACAGGCATACCGTTGAGGCAGCGCGGATAGAAACGCCGGTCACAACCACAGGCGTGCGCTTTGAATCAACTGAACCTGTTGCAGTTGTCAGACAGGTTGAGGCACTGCACACCTCGGCAGAGTTTCCACATACCGCTGACCTTCGCAGGCATCGCTCGCAGCATGCAAATGCGACAACGCGTTGACTCACAAGCGTTTGTCGGTGCGCGATACCGTAACGGTAAAAGTGTGCTGGCAGAGCTGGATCAACGTGGCGGCGCCAAGGTGCGTCTACCCGCCACCGCTGTTGATGGGCTTGATGCGGTACTGATCAATACCGCTGGCGGGCTGACAGGGGGTGATCGGGTGCAATGGCGATGTCGCGCTCACGCCAGGGCACGACTCCGGGTAAGCACTGCTGCCTCCGAAAAGGCCTATCGCAGTCATGGCCCTTCGGGTCAGCAACACGCGCTCCTTCAGGCCGAGTCCGGTGCGCACCTGAGTTGGCTGCCGCAGGAGACCATTGTCTTTGAAGGCGCATCACTGGAGCGCAGCTTGAGCGTTGAGCTGGCGGCGGATGCGAGCTGCCTCATTTGCGAGGCGCTGGTCTTCGGCCGACAGGCCATGGGTGAGCGTCTGAATGACGCTTGTATCAAAGACACCTGGCACATTCATCGTGACGGGAAGTTATTGCACAAGGAAGCGCTGCAGATCGATGCTTCTGTGGATCTATGTCCGTGCGGTAGTGTCGCGGCCTTCGGCCTGGGTAGCGAACTGGCTGCCATGGCTACGGTGCTGCTTTGCGATGCACGCGATTCGGCGTCGCTGGAGTTGCTCGCGGATCGCCTGCGAGCGATCGATACGGCTACAGGCACGCTTGCAGGCAAGGCCACAGTCGGCGTCAGCGTACTCCCGGGCAGGTTGCTGGTGCGGCTGCTCGCAGAAGACGGCTGGCAACTACGCCAGCTTTTGGTCCCCCTGTTGACTCAGCTTCAATCAGGAGATGACGTGCCGAGGGTGTGGCACGTTTGAGTGCATTCGCACCCTTTCGGTGCGATCGTCTTGCGCAGGGGGCTTTGTCTCTGAATCGAGTTTGCGCGGTCTGATAATCTCGACAGGTTCGCCTTGATCTGAACTCATCATGCAACTCACGCCCAGAGAAAAAGACAAGCTGCTCATCGCCATGGCAGCCGAAGTCGCGCGCAAGAGACTCGCGCGCGGCGTCAAGTTGAACCACCCCGAGGCCATCGCCCTGATCAGTGATGCCGTTGTCGAAGGTGCACGTGACGGGCGCAGTGTCGCTGAACTGATGAGCACCGGGGCAACGATTGTCACGCGTGATCAGGTCATGGAGGGCATCGCCGAGATGATTCCCGAGATTCAGATCGAAGCCACGTTTCCCGATGGCACCAAACTCGTCACCGTCCATCAACCCATCCGCTAACGAGCTGCCATGATTCCCGGAGAAGTCCTGGTCACCCAGACCGGTGAGAGCGATATCGAATTGAATGCGGGTCGCAAGACTCTCACCCTGCACGTGCAGAATACGGGTGATCGTCCGGTACAAGTCGGCAGCCACTACCACTTTGCAGAGGCCAATCCCGGCCTGTCCTTTGATCGCGATGCCGCCCGCGGATTCAGACTCGATATTGCTGCAGGTACCGCCGTTCGATTCGAGCCGGGCCAGGGTCGCGACGTATCGCTGGTGTCCTTTGCAGGCGCCAGGGTCGTTACAGGCTTTCGCGGCGACGTGATGGGAGCGCTCTGATGGCAACACGTATCTCGCGTCAGGCCTATGCCGACATGTACGGCCCCACCACCGGTGACCGCGTGCGACTCGCTGATACCGAGCTCTTCATCGAGGTGGAAAAGGACTTCACTACCTACGGCGAAGAGGTCAAGTTTGGTGGCGGCAAGGTAATCCGTGACGGCATGGGTCAATCGCAGGCCACGCGCGCAGAAGGTGCGGTTGACACAGTCATCACCAATGCCTTGATTGTTGATGTCACGGGTATCTACAAGGCGGACGTCGGGCTGCGAGACGGGCGTATTGCAGGTATTGGCAAGGCCGGCAATCCGGATGTACAACCCGATGTCACCATCGTCGTCGGGCCGGGTACCGAAGCGATAGCTGGCGAGGGCAAGATCCTGACCGCAGGTGGGTTCGACAGCCACATTCACTGGATTTGCCCGCAACAGATTGACGACGCTCTCATGTCGGGTGTCACCACCATGCTCGGCGGTGGTACGGGTCCTGCCCACGGCACGCTCGCTACAACCTGCACACCCGGCCCCTGGCACCTCGCTCGCATGTTGCAGGCAGCGGATGGCTTGCCGATGAATCTTGCCTTCTCTGGCAAGGGCAATGCCTCACGCCCGGACGCGCTGGAGGAAATGGTCAAGGCCGGCGCGTGTGCGCTGAAGCTACACGAAGACTGGGGTACCACACCGGCGGCCATTGATTGCTGTTTGAGCGTTGCCGACACGATGGATGTGCAGGTCATGATCCATACCGACACGCTTAACGAGTCAGGCTTTGTCGAGTCCACTGTGGCTGCCATCGCCGGGCGCACCATCCACGCCTTTCATACAGAAGGAGCGGGAGGCGGACATGCGCCCGATATCATCAAGGTGTGTGGTGAGGCCAATGTTCTGCCCTCCTCGACCAACCCGACGCGACCCTATACGGTCAACACCATTGATGAACACCTCGACATGCTCATGGTCTGTCATCACCTGGATGCCAATATCCCAGAGGACATTGCCTTCGCCGAGAGCCGTATCCGAAAGGAAACCATCGCCGCCGAGGACATACTGCACGACATGGGCGCTTTCTCCATCATTGCCTCGGACAGCCAGGCGATGGGACGTGTTGGAGAGGTCCTGATTCGTACCTGGCAGACGGCAGACAAGATGAAACGCCAACGCGGCCGGCTGTCGGAGGAATCAGGAGACAACGACAACTTTCGAGTACGTCGCTATATCGCCAAGTACACCATCAACCCAGCCATAGCGCATGGCATGAGCAGCGAGATCGGCAGCATAGAAGTGGGCAAGCGCGCTGATCTGTGTCTTTGGCACCCGGCCTTCTTTGGCGCCAAGCCCGATATGGTCTTGCTCGGTGGCAGTATTGTTGCCGCACCCATGGGAGATCCCAATGCGTCCATACCCACACCGCAGCCGGTGCACTACCGACACATGTTCGGGGCACTCGGTGGGGCGTTGGCAGCAAGTTCTGCAACCTTCGTATCGCAAGCGGCCATCGACAACAATGTGCGCGAGTCGCTGGGCCTTGCCAAGTCGTTGGTCGCTGTGTCCAACACGCGCGGTGGCATTGGAAAATCAGCCATGCAACTCAATGACGCACAACCCGAAATCGAGGTGGATCCGGAAACCTACGATGTACGCGCCAATGGCGAGCTGCTTACCTGTGAGCCTGCCGAGGTGCTGCCACTCGCACAACGTTACTTTCTGTTCTGAATGATGGATAAGCTCGTTTGCAATGAGGTTGCCGAGCCTTTCGGCAATGACTCAGGCGACGCCAACACAATCGCCGCCAGCGATACGATCACTCTGGATGAGACCGATCGTCACCGCAGGCGCCTGATGCTGACCAGCGACGGTGGTATCCGCTTTCTGCTGGATCTGGCCCAGGCACGGCAACTCTCCGATGGTGACAGGCTTGTGTTGTCTGACGGGCGCGAAGTGGAAGTCATCAGCAAGTCGGAATCGCTCTACGAGGTACGGGGCACGAACGCTCACGCCCTGCTGCAATTGGCCTGGCATATCGGTAACCGGCACCTTGCCACCGAAATACACAACGACCATCTGCGCATCCGGGCGGATGCGGTCATTCGCGACATGCTGACCGGGCTGGGTGCGCACGTACAGGACATCAAGGCGGGCTTTCATCCTGAAAGTGGTGCCTATGGCGACAAGCATGTCGGGCACACACACGACCATGATCACGCGAACGGCCACGACCACGCGCACGACCATGGTCACTCCCACTGACGGTGCCTGAGCCAGGACCTTGCACGGCGAGCGTCGAGCATGCGCAATTACTGCACGCCTGGTTCTCGCCCGCCATGCCAACCGGTGCTTATGCCTACAGTCACGGGTTGGAGGCAGCCATTGCCTGCAATCAAGTCCACGATGCCAGCACACTCGGGGCGTGGGTCACTCGCGTATTGGAGCGAGGGAGTGGTCGAAATGACGCCTGCCTCATGGCCTGCGCCTGGCGCGCTGAACACGCAAGCACAACCGCCGAGCTCGACGACATTGACGGTGTCGCGCGCGCTTTGGTGGCAAGTGCTGAACGACTGCAAGAAGGACTGTCTCAAGGGCGCTCCTTCACCCGCGCAGCGAGCACCTGGGTTGACACAACCCTGGCTGACGAACGGCGCATGCTGTCAGTGACCAGCGGAGCACTTGCGGCCCGCGCCGGGCTGCCTTTGACGCCTGTGCTGGTGGCGTCGGCGCAAGCCTTCGTGAGCAATCTGATCTGGATTGGCGCGCGCCTTGTGCCGGTGGGCCAGAGCGAGGCCTTGTTCGTGATCTCGGGCCTGCTTCCTCGTATTCAAGAGGTTGCCAACGCGGCCAGTGACATGTCGATCGGTGATCTGGGTAGCGCTACACCACTCGCTGATATTGCCTCCATGCGTCATCAACATTTGCCGTCTCGTGTGTGTCTCAGCTGACCCTTGCAAGCAGTTGCGCGTAGACTCAACACGGCCAATCCAACACTACAGAGTATGCCCAACACCGCTACCAACTCCTCGACCAACGGTCCATTGCGCGTCGGCATAGGCGGTCCGGTAGGATCAGGAAAAACCACGTTGACGGCACGCCTGTGTGAGCGGTTGCGAGAGCATTGCTCTGTCGGGGTGGTGACCAACGACATCTACACGCGCGAGGATGCCGAGGCTCTGGTACGTCTGCAGGCACTGTCGGCGGACCGCATCGTGGGTGTAGAGACCGGTGGTTGCCCGCACACGGCGATCCGTGAGGATGCCTCGATCAACTTGCGCGCAATCGAAACCCTGCGCGAACGCCATGCCGACCTCGATATCATTCTGATCGAGTCCGGGGGTGACAACCTGGCTGCGACCTTCTCCCCGGAGCTGGCCGATGTGTCGATCTATGTCATTTCGGTCTGCCAGGGTGAGGACATCCCGCGCAAGGGTGGGCCTGCAATCACTCGCTCCGACTTGCTCGTCATCAACAAGACAGACCTTGCGCCCCACGTTGATGCCGATCTTGACTCCATGCGTGCCGATGCGCAGCGTGCACGACCCGACAGGCCCACGGTATTTACCAATTTGCGTGATGACGACGGCACTCAAGCCCTGGTTGACTTCCTCTGTGAGGTGGGTGGCATGAATGTGGACACCCGAGCGACAGCCTGATGGACACCCCGGTTGCCACTGCTCTGACCCTGTCGGTAAGCGACATCCACAAGTCCTTCGGCGACACGGCAGTACTCAAGGGTATTTCGCTGAGCGCGCGCGAGGGCGAGGTCATCACGATCATTGGCAGCTCGGGATCGGGCAAGAGCACCCTGCTCCGCTGCATCAATTTTCTTGAAACACCCGATAGCGGATCAGTGACCCTTGGCCAGCACACCCTCTCACTTGATGCCAATCACCGTGGGTTTGACCGTGCGGATCGGGCGACGGTCAGGGCCTTGAGACAACAGCTCGGCATGGTCTTCCAGGGGTTCAACCTGTGGTCCCACCTGTCCGTTGTCGACAACATCACGGAGGGGCCGGTGCGCGTGCTCGGCATGGATCGCAAGACTGCACGTGACGAGGCCATGCAGCTGCTTGAACAGGTTGGCATGGAGACCCGAGCTGATGACTACCCGAGTGCCCTCTCCGGTGGTCAGCAGCAGCGAGTTGCCATTGCCCGGGCTCTGGCGATGAAGCCGCGAGTGCTCTTGTTTGATGAGCCTACCTCGGCGCTGGATCCCGAGCTGGTCGGCGAGGTTCTCAAGGTCATGCGTGATCTGGCTCGCACCGGCAGAACCATGATCGTGGTCACACACGAGATGGGCTTTGCCCGCGAAGTGTCTCATCGTGTCATTTTTCTGCACCAGGGCAGGATCGAGGAGGAAGGACCGCCAGGTGCGGTTTTTGGCGACCCGCAATCAACCCGCTGTCGTCAGTTCCTGTCCAGTGTGTTGTAACCTCTGGGCCAGTGTGCCTGCTCCCTGGCACGTAATTTTTTGGAGAAACTCATGATCGTCATACGCCCCCTTGCGGCTGTTGCTGCCACTGCTGCCCTGGTGCTCGCTGGACCGGCCTTGGCGGCTGATGTTCGCATCGCTACCGAAGGTGCTTACGCGCCCTGGAATTACCTCGACGACAATGGCGAGCTTGCTGGCTATGAAATCGATCTCGGCAACGAGGTCTGCGCACGTGCAGGCGTTGAATGCGAGTGGGTGATCAACGAATGGGACTCGATCATTCCCAATCTGCAGGCAGGCAACTACGATGTGATCATGGCTGGCATGTCCATCACGGACGAGCGCATGGAAATGATCGACTTTTCAGAAGCCTACTTTCCGCCCGATCCGTCTCGCTACATTGCGCTCGCTGGTGCCGAGTTTGATTTTGATGCGCTCTCAGGCGCCAAGATTGGTGCGCAGGGCGCAACCATTCAGGCCGCGTACGCCGAGGAGAACTTCGGCGATGGCAATACCATCCTGACCTATGAATTGCCCGATCAGTCCGTGGCAGATCTTGCAGCCGGTAATATCGATATCATCATCGCCGACGGTTCCTACCTTGAGCCGATTGTTGAAGGTAGCGATGGTGCGATGGTCTTTGTCGGGCCGGATGTCATGATCGGTGGCGGTGTCGGTGCTGGCACACGCAAGGACAGTGCAGACCTGAATGCGGCAATCTCAGCGGCCCTCGTCTCCATAAAAGAAGACGGCACGCTCGACAAGCTGATGGTCGAGTACTTTGGCGAGGCGGCTGCATTCCCTGAGTAGATTGCACTAGCCACTATTGTTTTCAAGCCTGATCGCGCATCGAGCGCCTGATTGACGTGCTCGATGCGCTGATCGCCTGGTCCGGTGGAGCCTTTGGAGAGGACTGGGCCGCACGCCTCAGCTACCTGACCAACGGCAAGCACCTCGCGTGGTATGCGAGTGTGCGTTTTACACTCATCGCAGCCTTTGCCGGTGCTGCCATTGCAGTGTTGTGCGGCTTGCTGGGAGCGGCAGCATTGCGCTCGGGCCTCGCCCCACTTCGCTGGCTCGGGACGCTGTACATCACCATGGTGCGCGGTATTCCCGATGTACTTTTCTTTCTGTTCTTTCCGCTCGCCTTTGAACAGGCGGTGGAGTGGGTCATGGCGCAACGCCTCTGCGGTGCAGAGGTCCTGGCCAGCTCAACGAGCTGGCCCCCCTGTCAGGCAGCTCAGTGGTATCTCGGCACGGGCGAATACCTCGCGCTCGCCTGCGTGTCGCTTGGCATCGTATACGGCGCATTTGCAGCCAACGTCATCAACGGAGCGATGACCGCCGTGCCTCGTGGACAACTGGAGGCGGCTGTGGCCTATGGCTTTACACAGCGTCAGGTCTTCTGGCGCTTTCAAGTCAGGCAAATGTGGATCTATGCCCTGCCGGGGCTCAGTAATGTCTGGATGCTGTTGCTCAAAGCCACCTCACTCCTGTCTTTACTGCAGATTCAGGACATGGTGCTTTGGGCAAATCGTATCGGTGCGCCCAACTACATTGCGCGGGTGGGCACCGTGCACGGTGACTGGCGCTGGCGCTATTACCTGGCTCTGTTCGTGTTCTACATCTTGCTGACGCTGGTCTCGGAGTACCTCTTTCGCCGATTGAGTGCGCGCGCCGGGCGCGGCATGGCCATCGGATGAGCCTGCTTGCCGATAGCGCAGTCGTGGAGACGGCGCGCGCTCTGGCCAAACCGGCCTTGTTCAATATCTACTTTGCTCTCGCGTCGATTCCACTCGGCTTTCCCTTTGCGCTTGCGTTGGCAATAGGCCGGGACAGTCGAGTCAAGCTCATCGCCCTGTTGTGTCGTGGCTACATTTACGCCTTCCGAGGCTCACCCCTGTTTATCCAGTTCTTCATGGTGTACTCGGTGATGCTTGCCTTCAACCTTGAGTACTGGAAGCCGCTCGGTATCGATCACATCGTGCTGCATCCCTTGTTCCTGGGCCCGCTGGTACTCGTACTGAACACTGCAGCCTACGGTGCAGAAATCTTCAGCGGTGCTTTGAAAGCGGTGCCAAGCGGTCAACTTGAAGCCGCCCGCGCTGTTGGCATGAGCCGCTTTCAGATCTTCCGTAGCGTGACGTGGCCAAATGCCTTGCGCATCGCATGGCCTGCGTATACCAACGAAGTGGTTTTTTTGTTTCATGCCACAGCGCTGGTGTACTTCACGCTGCCTGTGATCGATAACCAGAAAGATCTGATGAACATGGCAGGAGAGCTGTTTGAGCGCGACTACAACGTATTCCTGCACTACTCAGTCGCTGCCGGGTACTTCCTTGTCATATCGGCGCTGATCTTCTGGCTGGCAGGCCTTGTCTACAAACGTCTGACGCGACACCTTGATCCACAAGCACGCACAGGTATGCGGATGCGTCCCAACTACCTTCGCTAGGGTCCCGGTAGACAGTCCTGCACGCACGCAACAACAGCGTGTTGCAGAGCGCTTGTGACTCGCCTAGGTGTCCTTGCGGCCCTTCGGCATTCTGCGTCGCAAGGCCACCATGGCTGTAGCGAACAGGCCTAGCAGGGGCAACAAGGGGTCTCTTGATCCCGGTCCCGCGCCGATGGAACAGGCCGAACCCGATAGCCCCGTGCGCACTATCGCCCCGTCAGTGCTTTCACGAGCTTCGAGTACATCAATTACCCCGTTGTTGTTCTCGTCGTTCAGGTTCTCTGCACGCACCGGCTCGTTGGAGGCGGTGACAGGAAAAAATCCTGTACCAAGGTAATCCGGATCAAAGATGTCGGCAATGCCGTCCCCGTCTTCATCCGACAGTAGTACGAAGTCGGTGTCAGCAAAATCATCAATCCCATCGCCGTCCACGTCTTCACCACCTGTGACGTCAACGTCGATTGCATCTACCAATCCATCTCCATCAGAATCGGTCCAGGCGTCACCGATACCATCGCCATTGAGGTCGTCACCACCGGCTTCAGACACGTCCAGTAGACCATCGCCATCGGTGTCCAGATCAAGGTGATTGCTGAAGCCATCACCGTCAGTATCAACGATCGTGTTTGCGATGATGTTGTCGGCAAGGCCGTCACCATTTGCGTCAATCAAATCGTCAAGGTACCCATCACCATTGAGGTCAACTTCGGTGCCCGCTGACTCCCAGGTATCTGGCAGGCCATCGTTGTCGCTATCCAGATCACGACGATCCTTGATGGTGTCGCCGTCACTATCGGGGTCTGGATGTGGGTTTGCGGCAGTGTTGTCGTCATGACCGTCTCCATTGCCATCAAAGAAGGCATCGACCACACCATCGCCGTCCATGTCCGTTCCACCCGCTTCGGCAACGTCGGTCAAGCCATCATTGTCGCTGTCCACGTCAATGAAGTCGGCGATACCATCGTTATCAGTGTCGCGCGGGGCCTCTGGATCAGGACCAACCTCATCGCTATCCAGCAGACCATCATTGTCAGAATCGATATCGATGAAATTGGGCACACCGTCGTTATCACCGTCAGCAATACCTTCCACGCTGTCCGGGATACCGTCGCCATCACTGTCAGATGCGGCGGCCGGCGGCTCGACCACAGGTGGCTCGACCACAGGCGGCTCGACCACAGGCGGCTCGACTACCGGCGGCTGACTTTCCGTGAATTCGAGATAATCCGCGACACCGTTATTGTTTTCGTCCACAGGATCAGTCGGATCAAGTCCGGCCTCGGCACTGTCGCTCAGACCGTCATTGTCGGTATCAAGATCACGGTAGTTCGGCGTTCCATCAGCATCGGTATCGACCGGTGACTCAGGATCCGCGCCTGCTTCGACCATGTCGGGGATACCGTCATCGTCAGAATCCAGGTCACGGTAGTCCGGAGTCTCGTCCTCGTCCGTGTCAGCCGGATTGGTCGGGTCGCTCCCTGCTTCTATCGAATCGGGTATACCGTCGTTGTCAGAGTCCTTGTCCCTGAAATCTAACTCGGTATCGCGGTCAGTATCCAGCGGGTTGGCAGGATCAGCTCCTACTTCGAGCGCATCGGAGATTCCGTCGTTATCAGAGTCGAGGGAAAGGAAATCGGGAACATTATCTGCGTCACTGTCTAACGGTGCAGTCGGATCATCACCGGCCTCGAGCGAATCAAGAATGGTGTCACCGTCTGAATCGGTGTCCAGATAATCGGACACAGTGTCGCCGTCGGTATCAGTGGTTCCCTCAAGACCGTCCGGGATACCGTCATTGTCTGAATCCGTGTCGAGAAAGTCGCGAGTGCCGTCGCCATCCGTGTCTACCGGATTGCTGGGGTCTGCTCCCGCTTCCACAGCGTCAGGAATACCGTCACCGTCCGAATCATCCGAGCGAAAGTCAGGATCGCTGTTTGTATTGGTGTTGCTCGGGTTGCTCGGATCGTCGCCAGCTTCAAAACTATCCGGTATGCCATCGCCGTCGCTATCTGTATCACGTAGATCCGGTGTCAGGTCGCCATCGGTGTCAGGTCCCAGGGACCCGTCACTGGCATCGTGCATTCCGTTGTCATCAGCGTCGGAAAATGAATCAACAACTCCGTCACCGGTGGAGTCTGTGCCACCGGATTCCACGATGTCAAGGATGCCGTCATCGTCAGAATCCAGATCGAGGTAGTCAGGTGTGTCATCACCATCAGTGTCAAGGGCGTTACCACTGTTGAATCTGCCCTCTTCAAAATCTGAAACGCCATCGTTGTCGGCGTCCAGATCCAGATGATCCCAATGGCTATCGTTGTCGGTGTCAACCGCGCCGTTAGCGGCTTCCAGTGAGTCGGGCAGCTCGTCGTCGTCACTGTCGGTATCTCGGTAATCCTCCAGGGAGTCACCGTCGAAGTCCTCAAGCGGCAATGCCGATGCGGCTGTTGCGTCATCCAGGCCGTCATTGTTGTCATCCGCAAAATCGTCGATGATTCCATCGCTGTTTGCGTCTACACCGCCTGCTTCAAACGTGTCTGCAAGGCCATCGTTGTCAGAGTCGATATCGAGGTAGTCAGGTGTGCCGTCGTTATCGGTGTCTGTAATAACGGAAGCCTCAACGGAATCGTCAACCCCATCTCCATCAGCATCAACACCGCCTAGCTGGTCGACATCGTAGTCATCGACAACACCGTCGTCATCGACATCGACACCACTGTTGCGGGCTTCTGCAGTATCCGGAATGCCGTCGTTGTCCGAGTCAAGATCGAGGTAGTTGGGTACGCCGTCATTGTCTGAGTCTGTTGCGCCTTCGATCGCATCCGGAATACTGTCTCCATCGGAGTCGGCATCCTCATTATTGGGGATCTCGTCACCGTCTGTGTCGAGCAGGATGAGATCGAACACGATGTCATCGATGGCAAGATCGTTTCCGATGCCACCGGCCTGATTGTTTCGTAAAACCAGGTCAACATCACCGCCATCGAGTGATTTGAAAAACACCGTTCCTTGTGTCCAGACTTGCTCTGTTGTCACGTCTACGTCAGTGAACTCGACTATCGCATCCGCACTGTCACGGATCTCGAATCGAACGTTAGGCTGAAGATCCTCCTCATCCTTGGTATCGATCGTCCATCCAGACACCTCGTAGGTTCCGCCTGCCGTCAAGCCGGAAATAGTGCGCCGATAGAATTCACCCGGCTCGAAATCAGCGTTGACAGCCAGATAACGACCATTGACATCATCAACAGTCAGGTCTTCTGTAATTGACCCGCTGGCCCACATCCAGTAACCCAAACTCTCGTTTGGTATCGTGATGGCGTACTCGCCATCCTGTATGACGTTGGACCCACCCCGAAATCTGTACGATGTAAACGGTGTGGAAACACGTGAGGTGCCCGTACCAAAGTCTTCGGTCAGAAAATTGACCTCTACTGTCGTGCCGTCTGCGACGCCGTCATTATTGGCATCAGCGTCAGCCTCGACTGCATCGGGGATCCCATCATTGTCGATGTCGCCAGGCGCCGCGTAGGCCACCTGTGCGCTGAGCGTGAGCGTGACGAGCCCAAGTGCACAAAGGTTTACGTCTCTATTGATAGCCATCGATAACAAACCAGAATTCGTTTTCAATGCGAAGCCGTTGACGCATCCGCGCAGCAAGGCTTCACTTGCCATGTATGAGGAAGTCTGGGAGCCGTCCCAACAGTCATCTGAAGGGGCTATCGGCCAGTTCACATATTTCCTGAGAGGTGTGTCAAATTATGACAAGCGGGCGGGTGTTGTCGAGATCGTGATCAGCACTGCGCTGCAAGGCCTGAACCTGTTTTCGGTTACCGGTTAGCCGGGCTTTGAGAAGGGTCTGACAAGACTTACCACATCAGGTCATCCGGCACGTCGTAGCCTGCATAGGGGTCATCAGCATCGACTACAGATTCATCCTTGTGGTTCATCAGCACCACACGCGCAGCATCGCGCTCAGCGACCTTTTTTGCGACTGGGCGCGGCACAATCTCGTAGCGAGGCTCCTGCTCGAGACTATCACCTAGCCTCACGATAGCCAGACGTCCAGCCACCAGGGCCGCGCGATCATCCGATGTCAGGTGCAATGTCCGAATGCGGGAGTCGTCGGTAAAGCCGAATTCGTTATCCCCGCGCTCGACAACGCGATTGAGATCCACCAGCTGGACGATCTGCGCCTGGATGGCGCGCGCTTCTGCCGCCTCCTGACGTTCACGATTCAAGGCGCGATCACGTGCCTGCTTGGCAACCTCTGCTTCGCGCGCCAGCCGCGTCGCCTCCTCTTCGATCACCACGCCGCGCTGAGCCTGCTTGCGCTTGTGATCCTGTGATCGTCGGGCCTTGGCCGCTTGCTTGGCATTGGCAAGACCGGCTTGCCTGAGTTGATCCTGCAGTGACTTGCCCATGGGGTTCTCGGCAACAGACGGGGAGTACAAGACTAGCAAAGTGGGTGTCACCACACGTATGCACGCGGCAAATGGTGATCAATCCGGGATCAAGCAGAAAACTGTATGTCCATACTGCCTTGTTGACGCCCTTTGCAGCGATCGCCCGAATCCCTACGGTACCTCGAAGATACGCGATAAAAAAAGGCGGATATCCTGCATTGGCACACTCTCAAGCTCACTGTCAGGCACCATGCCATTGCTGAAGCTGGCCTCCGGCAGGCGAGACAGTAGCGCCTCATCATTGCTGATGATATGAATGGGAACATCGGCGGTCTTGCCCCAGCCGTCAATGATTGATGCGGGCTGATGATCGCCGATGACGATGATCAGGGCATTATCGGCATAGCGCGCGGCGTATTCGGTAGTCACCTGCAGACTGTAATCAAGCGAGCGGTTGTACAGCACCTGAACACCCGCGCGGTCTTTCCATACGATGGGTGGTTCATCTCGCTGACTGCCATCAAACACACGACCGTCATCGATAGCGTCCCACGGCACGATATTAGCGATCGGTGTCCAGGGGACATGCGAACTGATCAACGCGACTTCTGCCATCAAGGGCTTGTCTGTGCGTTCTCGTAATTGTTGCAGTGCATGCAGCGTGTATTGATCAGGCATGGTCACCCAACCAAAGGGCTCGCCCTCATAGCCAAGAGTCCTCGAATCAAGCGTTGTGTCAAATCCGTACCAAGCGCCCTCTGGCCATGCAAGCTTTATGGCAGGCATCAGGCCTGCGGTGTGCCAACCTGCTCGCGCAAACAGGCGATTCAGCGATACGCGCTCCGAACTGATCAGCCGATCAAAACGCGCTTGATTGTCAACGAGTAGCCCGGACATGAATGTCGCATGCGCCAGCCAGCTGCGTCCGCCGCGAATGGGTGACTCGACCCACCCGCTGCGGCGCGACAGACCGGCATCGGCCAGTTCGGCATCACTTTGCGCCAGTCGCGGCAGAGCTGTTGAGCGCATTGGCTCCAGATCAATGAAACTGCGTCCATAGGACTCGACAAAAAGAATCAGCACATCGCGTTCAGCAATGGCTGTAAAAGCAGGCGCTGTGACGTCGAGCACTGGATCCTCAGCGAGTGCTCTGACAAACTCGGTCTGATCCTGTATCGATGCGTACATGTTCTGCACACGCCACCGCGCTTCAGTTGGCACGCCACCCGAGACAGGCCAGTCTTGCTCCATGAGATGCTCGGCGATGAGTACGGCACCGATACAGACCAAGAGTGCGAGGCTCGCGTTGGTCAATCGTCGACGATACGGGTCCAAAAGGTGTGACAGTGCCTTGAGGCTGACGCTGAGTAGCCACACGATGCTTGCGACGATCAACGCCAGCACGACAACAGCGAGTGCCGCTTGACCGCGCCCGACCGAAGACGATGCCAGATTCCAGCCATCCCCCAGAAGGTGCCACTCAACGAGTGGACTGAATCTGCGATCAAACGCGATATAGGAGCCGACATCGGCAAGGCGCAACAACACGAGTAGCAACAAGAACGCGACGAGCAGCAAGCGGAACGCTTTGTTGAATCCGCCAGGCAACAGCACTATCGCCAGGATCACCAAAGGAAGCTCCAGCGGCAGCACCAACAAGGATTGCAGGTTGAATTTGTCCGGGTGCGCAGGCAGCACCAATGCAAGCCACACGAGCAGGGGACCAAGCCACCATGCAGTGAACCCGGGTCCTGTCTTGCTTGTTGCAGCTCCCACTGCGGCTACTGGTTGACTCAAAAACCGCGTTCTCGCTGGCGGGCGTACAAATCTCCAGAGCGACCGGAGGCTGAGGCGTGCTCAATCAAGGGGCGAATTGCCGAGGCGGCTACCCATTCGGTCAGCTCAAACCGATGCGTCTCTCCAGACACAAAGTTGTACTCTGCTTCGCCGTGTGCCTCCACTCGGTCGATGCATTGCCACAGTATGTCAAGCGCCGCTGGTAAAAACTCAACGGCGACCAACGCGATCGGTTGCGAACAACCGGCGAGTATCTCCGCCTCAAAGCCCTCTACGTCGATCTTCAGAAAATCCGGGCGGCCGTATTGCTCGATCAGCCGGTCTATGGTGGTCACGGGCACGTCGATACTCTTGTCCCACTCCACTTGCTCAAATCCTGCTGACTGCTCTACCTGATCGATCCACTCGCTTGAGAGCGTCGAGACCGTTGGGTGTCGACTGGATATCTGCAGGCTGGCCTGTCCCTCCTGCGCACCCACCGCTGCGATCACAAGCTCAACACGCGGATTGTCACGAAACAACCAGCCAAGCCACCGAGCGAAGACCGGTTGTGGCTCGATGGCAACAGCTCGCCCGCCTATCGACAGCACAGAGCGGCTCCGACTGCCTACGTGAGCGCCTACGTCAAACATCAACGCATCCTGCGGGAGCAGATCACGGTAGAAGCGCTTGAGTGCAACACGCCGCCACGGTAGCGCATAGTAGGTCAGCAAGGAGCGGAGCAGGCCGAGCAAGGCGGTGAAGGTCACGAGGCGTTTTCCAGAGTGGTCGTGAACACAGGGCTCGTAAGAGCGAGGTTTTCGATAGTCATGGACGCTACGAGATTGGCGGCTACGCGGACCTCTTTGGTCCAGCGGTTATCGAGTCGACTACGTTGATTGCGGCTCAGGACCTGAGCTTGTAGCCGGTCCTGAACATCCACCACACTATTCCCACACACAGGAGCAAGAAGCCCGTGATCATCGTCACAGACAGTCCAACCGACACATCCGCCACGTCAAAAAAGCTCCATCGAAAACCCGAGATCAGGTACACCACTGGATTCAACAGTGTGACCTTCTGCCAGAACTCCGGCAGCATATCGATCGAGTAGAAACTCCCGCCAAGAAAAACCAGCGGCGTTATCACGATCAAGGGGATCAACTGAAGCTTCTCGAAGTTGTCGGCCCACAGACCGATAATGAATCCGAACAGACTGAAGGCAATACAGGTGACCAACAAAAAAGTCACCATCCACACCGGATGAGCAATGCGCAGATCAACAAAAAAAGCGGCCGTGATCAGGATGATTGTCCCGATGATCAAGGACTTGGTAGCCGCCGCGCCCACATAGCCAAGAATGATCTCAAAGAACGACAAAGGGGCACTCATCACCTCGTAGATCGTACCGGTGAATTTCGGAAAGAAGATCCCGAACGATGCGTTACTGATGCTCTGTGTCAACAGGGATAACATCATCAGCCCCGGTACGATGAACAGGCCATATTCAACGCCTCCGACAGACTCGATACGGGAGCCTATAGCGCTGCCGAATACCACGAAGTAGAGCATCGTTGACAACACGGGGGAGACCACGCTCTGCAGGAGTGTCTTGCGTGTGCGTCGCATCTCGTTGATATAGATCGCCTTGACCCCTTCGATGTTCATGCCACGCCCTCCCCGGTCTCGCGATTGCTGGCTACCAGATCAACAAATATGTCTTCGAGTGAGCTTTGCACCGTTGACAGATCCTTCAACTGCAAGCCAGCCTCGTTCAGAGCTTGCAGCAGCGCGGTGATACCGGTGCGCTCAGCGCGGGTGTCATAGCTGTAAATCACCCTCGACTGATCGCTGCTCAATTCCACATCGAATTCTGCAAGAGACTCCGGCAGCGAAGAACAGGGTGAGCGCAACTCGATCGACAACTGCTTCTTGCCAAAGCGGGACATCAACGTCGTCTTGTCATCGATTACGAGCAGCTCGCCATTTGCAATCACGCCAACCCGGTCAGCAATCTCCTCGGCTTCCTCGATGTAGTGAGTGGTCAGAATGATGGTCACCCCATCCTGTCGCAGTTGCTCAACGATGTCCCACATGTCCTTTCTCAGCTCAACATCAACGCCGGCTGTAGGTTCGTCGAGAAACAGGATGCGCGGCTCGTGTGCCAGTGCCTTGGCAATGAGCACGCGGCGCTTCATACCGCCCGAGAGCTGCTGCATGATATTCGTCATCTTGTCACCAAGCGACAGGCGTCCGAGCAGATCAGCGATGTAGTGATCATTGCGTGACAAGCCAAACAGGCCCCGGCTCAAGCGCACGGTGTTCTCGACCACATCAAAGGGTGCGATAGCGAGTTCCTGGGGGACCAGGCCAATCAACTCACGCGTTTTGCGAAAATCCCGACCGATATCAAAGCCTGCCACAGTCACACTGCCAGCGGTAGGCTGAACGAGCCCACAGATCGTTGAGATCAGTGTGGTCTTGCCAGCACCATTGGGACCCAAAAGCGCCAATATTTCGCCTTCACGCACATCCAGATCAATACCCTTCAAGGCCCTGAATCCATTGGCGTAAGTCTTGGTCAATCCGCGGATTGAGATGATGGCTGGAGTTTCTGATGTCATACGCACAGTGTGTCATACGCACTTGATGCGTGAGGCCTGAAAGTGCATTGATTGACGCGCGACGACTGTTCTGGGTAATCTCTGTGCGGATGCGTGCTGTATGGCTGGACGGTAACCGGGTTGTATTCTGATGCGCTGACTCGGTCTGTTCGGCAGCCGCAGCATTCATCAAAAAACCATACTTCGCTAAACAAGGACGACTGCTAAATGAAAACTCCAGCTAGATTCATACTCAGTGCCGCATTGGTGCTTTCGCTCACAGCCTGCAGCTCGGGCGGTGATGGCGATGGCGATGGCGATGGCGATGGCGATGGCGATGGCGGAGAAACAGGTGGCGCTGCAACTGGCGCTGGCACGACAACGGGCGTTGGCACAACCACGACTGGCGGCACCACCACTGGCGGCGAAGGCACCACCACTGGCGATGAGGGCACCACGACGGGCGATGACATTGACCTGAGCGACGCCTCACCCCGAATCAACGTGAGTACGTGCGGCACATTGGCGGTTGCCGACACCACTGCGAGCACGTCGCTGGCGAGTCCGGCACAAATGATTGAAGGTCAACTCGTACGCGGTCGCGTCAATCCCGATATCCCGAGCAGCGATACTCAGTACTGGAGCGTCGACCTTGAGGCGGGCTATTACCACATCATCGCTGACTCGCAGCGCGTGGACAGAGCAGACAGAAATATATCGCTTGAAGTGAACGAAGTGGACGGTGCTGGAGCCTCACTCAATCAACTGCTTCGTATCAATGAGGCCGAAATTCGCGCGCGTGAGGCAGAGTTGTTCCTCAACCCGGAGCCACGTACGCTCACCCTGGAGATAACAGCCAATGTCGCCGCCGAGGATTACGTGTTCGGCGTATTTGCCAATGGGCGCAGCATCCCATCTCCTTTTTTCGAGGAATGCCCGACGATAACAGACACCAGTGTCGGTACTACTGAAGCATTTGAGCTTCAGATACTGAATGAAGCGAGTGACGTTGTTTGGTACAGACTGGAGCTTGAAGAGACCAACTACACCATCAATACGACAGGTAGCCGCCAGGATGGAGCGGATAGAACCGTACTCGGGATTTTCGATGTCGCCACCGGGTTTGGTGAAACCAGAGACCAAGACAGGATTCAAACAATCAACGAAGCCGGCACTGTTGTCAGTGGTACCGACGATTTCGATATCAGCGAACCGGGTCCCTACTGGTTGTCTGTTGAGAATCCGTCGATAGATGAAAACCAGAACTTCGAATTCACCATAACCGAATCAGTAAACTAGGATTCAGTGCTCGAGCTCCGTATCGACATCGACACGGAGCTTTTCTTCATGTATAGGCAAGTGGCTTCGCCTTGCCCCTGAACACGCGATAACTCAGCACCGTATAGCCGACAATCATTGGCAAGGTGAACAGTGTTCCTACCAGGATTATCTTCAACGAGTCGCGCGACGAAGCGGCGTCGGTGATGCTGACCTGATCAGGCACGATCCACGGCAGAAAGCTCACCGCCAGCCCAAAGAATGACAGCGCGAAAATGGTTACCGTCAAGCCAAAGGGCAGCCAGCGATAGCGATCGGTAGTCACGTCTTTGAGGTGCTTGAGGCTGACATGCAATGCCCACAAGGAAAGCACCGTCATTACCGGTATGGGTGCAAACAACACCACCTCCGGAAAAGCGAACCAGATATCACGTACACGTTCGCTGACAAGAGGTGTGACCAGTGAGACCGTCAAGAGACCAGCAGCGGTGGCAAATACCAACCTCGAGGCGATGGCAATCGCTTTTTGCTGAAGCTCACCCTGGGTCTTGGCGATCAACCACGTAGCACCGATGAGCGCATAAGCGGCAGCAACACCAACAGCCGATACAAGCGCAAAACCTGCCGCAGCAAATCCTTGCTCAAACCCGAGCACATACGCGCCGAGCATGTAGCCTTGAGAAACTGCGGTCAAAAACGAGCCCCAGAAAAAGGCGCCATCCCAAAGCGGCTTGCGTGCCGGTGGTACCTTGGCTCGAAATTCAAACGCAACCCCGCGTAATGTCAGCCCGAGCAGCATCACCACAACGGGTATATACAGCTCGGACAGCACAATGCCATGCGCCTCCGGGAACGCAACCAACAACAGACCAACAGCTAGCACCAACCAGGTTTCGTTCGCGTCCCAGAAAGGGCCGATCGAGGAGATCAGCGTGTTGCGCTCCTCGTCGGTGACCGACCGGGACAACAAGCCAACCCCCAGATCGAACCCGTCAAGCACGACATAGGCAAAGATGGATACCGCCATCAGGCCCGCAAAGACGTACGGCAGCGGATCACCAAGCAGTTCTGCGGTAGTCGTCATCTGTCAGGTCCTCGCTGCGTTGGTCACAGCCACAATCGTCGAGCCGCGATCAGTGCCCTTGGCCGCCGTCTTGCGCAGCTCAATACCGCCGATCGTTGCGTTGCGTGCAAGATAGATCAACGTGCCAATGAACGCTGCAAGCAGCACCACGTAGATACCCAGGTAGGTCGCCAGAGAGAACGCCAATACCGGCACCGGATGCGGGGCCACCGCAGAGGCGGTGTCCAACACGCCCGTAACCAGCCACGGCTGCCGCCCGATCTCGGTGACGTACCAGCCCGAAAGCGTGGCCACCCAGCCAGACAAGCTCATGCCAACGAGAGCCATCGCGCCAATACGCCCCGGGTTACCGGTTTTCAGCAAGCGCCAACTCATGGCCCAGCTGACCAGGAGCATCAGCATGCCCACACCGACCATCACGCGAAAAGCGAAGAACACAGGTGCCACGGGAGGATGAGTGATCTCCCCTGTCTCGCTGACAAAGTCATTGAGGCCCGGCACCTCACCGTCAAGGCTGTGCGTGAGAATCAGGCTCGCAACATTGGGGACCGCGACTTCATAGCGGTTTTCGCGAAGCTCTTCATCGGGCAAACCGAACAGCACCAGCGGCACCGATCCCTGAGTCTCCCAATTCGCTTCCATGGCAGCGACCTTGGCGGGTTGGTGTTCCAGGGTGTTCAGCCCGTGCATGTCACCGACAAGGATCTGTACCGGAATCAAGGCAGCGGAGAGAAACACACCAGTGCGAAGGCCGCGCATGACCGCCTCACCGCGGTCGTTCCAGAGCCAGCGTAGCGCGCTGATGCCCGCCATCAGAAAGCCTACCGTCAAACCGGACGCTATCAGTACATGCACCAGTCGGTACGGCATCGACGGATTGAAGATGATTGCCATCCAGTCTGTGGCATGGGCCACGCCGTCGCGCATCTCAAAGCCTGCTGGTGTGTGCATCCAGGAGTTGAGTACCAGAATCCAGAAGGCTGACAAGGTCGTGCCCAAGGCGACCAGCACTGTCGCGGAAGTATGCAACCATTTCGGTACACGACTGGCGCCAAACAACATGATGCCGAGAAAGCCTGCCTCAAGGAAGAAGGCGGTCAACACCTCATAAGCCAATAATGGCCCTGCTATGTTGCCGACGGTCTCCATGAACCCTGGCCAGTTCGTACCAAACTGGAAGCTCATGGTAATACCGGATACGACGCCGAGCCCGAAGCAGAGCGCAAACACCTTGACCCAGAATCCGTAGACCTCAAGCCAGACAGGGTCACCGCTACGGTTGGCCCGCAGTCGCAGGTAGACGAGCACCCAACCGAGTGCAATGGTGATGGTCGGGAACAGAATGTGAAACGAGATGTTGGCCGCGAACTGTATGCGCGACAGGATCAATGCATCCATTGGAGTCAGGCCTTTTGGTTGGTAGCCGCGCGACGTCTGCGCTGGCCAAAGTCGAGTACCTTTCTTGCCGCATCCCCGATAGCCACGAGCTTCTCGAGCCGCTCGGGAGCAATACCTGCAAGCTGCTCGTAGCCCTCAACTGCTGTCTCGATGATTTGCGCTGTGCGATCAATCCGGCGACTCGCATAGGTCTGTGATGCCTTGCCATGGTTGATCTGAAGCTCTCGCAGAAAGGTCAGGGTCGGGTCGACCTCGCGTTGCTTGCGCTGCTCGGCAAGCGTGCGCACGATCTCCCACACGTCCTCGGGGGTCTGAAAGTAGTCGCGCCGATCATCTGCCCGGTGCACAAGCTTCACAAGCTTCCAGCTCTTCAGCTCCTTCAATCCCATGGATACATTCGAGCGCGACAGGCCCAGGCCCTCGACCAGGTCGTCGGCGCACAAGGGCTCTTCGGTCAGGTAGAGCAGCGCATAAATCTGACCCACCGTCCGGTTCATGCCCCAACGAGCGCCCATCTCGCCAAAATGCAAGACAAATTCGCGGGTCGGTGACTCAAGATTCATCGCCTGTACCTCATGCTCTTTCCCTTGTTTTTCGTCAATTTCAATAATTACTGAAATATACGAATGAAATACGGTCTTGGGATCGCTACCAGGCCGAAAAACGCCAGATCACAGCACTTGTGCAGGCGTGGACAATGCGCGAGCAAGAGGCGCCGGCATGCCCATCAATACAGGCGATCGACACTCAGCGGTTGCGCCCACCCCCTTCTATAGCCCCCAACACCGCACTGGCGGAATCCAGAATCGAGGTGCCGGGCCCGAAAATCTTGTCTACGCCTGCCGCATACAGTGCCTCATGATCCTTCTCCGGGATCACGCCGCCGCACACCACGCGGATATCCGAGCCTTGTGCGCGTAGCGCCTGAATCAACTCTGGTACAAGCGTCAAATGCCCCGCGGCAAGTGAGGAGACGCCTACCACATCGACACCGGCTGCGATGGCGCGTTCAGCGACCTCTGACGGCGTTTCGAAAAGGTCTGACAAATCGATCTTGAAGCCGATATCGCCGAAGCCCGTGGCAATGACCTTGGCACCGCGGTCATGCCCGTCCTGACCCATCTTCGCTACCAGCAGGTGCGGGCGCTTGCCGCGCTTGCTTGCAAGTTCTGACACGCGCAGCTGTAGAGCGAGGAACTCGGGATCTTCGCCGCGCACGTCGCGATAGCTGCCACTGGCCGCTTCGGGGGTGGCTGAATGACGACCGAAGGCACGCTCCATGGCATCGGAGATTTCGCCAAGTGTGGCTCTTGCGCGTGCGGCAATTATGGCGGCTTCGAGTACGTTGCCATCAGCGGCGGCTGCGCTTTCAAGCGCTGTCAGTGCTTGTTTGCAAGCGCTGGCGTCGCGTTGTGTGCGGACGGCTCTGAGCCTTTCGATCTGGGAGCGCCTTACCGCGTCGTTGTCTATCGAGAGGATATCGACGGGGGCTTCGTCCTCAAGCTCGTAGCGATTGACACCGACAATGACATCATCGCCACCGTCGACTCGCGCTTGCCGTATGGAGGCCGATTGCTCGATACGCTTCTTTGGCAATCCGGCAGCTACGGCTTTGGTCATGCCGCCAAGCGCTTCCACTTCCTCGATCAGCTTCCAGGCCTCATTGGCTAGAGCATCAGTCAAAGACTCGACGTAGTAGCTGCCACCCAGCGGATCCACCACATCGGTGATACGCGTCTCATGCTGTAGTACCAGCTGCGTATTGCGCGCGATGCGCGCAGAGTCTTCGGTCGGCAGTGCCATGGCCTCATCAAAGGCATTGGTGTGTAGAGACTGGGTGCCGCCAAGTACCGCTGCCATCGCCTCAACCGTCGTGCGCATGACGTTGTTGTACGGGTCCTTCTCGGTCAGCGACACACCACTGGTCTGGCAGTGCGTACGCAGCATCTTCGAACGGTTGGAGGTCGCCCCAAAGTCTTCCATGATCTTGCACCAGAGGCGGCGTGCGGCACGCAGCTTGGCCACTTCCATGAAAAAATCCATACCGATACAAAAGAAGAATGACAAACGCGGGGCGAAGGCTTCGATATCCAATCCGCTTGCCATGGCGGTACGCACGTACTCCATGCCGTCAGCGAGGGTGTAGCCAAGCTCCTGCGCCAGAGTCGCGCCGGCTTCTTGCATGTGATACCCGGATATGCTGATGGAGTTGAACGCTGGCATCTCACGCGCGGTGTAGTCGATGATGTCGGCCACAATCCGCATTGATGGCTCGGGTGGGTAAATATAGGTATTGCGAACCATGAACTCCTTGAGGATGTCGTTCTGAATGGTCCCGGACAATTGTGCAGGTGTGACCCCTTGTTCTTCTCCTGCAACAATGAACATGGCCAGCACCGGAATGACCGCGCCGTTCATGGTCATTGACACACTCATCGTATCCAGCGGTATGCCGTTGAACAGGATCTTCATGTCCTCGACAGAATCGATGGCAACCCCTGCCTTGCCGACATCGCCCGTGACGCGCTCGTGGTCGGAGTCGTAGCCGCGGTGTGTGGCAAGGTCAAAAGCCACTGACAAGCCCTTCTGGCCTGCCGCAAGATTCTTGCGGTAGAAGGCGTTGGATTCCTCTGCCGTGGAGAAGCCTGCGTACTGGCGAATTGTCCACGGACGTCCGGCATACATCGTTGCGCGCACACCACGTGTGAAGGGTGCGATACCCGGCACTTCGGCAAGTGCCTCAGCGCTTACATCATCGGGGCCGTAGAGTGCCTTGACCTTGATGCCCGAGAGCGTTTCATGTTCCAGCGACTCGAGCGGTCGATCACGCAACTCTTTCGCTGCCAGCGCGCGCCAGGTGTCGAGTGCATCGGAGTGCTTCATGTCAGCCCTCTGCTTCAAATTCAATGATCACTTCGTCAACCGCGAGGCTTGCTCCTTCGCTGGCGACGATGGTCTTGATCACAGCTGCGCGCTCCGCGCTCAGGGTGTTCTCCATCTTCATGGCTTCGACGACGGCGAGTGATTGTCCGGGTTCGACGCTATCGCCCTCTGCGACCAGCACTTTGGTCAATAATCCAGGCATCGGACAGAGCAAGGCGTTGGCCGATGCATCAAAGCTCTTGACCGGCATGAGCTCACGCAGTTCGGCCAGACGTCGGTTGCCGATCGCAAAATACAGATCCATGCCTGCACCGCGCAGGCGGACGCCCCCCGTGGGTACCGACACTTGCAGGTCGATGTGTTGACTGCCGACTTCTGCCCGGGCCAGATGATCTCCAGGCTGCCAACCGAGTTGAATGTGTATTGGTTGCTCATCGACGTTCAATTCTGACGTTTGGTGATCGAGCACATGCGAGATGAGCAGTTGCTGATCACCAGAACACGCAACGAGCTCATCCTGCTGTGCAGGCTTGAACCGCTCGGGAGCGATGCTCTGACGCCAGGTCTGATGGCGCAGATGGATGAGCGCGGCAACTGCGGCGTAGAGTCGCAACTGCTCCGCATCCGGTGTGACACCACTGAAACCATCGGGGTACTCATCATCGATGAAGGCGGTGGTCAGGCGACCTTCCACAAAGCGCGGATGGCGCATGACCGCAGAGAGAAACGGTAGATTGTGCGCGATACCTTCGAGTTCGAACGTATCGAGCGCACTCGCCATGGCAGTGACCGCCTGCTCGCGCGTTGGTGCGTGAGTGCACAGCTTGGCGATCATCGGGTCGTAGTAACGGGAGATCTCGCCGCCTTCGTCCACACCGGTATCGTTTCGCACCGTTATCTGCCCAGCGCTCAAATCAAGTGGCGGGCGATAACGGGTCAAACGTCCGATAGAGGGTAGAAACCCGCGATAAGGGTCTTCAGCGTACAAACGACTCTCGATAGCCCAGCCATCGAGCTTGATATCGCTCTGTTGCAGGCCGAGGCGCTCGCCCGCTGCCACCCGCAGCATCTGTTCAACCAGATCCACGCCAGTGATGAGCTCGGTCACAGGATGCTCTACCTGCAAGCGCGTGTTCATCTCGAGGAAATAGAAGTTACGGTCGCCATCGACGATGAATTCCACCGTACCGGCGCTGGCATAGTCCACGGCACGCGCAAGCATCAGGGCCTGCTCCCCCATGGCTTTACGCGTCGCCTCATCAAGAAACGGTGAGGGTGCTTCCTCGATGACCTTCTGGTTACGCCTTTGAATGGAACACTCACGCTCACCGAGATAGACGCCGTTGCCGTGCGAGTCACACAGCACCTGTATTTCGATATGACGCGGCTCGGTGACAAATTTTTCGATAAAGATCCGGTCATCGCCAAAGCTTGAGGCGGCTTCAGACCGTGCACGTTCAAAACCTTCGCGCGCCTGCTCTTCATTCCAGGCAACGCGCATGCCCTTGCCGCCACCGCCAGCCGATGCCTTCAACATGACCGGGAAGCCGATACGCGTGGACACGGCCACCGCGGCGTCCGCATCCTCGATGATGCCCGCCTCACCTGGCACGGTGGAGACGCCCGCTTGCTCGGCGATACGCTTTGAAGTGATTTTGTCGCCCATTGCCTCTATCGCTCCAACGGGCGGGCCGACAAAGGCAATACCCTGCGCTGCCAGCGCTTCGGCAAAGGCGGCACGCTCGGACAGGAAGCCGTAGCCGGGATGAACCGCATCGGCACCCGTTGCCTTGCAGGCCTCGATGATCTTGTCGATCACCAGGTAGCTCTCGGCGGCGGCTGCCGGGCCGATCAACACGGCCTCGTCAGCTTCGCGTACGTGCAAGGCGCCTGCATCAGCCTCGGAGTAGACAGCGACGGTGCCGATGCCGAGACGCTTTGCGGTATGAAAAACCCTGCAGGCTATCTCGCCCCGATTGGCAACCAGGACCTTGTTGAACAAGGCGCTGTTGGATGTCGAGCGGCTCATAGCGGGATGTTGGAGTGCTTGCGCGCGGGCGCAGTAGCGGACTTGGTCTTGAGCAACGCGAGTGCTCGCAACACGCGACGCCGCGTGGAGTGCGGCTGAATCACCTCGTCGATGAACCCGCGTTGTGCCGCAATGAACGGGTTGGCAAAGCGCTTCTCATACTCAGCTGTTCGCTCGGCAATCTTCACCGGATCATCCAGCTCCGAGCGATACAGAATCTCGGTTGCGCCCTTGGCACCCATGACGGCAATCTCGGCTGTCGGCCATGCGTAATTGACGTCTGCACGGATATGCTTGGAGGCCATGACATCGTAGGCGCCACCGTAGGCCTTGCGCGTGATAACAGTGACTTTTGGCACCGTTGCCTCAGCATAGGCGAACAACAACTTTGCGCCGTGCTTGATGATGCCGCCGTACTCCTGACTGGTACCGGGCAAAAAGCCTGGCACATCGACGAGTGTGACGACGGGGATATTGAAGGCATCGCAAAAGCGTACAAACCGAGCGGCCTTCCTGGCGCTATCGATGTCGAGCACTCCAGCGAGCACCATTGGCTGGTTGGCGACGATGCCGACCGTGTCGCCAGCCATGCGCACAAATCCGCACAGAATGTTGGCAGCGTGCTCGGGTTGTATTTCCAGAAACTCGCCGGCATCGGCAATCGAGCGCACCACCTCGAGCATGTCGTACGGCTGATTGGCCGACGCCGGGATCAGTGTGTCAAGCGCCTGATCTACGCGTGTTGCAGAGTCATTACCTGGATAAGTTGCAGGTGCCTCGCGGCTGGACAACGGCAAGAAGCCATACAAGCGCCGTACTTCCTGTAGCGTCTCGATGTCGTTGTCGAACGCGTTGTCAGCGACCGACGAACGCCTGGTATGCGTGCTCGCGCCGCCGAGCTCCTCTGCTGTGACTACTTCATTGGTCACAGTCTTTACAACATCGGGCCCTGTCACAAACATGTAGCTGCTGTCGCGCACCATGTAGATGAAGTCGGTCATCGCAGGTGAGTACACGGCACCCCCCGCACACGGGCCCATGATCACCGAGATCTGCGGGATCACGCCTGAGGCCTGCACATTGCGCCAGAACACCTCGGCATAGCCGCCGAGTGAGGCTACGCCCTCCTGAATACGCGCCCCGCCGGAATCGTTCAGACCAATGAGCGGCACACCGTTTTGCACCGCAAGATCCATGACCTTGCAGATCTTCTCCGCGTGCGTCTCCGAGAGGCTACCGCCAAACACGGTGAAATCCTGACTGAAGACGTAGACCGGTCGACCATCGATAGTGCCCCACCCGGTCACCACGCCGTCACCGTCAATGACGTTCTCTTCCATCCCGAAATCGACGCAACGGTGCGTCTTGTAGATGTCGTACTCCTCGAAGGAGCCCGGGTCGAGCAGCACGTCGAGGCGCTCGCGCGCGGTGAGCTTGCCCTTGGCGTGCTGCGCCGCAATGCGACGCTCACCGCCACCTGCTCGAGCCGCTGCTCGGCGCGCGTCCAGCTGTTCGTTGATCTCTGTCTGCATAGACGACGGGTGGTTGTGGCGGCGGACAAGTACAAGAGAGTGGACGCTGGGAGTACTCCCTGCAAGCACATTCGAGCGACTGATCCGATGTAGTAAACTTGAAAAAAGGGATTTGCAATGTTGCAAATATCCCTACTTGCCCAACCTCCGCCCGACCTTCGCCCAGCCTCCACACCGCCACTCCAATCGCGATGAGATCCCGCAAGCTCTTCATTGGCCGGCGTCTGCGCGACATTCGCGAGACGCACGCGCTGACCCAGGCAGCCTTTGCCGAACAACTGGGCTTGTCCACAAGCTACCTCAATCAACTCGAGAACAATCACCGACACGCGAGCGCGCCTGTGCTACTCGCGCTGGCTGAGCGCTTTTCGGTGGATATCGCCACCCTGTCGGACAGCGAGGCTGATCGGCTGATGGCGGACATGGCGGAAGCGCTCGCTGACCCCTTGTTCAGTGGCCAGGCGCCGAGCCATCAAGACCTGCAACTGGTTGCTCGCAACGCACCGTCGATGGCACGCGCCTTTCTGCTGGCACACCAGAGTCTCAGGCGCGTCAGCGATGAGATCGTGGCGCTGGATACCAGTCTTGAGCACGCCGGCCACGCGGCTGAGCCCACGCCCTGGGACGAGGTGCGCGATCACTTTCACTACATCGACAACTACGTGCACTCGCTCGATGTGGCAGCGGAACAATTCGCAGCGGAGCTGGCAAGCACTGGCAGACCTCTGGATGAAGCACTGCGTCAACGCCTTCTCGATCTGCATGGCATCACCGTTCTGGATGCCGATGAGGACAAGGCACGACCGTTGCGCCACTTTGACAGCGCTACTCGTACGCTTGCATTGAATCCCGCGGCGGCGCTCTCTACGCGAACCTTCCAGATCGCTCACCAGATCGCGCTGCTGGAGCACGCAGAAAAGCTCGACCAGCTGGTCATGGAGGCCGAGTTTCGAAGTGCTGATGCTGGCGCCGTGGCGCGCGTCGGGTTTGCCAATGCCTTTGCAGGCGCAACACTGCTGCCCTATTCCCTGTTTGCGAGCAAGGCGCACACCCTGCGGCATGATCTTGAACGGTTGGCGGATTTTTTCGGGGCAAGCATTGAGCAGGTAGCGCATCGTCTCAGCACCTTGCAGCGCCCGGGTGCCAAGGGAATACCCTTCTTCTTTGCGCGCGTTGATCAAGCTGGCAACATCACAAAGAGACACAGTGCAACACGCTTGCGCTTTGCACGGTTTGGCTCTGCCTGCCCACTCTGGAATGTACACAGCGCGTTTGAGAACCCCGATCGTGTCATACGCCAATTGGCAGAGACACCCGATGGGGTGCGCTACCTGTGTCTGGCAACGGCCGTCAACAAACGCAGCGGCGGCTTCGGTGATCCGGTGCAGCGCTATGCCTTGTCGCTCGGTTGTGAGATTCGACATGCACACGATGTGATCTACGCCGATGATCTGGACCAACGCGGTGGCACAGCGTTCGAGCCGATCGGTATCTCGTGCCGCATCTGTGAACGCACACAATGCCACCAGCGAGCGATGCCCCCGATGCGTAGAGCCCTGCGCATCGATACGGATTCACGCGGGGCCATTCCCTATGGCCTTGATTAGCACGAGACCGCGGCAACACCGGCGGCTTCGCTGTACCCTGCTGCATGCGGTTACAGCCGCCGGACTCCGGCCGCTGGTACTCCAATATACTGATCCCTGGCCAATAGCAAAGCGCACCCGCGTCCATGAAATCGCACACGAAAGCCGTGGTCATCGGCGGCGGAGTAGTTGGCTGCTCGGTGTTGTATCACCTGAGCAAGTTCGGTTGGACTGATGTGGTGTTGCTTGAGCGTTCCGATTTGACCTCAGGCAGCACCTGGCACGCAGCCGGTGGAATGCACACGATCAATGGCGATCCAAACGTTGCAAAGCTTCAGAAGTACACGGTAGAGCTTTACAAGGAGATCGAACAGTATTCAGGCCAGGACGTCGGCTTGCATATGACCTCAGGCGTCATGCTCGCCGCCACCGAGGAGCGTTTTGACTGGCTCAAATCGATCAAGGCCAAAGGGCGCTATCTTGGCCTGGACGCGGAGTTGATAACACCTGCAGAGGCGCATGAGCTGATGCCGCTTCTGGATCCATCGCAGTTTGTCGGTGCTCTGTACGACGAGATGGAAGGTCATCTGGACCCCTACGGCACGACACACGCCTACGCCAGGTCAGCGAAAAAGAACGGTGCAAGCATAGAGCTTCAGACCAAGGTCGAAGACTTGCAACAACGACCTGACGGCACCTGGGACGTGATAACAAACACCGGTACGATCAACGCAGAGCATGTCGTCAACGCGGCTGGCCTGTGGGCACGCGAGGTGGGTCGAATGACCGGGCTGGAGTTGCCAGTGCTTGCCATGGAGCATATGTACCTGATCACCGATGACATGGCGGAGGTGGCCGAATTCAACGCGCGTGCCGGCAAGGAGATGCTGCACACCGTCGATTTCGATGGCGAGCTCTACCTGCGTCAGGAGCGCGGGGGTATGTTGATGGGTACCTATGAGAGGGACTGCCGCGCATGGTCGCCCAAGGTGACACCCTGGGACTTCGGCCACGAGCTGCTCGAGCCGGACATTGATCGGATCACGCGCGAGCTTGAGGTCGGATTCAGTCACTTTCCCGCCTTCAACAACGCCGGTATCAAACAGATCATCAACGGTCCGTTCACCTTCTCGCCCGACGGCAATCCTCTCGTTGGGCCGGTGCGAGGAGTGCGTGGTTTGTGGAGCGCTTGTGCAGTCATGGCAGGCTTCAGCCAGGGTGGCGGTGTGGGTCTGGCGTTGGCCAACTGGATGATTGAGGGTGACCCCGGATTCGATGTGTTTGCGATGGATATTGCGCGCTTTGGCGATTATGCGACGATGGCGTACACCCATGAAAAGGTGCGCGAAAACTACTCGCGTCGCTTTTCGATTCGATTTCCGAATGAAGAATTGCCAGCGGGACGACCGCTGCGCACCACGCCGGTATACGAACCACTCAAGGCACTCGGCGCGCAGTTTGGTGCCGTGTGTGGTTTGGAGGTGCCGCTGTGGTTTGCACCCAAAGGCGTTAGTGACGACTTTGCCTGGCGTCGCTCCACGGATTTTGAGCACGTTGGCGAGGAGGCGCGCAATGTGCGCAAAAATGTCGGCTTGATGGAGATATCCGGGTTTGCCAAGTACCGGGTATGCGGCAGTGGTGCAGCTCACTGGCTCGACCGTCTGCTCGCTTGTGAGCTACCCGAGCCCGGGCGTATGACGCTGGCACCGATGCTCAAGGAAGACGGCCGCGTCATTGGCGATTTCACTGTCGCAAACCTTGAAGGTATTGAACGCGACGCGGGATGGTTTATCGCCGGCTCCGGCAGTGCGGAGGACTATCACATGCGCTGGTTCGAGCAGCATTTGCCCACCGACGGATCGGTTGAGCTGCGCTCTTGCGGCCCTGCTCTGGTCGGGCTGTCGATTGCGGGGCCACGATCGCGCGATCTGTTAAGTGATGTCGCCGAGACAGACGTGTCACATGAGGCCATGCGCTTCATGGACATACGGCGCATGGACATAGGACTTGCCAGCACGCTCGTTGGACGCGTCAGTTACACAGGCGATCTCGGTTACGAGCTCTGGATGGCGCCCGATGTGCAGCGCCATGTGTTTGATCGATTGATGGCAGCCGGAAAAACCCATGGGATCAGGCCCTTCGGATTGCGCGCTCTCGATGCGCTGAGACTGGAAAAAAGTTTTGGCAGCTGGGCCCGCGAGTATCGGCCTGTCTACAGACCGAGCGAATGTGGGCTGGATCGGTTCGTCGCGCTCGACAAGGCCGCAGACTTCATTGGCAAGGAGGCAGCGGTGGAGTCCAGCGCCAACGGCGGCGGACCGATGCGGCTATGCACATTCACGGTTGCCGCACACGATGCCGATGTCATCGGTGACGAGCCGATCATTCACAACGGCGAAGTACGTGGCTGGGTAACGTCTGGCGGCTATGCGCACGCCTCCAACGCCTCGGTAGCCATGGGCTATGTACCCAAGGAGATAGCCGATGAACAGACAGGCTGGGCAATCGAGGTTTTGGGTGAGACGCTTGAGGCCAGCCTTCAGAGAACGCCCTTGTTTGACGCCAACGGTGGCGCCATGCGCAGCTGAATGGAAGCTAACCACACCCTGTTTGATGTCGCCGGGAAACACATTCTCATTACCGGTGGTGGTAGCGGCTTTGGTGCTCATTTTGCGAAGCTCTTTGTGCATCATGGTGCGAAGGTCACGATCACCGGGCGTCGATTGACTGCCTTGAACGGCGTAGCCAACGCCCTTGGTGACGCTGTAGCGGTTGCCCGGATGGATGTCACGGAGCCGGCCTCGGTCAAACTCGGGTTTGAACAGACTCCGTTCGGCTGCCCCGACGTTGTCATTTGCAATGCCGGCATCTCGACCCAGGGGCGAGCCGAGGACATGCCCGTCGCTGACTGGGACCGCACCATCGATACCAACCTGAAAGGCGTATGGCTTGTCGCCTGCGAGGCAGCACGACACATGAAGGCCGCAGACAAGCATGGATCTATCATCACTGTGGCATCAATTCTCGGGATACGCGTCACAGGGGGCCTTGCACCCTATTCTGTCTCCAAGGCGGGCGTTGTACAGATGACCAGGCAGCTTGCTCTGGAGTGGGCACGCCATGGCATTCGGGTCAATGCGCTGGCGCCCGGATATTTCGAGACTGAACTCAACCGGCAGTTTTTTGCAAGCGATGCGGGCAAGGCATTGATCAAACGCATACCCATGCGCAGACTGGGCACACTCGAGGAGCTGGATGGCCCCGTTATGCTGCTAGCCTCATCTGCCTCGGCCTTCATGACCGGTGCCACCGTGGAAATTGACGGTGGGCATCTGGTGGCCGGGCTATAGCCAGCAAGCCTGACCATGTGAACCGAAACAACAAGGTGACGTTTATGACACATGATGTTTACATTCTGAGCGCTGTACGCACGGCTATCGGGTCATTCGGTGGATCACTTGCCGGCACAGCGCCGACAGAGCTCGCAACCGAAGTCAGTAAAGCGGCCATCGAACGTGCAGGTATCTCCGCTGATGCCATCGGACAGACTGTCTTTGGGAATGTCATCCATACCGAACCCAAAGACATGTATCTCTCCCGAGTGGCAGCACTATCCGCCGGGATCAGTGAAAGTGCCCCGGCCTTGACGCTTAACCGCTTGTGCGGCAGCGGCTTGCAGGCGGTCGCGACGGCGCATGACGCCATCAAGCTCGGGCACGCCGAGACGACTCTTGCAGGCGGCGCAGAGAGCATGAGCCGCGCCGGTCATTTGCTCACATCAGCGCGCTTTGGGCAGAAGATGGGTGACACAACCGCTACCGACATGATGACCGGCGCACTGACTGATCCCTTCGGCAATGGTCACATGGGTATCACTGCCGAAAATATTGCGGCAGATCTCGGTATCTCTCGCGACACCCAGGACGCGGCAGCGCTTGCCTCGCATCAACGCGCGCAAGCAGCCATCGAAGGCGGCTATTTCAAAGAGCAGATTCTGCCCCTGGAGGTTCGGCAAGGACGCAAGACGGTGACCTTTGATACCGATGAGCACTTTCGTAGCGATGCCGTGATCGACGACTTTGCCAGGCTGCGTCCGGCGTTTCAAAAGGACGGTAGCGTCACCGCCGGCAACGCATCAGGCATCAACGATGGTGCAGCCGCCCTGGTGCTGACCTCGGGTGAAAAAGTCGAACAGGACGGTCTTGAACCCATGGGCAGGATTGTCGCTTACGGGTTAGGTGGAGTCGCCCCTCGAGTGATGGGACTCGGGCCGGTGCCAGCGGTCAAACAAGCTCTGGCCCGCGCAGAGCTCAGTGTCGACGACCTCGATGTCATTGAGTCCAACGAAGCATTCGCCGCACAAGCTTGCGCTGTGACACAGCAGCTGGGTCTTGATCCTGCCAAGGTCAATCCCAACGGCGGCGCGATTGCACTGGGCCATCCGGTTGGCGCATCTGGCGCCATCATCCTGACCAAGCTGCTGTTTGAATTGCAACGCACTGGTGGCACCTACGGTCTGGCTACAATGTGTATCGGAGGAGGTCAAGGTATCGCAGTCGTTGTGCAAACTGTTTGAGCACCTGTCGGTAGGTACTGATGCAACACGGTCAATAGTTCGTGTACAACAATTGACAGATCGAGAGGGATTTCCTCGCTAGACTTGACCAACTCGCCAGCGGCGTCGCCATCGTTACGTAAAGGATGCTTCCCAAGAGCATGCACTCGCCCACTCTCGACAGAATTCGCAATGGGCGCAGGCTCGCTGGCGACAGGTCCGGACTGTATGTGCGCGGGCTGTCGCTCGTGCTTGGCGGGATACTCGTTGGCTGCTCGTCGGATACCTCGGATAAAGCCGAGTTGGTTGATGGTGTATTTGGCAGTAATGCAACCCCGGTACTATTGTCACGTCCTGTGTCGGCCAGCCGAGTGCTTGAGTTCAGTTACCGCATGGACGCCGTGCAAGGTGGCAGGACAAAGGCTACTGCGCTGCTGTTTGAGCCACGTGGCGTAGCACCCGAGCGTGGACATCCGCTGGTTGTCTGGGCGCACGGTACAACAGGCATTGCCAATGCCTGCGCGCCAAGCGCCAACCCTACTCGCTTCTTGAGCCTTGCAGCCATTGATCAACTCCTGGCCGCGGGCTACGCGGTGCTGGCGCCAGACTATGAGGGCTTTGGAACCGACTCCATTCATCCCTACTACCTCCGAGACAGCCACGCAAACGCGGTCATCGAGGCGCTGCCCGCAGCGCATGCCGTCGCCACCAGAGATCTGAGCAAGGACTGGGCTATCGTCGGTCATTCGCAAGGCGGGCATGTCGCGCTCGCGACCGCGCGCGCAATGCAGGACCCGACCTACCCCTTGGCCGCCGTCGTGGCCCTGGCTCCCGGCACCGATGCCCGGGCAGTCAGCGATGCGCAGTTTGACGCCATTGACGCGGCGCTAGTGGCCGGTGAGGATCAGATCGCTGCCGAGCGCGTTCTCTACCTCAATGTGTATGGCGCATTTGTGGCAGAGGCAGCTGCACTGGTCGTACCCGATTTTGCTCCCGAAAACGTGTTCGGTGGCACAGTGGCGTCGCTGATCCACATCGCCAGTGAAGAGGATACTTGCGGCTCCTACTCCGCAGCCGTAACAGACGCGCTCGGCACGCATATTTCCAATGGCGGCAGTCCGGCAACGTTTGATGGCGTGCGTCGCGATTGGTACAACGCAGACGGCCTCGCTGAGCACTTGCAATACGAGCGGCTTGAGGACGAGGCGCAACAATCGCCACTGCTGATCGTCCAGGGCGACGCTGATCGCCAGATACCGGTGGCCGCGACCGAGAATTTCGTTGACAGCCAGATCGCACTGGGCACCGATGTGACCTATCACCTCATCGTTGGAGGTCGTCACAGAGACCCTCTCAGTAGTGAGTTCGAGCACACACTAACGTGGCTTGAGACGCACTTTCCACCGCGCTGACGCTCATACAACAGGCGCTGCGCCACAGCCTGGGTTGCGCAGGCTCAAGAGCGCCGACCGGCAGCCGATCTACCGGTATTGATATCGAGTGATACCTGGATGGCAATACCAAATCTGGATCTGCGCAGCAGACTCGCGACCCCTGCCGACGAGATCGTGTACAACGCGTTGGGCATGCCCTTCGCGCAGGCTGCTTCGGTATCCACGGTTGGTCTTGCACTGGTGCGGGCAGATGCCTGTGTCATCTGGGCCAACGCGGCCTTCGCCGGACTGACGAGTCTTGCCGGCTCGCCCGTAGGAGTGCAGCTTGACCAGGCGTTGGACGTACAGTTCAGGCTCGCTCGAGACGAGGCGCGCGATGCCTTCTCAGCTTCGCGGGGCAGCACGCTTGAATTACACTCCAGCCGGACGGCGCCGGTGATGTTGCACATCGCAGGCCTGGACCGCGATCAGCGAGTTGTCGTGGCTGTATCGGCCGCGGGCGAGTTGATGAGCGCACCGCTCACCCCGCAAGGGGCGGCCATGATCAATCCACTCACGCGGCTGGGCACCAAAAGCCAGCTGGTGGCACAGCTCGACGCCTGGGCAGGTGAAACAGGTCTTTTGCTGATGAGAATCGATCTTGACGGGTTTAGCGAGATCAATGAATCACTCGGGCGCACAGAAGGTGATCGCTTGCTGCAACTGGTAGCCGATCGGCTGAATCGCCTGTCGCGCTCCGGTGATGCCGTCTTTCACGTGGATGGGGATGAGTTTGTGGTCCTGCAACCCTCAGAGGAGCCCGGCATTGCCTCAGCGAGTGCCATAGCCGAGCGCTTGACCGCGATTTTCGATCGCCCGTTTCGGATGGATGATCGTCTGGTCGAGATAGGTGCGAGTGTGGGTGTTGCGCTTGTTCAGGCGGCCGACGGCGATGGAGCAAAAGACATGCTTCACAAGACCGAACTGGCGGTTCGCGAAGCCAAGCGCGCGGGCGGACAGACCTGGCGAGTGTTCAGCGAGGATTCCTGACGAACGCGCGGTGAAGGAGTGATCAAACACGGCAAGGACGCCGAATATTCAGCGAAAAATTCGACCTGAACGACCTCGAATTGACCGCATTTGTGCCACTTGCGGCACAAACCCCACTGATACCTGAACGTATCTGCGCAATTGAGTATCATTCTTCCGAATTCGAACAATTTAGTACAGAAAATAACCATCTCTGTACTGTTCGGACATATGTGAATATCCTACTGTACTGTTGTTGCCCAGCAGCAACAATTCACTGCATCGGAGGAATCCCCACAGATGAAGTACTTCAAGAAGGCGGCGCTTGCCGCTGCTACCGGCGCTATTCTGGCTGCCGGGGCCGCTCAGGCCGAAACCGTGACCATCGCAACCGTCAACAACGGTGACATGGTCCGCATGCAGAAGTTGACCGACGACTTCACCAGCAAGAACCCTGGCATCGAACTCGAGTGGGTAACACTTGAAGAGAACGCGTTGCGCCAGCAGGTCACCACCGACATCGCCACCAAGGGTGGGCAGTTCGACGTGATGACAATCGGTACCTACGAAGTGCCAATCTGGGCTCAGCAAGGGTGGCTCGTGCCACTTGACGATCTCGGCGCAGATTACGACATCGACGACATCCTGCCCGCTATCCGCGGCGGTTTGTCTGTTGACGGCAGCCTGTACGCAGCACCGTTCTACGGTGAGTCCTCCATGGTCATGTACCGCACAGACCTGATGGAAGCGGCTGGCATGGAAATGCCGGAAGCCCCTACCTGGGACTTTATCGCTGACGCCGCTCGTGCCATGACCGACAAGGACAACGATATCTACGGTATCTGCCTTCGAGGCAAGGCTGGTTGGGGTGAGAACATGGCGTTCCTGACCGCTACAGCCAACTCTTTTGGCGCTCGTTGGTTTGATGAGGAGTGGAATGCCCAGTTCGACAGCCCGCAGTGGGCCGAGACACTGAACTTCTATGTTGACCTGATGAACGAAGCAGGCCCGCCAGGAGCTTCCAACAACGGCTTCAACGAAAACCTCACCTTGTTCCGTAATGGCCAGTGCGGCATGTGGATCGACGCAACGGTTGCAGCCTCTTTCGTTACCAACGAGGAATCCACGGTTGCAGACAGCGTTGGCTTCGCACTCGCCCCTGACAATGGCCTCGGCAAGCGCGGTAACTGGCTGTGGGCATGGTCACTGGCAATACCCGCTGGTACCCAGCAGGAAGAAGCTGCGAAGAAATTCGTTGCCTGGGCTACCTCCAAGGACTATCTGGAGCTGGTTGCCGAGAACGAAGGTTGGGCTAACGTACCGCCGGGAACACGTACTTCTCTGTACGAAAACCCCGAATACCAGAAGGTACCTTTCGCTCAGATGACGCTAGACAGCATCAACTCGGCAGACCCGACCAACCCCACCGTTGATCCGGTTCCCTATGTGGGTGTTCAGTTCGTGGCTATTCCCGAGTTCCAGGGCATGGCTACTGCCGTAGGCCAGCAGTTCTCTGCTGCTCTGGCTGGTCAGACCACTGTTGAAAGTGCGCTCGCCAATGCTCAGGCACTGACACAGCGCACGATGGACCGAGCGGGCTACCCGAAGTAAGCCGTCGGTGACATAGCTCGATAATCCCGGAGCGGCGCCGACACGGCGAAACTGCGGGCTTGGTCAGCCCCCTGCAGGGCATGCACTGAACTGCAGGGGGTCCCTAGCGCTTGCCTCTTCCGCCTGCCCGAATCTGTTATGTCGACTACACATACACGCAACGCTGCGCGCACGATGATGTCGCCGGCTGTCATCCTCCTGTTGCTATGGATGATAGTGCCGCTCGCGATGACGCTGTACTTCTCTTTCCTGCGCTACAACCTGTTGATGCCGGGGACCGAGGCCTTCGACGGAATCCAGAACTATCGGTACTTCCTTACGGATCCGGCCTTCCTCGAGGCGCTTGGCAACACCCTGATGCTCGTTGGTGGCGTGTTGTGCATTACCGTTATCGGTGGCACCTTGCTGGCTCTGCTGCTCGACCAACCGATGTTCGGTCAGGGCATTGTGCGATTGTTGTTCATCGCCCCGTTCTTTGTCATGCCCACGGTGTCGGCGTTGGTGTGGAAGAACATGTTCATGAATCCGACCAACGGCCTGTTTGCCTTCGTGGCCAAGGTTTTTGGTGGAACCCCTATCGACTGGTTAGGCCACTATCCGCTGCCATCAATCATCCTGATCGTCGCCTGGCAGTGGCTTCCCTTTGCAACATTGATCCTGTTGACCGCATTGCAATCGCTGGACTCAGAGCAGATTGAAGCTGCCGAGATGGACGGCGCCAATGCCTTTAGCCGCTTCTTTCACATTGTGGTGCCGCACCTCGCGCGCGCAGCCACCGTCGTCATCCTGATCCAGACCATCTTTTTGCTCTCGATCTTTGCCGAAATCCTGGTAACCACCAACGGTGGCCCAGGCAACGCGTCAACCAACATACCGTTTCTGGTGTACGCGCAATCCTTGCTTCAATTTGATGTTGGTGTCGGCTCAGCCGGCGGAATTGTCGCTGTCGTCCTCGCCAATATCGTTGCCATCTTCCTGATGCGCATGGTTGGCAAGAACCTGGATCTCTAGGAGCTCAACGATGGCACGCCAAGTCACATTGAACCGACGGCTGATCAACACAGCCGTTGCCTGGAGCCTCGGGTTATTGATCTTTTTCCCGATCCTCTGGACCATCCTGACCAGCTTCAAGACAGAGGCCGAAGCGATATCGCTGCAACCTTCGCTGTTTGGGTTCGACTGGACACTGGAGAACTATCAGGAAGTCAACGCTCGCTCGAACTACCCGCGCTTTTTTGCCAACTCCGTGATCATTGCTGTCGGCTCGACCCTGCTCGGCCTGTGCATCGCGGTACCAGCGGCGTGGGCGATGGCCTTTGTTCCCTCCAATCGAACACGCGGCATATTGATGTGGATGCTGTCGACAAAGATGCTGCCACCAGTCGGCGTACTCATTCCTATCTATTTGATCTTCAGGGAATTCGGGTTGCTGGATTCACGCATTGGTCTTGTATTCGTACTGATGATGGTCAATTTACCCATCATCATCTGGATGCTGTTTACCTACTTCAGAGAGATTCCGGGTGAGATCCTCGAGGCGGCGCGCATGGATGGCGCAAACATGAAGTCCGAAATCCTGTATGTCCTCACTCCCATGGCGGTGCCAGGCATTGCATCAACCATGCTGCTGTGCGTGATACTCGCGTGGAATGAAGCTTTCTGGACGCTGGTGTTGACAACGACCCAGGCAGCACCGCTCACGCAGTTCATTGCAAGCTTTTCCAGTCCCGAGGGGCTGTTCTACGCCAAGCTCTCTGCGGCATCGACGATGGCGATCGCACCGGTTTTGATCCTCGGTTGGTTTAGTCAGAAGCAGTTGGTCAGAGGCCTGACTTTCGGCGCAGTCAAATAGCAGGCCACAGTCAGACTCACTGGCGGATTTGAGCCAATCGCGCATTGAGCGCGCAAACGAACAAAGACACGATAATGGGCAGCATCACACTCAAGAAGGTCGCCAAGCGCTTCGGCGACGTTGAAGTCATCCCGCCGCTGGATCTTGCGATTGAGGACGGTGAGTTCGTTGTGTTCGTTGGACCCTCGGGCTGCGGCAAATCAACCCTGTTGCGTTTGATTGCTGGCCTTGAGGATGTCAGCGAGGGCGTCATCGAAATCGACGGCACAGATGCCACGGAGCAACCACCGGCCAAAAGGCGGCTTGCAATGGTGTTTCAGTCCTACGCCTTGTACCCCCATATGTCGGTTCGCAAGAACATCGCTTTCCCGCTGAAGATGGCAGGAATGGAGAAGAGCGCGATCAAGGCCAAGGTTGATCATGCCGCCAAGACGCTTAATCTGTCTGACTATATCGACCGCCGTCCAGGGCAACTCTCGGGCGGCCAGCGCCAACGGGTAGCGATCGGTCGTGCCATTGTTCGTGAACCCTCTGCGTTCCTGTTTGACGAGCCGCTGTCAAACCTTGACGCTGCCTTGCGCGGCAACATGCGTATCGAGATCTCGGAGCTACACCAGACGCTGGATACGACCATGGTCTACGTTACACACGATCAGGTTGAAGCGATGACGATGGCTGACAAGATCGTGGTACTGAATGCTGGACGTATTGAACAAGTCGGTTCACCGATGGAGCTCTATCGGGAACCTGCCAATGTGTTCGTCGCGAGTTTCATCGGTAGCCCCTCAATGAACATCATTACCGGGGCACCGGCCGCTGAAGCCGGTGCCACAACCATTGGCATACGTCCAGAGCATTTCCAGCTGTCGACGGACGGTGGCCAATGGCGAGGCGTGGTCGGGGTGTCCGAGCACTTGGGTTCGGATACGTTTTTGCGCGTTGACGTCGAAGGCGTAGGCACACTTACTGCGCGTGCTGAGGGAGAGTTCCCGGCGCGCCATGGTGATACGGTGGGCCTCACTCCGGATCCAGAGCGTATGCACCGCTTTGATGCCGCTGGGCTGCGTATCGTCCGCTGAGTGTGGCACCAGAAGGAATGTTGTGAACGCACAGAGACGACTAACAGGACGCGTCGCACTGGTTACCGGAGCCGCTCGAGGTATCGGGCGAGCGTTCTGCGAAGCGTATGCCCACGAAGGTGCCCGAGTTGTCATAGCTGACATTGATCATGTCGGGGCACAAGGTGTGGCTGACCGGATCGGTGAGTCCGCGATAGCGGTCCATATCGACGTACGCGAACAAGCGTCCATCGATTCGGCTGTCGCTCAAGTGATCGATCGTTTTGGTCATATCGACATCCTGGTCAACAATGCTGCGGTCTTTGATCTTGATCCAATCGTGGATATCACCCGTGAGTCATACAATCGTCTGTTCGACATCAACGTGTCAGGCACATTGTTTACCCTGCAAGCGGTCGCCAGGCATATGATCGAGCGCGGCAAAGGCGGCAAGATCATCAACATGGCGTCTCAAGCGGGTCGTCGTGGTGAGCCTTTGGTTGCAGTGTATTGCGCTACCAAGGCAGCCGTTATCTCCCTGACACAGTCAGCGGGTCTGAACTTGATCAAGCACGGTATCAATGTCAACGCTATCGCCCCTGGTGTTGTCGATGGAGAGCATTGGGATGGCGTGGATGCAAAGTTTGCACAAGCTGAGGGCCTTGCCCCCGGTGAGAAAAAGAGCACCGTTGGAGCAGCAGTTCCTTTCGGGCGTATGGCTACACCTGCCGACCTGAGCGGCATGGCTATTTTCCTGGCATCGTCGGATGCCGATTACATCGTTGCCCAGACCTATAATGTCGACGGCGGCAATTGGATGAACTGATCGCGATGACCGCCTCACACACCTCCAAGGCAGTACAGTTGTCGCTTGAGACACTTGATCAACTACCCGCTCCGGTGGGACGACCGAGCTATGGCCGAGATCAGTTGTCTCCCGGAATACTACACATCGGGCCAGGCAACTTTCATCGCTCACATCAGGCGGTCTACCTCGATCGCCTGATGAACAGCGGCATCGGTAAAGACTGGGCTATCGTGGGTGCGAGCATCATGCCGGGGGATACGCGCTTGCGCGACATCATGCTTGAACAAGATTGCCTGACCACGGTCGTCGAGCAATCCGATGGCAAGACTCGCGCTCATGTAACTGCTTGCATGATTGATTATCTTCCCGTGGGCGATACCCAGGCGATTCTCGATGCCATGGAGTCCGAACAGATCCGCATCGTTTCGATGACTATTACCGAGGGCGGCTATTTTCTGGATGCGGCTACCGGTCACTTCGATACAAGCCACCCCGCCATTGCCGCTGAGGTCAATGCAGATTCTCCCGGTACGGTTTTCGGGTTGCTGGTCAGAGCCTTGCGCAATCGACGCGATGCTGGCTTGCCTCCGTTCACGGTCATGAGCTGCGACAATCTGCCGCACAACGGGTCTATTGCGCGTCAAGCAACGGTTGAGACTGCTCGCCTGATTGATGCAGCTCTGGCAGACTGGATCGATGCCAACGTCAGTTTTCCCAATGCGATGGTTGACAGGATCACACCTGCGACTGGCGAGCGGGAACTCACCAGTATCGTGAACGAACACGGTGTAGCCGATAGCGCGCCGGTTTTTTGCGAGACATTTTTGCAATGGGTTCTTGAAGACAAGTTTTGCAACGGCCGGCCTCCGCTTGAACAAGTGGGCGTGCAGATCGTATCGGATGTCACCCCGTTCGAGATGCTCAAGATTCGAGTACTAAACGGTGGTCATGCCCTGATTGCCTACCCTGCTGCTCTGCTCGGCATCGAGCTTGCCGATGAGGCCATGGCCAATCCCTTGATCCGCGGTTTCATTGACAAGGTAGAGCACAACGAGGTGATCCCGACAGTACCGCCGGTACCAGACACAGACGCGACGGACTATTTCGCCACCGTCGTGCAGCGTTTTTCAAACCCTGCTATCGGCGACACCATTGAGCGACTGTGCTACGACGGATCAAACAGACAGCCCAAGTTCATCGTGCCAACGATCGCTGCGCGACTGGCCTCAGGTGATGACGTCACAGGGCTGGCACTTGGCTGCGCTTTCTGGTGCCGATATTGTGCTGGCACAGATGAGCAGGGGCAAACGCTGGCGCCCAATGATCTTGCGCACACCACGCTCATGTCAGTAGCGCTGGCGGCACGCAGCCGCCCTGTCACCTGGCTTGAGCAGCATGATATCTACGGTGATCTCGGCACGGAGCCTGTGTTTGTGCGAGCGTTCACTGATGCATTGAATGCGATTTGGGAAGATGGAACACAGGCCGTCCTGACTCGTTATATTGCAAACTGACGTCGCATTCCTTGTCTGTCGCTGCTCGCCAACCGTTACCGCCTGAACTCGAAGCTCTCGAGGTCGACAAGCGTTCAGTGCTCGCTTTTTCCCACGGGTTTCCGAGCGAGCTGGTGCGTTGGCATTGCCATGACGACTATGAGCTGCACTATATCGTTGAAAGTTTTGGCAAGGTCTTTGTGGGTGACCATGTGGGTGCTTTTGCACCCGGCCAAATGGTTATGACTGGCCCGCGCCTGCCGCACAACTGGATCAGTCATACAGAGCCAGATGAGATCGTCCCTGTAAGAGACATGGTCGTGCAGTTTCGTCAGGAGCTGGTGCCCGCGATAGTCGCCTCTGCGCCCGAGCTTGATTCGCTGCTGGTATTGCTCGAGCGCTCACGTCGTGGCATTGAGTTTGTTGGCACTGACCCAGAAGAATGCAAGCAATGGTTTGAGAGCATGATAGAGGCCAACAGTGCAGCGCGCATTACACTGTTGCTCGATTTTCTGCTCAAACTGTCTTCAGAGTCCGAGTACCGATTGCTTTCGACGATGCCCATGCGAGCCGATACAGATTCTGCGGCTCTGGACAAAGTCGATCTGGTGACTTCCTATGTCACTGAACACTACTCAAGCGATATTCCGCTCGCTACTGTGGCTGCCTTGGTCGGCATGAGCGAGAGCACGTTTTCGCGGTTTTTCACCAAGGCAACCGGCAACGGCTTTACTCGTTTCTTGAATCGAGTGCGTGTTTCCAAGGCCTGCGAGCTGCTCGGTGAAAGCGAAGAGCCAATCACTGATATCTGCTTTGCAGTGGGCTTCAACAATGTTGCCAACTTCAACCGAAGATTCCGGGAGCTCAAGGCGGTAACACCGCGTGAGTACCGTCAGCAGACGCGGCTTCGTCATAACAATCCTCGCTCGGCGTATACCGCGAGCTAGGGTCGCGCCGGTACTGTTTAGTGCCGGCCAGTACACTGAGCGCGCAGTGTAAGACCAACGATCGGCCCATCAGACTCCTTGTCTACGTACAGACGGCCACCGTGCGCCTCAGCGATCATCCTGACAATGTACAAGCCCAGGCCCATGTGACGCGTTCCTTTGCTTGCCTCCTCACCCGCCACGACGGTGTTCACGGGTGCACCGGAGTTGGCAACCGCAAGCACAAAGTGTGAGCCGTTGTTGTTGTGTTCAATTTCCAGCACAATCTGTATGTATTCGGTGCGCGCATACTCGATCGCATTGTCGACCAGTTTGTCCAGTGCCTGAATCAGTAGATCCGGTGCAACTACAACGTGAGTGACAGAGTCTGGCAGCGGAGTTGCCGCGGATCGTCTTTCAATGATTGAATCCGGGTATAGCTCCGTGTACCTTTGGACGCAGTTGTCGACAAACCCGTCAAGATCAATCGCCACGCGCTCGGCTTGCTCTATGGCCTGTTCGAGACGCGTTGATTCGACTATCGCTGCAATGATGCGGTCAAGCTCATCGGTGCCCCCGGCAGCACGCATCAGCAACGCACGCGAATCGTCGGCAAGGTCTGTGTCCTTGAGGTTTTCAAGTGAGCTGCGAACCACCGACAGGGGTGTTCGTAGTTCATGGGACAGGTACCTCGACAAGGTCTCGAGGTAGCGGTTGTAATCTGCCGAGCGTCCTAACAGGGACGCAAGATCACGAGATAAACTGCCAAGCTCGTCATGCGAGCGACTGGGCTGCAGTGGCGCGTCGCCAGGTCGGCCATCTTCAGTCACAGCCAGACTTGCTGCGCGGGCCAGACGTGAGATACGCAAGGACAACCAGGTGCCCCAGGCGAACAGCACCAACACGGCGATAAGGCTTGCCAGGATCAGAAGACTGAACAGCCGAGCCAGTTGACTGCCGGTATAGGCAGATGAGTGCTCCTCGTTGGATTCAAACCACAGCCAGGCTGCCGGCTGTGGTTCTGTGTCTCTGACCGCGGTCCCCATAGCGTCCTGATCCTGCGCCTTGACGCCGCCGATTGGCAACACAGTGCCAAGAACCCTGTCTCTGTTGGGCGTTACATAGCGGCGCGTGACCGAATCGGTCATCTCGGCACGGGGGTCAAGGTGTACAGGTAGCGCCCGCACATCAGTGGCTGCCGGTAGTGGAAGGTCGCCGGCCACCAGCCATGCGAATAATCGAAACAGCAGTGCATCCCAGATGTTCTCGAAACGGCTCGTACCCACCGCATCCTCGCGCCGCTCGTTCAAGCGATCCACGTCTGCAAGCAGGCGCCCTGCTCCATCGAACAAACGTGCCCGATTTCCAGCGGTGATCCGCGCTGCGAGTACATCATTGGCGGCCTGACTCGCCCGGTACAGTCGAGGTACCGACGCTACGCGCGAGGGCATCAAAGTGCGACGCAGGGTGCGAGGATGTATGGAGCCAATGCTTGAGCGCGATTCCAAGCCCCCACCGCGATCAAAGTCATGCAGTACAAGAGCAAGTTGCAAGTCCGGTGTGGCGTCACTGACGGGCAAGGACAACTCGACTTGATACCCGCCTTTGCGTTGTTGCCATGCTGCACGTACTTCGGGAGCGCGCGTGCCGCGTCGTACACGGCGATTGCCACTCAATACTTGTTCACTGGCATGCAGGGCATTGACCGGGCCCGGAGCGATGGCACGCGTTACTACATGTTTGACAACAGCACCATCGCGCAACAACCACAATTCAAGTGCATCTCCGTTGAATATGAAGCGGTCCTCTGCGGGTGCTTCGTTTTCACCTGCATCAACCACAATGCGTGGTGGACGATGCCAGGTAAGTTCGTCGTCCTGGACTTCAACCAGAAGATACAGCCGTTGCCGTCTCTCGGCTGCACGCACGCTTAGCACCCGGGTCTTATCATCGGGATAGTACGTCAGGATTGTGTTGAGCGAGCGCCAATCATCGGCATAACCATCGACCACCAATGGCCTTGGGGCGATGCCGGCATAAATCTCCGCAGGCACTCGCGGTGAGGCTCCGCGCTCCAGTATAGCGGCCAGTTCTGGTTCGCGCGCCTCGGCAATCGCCAATTGCAAGTGCGTCGCAGTGAGGCGTTGTGCATCCACTCGGGTCTGCACCAGTGACTCATTGAGTTGACGCACACTTTGCCACCCGATCACGGGCACAACAAGTGTCAGGGCGCCCGCAAGCGCCATCTGTAACCGAAGGTTCACCAGCGAGAGCGGGCACGCCTGCTGACTTTGATGACGAAAGCCCGGATACCACGCGTGTTACTGCCGATACCAATGTTCAACTCGGTAGCAACCACCGATAGCCCAGCCCGTACACGGTGGCGATGGCATCAAAGCTTGTGTCTATCGCCTCAAACTTGCGTCGAATGCGCTTGATGTGTGCGGTGATCGTCTGATCATCAAGCACGACGCCAGCGGCACTCATCAACTGCGCGCGGCTTCTGACTTGTCCTGGCTGTTCCGCAAGAGACGCCACTATCTGGTACTCGGTCACTGTGAGCGCGATTGAAGTGCCACGCCAACTTGCCTGCAGCCGATTTGAGTCAAGGTCCAGATTGCCGACCGTCAGCAACGAGCTGGTTGAACTTGCATCACTGTAGGCCTTTACCCTGCGGAGCAAGGTATGTATGCGCGCTACCAGTTCGGGCAAGCTGATGCTTTTGCTGACGTAGTCATCCGCCCCCAGACGTAGACCGGATATGACATCGATCTGTTCATCACGGGCTGTCAGAAACAGGATAGGCAGGCGCGCTGAGTAGGCCCTCAGTTCGCGACACAGTGTGAAACCTGCATCAGGATCACGCCCGAGGCCGATATCAAGTACCGCAACATCGGGCATGCATGTGTTGACCATGCTCCATGCCTGCTCAGGCGACACCGCTTCGCTGACCGCATAGCCTGCACGCACAAAGGCCAATGCATAGTTCTGACGCAGACTGTCTTCATCTTCCACCAGAAGGACACGAGCCAATGCTGCATTGTCTTCGCGTGTGTGACCTGTGGACGGCGCAGAATGCATCATCGTATGCCCTCAGCCAGCTGAGAACAAAGCACTGACCGAGGAGTCTCGAAATTCGTCGAAGCGGTTGTCAGGGATGTTCAACCAACCGCTTAGCACCCGCTCATACAAGGCTCGGTAGTCCAGCGTCGCCACAGGATCATGGTCCACCGCAGCGTCCAGATCCGGTGTCGTACCGAGCAGCGGCGTATCCACACCCAGCGCACCGCCAGCAAGAAACTGGGGTGCTGCGGTACCGTGATCTGTCCCTCCTGATTCGTTTTCAACCAATCGACGCCCAAACTCCGAGTGCGTCATCACGAGTGTGTTGTTCCACTCGTTCATGTCAATGAGTTCACGTCGCAGGCGGGATATCGATTGCGCCACGTCGTTGAGCAATCTCGGGTGTCGTGCAAGCTGATTGGTGTGTGTATCAAAGCCTGATAGCTTGACGCGATAGATCGGCGTATCAAGGCCCGACGCGATAAAGCGTGTGACCTCGCGCAACTGCTGACCCAGCGTGCCACCTGGAAAACGTTCAATGCTTGGCGCGTTATCCAGGTGCTGCGACGCATTGCGCAGCATTCCATGTACACCGTGCATGCGGGCAGCAACACGCGCAATGGCAGCAATGCTCGTGGATGCGGGCTGCACTAGCGAGGCTTCCGGGATACTCAGTGCAGTCAGTTGTGCCAGGGAGGAAGCGGACAACCATCGCCCGCTATCACTTTGCAGTGGTCCCATATCACTGACCAGACTGATGCCGTGCACTGTGGAGCGAGCGAAGCGATGCTCGATGTCATGGCTTACCCAGCCGTCTCGTCCTGTACCTTGCTCGCCATCGCCACCGGTGTGCCAATAATCAGCAGATTGGAAGTGTGAACGATTGGGCAAGGGGTAACCTAGCCCTTGCACACACACGAGCTCCCCACGTTCGAGCAGCGGCATCAGCCCCTTCAGTGCGGCGTGCATACCGACATCATCGGTTATCGAGATCAGTTGAGCTGCATCGAGCGCAAGGCTGGGTCGAGATGCACGATAGGTGTCGTGGCGCCAGGGCACGACGGTGTTGAGTCCATCGTTGGCTCCATCCAGCTCAACGAGGATCAAGCGACGTCCATTGTGGCCTCGTTCAGTAGAGACTTGGGTGGCGCCTCCAACGGGAGCTGTACCGAGCAGTGCCGAAAGTGCTGCCAGAAAATGACGTCTATGCATCAGACTCGTGCCCCGTTTAACGCAGCTGAAACGCTGGATGTGCCAGCACGGACTGCAACCGTTGTTCAGGCGAACCTTGAAAAGCCGGTGTCTTGTCTTCGGTCCCCGGCCACAGTAGGTGTGTGACATCAATGCCAGCAGGCTCAAGCGCTTCGAGCAGCTGCTCGAGAGTCGACACCACTGGAGCCGCGCTATCTTCTGTCTCGATCGGTTCAGCCAGCGGCGCAAAAGCACTGTCCACGACAAGACGCGAAGACTGTTTTTTCTCTGGAGCATCATCCATGCGGCTCAACAGTTGCGCATAAGCCTTCGGTTTATTATTGGCAACTCGGGAGCCATTCAGCTTGTTGACCAGTACGGGTACTTCTTGCGCTAGAAGCTCAAGCCACCCTCGAGCAGCCGGGTCCAGTGATTGACTAAAGCAGGCGTCGTTGTGACGCTCCTCGGCATCAAGTGGCACAGCAATGGAGGCGATAGTCGGGTTAAGCGGGTCGCGATGGGCGCAGTCCGGCCACTGATCGATACATCCGGGCCAACAGTCCAGCGAGTCCATGTGAAGCTTCATGCCACCGTTCGCCCCTGACCCCGGTTGCGATCGTTGCCCACCCACCACACGAAATTGCAGTATCTCGGCAGTCAAGCCAGGCAGGTGAACATGTTCGAGTAACATATTGGCAGTGACGCGGTCATTGCGTGAGTTGTGGTGGAGCGACCGCAATCTGACTGCTGAGGCACGCACGTCCGGTAAGTTGGCCTGATCATATGCCGGCGGCAACGGCACCGTCACCGTGCCGCTGCAGTAGAGGTTACCGGGTTGTTCCGGTTGCACACAGCTACTCGATTGCGTGCCCAGGGCGGCTGAGGCTGACCTCAGACCGGGACCCTGGTCGTCAACGGGCCCAATGCGCACACTATCAACGTAGACATTGCGGTCGCCTCCCGGACCAGCTGCATCGTTGAGAAAGGCGACGCGCACAGCATCGGTGGCCGCTGCTATCGAGGGTGGCAATTCAAACTCCAGCCAGTGCCACGGTAGATCTGCACGCATAGCCCGCTGTCCGAGCATTTCAGTGTCATAGCCGCCGGATAGCCCGATGACGTCACTCTGCCAGATCGTTTCGCCGTCAGTCTGAGTCGAGACCATGATGCTGGCATCACCCTGGTAGGCCTCGCTGGCGATCTGGATGTGCAACCGATGAGCAGTGGGTATCGGCGAGGCAGAATCACGGTCGCCCAAAGTCGACATGTGTGCATCTGCGCTCATGCTCGCGCCAGGATCCATTCCGGGGTCCATTCCGGGGTCCATGCGCATGCCTGCAGGTTTGGTCGCTGCAGCTGCGCTGCTCATGTCAGCGCCTCGAGCCAGCTCCTTTACGGCATCAAGCCTTGAAATCAGTCGCGCAGGGGCAATCCAGGCATCACCCTCTTCCCAACCTGCCACATTGGGTGGCTCAAAGAAGGACAGCCCCAAAGCGCCCTGCAGGCTGGCAAATAGCACGGCATCGCGTTTGGGGTATTCCAGCGTGCGTGCCAGACCTGTAATAATATCCACCGGTGACTTCACCAAACTGGCACGCGACTCCGGCGCCCAGAAGTATTCACTCTCCAGCACTGTTCGGTAGAGAACACCCAGATCATGACCTGAGTCTCGAAAGGGTTCGGCAATTGAGTTCAGGGCCTCATCATCGGGTGGACTATCACTGATCAGCGCATGCCAGTAGTGTCTTGCCAGATGACGAGCTGCGGCAGGTTGTTGCAACACGATGTCTATCAGGTCGTCAGCCTGGTGTGGGCCTGTGTGCCCGAGTATCGTCTTGTCGCCTCTATCGTGTTGCCCGGTGCGTATGCGGAAGGCAAGGTCGGCGGAAGTTTGAAACGTATGTCCCGTCAACGCACGCGCTGTCTCGCGCACGTCGAGCTCGGTGTAGTTGCCAACACCCAAGGTGAATAGCTCTAGAAACTCGCGTGCAAGATTTTCGTTTGGTGCACTCTTCCTGTTCTTGTCATTGTCGAGGTAGCGCAGCAAGGCAGCGTCGCGCACCATGTCCTTGAGAAGACTCTCCCAGCTGCCCTGGTGGGAACGCCGAAACAAGGCGTTTTGCCTGGCCATCGCCAGAGAGCCTCGATTGGTGTATTGGTAGCTGGAGGGCATCAGGTCATGCCACATCAGCACGAGTCGTTCGGTTGCGGCTGAGCTGCCGTCGAGCATTTCAGTGACCCACCAGTTGCGCAAGGAGGCAAGCTCTGCGTCTCGCCGCTGGTCAAACTGCCTGCGTTGTGGTGGCTCCATATCAGCCTTTGCGTGATAGTGCGGCGCGGACAGCTGGGTCCAGGTCGGCATGGCGTACGTGGGCTGGGTATTCAAACCGGCAATAATCCGGTCAATGCCTGCTTGTCGTGACAGGCCATCAAGGGCCTGAAACTCTGCAGGCGGTACCCCGAAGCCGCTGCGTGCCAGCAGGTGTCTTCTGTCAGCTGCCGTCATGACGCGAGTGAGATGGCTGGCCGATGTCGACACCGCGCCGCCAGCACGCGCCTCTTGCGCTGATACGCTGGTCACAGTTGGCGCCGCCGCGACGAGGCTTGCCAACGTCAGCGTCAGAAATACCACACACACTTGTCCGCCCAGCCGAGCTACCACACACATAGATAAACCTCCAGGCTGCACAGTATCAGGCAACTCGACCGGGTGCGGTGGCCCTGTTACCCTCGTCACATGCAACGACCCCGAGCAGTGAGACGCCTGGCACTCGGCAGCGTATAAATGATCCGAGGCTTCAACCGCAAATAGAGAATCTCGTGATGCTACTACGGATGCTGCTCGTTTCAGTCGCTCTGGCATTGCCAGCCAGCCTGCTCGCCGACGGCGATCCTCGTCCGAGCAAAGCCTATTCGCCGCAGGAGGTGGTGGCAATCGTTGTGGATGCTCTGCAGCAGAACCCGCGCACCGAGAACGATGCGGGTATACGCACCGTATTTGCGTTCGCCTCTCCCGGCAACCGAGCATTTACCGGGCCCCTGGAACGATTTACCACCATGATCAAAGGTGGCTTTTCGGACATGTTGGGGTTTCGGGCCAGTCGTTTCGAGCCGATGAAGCAGGAGGGCAGCCGAGCAGTACAGGTCGTCTGGTTGGCTCAGGACAGCGGCAAGGAGGTGGGCTATGCCTTTCAGCTCGCGCAGCAGGAGGGGGGCGAACACGACGGCATGTGGATGACCGAGGCGGTGGTACCACTCGGTGAGAGCACTCGCAGCGGCAAGTCAATCTGAGCCTAGCGTCTGGGCTACCCCGAGCAAGGCTGGATAAGGTGAGCGAATGACGTAGGTGGGGATGTTTTTGAGGTAGTGCTGCATGCGGCCTTTGGTCTCAAAAGCGTCGCGAAATTCGGATTGGTCGAACAGTGGCCCCAGGCGCGGGACTATGCCTCCACCGATGTAACAACCGCCCTCGGCCCCAAGACTGAGTACCAGATTGCCAGCGCAGGCGCCAAGCAATCTGCAGAAGTGCTGCAGGGTTTCGGCGCAGATCGGATCAGCGCCACTGGTGCCCAGGCGAGTGATATCCGCCGGGGCATAATGCATGGGATCGAGCCCGTCAATCTCGCGCAGAGCTGTCGCGATATTGACCAGGCCGGGGCCTGACAAGAACCGCTCTGCGCTGACGTGCGACCAACGTGACGCCAACACCGCATGTACCGCACGTTCACGCTCGGTGCTGCCCGTTAGCGTCACATGCCCACCCTCACCTTGCAGTGCTGACCAATGCTCACCACACGGCACCAACCCAGAGACGCCCAACCCCGTTCCCGGCCCGATGACAGCGATCGCCCGTCGCGGTTGCGGTGTACCTCGACCTACCTGGTAACGCTCATGTTCACCCAGGTGAGGTACCGACAAGGCCAGTGCAGTGAAGTCGTTGACCACATTCAAGGTGTCAAGTCCCAGGGAGCTCTTGACGCCCTTGATGGAGAAGGACCAGCTACTGTTGGTGAACTTGATGCGATCGCCGAGTACCGGTGTAGCCACAGCAATCGCCGCGGCACGAAGCGTCTCGGCGCTACCGCCGGTAGCCCGCAGATACGCTTCGATAGCGTCGGCCAGCGACGGGAAGTCGCTGCATTGGTAGGTCGCCGGATCGATGGGAACTCGGTTGTGGTCCAATAGCGCCAATCGCGCATTGGTACCGCCGATGTCGCCGACCAGACGCGTCGGAGGTGCCATCAATCTCGTGTTCTCTTCCTTAACCAGTTGTTCGAAGCTTGTGCGGCATCTATCGCCGACGCCGTGTTGGCGGAGAGAGAGGGATTCGAACCCTCGATACGCGATAAAACGTATACTCCCTTAGCAGGGGAGCGCCTTCAGCCACTCGGCCACCTCTCCGTAAGACGGATGCTGCATTAACAGAAAGCCGAAGCTGTCCGTTTCGTACTCGCTGAGGCCAGCGCGGGTTGTCTCTGTCCTTGCATTGCCCTGCGCAGACACACAAGTTGCGGCTCCACTACCCGTTACGGGAACAGAACAGAGCCGACATTTCGGCTGGCCTTAGGTGTTGCAAAAGTGGCGCGCCCGGAAGGATTCGAACCTCCGACCGCCTGGTTCGTAGCCAGGTACTCTATCCAACTGAGCTACGGGCGCGGCGTTTGTGCAACGAGGCGAAGTATGGTGTGTGCTTGCGATTGCGTCAACCGTGAAGTGCAGTCATCACGCAAGTATTGGAAGACCTGTGCCGTATTTTTCCTCGAATCAGTCGTTCTCGGCAGCTTCGAATGATCTGTTGGAGCCAGGCTCATCGGCACTGCTGTGCTCAGCCTTGATGCGGTCGTAAATCTCCTCGCGATGCACGGCGACGTCCTTGGGCGCTGCAACACCGATCCTGACCTGATTTCCCTTGACGCCCAGCACCGTAACGGCAACGTCATCACCGATCATGAGGGTTTCGCCGACTCGTCGGGTCAAAATCAACATTCGCTTTCCTTGAGTTTATCAATTTGCTCTACCGCTTGTAGAGCACAGTCGTATGACACGAATGCAGCCGATCAGTTCGCAGATCCAACGCGACGTCGCCATCGACAGCAGTATGCGCTTGCGGGACAAACGGCGTAACCTGCCAGTGTGATGTAACGGTTCAATCCGGGTCGACAGAGGCGTTGGCAAGTTCGAATTCTTCATGCAAGGAGCGCACGCCAAGTTCGAGATACTTCTCGTCAATGACGACCGACACCTTGATCTCTGACGTGCTGATCAAACGCAGGTTGATACCAGCCTCTGACAAGGCACGAAACATCCGGCTTGCAATACCGGCATGAGAGCGCATGCCAACGCCCACCACGGACAACTTGGCTACGCGGTCATCACCACTAACAGAACCGCCACCGAGTTCACTGGACTGTGACCGCAGGTGCTCGATGACACGCGCGTAGTCGTCTCGATTGACGGTAAACGTGAAGTCGGTCAAACCGTCCGCTCCGACGTTCTGGATGATCATGTCTACCACGATGTTCAGATCAGAGATCGGTCCAAGAATCGCGTAAGCGATACCCGGGCGATCGGGCACACCGGTGATTGTTACCTGGGCTTCGTCGCGCGCAAACGCAATGCCCGAAACCACAGCTTGTTCCATCTCGTCTTCCTCGGTGTCATAGGTGATCAGAGTGCCGGGCCCGGGCTCGAAGCTCGACAGCACGCGCAGTGGCACATTGTAATTTCCTGCAAATTCCACAGCCCGAATCTGCAAGACCTTGGAGCCGAGACTTGCCATCTCGAGCATCTCCTCGAAGGTGATGCGATCCAGGCGGCGTGCACGACTCTCAACGCGAGGATCGGTGGTGTATACGCCATCGACATCGGTGTAGATCCTGCACTCGTCAGCGCCAAGCGCAGCAGCGAGAGCCACAGCAGACGTATCTGACCCGCCGCGCCCGAGTGTGGTGATGTTGCCTTGCTCATCTACTCCCTGAAACCCGGCGACAACAGGCACACAACCCGCTTCGATGTCGGCGCGAAGCCGATCGGTATTGATATCAACGATGCGGGCCTTGGAATGCGCGGCATCGGTGAGAACACGCACCTGAGCGCCTGTCCAGGAACGCGCATCACAGTTCAATGCCTTCAAGGCCATCGACAGCAGTGCGATAGTCACCTGCTCACCAGTTGACAACAGGACATCCAGTTCGCGGGTATCCACGGTCGCTGGCATGATCTCGCGCGCCATCGCGACCAGGCGATTGGTCTCCCCGGACATTGCAGAGACCACAATGACTGCGTCATCGCCGCCAGCGCGCACCGCCGCGACCTGGTCCGCAACACGGCGTATTCGCTCGACACTGCCCACAGAGGTACCGCCGTACTTCATGACATAAAGCGCCATCAGCTCAGCTTCTCCGCTGTGAACTCACGGGCACGCGCGAACGCTGCATCGAGTGCATCCAGGGATGGGGCTCCACCTTGCGCCAGATCGGCCCGGCCGCCACCGCGACCCCCCAGCGCTTGCGCCACCTCGCCCAACAACTCGCCTGCCTTGATCTGACCGTGCAGCCCTTCTGTTACCGCGGCCACAAGGGCAACCTTGCCGCCCTTTTCACCGGCGAGAACGATCATCGACTCACCCAACTCCTGTCTGAGGCTATCCACCAGTGCGCGCAGGGCTTTGGCATCACCGTCTGGAATCCGGGCAAAAAGTCGTTTACTGCTGCCGATCGACTCTGCGCTGGCGGCAAGGTCCTTGCCCGTGCTCGATGATAGTTTTGCCTGCAGACGCTCCAGCGCACGCGACTGCTCACGCACCTGCTGTTGCAACCCCTCCACGCGAGAGACGAGCTCACTGCGCGGTGCCTTGAGCGTTGCCGCCAGAGCATCAATTTGTGCGGCCTCCTGTTGACTCCAGCCAAGCGCTGCCTCACCTGCTACCGCCTCAACACGGCGAATCCCGGCCGCAACGCCACCTTCTGACACCAGGCGCAGTGTGCCAAGCTCACCCGTGGCAGCCACGTGGGTACCACCACACAGCTCCACGGACTTGCCGCCGAGCGTTACCACGCGCACCTCGCTGCCGTACTTCTCACCAAACAGTGCCATCGCACCCATCGACCTCGCCTCCTCCATGGAGGTCTCGACAATCGTGCACGGATGATTGGCACGAATCTCACGATCCACGTGCTGTTCGATGGCCCGCAACGCTGCAGCGTCTATCGCGCTGCCATGCGAGAAATCAAATCGCAAGCGCTCATCGTTGACCAGGGAGCCGCGCTGTTCGACGTGAGTACCCAGGGTTTCGCGCAGCGCTGCGTGCAGAAGATGGGTCGCGGAGTGGTGCCTTTGAATGCGAGCACGGCGGATCTCATCGACGCTCGCGGTAACCGCATCTCCTACCCGCAGCTTACCGCCGGATACGCTGATCGCATGCAAAAAGGCACCGCGCCGCTTTTGCGTGTCGGCGACGTCAACATGCACTCCTGTGTGTGTCGTGAAAACACCGGTGTCGCCTACCTGCCCACCAGACTCACCATAAAACGGTGTGCGATCCAGTACAGCCCATCCACTGCTGCCCCCTTCAAGGGCCGGCACCGACGTACCTTCTGACCAGAGCTCCAGCACTTCAGCGTCTGCCGAGGTCGCGTCGTAGCCAAGAAACTGTGTCTCGGCTTCGCTTGCCGGAAGCTCTGCAGTGTCAGCGAAGCGACTGGCCGCACGCGCACGGCTGCGCTGCGCTTCCATTGCAACATTGAAGCTGTCATGGTCAATGGAGAGTCCACGCTCACGCGCAATATCTGCGGTCAAGTCAGCGGGGAAGCCATACGTGTCATACAGCTTGAACACCAACTCCCCGGCAATCGTGCCTCCCTCGGCAAGCCCTGACGTCTCCGCGTCCAGAATGCCAAGCCCCGAGTTCAAGGTCTTTGCAAAACGTTGCTCTTCGGCAAGTAGCTCGGCCTCCACGCGCTCCGCACTTGCGGCAAGCTCCGGAAAGGCTTCTCCCATCTCGGCTACCAGGGGTTCTACCAACTGATGAAAAAACAATCCCTCGGCACCGAGTTTGTTGCCATGCCGTGCGGCTCGCCGGATGATACGTCGAAGAACGTACCCTCGCCCTTCATTGCCCGGTAGCACACCATCGACAATCATGAAAGCGCAGCTGCGAATGTGATCAGCGACCACTTTCAGCGATGGCGAGGACAGCTCGCTCGTGCCGATTGCTTTCGCCGATGCCTTGATCAGGCGATCAAACAGGTCGATTTCATAGTTGGAGTGCACGTGTTGCAGTACTGCTGCAATACGCTCAAGGCCCATGCCGGTATCAATAGACGGCTTGGGCAGCGGCGTCATGCTGCCGTCTGCCGAGCGGTCGAACTGCATGAAAACCAGATTCCAGATTTCTATGTAGCGGTCCCCGTCCTCATCCGGTGACCCGGGTGGGCCGCCGGCGACCTCAGGGCCGTGGTCATAGAAAATTTCGGAGCACGGACCGCAAGGCCCGGTGTCGCCCATGGCCCAGAAGTTATCTTTGGCACCGATTCGTATGACACGCTCAGCCGGAACGCCGATCTCCTGTATCCAGATCTGTTCGGCTTCATCGTCCTCCTCGAATACCGTGACCCACAGCTTGTCTTTGGCAAGCCCGAGCTCGTCGGTCAGAAAACCCCAGGCAAAGCGGATGGCTTCAGACTTGAAGTAATCACCGAAACTGAAGTTGCCCAGCATCTCGAAAAAAGTGTGATGCCGTGCCGTATAGCCCACATTGTCGAGATCGTTGTGCTTGCCCCCCGCGCGCACGCAGCGCTGGCTGGTGGTGGCCCGCACGTAGTCGCGACGGTCCTCGCCGGTGAATACGTCCTTGAACTGAACCATGCCGGCATTGGTGAACAACAGAGTCTTGTCATTGCCTGGCACGAGCGGGCTTGACTCGACCACGGAATGGCCATGACCGGCAAAGTAGTCGAGAAACCGGCTGCGGATCTCGGAGGTCGTGAGCATGGGGCGAGTGAGTGCGTGAAAGAGCTCGCCAGTTTAGCGCCAGAGTGCGCTCAGGTCAGCCCAACAGATCCAATCACTGCCTTCTGGGGGACTGGAGCGGCGTGCTCCAGCCCTCCAGACGCTACCGTCAGGACGCGTCGTGTTCAAGCTGTGCCATTTGGTTGATCACACGGATCATACCGTCGTTGCCTCCGGCAAGTGAGGCACTGGTCAGGTATTTACCGTTGATCAGAATGCTCGGTACTCCACTGACCTGAGCATCTCGTGCCAGCGACATGCCGCGGCGCATACCGGTCTCGACGCTGAAGGACGTCATGGCTTTTTCGAAGGTTTCAGCGTCTACACCGAGATCCAGACCCGCAATGAACTTGGACACTTCGCCGGCCGAACGCATACCCTTGCGCTTGACATGGATCTCGTCAAACATCGGCTCGAACATGCCATCGGTGATGCCGAGCGCTTCAGCGGCGTAGAAGGTACGCGAGTGATTTTCCCAGCTCGGGTTGAATGGCGGAGCCTCACGCACAAAATCCACATAATCCGGCTTGTCGTCCTTCCATGCGTTGATGGTGGGCTCGAATTGGAAACAGTGCGGGCAACCGAACCAGAAGAATTCGAGCACTTCGACCTTGGACGGATCGCGGGTCGCGACGGGCTTGGCCAGCGTCTGATATCCGACACCCTGAGCGCCAGCAGGACGCACTCCGCCGATAGCGGCAGCACCGGCGAGGGCCGTGACGCCTGTCAGAAACAGGCGACGGTTCTCAGAGGTGTCAGAGGTCAGGATTCGGGTAGTGGATTTCATGGAAGCTACCTGTAGAGAGTGTGTTATCGGGACAGAAGATCAGCAAGACCTGTTCAACGTAGGCGCTGGGTTCGAATGCTGCAAACCCTCGATACCTTCAATGGCAACATGGGGGCCGCTGCGCTTCAATGGCACCGGTTCCCTTGTGGAGGAACATCAGGCTGTCGAAAACCTCGTTCACAATCAAAAATGGTGCCGGTCTCAAGGTAATCAAGCGCGTGACGCCGTCCAGGTCCATTGGCTGATCCGTGAGTGGTTATGACTCCGACTACCGCTCGATAAAGCCGCAGCATTCGGCGTAAGGTCAATTCCAGTGTCGAATACTCATTGCTCTTCGACTCGTCGACACCGTCAAGGTTCATTCCTGCACGGGATAAACGATTGCCAAGCGTGATTGATTGCTCTGCGAGCGGTCAATTTTGTCGACCAGGCACGCGCCACCATTCTCACACTGAGGTCAAGCCTGAGGCTCGGTCAGAGTCTCAAACCCTGGCCACGTGGCTGCCGCCTGGTCGATTACCTTGATCTCGTCGGCATGCAGCACCAACTCGCTCGCAGCGGCGTTGGTCTCTGCTTGCTCGACACTACGAGTACCTGCAAGTACATGGCTCACCCCCGGCTGTGCCAACGTCCAGGCGAGCACGAGTCTTTCGGTTGGCACGCCTCGCTCGCGTGCCAGTGATTTCACAGGAGCGAGAACTGCGTCAATGGCATCCAGCACGCGCGGCTGAAATCGCGGGTTACCACTTCGCAAATCCGTGTCTGCAAACTCGCGCTTGGCGTCTATGCGCCCGGTGAGCAGGCCTTGCGCAATCGGTGAGTAGGCCAGAAATGCAAGCCCGTCGCTCAGACATACAGGCAGATTATCCGTCTCACGATCGCGGTCCAGCAGACTGTAGCGCTCTTGATCAGTATCCAGCAGATCTGCCGACCGCTTCAGCTCTGCAGGGGACGCATTGCAAAAACCGACAGCCCGTACCAACCCCTCGCGTTTCAGCGCGTCCAGTGTCTCGGCGACCTCGTGCATGTCGCTGGCAGGGTCCGGCCAGTGCGTCTGGTAGAGATCGATATAGTCGACGCCGAGTCGTTGCAAGGAGGCATTCAACTCCTCGCGAATGGAGTCTGCACTGAGCGTGCGATAGATTCTGCGCCCATCAGTTTGCGCATGCAGGGTGGCTGATTCACGGTCCCAGACAAGGCCGCACTTGGTCGCCACGATGATGTCTTCACGACGGCGTCCGGCAATCGCCTTGCCAACAATTTCCTCGGACAAGCCAAACCCATAGACAGGTGCAGTATCGATAAGAGTGACGCCGCTATCGAGTGATGCGCGTATTGCGGACACGGATGCTTCGGCATCGGTGCCGCCCCACTTCCAGCCACCGATGGCCCAGGCACCAAATGCCACAGCGGAGGCTTCAATGCCGCTGCTGCCAAGTGGGCGCTTCAACATGTTTGATGCCTCATTTGAGTCTCTTGATAACGGGCTGTTCGTACTCTTGATGAAATTGATCCACCGCTCTTGCCACACCGGCAGTCGAGGTGGTGGTCGCCACATGAAAAAGAGCTTCACCCTCGTGAACGAGGGGGAGCTTGGTCATGCCAATCAATACCCCCGAGCAATCGCTGACAATGGGTTGCTCGGATTCGCCGAACGGGTCTGCGATGTAACCCAGAACATCACCGGCCTCCACTATGCCACCCAGACGGATTCGAGCCCGCAAAATCCCGCTCTGCGAGGCCCGCATCCAGACACTGGTGTTGGCAAACCACGGCTTTGCCACATTGTCACTGGAAGCATCACGCGATTTGAGCGGCGGTAGCATGCCGATGTGTCGCATGACTCTCAACACGCCTTTCACCCCCGCGCGTATCGCAAGATCATCAAAACGCAGAGCCTCGCCTGCCTCGTACAGCAGCAAAGGCTTGTCGCCGACGGCATCGCGCAAGGTGCCAGAGCGGGTTCCGGAGTCGAGCACAATGGGAGGGGCAAAGGCTTCGGCCAGAGTGCGCAGCTCCGGGTAGCGATCGAGGTCAACACGCACCTGAGGCAGGTTGCTGCGCCCTTCTGCGGCGGTGTGCAGATCAATGCCGTGGGTGCACCGATCAACTATCTCGGTCATGACGGTATCGGCCAGACGGGCGGCCATTGAGCCCTGCTCTGAACCCGGGAACGATCGGTTCAGATCGCGCCTGTCAGGTAGATAGCGCGACTGCGACACAAACCCATACACATTGACTACCGGTACGGCAACCAGGGTGCCGGCGAGTCTGCTAACCGCTTTGGTTGCCAGTACACGACGTATGATCTCGATGCCATTGATCTCGTCACCGTGCACCGCAGCGGTAAGGAACAAGCGTGGCCCGGCTGACTTGCCGTGGATCACGTGCACCGGCATGGCCACGGATGTATGCGTATACAACGGTGGCAGCGGTAGGTCTATGGTGAGCCGAGAACCGGGGGCGACGTCCTGATCACCGAAGCGGATCGGCTCCTGACGCTGTTTGGTAGCGGAGCCTGCGCTCACCCTTTGCTGCCACGCGTTGCGGTATTGCCGGGCTTTGCGTTCTTTTCGAGCTCGGCGATGATGATGCCGGCCACGTCCTTGCCGCTGGCTTTTTCTATGCCCTCAAGCCCGGGGGAGGAGTTTACCTCCATCACCAGAGGACCTCGCTCGGAACGCAACAGGTCAACACCGGCTACCGTCAGTCCAAGGATCTTTGCCGCTTGCACCGCAGTCTGACGCTCAGCCGGGCTGATCTTCACAAGGCTTGCTGAGCCGCCACGATGCAGGTTGGAGCGGAATTCACCATCGGCTGCCTGGCGCTTCATTGCAGCGACAACCTTGCCACCAACCACAAGACAGCGGATATCCGACCCTCCTGCCTCGCCGATGAACTCCTGCACCAGAATGTTTGCTTTCAAGCCCATGAAGGCCTCGATGACGCTCTCGGCCGCCGTATTCGTCTCAGCTAATACAACCCCGATACCTTGAGTGCCTTCAAGTAGCTTGATGACCAACGGCGCACCGCCAACCATCTTGATCAGGTCACGAGTGTCGCCTGGTTTGTTGGCAAAACCCGTTATCGGCAAGCCGATCCCCTTGCGCGACAGCAACTGCAGCGAGCGCAATTTGTCGCGTGAACGTGCCAGTGCAACGGATTCAATGAGCGTGTAGACGCCCATCATTTCAAACTGTCGCAGCACAGCTGTGCCATAGGCTGTGACTGAAGCGCCGATGCGCGGGATAACCGCCTCAAAACCTGTTAACGCTCGGCCCTCCAGATGGACCCCCGGCGCTTGCGACATGATGTTCATGTAACAGCGAAGTACATCGATCACGTGTACTTCATGCCCACGCTCTTGCGCAGCCGCTATCAGGCGTCGGGTCGAGTAGAGATTGGCGTTACGAGACAGGACCGCAATTTTCATTGGCTTGTTCGTTGGTTGCTGTCGCCGCTGCTGTGCTGATCAGCAGCATAATGATCGCGCACGTTTTGCCGGCCCAACAAAAACGTTGCAGAGGGGTCAACCACGACATCCGGCACCAGGGAGGTGCGCCCGACCAGCATGCGAAAAAGCATGCCGCGTCGGTCGGTCAATGTCAGCTCGACCTCTCGTTGAATCAGGCCAAGATCAAGCCGCGTTTTCACAACATAGCGCTCGGCTGAGTGCCCACCCGAGTCAGTCACCCGTCGTTTGTCGACCACAGGCGCACGGCAGGCAATGACAATGGATTCATTGCGTTGTACAGGCTGAGTGTTGAATGTGACATAGGTCGTTCCATCCTCCCCGGGGTGCTCCGCGATATCAAAAGCATGCAAGGATGAGGTTCGGGCACCCGTGTCAATCTTGGCCTTTATCGCCGATAAACCCAGCGCCGGCAAGGCAACCCACTCTCGCCAGCCGAGTTGCAGAACGTCGGTTCTGATATCCGGCACTGCACTGTATTCCAGCCCGGATGCCACGCCTGGGCCGTCAGCCATGTCCACAGCGCTTGTTTCAGCCTTTTCTACTGCCGATTCGCTCTTCATGCTCCGATTGTCGCACGACAAACCGTGACGGGTCTTGAGTCAATCTCCCGACTGGTAGATGACATCGACTGGCAAAGAGGCAGCCAACACGTGTTTGCCATTGGGGATATCGTTGTGCTGCGCCTTCTGGAGTGCGCTATCAGCGTCCAGCCCGTGGGTCAACCAGCGGCTGACCAGCCGCTCTACCAAGGTTTTCTCGGAGACTGCGAGCATGACACTGACATCAAACAACGCGGCTATCCGGTTCCATGGATCCTCATTCAGCAACAGGTAGTTGCCTTCAACGATCACGGTGCGGTGTGTGGGTTCGACAACATCGGCCGCAGCTCGCGAGAGATCTTCAGTACGATCAAAGACCGGAATGCAGACCGGTGAATCGTCATTCTTGATGCGGTTGAGCGTGGCCAGCAGTCCCAGCGCATCAAAGGTTTCGGGCGCGCCCTTGATACCTTGTTGATCACGAGGCTGGAGCACGCGATTGTCCAGATGAAACCCATCCATGGGCACGATGCGACTGTCGGGCAATTCCTGTGCAAGCTCTACTGCAAGCGTCGACTTGCCAACGCCCGGCGGGCCGACGATGGCAATCAGCAGGCGTTGAGCCGCATCCAGCTTGTCACGGTGCCGCTGAATCCAGAGCGCCAGTGAAGCGGCATTGCTCAGTGTGACTATCGACACGAGGACAGCTCAAGCTGCAGCTGTGTTTGCATTGTCGGAAGGTGGCTCAACGGCACCGGTCATCAAGGCAACAGCGTCACTCATGGTGTAGTCGGAGGGTTTGATCACGCATAGACGCCGCCCCAGCCGATGTACGTGGATGCGATCCGCGACTTCAAACACGTGTGGCATGTTGTGCGAGATGAGCACGATCGGCAAACCGCGCGAGCGTACGTCCTGAATCAAATCCAAAACGCGCCGAGACTCCTTGACACCGAGTGCGGCGGTCGGCTCATCCATGATGATCACGCGCGAGCCAAAGGCAGCAGCTCGTGCCACGGCAACACCCTGGCGTTGCCCGCCCGAGAGGGTCTCCACCGCTTGGGAGATGTTTTGAATCGTCATCAAGCCGAGTTCACTAAGCTTGTCTCGAGCTTGTTGTTCCATCGCGCCTCGATCGAGCATACGCAAGGCGCCTCGAATCCCGCCTTGATGACGTATCTCGCGACCCAGAAACAGATTGTCGGCAATGGACAAGGCCGGCGACAAGGCCAGGTTTTGATACACAGTCTCGATACCGGCTGCCCGTGCCTCCATCGGAGATCTGAAGTGAACCTGAGTGCCATCAAGTTTTACGCTGCCCTCGTCCGGCGTCACTGCACCGGACAGAGCCTTGATCATGGTTGACTTGCCAGCGCCGTTGTCACCGATCACGGCCAGGATTTCTCCGGCACGCAAATCAAAATCGGCATTATCGAGTGCTGTCACGCGACCATAGCGTTTGACCAGTCCCCGCGCTTCGATGACGTTCTTGACAACGCTCGTATCTGCAACTGTGGCCTCACTCAATTTGAAACCCTCCTGATCCACTGATCAATGCCGACGGCAATGATGATCAAACAGCCGATGGCAAAGCGTTGCCAAAGCACGTCAACTCCTGCGATCTTGAGACCTGAACTGAACACGCCCACGATCAAGGCGCCAAACAAGGCACCGAGAATTGAGCCACGTCCACCGAACAGTGAAGTACCTCCGATAACCACCGCCGTGATCGAGTCAAGATTGGCCTCGTAAAAACTCTGTGGACTGACAGACCCCACTCGACCAATAGAGGCCCAGGCACCGATGCCGCAGATCAAGCCCGCCAGTACATAGACCGATATCAGCAAGCGATCGGTACGAATCCCTGCAAGCTCAGCCGCTTCCTTGTCGTCACCCACGGCGTACACGTGGCGACCCCACGCGGTCTTGTTGAGCAGGTACCAGACAACGACGAACAGCAACAGCATCAGAAAACTGCCGTAAGTAAACACAGCTCCACCGATATTGACTCGCTCTCCAAAGAATTTGAGCAAGGGTGCAATGGCATCCAGGTCCTGGCTGCGCACCGACTGCGAGCCCGAGTACCAGATGTTCAAGGCGAAGAACATGTTCCAGGTGCCGAGCGTGACGATGAAGGGGGGCAGTCTCAAGCGCGTAACCAGCAAACCATTCAAGAATCCGCAGAGCGTGGCCACGATCATGCCGGCGGGCAAGGCGATGCCGACAGGCACACCCAGGGTCACCGCCAATTTTCCCATGACTACAGAGGACAGAACCATGATCGCCGCTACGGACAGATCAATGCCGGCAGTCAGAATGATGAGTGTTTGTGCGCAGGCCAGGATCCCGATGATCGTGACCTGCTGAATGATCAAGGAGAGGTTGAAGGCAGTAAAAAAACGTTCGCCAGCGATTTGCCCAAAGGCGAACACCGAGAGGACCAGAATGATGACAGGCACCATCGCCGGGTTGCCGTGCAGGAAGTGCTGAAGATGCCCCAGGGGGCTTCGCTTTACCTTGAACTGAGCGACTTCTTCCGTGCTACTCGATGTCATATGTCCCGACTCCTGGATTCACCCACCATGAACGAAGAGGGGCGACCGAAGCCGCCCCCAAACAAGAGCTCGTCCGAATGACAATGCAAGACTGGCATCGTCACTCATCAAGGATGAGCACGTGATCAGCGCGTCTTTAGCCCCAGCACTTGTCCATGCCTTCGGCCACGTCGATAGAATCAACACCGTCTACAGGCGTGGCGGTTACCAGGGCAACGCCGGTATCAAAAAATGCCTTGCCTTCAGTTGGCTCGGGCTTGGTGCCGTTCTCAGCCCAGGCGGCGATTGCCTCTACACCGAGTGACGCCATCAATAGCGGGTACTGCTGGCTAGTCGCCCCGATGACACCGTCTGCGACGTTTTGTACGCCAGGGCAGCCACCATCAACCGAGACGATCAACACATCGTCTTCGCGGCCGAAGGCCTTTAACGCCTCATAGGCACCGGCAGCGGCGGGCTCGTTGATGGTGTAGATCACGTTGATACCCGGATCCTTGATCATCAGCGATTCGATGGCGGTGCGGCCGCCTTCTTCGTTACCGGAAGTGACTTCATTACCGACAATACGTGGGTCATCCTCATCGCCCCAGCGACTTGGATCCTTGACGTCAATGCCGAATCCTGTGAGAAAGCCCTGATCTCTGAGAACGCCGACCGAGGGCTGACTCGCTGCCAGATCAAGCATGGCGATCTTGGCGTCAGCGGCCTTGTCGCCAAGGCTGGCTGCAGCCCATTGGCCAATCAGCTCACCAGCGAGGAAATTGTCTGTAGCGAAGGTGGCGTCGGCTGCGTCGATCGGCTCCAGCGGTGTATCCAGGGCAATAACCAGCAGGCCAGCCTCACGTGCTTGCTCGACGACCGGCACGATGGCCTTGGTGTCGGATGCTGTGATCAAAATGCCCTTGGCACCGGAGGCAATGCAGGTCTCGATGGCCTGCACCTGAGTCTCGTGATCGCCATCAACCTTGCCGGCATATGTGGACAGTTCGATACCGAGTTCTTCCGCCTTGGCGGTGGCGCCCTCTTTCATCTTGACAAAGAACGGGTTGATGTCGGTCTTGGTGATCAGGCAAGCACCGACGGTGTCCTGCGCGCTGGCAGGACCGGCGACACTGGCCATCGCCGCCAGCAAGCCAAGTGAACCGAGCGAGAAAAGAGATTTCATGCGTTACCACTCCAGGTGTTGTGAATGCAGGCCATATATAAACCAAGTTGATTTATCGCGCAAGGTGTTTTAGTTTGAGCGCATAAAAAAGTCATTTTTTACAAAATCAAGTCGCCGCGCTGCTGTTCCCCATTTCCCGGAGCCTCGATGTCACATCGCCCGGACGTTGATCGATCCGTTGAAGAGTCTTTGCCAGCTCGCGCCGCTGATGGCGTGAGTCCTGGTCGCATCCGTGCGCGCAACGAGCAATTGATTCTGTCGGAGTTGCGTCGCGGAGCCTTGTCTCGCGCGCAGTTGGCACGTCGTTGCGGGCTGTCCGCACAGGCGATCGGTCTGATTGCAAAATCTCTGATAAGTGACGGATTGATCGATGCCGGGGAGCCACTGCGAGGCCGTGTCGGTCAACCCTCGGTACCCTTGTCTCTGCGTCCGGAAGGTGCCTGGTTTGCCGGATTGAAGATTGGCCGTCGCAGTGCTGAACTCGTCTTGATTGATTTCACCGGCAGCAGGGTCAAGCGCGAGCGCTTGTCTTATTCCTGGCCCACGCCAGCAGCGATACGGACGTTTGTCGAGGCCGTATGGCCAGAGCTGCTTCACGGTATTGAGCTCCCGCGCTTGCACGGTCTGGGCGTTGCCATGCCCTACCGATTATGGGAGTGGCCCGAGCGCCTTGGTGCAGCCGGTGCCGAGCTGGCGCAGTGGCGCGACTACCAGCCAGCAGTTGAGCTTGGCAAGATTGTGGAAGTGCCAATACTGGTTGAGAATGATGCGGCGGCGGCCTGTGGCGCAGAATTGACCTTTGGCAACGGGCGCATCTATCGCAACTTTGCCTACATCTATATCGGCTACTTCATTGGTGGTGGCATTGTTCTTGACGCAAGCGTGCATGTTGGCCCAACGGGTCTCGCCGCAGCCTTTGGTCCCCTGCCTGTGCCGAATCCTGCCAGACCAGGTGAATTGATCCCGTTGATCGATGCTGCGTCACTGCATGTTCTGGAGACGATGATCAGCGACGCGACTGGGTCACCCGCCGCGCCAATACAGGATGAGACCTCGACGACTTGGGATGAACATGCCGATGCCGTGCAACGCTGGTTAACGATCACATCAGAGGCGCTCGCGACAGCAACCTTGTCACTGGCAAGCATTCTGGAGCTGGAGGCAGTCATCGTCGACGGGCCCTTTCCCACTCGGGTTCGCGATGAGCTGACGAGCCGCATCGAGGACTCGCTGGACGCCCTTGATACGCGTGGCGTGCTTCGACCGCAGATTGTTCCGGGTTCTCTCGGCTCCTCGGCGCGCGCACTGGGGGCTGCGCGCTTGCAGATGCTCTCGCGATTTCTTGTTGATCGGCACGCGCTAAACGTGCCTGGCGACGACTGACCTCTGCCCCTTCAGGTTTTGCCCGCCTACCTCCGCGGCCGGATTATCGATGCAGGTATAGCAACGGCGCTGACGAGCAAGGCGACCATCAGGCCCATTCCCTCACGAGCGGTCTCTTCTTCCCACCAGACCTCGCGCGTCCAGAATTGGTCTTGCTCCGGCCAGGCGCTGATCGTGGCGAACAACAATGCCGTGACAATGCAGCCGAGTACGATGCGTCCCGCTGTGATGGCGAGCAGTGTCGGGCGCGTCAACACGATCAGCATCAGCGAAGCTGGGAGCCCGTAGATAGCGGCCCAGAGCACCCCGTCAGGATCATTCCACTGCACGCCTATGAATGAAAGCATCAAGAACAGCATTAGGCCAGCGATGAATTTGTAGAGTATCGACACGAATAAACTGGCCGTGAGGGCGACGCAATAGTCAACAAGCGAGTCTAGACTCCTGGTGACCTTATGCTCCGACGTTCTTGTGCACCGGATGACTGAACCCTGTCTTCAGCTGGAGACTGTGTCGGCACACACGACCGACGTGCTCCAGCAGCGATTCACACTGGAGTACCAATTTCCGGTCGTCTTCACTCGGGAGATGTTTGACCGTGAGAACGTCGCACTGCTGGACGTGCTGGCGGCTTTTGAGCCGCACAAGCGCCACAGAGTCCTGATATTTCTCGACGCCGGGGTCGGTAGGGCGATGCCAGACCTCGAGCAAGCGATCACGCGCTGGTTTGCGCTCCACGCAGATCAGCTTGAACTGGTTGCAGCTCCCATGACTATCGATGGTGGTGAAGCCGTCAAGTGCGACTGGATGTCACTTGAGCCGATGCGTGCAGCGATCCGCGATCTTGGCATCGACAGACATTCCTATGTTGTTGCAATCGGCGGCGGTGCTCTGTTGGATGCCGCGGGTCTGGTTGCTGCAACGGCCCACCGGGGCATACGCCATGTGCGTGTCCCGACCACCGTGCTGTCCCAGAACGATAGCGGTGTCGGCGTCAAGAATGGGATCAATCAGTATGGGCAAAAAAACTACCTGGGCACCTTTGCGCCACCCTGGGCTGTTATCAACGACAGCGCCTTTCTCAGTGTTCTCGGGGCGCGTGACCGCCGCTCGGGTATGGCTGAGGCGGTCAAGGTGGCACTCATCAGGGACCATGACTTCTTCGTGTGGCTGGAGCAACAAGCGCACGCGCTGGCAGGCTTTGAACGCTCGGCTGTCGACTACCTCGTCAAGCGCTGTGCCGAATTGCACATGCATCAGATTGCACACGGGGGCGATCCCTTCGAGCTTGGTAGCGCGAGGCCACTGGACTTCGGGCACTGGGCTGCACATCGCCTGGAGACGATGACTGATCATCGCCTGAGACACGGCGAGGCAGTCGCTATTGGTATCGCTCTCGACACACGCTATTCAGTATTGCAAGGGCTGCTTGAGCCGGGCGCGGACGACCGTGTTGCGCACTTGCTCGAAGCTCTCGGATTCAACTTGTGGGATCGCTCACTGGATCAGCTGGATGCCTCTGGCCAGTCTCGATTGATACCCGGTCTCGAGCACTTTCGCACGCACCTGGGTGGGCAACTCACGATCACCCTGTTGCGCCGTATCGGTGAAGGACTGGAAGTCAACGACATCCATACGCCCGTGGTGCTCGATGCCATCGAGTGGTTGCGCACCAGAGCCGAGGCAAGCCGATGCTGATACGCAACAGCGCCAACGGTCGCGCAACTCACCTGTCCTACTGCACCAACATCCACGCAGGCAACAGCTGGGACGAGGCCTTTACGACACTACGTGAGAATGTCCCTGTCGTGCGTGATGCCTGTACATCGCATGTCACTGGTGAGCCCTTTGGCGTGGGCCTGCGATTATCGCGACAACATGTGGATGCGCTGCAAGAGGCGCCAAGACTTGAGGCGTTCTTGTCCTGGTTAACGGCAGAAAACCTGTACGTGTTCACCATCAATGGCTTTCCGTATGGAGCTTTTCATGGCAAGACCGTCAAGGCAGACGTCTATCGCCCGGACTGGACGCAGCCGGAACGCCTTGCCTACACCTGTGACCTTGTCTCGCTGGCAGCTCGCCTGAGCGCGCCGGGACAGCATATCTCCATCAGTACCCTACCCGGTACCTACAAGAGCTGGGCATCGGGTGCCGAACCCGCGATAGCCGAACATCTGCTGGAATGTGTCGCTCATTGCATGCAGGTGGAGCAAGATACCGGCGTCCATGTCGCTATCGCGATTGAGCCTGAACCTTGCTGCATGCTGGAGACAGCAGATGAGGTCGTCGATTTCTTTTCGCGTTGCTTGCAGTCTGACGCCGCGCTACGTCAGCTTGCCTCTAGTGCTCGTTCATCATCAGTGAGTGAGGCGCGCGCGGGCCTCTCCAGACATCTGGGTGTGTGCCACGATGTTTGTCACTCGGCTGTGGAATTTGAACCCGCCTTGTTGGCCGTTGATCACTACGCCGCTGCTGGCATTCCTGTGTTCAAGATCCAGCTGAGTTCTGCGCTGAAACTGGCACCCGCCGATGCCGATGCGCGCGCCGCATTGGCAGCCTTTGACGAACCGGTTTATCTGCATCAAGTGGTGCGTCGCAATTCGCGCGATGAGTTGCAGCGGTACACCGACATCACAGAGGCTTTGAAGGCGGATGCAGACCTTGAAGCTGAGTGGCGCGTCCACTTTCATGTACCGGTGTTTCTCGATGTCATGGAGGAATTTGGTACGACTCAATCGATACTCGCCGAGTTGCTGGACAGGCAGGCCAGTCAGCCTGTCTCCCCTCATCTTGAGATTGAAACCTATACCTGGGATGTATTGCCCGAGGCCTATCGTGGTATCCCCGTGACAGAGGCGATTGCCCGTGAACTCGACTGGGTTCACGCACGGCTTGAACAGTCCTCGCCCGCGTGAGCGACATTAAATGCAACGCGCCCCCTGTGACGCGCCTGCGCGATCGTATCGATGTTCACTTGCGGCTGGGACGAGTCTCAAACCTGCCCACAGTATGGAGCAATGTACTGGCAGCGGCCTTCATATGCGGAGGCACTTTATCCATTGCCAGTGTTAGCAGCTTGTTGCTTGCGTGTTCTGCCCTGTATGTCGGTGGCATGTATCTCAATGATGCCTGGGATGCCGACATCGATGCACTCGAGCGTACTGAGCGACCAATTCCATCGGGATTGATTTCACAAGGTCTTGTCTTGCGGTGGTGCGTCGGATGGTTTGCACTGGGCTTGTCTTGCTTTGTTATCGCACGCACTCTTGCCCCTGACATGGCAGGGGCTGGCGGGAGTACCGGGTTTGCGGCAAGTCTGATTGCACCGCTCGCTTTGCTGGGCTGCATCATCGCCTACAACCGGTACCACAAGAACAACCCGTTTGGTCCCGTCTTGATGGCGGGGTGCCGAGCATTGGTCTATCTGTCGGTCAGCTACACCCTGGCGCACGAGCCGCTGATGGCTCTCTGGATTGGCGCCAGTCTGGCTTTTTTGTGGATCATGGCTCTCACTGCCTTGGCCAAACGTGAGTCGCGTGCATTGGCAGGTCAATCGAGCAACTTGCCCAATTGGCCGGTCTCTCTGTTGGCTGCTCCCATCATTGTGTCGCTGGTGCTGATACCCCGCATCAGCGTGGCAGCTATCACGGTTGCTGCGGCGCTCGCGCTCGTCATCGTTATTGCCAAACGCTGGATGCGCTCAGGCCGCGCTTCCCAATTTGCAAGAGCCATAGGACTGTTGATCGCAGGGATCGCGCTTGTTGATGCCTTGGCAATCCTGCGAGCAGGTGATTCGATGCTGGCCTTTGTAGCTGTAGGCTGCGCCGGTCTTACCGTTCTGTTGCAACGTCGTATCAGCGGTACGTAGCCAAACCTGGCTGTAAGTCGGGCTCAGCCCTCGTTCAGCGCGCTCTCACCAAAGACCGTCTTCAGTACCAGGTCGCTGAAGTCGGTTGCATGCACCGCTACCGCCGGTAAGTGTTCCGCGTTCGATGCGATCACCAGCGGTCCTGCACTCGTTGAGTCGGTTGGACGTCCATGGGCACCCTTGACCAGGTGGGTCGCTGATGGAGAGATCACTTGCATCAGTGTTCGGAAGCCCAGCTTTTTACGGGCGAGAATGGAGCCCAGCCTGGCGAGCGGGAAGCGAATCTCAGGGTCCACAAACAACTCCACTGGATCGTAGCCCGGCTTTCGGTGTATGTCGACAGTACGCGCATAATCCGGGGCGCGGGACTCATCCAGCCAGTAGTAATAGCTGAACCACCGGTCCGCCTTGCTGATCGTAACAAGCTCCCCGGATCTTGCGTGATCAAGCCCGATATCGCCCAGTTCGTCGCGGCCGAGCACGCGCTCCACCCCATCCAGCCTTGACAGAAGCGCTTTGATCTCGTCAATGCGCGTTGCGTCCTTGATGTACACGTGGGCGAGCTGATGATCCGCGACTGCAAACGCATCAGATGCTCCTGCATCGAGCTGCTCGCAACCCGACTCATCACGCACGGCAACAAGGCCTGCCCGGCGTAGCTCACGATTGATGTGTACAGCGTCGGTAACCGGTGTGATTCCGTACTCGGATACCACGATCACCTCACGCCCCTCCGTATCGGCCTGCTCGATCAATTCGCCACACAGAGCGTCAACATCGCGTAGATCCCTTTGCAGCGCCGGGTGCTCAAGATCGGGCCCCAACCGTTGGAGGTTGTAGTCCAAATGCGGCAGGTAGGTCATCGCAATGGTTGGCTGATTCTTTTCAATCACATGACGTGTGGCGTCAGATATCCATTGGCTGGAGCGAATGCTTGCCTTGGGCCCCCAGAAGCTGAACAACGGGAACTGCCCAAAGCGCGCATCGAGCTCGGCATGCAAGGACGCAGGATAGGCATAGTGATCAGGTATCTTGCGTCCATCCGCCGGGTACTGTGGTCGTGGAGTTGCACTCCAGTCGGCCGTGGAGTACATGTTGTACCACCAGAACATCTTTGCAGTGGTGCATTCGGGATTGATGCGTCTCGCTCGCTCCCACAGTTTCTCGCCTGACACAAGAGCATTTGATTGTTTCCAGAAACCGACTTCTGCACGTTCACGGTCGTACCATCCGTTGGCGACTATGCCTGTATTCGACGGCATCAAGCCCGTAACGAGAGTCGACTGGACCGAACATGTGACCGCAGGCGTTACTGTGGTCAACGGGCGGATCCCTCCCCTGGCCGCCAACTTACATAACTCTGGTGTGTGCTCACCTAACAAATCAGGTGACAAGCCCACGACCAGCACAACCAATACTTGTTTCATGTCATCGACTCAACGCACAACCGAATCAGCCGACAGCGCAAGGATTCGCGCGGCGGCACAACTGCACAAGTGGGTAGTCGCAGCGCTTGCATCGGATGAGGCGCAATGGCTGGACGAAGCACTCACCAAGGCAGACGTCAGACGCAGTCTTGACATCGCCTTCAGTCGTACCGGTCGCAAAACCGGAACTGGCAGGCTCACTGTGGATATAGCAGCACAGGCGACCGCTGCAAGCCTGATCGCAGGATGGCAGCCTGAGCACTGGGACCTGAGTGATGCTGTTCGTATTCTGCTTGCCATCGCCGCGCTTGAACACGACCCGACTGCGCTCGATCGTCTGGCCAGACACGCTGATATCGGCGAGCAGTGTGCGCTCTACAGAGGGCTTGTTCTCTATCCGGCAGATGTTGATGTCAGCGATCTTGTGGGTCGCGGCTTGCGAACGCACGCACAGCCTGTGTTCGAATCCATAGCGCACTACAGCCCATGGCCTGCCCGAGAGCTTGACCAGCATCGCTGGAATCATCTGGTACTCAAGGCCATGTTCATGGACATCGCCTTGTGGCCTATTCAGGGGTTTGACGACAGACGCAACGCTGATCTGGCGCGTATGGCGCTGGACTTTGCAGCGGAGCGATACGCAGCAGCACGCGCCCTGCCACTGGAGTTGTTCCGCTGCGTTGCGCCCTTTGCGAGTCTGTCCGAGGTGATACGTTACATGCCAGATGTTCAGGCGGATGCGCGCGGTCGGTGGCAAGACACCGTGACCACGCGGGCCTTGTCGCTAAGTCTATGGGACAGCACCGACCGTGATCTGACCGAATTCATTCGGGCACATAGCCCACACGAGGCAGTGATTCAGAGTGGTGAACTACACTGGGGAGCACTCGTCGCGATTTGAACGATGCTGGCTCTGCGGGTATCCGATGGTAAGTATGCGACTGAGCGCCAGGACAGACCGTTGTGTGGCAGACCGCCAACAGAGAATGACATGAACCCCGATATCAAGGATTCAACAGCGATTCGTCAGATGTTCATCGATCCTCATGCGCACATGATCTCGCGCACCACGGACGACTACGAGGCCATGGCAGCTGCGGGCATTGTGGCCCTGATCGAGCCTGCTTTCTGGCAAGGGCAGCCGCGCACGCATGTCGCCACCTATGAGGACTATCTTTCAGCCATACTGGGCTTTGAGCGATTCAGGGCGAGCCAGTTTGGCATTCGTCACTATTGCACTATCGGTCTGAATTCCAAGGAGGCCAACGACGAGTCACTGGCTGAAGCGGTCATGGACATCCTGCCGCGCTTCGCTGCCAAGGATGGTGTCGTCGCTATCGGAGAGATTGGCTACGATGAGCAAACCGAGCTTGAGGATCGCTACTTTCGTGCACAGATCGAACTAGCCAAGGAACTTGAATTACCTGTTCTGGTGCATACGCCGCATCGGGACAAGAAAGCAGGCACAACGCGCTCCATGGATGTATGCGAGGAACACGGTATTGATCCTCGCATGGTCATCGTGGATCACAACAACGAGGAGACGATCGACGAAGTTCTGGAGCGCGGCTATTGGGCAGCGTTCTCGGTCTACCCGTCAACCAAGATGGGCAAGGAACGAATGGTCCGTCTGATGAAGAGCTACGGAGCGGAGCGCGTGATAGTGAACTCGGCCTGCGACTGGGGTATCTCCGAGCCGCTGGCAGTTGCCAAAACCGCCGAGCTTGCGTTATCCAGTGGTGTTCCCGCAGAGGCAGTGCATCTTTCCTGCTACGCCAATGCACTGGCGGCCTATGGGCAATCCGGTCAGATCAGTGACTCGCATTGGCTGACGCCTATGGAGATTGACCAGCGTGAGAGTTTTGCCGGCAACTCGATACTGCGCGGTGGCCGCGAGCCTGTTGTGGAGCACCATGACGGCAGGCGCACCCCGAACGAGGCAGCCTAGTCGTCATCTGCTTCAGTCATACCCTCAATCTACAGGGCGGTCATGGATAACCCACTTCTCGCGTTTGCAGGGATCGCCGCTTTGTGTGGTGCTTGCCAGTGGCTCGCATGGCGCGTAAAGCTGCCCTCGATCCTGTTCCTTCTGAGCGCCGGAATACTGGTGGGTCCGGTGTTTGGGGTGTTCCAGCCAGATGCCTTTCTCGGGGAGCTGTTGTTTCCCTTTGTGTCAATTGCGGTAGCCATCATTCTGTTTGAGGGTGGATTGACGCTCCGGTTTTCCGACATTCGCGGACACGGGGCATCGGTTACACGCCTTATCACAGTGGGTGTACTGATCTCCTGGATACTGCTCTCCTGCGCCGCGCGCTGGATATTTGACATGCCGTGGACTCTGGCTTTGATCTTTGGGTCCATCGTCGTGGTCAGTGGTCCTACCGTGGTCAAACCGCTGTTGCGTTCGGTGCGCCCTTCGGACAAGGTCGGCCATATTCTGAATTGGGAAGGTATCCTGATCGATCCTGTGGGCGTTTTTCTCGCACTACTGGTATTCGATGCCGTTCTGCTGGATACACCGGATGCGGGCCCCGTACATATCGTTCTCACTCTGGTAAAGCTGATCGTCATAGGTGGGGTGCTCGGTTGTGCCGCTGGCTACGGCATGGCGACGACACTGAAGCGTTATCTGGTGCCCGACTACCTTGTTAACGCAATGGCACTCGTTACCGTTGTCATTGTGTTCAGCGTGGCTGAAACGTTGCAGCACGAATCCGGTTTGCTTGCGGTCACGATCATGGGTGTATGGCTTGCAAATACACGTGGTTTGCACATCGAGGAGATCCTGCATTTCAAGGAAGATTTGAGCGTACTTCTGATCTCCGGTCTGTTCATCATCCTCGCCTCGCGCCTCAACATTGGCCTGATACCGCAATACGGCTGGCAAATACTGGCGTTGCTGGCGGTCGCGCAATTTATCGTTCGCCCGATCAACGCCTGGGTATGCACTGCGGGATCTGATCTGTCTGCTCGGGAGCGCTGGTTTATCGGCTGGATTTCCCCACGCGGGATAGTGGCGGCCGCGGTGTCCTCCTTGTTCGTGATTCGTCTTGAAGAGGCCAATGTGCCCATGGCCGAGCTCCTGGTGCCGTTGGTGTTCAGCATGATCATCGGTACCGTGGTCTTTCAGAGTCTGACCGCTAAACCGCTCGCCAACAAACTTGGCATCAGCAACCCTGAACCCAATGGCGTCCTGATCGTCGGCGCCAACGATATTGCACTTGCTCTGGCAACCGCGCTACGCGATAGAGGCATCCATGTGCGCCTGGCCGACACGTCATGGCGCAACGTGCGCGCTGCCCGCCGAATGGGGCTGGAGGCGTATCACGGCAATCCAACATCGGGACATGCTGCCGAGAACCTTGAGCTTCAAGGTATTGGCAAGTTGTTGGCAGTGTCGGCAAACCGTGATGCCAACGCACTTGCAGGCATGCACTACCGTGACGAATTTGGCTCCAGCTCGGTGTTTACGCTCGAAGGCGCATCCGAAGACGAGATCTATGAGCGTTTTGATACTGCGAATCGAAACAGAGCCCAGCCCTTGTTCGATCCAGACCTGAACTATGGCCGTCTAGCGAAGTTGATGCGAGAAGGGGAAATACGAAGCCTCGAACTGACCGAACCCAAGGATGGCGAAGACAGCGACAACAATGATGGCCTTGTCGAGCGAGACCTGCCGCTGTTTGCACTCGATCCAGCGGGCAAACTTCACGTGTACGGGTCTGGTGTGGCATTCACGCCAAAAACCGGCTGGTCCGTCATCGCGCTGAGGCCACCGGTGCCCGAGGAGACACCTTCAGCCGTACACGCCAGCTGAGCCGTCATCGCTCTCCATTGGCGAGCGACTCATTGTGTCTCCAACGGTCAGGACAGGCCCGTCAGGACAGGCCCGTACTGAATTGCTCATTCTGCTGAGCGGTCAGCAGGTTGGCCAGTGCACCCTGTTTGAATCCGCTGCCACGCGAATTGATGATGCTGGGAAGCTCTATGTCATTGTCGCGCATGTGTTTGCACACCGCAGCGATCGACCGACTGCCGCGGGCAACGAGCGTGCCCTTGAGCACACGCACCGGCCCGCCGCCATCAGCTGAGGCCTCATCGTCAGCTTCCTCGCGAGTGGCATCAACAATTTCATCAATAGTTGCCTTCCAACGGATGCCATCACCAGTACAGGCAATTATCTCGTCGCCCGCCTCGATGGCAAGGTAATCGCGAGCTAGAGCCCGCGTCTGACACTCTTCAGGGTTGGCAACGACAAGACCACGAATAGTTCCGTGCTCCACCGTGTCCACCTTCTGGGCGGTATTCAAGTAGACGAGATAGGTGTTCACTTAAGAGCCTGTCGGTAACGTGACTCACAGTCTATCCTTATTGGGACATTAGCGTCCAATCACGGCTGAAAACCGGTGGAACAGGGCTTGTACAGAGAACGGCACAAAGGCCGTCTCAGAGCGCCAGACGGCGTTCCATGCGCTGGTGATGGCTCAACGAGTTGCACGGCGCGGTGTTTCACTCAGCTGCCGGTAGTATTCTGCGGCCGATTCTGACACCTCGGCTGCCTCCGGCTGTGTCTCAACGGCCACGGCGCTGGGGCTTGTATTGTCAGCAAGGCCCAGTTCGAGCTGTTCCAACAGCCGCAAGACGTTGCGGTATTCCTCATCCAGCCTCGCCTGATTGATGCCGCTGTCGCCCAATCGCAAGGCATCGGCAGATGCCCGCAGCGAGTCGAGATCCGACGGCGGTATGCCCAGTTCCTGAAGCTCGGGTACCAGATCGTCCAGCGCTTCGACAGTGTCTTCCGGTGACAGAGGGGCCGAGTTTCTGACGATAGCGCGCTGAGCACCGTCGCGCCCGCCTGACTGACCGTTGCCCTGAGAACCGCTGGAAGCGGGGCCTCTTTGACCACCGCCCTCTCCTTGCTGATCATCGCCCTGGCCCTGCTGACCCCGGCCCTGCTGCCCCTCGCCCTGCTGACCCCGGCCCTGCTGCCCTTCGCCCTGCTGACCTTCGCCCTGCTGCCCTTCGCCTTGCTGACCTTCGCCTTGCTGCCTTTCGCCTTGCTGCCCTTCGCCCTGCTGACCTTCGCCTTGCTGACCTTCGCCTTGCTCGCGACTACCTTGCTCGCCGCTCAGACCGCCACCTTCGCCATTCATGGCCAGTCGCAAATCTCTAAGACGATCCAGCGCTTCGTCGCGTTGGCGGTTCTCGTTGTCGTTCGGACCAAGAGACTCCGCAGGTGCTGTGGCCGCGGCATCAACCAGCCGGTCACGCCACTCTCGCAGGGCATTGGTCGCCAGGCTCTCGCCTGGCAACAACGTGACGAACCTGCCGAGTGCCAGACGATCTGCAGCATTCCCGATGATGAATGCTGCGCGACTTTCATCCAGCCTTTCGACCGCTATCTGAAGCTCCTTGCCGATTCGTGGAGCCTCATCACCAAAGCGATCAATCAGCTGTTCGACCTCTGTGCGCACTTGCTCAAGCTCGGTCTGCAAGATACTTTTGCGTTGCGCAAGTTCATTGGTTGCTTCTCTGATCACACCAGATGATCTTCCTCTGCTGCGCGCGTCCTGGCTGCGTTCCTGCATCTGTCGCAGTTCAAACTCTGTATCGCGTTGTTCCTCAAGCAGGCGTTCGGCCGTGGCCGCCGCCGCTTCCAGAGCTGCCACCAGGTCACGCGAACGCGCTTGGTTCAAGCCACGCAGGGCCTCTTGCAATGCATCGCCCGCCTGATCCTGGCCCTCGCCTGGTTCTGCATCAGCATCTGCGGCATCACTGCCGTTTGCAGCGGACTCTGTTGATTCACCGCCGTCGGCAAGTTCGGTGTCCGCGGCTGCTTGCTCTCTCTCGAGGGCATCGCGTGCACGTTGTAGCTGCTCAGCCGCTTGTGCAGCGGCCTCCTGCAGCGCTTCAGATTCAGCTCCTGTGGCGTTTTCTGCCTGCTGCTCGAGCTCCTCAAGCTCACGCTGCAAGCGCTCAAGATCGCGTTCAAGCTGCTGGCGTTGCCAGCGTTCTTCACGAGCCGTGGTCTGTTGTTGTCGTGCTCGCTCAGCCTGTAACTCTTCACGGCGGGCAAGCTCTGCGAGTTCTTCAAAAATGTCATCGAGTTGGTCAGCTGCACCTTGACTACCACCTCGGTCAGGTTGCTCGTATTGATTGCGTTCAAGATCCATCTCCAGATCGAACATCTCGGCCATATCCTGTCCTGCCTGCCCGCCACCGCCGCCCTGATCTGCTTGCTGTCGCGTCATGCGAATATCTGCAAACAGCGCCTCAGCTCGCTGCAACAGCTGGAGCGCAAGCTGTTGAGGCTGGATCGCATCGTCGAAATCCAGAGCCTCAAGTGCCACAGCTGAGGGTTCCATGGCATCGGCCGCCTCGCGCAGATAGCGCACAAACTCACGAATCTCCTCGCCCTGATTGACCAATTCGCGACGTTCTGATCTATCGGCCAGGGTGCGCGCCTGATCCGCAAGTGTTCTTTGTAGTTCAGCGAGCAGGCTTGCATTGTCTTCCATGCCGACCGTGTCCCCGCCCGCTGTTTCAACGCTGCGTTGCAAATTCCATGTGGCTACCAGAATCTCCTTCTGACGTTGCGATATCTCGCTACCTTCATTCGCGGCACCGCCGCCACCGCCGCCTCCGCCACCGCCTCCCTGACCCTCTGAGAAACGTCGATCAAAGGGGCGTACGTCAACGAGCATCATGTCTGTCTCGGTGACGTTGTCGTGGTCGCGCACGCGTACGTAATAGCTCACCAGATCCCCCGGAACCATTGGGGCAGGTGTTGTTCCGTCATCGGCCAGACCAAGGGACTCAAGCGGAAACACATACTCGGCAGCACCCTCTTCGGACAAGGTCAGCTCTTGGGTGAGCCAGTCTCCCGCGTTTACTGAATACAGAAGTTCGATTGATTCGATTGCAAAATCATCGCGCGCATCGACCGCTACCAACACCTCTTCAATCGGGGAGGCACTGACATCGCGTCCCGGTGCCGTAAACCGCACTTCAGGTGGTGTGTCGCCGCGAAGTGAGATAGCGTATTGCGGAGTAATGGCCACATCGCGATCCAGCACGCGATCGAACAACTGGTAATGGGAGTCCTCGACCAGTGTCAGGTTGGTGGCGTAGACCATACTGACGCCACCCTCCGCGACAGTAGGCGGATCGAGATTGATGCGCCGAGACCCAACAACCAGCACAGGTTCTTCCAGTGCCTTATCCGTTGTAAACGACAGTGCAATCCGTGTATCGAGAACCCCCTCCAGGTTACTTGCGTTGTCGTCGACTCGTGTTTCCAGTTGCGTCCATTCTGGATAGGTGTATTCGGCGGTCAGTCGTTCCAGGCGCGCAGGTTCTACCACCTCGACCGTGTACACCTGACTCTCATTGAACGCTGCTTTGACGTAATACTCAAGCGGCGCGTCTACCCTGAATACGGTAAAGCGGAATTGTCCATCCGAGTCAGCGGAGAGCTCAGTCTGCTGCCAATCACCCAGGGCATCGGTTGCGTGAAGGGTGACACTGTCGCGCTCAAATCCAAACAAGGCAATCTCTATCTCGAGATTGTCTCCACTCAGTATCTCGGTATTGCCAGGAAGCACTGCGACCAAGCGTGTCTCGACCAGTCCCGGCTCTCGCCAGCCCCACCACAGGTGCTTGGCCCCCTGACGCCAGTTTTCGTGACCACGGTCTATGAAAGACACCGCTGCCAGCCCCATGGCCAACAACGCCAGTACAGGCAAGAGAATTGAGCTCAGTGGTACCACACGGGACAGAGGAACACGACGTGCCACACTCAGGGCATCACGGGCGAGGAGTGGCAGGAAACTCTGATTTGCACTCTTGTCGCGGTTGTCCATGTAGGTGCGCACGCGATCGTTGAAGGCAGCATCGGCACTTTCTACAAGGTTGACACCTCGGTCTGCCTGCAATCGCGACAAGGGTTGCCAGACCAGCACGGTTACACCGATAAACAGTGCGAGGGCAAACAGGATGCGTACCGAGTTGACCACAGTGGGCGTGTACCCGAATGTCAGACCGAGAATCACTCCCGATGCCGTCAGAACAGCCAAACCGAGAAGAATAATCGCCGCAGCCTGTAAACAGGTACGCACGCTCTGCCGGCGCCGGGCACCGCCCACGTACTGCTCCAGCTGTTCGACTGAGCTGACCCGAGAGCGCCGTCGCTCAGACCGAGGTGTGTGACTGTCCGAATTCATGACCCGTCCCTGCGTACTGCGAGATGCCGATTACCGACCAATGACTCAACAATCACGAGCAGCAAGGTGAAAAACACAAGCCACTGCCAGAGTCGCTGATGAGTGGGAGCCACTGTCTGCGTTGGTGTCGTTTTCTCATCGTCGCTGTCATTGCTGGCAACCTGATTGTCATGGCGAGACTGCCAGCTCCCGAGTTCATCATCCTGCATACTGCGAAGGTCCGATTCACGCGGGTCTACGACGACGTGTACAAGTCGCTTGCCGCGTGAATCCTGTACGCGGTAGATCCCTTTTTCGTCCAGATTCAATGCAACTCCACTTCCGGTTTCATCAAGGCCTGCAAGAGCGCGCCCGTCGGGTGCAAACACCTGCGAGCGAGCCGGCAATAGCACTGGCTCACCCACAAACAGTTGCTCTGGAATAGCCCCGGCAGCGTCAAACCACTCGATAACCCGTCCGATCAGATCCACGAACACGGGTTCGTATGGCAGATTGCTTGACTGCCCATCCAGCGGATCGTTCAGAAGCAGAAAACGACCGCCCGACGATGCCCGCTCCACCAGCAGGGGCACTCCGTCCGATGTTGAGATCACTGTTTTGTCGGTAGGTTCAGCTGTGAAGCTGTAGTCTGCATAGAGGCGTACGCCGGACCATGACAGCTCACCCAAAGCCGCCGGATGGGCCTCATCAATTGCGGCGACACGCGCGCTTCGTTCAACGTCATTGATAGTCCCCAAACCTGCCGCGTTACCAACCGGTATCAACAGTACGTTGACACCTCGGTCGGTTTGCCGTCGCACCGCATTCATCGCTTGCTCGTCATCCGCTGCCATGAACACGATCGCATGCCGTGCGTCCTCGGGAAGCGTCCTGGCGCTTGCTGCTGCATCTTCGATACCCGCGCTTGCACCGGTCTCCAGTGCTGCGCGCAAAAACACCTCAGGTGTACCTGGTATCGCTCGGCTAAACCCCGCCATGACAACCCGCCTGCTGCCACCTTGCCGTACGGCGACCTGTACAGCATCATCCTCAGCTAGCGCATCCGCTTGAGTGAACCTGATATCGAGCGTCGGCGACTCGCCCGCAGGCACGGGGATATCATCGAACTGGCGTTCAATGATCGAACCTGCCGACAAGGTTACCGACTCCCGCACAAGCACAGCATCCTCGTGCTCAATGACAAATTCACGAACCCTGTCTTCGGTGCCGCCGAAAGCGCGCAAGGTAACGACGACGCGCATGAGTGCACCGTCAAGAGAAGACGCGCTGGCAGACAAGGCTGCGTTGAAAGGATCATCATCGCTGACAGCAAAGACCTCGAATCGGCTCAATGACGGGGCCAGCAGCTCGTTGCGCCGCACCGGCAATGCGGTGTCTTGTGCATCGCTGATGAGATACGCATGTACAGGAAGCCGTTCGCTGGCTGCGATGACGTCGAGCCGTCGCATGAGTGTGCCGGCGTCAGCGCGTGCATCACTCGCATCAAGAGAGCGCAAATTTGCAAGGGCTGCATTGATGGGAATGTCATCAGCAGTCAATTCGATCAATCTGTTGTCGGCGACGAACAGGCGCACTGGATCCGCTTGTGGCAGATCCTTGATCACAGTTGCTGCCTGATCAGCAGCACGGTCAAATCGACCTTCGACCTGCATTGACAGGGACCGGTCAACCACTACCAGATGGAGGGTCTTCGATGCGCCGCCGTTGCCTGCGGAATCAAACCAGGGACGAGCAAAGGCCAAACACAGGAACAACACGGCAAGGCAGCGCAAGGCCAACAACACAAGATAACGGAGCCGCCTGCGTTGCGACACCGGCGGTGGCACTGCCTCTAGAAAACGGGTTGATGGAAAGGGCTGCAGCTCGGGGTCCTCATGGCTGAAACGATGCAATAGCCATGGCAATGCGGCACAGGCGAGTCCAGCGAGAAAGAGTGGGGCGACAAGATTCACCGGCCACGACTCTCACGAAAACGCAGGTAGGCTTGCACGGCAAGATCCAGTGGTTCATCGGTGCGCACCAGCACGTTGTCAGCGCCTACACGCCTGCAAGCTGTCTGCAAGGCTTGATCATGGGCCTCAAAGCGTGCTCGGTACCCCTCTTGCAGAAAAGCAGGATCAACGATGACCTTGTCGTTGCTTTCCATGTCCTGCAGCGCCGTCACGCGCTTCACTGACGGTTCAATTTCCTCAGGTGCCAGTACCCGGAATACCGCGAGGTCCTGCCCTGCGTGAGCAAAGGGTTGCAAGGCGGCGATGACCTCGTCCGGATCAGCGTACAAGTCGGAAATAAGCACCACGAGCCCACGTCGAGTAATCGTCGTTCGCAGCTTTTTGAGCGTATCGCCGAGGGCCGTACCCGCACCCGCCTCAAGTTTTTGCAACAAGCCTAGTGCTCTTGGCAAGCTATCCGGTCGTGCTGAGGGTGGCTGCCAATCTCTGAGCTCATCGTCAAAGGTGGCTATTGCCAGCGCGTCTCGCTGACGCCTTGCCATCCACGCAAAGGCCGCAGCTAACCAGCGAGTCGTATCAAGCTTGGCATGCGGCTGACCGAAACCCATGGACGCGCTGGCATCCACCAGCAAGGTCACGCAGGTACTGGTCTCACCACGGAAGCGTTTGACATAGGCTCGATCTGTACGCGCGTAGACGTTCCAGTCTACAAACCGCAGATCGTCCCCCTCGTTGTAGGAACGATACTCGGCAAATTCCTGGCTAAAGCCGAAATGCGGGGAGCGATGCAATCCGGTCATGACCCCATCCACAACCGTCTTTGCGATCAACTCAAGCGATCCGAGTCGAGCGAGCATCGCCGGATCCAGCAAACGCCCTGGCGCGGTTGAGGTCATCACGATCTTGTTCAGGCGGCAATGCGCTGCTCGACAAGGTCGCGAAGCACCGAGTCGATGTCTACCCCGTCAGCCTCGGCCATGTAGTTGAGCATGACCCGGTGGCGCAACACAGGAGCGGCGAGTGCGTCTATGTCCTCGCGGGTAACGTGATATCGACCCGCCATCAATGCCCGCGCCTTGGCCGCCAACGTGATTGACAAGGCGGCCCGCACCGAGGCACCAAAGTTCACGTACTGGCGCACCAGTGGCGAGGCCGCGACATCTGCAGGACGAGTGGCGCGCACCAGTTGAACCGCATAACGACCCACATCCGTGGCGACCGGCACTTGTCGTACCAGAGCCTGAAAACTCAGCACTTCCTCTGCTGTGGTGCAGGGCTTGACAGGCTCCGGCGGGATGTCGCTGGTGAATCGCTCGACCACCATCAGCTCATCTTCCAAGGGTAGATAGTCGAGCAGAATATTGAACAGGAAGCGATCCAGCTGCGCCTCCGGCAAGGGGTAGGTACCCTCCAGCTCAAGCGGATTCTGTGTCGCCAGCACAAAGAATGGACGCGCGATCTCGTGTTGTGTACCACGCACCGTGGCTGAATATTCCTGCATCGCCTCCAGCAAGGCTGCCTGTGTCTTGGGAGGAGTACGGTTGATTTCATCGGCGAGCAATACATTGGTGAATATGGGTCCGGGTACGAAGCGCCACTGACGGCTGCCATCGGCACCGTCTTCAATAATGTCGGTACCGGTGATATCGGTCGGCATCAGATCAGGCGTGAACTGAATGCGATCAAAGCCGAGACCCAAAGCATCGGACAAGGTCCGCACCAGTAGCGTCTTGGCGGTTCCCGGCATACCGGTTACCAGACAATGACCGCCGACCAGCAGCGTGATCAGAAGATGCTCGACGACATCATCCTGCCCTACTACGATGCGCCCTACCTCACGTCGGATGTTGTCAGTAACGCTGCGAAAGCGACGTACCAGGACATCTGTATCAGCGGGGCTTCGCGATGCGCTCGACGGCGAAGTTGAATCTGATGATTCAGTCGGGTTCACTCGGAATCTTCCTCAGTCAGTTCGAGCAGCAAGCGCTGCGCGGGTCGATAAAATGGTGACGTCTCAAGCGCCAGAAGCACTTCACGGCGGGCATCTGCGGCTTGACCTTTGGCCCGCGCCGCAAGCGCCAGACCGTACCGGGCATTGGCGGGGTCATCGGGGCCTAAACCGAGCAAGGCACGGAACTCACGCGATGCGCGCGCCACATCGCCCATCTCGAGATAACGCTCACCAAGATAGGCGTGAATATCGCGACTATAGGGCATGACCCAATTGAGTGCCTCGGCGATGTGTGTGGCCTCCTCATGCCTGTCGAGTGCACGCAAACGGCTCACCATGCTCTCAAGCCGCTGCGGTTCATAACCACCGCGCCGTTGCCATTCGAGCAGGATCTCAAGCGAGGCTTGCTCATCCCCGGCTTCTGCATGAAGGTCCGCAAGTACCTCGTAGGCATTGCCGGTACCCGTTTGTTCCGGATTGCGACGAATGCGCTCGCGCGCCAGCGCTTCCTGACTGTTGCGATCATCGAATTGCTGTGCTTGTCGCGTTTGCGCAAGCAGCCCCGGGAGCTCGTCAAGCCCATCGACAACATCTCCCCAGGCGGTGTCCAACCACGCCTTGAAGGCCACATCGAACTCATCGGCCGTAAGGTCAATAGCGTATTCCAGCGCGACCTCCGTCGAGGCGTGCCGCGCAAACGCGTTCAGCATCGTTACCAGCGCGTCGTGGCCCCAGCGTGTCGCAATGAAATCGCATACCAGTCCGGCCTGCATGTACGACACCTGTACCTGTCCCTGATAGCTCGGACGCACAAAGCCCTCGTCGAGCATGGCAATACCCAGTAGCTGCCCCTCGGCAATAGCGTTCAGGGTCTGCATCGGCAACTCGCGATCCGGCAGAGGTCCAGTATTCCACTCCTCGTAAACCGAAAGTCCCTCACTGAACCAACGCGGCAAACGATGGTTGGTGGCCTCGAGGGTGTACACATGAGCGATCTCATGCCAGAGCGTGCTACCCCAGTGAAACTCACCCGCCGGACGTGCCTTGGGGCTGTCCATGGCGGTCAGGTAACCGAAGGTCACACCCAACAGGCCGATGCCTGGCGTGCTCACGGTGCGCACACCGAAATCATCATGATCGTGATAAAGCTCGACTACCATCGGTTTTTCCAACCGAAATCCATAGCGCTCGGTAAAGGTGCGCATAGCGCGTTCTATAAGTTCGTGTACATACGGCTCCAGTGCATCGGCGTCTTCACGGTCCAAGCGCACCAATGCTCGCCCTACCCACTCATCACCCGTCTCATCGTAGACATCGATGTAACTGACACGCATCCCATCGAGCTTGTCGACAAGCTTCAGGGTATTGACGGTCCTGGTATCGAAGGTGTCCAGTTGGTAGGCACGTTCAAGGTGGTATCGCGCGCCAAACAACTCATTGATGCGCAGTAAATTGATCCCCAGGTCTCTGTGCGCTGTAGCAAGCTCCGGATCAAGAGCAACAGCCTTGCGATACAGCTCGACGGCTTCGCGGTAGCGATAGGTAATGATGTAGAAATGCGCTGTGATCGCGTACACATCACCGTAGCGAGGGTTGTAGGCCAGCGCCTTGCGCACCGGTTCATCAATGGACTCATTTGCCAGCAATCGTGCACCGGCACGCAGTGCATGGATTTCCAGCGGAGGAAGCCCGGCGGCATCGGTTGCCGCAAACGCACGATTCAACAAGTCATTGGCAACGTCGAGATTTTGCAACTCCAGTTCAATGCGCGCCAACAGGATCAGCGCATGCGGCTCGGTTGGAAACTCCGCCAGCAAATTCTGCAACTCCTCGCGGGCGCGCCCCGTGAAAGCAGTTGCTGTCGCTTCCGCCAGAGCTAGACGTGCCGGAAGATACTCGCTATCGATAAGCAGAGCCTCACGAAACAAAGCCTCCGCATCGCTGACCTGATGCGTATCGAGGTACAAGCGCCCCCAAGCGGTCGCGATGGCCGGATCGCGACTGGCTGCCGAGGCATCTCGGAATGCTCGATTAGCCTCGGTAACCTGGCCCAGGGCCGCATACGCCGACGCGCGCAGCAATGGATCAGCAGCCTTTGTCAGCGCAGTGAAGCAAGGCTCGGCATCTTGCTCAAATCCCCTATAACGCAGTGTGTCGCAGTCAACCAGACGTTCGTCTCGGTCGGCGGCATAGTGGATCGTCAAGGCCTCCGCAGGTACCGCGATCAAAGACAAGAGGGCAAGGGCCATTTGCAATCTCGGCACCCAGCCTTTCACAAATGCCCACCGGCGCGCACGTTCAGCTCTCTGCATCTGACTCACTCCATCCGGTGGCCTCGTCAATGACCAGCTGAAGACGTGCGATCTTCAACAACAGGGTCTCCAGCTCATCGTAGTAGCGCGTACGTGACATGGTGTCTTTGCGCGCAGTCAGCACCGCAAATTCAGTTTCGAGCTCAAGTCGTTGATCGAGTAGTTCGGAAACAATGGGGTCCCCTGTCACCAGGGCCAGAGATCCCAGTCTTGCCAGCGCTATCAATTGGCTGCCATCACCACGCAATTCAGCGTGCTCCGGCATCAACAGAGATTCCGCTTCATAGTATTCACGCACGGCAGTGGTGGTGTAGCGCCAGGCTTCTGCCAATGTGAGTATCTCGTTGCGATCGTAGTCGGCAGCACCGCCAGCCAGTGCTTCGGCAAAAAACCGGGTGAAGCGCACCAGATTGCTCTCGGCGCCACTGCGCGTGGCTGACACCAGAACACGCCCAGGCTCTGCCAAGGTGTCGAGTACAGCACCACTGGAGCTGGTGCCGACGAGCACCATCTGCCGGGTTGCGCGCACGCCAGTCAATGCCGCTACAAGATCGCTCGTTGTGGGGTCCGGTCCCGGCAGGTTGAATCGATAGCCACGAGAATCACTGCTGCCATGGCCGATCATCACCAGAGCGAACAGATCTCCCTCATGCGCAGCTGCCTTGCGTATCGCCTCGAGAAAGATGTCGGCGCTCGGCTCTTCGAGCACCACTACGGCGTTCTCGTCTTGGCTCAGCGTTGAGAAGGCATTACCAATCTGCTGCGCTTGTTCGGCAAATTCCTCTGCATAGTCAGAATTACCGCCAAGCCCCGCCACAACGACCGCGCGGATGTCTGCATGAGCCGGTGTCAAGCACACGGCCAGGCCACAAATCAGCACAACACAAACCGTTATGCCAAAGCGTGTGCTTGACCGTCCGTTGCTTTCCTCCACGCGTGTGATGCGTCCGTGCACTAGAGGCGTTTCCATCTGAGACGCAAGGCCCATTCGAGCAGCTTGGCGGCGAGCAACACTAAAAACAAGGCGGGCATATTCCACAACGGCAAACGCTCGAGTCGTGTCAGTGCGGCGTTATTGGCTTGCAGGGCGTCCGCCAGCTGATCAGCGGTTTCCGGTGTCAGATAACTGCCCCCGGACACCGCTGCCAGGCGTTGAAGAAAACCCTGCTGTTGACGCGTGTTGAAGTCTTCGGCGACATCGTTTTCGGTAAGCCAGAAGGCCTCGGCACTGACAGGTTCGCCCACCGGTGATTCACCGCTTGCAAGCGCCTCAACCTGCACCGACCAGACACCGACGGGTTGAGTTGGCAACCCGAGACTGTAGCGCCCCGGCTGCTCTTGATCCGCTATCAGAGCGACGTCACTGATAACACCATCGGGTCTGGTCACCCGCACCCGCATCGAATCATTGAGCAGTGCCTCATAGAGCTCGTTACGTGCGGTGACATGAACCACAGCCGTATCTCTGTCTCTTATCACCTCGGACTCTGGCGCTATGTCTATTCTTGGCAAGCCAGACTCTGCCAGACGAGCTACAACGGTCTGCCAGAACTGTTCGTGTCGTTGATCCTCGGAAGCAAGGCCCATCTGCCAACGCCAGGTGCCGCCCGTTCCGAGAACCTGACTGGTACCCAAACCGTAGCGCTGGGTGACATACACGGCTTGTCCATCGGGAGATTCGAGCAAGACCAGCGCTCCCGGTTTTACTGTGCCGACATCCTGGTAGTCCGCGAGCGCGGGTAAACCGAGCCACAGATCAATCGGATCTGACGGATCGCTTGCAATCCGGAGCCACCCGCTTCGCAGCCCTTGGCGCGTCGGCACGACATTCAGGCGCTCACGCCTGTAGGTGCTTGCGTCCAGCCTGGTGTCCAGCGTGACAGGTAGCGCGGCTGCCAGAGCTGATCGGGCCCAGCCACCATCAGCGAGGCCCTTGCGCCCACCGAGCATCAAGAGGGATCCACCGCGCGTGTTGACGAAGTCTCTCAAGGCTGCCTGCTGGCTGGAGTTCAGTTGTGCCGCCTCAAAGCTGCCGATGATGATTGCATCGTATCCAAAGAGCTCCTCGCGCGTTCGCGGAAATCCGTTCTCCAATTCAGAGGAGTCCTTCACCCCCTGCCGATAGAACTTGTTTGGCGACGTCCGCAGAAGGCTCACGATCTCGACACCGGCGTGCCCGTCCAGCGCTCGGCGGATGAACTTGTACTCCCAACGAGGTTCGCCCTCCACGTACAGCACTCGCCGGCGTTGATCCTCGATCTGGATGATGCGCGTTTGTGTGTCATTGACCGGGTTGGGATCGCCCTGATCTGAGCTGATCTTGAAATCGAGTTCGCTCACGCCGGTGCGAGGCACAGTGAATTGCACCAGATGAAGAGTCTCATCGGTGCTGCGATCAAGTACCACATCTTCTGCGAGCAGCAGTTCGTCCGACGATGACACGGTCAGTCTTGCAGGGTCTGAGCCCGGCGCGTGGCGCAGCCGCAAGGACGCTGTGACGGTGGCATCAACAGCGGCCCGTGCCGGTAGCTGTACATCGGCTAGTTCAACGTCATTGCCATGCTCGGCGCTGCCGAGGCCAACAACATGAACGGGTACGCCCGCGGCTGCGATGTTCTGCCACCAGGCGGCCGACAAGCGTGTCTGATTATCTGCACCATCGCTGAACAGGACAACAGCAGCGAGTGCGCGATCATCCACTGATTCAATCAAGCTGGTGACCGACTCAGCAATTGGCGAGCGCTCAACCGAGGAGGTGTCTGTGGCGTCGATTGGAAGCGCTGTGGCTGCAACGGTGTAACGCTCTACATCGTAGAGATCTTCATCGACCAGGCCCTCGCGTGTAGCAATATCGTTGGCCACCACACGGCGGCTCAGGCCATCGACATCTTCAATATCCATGCTGCGAGAGCCATCCAGTAGTATGGCCACGGTATTCTCACCGGGCCGTGTTTGCTCCACTTCAAGCACGGGTTGCCACAGCATCACCAGAGCCACTGCCACCGCAACCCATTGCAAGAGTGCGATGGCTGAGCGACGCGCGCGTGGCATCTGCCCGGTGTTGCGCGACAGCGTGACGACAATGGCGAGCGCAGCACCGGCCAGACACAGCCACAGGTAAGTCGTCGGCCAGCCACTGGCGAAATCCAATCGACCGTCTGCCCAGACCTCCCGAGATGCGTTGAAGAACAGTTCGAACATCGTTTTCAGTTGGGGCTCGGAGTTCGCATGCTGTGTCCCTGATTGCCAGTCATGGCGAGCTGTAGGGCGATCTGTAAGTTGCCGGCCACGGGGATCTTGATCAGATCACACGAGACAGACTTCAGTTCCCGAACGGATCGTACAACAGCCTTTCGGGCGCAGCGGTAAACCGGCAAAGCTTGCACCCGGCAGAAATTGAACAGGCAAACTGTCTCTGTTTGTCATCCTATTCACGTCTGTAGTTCACTTGCGGCAAGAACCTAATATACAATGGCGCTCTTGCGGCGCCTGTACCTTTGGTTAGCGCCATCTGAAACTGCGCTGGAATTCACCATGTCTCAATCGATGTCGGGCCTGCGACGACAACACCTGTTCGTGCCCACACTGGTGGCGTCCGTCATCACGTTGACCTTGTCCACCCAGGCCACTGGAGGTGGTTTCGCACTGGTGGAGCATGGTGCGTCGGGGCTCGGAAATGCCTATGCGGGTGCTGCGGCAGTTAGTGCCGATGGTTCAACAGCCTGGTTCAATGCGGCCGGCATCACTGAACTGGGCGAGCGCAAGGTTTCCGTTGCGGCGCACCTGATCTCCTCCAGCACCGAATTCACCAACCGCGGCACCACACTCGAGGTTGCCAACCTCGGCGGCGGTGACATCAGCGGCCCGGACACCGCCAGTGCTGGAACCAACACCGCGCTTCCCAATTTTTACTACACGGCACCGATCAACGATGAGTGGTTCTACGGCTTGTCCATCGGAGTGCCGTTCGGCTCCTCCAGCGAATACGACCGCGACTGGGTTGGCCGCTACACCACAGTTGATAGCAGCATCAACGTCATTGACTTCAACCCGTCCTTTGCGTGGCGAATGTCGGATACGGTGCGCATCGGGTTCGGCGTCAGCGTGCAGCTGCTAAGTGCTACGTTGGGTAGCGCAGTGGACTCCGGCGCGGCCTGTCTGGCGGTGTACTCAAACCCTGCCATCAATGACCCCGAGGCCTGTCTGGAGCCAGGGGTCGAGTTGGTGCCGGGGTTTCAGCCCAACGATGGCTACGGTGAGATCGATGGCGATTCGACTGGCTTTGGCTTCAACCTCGGCGCGCTCTTTCTACCGCGCGAAGGCACAAAGGTTGGCTTGGCCTTCCGCTCGGGCGTTGATCACGAGCTCGACGGTACCGGTGAATTCGATACCAACGAGAACTTGCGCGTGTTGCTCGACGAGGTGGGCTCCAACCTGCTGACCAATTCGGACGCCACAGCAGAGGTAACGCTTCCACCTACCATCCAGCTATCAGCCGCTCAACAGATTGGTGACAAATGGCAGGTACTGGGCGACATCACCTGGACCGGCTGGAGCAGTTTTGACGAGCTGCGCGTCGTCTACGAAAACGAGGATCAACCCGACACCGTATCGATTCAGGATTGGGAAGATGTGTTTCGCTACTCGCTGGGTGTCAACTACGACTTGAGCCCGGCGGTACGACTTCGCGGGGGCGTTGCCTTTGATGAAGAGGCCATCCCCGGGCCCGAGAGGCGTACCGCTCGCATACCCGGCAACGATCGAACCTGGGTCTCTTTCGGGCTTGGTTACCAGGTGGGCAAGAGCCTGTCATTTGATGTTGGCTATGCGCATCTCTTTTTGGAAGAAACCGCGATCGACAACCAGAATCTGGAGTCCGCTGGCGGTTCGGTAGTGCGCGGCAGTTACGACTCCTCGGTCGATATTTTCAGTGCCCAGCTCAACTGGGAGTTCTACTGACATGAGCATCACAATGCAAGCACAACACCCTCGCTCAAACGTGGCAACCCAACGATGGCTATGGGTCATTGCGCCCGTCGCATTGATCCTGCAAGCCTGTGGCAGCGGCGATGAGGATTTCAACTTTGATGACAGTCGCAGTGAGTTCGAAGCCGAGCAGGGAGCAATCGCTGAGGAGCAGGCTGCCGCTCAGGCGGACGCGCTGGCAGAACTCAACGCGGCAGAATTTGTCTTCAACCCAGGCGGCGGCGAGTTGCCTTTTCCCAATGATTTGTTGTTCAGCGGGAGCGAAGACGGCACGCTGAACATCCCCTTGGAAATCGATGCCAACGGGCTGCCCGCGGATCCCTCAGATCCCGTCATCGCCTTGAATCAACTGGATGGATTTTCTACCGTCGCACCAATCTCTGCGACCGCCACAGAGGCGCTGGATCCAGCAACCGTGGCTCTCGGTCAGAGCGTACTGGTGTTCTCCCTCGGCGCAGACGGTACTCCGACGCCCTTGGGCGCTGATCGAATTGCCGTGCAAGCGATTGGCGACCAGCTGGTCATGGTCCCGGTTCAGCCCTTGGCGGGCGATACCACGCACCTGGTGTTGTTGACCAGCGATATTGGCGGTGAAGACGGCAGGCCGCTGGAAGCCAGCACTTTCTATGCGCTGGCCAAGAGCACCGAGGCGTTCACTACGGGACTCGCCTCCTTCGAGCCGGTTCGCCAGCAGGTTCAAGGACATCTCCAGGTCGCTGATGCCATCGGCCTGGCAAGGGATAACGTCGTACTGAGCTGGACCTTCACGACCCAATCCATCAGAGCGCCCTTGCAGGCCGCTCGCGATCTGGCTCTACCGTCAACGCTTGTCCTGGCGCCGGCGGGCCTGAACACCGCTGAGGCCAATCCGGCCTTGCAGGGCAAGGCCGATCTGTATGCCGGTACGCTGGACCTGCCCTACTACCTCGCTACCGCGACGCCAGGCGACCCGGTCAGCGCAGCAAACGCTCTCGCCAGCTTCTGGCAGAACGCCTCTGGCGCAGCCGTCGGTCCCGCTGACTGGACACCCGTCAGCACCATCGTCACGGTACCGGTGTTGATGGCGGTACCCAATGCGAACTCGGCCTCTGCCGGTGTGGCTCCCGAGGGAGGCTGGCCGGTCACGGTGTTCCAACACGGCATCACACGTAACCGATCCGACATGCTCGCCATTGCCGATGGCATGGCAGATGCCGGACGTGTCGTCATCGCGATTGATCAACCGGTGCATGGGATCGTGGATACCGACAGCCCGCTCTATGCCGGCAACACCGCCTTTCCCAATGATGTTGAACGCACCTTCGATATCGACGTTGCGACAGTCACGCTGAACGAGGACGGCACCACCACGACGTCTCCGGTGCCTGACGGCGTCATTGACGCATCGGGCACTTATTACTTCAACCTGCAGAATCTGGCGAATACACGGGATAACTTGCGCCAGTCAGCCGCAGACTTGATGACACTGAGCCAGAGCATTGCAGGTGCGCTGGTGATCGGCGCTGACGGTATGCCAGGGGCAGCGGCAGACCAGGGCGTCCCTCTGAATGCGGGTAGCAAAAGTTTTGTTGGCCACTCCCTGGGTGGAATCGTGGGTACCACTGCGCTGTCCTACGATGACAGTTTTCAGGCCGCCTCTCTCGCCATGCCAGGCGGTGGCGTGGCACAGCTACTGGCCAACTCAGCGTCTTTTGGACCCGTCATAGCGGCAGGTCTTGCAGCTGCAGGCATTGAACCTGGCTCGGCCGACTTCAACCAGTTCCTCGTCGCCGCTCAATCAGTCAGTGACTCGGGAGACCCGATCAACCATGCCTCATTCCTCGCGGCAGACACCACAACAGGCCTGCATCTGATACAGGTTGAAGGCGACCAGACAATCCCCAACAGCGTAGCCACTGCCCCCTTGGCAGGTACGGCGCCGCTTGCACGGCAACTCGGATTGCCTCAGGTCGATTCCTCGGTTGCGACCAACCGCGCCTATGTACGCTTCTCGGTTGGTGGTCATGGCTCTATTCTGGCTCCTGCAGAAAGCTCCGCCGAGGGTCTGGCCGTCACGGTCGAGATGCAGAGACAGGTCGCAAGCTTTGCTGCAACGCAAGGCCAGCAACTGCAGATCACCAACACCGATGTCATCCTTGCGGTAGGCCCGTGAACAGTTTTCAGCGAGCAAGCTGTGCGGTTTGTCTGGGGATTGGCCTGGTCAGCAGCGCCGCCACGGCACAGGCAGCCACGGTAGGAGGTGTTGAGATCGAGGAAACGCTCGACACCGCCGGGGCCACGCTGGTGCTACAAGGTGCAGGCCTGCGCAAGAGGCTGTTCATCAAGCTGTATGCAGCGGGTTTGTATCTACCCGAGGGAAGCCCGACACAAGCCACCTGGCTTGTCGACTCGGATGAGCCGATTGCCATCACGCTCGACATCGTCTCGGATCTGGTTACTCGCGACAAGATGCTGGAAGCCCTGAATGATGGCTTTGCCGCTTCCACCGGCGGTGATACCTCGCCGGTAGCGGCGGGCATGGAGCAGTTGGAGAATGCCATGGGTGGGGCAATGGCAGCGGGCTCCACCATGACTTTTGCTTACGAACCCGGTGTGGGTACCCATGTTGAACGCGACGGTGAGCGGGTAGCCACCATCGAAGGGCTTGACTTCAAAAGGGCCTTGTTTGGTATCTGGCTGTCCGACCAACCGGTAGCAGCCTCCTTGAAGACAGCGCTGCTCGGCGGCTGAACACTGGGGCGCGGCGCCGTGGTCACATGCGTCAGAAGCAGCTCGGCTCACCGGGTACTTCACCCACCATCGCGGAGCGTATCAACAGACTCTTCTACCCCCGTCATCCAAGCGGTCTGATTGTCCGCCCCCTGATGCGATATTGGCTGTGTAGTGTACTCTGCGGCTACCGCCTACTTTTTCCATGGCTCACATGGACACCGTGTGCGCTCTGCTTTGGGTGGAGACAGTTGTATGAGCAAGGCTGCCAGAGGGTTTCTGCCGCGCCTGTTGTGGGTGCTACCGGCCGCGTTGACGGTTGGACTTATGGTGCTCGACATCCCTTCAGGTTTGTCGCTATCGATACACCTCGTGCTTCTGCTGGTGAGCTTGGGCTTGGCCGGTGCACTCGGTGGCATGGTCGCAGGGACAGTAGCGGGACTACTTTCAGCTGCGATGTTGTACTACTGCCACGTTTACGGCTCTGGACCTGACCAACTGATTCACGAAACAGAGCACGCGGTTACCGCAGGAGCGGCGTTTATTCTGGGTACTGCAGCGATCGGTTATGCCACAGATCAACGCGAATTAGCCACCGCCAGACAGCTTCAGAAAGAAGTTGAGCTGGAACTGACGCTGCAGCGCGAGAGGGCCAAGGGACGCCAGCGCATCGCTCAGGTTGCCGAGAGCGCCTCACACCTTGAGATGGCCGTGCGCATTTCCGCTATTGGTCATTACACCTGGAACTGGCAATCCGGCGATTGTGGGTTTTGTTCCGAGCAGCATGCGGCGCACTTCGGGCGGACCCCTGAGGAGTTTTGCAAGCTGACGCTCGGCAAGGAACCCTACCTGGACTACGTCCACGAGGACGACAGGGCGCATGTTTTGGAGAGTATCAACAGGGTCAATCAGGGGGAGGCCTTGTTTTTTGAATACCGTTCTGTGCGACCGTCCGGGGAAGTTCGGTTCGTGCGACAAATCGAGGAGCCTTTATTCAACGAAGCGGGCGAACAAACAGGCGTCTCGGGTGCCAGTATCGATCTCACTGATCTCAGAGAGGCCGAAGCTCGCATCCGCCAGTCTCAACGCATTGAGGCGATAGGCACACTAACTGGCGGAGTCGCACACGATTTCAACAATCTGCTGGCCATTATTCACGGTAATCTGGAACTGGCACAAGGCAATGAAGATGCGGAAGTTCGCGAACAACTGATAGGTCAAGCGATCACTGCGACACAGCGCGGTGCAGGCCTGACACGGAATCTGTTGAGCTTTTCACGCCGCGCTCATCTGAATCCGACCAGGCTCAATCTCAATCAGCTGGTCAACAACACCATGCGTTGGAGTCGCCGTGTGCTGCCTGCCACGATCTCCATTGACAACTCGTTGGCTGCGGGGCTGTGGGATACCGAACTTGACACCACATCCGCAGAGAACGCGATCATCAACATCTTGCTCAATGGCCGAGATGCGATGCCGGACGGAGGTAGCGTGACGATAAAAACAGCCAACATGCGCATCGACGAAGAGTTTGTCGAGGTGCGCCAGCAAGAAATCAAGCCTGGTCGCTATGTAATGCTCGCCATCAGCGATACCGGTCACGGGATCGAGGCAGAGCAATTGGAGAAGGTGTTTGAGCCGTTCTTTACCAACAAGCCGGTGGGCCAAGGATCAGGACTCGGCCTGTCAATGGTTCAGGGCTTTATAAATCAGTCGGGCGGTGCGATAAGAGTGTCTTCCGAGATCGGGGTTGGCACCACCATCAAACTGTTCTTCAAGGCTGCAGAGCGGGAAGATCCAGCTGTCCTTGGAATTGATGAAACACCCGTGCGCGACATCGAGACGAAGAACAGCAGAATTCTGCTGGCTGAGGACGAGGATGGGGTCAGGCGAATACTGCAAATGATGCTCGAGAGCGCAGGTTATTCCGTCGTCGCAGCGTCAAGTGGCGACAAGGCGCTTGAGTTATTCAAGAGCCAGCGAAATTTTGATTTACTGATCACTGATGTCGTGATGCCCGGCCTCCTGCAAGGCCCCGTCCTGGCCGAGGAAATTCGCGGCCTGAAGCCCGAGGTCAATTGCGTCTTTCTCTCGGGCTACGCCGCCGAGACCATCGGCCAGGGCGCCGGACTCAGGCCATCGGACATCAGCATGATGAAACCCTTCAAGCGAGAGGACTTCCTCGCCGCTGTCTCAACCTCACTCGGCTCTCGGGAAAGTGATTCTGTGACAGATCAATGACCTGTCGTCACTGACTCGCCACTCACGGAGTGCATTGAAACTGATGACGTGGCCCCTTGCCTGACATCGTTCGGGAAATCATCCACATCAATAACGCGGCGAGTAGCCACGGCCGCCGTACTGAGCAAGGTAGACTCGGCGCTCGAGATCACATTCTCGGCAACCAGAGACTGCAGCCAGGTGTCATAGTCCACTCCATAGGGTTGACTACGACGCGTAGCGCGCACTTTCTTGGCTGCATCTGCCGCTTCCAGTACGGCGATCAACGCATACTCTATCGAGCCAGTGACATCCTCGGGATCCGTTGACAGATACACACCTTCAGTCAATCGGTCGCGCGCCTCATTGCGATCCAGCAGTATTCGGGCGCAGGCTTGCATCAGCCGATCGTTAGGGGTGCGATAACGTCGCCCAAGCGGAAACACGATGCCACGCAACAGCAGACCAACAGGTGTTGACGGGAAGTTTCTGAGTATTTGATCCAGAGCCACCTGAGTCTCGAACAACGCGTGGCGTACCGACCACTCCATCAAGGGTTGATCTTCAGCGGGTTCACCGGTGTCCTGGTAACGCTTGAGAACCGCTGAAGCCATATACATATGCATCAAGCCATCAGCAAAACGGCCCGACAACATCTCCCGGCGCTTCAGGCCCCCACCGAGAAACAGCATCGCAAAATCTGCCAGAAAGGCATAGCTTGCGCTCATGCGGGCCAGGCGACGATAGTACTTTGAGTTGCTGACGCCCTTGGGCGCTGAGGCGAACATTGCTTTGGTCAGGCCATGAAACAGTGCACGTGCCCCATTGCCAATCGCGTAGCCGATATGGCCCGTCAGTGCTTCATCAAAAGCGTCTATAGCCTCTTGCTTGTTTGACAATGAGGCGGCCTCGATCTCTTGCATGAGATAGGGGTGGCAGCGAATGGCACCTTGCCCGAACACGATCAAGCTGCGGGTCAGGATGTTTGCCCCTTCGACAGTAATGCCGACAGGTACCGCCTGGTAGGGTCTTCCCAGGAAGTTGCTGGGCCCCATGCAGATTCCCTTGCCACCGATGATATCCATGCCATCGTTGATCACCGTCCGCATGCTCTCGGTGTTGTAGTACTTCAGGATGGCAGACACGACCGATGGCTTCTCGCCCTGATCCAGGCCAGAACAGGTCAAGCGACGACCGGCGTCCATGGTGTACGTCAGCCCGGCGATGCGTCCGAGGCGCTCCTCGATCCCCTCGAACTTGCCAATCGGCATGTTGAACTGGGTCCGTACGCGAGCGTAAGCGCCGACAAAGCGTGATGCAGCCTTGCCCGAGGCCACACCATTGGACGGCAAGGAAATACCTCGCCCGACCGACAGCGACTCCATCAGCATGCGCCACCCCTGCCCGACCATTGGCTGACCACCAATGATCCATTCCATCGGGATGAACACGCCATCGCCTGAATTGGGGCCATTCATGAAGGCACCGTTGAGCGGAAAGTGGCGCCGACCAATATTGACTCCCGGTGTGCTGGAGGGAATCAGTGCGCAAGTGATACCCAGCTCTTCCGTGTTGCCGAGAAGACCGTCAGGGTCATAGGCCTTGAAGGCAAGACCCAACAGGGTGGCAACGGGACCGAGTGTGATGTAGCGCTTTTCCCAGGTCACGCGAAGTCCAAGAACCTCCTGACCGTTGTGCTCACCCTTGCAAACTATGCCGTAGTCCGGCATGGCGCCGGCGTCAGAGCCGGCCGATGGGCCGGTCAATGCGAAACACGGGATCTCGCGACCGTCAGCAAGACGCGGCAGGTAGTAGCTCTTTTGCTCTTCGGTGCCGTAGTGCAACAGCAACTCGGCAGGGCCAAGGGAGTTGGGCACCATGACCGTGACCGCGCCAGAGACTGAGCGTGTGGCGAGTTTGGTGACCACCTCGGAGTGTCCCATCGCGGAAAACCCGAGACCGCCGAACTCCTCGGGAATGACCATGCCAAGAAATCGCTCGTCCTTGATGTAGCGCCATACGGGCTCGGGCAGGTCATTCAGCTCGTAGGTAATCTCCCAATCATCCATCATCGAGCACAAGGTCTCCACCGGACCATCGAGAAAGGCCTGTTCCTTTTCGCTCAGGCTTGCCTCGGGTACCGTTGCCAGACGCTGCCAGTCGGGCTCGCCACGAAACAGCTCAGCCTCCCACCAGACCGTGCCTGCCTCTATGGCGACGCGCTCGGTATCAGACATGGGAGGCAGCACAGCACGCACGTACTTGAGCAATGGCAGGCTGACAAAGCGATGACGCAGCGAGCGGGTGTTGAACAGGACTGCCGCGCCTATGGCCAGCAGGGTCAGGATCACGCCTGTAGCGCCGCCCAAAAAGCCAAGGCTCCACGCGACCACACCGACAACAGCAGCACCGACCGAGAACACCAGCAGGCCTGGTCGCGCCTTGGCAAGCAAAACGAGTGTGGCGGCGGCAACCACGATCCAGAAAAGCACAGCTGTCATGAAAAACTCCTTGGGTTACCTGGCAGGTATCGGCTGAACTGACCACAGCGTGAGCTCAAGTGTAGCGTTCATGGGCAGTTGTCGGAACCCGTTACATGGTGATCACCCTCGCCCTGCTGCAACTGCCAGAGCGTGGCGTACAGCCCCTCCTCAGCCAGCAGGCTCTCGTGTGTGCCACGCTCGACAATACGCCCGGCATCCAGCACGAGGATCTGATCTGCATCAACGACCGTGGAGAGCCTGTGAGCGATGACGAGCGAGGTAGCACGCCGCGCAGCGGCATCGAGGCTGACCAGAATCTGTTGCTCGGTCTGGGTATCCAGGCTCGATGTGGCCTCGTCAAACACGATGATAGGTGGGTCCTTGAGTATCACGCGAGCAATTGCCATCCGTTGTTTCTCACCGCCTGAGAGTTTGAGACCGCGTTCACCAACGATGGTTTCGTAACCCTGTGGTAGCTGCTCGATGAATGCATTCAGATTGGCTTGACGAGTGGCTGCCTCGATACGCTCCTGTGGCAAGTCCACATCGGCGTAGGCAAGGTTGTAACGGATCGACTCATTAAACATGACCGTGTCCTGTGGCACCACACCAAGAGCGCGGCGCAGGCTGTCCTGGCGAACACTTCTGACATCGTGCCCATCAATACGGATGGCCCCTGAATCCACATCATAAAACCGAAACAGCAAGCGCGACAGGGTTGATTTTCCGGAACCTGACGGACCAACGACTGCCACCTTCTGGCCCGGCTGCACCTCAAAGCTCACTCCCTTGAGTATGGGGCGTTCTTCAAGGTAGGCGAAATGCACATCGTCAAACTCGATGCGCGCATCGCTTACGTGTAGCTCGGTCGCAGCCTCACTGTCGCGTATCTCAGGTTCGCGCTCCAGCAGACGGAGCACCAGATCCATGTCAGCCAATGCATATTGAAGCCCACGGTAGACAACACCGAGAAAGTTGAGCGGAACGAACAATTGCAACATCAAGGCGTTGATGAGCACGATGTCACCGATACTGATCGTGCCAGCAGATACGTCCCGTGCTGCCAACATCAGAATCAGAGTAACGCCGACCGCAACGATTGCTGATTGCACAAAATTAAGCGTGCTCATCGTGATCTGACTCTTGACACCTGCATCAGCCCAGTCACTCATGTGCTGATCGTATGACTCGACTTCCAGGGATTCATTGTTGAAGTACTTGACCGTTTCGTAGTTGAGAAGACTGTCTACGGCCCGCCCATTGGCCAGCGAGTCGAGGCGATTCATCTCATGGCGGAACTGCATCCTCCAACCGGAGAATTTCAAGGTAAACGCGATGTACAACCCCACCGTAACCACGACCACCAGCGTGTAATGCCAGCCATAGCCGGACAACAGGATGCCAGCGACCAGAAGAAACTCGGCAGCGGTCGGAAAGATGTTGAACACCAGAAGGTTGGATATGGTTGAAAGACTGTTTGTGCCTCGCGACAAGTCCTTGGAAATACTGCCGGTGCGACGCTCCAGGTGAAAGCCCAACGACAGGCGATGCAAGTGCGTCAATACACGCGTCGACAGCTGATGCATGGCGCGGTAGCGAACGCGCGAGAACACCGAGTCTCTGAGTTCATTGAATAGTGAGCTCGCTATTCGCAGCCCGCCATAGGCTGCGACAAATCCCAATGCGATGACCAGTAGCTCTTCACTACCGATACCGTCCGGCCCCGGCGCTACATCCAGGGTATCGACGATGCGTTTGAGCACCAGTGGAACTGCCACAACGGCAAGCTTGGCAACCATCAGACACGCTAGTGCAACCAGCACTCTTCCGCGGTATTCCCACAGATAGGTTGACAGTTTTTTCAGGTTTTCAAAATCACGCCTGTTGCTGTGAGGCGCTTCAACACGACCGTGCATTCAGTGGGGTTTCAGGTAGTTGTGTGCGAGTGGTGCTGTAGGTGGCGTGATTCAACGGGTTCAAGAGCATGCTCAACCAAGGCACGTACATCTGTAGCTGTCGCAGCGCCTTCTGACAAACGGCGTCGCCACAAGCGTGCACCGGGTACCTCTTGAAACAAGGCAATGACATGGCGCGTCAGAGTGCTCGCGCGCATGCCGCGATCAAGCCATGATTGCATATAGCCTGCGTAGTCACGCGCTACAGCTGCCAGGTCCTCGATCGTCACAACCGGCTCATTGCCATTGGGTAGATCCGAATAGTGAATGGCGTCCACCTGTCCCATGCAGGCCGGTGTGTAGTAAGCAGCTCTACCGAGCATGATCCCGTCAAGGCCTGGTAGATGCTCGTGAGCGGATTCAGGGCCTGCCAGGCCCCCGTTCAGAGTGATATGCAAAGACGGATAGCGCGACTTCAATCTCCTGACAAACTCATAACGCAATGGTGGCACCGTTCTGTTCTCCCTGGGGCTCAGGCCATCAAGCCAGGCTTTACGCGCATGTACGACAAAATAGGTACAGCCTTGCTCTGCAACGATGTCAACAAAGCGCTCAAGGCTGTCATAGCTGTCATCGCGGTCTATACCGAGGCGGCATTTGACGGTCACAGGAACGTGTACGGATGACCGCATGCGTGCCACCACCTGCCCTACCAGCTCAGCCTCAGCCATCAGGCAGGCGCCAAAGCGACCGGCTTGTACGCGATCGCTGGGGCAGCCGCAATTGATGTTGATTTCCCCGTAGCCCATGGACTCCCCGATGGCAGCGGCTTCGGCCATCTCACCCGGGTCCGAGCCTCCAAGCTGCAAGACCACTGGCCCATCATCACTATGTCCGAGCAAACGCTCACGATCCCCGTGCACAACGGCAGCACTCGTGACCATCTCGGTCCACAGCAAGCTGTGCCGTGTCAGCCGGCGCATCAGCCACCGAAAGTGGCGATCAGTGAGCTCCATCATCGGGGCCACCTGCACGCGTCTATGCCTGTCGTCAAACACCGTCATGGTCTCGCCAGCTAGCAGGAACGCTTCAATGCGTGTTGAGCACTCAATGCCCGGTCAAGTTGCTCGGGTGTCCACTGTTGTTCAAGGCCTTCACGCAGCAAGTCCTGCTGACTGGCCGGCGGCAGGTGTCCACGCGGCGGCTCCAGCTCCAGGTTCGCTGGAAACGCGTAACCATCGGCACTAGCAGCAATGATGCGCTCGAGCGCTGCGACATCCACTGTCTGTGTCTGTACTCGCTCAAGCAGACTCGGGTAGATATGCCTCACTATACGCAGGGAGTCCACCACTTCCATTGTGCGGCCCCACGCGGCACTAATCTGCAGAAGATTAGCCAAACGCTGAACGTCGGCGGTGTGATTGGCGCCAGCAGCGTGCAAAAGCGCTGGATTGAAAAACAAGGCATCCCCCTTGAACAACTCGATCTGAACACGGTGGGCGTCAAAAACGGCATCCACATCACTGCGGCCTTTGACAAGATACCCAGGTGGCCAAAGCTGCGAGAAGGGAAACAACTGGGTCGGCCCGCTGGCAACTGGCATGTCGACATGGGCAACCGCGCCCTGAAGCGTCAGTGCCGCAGAAAGACGATGCGATTGGACAGGAAACCGCGCCAACAGCGTGGCCGGTTGAAAGCCCATGTGATAGTCACGGTGTGGCTCCTGTGCCTCGCCTCCAGGACGTACCAGATTCAGCTGTGTCGTCACCCGGTAGAGTGGTCCAAGCCAGGCAAGACTTGCCAACGCCAGCGTTGGGTTGGCGTTGTAATCAATGAACACTTCCGGTGCGCGTACCGCGAGCTTCTCGTGAGCGTTCCAGACACGCGCATTGGCGCCGGCCGTAGCAAAGTGATCTCCCGAGCCAGTGCCTGTTGATTGCTCGTCGTGCAGGATCTGTTCGAAGACAGCGTTGGCCCGGTCCAGAGTCGCTGAGTCCCATGCCCCGCGAATCACTATCGCACCCGCACCCTCGCAGAGCACGCGATGCCATTCTGCAGCCAATGCCGGAGAATCCGACCCTGAGTTCACGGCATCTCCTACCGCCTCGGAGGAGTAGACAGGGACGTTTGCCACAATGTCGGCTGCCAGGGGTACTGACTCTGCGGCAGTTGTGCGCTCGGCCAGTGCCGCCAGGCCAGGTAGATCAATCGCCTGCGGATCGAGCCAGACATCAGAGGTGTCAGAAGTCATCAAATGGGGGAATCGAGAGTGTGTTCGCCGGTGGGTCAACGACCTTGGCTCCCATCATCTCGCGTTCTGGCCCTGGCTGCCATCCTTTGTACTGTCGAATTGACCAGGGCAGCGCCCTTTCAATCACCCCACTGGTCAACAAGACGCCCCTTTCGGGGCGCCTCATCCACCGGATCAGTAGTTCCAGTTGACCGCTTCAAAGAGCTGAGTTTCTGTCAGTCCTTCGGCCAGCTCACTACCGGGAGTTGGTGTGACGTCAAACAATGTCGCCAGATCCAGCGCCTGACTGAACGTCTGTGACAGACCGTGGAAGAACATCAGCGCTCGCGTCTCACCGGCAGGGATGACCACATCGATTCGGGCCGTCAAACCCTGATCACCCCAACAATTGAAAACCGAGCTGCCGGTAAAAACCGAGTTGGACACCGGCGAGTCCGGTCCGAACAATACGGTCGTATTGGTCGGATCACCATACTCGGTGCTGTAGTCATCTGTGATGACCCACCGATCATCAGCGCCAAACTCAAGATCGCCGCTGCTCGATTGCACGATCTGGTTACCATTATCTGCGCCGAAGTTGGACGCCACATTTACAACGATGAAGATGTCGTCTGGAGTGTCATTGGTAAACGATGTGTAGTTTCTCAATACCGGTTGCGTGCTGATCGCGTGATACTCGGTGGCTATGGTCAGATCAGCCATCGGAACGCTGGAAAAGTTGGAGGTGGAATCATTGGCAGAACGCAACCATCCTCCGACTTGCTCGCCGTTGACCCACATCAGTGAAGCAAAATCAAACGCATCGTAACGATCGGGCAGGCTGGCATCAGTGATTCCGACGCCGCTACCTGCACCGGCACCGTAGGAGCAACTGCCCGTGTTCCATGAGCCTGTGCTGGTTGATAGACCGTCACTGATATACCAGGACGAGTTGCCACCACCGGTGAGAGTTGCGGTGTTGGCATCAACACCGGTGACCGGCTCATCAATCGGTGTGGTCAGCACCAGCGTCGCTGCACGACTGCGATAGCCTTCGTTGTCGACGGAATAGACATCGTACGTGTATTCAGTCTCTGGCAAGACGCTTCCGTCATAAAAGCTCAGCGCGTCCACAAGACTGGTCAATTGCTCATCATTGCGATAGATGTCATAGCCGATCACGACGCCGTCAGTATCAACGGCGCGAGTCCAGAACAGCTCCAGGTCATAGCCTGAGTATTCGATGCTGATCAACTCGGCAACCGGATCAGGGGCACCTGCGATCTCCACAAAATCCGGGTCGGTGCCAAGGGTAAGCTCGTCGAGGTTGCTGACACCATCCTCATCGTTGTCCCAGCGGTCACTATCGAATTCACTGGCCGCTATTGTGTAGGTCTCTGCCGCTTGCACAGAGGTTCTGAAACTTGTCTCAAACGTGGCAAGCGTCGTTGATCCGAAGTGGTCGTGGAATGACACATACAGCCGTTCCTCTGTGTCAAGCGGCAGCTGCGCGCTCGTGGTCCATGTCTCGTCGGCTACCCAGCTGGCCTGCAAGCTCGTGGTACCCCACAGCACATCGAGTTGAAGTTCATCTGATTGATACGCCGGAACGGTAATATCGAACCTGACCTCGGTTGACGAAAACTCCGGCGAGTCAACTGTGCCCGTACCCGTGTCTGGGTCCGCCCCTACGGTGCCGTCACCGCCAGTCGTTGGTACGGTGACAGGCACCGCGACGCCACCATCGTTCTGAACATCAGGCGAATCATCCCCACTGCCTGACTCACCGCAGGCGGCTAGTGCGCAGGTCAGCACAGGTAGTAGCAAACGTGAACCGACTCGACCGATTGGCATCAATCGCCACGCAGTTTGCGCTGACAGCGTCTGGCATTCTATGGACTTGTTGGACACATCCCGTCTCCTTGAGCTTGTGACCCAAGTATTACCAACAAGTCATTTATCAGGTAAGGAAATAGTGGCTTTTGGTCAAAGTACCGCAGTAGCCATTGAAACTAATAAACACCCTCACCAACGGCCTTTTCGATCCATTGCATTATTCGGCTGGTAGAGAAGACGACGTTGCCGCACTCAGTACGCGTGGCTGAACTGCGAACAACAGGCTGTCCCCGAGGGCCGAACGCTGGCTGGTATCGACATCACCCAACAGCGGCTTGGCTGCTCTGCGCGAACTGGACCGATCAGCCTTGATCGCAACGACTTGCTCCGGCTGTTCGAACACCGGGTGTTCAGCTGCCTCGGCCCCACGTCGATCACTGCACGCGACCTGGCTGGATACAAGGGCGACACACACCAGGATGCTTCGTAGCGACATAGGTTTGGCTCTCTGTGTACGAGCCATCGTGTGCGGCTCTTGTTCAGGCGATGATCTTGCGAGCCGGGCATTATGATCAGCGCTACTCGCGTTTTCCGGAACCTGTCGACACACCAGTCGTACAAACCGTGATCTGATCTCAATTTCAAAGTGAACCGGTCAGCGACGGCGTTGTCGGGCCTGATGACGTAGGCTTGAGTCCATGACCGACATACACGCAGCACACACCCCGGTAGATCTTGGGGGTGTTTTGGAAAACACCTTCGCGCAACTGCCTGAAACACTCTTTGAGCGCGTGCTGCCCACGCCTGTTTCAGATCCCTCATTACTTGCATTGAATCAGGCGCTCGCCTCCAGTCTTGGTCTGGATGCGGATCGGTTGGCAAGTGTCGATGGCGTGTCAGTGCTTGCGGGAAATGCCCTGGCAAAGGGGTCTGTGCCCATCGCAACGGCCTATGCCGGGCATCAGTTCGGCAACTGGGTGCCACAACTGGGTGACGGACGTGCGATTTTCATCGGCGAGCGAATTGATGAAACAGGACTGAGGCAGGAAGTGCAGCTCAAGGGTGCAGGTCGCACCGCATGGTCACGCGGCGGAGATGGGCGTTGCGCCCTCGGCCCCGCGATCAGGGAATATGTGCTCAGTGAAGCCATGCACGCCCTGGGTGTACCGACAACACGCGCCTTGGCCGTGCTTGCAACCGGTGACATGATCCTTCGTGAAACACTGCTTCCCGGCGCCATCGTTGTGCGAATTGCGCGCAGTCATGTACGAGTTGGCACCTTTCAGTACTTTACGGCACGCGGTGATCTCGACACGCTCCGATCACTGATGACTCATGTCATTGACAATCACTTTGTCGAGGCTGCAAACGCGGAACGGCCCGCGTTGGCGCTGCTCGACGAGGTGGTAAAACGTCAGGCAGAACTCGTTGCACAGTGGATGTCGGTGGGTTTTATTCATGGTGTGATGAACACCGACAACTGCTGCATCGTCGGTGACACAATAGATTATGGGCCTGCTGCGTTCATGGATGAATTCAACTCGCACAAGGTGTTCAGCTCGATTGATGTTCAAGGTCGGTATGCGTGGGCAAATCAACCGCAGATGGCGCACTGGAACCTGGGCAACTTTGCACAGTGCCTGCTGCCACTGATTGATGAGGATATGGAGGTTGCCGTGCCGCTGGCTCAGCAGAGTGTCAATGCCTTTGCAGATGGCTACAAGAGTGCATGGGCTCACAAACTCAGCGCCAAGCTAGGGCTGCCGGATGCCAGCGCCGCTGACCTCGGCCATCGTTATCTGGGTCTGTTGGAGGAGGCTGGAGCCGACTTCACTCAGGGCTTCCGTGCATTAGGTGACTACACGACAGCGCAATCCCTGTTTGAACAGCTGATACCCGAGTTTGATCAATGGTGGACGGATCGCGATGCGGCCTTGCGTATGGCTGATGTGTCAGCAGAGCAAGCGCGCATCTGCATGGCGGCACAAAACCCGGTTCGCATCCCGCGTAATCATCAAGTTGAGTCGGTCATACAGTCAGCCTTGTCCGGGGACATGACTCCACTGCAGGAACTGGTGGCAGCACTGGCTCATCCATACACGGATGACGAGAGCTACTCAGCATACGAACAGCCACCTCAGATCACAGAGCGCGTTACACACACCTACTGTGGAACCTGATCAGGCCGCGAGCGGGCCCTGGTGGCAGAACCTGTGCGCCCTACTTGAGTGTGGCTACCGCAGCGGTCAAGACCTCACTTACTTTCAACATGCCTGCGGTGGTTGAGGCTTTCATGCTCTCAAGATCAAGTTTTGCCCCCGCGAGTCCCGCAGCACGGTTCACGACTACGGCACAACTCGCGTAAGCGATCTCGAGCTCACGCGCAAGAACCGCCTCGGGCATGCCAGTCATACCCACGATGGTATTGCCCTCACCTGCCAGACGACGTATCTCCGCTGCAGTCTCGAAACGTGGTCCTTGCATAGCAGCGTAACAGCCTGTCTCGACACAGTTGGTGGAGCTCACCGATGCGGCACCCGTGATCAATGACTGGCGCAACGCCTCATCATAGGGCCAACTGAAATCCACGTGTTGCCAGTTCTCGGCAGACGCGTCTGAAAAACTGCTCTCTCGCCCTTGCGTGTAGTCGATGAGCTGGTCTGGAATCACGATGGTGCCGGGGGTGCATTCTTCTGTGATTCCGCCGACAGCGCTGGTCGCAAGGATATGCGTGACCCCTACCGATTTGAGCGCCCACAAGTTAGCGCAGTAGTTGATGCGGTGTGGCGGAATACGCTGCGAGGATCCGTGTCGCGCCAGATACACCACGGGCACCTCCCCCAGGGTGCCAAAGGACAAGGGGCAGGAAGGTGCACCAAATGGGGTCTTGACCATCTCCCGTCGAGTGATGGACAAACCGTCCATTCGGGAGAGTCCGGTGCCGCCAATGATCGCCAGTGTCATGCTCATGCTGTGTCCTCCCGGACTAATCCTGTGTTTCTTCAAGAAGCACCGAAGCCATTGCCGCTATTCCTTCTTCGCGGCCACAAAAACCAAGGGTTTCACTGGTCGTCGCCTTGACGTTGACTCGGTCAAGGGGCATCCCGAGATCGGCTGCAATACGTTGCACCATGTTATCGATATGGATACCCAGCTTGGGACGCTCGGCAATGACAGTGGCATCGACACTGATACAACTCAGGCCTTTGTCAGACAAGCGTACGACGACATCGCGCAAGAGAACACGACTATCGATGTCGGCATAGGCTGCATCAGTATCGGGAAAGTGTCTGCCAATATCACCGAGGCCAGCTGCTCCGAGCAGTGCATCGGTTATCGCGTGAAGCAGTACGTCGCCATCCGAGTGAGCACGAAATCCCTTGTCAAAAGGAATACGTACCCCGCCCAGCGTGACGTGGTCGCCTGCCTCAAAAGCGTGTACGTCAAATCCGTTACCGATGCGCATGAGTTGAGGCAGAACGTTGCGATGACAGCAGTGCCGACGCCACGGCAAGGTCATCCGGGTGGGTGACTTTGGGGTTGGGATGCTCGGATACCACAAGAATACAGCCATGACCGGCACGCTCCATTGCGGATGCCTCATCGGTGACGGGGGCAACGCCGGAATCGCCGCCGCAAGCAAGTGCATCGGCCAGTGCATCGCCCAGTGCTCCGCACCTGAACATCTGTGGCGTTTGTGCACGCCACAAATCCTCACGTGCCACCGTCGCGGTGATCAAGCCATCGCTTGTCGCGCGTTTTATCGTGTCAGTCACCTCGGCTGCAAGGATTCCGCCACACTGGCCAGCGAGCACACGATCAAGCAGTCGGTCCACGTCACTGCGGGCAACAAGAGGGCGTGCTGCATCGTGCACAAGGACCCAGGCTGCATCGCCTTGCTGTGCGCGTACGGCAGCCACACCGGCCGCCACAGACTCAGCGCGCGAATTACCACCGCAAACACAGTGAACTCGAGTGTCGTCGGCTGCGGGCAATGTGCAAAAATAAGAATCCTCAGCGGCGATTACAACGACAACCGCTTCAATGCGCGGCACGGCAAGCATTGCATTTATGCTGCGTTGCAGAACAGTCTCGCCATGGAGTTCGAGGTACTGTTTTGGCAGCGCCGCACCAAAGCGTGTGCCAACGCCCGCAGCGGGAATGACGCCGATAATCGACTCAACTTCACGCTGAGATCTCGACTCACTCATTGGCTACCGGATCCTCGACCGGGATCTCACCGGCCGGTATTCCGCTCGGGTCGCCCAAGGCATCGCGTACTGCGTCACCTTGTTCACCACCAGGCGCCTCTGCGATGGCATCACCGGCAGACGCTTGCTCACCCTCGGGTGACCCTTCCAGAGCATTGACTTCTGCGCCCTTCTCGCGAACAAACCGATAAAAGGTTTCATCCTCGCCGATCATGCCGAGATCAGAGCGAGCACGCTCTTCTATGGCGTCAAGGCCGCTCTTCAGATCACGAACTTCAGCCGCCAGCGCCTGGTTGCGCCCGCGCAATCGCAGCAACTCGGTACGTGTGGCGCGAGACTCCTCGGTCAGGCGCCATACCTCTTGCACGCTGCCGTCGCCGAACCACAGTCGATACTGCAATACCAGCAGCAGCACGACGAGCACGGCAACGACGGTTTTCACCAGCCAGGAAAAATCAGAGCGTTTGCTTGAACGCCGACGCACCGGCGTAGATAGCACGCTCACCGAGTTCGGCCTCAATACGCAACAGGCGGTTGTACTTGGCCACTCGATCAGATCGTGACAAGGAACCTGTCTTGATCTGACCAGAGGTGGTGGCCACCGACAAGTCAGCGATAGTGGTGTCCTCGGTTTCGCCAGAGCGATGCGAGGTCACGGTGGTGTAACCCGCTGCGTGGGCTATGTTGATCGCCTCCAGCGTCTCGCTCAGTGTGCCGATCTGGTTGACCTTGATCAAGATGGAATTGGCAACCTTCTCCTCGATACCACGCGCAAGGATTTCAGGATTGGTCACGAACAGGTCATCACCGACAAGCTGAATGGAATCACCCAGACGTTCGGACAGAATCTTCCAACCGTCCCAGTCACCCTCGTCAAGCCCGTCCTCAATCGAGATGATCGGATAGCGATCAGACCAGTCAGCCAGGTAGTCGACAAAGCCTGAGGCATCAAATTGTCGATTTTCTGAGGAAAGATCGTACTTGCCGTCCTTGTAGAACTCGGAGCTTGCCACATCAAGGCCGAGATACACATCCTCACCCGCTTCGTAGCCGGCCTTTCCGATCGCCAGCAGAATGGTTTCGATCGCTTCTTCGTTGGAGGACAGATTGGGCGCGAAGCCGCCTTCATCGCCGACCGTTGTACCGAGTCCGCGGTCTTTCAAAACGCCGGCGAGCGCGTGAAAGATCTCGGCACCACAACGCAGCGCTTCGGAAAAACTCGTCGCGCCCACGGGTAATACCATGAACTCCTGCAGATCCACACTGTTATCGGCGTGCGATCCTCCGTTGATGATGTTCATCATTGGCACCGGCAAGGTCACTGCATTATCGCCACCGAGCGACTGATACAAGGGCTTGCCCGTTTCGTTGGCTGCCGCATGAGCTGCTGCCAGGGAGGCGGCTAACAGCGCGTTCGCACCCAGGCGTTCCTTGTTCTTGGTGCCGTCAAGATCAAGCATGCACTTGTCGATTGCGGCCTGATCCATCACATCCATGCCCGTCAGCGCGCCGGCAATCTCGCCATTGACGTTGCTCACCGCCTTGAGTACGCCCTTGCCGAGATAACGCTGCTTGTCGCCATCGCGCAACTCAAGTGCTTCACGTGATCCTGTGGAAGCCCCCGAGGGAACGGCAGCGTGACCGGTGACCCCGGATTCAAGCCGAACCTCGGCTTCAAGCGTTGGGTTGCCGCGAGAATCGAGTATTTCGCGAGCGACGACAGCGGCGATTTTTGATGTCATGTTTGAATAAGATCGTGTGTTTGAGTTTATGAGGTTTTGCCTGACGGGGGCTTCAACCGGCAATTCAGCGGGAAGCGAGGCGCGAGGCTTCGTCAAACGGCCGTGACTTGGCAACTGCATCCAACGCCATGAGAGTTTCAAGCAAAGGCTCCAACTCACCCAGTGGCCAGGCATTGGGGCCATCCGAGAGCGCATTGGCAGGATCCGGGTGCGTTTCCATGAACAAGCCGGACACACCAGCGGCCACTGCGGCGCGGGCGAGTACAGGAACAAACTCTCTTTGCCCACCGCTGGAGGAACCCTGCCCGCCCGGCAATTGCACTGAGTGTGTGGCATCAAAGACGACGGGACAATCCGTGGCTCGCATGATGGCGAGTGAGCGCATGTCGGACACCAGATTGTTGTAACCGAAAGAGGCACCGCGCTCGCAGACCATGATCTGCTCATTGCCAGCGCCACGCGCCTTGTCAACGACGTGCACCATGTCACCGGGCGCGAGAAACTGCCCCTTCTTGATGTTGACAGGTTTGCCCGAGCGCGCCACGCGTTCAATGAAGTTGGTCTGGCGGCACAAGAAAGCCGGGGTTTGCAACACGTCAACCACGTCAGCTACCTCATCGATGGGTGTGTCCTCGTGGACGTCGGTTATGACAGGCACACTCATGTCGTCCCGCACCCGCGCAAGGATACGCAAACCCTCTTCGATCCCGGGACCACGAAAGCTTGCAGCTGAGGAGCGATTGGCCTTGTCAAACGAGCTCTTGTAGATCAGCGTAACGCCAACCCGCGCCGCCATGTCGCGCAACGCCTCGGCGGTGTCGAGCGCGAGTGCCTCGCTTTCGATCGCACACGGTCCAGCAATGAGAAATAACGGTTGGTCGATTCCGACCTCCGTACCAACGAGTTGCACAAGGCGATCCTCAGAAAATGATGGGGCGAATCAGACTTCGGCTGACGCCGTACTGGCAAAGTCAGCCCTGACAGTGGGTGACTCGGTCTCGGTATCGGCCATCGCATCTCGACGATCACGATGTGCCAGTGCCGCCTGAACGTAGCTTGTGAACAGCGGGTGGCCGTCGCGTGGCGTCGATGTGTACTCGGGGTGATACTGACAGCCGACAAACCAGGGATGATTTTCGAGTTCTATCATCTCTACAAGCCCTTCGCCATTTTCAGTCCTGGCCGACACCACCAGGCCCGCTTCGATCAAACGGTTGGCATAGTTGTCGTTGAACTCCCAACGATGCCGATGTCGCTCGACCGCTTCATCGGCACCATAGATGGCATGGGCGCGTGTGCCTTCAACCAGACGAAACGGCTGACCACCAAGGCGCATGGTGCCGCCAAGGTCCGACGCTTCATCCCGGATGACCGTCGCGCCATTGCGCTCTTGCCATTCGGTGATCAACGCGATAACGGGCTCTTGTGTTTCAAGATCAAACTCACTGGAATTTGCACCCTCGATACCGGCAACGTGCCGCGCAAACTCAATCACCGCAACCTGCATACCGAGGCAGATGCCGAGGTAGGGAATGCCGCGTTCGCGTGCATGTCTTGCGGTAACAATCTTCCCCTCGACCCCACGCTTGCCAAAACCACCCGGTACCAGCAAGGCATCTACCTCATCGAGTACCGCGGTATCGCCTGCGGCGATTTTTTCCGAATCAAGGTAACGAATGTTGACCTTGCTATCGGTCTTGACACCAGCGTGCGTCAGCGCTTCATTGAGTGACTTGTAGGACTCGGTAAGCTCGGTGTACTTGCCGACCATACCGACCGTTACTTCACGGCTTGGATGACGAATTCCCTCCACCACAGCCGTCCACTCGGACAGGTCTGCGGCTGGCAGTTCCATCCTGAAGTGAGAGACCACCAGATCGTCGAGATTTTGTGAATGCAACATGCGCGGGATGTCGTAGATGCAGTCAACATCGTAGGCAGCGATGACGGCGCGATCCTGCACATTGGTAAAGAGCGCAATCTTGCGTCGCTCACTATCGGGTAACGGGCGGTCACAGCGGCACAGAAGGATGTCCGGCTGGATACCGATGGAGCGCAACTCCTTGACCGAATGCTGCGTGGGCTTGGTCTTGATTTCGCCAGCGGATTTGATGTATGGCACCAAGGTCAAGTGCATGAACAGAGTGCGATCCCGTCCCAGCTCAACACCCAGCTGCCGAATAGCCTCCAGAAAGGGCAGGGACTCGATGTCGCCAACCGTTCCGCCGATCTCGACCAATGCAACGTCCGCCTCTCCTGCACCGACCATGACGCGGCGCTTGATCTCGTCGGTGATGTGCGGGATGACCTGCACCGTTGCGCCAAGGTAGTTGCCGCGTCGCTCGTTACGAATGACGGTCTCGTACACACGGCCGGTCGTGAAATTGTTGTCCTGGCTGGTCGTCAGTCGGACAAAGCGCTCATAGTGACCAAGATCGAGGTCTGTCTCGGCTCCATCTTCGGTGACGAACACCTCGCCGTGCTGGTACGGGCTCATGGTGCCCGGATCCACGTTTATGTAGGGGTCCAGCTTGAGCATCGCGATGGACAGACCGCGTGCTTCTAGCAACGCGGCAAGCGACGCTGCGGAAATACCCTTACCAAGTGACGAGACAACACCACCGGTGACAAAAATAAATCGAGTCATGAACTGCGAGTGAGAGTCCCACTGCGTAAGGGAATTCGGCACGGATTCTGCCCGCGTCGCGCCACGACAAGACTACCAGAGCACAGAGCAGATCTGAGCTTGCTCATCCGTTTGATCATGCAGGTTCTGCCAGCTGACCAGGCGAACCCTGTTCGGCAACTGCTACTGCAGATTCAGGCGTTCGGTAGTCCGAGGCGACGGCCACATTCCAGACCACGATCAGGCGCTCATCGACATACAGCAAGGGCACTCGGTCCCGTTGCCATGGGGGTACGGCCGCTTCCTGCAACAATTTCTTGACAGACTTGTGGAACGCAGGCTCGCCCAGTTTGATCAACTCGCCACCGCGCCGACTGCGCACCGATACGACCTTGCCTTGCGGGAGCTTGATTCCCTGTGATTCGCAGTCCTCCTTACGCAGCACGACACCCGTGCCTGGAACGAGCAGATCGTCAAAGGGTGCTACCCAGGGGATATTGAACGCTTCCACCGGCACAGTGGGCGGCAACAGGTACAGACGATCACCGTGTCTGCGAAACTCATAGTCGCGCACATTGACCAGGCCAAGAGAGTCCTGTCTTGCCAACACCAGTTCGTCCATCACGCGAGACAAATCCTGCAGACGCGGCATACGCAGATTCGATTGGCGCACCCACAGGCGCAGCGCGTTGTAGGCACGCTCTCGCGGCAGAGCGCGCAGCTCTGATACTGAAAACTCGTTGGTGCCGCGCAGGCGCACAGTCCCGAGGTCTTCGTCGGCAAGCCCAAGGAGCGTCTGACTGGCAGCTGCGCTGCGCATGGCCGACCGGCCAAGTGTGCGATAGGCCGCAGGCCAGCGTTCTCGCATCAGCGGCATGATCTCGTGTCGCAGGTAGTTGCGATCAAGCGACAGGTCCTGATTGGATGGGTCCTCGATCCAGTCAAGTGCGCAATCGGCTGCGTAGGTATCCAGCGCTGCCGGCATGCAGGCGATGAGCGGACGCGCCATGATGCCTGCCGCGAAGATGCGCTTGCGTGGCATTGAGGCCAAGCCGTCAGGTCCACTGCCACGCAAGGCTTGCAACAGGAATGTTTCTGCTTGATCGGCCGCATGCTGCGCCAATAGCAAGTGCTCATCGGGCTTTAGAAAGTCGGCAAAGGCTGCATAGCGTGCCGTACGTGCGGCAGCCTCGAGTCCGTCGCCAGAAGCCTCGATACGTACACGCTTCACGACCAACTCCACGCCTAGCCGGGTCGCCGTCTTGACGCAGTGAGCCGCCCAGCTCGCACTGGCATCACTGAGTGCGTGATCCACATGGATAGCGCGCAGTTCGATGGTATCAATCTCACCAAAGAGGCTTGCCGCCGCATGCAGCAGCACGTGCGAGTCACGCCCACCGGAGTAGGCCACGCAATAGTGAGTTACTGACGGGTTCTGCGCTGCGTAGTCTGCCAGTGCCGCAGACGGGTGACCGATCGAGTCTTGTGTCGTGCGGCGCCGACTATCCTGTGGCATCCCCATCAAGCCTCGGTGAACTGGCCGTAGGCGCGCAATTTCTCGTGGCGCGCCGCCACCAAAGCCTCAGCAGACAGCCCATCGAGTGAGCTGAGCTCCTGGACGAGCGCACGGCGCAAGCTCTCTGCCATCAATGCCGGATCGCGATGGGCGCCGCCTGTGGGTTCCTCTACAACTCGATCCACCAAACCGAGCTTGTGCAAGCGTGCCGAGGTGATGCCCATCGCGTCGGCAGCATCACTGGCCTTCTCGACGCTCTTGTACAAGATCGAGGCGCAACCCTCCGGGCTGATGACGGAGTACACGCTGTATTCGAGCATCATCACACGGTCGCCAACACCGATTGCCAGCGCGCCTCCTGATCCACCCTCACCGATGACGGTGCAGATGATCGGCACCTTGAGCCCCGCCATGACGTACAGATTACGCGCGATGGCCTCGCTTTGGCCGCGCTCCTCGGCGCCAATGCCCGGATAGGCTCCCGGTGTGTCGATGAAGGTGATCACTGGCAGACCAAAGCGCTCGGCCAACTCCATCAAGCGTTTGGCCTTGCGGTAACCTTCGGGGCGTGGCATGCCAAAGTTGCGTCGGATCTTCTCCTTGGTGTCGCGGCCCTTCTCGTGTCCGATAACGACCACAGGCTTGCCGTCCAACCGCGCAATACCGCCAATGATGGCGCGATCGTCGGCGAAGGCTCGATCACCGTGCAATTCGTCAAAATCGCTGAAGACCGTATCGATGTAATGACGCGTGTACGGGCGCTGCGGGTGTCGAGCGAGTTGGGCAATCTGCCAGGAGCTGAGCTTCTGAAAGATGCTCCTGGTCAGCGAGTCACACTTTTCCTGCAGGCCCTTGATTTCGTCTGACACGTCAACGTGCGCGTCGTCGCTTGCGAACTGCAGCTCCCGAATCTTTGCCTCAAGCTCCGCAATCGGCTGTTCAAAATCAAGAAAATTCGGGTTCATCAGCAGTGTGACAAGGCCGTAAGCTGGGTTCCCCCGATTCTATACGACGCCATGCCATAGCGCCCGCTTCAATGAGAAACACCTTCAATGTGTAACTCACTCAACAGCGCTCAAGGGATCCGGGTTCAGCCTCGGTACAACAGCTTTACGTGACCCTGACCCAGCAGTTTCTCCAGCGATGCTATCAATGCTGCTGCCGGGCGGACTGCATAACGCGGACCAGCTGGAAACCGGACTTCGGCCTCCGCGTTGCGCCACACGATGCCAAGTGGTGTTGTCCCGCCCTTGTATTCCTTCAGGAGCTCGAGCAAAGCACTATGCCGCCGATCGTCCATCGCCTCCGACTCGAGCTTTAGAACCAGGCGACGCGCAAACCGATCACGGGCTGCCGCCAGATCCATGACCTCACGCGCACGCACGCGGTAGCCGCCTGAGAAGTCATCGAAACTGACCTCCCCTTCGACCACCAGTACCTCGTCGCGCTGCACGGATTCGGCCGCACGATCGATGAGCTCGCCACGCAGCACTGCCTCCACGCGCCCGGTGCCATCGTCGAGGGTCACGATCAACATGCGCCCGCCTTGTCCGTCGCGTTGGCGGATGCCAAGCACCAGGCCGGCGGCGACCACGCTGGGGCCAGCGCGCCTCCATTGACCGCCGCCGCCACTGCCGCCGCCGTCCCCGGCCTTGGCGCAGACCTCCTTCAGAGTGCCGTGGGTGAAGTGACGAAGCTCCTCGGCAAAGGCTTCTATCGGATGTCCGGACAGATACAGCCCGAGCGTGTCCTTCTCGGCACTCAGACGTTCCCGGTCAGTCCAGTCGGGCACCTGAGCTTGAGGTGCAACCGCTGCAGGCTCGGGTGGGCTTTCGTCCAGCCCGAACAAGTCCACTTGTCCAGCGTCCTTGTTCTTGTGAAATTGAAGTGCGCCCGCAAGCGCAGGTCCTATGGACGCAAACAGACTGGCGCGCTCATCGTAGGCCTCACGCTCAGGATTATCCGTTGTCAGGGGCCAAAGAGCGTCGCAGGCACCGGCACGGACCAGAGCCTCGAGTATGCGTCGGTTGAGAGTACCCGCAGGAATGCGTCGACACAGATCATCAAGGCTTGCGAAGGGACCGCCCTCGCAGCGCTCCTCGAGCACGGCACCAAGGGCACCCTCACCCACACCTTTGATGGCTGCGAGTCCATAGAGCACCGTGTGATCATCAGGGACAGAGAAGCGCACCTCGGAGCGATTGATATCAGGTGACTCCACGGTCAACCCCATCTCCTTGCACTCCTCGATCAGCACCACGACCTTGTCGGTATTGTCCATGTCAGCGGACAACACCGCTGACATGAAGGCTGCAGGATGATGGCACTTGAGCCACGCGGTTTGGTAGCTCAACAGTGCATAGGCTGCCGAGTGACTCTTGTTGAAGCCGTATCCGGCAAACTTTTCAACCAGATCAAAGATGTTGCCGGCAAGGTCTGCATCGATACCCTGAGAGGTACAGCCATCGAGAAAGACCTGCCGCTGCTTGGCCATCTCCTCAGGCTTTTTCTTGCCCATGGCTCGCCGCAGGATGTCGGCGGTGCCAAGCGAGAACCCCGCCATGGTCTGAGCGATGCCCATGACCTGCTCCTGATACAGGATGACACCGTAGGTCGGTTCCAGAATCGGGCGCAGGGACTCCAGTTGGTAGTCTTCATGCGGCCAGGCCATCTTCTTGCGCCCGTGCTTGCGATCAATGAAATCATCGACCATGCCTGACTGCAGGGGGCCCGGACGATACAGAGCGACAAGCGCGATGATGTCCTCAAAGCTGTCCGGGCGAAGTCGCTCGATGAGACGCTTCATGCCAGCGGATTCGAGCTGAAAGACCGCTGTGGTCCTTGCCTTTTGCAACAGCGTGTAGGTCGGGCGATCATCGAGCGGCAAGCCGATCAAATCCAGTGCTGGCTCACCGGCTGCCGCACGCTTGACATCGATGACCTTTACCGCGTTGTCGATGATGGTCAGCGTGCGCAAGCCCAGGAAGTCGAACTTGACCAGACCAACCGCTTCGGCATCGTCCTTGTCGAACTGTGTGACCAGACTCGAACCATCTGGCTCGCAGTAAAGCGGCGCGAAGTCTGTAAGAGCCGTGGGCGCGATAACCACGCCGCCCGCGTGCTTGCCGCAATTTCGTGACAAGCCTTCGAGCGAGAGCGCCATGTCGATGACCGCGGTGACCTCTTCGTCGTCGCGGTAGGCGGTTTGCAGGTCTTCGGACTCCGCCATCGCCTTGTTGAGCGTCATGCCCACCTCGAACGGCACCATCTTGGCGAGCCGATCTACGAAGCCGTAGGGGTGGCTCATGACCCTGCCCACATCGCGCACCACGGCCTTGGCCGCCATGGTGCCGTAAGTGATGATCTGGCTGACGCGATGATGGCCGTACTTCTCGGCCACATAGGCGATGACACGATCGCGGCCGTCCATGCAGAAATCGATATCAAAATCCGGCATTGACACTCGTTCCGGATTCAGAAATCGCTCGAACAGCAAGTCATATTCGAGCGGGTCGAGATCGGTAATGGTCAAGGCATAGGCAACCAGAGAGCCGGCACCGGAGCCTCGCCCGGGACCAACCGGTACATCGTTTTCACGTGCCCAGCGAATGAAGTCGGCAACAATCAGGAAATAGCCAGGAAAGCCCATGCCAGCGATGACGTCCAGCTCGATCTGCAAACGTTCATCGTAGGGCTTGCGGATGTCGGCAAAATCAGACGCAGTGCGATCAAACAGCTGATCGAGGCGCTTTTCGAGCCCCTCGCGAGCCGTCGCATAGAAGTACTCGGTCTCGGTCATACCGTCGGGAATCGGGAAGTCCGGCAGTACCGGTGTGCCGAGCGCAAGTTCGAGGTTGCAGCGACGGGCGATCTCGATACTGTTGTCGAGCGCTACGGGGATATCGGCAAACAAGGCCTCCATCTCCTCGGGCGACTTCAGGTATTGCTCTTCGCTGATGTGCTGCGGGCGTTTGGGATCGGCAAGCACATAGCCTGCTGCGATACACACCCTCGCCTCATGGCTGCGAAAGTCATCTCGAGCGAGGAACCGTACATCGTTGCTTGCGACTACGGGTACACCATGCCTGGCGGCAAACTGGCAGGCTGCCGCGATGTACTCATCCTCGAATTCGCGCTGCGTGCGCACCAGCTCAAGGTAGTAGCGATCACCGAAAACCTTTTTCCAGCGCTGAACGGCTGCGTCTGCCTCTTCGGGCTTGTTGCGTCTGAGCGCAAGACCAACATCTCCGTCAACACCACCGGACAACATGATCAACCCGTCATGGGCCTGCTCCAGCCACGCCGTCTGTATAACTGGCTCGCCACTTTCCTGACCCTCCTGGTAGGCCATGGAAACGAGTTTGGTCACATTCAAATGGCCCTGCTCGTTCATGACCAGCAGCGTAGCTCTGACCAGCGCCCCATCGGTTGTCGCGCCGCCTAATCGCACATCAACACCCGCGATCGGTTTGACGCCTGCGCCCATCGCAGCCCGATAGAACTTGACCAGGGAAAAGAGATTGGAGCGATCGGTGACCGCGATAGCGGGCATGTTCGACGCCACAGCCTTTGTCAATGGCTTGATGCGCAGCGTTGAATCAACCAGCGAGAACTCGGTGTGCACCGACAGGTGCACAAAACCGCGACGCTTCCTGCCGGGCGCTGCAGCTGCGGGGATCACATCATCAACAGGCGTGCTTTCATCGATTTCGTCGCGAACCGAATCAGCAAAGAATTCTTCGGGGCGAGCCGCACTCATGGCTGAACACGCTCCCGGATCGGTGCGAAAGAGCGACGATGTGCGGCAGTCACACCATGGCTGTCGAGCGCTGCCAGATGTTGCGCGGTCCCGTAGCCCTTGTGACGGTCGAATCCGTAGGCCGGAAATTGCTGATGTAGCGCGACCATGCTGCTATCGCGGGCGACCTTGGCGATGATCGACGCAGCGCAGATGCTGGCGACGCGCCCGTCGCCTTTGACGATGGCCGACTCCAAAAAGCCAGACCCCGGCAGCTTGTTACCATCAACAAGGACCAGGTCAGGATGAATATCGAGCGCGCGCAAGCCCTCGATGGCGCGACGCATGGCCAGGTGAGTTGCGTGATATATGTTCAAGCTGTCGATTTCCTGCACCGAGGCCTCACCAAAAGCAAAGCCCAGAGCCCGTGCACGTATCACCAGATCAAGCCGTTGGCGCGCCGATTCATCCAGGGTCTTGGAGTCCGCGAGGCCGTCCACCGGACGCCGCGGATCAAGTACTACCGCGGCAGCCACCACCGAACCTGCAAGCGGGCCCCGACCAACCTCATCAACGCCCGCAATCAGGTAGGGGGATTCACTCATGGCAGAAGGATACGGTGTCGCCGCCAGTCGGGAAAGTCTCACCGGCAAACTGTGACCGACCGTAACGCTCGGCGCCTCGCAGCACGCTCAGCGGTTGCGCGTCTGGTTAACGTCTATCACCTTGTCAAGATCAAATCCGAGCGCCTGGGCCCGAGCGCGAAACTCGCCAAGCGCGTCCACATCCACTTCGGGCTCACGCGACAGGTACCAGAGCGTTGAGCGGTCGTTGCCCGTGACCCAGGCGTTCTGATAGTTCTCGTCGATCTCGAACACGACGTAGCTGGCATAGAACGGTCCAAAGAACGACACCGCCAGGTGCGCCTCGTCCTCATCACCAACGAATTTGGCTCGGCCCTCAGCTTGCACCCATTCGCCGTCCGCTGTGTTCCAGCCGCGATTGAGCACTCGCACGCTCCCATCCTCGCGCGAGCTGTAGGTCGCACTCACCGCTTCAAGCCCACGCTCGAAACGATTGTCCATGCGCGCCACCTCGTACCAGGTCCCGAGATACCGCTCCAGCTCAAAGTCTGCAATCGGTTCAATGCCTGGAGGCAGCCCCGTACTGGTGCATGCCCCACCCGCGAGCGTAAATAGCACCATGACAATCCGTACTGCAACGCGCTCAACTCGTGTTTTGAAGCTCATTGCCAGATGCTCTCACAACCGCCGCACTGCGTATAGGCGAGTATGCTCGGGGCGCACCTCAACGCAGATTTTGACATGAGTGCAGGCTTCGGGATCGAGGAGCACCGCGACCGTATCGCGCGTGCTCAGACCGCCATGCGCGCCGCAGGCATCGATGTCCTGTGGCTGACCACTGAGCCTGAGTTCTTCTGGTTTACAGGATTTCTGACCGCTTTCTGGCAAAGCCCGACAAGGGCCTGGCATCTGTTGATCCCGGGCTCGGGAGATCCGGTGGCCGTTATCCCGCACATCGGTGCTGCCTGCTACTCGCGCACAGGCTTCACTGAACTGCGCTGCTTTGACTCACCACACCCGGACGCGCTCGGTGTCGAACTGTTGGTCGATACCCTTCGTGATGTGGCTGGCGCCTCACCTGTCGTCGGTCGGCTGGAAGGGGCTGGTACAACCGCGCGATTGCCACTGGCTGATATTGCCCGTCTGGAGGCAAGACTATCCTTCGCACAATGGCGAGATGCCACTGGCCTCGTACACGCGCTCAGGCACATCAAGTCGGCGGGAGAAATCCGGCGACTTGAAGGCGTATGCACACTGGCGTCTGATCTTTTTGATCATGTGCCTGACGTGGTGGGCACAAGCCACGACGAGCGGCAGCTGTTTCGCGCCGTGCGTCACAAGGCGCATGAACTGGGTATCGATGAGGTGCCTTTTCTGGTCGGCGGTACCGGTGCCGGGGGGATCAAAGACATCATTGCTCCGCCGACCTCGCGGGTAATGGAGGCGGGCGATATTCTGTTGTTGGATACCGGTTGTCGGATGCAGGGCTATTTTTGCGACTTTGACCGCAACTGGGCCATCGGTCATGCACCCGATCCTGCAGCCTCGGCGTATGCCATTGCCTGGGAGGCAACAGAAGCAGGCCTTGCCGCCGTGCAGCCCGGACGCACCTGCGCTGACATCTACCATGCAATGCACAGGGTACTTGCACTGTACGACAAGGACACCAGCGGCAACGTCGGGCGCCTCGGTCACGGGCTCGGGGTAGAGCTGACCGAGACTCCATCGTTAACGCCGTTTGATCAAACCGTACTGCAAGCAGGCATGGTGCTGGCCCTTGAACCCGCATTGATCTACGGTGATGGCTTTGTGATGGTGCATGAGGAGAATATCGTGGTAACTGATGAGGGCTATGCTCTGCTCTCACGGCGCGCGCCTGCACAACTACCTGTCATCTAAGTCAGAGCAAATTGCATGCGTTTCATCGAACCTGAATTTGAGTCGTATGGCATGGCGGTCGGTGTGCTGGTGCTCAAGAGCGACGAAGCCATGGAGCCTGAACTCAGACACTGGTTGCCTTCGGATATCGCCCTGCACCACGCACGCGTCAATAACGCAACCGTGGTCAATCGCGACACATTGGCTGCGATGTTGGCAGAACTCCCCGGCGCCGTACAACAGTTACCCGACGCACCCGACTATTCAGTGATTGCCTACGGCTGTACTTCGGGCTCCATGGTGATTGGTAGCAGCAAGGTACGCGATGCCATACAAAGCGTTCACGGGGGTGTCGGGGTGACTGATCCATTCACGGCCTTGAAGGCAAAACTGAAAAGCGTCGGTGCCCGCCGTATCGGGTTGCTCGTACCGTACGAGCCCGAGGTAGCACAGGGCATCATCGATGGTTTGCACGAGGCTGGGCTCGAGGTCATTGCCTCGGCGAGCTTTCACGAGTCACGTGACGATCAGGTGTGCAGGATTTCGCGTGACTCTGTCAGGCAGGGCTTGTTGGCCGTTGGGCAAGATCCGAACGTACAGGCGGTAGTCGGGTCGTGTACCAATTTACGCTCAGCAGACGTGCTTGAGGATGTTGTTGCAACACTTGGCAAGCCGGTGATGAGCAGCAACTCGGCGCTTGCCTGGCACATCGCGTATCTGTGTGGCCGGGCCAGTGAGAACGGCTCGTGAGTACTCATATGACAGCTTCTAGCTGTTTCCATGTGTGCGGCTGTAGCCAGAAGCCTCAGCAGCTGAGTGAGCTTGCAACACCGACACAGACGGTTTGAGTACATCCACGTGCAAGGGATAACACTGAGTCTGATCGTTGGAATGTGTAGCTGAACAATCGCCACCCGGGCAGGCGGACAAGCCAACCAACAGATCAATCTCTGCCAGAAAATCGATATGATCCCCTGGCCTCACCGGGCTTGCCTTCATGAAGTACTGCTGTGTGTCCAGGGTAAAGCCTGTGCACATGAACACGTTCATGACATCGTGTACGTAGCGCTCGGCGTCATGCAAGGCGAGCCCCGTATATTGCGCCAACGCACGGGTCAAGTTGGAGTGACAGCAATAATGATAGTCCGTCCCTGCCAGAAGATGATTGGTGTAGGGATCGCATCTCGTGCCGATCACATCATGAACACCTGCACCATCCTCGTCACGGCCGTACCAGGCGAGTGTGTCGTCGATGATCGTGGCAAGCGGCCGCACGTAAGGAAAACTACTCCATAAACGATCTCCCGTTGACACATGAGATGCCTGTAGCTGACGCGTCTTGCCACTGTAGAAACGCTCATCAAGATCATTGGCATTCCACAAGTTCAAATCGCCCACTTGAGGCCCCTCTACCGAACGGATACGGAACACGTGCCCGCGTGGCACGGCCAACACACGACCATCACGCGGTGGCACGATCACCGTCTCCACCCATTCAAGTGAATCCAATGCCTGTTGGTGCAGCGCGAGATCAAGTGGTGGCAGTTGGTCCACGGTGTAGCAGACAACGGGTTTGCCTGCACGACGTTCAGCTGCGTCTTTTGGTTCCTTGTTCATTGCTCCTCAGCGGGTATCGCACACCTATCAACAGTGGGTCCATTCAAACTGTATGTGTGTATCATTTTGGCCTACTTCGATAAATCCGAGTTGCTCGTACAGCCTGCGCGCACGAGGGTTGACCTTGAGAACTTGCGGTCGAACCGGCAGGCAGCGAGCTTCCGCATCTGCCAACACGAGACGAATTACCCTGGTTCCGATACCACGACCTTGATAGGCTGGGTCAATCTCGATGTTCTGAAGATCGAACATTCCCTGTTTGACTTCCAGATCCAGAAAACCAATGTCATCATCCTCGCAACTTATGACAAGGCGTTTCGACGGGTCAAAGTGTTCATGAAAATGAGCAATCTGCCACGCCTCATCCCATCCCCAGGTCAACTCTACGTAGTCCTTCAGAGCCGCCCGATGGACGTCGAACAATCGGTCAATATCACTGTGTTTTGCCGGCCTGAGGAGCATCGTGAAAGGTCGATCAGCAGCGTAACCTGTAACCAAGGCGCAGTCTAACGTTCAAGGCTCTTGAACAGCGAAAATTCCCCAACAACCCTGGACAAGGTCGAAGCGCTGATATCCCCCGTTCGCACCAGGTACAAGGCACCCCCTTCAGCAAAGTCGCTGTCGAGAATCTGTGTCTGCACACGTGCACGGAAGTAGCGCTCGATCAACCCATCTGCGCGCCGTGAAAAATCAGTATTGATACGCACGCGAATCCGGTTGCCCGGCGTCAGCTCTGCAAGCCCGAAGATCAACCAGCGCCTGGTGAGGCGCCTTGCCCATCTCGGCGACACTGCGCTAATCGATGTGCATTTGCCCTATACATAGTCGAATAGCGTCTCAAAAGAGGCCGGTCAGGAGTATGATTTCAGGGTAATCAACTACTTGACGTGGTCCGACCCCATGACTCAAACCCATCAGGTGCTGGCGCATGTCGATGAGACCATCGACGAGGCGGTGGCGCGCTTGTTCGAGTTGCTGAGTATCCAGAGTATCTCGACAGACTCGGCCTTTGCCAGCGAGTGCGTTCGCGCTGCTGATTGGTTGGCCAGGGACCTGGGCACTATCGGTCTGGTGGCTTCGCGTCGCGATACGACTGGTCATCCGATGGTCGTCGGTCACACCAGCAACGACAGTACAGACACGCGTCCGCATCTGCTCTTCTACGGTCACTATGATGTGCAGCCAGTGGACCCGCTTGAGCTATGGAACAGACCGCCGTTCGAGCCGGCCATCGAAGAGACGTCGGCGGGCCCCGTGATTCGAGCGCGGGGAGCGGCTGACGACAAAGGTCAGTTGATGACCTTTGTCGAGGCTTGTCGAGCCTGGCAAGCGGTCACAGGATCCCTGCCCGCAAAAATCACCATGTTCTTTGAAGGAGAGGAGGAATCCGGTTCCCCTTCGCTGATCCCTTTCATGAAGACGCATGCAGATGAGCTCAAAGCCGACCTTGCTCTGGTATGCGACACCGGTATGTGGGACACCGATACTCCGGTCATTTCCACGCGACTGCGTGGCATGTTTGCCGAACAGATCACCATTCATGGTCCCTCACTGGACTTGCATTCAGGCATGTACGGCGGCCCTGCCATCAATCCGATACGTGTGCTTTCCCGCGTGCTGGCTGACCTTCACGATGAAACCGGCCGCATCACGCTCGACGGTTTTTATGACGGGGTGAGCGAGATCAGTGATGCGGTGCTTGATCAATGGCGCGGTCTCGGCTTGAACGAGCAGGAGTGGCTTGATGCCGTTGGGCTGTCGACACCCGCCGGAGAGTCTGGTCGTTCGGTTCTGGAGCAGATCTGGTCTCGACCGACCGCTGAGGTCAACGGCATTTCCGGAGGCTATGCCGGTGAAGGCTTCAAGACCGTTTTGCCATCCAAGGCGACCGCCAAGGTGAGTTTCAGACTGGTTGGAGATCAAGACCCGGAACACGTAAAACGCGCTTGGCGTGCACACGTTGAGGCGCGCCTACCGCAAGACTGCACGGCTGAATTTCTGACCAAGGATGGCTCCAGCGCAACCGTCATGGAAACCACACGCACCGAGTTTGAAAGCGCACGTGTGGCACTGACAGAGGAATGGCCCAACCCCGCTGTGTTTGCCGGTTGCGGTGGATCGATACCGGTTGTCGGGCACATCAAGGATCTGCTTGGTATGGACAGTCTCTTGATCGGCTTTGGTCTTGACGATGACGCCATCCACTCACCCAACGAGAAATACTCGATGCGCAGTTTTCACAAGGGAATTCGAAGTTGGGTGCGCGTGTTGGCAGCCCTCAGCGAGCGACGCGCCTGATCCGTGTGGTGAGCCGTTCGCCTGTCTCTACTCGTACCTGGCCATCTCAAACATAAACCTGGACCGCCTGTGCAACCGAGGCGACATACCCGCCACCAAACTTGATCGCGTGCACAATCAGTGGTGCCAATTGATGAAGCGACACCCGTTGCCTCCAGCCATCGCCAAGAGGTGAGGCTTCGTTGTAAGCGCTGAACACGTCGTCCTCGTAGCCACCAAACAACCGCATCATGGCAAGGTCGAACTCACGATGTCCGGCATGAGCTGCTGGATCGAGTATCCAGCTGTGCCCTGCGGTATCGATAACCCGGTTGCCTGCCCACAAGTCTCCATGCAAGCGTGCTGGTGGCTCGTCGGCGGCACCAAATTCCGGGAGCCGATCAGCTATGGCCTCTATGGCCTTGACCTCACGAGCACCAAGCACGTGCTTGTCGGCAGCCAACTTCGCGAGCGGACGCAAGCGGCAGTCAGCATAGAAAGTGGCCCAGGTCTCGTGCATCTCATTCGGCAGCGCAAGGCTGCCTGTAGTGCGTCGATCTTCACGGCCAAAGTGCTCAGCCCCCGACTGGTGCAAGGCAGCCAGGGCCCTGCCGAAGTCGGCTTCATCAGCCCCTGCTGCTCGACGACCGCCAACGTTGATCCACTCAAGCGCGAGCCAGTGGGTTTCATCAGACACACCAAGCACTTCTGGCACTCTGACATGCCCAGGTGCGCGAAGCCACGCGAGGCCTGCAGCTTCTGTTGAAAAAAAATGCGCCGGCGGACGAGTATGCGTCTTGATAAAGACAGTGCGCCCGTCGTCAAGCTGGCCACAGTGTGACTCTGCAAAGTCACCGCCTGCGACCGCTCGCAAGGAGCTGAACGCTGCTCCGAGCTCACGCTCGGCGTCCTCTTGCCAGGTAGAACGGTTGTTGCTCATGCACTGTTTTCCTGCATTACATGGACCCATGGCAAACGACAAGCGTGCCCGTCCCGCTACAATTGCATCGCAAGCTTTATATCATTGACGTCTACACCCCATGATTCTGCATCTCATCCGGCACGGTCAGACAGACTGGAACGCCGTGCGGCGCGTACAGGGCCAAACCGACTCGCAGCTTGACGATACCGGCAAGCTTCAAGCGTCGGATCTGGGGCAGGACCTTGTCGACATTGACTTCAAGCGCGCGTACGTGAGTACCAGCGTGCGTACGCGACAAACAGCGGACCTGTTGTTGAAAGATCGCGACATTCCCACCGTATTCTCGGACGATCTACGTGAGATGCGACTTGGGCGTTGGGAGACGCACATGTGGCCCGACATCGAGCGCGACGAACCTGAAACAGTAAGCCACTATCAGGCATTTGATGACCGCTTTTCAGTCGCAGGCGCGGAAAGCCTCAAGGAGATGCAGCAGCGTGGCATCGATGCGATAGAGCGGGTGATCGCGGCCGAGCGTGAGGCGGGTAGCCCTGCCGACACGCACATCGTGATCGTTTCGCATGGTTTTTTGCTGCGCGCGATCCTGGCCCACTACCTTGGTCTGCCCTTGCAGGCATTTGCGGGCAGTGAAGGACTTCCCAATTGCGCTCACAACATCGTCGTGGTGCGTGATGATGCCCGGCACGTCACGACCATTGCCGGCGAGCCTGCCAACGACAGCTTGTGGCGGGACATCATTGCGACATCAGCAAATTGACTAAACACTGCCTGTTATTCTCGGCACAGACACCAGAAGAGAAGACTGCACATGACAACACACTCAACAGAAAACGGCTCCGTACGCATGGAAGTCATGCCCGACGGCCCACTGCGCGTATCGGGGCCAGTCGAAATCGTTGACAGCGATGGCAATGTTGTTTTTGCCGGTGAGAAAACGGCCATATGCCGCTGTGGCTTGTCAGCCAACAAGCCCTTCTGTGACGGCACACATCGCAAGGAAGGCTGGTCTGACAAGGCCTGAGCCTGGCGGTATTGTCCCCTCGGCGACGACTGACACAGCTCGGTGAACTGGCCAGCGGCTGACAAGGCTGGTGATGCACCGGCCGAGCCACGCGCAAAACCGCTTGCTGGCCTCAAGGTTGTAGAGCTTGCGCGTATTCTGGCGGGTCCCTGGGTCGGCCAAATCCTGGCAGACCTCGGTGCGGATGTCATCAAGATTGAAAGCCCGCCGGGTGATGACACTCGCGGGTGGGGCCCCCCATGGATTGGCGACTCTGACGAGCATACGGCAGCGTATTTCCACAGCTGCAATCGTGGCAAGCGCTCGGTTGTTGCAGACCTGAAACAGGATGACGATCGCAAGCGCGTTATCAAGCTTGCGAGTCACGCCGACGTATTTGTTGAAAACTTTCGTGTCGGTGGCCTTGAAAAATACGGTCTGGATGCAAAGGCGCTGAGACGCCTGAACTCTGGCCTGGTGTATTGCTCGATCACAGGCTTTGGTCAGGACGGCCCTTATGCGCAACGTGCTGGCTACGACTTCATGATCCAGGGAATGGCCGGGATCATGAGCCTGACAGGAGAACCTGATGGTGAGCCACAGAAGATGGGGGTTGCCTTTGCAGACATCTTCACCGCGCTCTATGCAACGAATGCCATCCAGGCTGCTCTCGCCGAGCGCGAGCGCACAGGTGCAGGTGCGCATGTAGACATGGCGCTCTTTGATTGCATGTCTGGCGTGTTAGCGAATCAAGCCATGAATTATTTGGCAACGGGCACCGTGCCCAACCGGCTTGGCAACCGTCATCCCAATATCGCGCCCTATCGATCCATTGTGCTGCGCGATGGGCACGCCATTCTGGCTGTCGGCAACGATGGGCAGTTCGCGCGTCTTGTCAAGGTCCTCGGTGTACCGGAGCTGGCAACCGATGCACGCTTTACCAGCAATGCGCTGCGCGTTGAAAACAGCCACGACCTGGACGCGCTCATTGATCCTGTTCTGCTGACCTGGGAGCGTGATGAGCTTCTCGCCGCTCTGGACGAGGCGGTAGTGCCAGCAGGCCCTATCAACACACTGGCTCATCTCTTTGATGATAAGCAATTCAAACACCGCCAGATGCGTATTGAAAACGAGGGCGTTGCAGGTATTCGTACGCCCATCGTAATCAATGGTCAACCGACCGTGGCGGAATCAGGCTCTCCATCGCTCGGCGAGCATGGACGTATCGGGGATCTTTTCGGCGCCGATTGATTCTCTTGCCGCGAGACTAGCCAGTGCAACCGAACCCTGTGTACACCGTGAGAAACTGACAGCTTGGCAGGCTTCAGTGGCTAACTCGACGCAACCGGTCGGCTCATCATCCGTCCCACCAGCTCTCGCTCGGCGCGCTTGCAATTACCCGGTGGCAGACCACGATTCATCAGCTCGATATCGGCCACCACGCGCTCGCCGATTTCCTTGAGGGCCGAGTCGAGTGCACCGGCTCTGTGCGCTGAAAACATCAAGCCTGGCGTTGTGCGAATGGGATCATCCGCTGCGACCGGTTCGACCGGAAATACGTCCGTTCCTGCAATGATGTGCCCTCGCCTGCAGGCGTCTTTCAAAGCATCGAAATCAACCACGTCAGCTCGGCTCAACAGCAAGAAACGTGTGCCGGCTTTCATGCGTTCAAATGCTTCTTTGCCCAGCATGCCTTTGTTGGTGTCAGTGACCGCCGAGACTGTGAAGATCAGATCACAGCCTTTCAAGACTTCATCAAGAGACACGCTACTGAGCCCGTCACGTGCGAGCATCTCTGGCGATATCCACGGATCATGAATGCGTATGTCACAGTGAAACGGTGCCAACAGCGACAGAATGGCACGGCCCAGATCGCCGAAACCGATAAAACCGACTGAGCTACGCTGCAACAGACGACTGTCCCCGTTGCCCTCAAGTCCATAGCGTTCTTCTGCATTCAAGAAATCATGATGGGCGCCGTGCAGGTTGCGCATCAAGGAAAGAGCCATGCCCAGGGCAAGCTCTGCAACCGGCCTTGCAAACACAGGGCTCACCGTCAGCACGTGTACACCCTTTGCAAAGCAGGTGTCGTAGTCCATGTTCTGCAGGAAATTGCTCTCGACGTTGAAAATTGCTTTCAGACGTGTCGCGCGCTTGAGCATGTCAGCTGACAATGCCGGTTGACCGATCACATAGCTGGCCGACGGCAGATGCTGCGCATAAAACGCATCAGCATCGCCGCCCTCCCTCACCAACACGTCTACCTGATCGAGCAGACGCTCGTGTACCGACGACCTGAAGATCTCCTCAACAGTGCGCGGATGCGGGTCGAGCAAGGCAACAAGCCTGTCCATCAGCCGCTACCAAGCAGTATCTGTTTCCAGATAGCTGTCTCGTCGATAGCCACACATTCCCGCCGCAGGCCCCAGGGACCAAACTCGGCATGGCTGATACCCATGACATGCACATCAGCCTGAGTGGGCGGCCCGAAAGCACCAAAGCCTTCGTGCTTGCCGGTCAATGACCAACGCACAGCCGCACGTGGTGGCATCTCGGGATCATCCCGTCCGATCGTGTGATGCACCTCGAAGTGCGCCGATGGAAAGGCTGAGCGCAGATTCATCCAGAATTCATCTGCCGCGGCATCACCGTGCGCGGATACACCACCGGGTAGTTCAAGATGACAGGCCCTATCGTAGAGTGCCGGGATCACCGACATCTCAGCCGCCATGATGCGTTGCAGCAAGTCTGCATAGCGGGCACCGAGAGCATGCTCATTGCCACGGCCGGTATATGGGCCTTGCTTGTCGACAGCAGGAGTAAAGGGGCGCGAGGCGTTCTCAGCGCCACCTTGTCGGGTAATTTCATCGGCCGCATAGGTTTTCGGATCGATGCCGAGTTGCCGCACGATAGCGCCTTGATCGCGCACAATCCATTCATCATCGATGACATTACCTTTGGCTGCACAATCCGCGATGATACGATATTGCAGGCGCGTCCCCGTAGCCTTGCCGTAGACGCCGTCGTTGACGTGCGTAGCAGTCGAAAACAAGCGGTGTGAAGACAAGTACCGTCCGCCACCCGCGTCGCTCCAAATGACATCTTCACCCAGCAACACGCGATCAGGAAATTCGGCGAGAGTCATCATGGTGGCAGCGATGACGTTCTCGTTGCCTTGTACAATCCCTGCCGGCGCGCGCACCAGAATGTTGCCACTGTAGTAGTCGTGCAGACGGCTGATGCCGCGATCCTCCCAAATCTCTTTGGTGATGCCCAGAATGTAGTCTGGAAAGTCAGTCCATCGTGAATCAAAGCCGTCGAAGCTCATAAACCATGCTCGTTGAAGACGCGCGCTGCGCGGTACAAAGCGCAGATTGACACGCTTTGCGAGGGTATTCAAACTCTGAAGCATCGCCACCTCAGGACGTGTATCCAGCTCAGTGCCTCATAAAGACACCTTCGACTCAGAGACACGCCTGCGTCTGCTCACAGCCCTTCGAGAGCTCAGCGAAGCAGACGATGCCGGGCTTGAGGCTGCAGCCGCGCAGTTGTATTCAGAGAACGTCGCCTGGCGCGGCTCCCACCCGATGAACGAAATCAGTGGTTGCTCAGCCGTGCTCGACACGGTCTGGCGACCACTGCGCAAGGCCCTTCCTGATCTTGAGCGACGCGACGAGATCTTTATCTGCGGTGAGTACAGGGGCCATCAGCTGGTTGCAACCATGGGCCACTACTGCGGCACCTTTGACAAGGCGTGGCTGGGTATTCCGGCAACCGGGCATCCGCTATGGCTACGTTATGGTGAAGTACACCAGATCGAGGGCGGCAAGGTCGTTCAATCCAGCTGCCTGTGGGACGTGCTTGATGTCATGCACCAGGCGGGCTTTCAGCCACTGGCGGCGAGTCTTGGGCATGAGTTCCGATGGGGTGGGCCGTTGACCGCTGATGGCATTCGCCTCCAGCCCTCGCCGCCTGAGCAAGGCGCTGCGAGCATCGCTCAAACTCTCGCCATGCACGCGACACTGGCAGCCCACGATGATCGCCGCAATCTGTCCCGGCAAGCGCTGCTGGATATGCCACAGAAAGAACACTGGCACCCCAGGATGATGTGGTACGGGCCGAGTGGCATTGGTACAACGCGTGCACTGGCAGGCTTTGTTGATCGTCATCAGCTGCCCTTCAGGCACGCCTTTCCCGGGCGCAAGGCGGGCGATGCTCTATCTGCGATGATCGAATGCGGAGAGGCGCCACAAGGCGGCGGTCACTACATCCGCGTCGGCGATGGTCCCTACTCAGTCACAGGCGGGTGGCCCAGTGTATATGCACCGCATGAGGGCGGCAGCATCTTCGGCATTGCCGGCACAGCAAAATTTGTCGGTATGCGCGTGATGGACTTCTATCTCCATCATGAGGGCCTGATACGCGAGAACTGGGTACCGATCGATGTGATTGATGTGTTGCTGCAGCTGGGTGTGGACGTCTTTGATCGAATGCAGCTGGCTTTCGAGCGGCGTTGAGGCTTTCGCGGACTCAAACCGACTCGTCGATATAGCGCCGTTCAAGGTGTTGCAATAGATGCGCAGGATCCGCAGATGCACCGGTAGCCTCACGCATCAGCGTGTCCGCATCCACTGTGCTCGCACGAGACCAGATATGGCGGCCCAGCCAATCGCGTAGTTCAGGGATCACATCGCAATCACCGCGCCCTAGATTGGCTCGCCAGTCAGGCAAGTCCCGGTCGATGCTTGCGGCGAGTTGCGCTGCATTGACAGCACCCAGGGTGTAGGACGGAAAGTAGCCAAACGCACCATCAGTCCAGTGAATGTCCTGCAGACAGCCATTGGTGAAGTCCCCTCGTGTATCAATGCCAAGCAAGCGCTGCATGGACGCATCCCAGGCCTCGGGTACATCACTCGCCTCGATAGCAGCATTCATCAGATCGCGCTCGATCTCATAGCGCAACAACACGTGCAAGGGATAGGTCACCTCATCCGCCTCGACCCGAATACGACTTGGGCCGACACCAAGCTGGCTACGCCAGAGCTGTTGACTGTCGTAGCCTTCGAGTGGTGGAAAAGAGTCATGGATGGCCGTTGCAAATCCGACTTGAAAGGCACGCGACAAGAACAGGTGCTTCTCGAAGAACAGGCTCTGGCTCTCGTGCACGCTCATGCTGCGCGAGGCGCCCACCGGCTCGTTGGCCCAGCGTTCTGGCAGCCCGCCTTCATAGCTTGCATGCCCTATTTCGTGAGCGGTGGCCTGCAGAGAATCAAACAAGTCTTCATCCACGTAGCGAGTGGTGATCCTGAGATCGCCGCGACTACCGGTGCTGAACGGGTGCAGACTGGTATCGAGTCTTCCCGAGTCAAAATCAAAACCCAGTCGCAACGCCAGATGCCGGCCAAGGTCGACCTGCTGCTCACGCGCAAAGGGCCCTGCAATCATCGATATTGGATTGCCTTTCTGGTGCTCCATGACACGGGCCAGCAGTGGCGGCAGACGCTCAGCCAATTCAGCGAAAACGGCATTGACCGTTTCGGGCTTGTCGCCATTGCAGTGCTGCGCCATGAGCGCGTCATAACGTGTGGCGTAGCTGTCAGGCTCAGCCGCACGGTAAGCATCGGCAACCTCGCGCGCGATGGATACCACAGGTTTGAAGTTTTCAACAAAGCCGGCCCAGTCATTGTCTGGACGTTGTTGCCGCCAGCCTTGCTCACAGGCAGAGCCCACTGTGATACGCGCTCGCACAAGATCTGCCGGCAGCGCTGTTGCCTCGCGGTGCTCACGCTGCATTTCTTGCACACGCGCACGGTCAAGCGGTGTGCTGACCGAAGACTCAGCCAGTGCAAGCCAGTCCCCGACCTCAGGGGCTGTCAACACCTCGTGCCTGAGGCTGGCGAGTTCTGCAATGGCCTCACTGCGACCGACGCTGCCCGCAGGCGGCATCATCACCATCTGGTCCCAGCCGAGGTAGGTCATCGCATGATCGAGTTTTGCGATGCGCGCAAAGCGCTCTGCGAGCTGTTCAAGAACCGTCATGTTTGGTAACAGGTAGTGCCGTCAGGCTGAGCAAGGGGCGATCGTGGTTTCATCTCGGAGCCAGTTGTGCGGTGAATCCCGGGCTACGCCAGATGGAAAACCTGGCATCGCTATTCCCGTCATCGATAACAGAGACCAGCTGTACTTCCAACTGCTGTTGCTGCACCAACGTCTGCGCCTCATCGACCCCGACAATCAGCAAGGCCGTTGCCCAGGCATCAGCGGCCATAGTGGTGTCTGCAATGACGGTAACCGAGACCAGGTCATGTGTGACCGGTCTGGCATCGCGTCCGTCGATGATGTGTGACACACGAATGCCATCGATCTCTTGCCAGTCCCGGTAGCTACCGGATGTAGCGAGGTTCCCATCCGTCAGCAGTAGACCTTCGGATACACTTTCGTCCGGCAACTCGATGCCCACTGCCCACGGTTGAGCGTTCCCGGCAAGACCGCGCGTGCGTACCTCGCCACCGATCTCGACAAGGTGGTGCGGGTAGCCCTCTGCCTCGAGTAGCGCACCGATTCGATCGACCGCATAACCCTTGGCGATGGAGGACAGATCTATCCGCACCTCAGGATGCGGCTTGCGCCACGTATCACCCCGACGTTCTATCGGCCGGCGACGCGCGCGTTGCAGCGCATCGTCGATCAAGGGATATCGCGACGACAAGGCAGCCTGATCAGCCTCTGCGCCGCCACCCGCTTCCACGCCGACGCCATAGTGGGCAAACACTTCTCCAAGCCATACATCGTAGGCACCGTCGGTTGCTGCGGACACTTCTTGCGCTGCGGTGAGTACCGCACCGATTTCGCTACTCAAACCGACAAAGCCATCTGAGCGATCTGCATTGAAAACAGAAAGCTCGGACGTATCGTCCCAGGTCGACATCAGCCGATTGATCGCATCCAGATCAGCCTGAATCAAGGTCTGCATTCGGTTGGCTTCCTCGAGCTTTTCCTCCACCGGCAGCACCACGGTCCAGACAGTACCCATGGTCGGACCCCGGTAGCGTGTCTCGACACGCTCAGAAGCCGTTCCTGCTGCAGGCAGTATTGACAGTGCTGTGAACAACAGCAACGCCGTGGCCGAGGTGGGCATCACCACCCGTAGTCGTGCAACAGCTCCTCTCCTGCTGCAATGTCTGACAAGGTGACAGCATCGACGTCAGAGAAGGCGACGTTGGCGGGCCGACCGTGGTTGATGAATCTCAGGTCATTGATCAGCTCAAGGCCAAGATCATCCTGAATCCAGAGCACGTACTCATCGTCGTCATGCGTCGGCATGCCGACGAGTCTACCGAGCACGACATCGGCAGGGATATCTACCGCTGCGAACAAACCGAAACCGTGCAGCTCGCTCCTGGCGACATACACAAGCGACGAGACATCACTGTCGCGACGTTTTTTTACAGATTTTTTTTTAGTGGAGCGGGCCATGCGGACGCCTTTGTTGAAGAAGACCGCATGGTAGCCCAGCACGACAGGCGCTGAGCGCCTGTCCACCTACATCGTCTGGGTGGGACGCTCGCTCTGCAGGGTCGCTGCCAGGTGATTCTCAATGTTTGAGCGCGAGGCACCGTTGTCACCAGCATCGAACTGCACACCGATACCCGGGACCTTGTTGCCCTGAGCACCGGCAGGGGTGACCCAGACAACCTTGGCATTGATAGCAGCCGGGGTCGTCTCGTCCATCAGTTTGAGCAGCATGAACACCGTGTCGCCCAGCTCGTAGTTTCGTGCGGTCGGCACGAAGACACCGCCGTTGTTCACGAACGACATATAGGAGGAATACAGAGCGCCTCGATCAGTGATCGAGAACGATATGACGCCTTTGCGTGTTTCCGTGGTCATTCACACACCTTCATGAGTCAGCATGAGACGGATATCGGCAAGAAGTCCCTCAAGCACAGTCTGAGTCTTGAAGCTTGGTCCGTCGATTCGATGTAAACGCTCGATTCGATCTCGAATTGTGAACCATTGCTCGTTTTCGAGGCAGTGGGCCACTGACGCTACACGCTCGTTCTCCGCAGGATCCGGGCCAGACGGCAAGCCTGAGCGTGTACGAAGTGCTAACGCGGTGTATCTGAGCAGTGTCTCCAGGCATCTGCGGACAGGTAGTTCAGAAAGACTACCCGCTATACGACCCACACTGCCACGGTGGCCAAACAGGTCATCCCAGGCGGCGGCGAGTAATTCTTCCTCGGCCTTGTTGGCTGGATCTGCCAAGGTAACTGCCCGGTAAGGTGCGCCTGCGGCGCGCGCCAGCAGGACCTCAGCCGCTGCCGGTTCAACGTCTGCGCTACTGGCTACCCACTGAAGAGCAAGTTGTGGGTCACTGGCGTTGATGAGCAGCTCCTGACACCGACTGCGTACGGTTGCTGGCAGCTTCGCCGCATGATCTGCCACAAGAAGGATCAGGGCACGTTCGGCTGGCTCTTCCAGGGTCTTGAGCAAACAATTCGCCGCATTGCGATTCATCGTATCGGCGCTATCTATCAGCGCGATGCGCCAACGCTCTGGTGGCGCCGCTATGTGCAGCCATGACACCAGGTCGCGCGCATCATCAACCTTGATAACAGCCTTCTCGGGAACCAACTCGCGATAGTCAGGGTGTGCTTGTACCCGATGCTGAGCACACGACGGGCAGCTGCCGCAGGCGGATCCTGCCGTTGCCTGATTACAATGCAGCCCCTCTGCAAACCAGCGAGCAAAGGCTCGCTTGCCAACACCCGGCAAGCCGCGCAACAACACAGCATGAGGCAGATGGCCCGAGTCCGTGCGCTCCAGCAGTTGCTCTGCGGGCTTGGTAAGCCAGGGAGGGCAGCGTGACAGCTCACGTTCCAATGCCGTTTCAGCAGCATCGCCAGCCTGTCGTCGTGACTTACGTCGACCGGCCATGGCACTCGCCCAGCTCTACGTTGGACTCGATACTGCCCATCGGCGCTACGCCTATCGCAGGTCTGTCGCCGAGCCACTCTTGCAGTCCGTCGTCCAGGCGGTCCTTGACGGCAACTTGCACGGCGATCAGAGGATACGCGGCATTGATCACGGTCATCCTCAAGGGCTCCGCTTGCGCTTGCGCAAGATAAGCCGCCCGCGCACGCTCAAAAAAGGCCAGTGATTCCTGCTCTATGCGGTCAGGCTCGCCTCGCGTATGCATCCGCTCCAGGCCCGCTTCCACGCTCATGTCGAGTAGCAAGGTCAAATCCGGTTGTAGCGTCACGCCGATGTACTGATGCAGGGACAGGACCTGCTCAGCGCCAAGTTCTCTTCCTCCACCCTGGTACGCAAGGCTTGCATCCAGATAACGGTCAGAGACGACCCAGCGCCCGGCCGCAAGCGCAGGCTCGATAACGGTATTGACGTGCTCAAGACGCGCAGCGGCGATGACCATGAGCTCCGTCATCGCGCTCATCTGGTGACCGCTGCCGAGGACGACCTTTCGCAAGGCCTCGCCAATCTCGGTTCCGCCGGGTTCACGGGTGACCAATGGGTCGATACCGTGGTCCTGCAGGTGGGAAACGATGGTCTCCAGGTTGCTCGTCTTGCCAACCCCTTCGAGCCCTTCAAGGGTGATAAAGCGCCCACGCATCAGATTGGCTTCCGCAGCTGTCGCCGTTGTCATCGACCGAGCTGGTACTTGCGTACTGCGGCATTGTGCTCTTCGAGCGTCTCGGAGAACTGGTGGGTGCCGTCGCCCCTGGAGACAAAATACAGCTTGGTGGTCGATTGCGGGTGCATCACCGCGTGTATGGCCTCGCGACCGACCATCGAAATGGGTGTGGGCGGCAGGCCCGCGCGCGTGTACGTGTTGTACGGCGTATCGGTGGTCAGATCCCGACGCCTGATATCACCATCGAAGGACTCACCGATACCGTAGATTACGGTCGGGTCGGTTTGCAGTCGCATGCCCTTGTTCAACCGCGACATGAACACGCCGGCGATGAGGGGGCGCTCTGCAGCGACCGCGGTCTCTTTCTCGACAATAGAGGCGAGCACCAGGGCTTGATACGGTGTTTCAAGCGGCAAGCCGGCGGCACGACCTGCCCATTCCTCTTCAAGCACCCGGTCGAGCATGCGTTTGGCCCGCGAAAAGAACTCCACGTCCGTGGTATCAGTCGGGAAGCGGTAGGTGTCGGCAAAGAACTGGCCCTCGGGATGCAGATCGGCATGGCCGATTGCCTCCATGAGCGCCGCACCACGTTCATCAAAGGAGCCTTGCTCGCCGATGGTGTGTTTGAGCTGCTCCACACCAGCCGCTCGCGTGAGCATCTCGCGAAAATTATTGCCTTCGATAATCGTGTGGGCATAGTCGCGCGTGCGCCCCTGCTCGAAGACATCCAGCAGCCCCGCAACCGTAGTGCCGGGCTGAATCGTGTACTCGCCTGAACGAATACCGGCCGCCTTGCCCGAGCGCCGCGCCTCGAACTCAAACCAGTGCGGCTTGTCGATCAGTCCTGCCGATTCAAGCTCGCGACTGACTCGTCGCGCCGACCAGCCTCGCTCAATGGTGAATGCGACGGCAGACGGAGCTGCTACCTCCGCGGAGACGCTTTGCCGGTAGTCGTTCCACCCCCATGCCGCAACTGCACACGCCGCGAGCACCACTGCGGCACACAGCACCAGAAAGGCGCGCATGTCAGATCAGACCGGTTCGCGGGTAAAGACGACAGTACCGTTGGTACCGCCAAAGCCAAAGGAGTTGGACAGCACCACGTTCAGCGGTTTTTCTCGCTTGAGCCCCGCGGTGTAATCGAGATCGCAACCCTCACCTGGCGTGTCCAGATTGATCGTGGGCGGGACAACACTGTCGCGCATGGCGAGTACCGAGAATACGGCCTCGACACCGCCGGCAGCACCCAGGAGGTGTCCGGTCATGCTCTTGGTCGAGCTGATCGAGACCGTATCGGCGCGACTGCCAAATACCGACTTCACCGCATCGGTCTCGGCGCGATCGCCGGCGCCCGTCGATGTGCCGTGAGCGTTGATGTAGTCCACATCGTCTGGCGCAAGGCCTGCATTCTTAAGCGCTGCTTTCATACAACGAGCGGCACCCTCTCCATTGGCCGATGGCATGGTCATGTGGTGAGCATCACCGGACATGCCGTAACCTGCGAGAACCGCGTAGATCCTGGCACCGCGTGCGCGTGCGTGCTCATACTCCTCGAGAACCATGATACCGGCCCCGTCACCTAGTACAAATCCGTCCCGGTCAGCATCCCAGGGGCGACTGGCGGCAGCAGGATCATCATTACGTGTAGACAGCGCACGCGCTGCCCCAAAGCCTGCAAGCCCCAAAGGAGACGTTGCCATCTCGGCACCTCCGGCAATCATCACATCGGCATCGCCATATTCGATCAGACGAGCGGCATCACCGATGTTGTGAGTCCCGCTGGTACAGGCTGTTACCGTGCACAGATTGGGGCCCTTGTATCCGAAGCGAATGGACACATTGCCCGCAATCATGTTGATGATGGTGGACGGCACAAAGAAAGGTGAGACCTTGCGTGGCCCACTGTTCAACAGGTTCTTGTATTGGGTTTCGATGTTGGGCAGCCCACCGATGCCTGAACCGATGGATACACCAACGCGTTCACGATCAAGGCCTTCGACATCCTCAAGCCCAGCGTCGGTTACCGCCTGTGCGGCAGCGGCCATGCCGAAGTGCACAAATACGTCCATCTTCTTGACATCCTTCGGGCTGACCCAGTCTGTGGGGTCAAATCCCTGCACTGACGCACTGAATTTTGTCGCGAAAGCCTCGGTGTCAAAGCTCTCGATCAGTCGAGCACCTGACTTGCCAGCGAGAATATTGGACCAGGAGGTAGCGACATCGTTACCCACAGGGGTGACGAGACCGAGTCCTGTGACCGCCACGCGGCGCTTGGGAGACGACGTCATGATTCAGCGATTGCGCTCAATTCGACAGATGCTGTTTGTATGACCGGCCCACTGGCAACGCCAGGCGAGGCAACACCATGCAGCCAGCCGGTCATACAGCAACGATCTCAGGTGTCGAGATGGGCGTTGACGTAATCAACCGCCTGCTGGACGGTCGTGATCTTTTCAGCTTCCTCGTCGGGAATCTCGCACTCGAACTCTTCTTCAAGAGCCATTACCAGCTCTACGGTGTCAAGTGAGTCGGCACCAAGATCCTCAACGAAAGAGGCTGCGTTGGTGACCTCGTCTTCTTTGACGCCGAGTTGCTCAACAACGATCTTCTTGACGCGCTCGTCGATACTGCTCATGTCTGGATAGACCTCCGGGTACAGGGGGCGGCACCAAGCCGCTGGGGTTATTGTAAGTGAAACCCGTCAAGAATCGACGGCCGCTGGGAGACTATAGGGCTGTGAACGCACAAGACAAGCGCAGTGGGCATTGTTGTGCTGGTCAAAAACCCTGTTTCAGCCCATGTACATGCCGCCGTTGACGGCAATTGTCTGCCCGGTGACGTAAGCCGCACCCGGAGAAACCAGCCAGGCAACCGCGTCTGCAATCTCATCAGGGCGTCCGAGTCGCCCCAGCGAGATGTCGGACTTGAGCTTGTCTTTTTGAGCCTCTGGCAAGGAATTGGTCATGTCAGACTCGATAAAACCCGGCGCCACCGAATTGACAGTGATATTGCGCGAGCCGAGCTCGCGGGCCAGCGACTTGCTCAATCCAACGACGCCAGCCTTGGCCGCCGCATAGTTGGCCTGCCCTGCATTACCTGTCTGCCCTACCACCGAAGTGATGTTGACGATTCGCCCGCCACGCGCTTTCACCATCGGTTTTACGACCAGCCGACACAGGCGATAAACCGCTGACAAGTTGGTTCCGATCACCGCATCCCACTCCTCGTCCTTCATGCGCATGAACAGATTGTCCCGGGTGATACCGGCATTGTTGACGAGAATAGTGATTGCGCCGTGCTGTTCTGTGATGGTTTTTACCACCGCTTCGGTAGCGTCTGCATCGGTCACATCCAGCGTCATGCCCTGTCCGGCAACACCCGCGGCTGCAAAGCGCTCCGTGATCGCTGCAGCTCCGCTATCGCTGGTAGCCGTTCCTATCACGGTAGCGCCGTCCGCACCGAGTCGATCGGCAATGGCTGCGCCGATACCCCGGCTCGCCCCGGTCACAAGCACGACTTGCCCTGACAAAGCGCTCATGCCTCTGCTCCAGCCGCGTGTGCAGACGTCAGTGCATCAAGCGCGGCACTGAGGCCTTGAGGGGTATCTGTGGCAAGGCATGGCAGGTGTTTATCGATCCGTTTGGACAAGCCGGAGAGCACCTTTCCAGGCCCGCACTCAACAAGTGATGTGACACCGTGGGCGTCTCTGAGCGCCTCGATGGAAGCGGTCCAGTATACCGGGCTGAATACGTGCGATTTGAGGCTGTCAACAAGCGCATCGAGCGATGCTGGAGCACCCGCTTGCGCGTTTTGCACAATCGGGCACTGCGGCTCCTGCCATGGCACTGCATCGATGGCCGTTTGCAGCTCCGCTCCTGCTTCGCGCATCAAGGAGCTGTGGTTGGGAACGCTGACAGGGAGCAACATCGCCCGCCTTGCGCCGCGCTCAAGAGCCAGCTCGCAGGCCGCCTCAACCGCATCGAGATGGCCCGACAAGGCGACTTGCCCCGGGGCATTGAAGTTGACGGCCTCGACGAGATGACCGTCCTTGCGTGCAGCGCAGATCTGTTCGCACACCGAGATGACGACCTCATCGTCTGCACCAATAATCGCAGCCATACCGCCTTCGCCTTCAGCAACGGCAGCGGACATGAGCTCAGCGCGACGCTGAACAAGTGCAAGCCCTGCAGAAAACTCAAGCGCGCCACAGGCGACCAGCGCCGCAAACTCGCCCAGGCTATGACCGGCAACCGCACGTGGCATGGGCATACCCGAGGCCTGCAAAGTCCGCCACAGAGCAATGTCGGCGGTGAACATCAGTGGCTGTGTGATACGCGTGTCTGCAAGCGCCTCTGCAGGACCGCTCTGCGACAAGGCCCAGAGGTCCTTGCCGAGAACGCTTTCAGCTTCGGCGAAGGTCTCGGCGATCTGCGGGTTGGCAGAAGCGATGTCTGCCAGCATGCCAACGGATTGTGAGCCCTGGCCTGGGAAAACGACAGCGGTGGTCACGAGGGCTTTCCGGAGAGAATGTGCCCCTAGTGTACCAACGACATACGCACGAGCGGTGCTAGTCGATAGTGGCGACGTGCACAGCCGGGGGGCTCAATGACAAACGCGTGAGACCACGCATGCGAGTCAAGGCCGCAGCCAATTCTGGTTCGTGAGCTGGCGCCAACGCATCAACGGACGCCTTCACCGCAGCGTGTATCGGCGCACTCGATAGTCTGAAATCGACATGCATTATCGATTCGTCCGGTCGGTAGTCCCAGCGCCGCTCGAAATACAGGCCTGCCACCGACACTCTCGTCAAACCGACTGCATCACCCGCAGGTGGGTTGAACTCCATGTCATCGACCCTGACGTCGACCACATGCCAAAGATCGAATTCATCGAGCGAGGAACGCTCCTGCTGCCACACATCTATCGCACGAGCAAGAGCATCGGCGGCAAGTTCTACCGAGGCGCCGGCTGCGAGTGTGTGTTCAACATGCGTGTACGACGGCTTTACTGCCGGCAGGCTGGCTTGCTCGGGTTCCGTGTTGTACAGCGGATCGGGTTCTGGCGCCACAATCGGAGTCAGTGAGGTCTCATCGAGCAAAGACAGAGCCTCGGCGTTATCTGCCTCGACGGAGCTTGCGCCCAAACCTATCATCAGCGCCGCTATGGCAGACGCCAGGCGCGCCCTCGTCCCGTGCTCAACTGTACTGTACATCGACGCTACCTCCAGGTTCTTTCCAGCTGTCGGCTGAACACCTCCCTATCTGGAAAGCCGTGTAGCAACAGTGAGAACCAGGCGGCGTGCACACGCCACAAACAAAGCTCAGCGAGTCGCCAGTCCAAGCACATCTCGCATGTTGTAGAGGCCGGGTGACTTGTCTATGACCCACTGAGCCGCTCGGACAGCGCCACGCGCAAAGGTCATCCGATCGGTAGCTCGATGACTGATCTCAAAGCGCTCGCCGTTCCCTGCAAACAACACCGTGTGCTCCCCGATGATGTCGCCGGCGCGGATGGTTTCAAAACCGATCGTGTTCCTGTCGCGCTCACCGGTGATGCCTTCACGCCCGAAAACAGCGCATTGGTCAAGATCACGCCCAAGCGCCTCAGCGACAACCTCACCGAGTTTCAATGCCGTGCCTGACGGCGCATCAACCTTGTGCCGATGGTGTGCCTCAATGATCTCCACGTCGTAGTCTTCCCCGAGTGCACGCGCAGCATCACCGAGCATCGACAAAGCAAGGGTGACCCCGATGCTGTAACTCGGTGCAAACACAATCGCACGCGACTCAGCGGCTTTCTCCAACGCGGCAAGTCCCGCTGTGTCAAAGCCTGTAGTGCCAATGACCAGCGGCATCTCCCGGCCGTCGAGGCGCTTGATCATGGCAAGTGTTGCCGCTGGCAAACTGAAATCAATCAGCGAAGCGGTGTTCTGCTCCAGTGCAGATACATCGTCGATGACAGTAACGCCAACCGGTACCTCGGGTGAGAGCAGGTTTACGTCCTGGCCAATGGCCGGTTGCCCCGGAGCGTCAACCGCCCCTGCAACCCGTGCGTCCTCGCGCAAGGCGATAGCGGTCAATAACTGACGACCCATGCGGCCGGCCGCACCGTGCACGGCAATGGCGGTGTTCATTTTGTCGAGTCCGGGGCAGCAAGGTCGAGTGTACCGTCGAGCAAGGCAGCAAGCCCGTCATCGTCCAGTACGGGGATGCCGAGAGCTTCGGCTTTGGTCAATTTCGAGCCGGCCGCCTCGCCGGCGATCAGCGCGCTTGTCTTCTTTGACACACTGCCAGTCACCTTGGCGCCACGTTTTTGAAGTTGCTCCTTGGCTTCATCGCGCGTCATGTCGGCAAGCGTGCCGGTCAGCACGAATGTCATGCCGGCAAGCGACGGCTCCAGAGTTTCGATCTCGCGTTCGGAGAAGTGCACACCCGCCGCCAACAAGGCTTCAATCAGTTGGCGGTTGTTCGCGTCCGCAAACCAGTCCACTACGCTTTGCGCTGCAATCGGTCCAATGTCCTCGACAGCAACAAGTGCATCCCTGTCCGCGCTCATCACGGCATCAAGTGAGCCGAAGTGATTGGCGAGGGACTGTCCTGCTGACTCCCCGATTTCACGTATTCCGAGCGCAAACAGCAACCGTGCAAGCGTGGTCGATCGGGAGGCTTGAATCGCTGCAACCAGATTACGTGCCGATTTTTCAGCGTAACGTGGCAAGGCTGCCAAGGTCTCGACATCCAACGTGAACAGATCAGCAAAGCTTGAAACATGACCCGCTTCGACGAGCTGCTCGACCACCTTGTCACCCAGACCCTCAATGTCCATCGCTCTGCGATGCGCGAAATGGCGAATACGTTCACGCTGTTGCGCGGCACAGCTCATGCCACCAGTACAACGCGCCTTTACCTCTCCTTCAGGTGTTACCACAGGTGAGCCGCACACCGGACAACGCGATGGCAGCACAGGCTTCTCGGCGCGGCCGCTTGTGTTTGCGCTTGTACTTGGCACGACGCGCGCAACTTCAGGAATGACATCGCCTGCCCTGCGCACGACTACCTGATCACCCACGCGTATGTCTTTGCGCTCGATCTCGTCCATGTTGTGCAAGGTGGCGTTGGTCACGGTAACGCCGCCGACAAAGACCGGATCAAGCCTTGCAACCGGCGTCAACGCACCCGTGCGACCGACCTGAAAATCAATATCCAATAACGTGGTGACCATCTCCTCTGCGGGGAACTTGCGTGCAATCGCCCAACGCGGCGCACGGCTGCGTGAGCCAAGCTCGCGTTGCTGTCGAGTGTCGTCAACCTTGTACACAATGCCGTCGATATCGTGTCCAAGCGAGGGGCGCCGTTCAGCAAGGGTGTTGTAAGTATCGATACACGCCTGCAAACCAACGCAACGGACCGTGGTGTCGAAAGCAATCGGCAAGCCGTAGTCGGCAAGCCACTTGAGAGTGTCGTACTGGCTGCTTGGCATGTGCGCGTCCGAGCTGCCCGGCTGAAACTCTCCGGTACCGTAGATCGCGATGGTCAGGCCGCGCTCCGCGGTCTTGGCCGGGTCCAGTTGACGCAACCCTCCGGCCGCCGCATTGCGCGGATTGACGAAGGGTTTCTCGCCGCGTGCCTCGAGTCGTGAATTCACCTGCTCAAAGCTTGCATGGGTCATGTAGACCTCGCCGCGCACCTCGAGCACGTCAGGGCTCCTGCTGCCCCGCAGCCTCAGCGGGATCGCTGCGATAGTGCGCAGATTGGCGGTGACGTTCTCACCGGTAGTACCGTCACCACGCGTCGCACCTTGCACAAACACGCCCTTTTCGTAGCGCAAACTCACCGCCAGACCGTCCAGTTTGGCCTCTGCAACATAGGTCACCGCCCCGTCATCACATTCCAGGCGCTCGCGTACCTGGCGATCGAAATCGGCAAGCTCCTGGTCGTCAAAGGCATTGGACAAGGACAACATCGGCACCGCATGCGTGACCGCTTCAAAGCCATCGAGCGGTGCACCGCCAATGCGCTGGGTGGGAGAATCGTCTGTGAGAAGCTCGGGGTGGGCTTGCTCGAGGTCCTGGAGCTCGCGGAACAGCCTGTCATATTCCGCATCGGGTAACACCGGATCATCCATGACGTAGTAACGCCACCCGTGCTCGTGCAGCGTCTCTCGCAGCTTGGCAGCGCGAACAGCCGGGCTACTCGTGCGCTTGCCGGTACTCTTGCTCGTACTCGGGCTTGCGCTCTTGCTCTTGACCTCGCCCCTGGATGCGTGCCGGTTTGCAGGCCCCTTAGCTGGCGACACTACCGAAGTACTTTTGCCGGTGCATGTATTCGTACACGCCTTCACGCATGTGCTGAGCGGACTGCTTGCTCAGCGTGCTGTGGTCAGCATCGAGAACCGTACCGCCAAGCTCAGAGGCAATGTCGAAGGCCTCGGACAGCAACACCTCAAAAGAGGTGTCCGCGGCAACCGGACCCGGCAGCTGAAGGATGAAGGTGATTCCCGGTGTAGCAAAGCTCTGCAGGTCATGCGGGTCAAACCAGCCTGGCTCGATCATCTTGGCGACCGAAAACACGGTCTTTCCGTGATGCATGGAGTGAAAAATATTCATTTCGCCGAAGGTGTATTCACGCTTCTCGAAAGCATTGAGCAAGGCCTGCCCGTCAAAGTGCGCGTCACCACTGGCAACCACGTGCAGCGTGATGATCTTGCTGGCGAAAACCGGCTCGTTCTCCTCGTGTTCTGGTGGCGGATTTTCAGCAACGCGCTCGCGCCGTTTGCCGGACAACCTGGCACCAATGGATTCGATCTTTTGTGAAAGACCACCCAGCGCACCGGCTGCGGTCTCGGTCAGACCGGGGGCACGGTCCTGTACCCGCAGCTCGGGCGGCAGATAGGCGTCATCGGCTTGCAGATCCTCATCGTGTGCGTGATCGTCTGGATGGCTCGTGCCACTGCGGCCCATCTGACTGCGCGCAGCCTGACGGCGTGGCGCGGCCGGACGCTCCAGATCGCGAGGATCTACCTCATCGAAACCATCAAACCCGGCACTCACGTTGGCGGAGTGTTGACTCGGCTGGCCCAACAGCGGATCGGTATCGTCGATGGACGGATCTGCATCAAAGTCATCGCGCTGCACACGAGCCGGGCGCGTTCGCGCCGAGCCGCTCGAGGTACTGCGGCCCGAGAAATACAGCAGCACGAGAATCGCAACACCGGCGAAGATCAGTATCCAGCGAAGGTTTTCCATTCAGAGCCTCGTTGCGAGCCTGATACACAGGCTCTGATCAGAGTCACACGCGTTATCGCATGCGCCAAAAGCACTAACACCACACAGAATGTCACGCATACAAATCAAGCGCCAGCCAGCTCGACCGCCGCATGCACATCAACCGCAACCAACCGGGAAACACCCGGCTCGTTCATGGTGACACCCATGAGCTGCTCGGCCATTTCCATGGTGACCTTGTTGTGCGTGATGAAGATAAATTGTACACGCTTGGACATCTCCTTAACGAGCTCGCAGAAGCGTCCTACGTTAGCGTCATCAAGCGGTGCATCGACCTCATCGAGCATGCAGAAAGGCGACGGATTGAGCTCGAAAAAGGCGAACACAAGCGCAACCGCCGTCAAGGCCTTTTCGCCGCCAGACAACAGTTGAATATTGGTCACGCGCTTGCCAGGCGGCTGAGCCATCACACCGACCCCCGTACTCAGTAAATCATCGCCGGTCAATTGCAGCGACGCCTTGCCCCCGCCGAACAGACGCGGGAAGAACTCCTGAAATTTCCCGTCAACCGCATCAAAGGTCTCCTTGAAGCGCTGTCGGGTTTCCCGATCAATCTTGGCAATGGCTCGCTCGAGGGTGTCCAGCGCTTCGGTGACATCCGCGTGCTGGGTATCCAGATAGGACTTGCGCTCCAACTGCTCGCTGTGCTCGTCAATAGCGGCGAGATTTATCGGGCCGAGTCGCTGGATCTTTTGCTCAAGCGTTGCCAACTCCGTCTCCCACAGCGACACGCTGGCATCGCCATCGAGTTGCTCAAGAATGCTCTGCAGCTCGTAGCCGTGTTCAGCCAGTTGTTCATCGATCGTCTTCAGGCGCACCAGCGTCTCCTGACCATTCAAGCGCGCCTCCTGCAGAGTCTCGCGCAGGCGCTGCGCGCGACTGTCGTGGCGCACCCTGGCCTGCTCGTGCTCACGCAGGCGTGACTCGACACTCTCAAGTGCCTCACGTGCTGTCTTCAAGCTCGACTCGCCGGCCTGGCGCGTTGCCACTTCTGTCACCAACTGGGCTTCCAGTGCCTGCAACGGGTTTTCATCGACGCTGGCAAACAGACGGTCCAGTTCGTCGCGTCGCGCCGTCAAGGACACGATGCTGTCCTGCACTCGCACCAGATTTTGCTCCGTCGCCTCGCGCGCGCTCTTCATCGATTCCACGCGGATGGCAAGTGCTTGCCCTTCGGTTCTTTCCTGCTCGGCTGATGCCCGAAATTCTGCCAGGGTGGCGCGCAAGGCTTCGCCCTCCTGTTCGAGCGATTCGGATTCGGTTTCAAGCGATTGCAGCGACCCCATGGCTTGCTGACACAAGCGCGATGCTTCTGCGAGTTCGGCATCGTCGCGTTCAACCAGCAAACGCACTTCCTCGTACTCCTCACTCAATTGTCTGCTGCGGCTTTGCACCTGCTCCAGGCGTGTACGCTCGGCATTGAGACCTGAACGCACTTCGGACAGCCGACGTACGGCATCATTGAAGCTGTGCAACACGGTTTCGCGCCGTGCTTCGTGCTCACGCAGCGTGGTAGTCAATTCTTCTACCTCGTGGTTGCCCTTGGCAATCGTTTGCTCGAGCGCGCTGCGCTCTTCGGTGAGCTGCTCTATTTCACGAGCCCGCAACAACACGCTGTCCTCGTCCACACCGCGTACCACGCGCAACCAGGAAGCACCGAACCACAGCCCGTCGCGTGTGACCACCGATTGGCCCGCCCCAAGACGCGAACGCAGGACAAGTGCCGCTGCCAGGTCATCGGCCACATGAATGCCGGCCAACAGGTCGGCAAGCACAGAGTGACCTTGTACATGGGCCGCCAGGGTCTCGCTCGTTGCCGTATCCACCTGCTCGCCCGAGCCTGTCACCAGTTGGACATCTGCGTCAGGTGGTGTGCCTGCACAACGCGCCAAAACCGCCTCATCGTCTACGCAAATCGCCTCCAGTTTTCCGGCCAACACCACCTCGGCTGCGCGCTCCCAACCTGCATCGACCTTGAGCTCTGCCCCGAGGCGCGGAGCATCCAGCAACTGATTGTCACGCAGCCACTGCTCGGCAGCCTGACCTTCAGGCTCGAGAGCCGCCTGCTGCAAGACCTCAAGCGATGCCAAACGCCCTGCCAGGGCCTGCTCGCGCGAGCGCCCTGCATCGAGCGCTTGTTGGCTCAGCTTGAGCTGTTCACGCACACCGGTCTGACGCTCACCGGTGTCCCTCAGTGACTGCTCCAGCAAGGCTTCCTGTTCTGCTGCCTCGATCTCCTCGGCAATGAACAGCTCGATTGCATCGGCAATCGGCGTCGCGTCGAGCGAGTCTATTTCTTGTTTCAGCCGCTGCAATCGCTCCCGCGCACCCTCAAGTGAGCGCTCAAGCTGGGAAGCTCGCGATCTTTCGACCTGGGCCGCGCGTTGTGCCTCGGCGTTGCGCGATGCCCAGGCATCACGGCGCGCCTGCCAGGCACCAACATTGGATTCAGCGGTGGCGAGTCGCTCGCCCGACTCGCGTTGTGCGTCTCCAAGGGCCTCGAACGCCGGCATGTCTTGTTCAATTGACACCTTGATGCCGGCGATGCGTTGTGAGTCGGACTCCAGATGCCGACGCGCCTCCTCCAGCGCGCGGTCGGTCTCGGCAAGCTCGCGAGAGCGTTCGGCTCGACTCTCTCGGGTGTGTTGTATGGCCTGTTCAAGGCGGGCAACTTCGGCCCCGACGCGGTAGAACTCCTGCTGCACCCGACCAAAACCTTCCGAGGCCTCGCGCTGTTGCTCGCGGGCCTGCTCAATGGCCGCTTCGGCGGATCGCAGTTCCGCCACGATCCCTTCGAGCTCTGTTTCCTGCTCGGAGAGCTGTGCCGCGTGCTGCGCGTGCTCCGCTTCGTATTCGCGTCGGCGCAGCGCGAGAAGCTCGCCGCGCTTCTGACGTTCTTCAGCCTTGAGCGTCTGATAACGCTCTGCCGTGTTTGCCTGACGCTTGAGCTTGTCAAGTTGCTTGTCGACTTCCTCGCGCAGGTCATCGAGCCGGTCCAGATTGTCGCGCGTGTGCCGAATACGATTTTCTGTCTCGCGACGACGCTCCTTGTATTTGGAGATGCCAGCGGCCTCCTCCATGAACACTCGCAGATCCTCGGGCTTGGCCTCGATCAGGCGCGAGATCATGCCCTGCTCGATGATGGCGTAGCTGCGCGGTCCGAGCCCGGTGCCGAGAAACAGATCGCGGATATCGCGCCGGCGGCAGCGGGTGTTGTTCAGCAGATAGCGACTGGTGCCGTCGCGAGTGACCTCTCGACGCACGGCAATTTCTGCGTATTTGGCATATTCGCCGCCCAGCTTGCCCTCGGCGTTGTCAAACACCAGCTCCACAGAGGCTTGGCCAACGGGCTTGCGCGTATTGGAGCCTGTGAAGATCACATCGTCCATGGACTCGCCGCGCAAGTGCTTGGCGCTGGACTCACCCATGACCCAACGCACGGCATCGATGGTGTTGGACTTGCCGCAGCCGTTAGGACCAACGATGCCGACCAGCGAACTGGGGAGCTTCAGATCGGTGGGGTCTACAAACGACTTGAACCCTGCGAGTTTGATCCGGCTCAATCGCATCGATTGTATTGGCTCCAGCGGACGCGGTCGTCCGGGTGATCAGATAGGTCGGCCGCCTCGAACTGACGGTCCAGCTGGGTGCGTAGTGTAACGATTCTGAGCGAACTGTGACGCTGCCGACACATCGCATTCGCGGACAGCTGGATACTTGGCAATACAAGCACATACCTCTGGCTGATCTCGGCTCGGCCTGGATGCAACGCTTCATGATGCAGCGACACGATCACCCACCGTGCACACGCCATCGTCGAATGGCGGCCGTGGCCATAGTGGGGTCACCGTCAGCCTTGTTGCTGGCCAGCGTGTGCGCTTGCAGTGTGGTGTCGATTGCACACGCAGACCCAGACGGTGCTTCCAGCGATGTGGCGCCGAAGGCCATCGTGACCGTGCGCCCGAGTGTTGCGCGGCAGTGGACTGATGCAGCCCTGTTTGCTATCCGCCGGGATTTGGCACGCCCGACGGTACACGCACGCAATCTTTATCACTTGTCTGCGGCCATGTACGACGCGTGGGCGGTGTTCAACGCTCCGTCTCGAACGCTCTTTTTGTCGCCAGCTGCCGATGAACCGGAGTGCCGCCTGACAAGCTCGCAGCGCGACCGACTGTACACTGCAGCGAACAACAGCCGGTCTCTGGACGCTGATCGCAGACGCGCCATTGGTTACGCTGCCTGGCGCCTGTTGGCCGAGCGTTATTCCCGCTCCAGTACCGGAGGAGATATCCGTGACGAGCTACAGCGGGTTGCTACAAATCAACGCCTGACAGCTCAGGTAAGGATCAACGATACCGCTGCTGCGCTCGGGCTGAAGATCGCCGAATGCATTATCAAGCGCGGTCTTGAAGACGGCTCGAATGAGCGAGAGGACTACGCCAACCGCGCCTACCAGCCTGCCAACCCGCCTATGGACCCGTCAAGCTCCGGGGTCGGAGAGCTGACCGATCCGGACCGATGGCAGCCCTTGAAGCTGACCCGGTTCATCGATCAGTCTGGCAACGCCGCCGATGCCGCCCATTTTATTGGGGCCGAGTGGGGTGGACTTGCGCCTTTCGCGATGACGCCGAATGATGCTTCAGTGATCACCTGCCATGACCGGGAGCATCAGGTGTGGCTCGATCCGGGCCCACCACCGCTCTCGACTGGTGACGATGCCGCAGAGTACCGCGATAATTTTGTGTTGACGGCCCTGTGGTCTGCGCATCTGGACCCTCGCGACGGCGTCATGATCGACATCTCGCCTGCCGTGGCGGGCAACGCCTTGCCCATGAAAGACAGACTGACAACCAAGCGGGAGCAGCTCGATGCCTATGACGCACTTGAGGGCGGCATGGAGAGCCTGGGCCACGCCATAGACCCTGCGACGGGCCAGCCATATGCTGCCAATCGGGTACTGCGTGGCGACTACACACGCGTGGTGGCCGAGTTCTGGGCGGATGGCCCCGATAGCGAAACCCCTCCCGGCCACTGGTTTCGAATCTATAACGATCATGTGGCCGACCACACCGCATCCACTGTCGGTTGGACCACGCTCGAACGTGCTCTGGGCGCTCCTCTCACCGCTCTCGATTTTGACATACTTGCCTATCTCGCACTCGGCGGCGCGATGCATGACTCGGCCATAGCGGCGTGGAGTGTCAAGGGCGCCTACGACTACGTACGTCCCGTAACGGCGGTGCGTTTCATGGCAAGCCAGGGTCAGTCCAGTGACCCATCAGCCGACAACTACTCGCCCCTCGGACTACCGCTGGTCCCCAATGTGATCGGTGTCGTTGAACCGGGCGATCGGCTCGCCCGCGGCAAGCCTGAAAACATCGGTCAAGCTGCCTTGTATGCCTGGCGCGGTCCGAATGCCATCTCTGACCCTGCTACCGATACTGCAGGCGTGGGCTGGATACTCGCCAAAGACTGGTGGCCCTACCAGCGACCCGACTTTGTGACCCCGGCTTTTGCAGGGTATGTGTCTGGGCACTCCACATTTTCGCGTGCGGCTGCCGAGGTGCTCGAGCGGCTGACGGCCGACGCCTTCTTCCCCGGGGGTATAGCCGAGTTTACAGCGCCAGCAAACGAGTTCCTGGTGTTCGAACGTGGCCCCAGCAAGGATGTGGTGTTGCAGTGGGCAACGTATCGGGATGCTGCCGATCAAACCAGTTTGTCGCGAAACTGGGGCGGCATCCACCCGCCCGCAGACGATCTGCCGGGACGCCGCATGGGTGCCACCCTTGGTGAAAGCGCCTGGGCTCACGCGCTTGCGTCATTTACAGGTGACAAAGCACTTGCTGAGGCGCTTGCGAATGCGACCACAAATGCCTCGCGGTCCGTGCCTTCCGAGCAAACTGCCATGCCAGCCAGCATCGCGCCTGAGCGCCCGACTGTCATGACCCACGACCACACGCCAGGCAATCACGCGTCCAGGGGAGCTGAACCCGCAGTGACACAAGATGCTCAAGACGCTGGTCCGGAACACACTTTAACGGCGCAGCCTTCCCTCATGGCGCGCACCGCACGAGCCGGTTGTGCCAGTACCAGCGACTCACGCGCTTGACTGGAGGCTTCATGGCTACTGCTGGTGCTGCTGGGTTCAAGACGTGGTCGACGTTTGTACACCGACCCATGTTTACCGATCAAGGGCTGGCTACGACGTATGTGTAAAGCGTGATGTAGTGCCAAAAGCAAAACAGCCGACGTCCGTAGACTCGGTCGACAGAGAGGAACCTGTTGTGAGACAAGCGAAGATGCGCCCGATTTATCGAGCACGTTACAAAGGAACTGCAGTTGCTGCTCTGACGCTGTTCGTCTTGTCTGCATGTTCAACGTCCTCGGGCCCGGTGAATCCGATAGACACAGAACCGACCGACGCAGCGGCCCAGAGGTCAACAACAGCGACAGACATGGATGATCTGATCGCTCGCAGTCTCATCTCGGCGACCGCACAGATCAATGATTTGCCGCCGTGGTCCACGACGGTTCAGATCAACGTTCCCACCTCTTCATTCGGCAACGCACTTTTCAACGCACTCGAAGAGGCAGGCTATGGCGTGCAACGGGTGCCTGATGATCAAGGTACAAACTACATCTCTTATCGCTCTTCTATCGAACAGTCAGAATCCGGCCGTGTACACACGTACGGTATGTGGGTCGGGGGGCGAATTGCACTGGAGCGACAATTCAGGGAAACGGGTGGAACGTTGCTACCTGATTCACCTCTGGTCCTCGTTGGCGTACGGCCAAAAACGATAAACATCGATGATCGAGGGTTCGCCTCACAGACACGCGCCGGCATAGAGTTTCCAAGTGGTGTTGAGTTCCGTGACGAAGCCTACGAACTCATTCAGTCTCGCGAGCTGGGTAGCATCACAACCGGTAAAGGCAACGGCTCCCTGTCAGCCGCCAGACGTATTTCCGAAATTCAGGTAGAAGAAATCCTTGCGCCCTATCGTCCAAAGCGACAAGCCACATTGAGTTTTCCATCGGCCGCCAACAACGTTCTGGGCGACCCGAACAAGCAGGCCATCGTTGCCATCTCCGACGCCTACAGGCCATCGACCGATATCTTTCTGGTTTCGGGATGTCGCCCGGCAACGTTCTCATCGCCGGCGGAGCCAGAAGCAGATTCCATTGCGCGCACACAGCGTGTACGAGCAGAGCTGCTCAACCGCGGCTACGCCAGTGGCGTCATTCTAGAGGAGAACTGCGAGCCAGGCCGTTACAACGAAAAACTGCCGCGAAGAGCCGTGGTGTTAACGCTGGAGCGTTTGCGCGACACCTGACCCTGAAATCAGCAAAACAGATTCATAAAAAGAGTTAGAACATGAAGACGCAACCCTTGTACGGCATCGCAGTGCTAGCGCTCGGCCTTCTGGTAGGCGCTTGCAGCTCCACTGGTGACAATGCCGAAATCCCTGGCCTGCTGGACTCGCGCGATGAAGCGGCCATTGCCGAAAACCTGGTGCTTACCATCGCTCAAGTGCCTTCACTGAGTCCCCTGATCAATACCGTGCAGATGTCACCGCCGGTTACCAGCTTCGGCAAGCGCGTTGCCAGTCTGCTCGCCGATAACGGGTATGGCATCCAGACAGTTGATGGCGATACCGGAGAATTTTTTGTGCGCTATCGAGAAGAGGAAATCCGCAGCGAGCTGGGTCTCGAGACCAGCTTTGTTGTAGCCATAGGAGACGTTTCAGTGGCGCGTAGCTTTGACCTGAGCGAGAGTAATAACCCTGTCCCCATATCTCCACTCTTTGTAGCTGGCGCGCCGGAGTTCGATATCGTATTGAATGATGAGGTATTTGAAAACGTCTCGAGCGAAGTGTCCTACGCACTTTTTGACGACGTATCAAGCCCGCAGGTGTTTGACTTTGACACCCAAACGACCCAGGCCATCACCAGCGATGACGACGTCATCACTATCACAGGCGTCGCAAACAACAATGCAACTCCGGCAGGCACTCAAGCACTGTCTCCGGAGAGCATTATCAGACGAAACGTCTACGACATCGTTGAGAGCAACTTCGCCGATATCTTTGTTGACTACGATGATGTCAAGTCAGAGGTACTTGTTTTTGGAAATGACTCGATGCGACTTGGCGACAACAACAAGCGCATCGTTCAACAGTACGTAGAGCTGTTCAATCCCGAGACAGACCTTGTGTCTATCATCGGCTGCAGTCATGGCAACACAGCAGTGCGCAACGGTAACGCTGTTCTGGCTGTAGGGCGCGCAAACCGCGTCAAGGAAGCTTTTCTGTTCGCAGGCCTCGATGACGAAAAAGTGCTGGAAGAGGGCTGCTGGGCAGGGGAATACCATGAGCGAATGCCACGCCGTGGGGTGCTCCTGACGTTGAAGCGCCGCGCTGGTTGATACCTGTCGCCAATGGTGAGCCACTGGCGAGCCAATGGCCAGCTTGTGGGGCTTGACAGCGGCTTGGGCGGGTATTGCTGCCCGCTCAAACCGCATCCGTTAGCTAGTCTTGTGGTATGCGCAACGACCCGCCACGACCACCCCCCTTCCCTGACCAAAGGCCGCCAGGCACCCCTTTTGGCAGGAGGCTCCCTCCGCTGTATTTGCCAATAGGTCTGCGCTTGCTCGCAAGACCCGGTATTCGCCGTTTTGTGTTGGTGCCGCTGCTGATCAACATGGCGATCTTTGGCGTTCTCGGTTGGTGGGTTACAACATCGGTCAGTGGATGGCTGGCACCCGCTGTTGGCGATACGGATGCCGGCTGGCTCATGACTACGTTTGCCCGCCTTCGTGAACTGGCGGCGCTCGCCGCAACAGTTGTGCTGTGGCTATCGTTGGCCTGGTTCTACACGCTCATAGCCAACATCGTCGCTGCTCCGTTCAACGGGCTGTTGTCCGAGCGGGTTGAGGCCCATTTGACCGGGCGAGAGATTCCGCCTGGCGGGGACTTCCTCGCCCTCTACCTGGAAGTCCCCCGGGCCCTGGCTTCCGAGGCTGCCAAGCTGTGGTACCTCTTCTCGCGCTTTGTTCCTCTGTTTCTGATCGGTTTCATACCGGGGCTGAACCTCATCGCTCCTCTGCTGCTGTTTGTGTTCGGGGCCTGGGTATTCGCTCTTGAGTACCTTGAATACCCGATGGGCAACCGCGGGATGCGTTTTCGGGATGTCCGCAGGAGTGCCGCTCGGCATCGCACCACATCCTTGAGTTTTGGGGCAGTGGTTGCGATGGCAAGCTCGATCCCGATCATCAATCTGATTGTCATGCCGGCCGCGGTTGCAGGCGCTACGGCCCTGTGGCTTGATCGCTGGGAGCACAAGAGCGCCTGAGCAGGTAGGATCTTGAGATTCCACACTCTTTCGACGTCGATCAGTGCATACGCGACTCTCTCGTTTTTCGCTTGTACCGCTGTTACCACGTGCCTGGATTTTGCTCGCCGCACTGTTGTGCGCCCCACCAGTCCATGCCAATACCCACACAACGCTTCAGCGTTTCGGGCCACTGAAGCATGCGCCGATACCAGGTGGAATTGCGCTGATCCTGCTGGAACAGCCGGTTTCATCAGTGAGGTCCATCGCACTCGAGGGTCAGCGCATCGCGTTCTCCGGCAGTCGCGATAGCGATCAACCTGGTCGACGGCTACCCAGCAACGATGGCAAGGCTGTCGCCATGGTCGGTATCGCCTTGTCCACCGAGCCTGGCAGCCACTCAATCGATGTCCTGAGCACTGATGGTCAGTCTCGAGCCTATGCCTTCAACGTCGATGCGCATGCCTACGAGGAGCAGCGCATCGTCATCAAGGATGACAACAAGGTCAATCCTGCACCACTGGACCTGGAGCGCATCAAACGAGACAACGCCCGCCTTGCAACAGTCAAGAGCACGCACAGCGAGCGCTTGCTCACAAGCGATGACTTTCTGCTGCCAGTTGATGGCATTCTCACCAGTCCGTTCGGACTGAGGCGTTTTTTCAATGATCAAGCCCGTCGTCCACATGGAGGGATAGACATCGCTGCTGACACCGGCACACCAGTAGCGGCACCAGCTCGTGGCATCGTCATTGACACGGGAGAGTACTTTTTCAACGGCAATAGCGTCTTCATCGAGCATGGCCTGGGTTTGCAGACCTTCTATGCACACCTGTCGCGCATCAGCGTCCAACAAGGGCAGATCGTTGAGGCAGGCGAGATCATTGGAGAGGTGGGAGCCACCGGGCGGGTCACCGGCCCACACCTTCACTGGTCAGTGGGACTCAATGGAACCTGGATCGATCCCAATTTGCTGTTGCGCAGCGAGTAGCCCGATACTGGACCCGGTCTACAGACACAGACCGAACCGAAACTCCTCTTCGCCCAGACATTCAGCAGGTGCAATCCACTCTCGCTCGATCACTGTCTCGTTGCCGTCACTGTCGGTCAACTGATAGATCAACGTAGCGTCTTGCGAACGTGAAAGCACACGCAACGCACTTCCGTCGCCACTCGTCATCAAAAGCACCCCCTCGGCCCAGGCATCACCTCGATGCGACAAAACACCGCTCTCATCGCCATTGGCATAGACCACGGCCGGGTCAATGCGGATCTGCCCGACAAACGGCCCCTCAGCCAGCGCCCCCAAGGCCAGATCAATGTCGGCTGCACCAGATTCTGAAAACTGGTGCACCACCCCATCCGGCGCACCGTCTTGCAATATGGAGTGGCTAAAGCTCTGTTCATAGACAACATTACTGGCCGATTCAGTGTTGCCGAGGTAGCTACGCGTGTAGTCGCTCACCTCAGCAGAGTAGAGGTAGCGTTCGCTGGTCCCTGAAACGGTGACGCGCTTGCTGATGGATCCGGTCACGGCAACGGACTCATCATCATGGGTAAAGGCTGTGTCGGATAACCCGTAGACGGTGACCCACTGTGCTGCGCTACGACTGGCAGGCGATGAACGCTCCCACTCGTAGCTGAGCGCTCCATCGAGTTGCCCCAGATCGACGTTGCAGGACTCAAAGGAGATCGAGCTGCGCACGATCAATATCGGTTCACGAGCGTTGTCAAACACCGGCGCTGCGCTGACCAGACGACTGGCTGTGCCACCACCAGGGCAGTCAATAACGCGTGTTCCGGTTTCGGTCTCGAACAAGGGCCCAAATCCGTTGACAACAATATCGTCAACCGCGGTCAAAAGCGTATTCACCCCGTCAAGTCTCAACATGGCCAAAGCGGACGACAGCCGAGTTTCGTAGTTGAGGGCACTTATCGATAGCGAGTCATCGCCGAAGACAGGCTCTTGCTCCGTGCCAGGACCTGCATCCACCGACATGGAGCCATCATTGTCGGAACAGGCTCCCAACAGCAGAAGTGTCGCGCACAGCGTGATGGATATTTTCAGGCGCATTTGCATAGTGAGACTGCCCTTTGGTAGCGCCTACACGCCACATGTGTGGCTGTTGGCAACAATGTTACCGCTGCTTTTTACTGCCCATCTTGCCAGAGCGCGGCGAAAATGGATTATCACCCTGACGAAACTCGATTCTGAGTGGCGTGCCAAACAGTTTGAGTTGTTTGAGGAACCAGTTTGACAAGTAACGCTTGTAGCTCTGCGATACCTTGTCCGCCTGGCGCCCATGCACCACGATGATCGGTGGGTTGACCCCGCCCTGATGCGCATAGCGGAGCTTGATCCTGCGTCCGGCGATCATCGGCGGTTGATGCTGGGTCACAGCGAGCTCAAGCAGGCGCGTCAGTTGTGGTGTGGACATGTTCACAAAGGCTGATCGGTGTGCCTTGTCGATAGACTTGAACAGATCAGCAACACCAGAGCCCTTCAAGGCACTGATGAAGTGTATCCGCGTGAACTTCAAGAACTCGACGCGTCGTTCAAGCACACTCTTGACGTTGTCACGTTGCTCACTATTCAAGGCGTCCCACTTGTTGACTGCTACTACCAACGCACGGCCCTTGTCGATTACATGTGACAGCAGATGCAGGTCTTGCTCGGTCAGGCCCTCGGAGGCATCGACGAGCATCACACACACGTTGGCCTCTTCAATTGCCTTGAGCGTCTTGATGATGCTGAAGGTCTCCACCTTCTCGGTGACCTTGCCGCGGCGTCGAATTCCCGCTGTGTCCACAAGCGTGTAATGACGACCGTTGCGTTCAAAAGGGATTGCCACGGTGTCGCGTGTAGTGCCTGGCTTGTCATAGGCGATGACACGCTCACTGCCGAGCAAACGATTGACAAGCGTTGACTTGCCCACGTTCGGCCGCCCGATAAAGCCGATGCGGATATCGTCATCATGCGGGCTTGTTTGCTCTGGGGCTGCATCAATTACTGACCCGTTACCGGCTTCGCTCAATGGCTCGCTCTTGCGTGAGCGTCGTCGTTTTGAACGTGTCTCGGGCTGACGCAGTGCAGGATCTATGTCAAGGAGATCCGCAGCCGCCTCGATCATGCTGTGGACACCGCGATTGTGCGATGCCGCGGTTTGTACCAGATGCTCGAACCCGAGCTCATGAAACTCAAGCGAAGCGCGGTCTTCACCTATACCGTCAATCTTGTTTACGCACAGCAGTACGCGCTTTTCACCGCGACGCAAGCGTTCCGCTATCTCGACATCGGTGGAAATCAGACCCTCACGCCCATCGACGATAAACACCACCAGGTCCGCCTCATCAATGGCGGCATGGGTCTGGCTCGCCATCGCTGCATCAAGTGACTCAGGCTCACCGGACAAACCGCCTGTGTCGACCACGATATAGGGCCAGCCGCCCACCTTGCCCGTTCCGTATTGGCGGTCACGTGTCAGGCCCGGGTAGTCTGCCACCAGCGCATCCTGGCTGCGCGTCAGTCGGTTGAACAGTGTTGACTTGCCGACATTGGGTCGACCGACAAGGGCAATGGTTGTTATCACGTCATAGCTCAGGGGCTAACGGGTTGATCGACAGATGAGCCGACCCACTAGTTGGCTCCTGTTGATAACAAGCGCAACACGCGTATCTCACCCTCGGTGGACTGAACCACAAGGCTGCGACGATCGCCCACCGGCTGCTCACGTATCGCTCCGTCAGCAACATCGCGACGACCCTGGAGCACGCCCGTATTCGCATCCAGCACATGCAGATAGCCCTCAAAGTCTCCAACGACAACGGAATCCTCGATCAACGCCGGCCCGCTTGGCCTTCGACCACGAAGCGCTTGCTGCACCCAGAGGGTGGAGCCTGAATTCTTGTCCAGAGCGTGCACATGCCCTTCATCGTCGACGATCACAACCCTTGTGTCATCCACTGCAAGCCCGGATGTCGATGACATGTCGACGGCCCAATCGATCCCGCCTCTGCCTGGTTCCAGCCGCACGGCTCTACCCTGAAAATTAACCGCATAGATTCCGTCAGCATCCACCACTATGTCAGCATCGACATCGACCATACGCTCGATCTCGGAGCGCCCGGTCGGGCGGCTCAGCACGGCCTCCCACAACACCCGTCCATTGGCTGAGTTAAGCGCCAGAACACGACCATCATCAAGACCTAACAACACTCCTCCATCGACCACCAAGGGACTACTGTATCCGTTGATCGTCAAGGCAGGTGGTGTCCAGGAGCTGGACCAGCGTTCACTGCCATCAGCGAGATCCAGGCGCACGATCCTGCCGTCAGCACTACGAACAATCGCTGTGTCAAAAGCAAGCGCCACCGGTGCCAGCACGTCGGAGGAGACCTGCGTACGCCACACTTCGTTACCGCTGGTCGCATCAAGTGACAGCACCCACCCGTCACGGCCAGCGACAAAAATACGTTCATCGTTGCCACCGACAGCACTGAGTAGCGGTGTGTCCAGTTGTGCGCGCCACAGTCGCTCACCACTTTGCCGATCGTACTGGACAACCAAGCCGTCCTTGTCAGCAACGGTGACGCTGGTCTGGGTGACCAGTGGTTCAAAACGCCCCCGTCCAGTGTCGTCCAGAGTGCGCGACCACACGCGTTCGACCGACACGCTCTGGGCAATCGATTCAAGCTGTGCTGGCGGAATGCGAGGCTCGTCGGCCGCGCACGCGGCAACCAACACGCCCGCAACAGCAACAAGTTGCAGCCTGATACGGTTCATCAGGCTGTCAGCTTGCACTGGAAATCGGAGGCAGATCATCGATCTTCATGTTCAGTGCTTGCGCGTCCACGACCTGGCCGCTGTCTCGCGCTTGTTCATAGGCAGCGCGTGCCGCTGCAGTGTCTCCCGAGAGCAACAGCAGATCGCCACGTGCTTCTTCGATCAGTCCCGTGAAGGTCTCGGGGTAGGTATCTGGCAGTCGCGCAAGCCCTTCATCGACCTTGCCGATCGCGCCCTGCACGCGAGCAAGGCGAATGGCCGCAATCAATTTTACGTCCGGGTGTTCAGACTCATCGGCTACCCAGGCGAGACGTGATGCAGCACCTTCGAGGTTGTCGCTTTCAATCTCCGCTCTGGCGGCAGCGAGTTGTGCGTAGGAGGCGTACAGCGTACTGTCGTGGTCCTCTGCCAGCGTGTCAGCCAGCGACAAGGCGGTAGAGGCGTCACCGGATGTAACCGCTTCAAGTGTTTGCGAGAACCCGTTGGATGCCGCGATGGCTTGTGACTCGACACGTCCTTGCCAGAGCTGCCAGCCACCGATCACACCACCGCCAATAACAACACCGGCTATGACGGACTTGCCGTTTTCGGCCCACCACTTCTTGAGTGCTTCGACCTGTTGCTCTTCTGTTTCGTAGTCCACTTGCTTGTCCCCGTTGGGCTCCCGTGAAAAGAGCCACTGTGTTCACTTGATCTTCTTGTCGTATACCGCGACGGCTATCGCTCGACCTGCAGCATCGTCCCCAGTACCTCTGGCACCTGTGCAAGGGCAATACGTTGTTGTTCACCGTCGCCGCGCATCGGCTTGAGCGTCACTTCACTCGCGGCGATCTCCGTTGCGCCGACGACAACAGCGACGCTGGCTCCGCTCTTGTCGGCCTTGCGAAACTGGCTCTTCATGCTGCCGGCCACGGTGTTGTGCTGAAGCGATAGCCCGGGCATTGCCTGGCGCAGGTGCTCCGCGAGAGCCAGCGCTGCACTGGCAGGCACTTCATCACTGGCAATCAGGAAGGCATCCGGTGCAGCCACAGGCGGCTTTACGCCAAGGACATCCATCAAGGCAACCATGCGCTCCAGGCCCATGGCCCACCCAACGCCAGGGGTATTCCTGGCGCCGATTTCGGTCAGCAGTCCGTCGTAGCGACCGCCAGAACACACCGCGGATTGGGCGCCAAGGCGATCTGTTGTCCATTCGAATACCGTGTGGCTGTAATAGTCGAGCCCGCGAACCAGTCGCGGGTTCACGGTGTAGGCAACGCCTGCGGCCTCGAGCAGTTCGCGCAGGGTCTGAAAGTGTTCGCGGGAGTCATCTGCCAGAAACTGATCGAGCGAGGGTGCAGCGCTGATCACGGACTCGAGATCGGGATTCTTGCTGTCCAGAATGCGCAGTGGGTTTTTGGACAGGCGACGGCGACTGTCGTCATCGAGCAGCGCCTCGTGTTCGGTGAAGTGTGCAACCAGTGACTCACGCCAACGATCACGATCCTCGGTCGTACCGAGCGTGTTGATCTGAAGCGTCAGCGCGTCGCCAACCCCCAACTCTCGCCACAGGCGTGCGCACAACAGCATCAGCTCGCACTCGATGACGGGGCCTGCGATACCGTAGACCTCGGCACCTGCCTGGTGAAACTGCCTTTGACGCCCCAACTGCGGGCGCTCATAACGAAACATCGGGCCGAGGTACCACACCCGTGCGGAGGCTCCGGGCTGCAACAGCCCATTCTCGATCATTGCACGCACAAAACTTGCGGTGTTCTCCGGCCGCAGTGTCATGCGCTCGCCCTTGCGGTCCGGGAAGGTGTACATCTCCTTCTCGACGATATCGGTAGACTCGCCGATAGAACGTTCGAACAGGGACGTACGCTCGAGAAGCGGTGTGCGCATCTCGGTATAGCCGTAGGAACTCATGGCGTCGCGCACGGCCTGCTCCACCGCATGCCAGGCAGGCATATCAACCGGTAACAGATCCGGCATGCCACGCAAACGCTTGTACTGCTTGTCCATCGTGAAGGTAAATCAGTTCAGCGGACGAGCAAGGTATTCACCCGCTTCACGAGAGGCAGGGAATTCATTGAGCAGGCGATTGGCGTAGCGCTCTGCGCTGGCGACGTCGCCGGTGTCACGCTTGATGATATGTCCCATCAACAAGCTCTCCGCGGTAGGCTCGGACAAGGCCTCGAAGCGTTGGTAGTAGGCGTCCGCTACTGTCAGGCGATTCCGCTTGTGCAGCAACTCTGCCATGTGCAGGAACGCACCGGCAAAGCGTGGATTGACCTGCAGCGCCTCGCGCAAATAGCTCTCGGCCTCATCCAGACGACCGGCCTCAAGCATGCACAGCCCGGCGTTATCCAGCGCAAACTCCGGCGTGCTGTAGAAGGGGTCATCTGCAGCCTTGCGAAATTCCCGCTCCGCTGCCTCGATATCGCCACTACCGCACAGAAAGGCGCCGTAGGCGTTCTTGTGAGCCGCCTCACGCGGGTCCAGCTTGATCGCTTCCCTGAAGTGCACGCGGGCCGCATCCGGCTGACCAATGGCGCTCTGCAACTGGGCATAGGCAGCGTGCACCAAAGCGTTTTGATCATCCTGTTCTAGCGCCTTGTCGAGGACTTCCCGGGCACGCACCAGATCACCACGTTGCAAGTAATTCAGACCGAGTTGCGCGTTGGTCTGCGCAGCCTTTTCATCCTGTTCCCTGCTCAGCCCGGCAACACATGCACTCATGGTCAGTGAAACCACTAGAACGAGGACTGTCCTGGCAAACGTCATGGTGTCAGTTCTCCGGAAGTTTCGGTAACAGAGGGGTCGGCTACAGCGTGGCCTTCAATGAGTTCCGCGCGTTCACCGTAGCGTAGCTTTACAAATTTCAATGGGCGGCGGCTGCGGTCCTCGATATCACCTGCGAGCTGCCCGCAAGCCGCATCGATATCATCACCCCGTGTGGTGCGCTTGAGTGTCAGGATGCCCGCATCCTCCAGGATGCTTGCAAACCGCTCTACCCGGCCACGTGAAGAGCGCGCGTACCCGGAGGTCGGAAACGGATTGAAGGGAATCAAATTGACCTTGGCCGGGAAGTCACCCAGCAACTTGACCAGCTCACGCGCCTCGGCCGGACCGTCATTGACATGATCCAGCATCACGTACTCGAACAGCACGTGCTTCTTGCGCTCTCCGCTGACATAGCGCTCACACGCAGCCATCAGCTCCCTGATGGGATACTTGCGATTAATCGGAACCAGTTCATCGCGTAACTTGTCAGTCGGTGCGTGTAGAGAGACAGCCAGTGAAACGTCGATATCCCTGGTCAGACGATCCATCCAGGGCACCATCCCGGAGGTGGAGACCGTGACGCGACGTTTGCTGAGCCCATAGCCCAGATCATCGAGCATGAGTCTCAGTGCAGGAATCAATGCGGGGTAGTTGGCCAGCGGTTCTCCCATGCCCATCATCACCACATTGGTAATACGTGGGCCCCTGGAGGCCCCGTGTTCGGCACCAGCACCTGGCGCGATGCCGGCTGCGGCGTTGAGCAGACGCGTCGCCAGCCACACCTGACCGATGATTTCAGCGACCGACAGATTGCGATTGAACCCTTGACGACCGGTTGCGCAGAACGAGCAATCCAGCGCGCAACCCACCTGGCTCGACACACACAAGGTGCCGCGCCCTGCCTCAGGAATGTAGACGGTCTCGATACGATTGCCGTCATCGAGTTCAAACAACCACTTGCGGGTGCCGTCCAGGCTGGTGTGATCCTCGGCGACAGCCGGTAACACGGTGGTTGTCATCGCTGCCAGACGATCTCGCGTCCTGGCAGCCACGTCGGTCATCTGATGTACGTCCCGCTGCTCGCGGGAGTACAACCACTTCATTATCTGGCGTGCACGAAAGGGCTTCTCCCCGAGTTCAGTCATGAACGCGGTGAAAGCCTCTCGATCGAGGTCAAAAAGATTGACGCGCGCCGCGTCCTTCATAAGGTGATGTGCAGCTACAACCTAGCGTGTACGTGCGCAAACTTCATCGGGCTTGAAGAAAAACGCGATTTCTTCTGCCGCCGTTTCCGGAGCGTCCGAACCATGACAGGCGTTTTCGTCGATCGAAGACGCATGCTTTTTACGCACGGTACCGTCAGCTGCTTCAGCCGGGTTGGTGGCACCCATGACGTCACGATGCTTGGCGATGGCATTCTCACCCTCGAGTACCTGGACAATCACGGGACCCGATGTCATGAATTTGACCAGATCTGCATAGAACGGCCGCTCCTTGTGTACCGCATAGAACTCACCCGCCTGGGCTTCACTCAGGTGCATCATTCGGGCAGCGACAATCTTCAGGCCGGCGGACTCGAACATGCTGTAGATATCGCCGATCACGTTTTTGGCGACAGCGTCAGGCTTGATGATGGAAAGGGTACGTTCAACGGCCATTGTCAGGGCTCCAGACAGATAAAGGAATCAACCCACCATTGTAGCGGGTTAGGCGCGTTGCACGTACTGTCCAGGGCGGGTCCTGTGTGCCATGTCAGTTGTGAATCAACGGCACCCGGGGGCGACCCGCCGGGGGGCGGGCTCAGCGACGCGAAAGCTTGACCGTCTTGTGCTCGATCGGACCTTGCGAAGAGGTATCAAAAGCAGCACCCGCCTCCGCGCCTGCCAACGCAATGTCCTTGGCACTCTTGAAGCGATCCCACACGGCATGCATCGCCCCCAACGCGTAGCAAGCGCCCGAGCCGACCGCCCAGTATCGCTCGTATTCATACACCTCGCGCAGTGAGTACAAGGCAAATATGCCATTTGCATTCATGAACACAGCGTCCATCTGACTCGTCTCGTAAGGATCTTCCTCGGCGTCCTTGGGGTTGAGGAAGTAGCGTTCCTTGAGCACCGGATGCAGACGCAAAAGCGTGTCGAAGGCGGCATCTCGTGTCGTGAAGTCCGCTTTTACGTCCTTGTCACGAAAAGCTCGCTCAGCCACCAACGTATGCGCTGCACTGCCTACGATACCGATATGCGTCTTGCCAAAGGTCTGAATCTTGGAGTGATTGCAGTCCAGCTCGTGCGGCAGCCTGATTTCCCCAAAAGTGGTCAGAGTGTCAGCGGCAATACAGGCAGTTGATCCCTTGCGGGCCACAACAATCGTCGACAAGTGCGGTGTTCTCGCGTCATCCAGCAGAGGGCCGGAGTGTGGCACGAGAGCCACGGCCGGCGTTGCGAACCGGGTCTGGTGCCCGGATCCGCAACCGGCACTGCGTCTCTATCAGTCAGGATCGTCCCGTTTGCGTGTGCGCCGTTTGGCTTTGCCAGCTTGCGCACTGGCGCGAGACCTGGCTCCTTTGCTACCGCCGTCTGCAACCGCTCCAGCCGATACTACCGGGAGTACAGGCACCGGAGCGTTTGCGGCATCAAGCAGCGACAACTGATTGTGAGCCTCGCCAGCTGGGTGGCGCTCCAGGGTGTCGATCGCCTCACGAAATGCCGCTGCATCGTCAAAGCGGCGGTAGACAGACGCAAACCGTATGTAGGCGACCTGATCAAGCTCCTTGAGCTCATCCATCACCCACTCACCGATCTGCAGAGCGTCGATTTCTCGATCACCGGCGACCAGACAGCGGTGACGAACACGCGCCACGGCCTCGTCAATAGCCTCGACACTGACCGGGCGCTTTTCCAAGGCCTTTTGAAAGCCGGCTTGCAGCTTGGCATCGGAGAATGGCTCGCGATTGCCACGTGACTTGACCACCCGCGGCAGGTTGAGCTCCGCGGTCTCGTAGGTTGAGAAACGCTCCTCACAGTCATTGCACTCGCGGCGGCGACGCACCTGATCACTGTCGCCGACAAGGCGAGAGTCGATCACACGGGTGTCAATTGCACCGCAGAACGGGCATCGCATGCGGACAAGAATCCTGATCTGAGAATACGTGGACGGCCAGCCTCATCGCGTGGCCGGTCAGCGTTGGCGTGACGATCGGTCGCTGCGACCGCCGCCCGAGTATGGCATCCGTGCTAGGATTTTGCGGATTTTTCGCAGGATCACAGGCCCCCTCCTTTTGCGAGCCTGTTTCTGCAAGAGTCGCTTGTGCCCCGGCCTTTTCTGCCTGCGTCTGACGATCTGCAAGCGCAAGGCCGACTCCACCTTCAAACACTGACGAAACTATCGATGAGCGCACCCAAGCGTATTGCCGTTACCGGCGCTGCTGGCCAGATTTGCTACTCAATGCTGTTTCGCATTGCCAACGGCGATCTGTTTGGTCCAGACCAGCCGGTTGCTCTGCACCTGCTGGAAATCACGCCGGCGATGGGCCTGTTGGAGTCTGTAAAGATGGAACTGGACGACTGCGCCTTTCCGCTGCTCAAGGAGGTGGTCTGCACCGATGACGCCACCACTGCCATGGGCGATATTGACGCCGCCCTGTTCGTCGGTGCCAAGCCGCGTGGGCCCGGCATGGAGCGTTCCGACTTGATCACCGACAACGGCAAGATCTTCTCGACCCTTGGCAAGATCCTCAACGAGGCTGCACGACCGGAATGCAAGGTGGTCGTTGTCGGCAACCCTGCCAACACCAATGCCTACATCCTCAAGGCCAATGCCCCGAAGATCAACCCGCGTAACATCACGGCGCTCACACGCCTTGATCACAACCGTGCCATCTCGCAGCTTGCGAACAAAGTCGGTGCCGGCATCTCCGACGTCCGCAAGATGACTATCTGGGGCAACCATTCAACCACTCAAGTACCGGATATCACACACGCTACGGTGGCCGGCAAGGCGGCCACCGACCTTGTCGATCAGACCTGGGGGCGCGATGAGTTCATCCCGACTGTTGCAAAGAGAGGCGCTGCAGTCATCGCTGCGCGCGGTAGCTCCAGCGCAGCGTCAGCTGCCAACGGCACCATTGATCACATGGCTACCTGGATCCAGGGCTCACCCGAGGGCGACTGGGTGAGCATGGCAGTGCCGAGTGATGGCAGCTATGGCATTCAGGAAGGCCTGATCTACTCCTTTCCGGTCACCTGCTCAGGCGGCGACTACTCCATCGTCAAGGATGTCTCCTACGACGATTTCATAGCCGGCAAGATGAAGGAGAGTGAGGCGGAGCTTATTGACGAACGCGACACGGTCAAGGACCTGTTGCCAAGCTAGTGATTCGGTTGCTCAAGCACTGAGCAGCCGCTTGAAGCGGTAGAGGTACAACAGGGCGAGCGCCGCGAGATAGACAAACGGCTCGAGGCGGTCGCCCTTGACCAGCCACACGTAGTGCACGATCGCCGCAGCCGCTGCGATGTATACCCAGCGATGCAATATTGTCCAGCGATGCTTCATGCGGCGAGCAATCCCGCGGGTTGAGGTAGCCGCCAGGCACGACAGAATGGCAAACGCGATAAAGCCTGCAAAGATATAGGGCCGACGCAGCAGATCGTCCCACATGGCTGCAATGTCCACTTGCAGATCCAGCACACTCCAGATCAGCACGTGCAGCAAGGCGTAGAAAAACGCAAACAGCCCAAGCATTCGGCGTAGCTTGAGCGGCCAGGTGCGCGACAATACATACCGCAGCGGTGACGCCGCCAGACTGAGAATCAGAAATCGTAGCGCGAGCTCACCAGTCTCATCAGTCAGCCGTTCGATCGGATTGACACCGAGACGTCCGCCCAACAGCATGTAGGCAAGCGCTGCGGCGGGCGCCAGCGACGCCAGGAAAACTGCTGGCTTCAGCCACACACCGCGCTGCCACATAAATCAGTGAAATTTCTGTAGATCCATGCCCGCATACAGACCGGCCACTTCTTCAGCGTAGCCGTTCATGAAGCGAGTATCGATCTTGGGCGTGAACAACGCAGACAGGCCGCCACTATCGCCTGCCAGACGTCGCTCTTTGGCTTGACTCCAACGCGGATGGCTCCTGTCGGGATTCACATTGCTGAAAAAACCGTACTCGCTCGGTTGCGACAGATTCCAGCTGGTCTCGGGCGTTTCTTCCTGAAAACGGATCGTAACCACGGATTTGATGCTCTTGTAACCGTATTTCCACGGTACGACCAGTCGAATCGGCGCACCGTTCTGGTTGGGCATGTGCTCGCCGTACATGCCAATGGCCATGAAGCTCAAAGGATGCATGGCCTCGTCGATTCGCAGCCCCTCTCGATAGGGCCAGTCGAGCACATTGCGCCGCACGCCGGGTAGATCATCCTGGACCACGGTCTCAAAGGCGACGTACTTGGCGGCTGATGTCGGTTCGAAACGCTTGAGAAGGTCTGCCAGCGCGAACCCGTTCCACGGAATCACCATCGACCAGGCCTCGACGCAGCGCAGTCTGTACACACGCTCCTCGATCGCATGCGGCTTGAGGATGTCTTCAAGGGTGTAGGTGCCCGGTTTTTCACATGCACCCTCAACGCGGACACTCCAGGGTTCTGTCTTCAGCCTCCTGGCGTGTCGTTTGGGGTCTTCCTTGGCAGTACCGAGCTCGTAGAAATTGTTGTAACTGGTGGCCGCATCGAAGGAGGTGTGCTCCTCGTCAGTGGTCCAGTCGGTCTTGATGATGTCACCGCTCAAAGGGGCAGCCGAAGCAGAGGTTACTCCCCCGCCGATAAAGCCACCGACACCTGCAGCGACAGAGGCTCGCATCAGCTGGCGCCGTTTCTCGAACACGGCCTTGTCGGTTATCTCGTCAGGAGATATTCCTGCCAGCTTCATCCAGTCGCGCATGTGCGTGTGTCCCAAAGAGTCAGTTTAAGTGTTGTACGACCACAAATTGGACCTGAGATTCCGACGTTACGTCGGCCAGGCCACCTAACATGTATACCAGTTCACGCTCTGAGTAACCTGAGAGCCACCCGGACCACCCTTTAGCGGCTGTGGCCCGATTCCTGAATCCGCGCTTCTGTCCATGTAGTTATAGCTAACGAAGCATTGATGTCTGACAGCTCCACTTCTGTTTTTCAAAGAAGGCGCGCCGATTCGGTGGGGAGCACGGTGCGTGCCCTCAACTGGGGTACACGACCGTCAGACATCCTGTTACATCCGCACTCGCCGCTGGCTTTGGCTGATGTGCTGCTGGTAGAGGGCGGGTGCTTCGATCTTGTAGCAAGCGATACTCAGGCCAACGATACAGCACGTGAGCAGAATGCCGCAGGCACCGAGCCAGAGGCGACGCCGACAGCTGCTGCCCGGCGTCGCAAACGCCGCACGCGCGAGCGCATGAACCTGTTGACCCTGCACACACGCACAGAGTTGCAAAAGCGCTGCCGAGCATTGACGGTGGAAAACGCTCTTGTCAAACAAAAGCACGAACAGCATCTTTTTCTGGCCGCAGGCTTCATCGAAGCAAAGGGTATGCGCGCACCGGTTTTGCTGTACCCGGCCCTCCTGATACACAAACCTGGCAACACAGGTCATGAGATCCGCCTCACGAGCGGTCGGCCTGACCTCAATCACAAGGCGCTCGCTGTGTTCAATGAACGCTTTGGCATAGATCTGCAAAAGCCGACGAGCACCGAGCCACTGAGCGACTACTTTGCACAACTGGCAGCCGCTATTACCCCCGTTGCAGGGCTGGATTTTTCGTTCGAGGTAGCCCTCGGCAATGCCGCGCCGAAGTCCTTCACCACACGCAGACTCACATCAGAAACACTGCCCGATGTTCCCGATCGCTTTGACTTTGCGCTGGCATTGTCACTGGCAAGTGATGTCAGTCTTGATGAACTACATACCGTTCTCGACCTCATCCCCGAGGTTTCACGCGATGATGCCAAGCCTGATGCAGGCACGTCAGCAAACACGACACTCGCGCAGGATGAGATCACGCAGCTGCGCACCCTCTCGGTAAATCTTGCGACCCGCGGGCTGGACAAAATTGCATTCCAACAACTGCCCGAGCTGGCTGACCAAATCAACAGCTGGGTAAATCACATCACCATCGGACGCAAGTCGGCCATTGTCACTGAATTGTTCAGCTCGCTGCGGCTCAACACCACGCAACTTGCGCGTCTTGCCAACGTCATGGAGCTGCTTGACAAGGCTCCGGTGGACTTTGAGTCTCCGATGCAGGCCAACCTCGCGTATTCCTCAACCGGCACCATTTTGCGCCGTGCACAACATCAAGCGCAGCTGATCGAGGAAGAGTTCGAGATCATGCAGCATCACTTTGTGATGGAGCTGATCCCGACAAAAACCGAACTGCTTCAGTTGATAGACGAACTGGATCGTCCGAGCCCAAAGCCATTGCCAGAGGTACAAGAAGCCCTGTCAGATGTCGTGGACGCTGACTACTTTCACGCCCGCAGGCGCTTCATGGACTTCAGTCGAGAACGGCCTGCACACATCGAGCAAGAACATACGCTTCGGCTGAAGCAACTTGCCAAGGTACTTCGATTTCGCGAATTGTTTGTCAACAACACCGAATACCGACAGTCCCTCGGCACCAGTTACCGCGGCCTGAGCACGGACTGGGCACAGTTGACCGCCGCTGTTGAATTTGCTCGGGAACTTTCGGAGGCGCTCGGATCCGAAGCCATGGCAGCAATTGCCATTGCTGACTTGCCACACTTCAGACGCTCACTGATTGCCGATCTTGATGCACTACAGGCAAGTAACGATGCCTTGCGTGCAGCACTCACGGTGTTTGGCCGTGACTGGGTTTCACGATCGGTTGAAGAATTTGTCAATCATCTGGAACAGACTGCATCGAGCTTGCACGAATGGCGATTGAGTTTTGACCACCTCATGGCCGACAACACATGGACGCCTGCTGTGGTGCTCGCGCGGTTTACCGGCAAGAGCGCCCTCGACAAAGCCACCGAGCGGCGCGTGCAGGCGGCGCGAGCACACATAGCCGACACACTGGGCTCCGATCACAGCGACCTTGAAGCTGTTGCAGGCACACTGGATTGGCTACGTATGGCCAGCCGCCATGCGGCAGAGAGTCAGCTGGATATCGACGCCATCGTTGATCACCTGCAGATTGCTTGAAAACCCATCCAGGCTTCGTTGACCGGACTTTCAGGTCGTCTGCACTATGTAGTCAGGACGAATGCCTGCCATCTCGATGCTGCGTTCAACCTCAAGATCACGCATCAAGCCAAGACCGGTAACGAGCACCGTCTTCCAGCCAGCCACCGCGCCGCCGAGTATGTCGGTGTGCAAGGTATCGCCGACCATCGCGATGCGTTGCGGGTCCACATCGCCGAGCGTTTCTGTCACCAGTTCAAAGGCATTGGCAAACGGTTTGCCAAAAAACTCCGGCTTGGCAAGCCCGGCATCTTCAAGGTCGTGCGCGTACAGACCAGGCTCGAGCGAGAAGTCGCCAGCAAAAGGAGCAACCAGATCAGGATTACCGACCAGAACCGGGCGCGAGTGCTCTTTCAGGGCGGCACGCAATAAAGCGTGTCGCGCCTGTGTCCACTCCCCCGCCCCAAGCAGGACAAAACCATCCACGGCTGCGTAGTCTTGCGGATCATCCTCAAGCAGGCGATGTTGTGGGGTCAACGTGCCAAGCTCCGAGACCTCCTTCGCCATGAAGCCCCACTCGCCATCGCGGTGTGCGAGCCCTCGCGCCAAAGCGTCACGACTGGAGATCACCTCCTCGGCGGCGATGTTCATCTGCCAACGCTGATACTTTGCGTGTGTCACTGTCGAGGGCTGCGTGGCCCCGTTGGTCAGTACACGGATGGCGCATCCGGCGTTGCGTAGTTCATCGAGGCGCGCTGCCGCATGTGGAACCGGCTCCCATCCCACATTGAGCACCCCAAACCCATCGAGTACAAACACATCGATGTCATCAACCAGCTCACCCAGGTGTGCCCGCATTATTGAACGCACAGGCTGGCTGCATGCGGATGGCAGACGTGGTGCAACCTCACAGTAACGCGCAAACGCTGCGGCAGAATCCATTGGCCCGATACTCATACAGCACTCATCCTGTCCACTTGCGTGCATTATCGAACAAGCGCTGCCACGGCGACATGCCTGACCACTGAGGTGGGCACCAGGAAAAATTGACCGCCCGCAAGGTGCGCTCCGGATGTGGCATCAAGATGGTCACACGCCCGTCAGCGTTGGTGACCCCTGCCACGCCATAGTCCGAGCCGTTTGGATTCAAGGGGTAACGCGTGGTGATGTCTCCGGCATTGTCGACATAGGCAAATGCCACTGAACCCGCATCGGGTGTTGCTGCCATTTCTTGTGGTGTTTCCCCGATGGGGAATTGTGCGCGTCCTTCACCATGTGCGACCACCACGGGCAGGTGTGAGCCTGCCATGTCGGTGGTGAAGATCGAAGGCGAGTCAAACACGGCCATGGGCACCAGGCGAGCCTCATACTGCTCGGAGGCGTTGCGCTGAAAACGCGGCCAGCCACGGCTACCGGGCACCAGGGCCTTGAGGTGCGACAACATCTGACACCCGTTGCAGACACCGAGGGCGAAGCGATCATCACGCGCCAGAAACTCACCAAACAGCTTGTTCAGCGTGGGCACATAGCGAATCGATTTGGCCCACCCGCCTCCTGCACCCAGCACATCGCCGTAGGAAAATCCGCCACAGGCAGCGAGACCGGCAAATTCATCGAGATTGCGCGCACCGGATACAAGGTCACTCATATGTACGTCAACAGCATCAAAACCCGCGTTGATGAAAGCTGCAGCCATCTCCACATGCCCGTTCACGCCCTGCTCTCGCAAAATGGCCACGCGCGGCTTGTGCGTATTGAGCATCGCCGAGTCCAGTACCGATACGGCAGGATCAAACGTCAGCTTCGCATTCAGACCTGCATCGGCCTCATCCAATACCAGGTCCCGCTCGGAGTCAGCCACCTCAGGGGTATCACGAAGCGCCTGCATGGCGTGTGTCGTGCTCCACCACAAGCGCTTGAGTTCGAACATGTTCTCTGAATACAGCACCGCCCCGCTACGCCTGATCTCCAACTCTGGCACCGCAGTTGGTCGCCCGATTGCATGTACATAGTCACCCAGGCCGTGCTGCTCGAAGACAGCAAGCACATCAGCGTAGTGCATACGCCTGATTTGCAAGACGCCGCCCAGCTCTTCATTGAAGAGTGTTGCAAGAGCATCCGACGGCAGGCTATCCAGTGTGATGGCAAGACCGGTACGGCCAGCAAAGGCCATCTCTGCAAGCGTTGTGAACAAGCCCCCATCAGAGCGATCGTGCCAGGCAAGAATGTGATTGTTGTTGATCAGCGTCTGGATGGCATCGAACAGACCTTTCAAGGTTGCCGCGTCATCAACGTCCGGTGCACGATCACCCAGCTCGTTGCAGACCTCTGCCAGTATCGAGCCGCCGAGGCGATTCTTGCCGCCGCCAAGGTCCACGAACAGAAGCTCTGTCTCGCCACAATCGCCTCTGAGCATGGGGGTCAACGCAACCGATGCGTCGCTCACCGACGCAAAGGCCGTGATCAGCACTGATAATGGCGAGGTCACCGTGTGTTCGCGCCCGTCCGCCTCCCAGGCCGTCTTCATCGACAGAGAGTCCTTACCCACGGGAATGGCAATGCCGAGCGCTGGCGCAAGTTCCTTGCCCACCGCATGTACGGCATCGTAGAGCGCAGCGTCCTCACCGGGATGACCGCTCGCGGCCATCCAATTGGCTGACAGTTTGACGCGCGAGAGGTCGCCAATAGGCGCTCCTGCAATATTCGTCAGGGCCTCACCCAGAGCCACGCGCGCAGAGGCGGCGGCATCGACCAAGGCCAGAGGTCCGCGCTCGCCAATGGCAAAGGCCTCACCGCTCTGACCTTGAAAGTCAGCAAGTGTGACCGCGCAATCGGCTACCGGCATTTGCCACGGGCCGACCATCTGGTCTCGCGCGATCAGACCGCCAACGGTTCTGTCGCCGATGGTGATCAAGAAATTCTTGGCAGCCACCGTGGGGTGCCTGAGGACTTCTTGCACTACCTCACCCATGCTCAGCCTTGTAGTATCAAGAGCACTCGATGCGCGCCTGATTCGCTGCGCCTCAATGGAGAGCTTGGGGGGCTTGCCAAGGAGCACATCGAGTGGCATGTCGATAGTCGACTCCTCGAAGTGGCTATCCTCGACCAGTAAGCGACGCTCCTCCGTGGCCCTGCCCACGATAGCCACAGGACAGCGCTCGCGCCGACAGAGTGCTTCAAAAACCTCAACGGCCGATGCCTCAAGAGCGATGACATAACGCTCCTGAGATTCGTTACACCACAAGGCCAAGGGCGCCATTCCGGGCTCGTCGTTGGGGATGTCACGCAGCGAAAAGTGCCCGCCACGCCCGGCATCTGCCACCAGTTCCGGGAGTGCATTTGACAAACCACCTGCGCCCACATCATGCAGCGACAGTATGGGACTGGCATCACCCAGCGCGATGCAACGATCAATGACCTCCTGACAGCGGCGCTGCATTTCAGGGTTTCCGCGCTGTACCGAGGCAAAGTCGAGCGCTGCATCACTTGAGCCGCTGGCAACAGACGAGGCAGCGCCACCGCCAAGACCAATCTGCATCGATGGACCGCCCAGCACGGCAATGGCGGCACCCGCCGGCACCGGGCGCTTGTCGACATTGACTGGCCGCACGTTGCCCAGCCCCCCCGCCAGCATGATGGGCTTGTGGTAGCCCCGTGTTTCAGCGTCTGCCTCCTGGTCTGGCAGTGTCTGGCAGTAGCTGCGAAAGTAGCCTGCGAGATTGGGCCTGCCAAACTCATTGTTGAAAGCGGCCGCTCCAATCGGTCCGTCTGTCATGATTTGCAGCGGTGTGGCGATACGCGCTGGTGTGGCTGTCATCAGCTCCCAGCTCTGCCGGTCGCCCGGGAGATCCAGATTGGATACCGAGAAGCCACACAATCCGGCCTTGGGGCGTGCGCCATTGCCCGTTGCGCCCTCATCCCTGATCTCGCCGCCGGCACCGGTGGCAGCGCCCGGGAAAGGTGAAATGGCTGTTGGGTGATTGTGAGTCTCGACCTTGATCTGGATGTGCGCAGCTTCGTCAAGACGTTCGTAGAGCCCGTCAGTGCCTGGCAACAAACGCCTGGCCGGATGCCCCTCGATCACAGCAGCATTATCGTGGTAGGCGGACAATACGCCGCCCGGAGACACCGCATGGGTGTGCCGAATCATCGCGAACAGCGACTCGTCCATGCGTTGCCCGTCCACCGAAAAGCTCGCATTGAATATCTTGTGGCGGCAATGCTCGGAGTTGGCTTGCGCAAACATCATCAGCTCCGCATCTGTCGGGTCCCGCCCAAGATCCGCGTAGGCATCGACGAGGTAGTCCATCTCATCGGCCGACAGGGCAAGGCCGAGCAATTGATCGGCCTCAACGAGCCCCTGACGACCGCGCGTTGACAAGGCCACCCGACCCAGCGGCGCCGGATCTCTGGAGTCAAACAAGGCAGAGGCCTCCTGGGTCTCGGTCAACACCGATTCGGTCATGCGGTCGTGCAAGAGCGCACGCACCTCGGCGCGTGCCAGCATCTCTGCTGTGGCCGCCGGGAACTGCCAGCGGACCCCACGCTCAACCCGCCCAAGCTCACCGAGCCCACAGGCAGCGAGAATGTCGGTAGCCTTGGAGGACCAGGGCGACAAGGTCCCCATACGCGGGACCACCAGCAGTTCGGCGCCAACAGCGCGTACAGACTCCTGCATGCGTGCATCGAGCAAATCACTGAGGCGCTCGTTGATACCATTGTCCAGTGCAGCGCCCGCAGCCAGGCCTGGCGCGCGCACAAAGTAGACAAACGAGGCTGAAACGGAGTGCAGGGAGGCGTCGACAGCAACCAGACGCTCGCGAATACGCGCCAGACGATAGTCAGACAGCGCCGGAGCGCCCTCGAGAACGAGCATGAGTGACATGAAGCCTGCCGTTGAGAATCGGCAATTGTACCGACGCCGATGTGTGTCCGGTCACATTGGAGCGTTCCTTGCGGGAAATGGACTCGTAATCAGTCCTTGAAACTCCGGCCCACTGGCCGCATACTTCACACGTACCCCGGGGAAGACATGGTTTCGACGGGAGTAACAAAACCTTAGGTGCATGCCGAGGATCGGATCCCCTCGTTAATCCAGCCGATAACTTTTAGTTGCCAACGACGACAACTACGCACTGGCTGCATAATCAAACCTTTTAGGTTTTTTTAGGTAGTTCTACCCCGCGCTCTTCATGCCTGTGTGGAGAGACGGGGGCATTAGCCACAGGATCGCGTGACGGGCTGCCCTTGCACCAGATCGCTAAACCAATAAAGGGCTCGCTGGCTGGTTCTCCTGTTCGTCGGGTTCCAGTTGGCTAAAGCCAAAGACGACACTAAGCATGTAGTACCGACGGCGGAGTACTTTCGGACGGGGGTTCGACTCCCCCCTTCTCCACCAATACCCTGAACGGCTCGGTTCGCCTCAGCACGCGAATCGGGCCGTTTTTCTCTGGGAATCAGGAATTTACGCCTTCATCGCGAGTAACCATACCGCGTTGCATATGCGCTAGCTTTTCGATACGGTCTGTCCAACCTACGGTGTATGCGACAGCACCACTGGAGACCCTCCATGCCACAACATCCGACGAACGAGCCAGCCTCGCAACTCGATCCGGGCTTCCGGACCGACATTATCGGGCCCGAGTGCGATGTGATTCCCCAACTGCGCCAGGTGTGTGCGGGTGCGATCTGGATACTCGATCAGGCCGCTCACGATGACACCGACGAGAAGCATGACGTAACGACTGCGCTGGCAAGCACCCTGGTGAGCATCGCTATCAAACTCACACGCTCCAAGGAGCTCCACGCCACAGAACACAAGTTCTCCATAGCGAGCCGTAACGACTACCCCAGCGTCGAGAAATTCACCACCGACGAGGATCTGGTGACAAAGCAGGTGCCTGACCGATTCGACCCCCTGCCAATCATCGATATCGAGATCACGCTGCATCGGGCCCAAGCCGTGCTCACATCGTTACCCTCCATTCTCGACGAGGAGGTCATCCCCCTCCATGAGCGCCAGACGGCGTTCGAGAAGGCCGACGGCTTGCTGCAGACGGTTGTCGAGGTTATCGATCGGTACGACCCTGGCGGCGTCGATACAGAGGCCCGCCTCTAGACGTCTCCTACAGGCGCTGCTACCCGAGTTGGATTCACCGATTAGTGATTCGAGAAGAGTCGCTCGCAGCAGCGCGATTCAACACGCACCGATACCCGTCCACGCGCGAATCTGATTGAAGGACTCTACGCGAACTGGCGGAGCGCTCATGCGCACCAATGACAATTGACAGTACCCATGACAGTACAAACCACTTCCGAATAGAGACTTTACTCAAGCAATCAATTGCTTGTGTGACCGTCGTGACTCCCTTGCAGCACAGGGTCTACCCCGCACGCCCAAACGCAATCAGGTCATAGATCAGCTTCGAGAAATCCTTGGCCTTCTCGGGATTGGACAACAATTGCATCATCTGATTGGTATGTGACTCGCTACTGTTGATGATCGCGTCGTTCACAGCACCGGGAAAGTCACCGAGCATGGCCTGCTCGCGCGTGTTGTTGCGTAGCTGCATCATGGCGCGTTCGTTCTCACCCACCTTGTCGGCCACTGTGTGCGCAAAATTCACCAGGTCCTTCTCGGTCAACTCATCCATCAGGAAGATCTCGTTGAGCCTGTCGATGATCTGTGACAGGAACTCCTCCTTCGGGTCCTTGGCCTTGGCGGAGCCTGCACCCTCACCTGGCTCCAAGCCGTAGTCCTCGGCGTCTTCCTTCAGCTTCAAGTCCTGCTGACGGATCTTGGATAATCGATAGTGACTCAGCACCACGTTGTCCAGATCCACATCATCTTCCTCGATGTTTGCCTCGCGTAGCATGGGGCGCAGCTTTCGGGCAAACAGGCTGAGTTTTTCAAGCTCCAGATCGTCAAAGGGCACGATCTGGGAGATGAATTCATAGAAGCGCACGAAGGTGCCAAGGTCCTTCTTGAAGATCTCCAACGCATCCTTCTCCTGCCGGCAATCCTTGAGCGAGTTCTCCGCGTTGGCAATCAGCACGGCATCCCCGGTCTTGCGTGTACGCTCCATCATGTCCAGCGATGTCTTGTAGGCATCTACCGCCAGTTCGTAGCGTTTGCTCCAACGGTCCACTGCGGGCTTGCAGATCGAGGAAAGGGCCTTGTCGCTCTTGCCCTTCTGGTAGAAGGCTGTGCAGAACTGCTCTACTTCAGGCCATTGGAAGATGCGTGCTGCCTGTAGCTTGTCTGACAGGTCGTAGACCATCTGTGGGTCGGATACGTCGGTGAGTTCTGCTGTCTGGTAGTAGGGCTGAAAGGAGCCGAGCACATCATCAGGCTCGTTGAAGAAGTCCAGCACGAAGGTACCGCTTGCCTTCTTGCCGGGGTAATCCCTGTTCAGGCGCGATAGCGTCTGTACGCATTCCACACCGCCGAGCTTCTTGTCCACGTACATGGCGCAGAGCTTGGGTTGATCAAAGCCTGTCTGGAACTTGTTGGCAACAATCATCACCTGATAGTCGTCGGTATCAAACGCCTTGCGCATATCCCGTCCTTTAAGGTTCGGGTTGATGCTGGCCTCGGTGAATTTCTCACCAAGCAGTTCTTCGGTACCGGGGTCCTTGTTCGTGAACTCCACCTCACCGGAGAAGGCCGCCATGGCGTGTATGCCGGTGTACCCCTTCTCCTTGATGTAGCGATCAAAGCTCAGCTTGTAGCGCACCGCCTCCTTGCGCGAGCTGGTCACCACCATGGCTTTCGCCTGACCGCCCAGGAGGCCCATGATGTTGTCCTTGAAGTGCTCGATGATCACTTGCACCTTCTGCGAGATGTTGTAGTCATGCAGACGCACCCACTGGTTCAGCTTGACCTTGGCTTTCTTGCTGTCCACCTCCTTGTCCACATCCTGCATCTTGAGGGCGAGGTTGTAGGCCACCTTGTAGCTGGTGTAGTTTTTCAGCACATCCAGAATGAAGCCTTCCTCAATAGCCTGGCGCATGCTGTACACATGGAAGGATTCCGGCTTGTTGGATGAAGACGCTGGCTCCGTCGGGTCAGGGCAACGGCCAAACAGCTCCAACGTCTTGGCCTTCGGTGTGGCGGTGAACGCAAAGTAGCTCAGGTTGGGGGAGGCTCGGCGCGAGGCAATGATGTCGTTGAGCACGTCATCAGCACTTTGGGCCTCTTCTGGATTAGCGTCGGCATCACTGCCTTCTGTCATCAGTACTTCTTTCAGCTGACGTGCGGTGGAGCCTGTCTGCGAGGAATGCGCCTCATCGGCAATGATGGCGTAGTTGCGCTCTTTCAGGCTGACCGTGTTTTCGATGGCCTTGAGCACGTGCGGGAAAGTCTGGATAGTGACGATGATGATGGGTTGCGCCGCTTCAAGCGCTGCGGCGAGCTTGTCTGACTTTGAGCCCTCGCCTTCACGGCGATTGATTCGCCCTACCACGCCATCGACGTGTTCCAGCTGATAGATGGTGTCCTGCAATTGGTCATCCAGCACTGTCCGGTCAGTCACGATAATGACCGAATCAAACTGCTTCTTGCCTTCGCTGGTGTACAGCGACGAAAGCTGGTGAGCAGACCAGGCAATGGAATTGGATTTACCAGACCCGGCGCTGTGCTGAATCAGGTAGGTTTGCCCCGGCCCTTCTTCACGGGCAGATAACAAGAGTTTGTTGACCACATCCCACTGGTGGTAACGCGGGAATATCAAGGTCTCGCTCTTGTACTTGAGCCCATCCCACCTTTCTTTCTCCTTGATCTCCAGGTGCATGAAGCGCTGGAAGATGCGCAGCAGGCTATCGGGGAGCAGTACCTCATTCCACAGATAGTCGGTGGCATGGCGGCTCAGGTCTGCCGGCACATCATTGCCCTTGCCGCCATCAGCGGTACCCTTGTTGAACGGCAGGAAGAAGGTATCGTCCCCCGCCAGTCGTGTTGCCATCCACACCTCGTACTGGCTGACCGCGAAATGCACCAGCGCACCGCGCTTGAAGGTGAGAAGCGGCTCGGCCTTGCGGGTGGCAGGGTCTACGGGTGGGCGCGTCTTCTTGTACTGCTCCACTGCATTGTTGAAGGCTTGCTTGAACTCGGATTTGAGCTCCATCGTGACCACTGGCAGGCCATTGATGAACAACACCAGATCAATGCGCCAGGCCTTCGCCTTGGCACCAGTCTCTACAAGATGTTTCTCGGTTGCCCAAGGGCTGTAGACGAGTTCCGGCACAACGCGCAGACGATTCATGCCGTAGCGGGCGAGCGTATCCGGGTTCAGATCATGCTCGGGCTTGAACTGGCAGAGGCTGAAACGCACACCCCGGTCCTTGATGTCGTGCCTTAGTACACCGAGCGTGCCGAAGGTACGCAGTTCCTTGTCTGCTGCATTCGGGTCAGCCTTGTTGAGTTGTGATGCTACGCGCTCGAGAAACTTGGCCTCGGTATTGGTCGGGTAGACGCTACAGTACTTCTCCCATTGATCGGGCTGGCTTTCCTTGACGAAGGCGAGCGCGTCTTCGGGATATAGCGCTAGCTCACGGTTGTATTTTGAGGCATTGCCGACTAACCAGCCGTTACCCCGGAGGTAGTCGACGATCTCGTTCTGGAAGGCGTATTCGGCGGACTTGTCGGGATGGGCTGCCATGGGGTCAAGCGTCCGTGCTGGTGGTGGATTCCGACTTGAGTGGTTGCCAGTTGCGGACGTCGATTTTTCCGGTGACTGCGGCGGAGATTAGGGCTGTGCGGCGTTCTTTGAGTAACGCAATTTGGTTTGCGGCCACCCGAATAGTTTTCGCAAATTTTTCTTCATTGCCTGAAACACAAGCGACAATTTCGACAATCTCAGAATGAGGTGGCGTCGGAACACAAATCGTACCGAACTCGTCCCAATACAAACGGAGCCGAAAATCGGTAATTCCTTTCGAGAACCTCTTAAGTTCCGCAATAGCGTTGTTCGTTCGAAGTACCAATTCAAAGTACTTCGAGTCGAGCACTGACTTTGGCTTGCAAACAACATACGCCGGACTAACTAACCCACGAACTTTTGCTGCGCCAAATCCACCCTGCCAAGCTCGCATCATGTTGTAGACGAGAAAATTCTCGCCAATTAGTTTGTACAAAGATCGATCGTCACTACGTTGGACTTTCCGATCAAGCTTCACTTCGTTGAGTTCGGTGTCTGAGATTCCATGGTGTATCGAGACACTCAACACGGGTAGCGTTTGCTTAACTAGACTAGTTGCCCGCTCGTTGCTCTCGGTGAAGAGTTCCTTCAACTTGTGAAGCTTCCAATGAGCAGGCACCTCCCCCAACCAATCAACCCCCGAATCCTTCATCGGCGCATCCGGATTCAAGCCTTTGGTCACGGCATGACTGATCACCGCTTGTCGCTTTTCCTTCAGCAGCTTGATCAGTCGTTGTTGTTTTTCGATTAGGGTGTCGATCTTGGCGGTTTCGTGGTCGAGGAAGTTGGCTATCTGCTGTTGGAGGTTTTTCTGCGGGCATGCAAATACGTAATTTTCGACGAAAGTATCTGCCACGCGCTTCTGCCCACCTGCTCCATACATCGAGCCTTCAGCAATCAGCCTGAACGGCACAGAACTCAGCAGGTAGTAGAGAAATCTTGCACTCGTCGTCTTTTTTGGTCTTATCGGAATCACTTCCGTTGTTGCAAATCCAATTCCGTGCTTCAAACCGGTTGCAATGGCACCTTTACCATTTTCAAAACATGGCGTGATTTTAGCGATACATACATCGCCTTCGCCGATGTACGTGTATCCATCAATTACATCACCGAGCTTCCTGACATTGCTGAGGTCTATCTTTCCATCTTCTCCAATTGCCTCCATCGGAAGGAACGAGACATCCAAGTCTGACAACTCGCATCTAACTTCATTCTTTGAAGGGTTGATACGGGCGCGGAATTTTATCTTCGCTAAATCCCATTGGGATGGGTACCGATCAATCCACTCAACCCCACTATCCCGATACTCCGGATACGCTACATACCCACTCACACTCCCACCTCCCCCAACAGCGCCATAATCTCCTTCGAAACTGCCGCCAACTCCGCATCAATCACTGCCAAGTCTCGAGGTGGTATGTACTCATAGAAGTGCCTGTTGAACGGTATCTCGTACCCCACTACCCCGATCTCCCCATCCTTGGCATCGCGCTTCGAGCCATCAATCCAAGCATCTGGCACATGCGGCTGCACTTCCTTGGCAAAGTAGGCTTCGTTTACGTCATTGACAGGCTGGCTCGGGTCCAGCGGCACGTTCTCGTTGTCCCGCAAGTCACTGTCTGCAGCGTATTCCACAACCTGTGCCTTGCCTTCCGCATCCTTGGATTCAAACAAGCCATACACCGGGTTCGTTTCTGCCTTGTGTACCTTCTTTATGACTTTGTCAGCCTCAGGGTTGGTCCAGCAGATGGCGCTTAACAGCTGCTTCTTCTCTGCGGTCTCAAGCTTCATTCCGAGCGTCTTGCAGACAGTCTTCAGTACGCCATCCAGCAGGTTTACGTCATCATGTTGTTCGGCGCCAATCTCTGCCTGCAGGGCACGGGCTTTGAGTAGCACTGCCTTCTGGTCCAGCCAGGTCTTTTCCCTCAGCACGGTTTTGATGTCCTTCTCCTTCAGGGTGCTGAAGTTGGCCTTGATGTGCACGCGTATCTCGGTCTCGTAGTCGCCCAGTTGCCCGTACTGGTCGCAGTCTCCGTCATCAGACCAATAGGCTTCTCCATACTCCGAGTACACCCATTGCATCGCGGCATTGACCGTGCGGCTGGTAGGAAAGCGCAGTTGGTTCAGCCTTTCATTACTGAACTGCCAGGACTGGCGCAAGGGTCGCTCGATGGTCAGGCGTCGGTAGCCGAACTCGTGCGTTGCAAACAGTTTGGCAGCGAAGGTCTTGGGAGCCGCCTCCTTGGCATTGGCGGCCTGCCTTCCACGATTGCTCTTTTGCTCTGCGGGCTTGTCCAGCGCTAGCCGCTCTACCGCCTCAAAATTGCCAAAGCACTTGACGATGGTGGCGATGTCCTTCTCACCCATTTCATTACGCTTGGACCCGAGAGATTTTCGCATCTTGCGGTACAGGTTCACGCCGTTGATCAGCTGTACCCGCCCCTGCTGCTCGGCGCGCTTCTTGTTGGACAACACCCACACGTAAGTGGCAATGCCGGTGTTGTAGAACATGTCTGTGGGCAGCGCCACGATGGCTTCCAACAGGTCCGCTTCCAGAACGTAGCGACGTATCTCTGATTCACCGGACCCGGCACCCCCGGTAAACAACGGCGAGCCGTTGAGGATGATGCCAATACGGCCACCTCCGTCGTTGGCATCGCGCAGCTTGCTGATCAGGTGCATCAAAAACAGCAAGGACCCATCAGACTTGCGCGGCAACCCGGGGCCGAAGCGGCCCTCAAAGCCCTTTTCTTTCTGTTCGGTCTCTACATCCTTCTCGATCTTCTTCCAGTCCACACCAAACGGAGGGTTGGAGAGCATGTAGTCGAACTTCTGTGAGTACAGCTGATCGCCGGACAGGGTGTTGCCCAGCTTGATGTTGTCGACATCCTGACCTTTGATCAGCATGTCTGCCTTGCAGATGGCGTAGCTTTCCGGGTTGAGCTCCTGTCCATAGGCGCGCATCACCGCATTGGGGTTCAGCTCGTTCACGTATTCCATACCCGCTGACAAAAATCCGCCCGTCCCCGCTGTTGGGTCATAGATGGTGCGCACGATGCCGGGGGTGGTCAGGGCCTCATCATCTTCCATGAACACGAGGGCGGTGGTCAGGCGCACGATGTCACGCGGGGTGAAGTGCTCCCCTGCTGTCTCGTTGGAGCCCTCGGCAAAGCGCCGTATCAGCTCCTCGAACACCAGACCCATGTCGTGGTTGGACACCGCCTCCGGGCTCAGGTCAATCTGGCGTACACGCTGTACTACCTGATACAAAAGGTTCGCATCGCCCAGCTGCCCGATGAATTCAGCGAACTTGAAGTATTCGAAGATCTCTCGAGCATCCCTGGAGAACCCCTGGACATAGGAGGTAAGGTTCGCCTGAATGCCGGACTCACCCAGCGTGGACAGGTCCATCTTCGAGGTATTGAAGAAGTTGAGGCCATCTGTCGCGCGGATGAGAAACTGCTCTGCCGCCTCTTCGGGCAGGCCCATTTTCTCAACCTCCGGCACCTTGGCAAGCACCGCCTCCTTGCTGCCCTCCAGCACGCATTCCAGCCGCCGAAGCAGCGCAAACGGCAGGATGATGCGCCCATATTGGCTCTGCTTGAAGTCCCCCCGCAGAAGATCCGCGATAGCCCAGGAATCCGAGGCAAGGTTGGTGGCGGTGGCAGACATTATCCGTATGTACCTTGGGGAACTGGCCTCCCCGGTGGCTGAAGTGACGTAAGTATAGGAGGCTCACTCGCAACGCCGGCTCCCGCTCGCACCTGCCGCGCTTGGACTGCAGATCAGACGTCCAGCACGGATGCAGTGATCACGATCGAGAGCTTTCCGCCTGCGTGCCGTTAGCTGCCGGACCCAACCGGATCGCCACTATCGCGTCATCCAAGGACGTGTGTTTTGGGCGCTTACGCTCTTTTTTGTGTGATCCCCGTCACTAGATCAAAAGAAACCCGAAACAAATGGCGAGCAGACTTTCTGCTCTCGTGGCTCCTGTCTGAAGCGTCACACAGCCCAAAATTGTTAGTCAAATCTCACTTTTTTGGAAAAATCAACCGAAATTGCGGCTTTTCAGCGTACGGGCCGTGCTTGGTTGCATGTCCACGTGCTGAGTGTGTGAACGCGATGTGAACATACGCCCTTTTTTGGTCACCACCGGTTCACCTGCTCAACTCTACATTCGGCACAGCTCGAAACGAGCGCAATGACTTTTCCACTTGAGGATCGATTAATGAAGTACGGAAGACTGAAGAGTGCAGCCCTGGGGCTGGTAACCGCTTTCGTGGTGTCGGCATGTTCGGACGACGGCGTCTCAATTACTGGCGACGGTGATGCACAAGCGCTGTCAGCCGAAGAGCAGTCGGCAGGTGGTGGGTCCAGCAATATCGTCACCACAGCCGTTGAAGCCGGCGATTTCACTGTCCTCGCCGCTGCCCTGCAGGCAACCGGTCTTGACCAGGTCCTGGCAGATGAAAGCCGCGAGTTTACTGTTTTCGCTCCTAATGACGCAGCCTTCGCAAAGCTCGGTGACGAGACCATCGCCGCCTTGTTGAGTGACACCGACGCGCTCTCCAACATTCTGCTTTATCACGTAATCGCTGACGCAAGCGTAGACGCGGCAACAGCCATCAGCCTTGCTGGAAGCACAGTAGAGACCGCAAACGGTCAGGACATCGCCCTGTCCCTGGACGGTGGCAATCTGTTTGTCAACATGTCTCAGGTCATTGCTACTGATGTTGCGGCAAGCAACGGCATCATCCACGTTATTGACACTGTATTGCTGCCACCGTCGGCAGAAGACACTGACGCCGCACCGGGTAGCATTGTCGAGGTAGCAGCGGCTGCAGGTTCTTTTAACACTTTGGTGGCTGCGCTTCAGGCCACAGGGCTTGACGCCACACTAGCCGACTTGTCGTCCACGTTCACGGTATTTGCGCCTACCGATGACGCGTTCGCGGCACTGGGCAACGACACCATCCAGGCACTGCTTGCTGATCCGGATACCTTGTCCGACATCCTTCTGTATCACGTCATTGCGGATCAGGCTGTTGATTCAACGACCGCAATCAGCCTGGCCGGTGGAACAGTTGCCACGGCCAACGGCGACGAAATCGCGCTTTCGTTGCGCGACGGATCACTGTTCATCAATGACTCTCGCGTCATTACCACTGACATTCAGGCAGCAAACGGAGTGATCCACGTGATAGATGCGGTACTCACACCACCTGCGGCAGGTGATTCAGACGAACAGGCACCGACTACCGGTGGCGACACAGCAGCAGGCACAATTCTGGATGTGGCTCAGGCCGCTGGGTTCAGCACTCTGGTTGCCGCAGTTCAGGCGACTGGCCTGGACGGAGCTCTGGGTCACCCGGGCGACACCTACACCGTGTTTGCACCGACTGATGCAGCATTTGCCGCCTTGGGTCAGGAAACCATCAACACCCTGTTGGCCAACCCGGATGTACTGCGAGACATCCTTCTCTACCATGTTGTCCCCGGTGCGGTCTTTGACTCCAACGCAGTGACCGGTCTTGTCGGTATCGATGTGCAAACTGGAAACGGCGATACGGTACAGGTCAATCAGCGTAGCACCGGCCTGTTCATCAACGACTCCCGCATAACAACGGTTGATGTGCAAGCGACGAATGGCATCATTCACGTGATCGACACCGTACTGATTCCGCCAAGCAACTAAAGCGCTATGCATCAAGGGTAGTACTCCCGAGCGGTGTTAGTACAAGCCGCTCGGGACGTCTTTATTCAGATCGAATGAGGCGTTCCACAGATGAGCCACTCCTGCCTTCCAATGGGCATAGCCTGACAGCGTTATTGGACACTCGCCCTCACGTCCGGCAAGCGATTACACCTCCAAGACCATCGAGTCGCTGCACAGTGCGGCCGTCAAAGCGATGCAAAAATGGGTTTACTTCAACCTTGTTCAGTAACGCCAATCCTGCTGCCAGAGAGGCAACTCAAGTGCCCTTCAATTGCAGCCGTTTTTCTGTACGGCGAGCTGTCGCCAACAAGACCAGTTAGATCATTTCTGCGAGGCGGCCACTAACAACACGGCATCGACCTGTGTGTCCAGCCCTTTTACCAATAGATCGACCGCACCGTCGGCTGACCTGTTACCGCCAAATGAGGTGGATATCAGAATCTTTGCAGTGATTCAATCGGTGATGCGAGCGGTGCCCTGCGTCACGGTGTGCTTGGGTTGACTAAACATTCTGTGCCTGGCGAACGAGCTACACATTGTTTGTAGCTGTTCTTGGTCCAGGCGCACCCGTAACTGACCACCTCTAGCGATTGCTAGCGGATAGGCACGCAAGCTTGGTACAAAGCACCCAAAGCAACAACAATCCGCTCACCAAGAAAACAAAGGGTCGCACGCGGACGATAGCCAAACCGATCAACCAGGAACGCTCGCCGCTCACGGTGCGTTTTGTTTTTTTTGAAACGTACACACTGCCGACTCGCAAGTCGGCAGTATTTGTCGCAGACAATGACAGCAAGCTCGACCCAAAGACATCTCAGCTCCGCCCGAGTACCGTCCTGGCCTACCGCCTACAAGTCACTTTACGACTCTGTATGTTTCTCACAATGCCCTTGCAAGCCTACGCTCCGATACTGAACACATCGAAACAGCAGCTGCACATCGCGCTGCACTTCGAACCGATTCTTCTACCCATCTAATCATTGGAGCTTTATTATGAACATTCGTCACATCACAACAGCTATGGTCTTCGCTTCAGTTGTCGGCTTTGCTGGCGCCGCGTCTGCAATCACGACGACGGGCAACCTGCAACAGGACGTTCACTCCTCGCTAGGTGGCAACGGCAACATCACCGCTACGGTCAGCGGCGGCACGGTCACGTTATTCGGCAACGCAAATGCGCTGGACAAAGCCAAGGCAGAGCGAGTGGCAGAGTCGTATCCCAATGTTGATCGTGTAATCAATCTGGTGAATACACCAAGCTAAAGAGCCGGAGCCGTCTCAACAGCGATGACCTGACGAAAAGGCAGAGCGAACGCTCTGCCACCAGTACCAACCAGAGCCGCTGCCCTCCGGGTCAGCGGCTCTTTGCGTTGTCCTTGACGAATAGATTGTGGCTCGCCCACGATTGTCATGCCGATCAACCAGGAATGCTAGCCGTTCAAGTGAGTCTTGGTATTAGTGGAAAGCACACACTGCCAACTCGAAGTCAGCAGTATTTATCGCAAGCATTGACAATACGCTCGACCCAAAGACATCTCAGCTCCTCCCGAGTACCGTCCTGGCCTTTCACCTACGAGTCACTTTACGACTCTGTATGTTTCTCACAATACCCTTGCAAGCCTACGCACCGACACTGGACACATCGAAGCAGCGGGTGCACATCGCGCTGCACTTCGAACCGATTCTTGTAACCGACTAATCATTGGAGCTCTATTATGAAAATTCGTCACATCACAACAGCTATGGCCTTCGCTTCTGTTGTCGGCTTTGCTGGCGCCGCGTCTGCAATCACGACGACCGGTAACCTGCAGCAGGACGTTCACTCCTCGCTAGGTGGCAACGGCAACATCACAGCCACGCTCAGCGGCGGTACGGTCACGTTGTTCGGCAACGCAAATGCACTGGACAAAGCCAAGGCAGAACGAGTGGCAGAGTCGTATCCCAACGTTGATCGTGTAATCAATCTGGTGAATACACCAAGCTAAAGGGACAGAGACGTCTCGACAGCGATGGCCCGACGAAAAGGCAGAGCGAAAGCTCTGCCACCAGTACCAACCAGAGCCGCTGCCCTACGGGTCAGCGGCTCTTTGCGTTGTCCTTGGCGAATCGATTGTGGCGCGCGCACGATTGGCAAGTCGATCAACCAGGAACTCTAGCCGCTCACGGTGAGTCTTGGTTCTAGTGAAAAACACGCACTGCCCACTCGCAAGTCAGCAGCATTTATCGCAGGCGATCGAAAGTAAACCGTCCTGGCCCAGCGCCTACAAGTCACTTTACGACTCTGTATGTTTCTCACAATACCCTTGCAAGCCCACGCTCCGATACTAGAACCATCGAAACAGCAGGTGCACATCGCTCTGCACTTCGAACCGATTCTTCTACCCATCTAATCATTGGAGCTTCACTATGAAAATTCGTCACATCACAACAGCTATGGCCTTCGCCTCAGTTGTCGGCTTTGCTGGCGCCGCGTCTGCAATCTCGACGACCGGTAACCTGCAACAGGACGTTCACTCCTCGCTAGGTGGCAACGGCAACATCACCGCTACGGTCAGCGGTAGTACTGTCACATTGCTCGGCAACGCCAATGCGCTGGACAAAGCCAAGGCAGAGCGAGTGGCAGAGTCGTATCCCAATGTTGATCGTGTAATCAATCTGGTGAATACACCAAGTTAAAGCACTGGAGCCGTCTCAACCACGATGGCCTGACTGAAAGGCAGCGCGAACGCTCTGCCCTCAGTACCATCCAGAGCCGCTGCCCTAAGGGTCAGCGGCTCTTTGCGTTGTCCTTCCCGTTTCGTTCTATCCATGTCGTTCTATCGTTTTGTTCAACCTGGCGACATTCATGGCAATTAGCTACGCACAAGACAGTTGGCTGACTCGCCGTCCCAGCTGTCAAGACGCTCCCTTTCCGGTCGGATGAGACACCATTTGACGACGTATCTGCGTAAATTACTGACCTCTGGTTCCAGACTCATTAATTCATGTCGCTGGATAATCAACAAAGGATCTGCGACCCCACGATGTGACACCCGTTGAATGCACTCGGCATGCCCTGGAGATGTCCGACTCTCCGACTCGATAAGCCGGCAGTAGCGCCCCGGTTGTGCCTATGGCGCGATGTGCCATATGGGTGCGACACTTTTGCTGCGCGACAAGTACGTTTACGCGGAAGGGGCGATTCGGGGAATGACTCTATGGAAACTCTCAAAGGCTTATTCTGAGCGACCGCATCGGTAGAAGACGCAAGTCCCGGATACAAGCGATTTGTCGATATGTGGAATCGAGCATCTATCGAAGAGGGTGACCATGGCGAAGTACATTTGAACTTCGAGGACTTTGCAATGCTAGCCGAGGTACTCACTCCGAAGCGTTTGGAGATCTTAAAGACGCTTCGACGATCCGGTCCAATGAATGTGCAAGCGCTATCTCAGGCCGTAGAGCGCGACTACAAAAATGTTCTCGTAGATAGTGCTGCACTCGAGGACGCCGGATTGATGCAGAGAGACGACCTAGCGCGATTGATTGCTCCTTGGGATGTAATTGTTGCTCACCTCCGCGGTACCGTTCTGCCACGGCTTTCCCGGGTCAATAGTGCCTGAGCGTATGCCGAGCGTTTTTAGTGTTTTGTCTGCAACTCGTGAGTGATGAATTCGCTTCCATTATCAGATCGAATTGCCTGTGGGCTACCGTATCTAGCGATTACCGTCTTAACACGCGAAGTACATCGCTGTTGCGCAGAGACGTCCCCACTTCGATGGCGAGACAGTAGCCCGTCGCTTCGTCCTTGATGGTCAGGCATCGGAATTTGCAGCCGTTGCCATAGCTGTCGTGGACAAGGTCAACGGCCCAGACGTCATTTCGCTTGATCGCCGGTTGATCCAGGGCCTTACCGGTGCGAATCTTTCTGCTCGGCTTGTAGGGCGGCAGAGCAAGGCCCACCAAGCGCCAAACTCGATACACGCGCTTGTTGTTGACTTGCCAACCGCGCAATCTGAGACTTCCGGCTGCCAGTCGGTATCCCCACGCTGGATGCTTTGCCGAGATCAGTCTGAGCGCACGTATCAGGTGGCGATCTCGTTTTTGCATTCTGGAGCAATAGGGGAGCCCGGAGCGTGGCGTCGACAACAGTTCAGACGCCCGACGTTGAGTCAGCCCACGGCCGCAGGCAAACAGCGCCATGGCTCGCTGTGTACGTGGGCTCACCACTTTTTTGCAGCAATCTCCTTCATCACATCAACCTCAAGATCGCGCTCGGCGAGTAGTTTCTTCAGGCGCGTGTTCTCGACACGAAGCGTCTTCAGCTCCTTGACGTCGTTGACTTCCATCCCGTCGTAGAGGCGACGCCAGCGATAGATCGTCTGGTCGGTTATCGCGTGATTCTTTGCGGCGGCTGCAATGGAGGTGGCGTCAGCCTCACGCAAAATCGCGACAATCTGCTCGCCCGTGTGGCGCTTCTTCTTCATCTCGGTCATCCTCGTGCTGAGGAAAACCTATCAGAACTGCTGGCCTAGAGCTTGGATAGCACTCCAACGTCAACTGATCTGACAACCATCGTACTGACAGCCTGAATGGGTAACTGTCAGACCGTGTCGCGACCAGCACACATAAATGAAACCTTCCGTCTGCGGGTTTGAGCTACTCGTTTTAGCGCAACGTATTATTTCCTTCCCGTTGAACCATTTAAACGTTTTGAGTTACACGGTCTGGCTGACAAAACGCAAAAAGCCGCTGACCCAAGAGCCAGCGGCTTGTACGCAAATCAGCCTTGCGCTTTAACCTTGTTCGTTATCAAACACCTGAAACTGCAGTCCTAGCTTCGGGTGTTGACCAGGTCAACGACCCGCTCCACATCAGGAAAGGAGCTTGCCACACGCGCTGCACGCGCCTTGTCTACCGCGTTGGCATTGCCAATCAGGGTGACCGTGTTGCCAGAGACACTGACTGTGATGTTGCCGTTGCCACCCAGCGCTGAATGCACGTCTTGCTGGAGGTTGCCCGTGCTCGTAATTGCTGAGGCAGGACCAGCAAATGCGAGGGCCGCAACAGACGCAAATGAGAGGGCCGCGACAATATTGAATACCTTCATGGTGATCTCCGATAAACGATTGAGTTGAATTTGGTCGAACAGCGCCGCGATGTGCACCGCTTGTTTCGATGAGATCATTATCGGAGCGTGCATTTGCCCTGGTCTTGTCAAGAACATACGACGCTGTAAGGTCGCGAGTTTCGCCTCGCGATCAGTTGGCGGGTACGCCACTTTGCAGCAATGCCTTGATGTCATCAAAACGGGTGCTGGCCGCGATCAGGCCGAGTTCACCCTCGCCCTTGAGCAGAACCAGGGTGGAGCAACTCTTATCGATGACATGGACTTCCGGTGACAACGCCAATGTTCCATTGGATCATCATCCCCTACCGTTCGTCAGGCAGTACCGCCATGCCCGAGATCGAACGTGTTGCCGAGGCGTATCAACATCAATTGCAGGGCCGTGCAACTGCAACACGTGGGGCCTAACGCTCGCGATAGCCTAGCAACTTGTTCTCGACAATTTCACTGGCAACGGTGTCGGGGACCGCGTCCTGCCAGTCTCTGCCCTCTGCAATGGCTTTGAGCACCTCACGTGAATATATGTTGAGCAGCTCTGTATCACTGGATTCAATGTCGCGAATAAACCCGTTTTCAATGAGGTGCTTGAACAGGTACTGCAGTCGATCATTGAATGCAAGACGCGATAAATCGCTCAGCGAACCATCGTCGGCACGCTCCGGATAGACATACAGTCGCGTGTTGTCCGGAAACAATTTTCCAAATCCCTCGAGGATGCCACCCTCTACACCGGCGTAGCGATCCTCATCGAATATCTCTCGTACATTGATCATCCCGAGTACGATTCCGATTTGATGATTGGTGTACTGACGGAAGTAGGCACGCAGGGAGAAGTAGCGCGTGTAGTCAGACACCATGACGCTATAGCCCAGTGCATTCAACAGTTGTATTCGAACCACCAGGTCCTCTTCAGGCACGTTCAAGTCGTTGCCCAAGGGGTCATTCAGGGAAATCTCTGCAAGCACAATTGAGTTGCTCTGATCGACCTCCTCTTTTCTGGCAAAGGTCTTGAACCCTTGCTCTATCATGTCGACGTTAAGCCTGGTGACCGGTTTGAACGAGCCTCGGATCGTCAATACATTCTTCTTGTAGAGCAACTCCGAGGGCACAGCGACAGAACCATCGGGACGGATCATGATGGCGCGAGTCTTCCAGCTGCGTATCAAATGCAGGTTGATCGCACACGGGTTGACGTCTTCAAAGTACGGCCCCTTCAGCTCGATGGAGTCGATCTCGATACGGCCTTGCGCAAGATTGTCAGTCAATGAGTCGATCAGCTGTTTCGGGTCTTCAAAGTAGTAGTAGGCGGCATAGACAAGATTCACACCGACCACACCCAATGCTTCCTGCTGCGCCTCGGCCTCAGCATCTCGCATGCGTACGTGCACGATCACATCCGAGGGCTCGGCACCCGGGTACATCTGAACCCGCACACCGCACCAGGCGTGGCACTCATTCTTGCGATTGAAGCTCTTGGCCGACACCGTTGCCGCATACGCAAAGAATCTGGACGCCTTGGGTCGTGAGGCACTTACGCGCTCGACAACCAACGTGTACTCTTTTTCCAGCATCGCCTTGACACGTCCCTGAGACACGTAGCGGCTGCCCTCCTGCACGCCGTAGATTGCATCCGAAAACTGCATGTCGTAGGCGGACATGGTCTTGGCGATCGTGCCAGCCGCGGCCCCTGCCAGAAAAAACTGACGGGCAACTTCCTGGCCTGCACCAATCTCGGCTATTGACCCGTATTTTTTCTCGTCCAGATTGATGCGCAACGCCTTGTCGAGCGTTGTGCGACTGCTGACCTTGGCGTGCATAGGGTACGAAACTCAATGGTGTGTTGGCGCCGGCTGGCATGGACAACCGCTTTATACATGTGTGCCTGCGATATCGGTGCCTAAAGAGCCCCCCCGCTTTCTCAATCGCGCTTTTGCGGTGCCAATGAATACACGTTACGCCCAATAAATCGACACCAATGGCGCATCGATGGACATTATGTAAACAAATGACTTGAAAAGCGTCATGGCGGGCTAATCAGCCTCGGTCAATGCGGTACACCTGACCCAGGTCGTTGATGCCTTACCTACTATCCTCTGAGGCCGCAAGCTGATGCCAAACCGGTTCCGCAAGGTCATGACTTCATATCGATTACTCGTACCCCTTGCCGCATTCCTCACGGGGAGCTTGTTGTCAGCGCCAAGCCATTCACAAAGCGACGCGAGTGGCGCAAGAACCGTGGGCGCATCGGTCGGCTATACCGACCAGGAGTTCAACAGCCGACTGGACGCACCCGTGGCGCTTCCGATGGCACGAATTTCGGCCTCGTTCAGCTCAAGTGCGGCCACCATCGGGTTCGAGTACGCCCAATCACTCGGTGATCGTGACATCTCGGAGCGCGATGCCACGGGCGCAGCAGACAGGAGCAATACCAGCGTCAACTTCGAGTATCGCCTCGGCCCTTCCTTTCATTTTCTGGCAGGTTACAGCGATACCGAAACCTCCATTCGCTTGCGTCCACGCGACGGCACTGCGGCGTCTAACGAATCGTATGCAACAGACGGCTATAACGTGGGACTGGCTTACAGCCTGCAGATGCCGGGTGCTGGTGCGCTACGTTTCAGCTACATCTGGACACGATTTGATGGCGAGCTGGAACTCGCTGACAGAAACGCACCAGCAGCACGTGCCGATTCGGCACTGGGCTTGACTGGGCGTTTCTCACCCGACGCGAGCGGCAGTGTAGCGGGTGTTGACTGGACAGTAGCGCTGAGTCAATCGATTGCGCTGCGTGTATCCGCCGCCAGGCACGAGACCACCTTCGAGCTGCGCGAGGACGGCTCGAGGTTTGATCTGGACCAACAAGACACGCGCATTGGGCTCGGCATCCTCATTCCGCTCTAGCAAACACGCCTCAGTCCGAACCGGTTTTGAAGCCCTGTTCCTGGCGGGCCAGTGGCCACATCGCGATGATCCCGGCAACAGGCCCCAAGGCCAGTATCAAGAAAGTGGCCGGCCAACCAACAAGTCCTGCTACGGCGGGGACGGCCTGAACGGTAAACACCGTCAGTGCAAACCCGAGCGAGGTCTGCAACGTCATCAAGCTGCCTGCCTTCTCGGGCGGGGCTGCGTCTGCAACCAATGCTGAAAACTGTGCTGAGTCAGGGATAACCGATGCCCCCCACAACAAGGTTGCAAGAAACATCAGCCAAACCGGTCCGCCAAAAGCCGCTGCCGAAGCAACGGCTGAGGCAGCACTGATGCTCATCACCAGAATCGTCAACCTCGCCTTGCCAATCCTGTCGGCCATGCGTCCGGCCATCGGGCACAGCAACGCGCCGCTGCCAATTGCCACAAAGGCTGTAAGGCGCGCCAGGGATTCTGCATCAGCGGACGGCATCTGCAATTGATACGAGGCGAGCAGTGCCACGCTGATCCAGGCCCACATGGCATAGAGCTCCCACATGTGGCCGAGGTAGCCCAGAAACGCACGACGAACAACACGGTCGCGCCAGGCCAGGACAACAGCAGAGGCATCGAAGCGCGGCGACACTGCATGGTGCGGCCCCAGTTGTGTAAGTAGTACCAGCAAACCGCCAAGGGCTGCCAGTGCCGAGGCAACCAGTGTGGTGGTGCGCCAGTCGCCTCCACCGAGCCACGCAAGCCCATGCGGCATGGCTGTGCCCAATGTCAGACCGCCAACGAGTAATCCGACCAGCCAGCCACGATCACTGGTGCCCCACCCGACCGCGATCTTCATACCGACCGGATACACGCCGGCGAGACAGAGGCCCACGACCAGCCGACCGAGGATCGCAAGCGCACTGTCAGCTGGCACAACCATCAGCGACGCGTTGCCCAGCGCAGCCAGAATCGCACACAACGCGAACAGCCGCCGGGGATCTACCCGGTCCGCAAGCCCTGTAATGGCGATGCCAAGCGCACCCAACACAAATCCTGCAGAAACGGACGAGCTCAGGTACACCGCACGGCGGTCAGAGAGGCCAGTCTCTGCAACCAGATCGGTAAGCACCGCCGCAGAGACAAACCACAAGGTCATGGCCATGACCTCAGCTGTGACAAGCAATCCGATTGAGCGTGATTTACTCGTCAACACCGTGTCCTGTACGCAGGCAATGTACCCACTAGTGCGCGAAGTGTCGCAAGACCGGACCTGCCCGAGAGCCGATGTTAGCGTTTATGCCGGCTGCCCACAGGTAGACTGCACGCGTACATCGTGGAACAGCTGTTCGATACCCGTCCATCACCGTCTCACTCTATGCACGCACAAGCTACCTCGACCGACGTCTCATCACAAACACCCGATACTGCACGCGCCAAACCGGCAAGGCCTGTCTGGCAGGATCTGGCCTTGCTCGATCAGCAGCTTAGCGACGATGAACGCCTGATTCGCGACACCGCGCACGAGTACTGTCAACACAAATTGCTCCCACGAGTCGTGGCAGCCAACCGGCACGAACGATTCGACCGCGAGATACTCAGCGAGTTCGGCGAACTGGGATTACTCGGTATGACCTTGCCAGACACCTACGGGTGTGCTGACGCAAGCTACGTAGCCTACGGGCTGGTTGCACGTGAAGTGGAACGCGTGGATTCTGGATACCGCTCCGCGATGTCCGTGCAATCCTCGCTGGTGATGCATCCGATATTCGCCTATGGCAGCGAGGCACAACGGCAACACTATCTGCCCAAACTGGCCACGGGAGAATGGGTCGGGTGTTTTGGTCTGACCGAACCGGATCACGGCTCGGATCCCGCTTCGATGATCACACGGGCACGCAAGAGCGATAGTGGCTATGTGCTGAACGGCGCCAAGAACTGGATCACCAACTCACCGATTGCCGATGTCTGCGTGGTGTGGGCAAAATCCGAGGCGCACGATGACAAGATCCGTGGATTTCTCGTTGATCGAGACACACCGGGGCTGGCCACGCCAAAGATCGACGGCAAGTTCAGCTTGCGCGCCTCCGTCACCGGCATGATCCAGCTGAGTGATGTTGAGGTCGGTGAAGACAAGCTCCTGCCTGATGCATCCGGACTTGCAGGCCCATTTGGCTGCCTTAATCGTGCACGCTACGGTATCTCATGGGGTGCGCTGGGAGCGGCTGAAGCGTGTTGGCATCAGGCGCGCAGCTATACCATGGAGCGCAAGCAGTTTGGCAAGCCACTGGCGGCCAATCAGTTGATACAAAAAAAGCTCGCCGACATGCAAACCGAGATCACGCTCGGACTACAAGGCAGTTTGCGGCTCGGCCGCTTGATGGATGAGCATGCTGCAAGCGCTGAATTGATCTCGTTGATGAAACGCAACAATGCAGGCAAGGCACTGGACATCGCCCGCACTGCGCGAGACATGCTTGGCGGCAATGGTGTCTCTGATGAATATCACATCATCAGGCATCTGATGAACCTTGAGGCAGTCAACACCTACGAGGGCACCCACGATGTGCATGCGCTGATTCTCGGCCGCGCACAAACAGACCTGCAGGCGTTCTTTTGATGAATGACATTGCACAGCTTGCCCGGCAGTTTCAGGCTGTCGTCGGCCCTGAGGGGGTGGTGACAGGCGATGCCCTGGCCGAGCGCTCGGCACACGCATGGCACCCTGAGCCGCTGCTGGCCAAAATCCTGGTGCGCCCGAACAATGTGCAATCACTTGCGGACGTGGTCAGAATCTGCCACGCAAACAAGCAGCCTGTGGTGACACATGGCGGGCTGACCGGGCTTGTCAGAGGCACCGAAAGTGGCCCGGCCGATGTCATCATATCGCTCGAGAAACTCGATGCTATCGAGGCCATTGATCCTGTTGGCCGGACGATCACCGTACAAGCCGGCGCGGTGCTGGAAAATGTGCAAGCGGCTGTGGCAGAACATCAGCTGCAGCTCGGTCTGGATCTTGGTGCGCGCGGCTCATGCTCCATCGGCGGCAACATCTCGACCAATGCTGGCGGCCTCTCTGTCTTGCGTCACGGCATGACGCGTGAGCAGGTGCTGGGCCTTGAAGCAGTATTGGCAGATGGGACCATCGTGTCATCGATGAATACGCTGATCAAGAACAACACCGGCATTGATCTGAAGCAGCTGTTCATCGGTACCGAGGGCACTCTGGGTGTGGTCACACGAGCGGTGCTCAAGTTGCGCCCGGCGACGCCGCATTCACGGACCCTGCTGGCCGCGTGCGAGCGGTTTGATCAGGTGTCAGGCTTGCTTGCTCACCTCGACGCTTCTCTCAACGGTTCTCTGTCCGCTTATGAGGTGCTGTGGAATGAGTTCTATCAATTGAACACGGACCCTCAATACGAGGGCCATGTCGAGGCGCCACTATCGCGTGACTTTCCTCTCTACGTGATTGCCGAGGCAAGCAGTGCGTCGCTGGAGGCACTTGAACAGCAGTTTGACAAGGCGGCAGAACAGTCCATGGAGAGGGGGTTGATTGTTGACGCTGTGCTCCCGCAATCCGAGGCCGAGCGCTTGCGCATCTGGCGCCTGCGTGAAAACGTGGACACCCAACGTCTGCACACCCCGGGCTTTACCTATGACGTGAGCCTGCCCATCGCTGCCATGCCTGACTACCTGCATGCAGTCGAGTCACGCCTGAAAGAGCGTTGGCCTGAACTGACGTTCTACGTGTATGGGCACCTCGCAGACGGCAATCTGCATCTGTTCGCGGCACCCTTTGCCATCGGTACGCAGCCGCCTGCAGGTACTGATATCGATGCATGGCATCGCGAGTGCAGCGATATCGTATACGCGCCCCTGCAGGCGATTGGTGGATCCATATCAGCAGAGCACGGCATTGGGCTCAGCAAGAAGCGTTGGTTGTCCCTCTCGCGTAGCCCGCAAGAGCTGGATCTGATGCGTCGTCTGAAGGCAACGCTCGATCCGGAGCAACTACTCAATCGCGGTCTGATCGTCTGACCCGATAGCAGATCCAGCATGCTTGCCATCGCTGCACTGATATTGCCGCTGTTCTCGCTGATCCTGATCGGCTATGTCGCGGCCAGACTACTGCGCCTGCCGATAGAGGGCCTGGCATGGATGAACGCCTTTGTCATCTGGGTTGCCTTGCCGCCCCTGTTCTTCAATCTCTTGAGTGTCACGCCGGTTGAGGAGTTTGGAAACGCGGGGTTTTTCCTCACCACAACCACGACCACCTTCTTGATCATGCTCGTGTGCTTTTGTATCGCAAGAGTGCTGCGCAAGAGCGACACACGCGCCTCGACTATCCAGGGTTTGGCTGCGGGTTACGGCAATATCGGCTACCTGGGACCGCCCTTGGCAGTGGCTGCCTTCGGGCCGGCGGCAGGCGTACCGGTCGCGCTGATCTTCTGTTTTGAAAACGCCATGCACTTCACCCTTGCACCTTTGATGATGTCGACAGGTGACAAGCAGCGGCAACACCCGTGGCGATTGTTGGCAGGCATCCTCAAGCGCATAGTGTGTCACCCCTTCATCCTTGCAACGCTGGTGGGTGTTGCAGCAGCGTTTACCGGTTTTCGCCCTGCAGCTCCTGTGCAACAGGTGCTCGACACGCTTGCCAATGCGGCAGCACCGTGCGCCCTGTTTGTGATGGGCGTGACCGCCGCGTTGCGACCACTGCGACGCGTACCCATCGAGCTGAGCTGGCTGATTCCGGTCAAGCTCGTGGTGCACCCCTTGCTCGTTTGGTTTGCTGTCACTCACTTCACTGACGTTGACACCGTCTGGCTGTATTCAGCGGTGCTACTCGCTGCCCTGCCTACCGCTACCAATGTCTTCGTGCTGGCTCAGCAGTATTCAGTGTGGGAAGAGCGCGCATCAAGCGCCGTTGTGCTGTCCACCTTGCTGTCGATCCCGACGATTACGCTGGTGCTCTATCTCCTGGGCACGGGCGCAGCCTGATCTGCCCACCTCACTGCACGTGCCTGCAGATGACGTGCAGCGATGGTCATGGCAATAGAGGCCAGCAGGCAATACACCGACATGCCGAGCAGTTGCCGATCAAACGCAATTCCCAGATCTATCAGTGTGCCGGTCAATCCGGGACCGAGAGCCGATGACATGACCATGCCTGCAAAAACCAGCGATCGCACAGCACCCAGGTGCACCGTTCCATAGAGCTCTGGCCACAAGGTGCCAAACACGCTGGAGGAAACTCCGTATGAGATGCCGAGCAGTGCCATGAACCACCACGCACCGGCCAGCGCATCCACGACCCCCAGCAGCAAACAGGCAATGGCGAGCGGTACCAAAAACAACGGTAGTAGCCGCACCGTGCCAATCGCATCAATCAAGCGGCCGCTGATCAGGCCTACCAACACCGTACATACCGCCATCAGCGAGAACGCACGGGCTATCAAGGAGCCAGGCCATCCTTTGATCTCGGCGAGGTGCACCTGATGGAAGAATACGGACGTACCGATAAAGGCGGGTGCGAGAACGCCACCAATGACCAACCAGAAAAGTGGATCGCGTAGCACTTCGGCACGTGTCCAGTGGCGCCCGCGATGCGGGTAAGCGGTATCGCTTGCACTCGGCGTGCGCGGCACCGCAAGCAGCGTGCTGGCACAGGGCAAGGTCAGCAAGACCAGCACCACAGCCGCGCCCGCCCATATCAAACGCCAGTCGTACACGGCGAGCAGACTGACCACCACGATTGGCAGGACGCCCTCACCCAGTTGGTAGCCGGTAGCGGTCAGTGACACGGCTCGCCCGCGCTCTGCCACAAACCAGCGCCCCATGGCGGTCATTGCCACATGAGACAACATGCCCTGCCCGAACAGTCGCAATCCAAACAGTGCCAATGCCAGGGTGAATGCTCCGCCCGAGACCGACATCAGCACCCCAGCCGTCGCAAGACTCAGGATCGAAATCAAGGCGACCGGTCGCGGCGTCCAGACATCCATGATCCTGCCGAGCCATACCAGGGTGATGGCACTTGCGAGCGTGGCGAGCATGTACAACACCCCGAATTGCCCATGACTGAGGGCAAATTCGCTACGAATCTGCCCGGCAAACAGGGCAATGAAGTAGGTCTGGCCGACGCCGGATGAAAAGGTCAGGAGCAACCCGGCGGCGAGCCAACGTGCGTTGCGACACAGGAACCGGGTATAGTCGTGGAGTCCGGAGGATAAATCCGCTATCATCCATGGTTTGTAGTTGCCCTCACGCATGAGCGCTTGGCTTTCTGTACAGGGCGAACGCAGGATGAGATCGTGTTACCCGCTCAAATGCACGTATAAAATCGCCATTGTGCGCACCCGAAGACTGGTGGCCAATCCCGCCAGAACTTTTCACGGATCCACAGTTGTTTGTGGATCGTTTTGGACATACAAAAAGCCTGACTTGTTCAAGCCTGTCAACAGACTCCGGGCCGCAGCGCCCGTGATTTCGGTATCTGTCATCCATTGACTGCCTGCACCTGAACCCCAGCTTTTTTATCCAACCCGGATACCTGGCATCGGCCAACCCCGTCCGTCACCTGCCGACGGCAGACTTCCCTCAAGAGAAACCTACGTGAGTCAAGACGAGAACGAACAACAACTGAGAATCTGGAAGGACCTTGCTATCAGCAAGCAATTGCTGATGAACGAAGCCGCGTCCGCCCTCAAATTGCAGGACGACTTTGGCGCAGATGACCTGCGTGAAGCTCTGAATCACGCGGTCAAGCGCGCACGCGACGCTGACGCGGATATCGCAGCCGCACGCAACCGTGCCTCGGAAGAGGTCTCCAGCATGCAGGCCACAGTCAAACAGACCGAAAAGGCCCGCAAGGAAGCAGAGAACCAGCGCGATCAGGCTCTGGAGGCAAAAAAGAGCGCAGAAGCCTCTTTGGAGACCGGTCGTCTCGACAATGCGGACGCGATCAAGAAAGCCAAGCGCGACGTCGAAGAAAAGAACCGCGAGCTCAAGGCGATCAATCTTGCCTTGGCCGACACGCCCGAGAACACCGTCAAGAAGCTCAAGCAGCTCAAGAAGCAGAAGATTGACGAAGCCAATGCGCGCAAGGCTGCCGAGGACGCTGCTCGCAAGCTGAAGAAGGAAAACAAGGAGCAGAAGGACGAGCTCGACACCCTGACCGACCTCAAGGAACAGGCCGCGAAACTACTCGCCGCCTATCGCGAATTGGTCGAGTGGGCAGACGACGCTGCCAGCAAATCCGAAGAGCTCGAGGCGGCTCCCAAGGCAGACGGCAAGTTGCTGTCGGATATCGAGACCTCAACCGGTGCTGCCGATGAGGAAGAGGATGGCAAGGCCAACAAGAAAAAGAAGAGCAAGCGCGAGGCTGCCACCGCCTGATGACCTCTGACCGCGAACAGCTCGCGCTGGCGTTTCGTCTGGCCGAGCGGTTCGGGTTTCATGAGGGCATTTGCAATCACTTCTCGCTGCGGGTGGAGCACGCAGAAGAACGCTATCTGATCAACCCCTACGGCCTGCACTGGTCGGAGATCGAGGCCGACTCGCTGCTCCTGATAGACGGCGAGGGCTCAATCCTGGAGGGCGTAGGGGAGCTCGAAGATACCGCGCGCTTTATTCATGTAGCAGGCCACAAGGCCAACCCCAGGCACCGAGTACTGTTGCACACGCACATGCCCTGGGCCACGGCGCTGACGCTTCTGCCCGAGCCTGCCGGAATGTTGCAGATGGCCCACCAGACAGCCTGCCGTTTCGCTGGCCGCATGGCACGTGAAAATACCTTTGGCGGGCTTGCTCACGACGATAGCGAGGGCGAACGTCTGGCAAATGCGGCGCGTCAGCAGCCTCTGGTAGACATCACTTTCCTTGCACACCATGGTGTGATTGTTGGCGGGCCATCGGTCGCCCTCGCCTTCGACGATCTCTACTATCTCGAACGTGCCTGCCGTCAACAGGTCCTCGCCCTGCAGACCGGGCAGCCGCTGGTATTGCTCGCCGATGACATCGTCGACGACACCGCTCGCCAAACCCAGCGTGATCTTTCGGCCTCGGCCGAGGCACATTTCGCGGCACTCGGGCGCGTTCTGAAAGCACGTCCCAACCGTGTCATGACGTTCTGACAGCAGGGCACCGTGCGCATCAAACCCTCTGGTGATCGGGCAATCATCGTCGAGTTTGGCGACACGATCGATCCGGCACTGGTGGAACAGGTACGACACCTTGACCATCAGATTGCGAGCGCTCTCGGGAGTGACCCTCACGGTGGCTTGAAAGGTGTACTCGAGACCGTTCCCACCTTCCGCTCGCTGGCGATCGTGTTTGATCCTCTTGTGACCACGCCGGACGCGGTGGCCGACGCTATTGCCTCGTTACCGGCAAGCGATGCCACCTCGAGTGTGCGCGAGTACCGATGCTGGAACCTGCCGGTAATCTACGGCGGTGAACACGGGCCTGACCTTGAAGCGGTTGCACAGGCCGCGAATATCACGCCACAGCAGGTCATCGCTCGACACACCAACACACCGGTGTCGGTCTACCTGCTCGGGTTCATGCCCGGATTTGCCTTCATGGGCGACACCGACACACGCCTGCATCTACCGAGGCGCACAGAGCCCCGAGTGCGTGTGCCTGCGGGCTCTGTGGGTCTGGCGCTGACCTTGACCGCGATCTATCCCTGGCAGAGTCCCGGAGGTTGGCATCTGATCGGGCATTCGCCGGTGCCGCTCTTTGATCCGGATCGAAAGCCTGCGGCGTTGCTCGCACCCGGCGACAGGGTCCGCTTTCGTGCTGTACAGGCAGATGAGCATCAGGATCTTGTGGCGCAAAGCAGACTGGCAGCCATGGATTTGTCGCAGTTTCTCGAGGTCACGGATGAGTGAGCCTTTGCCCGGTGCGAGTCCGGGGCTGCGGATTGTTGCCACAGGTCCGCTAGCCAGCATTCAGGATCGAGGACGATTTGGCATGCGCCGCTTGGGAATCCCCTGGGCGGGAACACTTGCTCCCGCCTGGCAGTCCATCGCCAATGCCCTGGTCTCGAACGCACTTGACGATCCGATCATCGAGTGTTTCGAAGGCGGGCTTACGCTTGAGGCCATAGGCGAAGCTGCTCAGGTAGCCGTGGTGGGCGACACCACCGTCGAACTCGTTACACCCGGCTCGGAGCCGCGTCAGTTACCCGGTTGGCAATCACACAGACTGGACCTGGGAGATACACTGACGGTACGCTCAACCGGCGCGACTCGATGCGCCATGGTGAGTATCGCCCGGATCGAGCTCGCCCATCATCACCACAGCGCATCCACCTATGCGCGCGCGCACCTGGGCGGTCTTGACGGACAATCGCTCAAGGCCGGCGATTGCATACCGATAGGCACCATCGGTTTAAAAGCCCACAAAGCCAGTCGCATGACAGGCCTTGGGCTCACATCGGCCGATGCACGAGAGGCCTTGGCCATGATGTGCCCGGACAAGAGCGGTTGCCTTCAGCTGTTCGCCATGCCTGGCCCGCAGGACGATGCCTTTGACAACACCGAGCTTGCCTCGCTGTTCGAGAACACCTGGGTCGTCGGTAGTGAAACCGATCGTATGGGTGTCAGACTGGATGGGCAGACGATTGCTCATCGCGATCCCAACTCGCGCGAAATCGTCTCCGACGCGATACTGCCGGGTTCAATTCAGATTCCGGGCAACGGGCGACCGATATTGATGCTCGCAGATGCCGGCACAGTCGGAGGCTACCCCAAGATTGCAACCGTGCTCTCCTGTGATCTGGGTAGCGTCTCATTGGCACGTCCGGGCACGCCCTTGCGCCTCGTGCGCTGTGACAAATTAGAGGCGATCGAGCGCGTACGCGCAGCCGCATCACAACTTGACCGGCTGATCGCTGCGGTGCAACCTGTATTCACAACACCGGATACGCAGCGATTATTGGCGAGCAATCTCATTGGAGGCGTGATAAACGCAACCGAGGACTGACTCGGCACCCAGAGCCAGGACACACCAGGGCAAACCCATTCAGACCATGCAGCTAAACCTCAACGCAGATCTCGGTGAATCTTTTGGTCCATGGAACATGGGCAATGACAGCGCGCTGCTCGACATCGTAACCTCGGCCAACGTGGCCTGCGGTTTTCACGCCGGTGACCCTGTCGTGATGAAGACAACGGTAGAGCGCGCGCTCGCCCGTGATGTGGACATTGGTGCTCACCCGGGATTTCAGGACCTGCAAGGCTTTGGCAGACGGGCGATCACCCTGTCCGATGACGAACTGACAGCGTCAGTGCAATATCAGATCGGTGCACTCGATGCGATTGCCCAAGCCAGTGGTGCCTCACTCACACACGTCAAACCCCACGGCGCCATGAACAATCTCGCCTGCGAGGATCGCGACATGGCGCAAACGCTGGTAAATGCCATACATCGCTGCAGGCCCGATCTTGTGATACTCGCCCCGGTGTTCTCTGAACTGGCGGCGGCCGCTCAAAATGTTGGTGCCGCTCTTGCATTAGAAGTATTCGCAGATCGCACTTACACCGATTCAGGGCACCTGGTGCCGCGCAGCCAGGCGGGCGCGGTGCACAGCAACAGTGAGGCCTGCGTGGAACACGTGACAACAATGATCGCCAAGGGCGGTGTGCCAACACTCTCTGGCAACCTGCTGCCTACCCCATTTCACAGCATCTGCGTACACGGTGACAACGCACATGCGGTGGACACCGCTCTGAGCGTGAAAAAAGCCTTGACCGCGGCCGGCCATGAATTGGTATCCCTTGCTCGGCTCATCAAATGACACTGGCAGGTTTTCTGGCGTGAACTATCTTTTGATTCCGATCAGGAGACTTTCACCATGCTGCCAACTCACATGCTTACAACCGGAGCTGCTCACCGCGTCTCGGGGCGTGCTGTGCTGTTGGCCACGGCCATCGCATTCACTGCTTGCAGTGACGAGCGGGCAACAGCGCCAGAGACTGAAGTCATTACTGTGGCGAGCAATACCATCAGTGAAAACCCTCTGACAGCGGTATACGGTGCCACCGAGATCCCTTACCCGGTGTACCCCAACGGCAACAAATATCGTGTCGGCGGTGAAAACGGCCTCAAGATCGTGGTGTTCGAGACTGAGGACAGCTTTGACGAAGTCGATGCCTACTACCAGAACCTGTCAGAGCAGAAAGGCATGCCGCGCCTGGACGCGATGAACGACTACGTGCGCTATAGCAATGATTTCCGTGACGATGACCCCTGGGCCACCTACCGCCCCGGTATCGTCATCCACCAGTTCAATGATGACGGTGAGCGCGCCGCCGTAGGTGCAACCGAAACCGCTCGCACCAACATCATCATGAGCTTCTGATCACGACTTGCGTAGCAGCTCCCGAGCTGCGGCCAGCGTATCTGGAGACTGTTCTGTCATCGTGCCTTGTGTGCCACCCGCACTGCGGCGCGCCATACGCACGCCTACAGCAAGGCCCACGAGCAGCAACACCGCAGGAGTCAGCCACAGCACGAGGGTGTTCAAGCTGAACCTCGGCCGGTAGCGCACAAATTCACCGTAGCGCGCGACCAGATAGGTGTCGATCGATTGGTCATCCGCGCCGGCGAGTATCTGCTGGCGAATTTCGCGCCGCAGATCGCCAGCCAGAGCAGCGTTGGAACCTGCAAGGTTTTGATTCTGGCACTTGAGGCAACGATATTCCTCGAGCATCCGCTCATAGCGCGCACGCTGCAGGTCAGTCTCGAACGAGACCATGGGCTCTGCTGCGTGCAGCGATGCAAGGCTTGCCAGTGACATCAGGACAACAGACAAGCGCACGGCGACGCGAACGAGGTTCTGGCTCATGATGGCGACTCCATAACGGTTCTGACGGCAGGCAGGAATTTCTCCTGCATGCTCTGGGCATCCAGAGGGCCGACATGCTTGTATCGGACGCGCCCGGCTGCATCGATCAGGAAGGTCTCGGGAACCCCGTACACGCCAAAGTCCAGTCCGACATCACCATCTGTATCACTGATGACGGTATCAAAGGGATCACCATGGCGCACCAGCCACGCTGACGCATCCGAGGGGTCATCCTTGTAATTCAAGCCAATCACGGGGATAGCGTCGTGAGTGGCTGCGAACTCGACCAAAAACGGATGCTCGGCGATACAGGGACCACACCAACTCGCCCAGACGTTGAGCACCCAGATCTGACCTTCCATGGTGGCGCTATCAAACCGCTCACCGCCTTGAGCAGCATCTGCCTCAAGCCGCGCCGCCTCGAAGACAGGCGCCGGCTTGTTGATCAAGGGAGATGGGATCTCCGAGGGATCGCGTGATAGACCAACAAACAGAAAGGCCCCGAGAATCAGAAAAACCGCAAGCGGCAATAGCCGTGTTGCCATATCGTGAACCGCCGCGTTATCCAGCGCCGCGGGCAACAGCCGGTGACTCGGGGTCACCACCTGCTGGCGCTGCCAGACGTCCACCGGAGTGCCCGCCCGCAGGGTCAGCGGCACCGGCTTCGGTCGCGGCCTGGGTTTCTCGACGAACAGCCGGTCGGTAGCGCCGGTCAAGTGCTGCCACGATGCCGCCGAGCGTCATGAACAGTGTACCGAGCCATATCCAGCGAATGAGTGGCTTGACCTGCAAACGCACACTCCAGGCGGCACCGCCATCGAGCGGCTCACCCAAGGCAATGAACAGATCGCGTGCCAGGGTGCCGTCGATACCCGCTTCTGTCATGGTCTCCCGGCGTACGTCGTAGAAACGTTTCTCGGCGTGGATTGTGCCGACGCGCCCGCGCGTCTCTCCCTCGGCATCGAGTTTGCGGAAGTCAAACGTGCCGGTGACGGCGCTGAAGTTGGGGCCGCGACGTTCGGCGACATCGGCAAACGTGAACTCGTAACCCCCGATGACGTGGGTATCACCGGGCGCCATACGCACGGTGGTCTCCTCGGCGTGAATAGAAACCAGAGCCACCCCCAGAGTGAACACGCCCAGACCAAAGTGTGCCAGGGTCATACCCCAGAAAGCGCCTGAGGCCTGCATTGCCGCAGCAAGTTTGTTGTGTCGCTTGTTGCGCACGCGGTGATAGAGCCCATGCAGGACGCTGGCAAACAACCAGAGCGTCAGGCCCAGAGAAGCAACCGCTTTGATCTCCAGGGTGTCGCCCTGTTGCCGGAGGAACAGGGCGATGGCACACGCCACGACCAATGAGCCGACCGCCATACCGATATAGAGGTTTTTACGCGAGCCAAGTTCGTCGCGACGCCAATTGAGTGTGGCGCCTATACCCACGACCGCAACCACTGGCAACATCAGCGGCACAAACACGGCATTGAAGTACGGCCCTCCAACGGACATCTTGCCAACACCGAGTGCATCGATGAACAGGGGATACAAGGTGCCCAACAACACCGCCGCACAGGCCACCGTCATCAGCACGTTGTTCAACAGGATGCCGGACTCACGTGACACAAGATTCCAGGTAGCGTCTGACTTGAGCGTATGCGCGCGAAAGGCGTAGAGCGTCAGGGAGCCCCCGACCACCACGGCCAGGAACAGCAGAATGTAAAGCCCTCGTGTGGGGTCAGCGGCAAAGGAATGTACCGAGGTCAGTACGCCTGAGCGCACCAGAAACGTACCCAACAGCGACAATGAGAACGCCAGTACTGCAAGCAACACGGTCCATGCCTTGAACACACCGCGCTTCTCGCTCGCCGCAAGCGAGTGAATCAGAGCCGTCCCCACCAACCATGGCATGAAGGAGGCATTTTCAACCGGGTCCCAGAACCACCAGCCACCCCAGCCCAACTCGTAGTAGGCCCAGAAACTGCCAAGCGATATGCCAAAGGTCAAAAAGGCCCATGCCACGTTTGTCCATGGACGCATGAAGCGCAGGGTGGCAGAGTCCAGTCGCCCGCCGGCAAGCGCTGCAACAGCGAATGCAAAGGCGACCGCAAACCCGACGTAGCCCATGTAGAGCATCGGTGGGTGGATGGCCATACCAGGGTCTTGCAGGAGCGGGTTTAGCGAAGCTCCGTCCAGGGGCACATTGGCCAGGCGCTCAAAGGGATTACTGGTGAGTAGGACAAAGAGCAGAAATCCGATACTGATACCGCCGAGAATACCCAGCACGCGAGACAACAGCACCGTTGGAATACGTCCGCCGAACAAGGCAACAGCGGAGGTCCAGACGGTATGGATAAAGCACCAGAACAGTATCGAGCCCTCGTGGCCACCCCAGACCCCGCTGATGCGATACATCAGCGGCAGGCTGGTGTTGGACGTGTTGGCCACGTACATGACGCTGAAGTCATTGCTCACAAATGCCCAGGTCAGACAGGCATAGGACAAGCCCACAAAGAACAGATGCAAGTGGGCGGCAGGCCTTGCCAGACGCATCCAGCCCGCTTGTCCGACGACGCTTCCGGCTATCGGCACCGAGGCCAGTACCACAGCCATTAGCAGACCCAGAATCAGGGCGAAGTGTCCGAGTTCAGGCAGCATGAGTGATGGCGGAACCTCGTGTTAGGGACGACAAAGACACGTGCAGTTGATATCAGGGGTCAACCTGCACCGCGCGCTCAAAGCCTGCCTCGGTGCCCGGCATCCTGCCTGCTTTCTCCAGCGCGTCTGCAACCTCGGGGGGCATGTAATTCTCATCGTGCTTGGCAAGCACTTCGGTGGCTACAAAGGTGCCCGTCGCGTCAAGCGCACCCATGGCAACAATGCCCTGCCCCTCGCGGAACAGATCCGGGAGAATCCCTTCAAAGCTCACCGTTACCGTCTCGGCATGGTCTGTCACATCGAAGGCCACAGCGAGACTGTCACCATCGCGCCGCACGCTATCGTCCACGACCATACCGCCAACGCGAAACGCACGCCCTTCTTCGACCACCCCGGCAGCGACATCCGACGGCGAGTGAAAAAGCATCAGGTTCTGGCGAAACGCGCTCACCCCGAAAGCAACAGCTGCAGATACTCCCAACAGCATCAAGGAGACCAGCATCAGTCGTTGGCGTCGTCTGGGTGTCATCAGCGGCTGCGCTCCGTCCGGCGCGCCCTCACAAAGATGCGCTGGCGAGCTGCATTCAACTCGTATCGTGACCACAGGACAATACCGCCGATCAAGACAAACGCGGCAGCGTATGAGGCCCACACGTAGAACGCATAGCCGCCCATGGCGAGAAATTCGGTCAGTGCGTTCATGCGCTTGGCTCGGGCTTTTCTGGCACCACAGTTGATGATGCACCCGGCGTGTTATCGCCCGGTGGTGTATTGCTTTGAGCGATAGCAAGCTCACGCACCCAGCGCGCACGTGACTCACGCTGCAACAAACCGGTCCTCAGTCGTACCGTCAGGTTGTGGAAGAACAGCAGCTGTGCACCGAGCGCCATCAGCAGCAAGGGACGCAACATGCTGATGTGCATGGCCGGCTTGTCAAAGCGGGTGATGGTGGAGGGTTGATGCAAGGTGTTCCACCATTCGACTGAAAAGTGAATGATGGGTATGTTGATTACTCCAACCACAGCAAGTATCGCTGCACCGCGCGCCGCCGTAGTCGATGGCGCGCTGCTCTCTCCGGGTGCTGCCAGCGCACCGCGCAAAGCCATGTAACCGAGGTAGAGGAACAACAACAGAAGCTCGGATGTCAAGCGTGCATCCCAGACCCACCAGGTGCCCCACATGGGTTTGCCCCAGAACGAGCCTGTGATCAAGGCCACAGCAGTGAACGCAGCTCCGATCGGCGCTACGGCTGCCGCAACCGCGTCGGCCACCTTCAGTCGCCAGATCAGAAAGATGGCACTGGAGACCGCCATGACGACATAGGCAAACATCGACATCCAGGCAGCCGGCACATGGATGTAGATGATTCGGTAGCTCTCGCCCTGCTCATAGTCAGGCGGTGCGACTACCAGACCCAGGTAGAGCCCGATGATGATGCACAGGGCTGCGCTGACACCAAACCAGGGTGCCAGTACGCCACTCAGTCTGTAGACGTTGGGCGCTGAGCCGAAGCGATGTATCCACGTGAACACGTTTGAGGCGAAATCAGCAAGATGCAGGTTTTGGAGCCTTCTATTCTAGAGGCTTACGCGAGTTGCGGCGAGGCGGACCGGGATCAACTTCACATCGTGAATCGGGGGGGTAACTCTGGCGGTCAGCTCTGCTCCGACGAGGCAACACCCACGCGCAGTGCGGCAGCTGTTGCCAGGGGAGCCAGACTCAGAGCCATCATCAACATCGCAAGCAGCAGTGACAAACCTGCGCCAGTCTCATACCCGCCGGCGGCAGCACTGACAGATCCGGCACCAAAAATGAGCACCGGCACGATCAGCGGTAACACCAACAGAGACAACAGCACGCCACTGCGGTTCAATCCCACTGTGAGTGCGGCACCGATTGCACCAATCAGGCTCAGGGTAAGCGTTCCGGGCAGCAGTGCAAGCCCCAGGGTTCCCAGAGCGTGTACTGGTAGCCCGAGCATCAAGCCCAGCAATGGCGACAGCAACAACAGCGGCAGACCCGACAACATCCAGTGCGCGATGACCTTTGCCAGCACCACGACCGACAGCGGCGTGCGTCCCAACACGAATTGGTCCAACACGCCATCTGCCCTGTCCTGCTCGAACAAGGAATCAAGAGACAGCAGCATCGAAAGCAGCGCCGACACCCACAGCACCCCGGGTGCTATGGCCGCCAGCTGCGCAGGCTCCGGGCCGATACCAAGCGGGAACAGCGATACGACGATCACGAAGAACATCAGGGGATTGAGCCATTGACCTGCTGAACGGGCACCAATCAGCAGATCCCGACGCAACACCGAGCCAAACCCTTTGAGCAAGCCACTGGAGGGAGCGTCGATGCTCACTCGGACTGATCCGGCGTCTGCAGCACGTGGCTGCGGACCGCGACGCCGGGCAACTCGAGCATCTGGTGCGTAGTGAACACAACGGTGCCACCCCGTGCCGCCTGCTCGCGGATGCGCTCACCCACCCAGTCAAGGCCTGCCGCATCAAGGGCGGTCAGCGGTTCATCCAATAGCCAGATATCACGCTGTTCGAGCGCCAGTCGAGCCAGCGCGACGCGACGGCGCTGACCCGCTGACAAGGCCGCAACGGGCAGATCAAGACGATCACCCAGGCCGAGCTCAGTGAGCAGCTCCCGGTGTCGATCAGGGGCGTGCGCCACTCCAGCGATCACTGCCGCCACCGACAGGTTCTCATCCGGGTGCAAGGCCCCGCCGACGCCCGGTCGATGACCGATGTAGAGCAACGCGTCTGCGAGCGCTCTGCCGGCGCGCGGCAGGCGCTCACCACGAAACCGGATCTCGCCCTCATCGGGCTCCACAAGGCCGGCAAGCAAGCGCAGCACCGTCGTCTTGCCACTACCGTTTTCGCCCTCGAGACGCAACACTTCACCCGCTGCCACGTCAAGCGACAGCTGTTCGACAATCACAGCATCGCCGCGCCACAGACTGACGTTTTCGCACGCCAATACCGGATCGCGCGGCGTCACGTGGGAGATCTGTCCAGTGGCATGAAACAACCGGCTGATTCCACACCCAGACGTCCGTCTTGCTCTTGCACGAGCGCGCCAAGCTCGATGAATACCGAGCGAGTGATCAGAGCGTCAAGACGTCCTCGCACCCGGATATAGGGAGCCGGATCGCTGTCAGGTGTGGCGTAGCGAACCGTGATCGGGCAATCGGCACTGGCGACAACCACGTCGCCCACGTTGGTGGTGAAGGTCAGGGTCTGCGGAGCTGTCTCTTTCTGGTGGTCCAGGAGCACGGCATTGAACACCGCATCCTCCACGTCCACGTGAAGCTTTTCATGGGGCATGACCAGCCACGTCGTGCCGTCTTCGTCCTGACTCAGCACGGTGGAGAACAACCGCACCATCCGCTCACGTTGGATAAGGCTACCCCGGTAGTACCACGAGCCGTCCCGAGCGATGAACATGTGACTGTCACCGGTGCGTTGCGGGTCCCACTGTTCAATCGGCGGCAATCCTCTTGATGAGATAAGCCCCGCGAGTGCATCCAGGCCTGCATACCGCACATGCTGACTCATCGGTGATCTATGCACAGGTGTATCAGACGCTCAGGCAGCCAAAAGCCGCTCGCGCCCGCCAATCCAGGGCCGCAAGGCCGCTGGCACGACAACGCTCCCGTCTGCTTGCTGATAGTTTTCAAGCACCGCCACCAGAGTTCTGCCAACAGCCAATCCTGAACCATTGAGTGTGTGGACAAGCTCTGGTTTACCGGTTTCAGGATTGCGCCACCGCGCCTGCATGCGGCGCGCCTGAAAATCCGTGCAGGTGCTGATCGAGGAGATCTCTCGATAAGCCGACTGGCCCGGCAACCACACCTCGAGATCGTGGGTACGCGCTGCACCAAATCCCATGTCACCCCCGCACAGCAACATGACGCGGTAAGGAAGACCGAGAAGCTCGAGCACACGCTCGGCGTGGGCAGTCATCTCGTCTAGCGCAGCACGGGATTGATCGGGCCTTGTCACCTGCACCATTTCCACCTTCTCGAACTGGTGTTGGCGAATCAATCCGCGTGTATCTCGACCATAGGAGCCGGCCTCCGAGCGAAAACAGGCACTGCGGCACGTGAGCTTCAAAGGAAGCTCGTCAGCTTCGATGATGCGCCCTTGCACACTGCCCGCGAGTGGTACCTCGGAGGTGGGGATCAAAAAGTGATCATTGACATGCACATCCGCAGCCTCTGCATCGTCGCCGCCGCCCCAACCGATCGAAAACAGGTCCTCGGCAAACTTGGGCAGCTGACCGGTACCGGTCAGGGTGGCGCGATTGACGATCAGCGGGACATCAACTTCGGTGTACCCGTGTTCGTCAACGTGCAAATCGAGCATGAAGGCCGCCAGCGCTCTGTGCAAGCGAGCCACATCGCCGCGCATCAGGGCAAAACGAGAACCTGACAAGAGTCCCGCCGTCTCAAAATCAAGCGCATCACCGCGCGCGCCCAACGCGACGTGATCAAGGGGTTCGAAATCCAGCGTGCGCGGCTCACCCACTCGGCGCAGCTCCTCATTGTCGGACTCATCGCGACCGGCGGGAACGGATTCGTCAGGAAGATTGGGCAGGCGCAGCAGTATGCTCTCGAGCTTGTCCTGCACGACTGCCAAGGCCGCGCTGGCATCGGATAGCTCAGTACCCAGACGCTCGGTATCGGCCAGCAATGGCGCTATGTCCTCGCCACGCGCCTTGGCCTGCCCGATACCCTTGGAGCGTGTGTTGCGCTCGGCCTGCAAGGCCTCGCTATGTGACTGCAGGCGCTTGCGATCGGACTCCAGCCGCGACAATTCGTCGACATCGATGGTCAGCTGGCGGCGCGCGAGGCGCTCGGCAACAGAACCAGGATCATTGCGCACAAGGCGTGGGTCCAACATGGGGCAGTATCGGCTCAACAGCGCCTGAACGGGCACAGGCGGGCCAGCGATTATATCGGCGTGACAACCTACGTGCTCGCGCACCTGTACGAGCGCGTGCGCAGGTCAATACACAGGCACAGCAAACGCACTGCAAAACGGTTGGCCGAGTAGGCAAACGGCAACTACCTTCTTGGTACCAAACTCGGTTGTCAGGCATCGACCTTGCTGCATCTGAATCTGTTACACGCAAAGAGAATCACGTCGCGATGACTTGTTACACGACGCACACAGCACACTTGAATCGCGTTTGCAGCGCCAGTCTTTGGCTGCGCCCTGGCCGGTCTCTGCGCCCTGGCCGGTCTCTGCGCGTTGGCGTATGCCTTGCGGTGCTGGGCGTCGGCCTTGGTGTCTCCGCTGGCGCCGCTGCCAGCGATTTGTATCGCTGGGTAGAAGCGGATGGCTCGATTACCTTTTCCCCCAATAAACCGCCAGCCGGCGTTGAATTTACCCAGGTTGACACCGCTACGATGACCAGCGAAGCAGCGACTGCAAGCGCTGCAGCTGATCCGAGCCCGGTGTCCAGCGCCACGGTTCAAGCGCCTGTGACAACGAGTGCAGCACGCTCGGCAACCGGGCTTGCTTACGCCCCTTCCCCTGACGGTAGCGCCAGTAGCGATATCAACAGCGGCATCACAGCGACCCAACCATCGGCTGCCTTGCCAGAAGGCTACAGCGGCCAGGCCCTCACCGAAAACACATCCGGCAACACCGCCATGACGGCCTCGACGTCCAAGCGCGCACAGTGCGAGGAGCTTGCCAAACGAGTGGTATCACTGGAGCGACGTCTGGCCACGCCGCTGACGGCGGAAGACATGGATAACACCGTGCTCTACATGGCCCGTTATCAGCAAAGCGTCGATCGTTTCTGCCGCTCTTGAGCGGCTGAGCATCGCGGCGACCGGCAGCAAACGGCCCGTCAACGCCTCAGATCTGACGCGCCGGTATTGATCGGGTCCGAATTGCCCTCGGGGGTTGTCTGCACGGGCTCGCCCGCCGTGTGCTGCATACGCGCACCCTCAAAGCCGTGCCCCTGCTTCAGGCAGTAGGCCAACCAGCGATTGAGAAAGGAGTTCAACTGCAAACCGTGCTCCAGATCGCGCACGCGCCTCGCCTCGGTCGTCTCGCCCGGTAGAAGGCCGCTCATGACCTCGCACGTGCGCGCGTCGTGGTAGAGCCTCATCGCAAGGTTTGGCTCCTTGCCCTGCGGCCATCGCTCCGACAGCCGGTAGGTCAGCCGGAAGGTCGAGGTGTACCGCTCATGCGTCAGCTCGTGAATCTCCAGAGGCAAGCCGTCGTCATCGGTTTCGGATACGTAAACCGATTTGTCCATGGTGCGCAGACGCGGTGCCAACAGCCGCATGAGCATGTAATTGCGCTCGTACAGATCCATCAGAGCGGCGAAGCGCCCCGATGTTCTTGGCCGATGCAGCAAAGTGAAGTCCATCTGTGGAGTATGGTGCCCGACTGCGATCGACACAAACACTATTACGCTGCCCGATTGGCATAATCAGACACCTTTTTGGGATCAAATCGCACAAGAGGGCTTGCGATAGGCTAATCAGCAGCCATAATGCTACAGCGACGAGATTCCGGCGAAACCTGCCAGATGACGTCAATCGTTACTACGGACACCTGGATGGCCAAAGAAGAACCAATCGAGATGGAGGGCGTTGTCGTCGACACGCTGCCAAACACCATGTTCCGCGTCGAGCTGGAGAATGGTCATGTGGTCACGGCCCATATCTCGGGCAAGATGCGCAAGCACTACATTCGCATACTGACCGGTGACAAGGTCACTGTGCAAATGACGCCTTATGACTTGAGCAAAGGGCGCATCACTTACCGCAGCCGCTAGCCGCAGCCGCCAGGTCTGCGAGCAGGCCTCCAACGGAGGCCCACCACGCACAACGAAAACTGGGCCATCAGAGAGAGCCGGTGCAAGCCGACTCTCGGTGATGCTGTGCCCTATTCGACTGTTGCTTCCTTGTTTTCCTTGCTCTGAAACTCGAAGGCAATCTCGCCCTTCTCGTCGAGCATGACGTTCACGCGTCCACCCTTGCTCAGCTTGCCGAACAAGATCTCGTCGGCGAGCGGCTTCTTGATGTTCTCGCTGATCAGCCGTGCCATCGGTCGTGCACCCATGCGCGCATCAAATCCGTTCTCGGCCAGCCAGGTCTTGGCATCCGGATTGAAGTCGATCTGGACGTTCTTCTCTTCAAGCTGTGCTTCGAGCTCGATAATGAACTTGTCGACGACGTTGAGGATGATTGACTTGTCGAGCGGCTTGAACTGGATGATGCTGTCGAGACGATTACGGAATTCCGGGGTGAACATCTTGCTCACCGCTTCCATGCCATCGCTGGTGTGATCCTGCTGGGTAAAGCCCATGGTTGTGCGCGAGATGGATTCAGCCCCGGCGTTGGTCGTCATGATCAGGATGACATTTCGAAAATCGGCCTTGCGACCGTTGTTGTCAGTCAGCGTACCGTGGTCCATGACCTGCAGCAGCAGATTGAACACGTCCGGATGAGCTTTCTCGATTTCATCGAGCAGCACGACCGAATGCGGGTTTTGCACTACCGCATCGGTCAACAGCCCCCCCTGATCAAAGCCCACGTAACCCGGAGGCGCACCAATCAAACGAGATACCGTGTGCCTCTCCATGTATTCGGACATGTCAAAGCGAATCAGCTCGATGCCCATGACCTGAGCCAATTGCTTGGTCACCTCGGTCTTGCCGACACCGGTCGGGCCTGCAAACATGAAGCTGCCAATCGGCTTGTCCTGCGGACCGAGGCCCGAGCGTGACATCTTGATGGCCGAACCGAGCGTTTCGATGGCGTCATCCTGGCCAAACACGAGCATCTTCAGATCGCGCGACAACGTACGCAGCTTGTCCATGTCTGTCGAGCTGACGCTCTTTTCCGGAATGCGAGCAATCTTGGCAACGATCGCCTCGATATCCTTGACCGTAATCGACTTCTTGCCCTTGGCAGAAGCGCCCTTGACGCGGTGACTGGCACCGGCTTCGTCAATGACGTCAATGGCCTTGTCAGGCAGAAAGCGATCGTTGATGTAGCGACCCGCGAGCTCTGCAGCGGTTTTCAGCGCCTTGGTTGAGTACTTGACTTCGTGAAACTCCTCATAGCGCGCCTTGAGCCCCTTGAGGATCTCGAAGGTCTGGTCCACGGTGGGCTCGACCACATCAATCTTCTGGAAGCGCCGCGAAAGCGCACGATCCTTTTCGAAGATGCCGCGGTATTCCTGGTAGGTCGTGGAACCGATGCACTTGAGCTCGCCCGAGGCGAGCATCGGCTTGATCAGATTGGAGGCATCCATGACGCCGCCCGAGGCCGCACCTGCTCCAATAATGGTGTGGATTTCATCAATGAAAAGGATCGCACCCTCTTCCTTCTTGAGCTGGGTCAGGATGCTCTTGAGGCGTTTCTCGAAGTCTCCACGGTACTTGGTGCCGGCAACCAGAGCGCCAAGATCGAGAGAGTAGATGGTGCTGTCCGCCAGCACCTCAGGCACCTCGCCGTCGACAATCTTGCGGGCCAGGCCTTCTGCTATGGCAGTCTTGCCAACACCGGCTTCACCTACCAGCAAGGGATTGTTCTTGCGGCGACGGCACAGAACCTGACTGGCACGCTCGACTTCGTGGTCGCGACCGATCAGCGGGTCGATCTTGCCCTCCTCGGCGCGCGCATTCAGATTGGTGGCGTACTTGTCGAGTGGCCTGGCGTCGCTCTCGCCTTCTTCGCCCGCGAATTCACCTGCCGCCTCATCGGTCTCCTCGCCGTCCTCGCGACCATTCTTGGAAATGCCGTGAGAGATGAAATTGACGACATCAAGGCGCGTGATGCTCTGCTTGTTGAGCAGGTAGACCGTCTGCGAGTCTTGCTCACCGAAGATGGCTACGAGCACATTGGCCCCTGTCACTTCCTTCTTGCCCGAGCTCTGCACATGGAACACCGCGCGCTGCAGGACGCGCTGAAACCCCAGTGTGGGTTGCGTCTCGCGGGTATCACTTTCGTCCAGCTGGGGCGTGTTGTCGTCAACGAAGCTGTCTAGCTCGTCGCGCAGTGTGTCCAGGTCCCCACCACAGGCGCGCAGTACATCGGCCGCTGTGGGGTTGTCGATCAAGGCGAGCAGCAGATGTTCAACTGTCATGAACTCGAACCGTCGAGCGCGGGCCTCCTTGAAGGCGTTGTTCAGCGTAAATTCGAGCTCTTTACTTAACATTCTCTTTTCCTGTTTAGCGGCTTCAGAAGACTGTCGGGCGACCTTTGCGGCGCTGTGTCAGTCTTCCTCCATCTCGCAGAGCAAGGGATGCTTGCTTTCGCGCGCGAACTGAGTAACGTGCGCAACCTTGGTTTCAGCAATTTCTCGCGTAAACACACCGCACACGCCTTTCCCCTTCCTGTGAACGTGCAACATGACCACTGTTGCCTCTTCTCGGTCGAGCCTGAAAAAGACCTGCAAAACTTCGACCACAAACTCCATCGGTGTGTAGTCATCGTTGAGCAGCACCACTTTCCAAAGTGGCGGCTTGGCTAATTTAGGCTTGGCTGACTCCACCACGGCAGCGCCGCTTGTAAAGCCATCCTGATCAGTATCCTGGTCACTCATTGATTCCATAAACAGAGCTGTTCGTTGCGCGATGCCAGCTTTCACTCCCGGCACCTCCATTCTAACCCCCGGGCCCAACAGCGCAATCGTGCTCATGATCAGTCTCACATCCGCAAATATCGTTCCCCATCAGGCACACCCTTTGCGCTTATTTGCCCCGACACCTCTCTATACGTACAGAAAGTGAGGATGATCACGAGCACATCAAGGACACGGTCTTGTGCTCCCCCGCCCACGCAAACAGGAGCCCCTTCTGGGAACTTCCCAAAACCGGCAGTTCTGACTTCTCGATGAGTGTAGTCGTGGCGGCCTGGAATGCCGCGAGGCTGGCTCACCCGCGATCTCCACGTTGCCACTCGCCGCCCCGGGGTTCGAGCCGGCAGACGAGAACCCATGCCGAACGCGGATCATCGCGGCCTGCCCGAACGGTATTTCATGCGACGCTTCGTGGCGCGCACCGCTCAACTTTGCATCATCGGCGTGGCGGTAGGTAAGATTGCCGGCACTGTTCGAGGGCGCATCAAAGCCACGCGTACCGGATACACGCATTTCACACGCGCCAAAAACAATGAAAATACTGGTCACCGGTACCGCCGGATTCATCGGCTCCTCGCTAGCGCTGCGCTTGCTGGCACGGGGCGACGAAGTCATTGGCATCGACAACCTCAACGATTACTACGACGTTGACCTGAAGGTGGCCCGTCTGGCCCGTGTCCAGAAGCACGCAGGCTTTACCGAAGTGCGAGGTGACATTGAGGACACCGCGCTGATGAACGAGACCTTCGCGGCGCACCGACCAGACCGGGTCGTCAACCTGGCGGCTCAGCCGGGGGTGAGATACTCACTCGTCAATCCGCGGGCCTACGTCGACGCCAACGTGGTCGGTTTTCTGAATGTACTAGAGAACTGTCGGCATTTTGATGTCCAGCATCTGGTCTATGCCTCCACCAGCTCGGTGTATGGCAACCACACCAGGATACCCTTCTCGGAGCATGAGCCGGTAGACCATCCGGTCAGCCTCTACGCTGCTACCAAGAAGTGCAATGAGCTGATGGCACACACCTACAGCCACCTGTTCGGACTGCCCACGACCGGCCTGCGTTTTTTCACGGTGTACGGCCCCTGGGGTCGGCCGGACATGGCGTTGTTCCTGTTTACCCGCAAGATCCTGGCAGGAGAGCCGATCGATGTGTTCAACTACGGACGCCACAAAAGGGACTTTACTTATATCGATGACATTGTCGAAGGCGTGATTCGCACGCTCGACAATGTGGCAACCGGTAATCCTGACTTTGACGCGATGCAGCCTGACCCGGCATCAAGCTCAGCCCCCTACCGTGTGTACAACATCGGCAACAACCAACTCGTGGAGTTGGAGCACTATATTCACGTACTGGAGTCTTGCCTGAACAAGACAGCCAAAAAAAACCTTTTGCCCTTGCAAGCAGGCGATGTGCCCGATACCTTTGCCGATGTGAGCGACCTGATAAGCGATGTTGACTACAAGCCTGACACCAGCGTGGAAGACGGTGTGAGCCGTTTTGTCGAGTGGTATCGCGAGTACTACGACACCTAGTTGACTACTGAACACCACGACAGGGTTTTGCCGGCCGATCTGATGCCAGCGCAGGATTCGCACGTCATCGTCGGCATGAGCGGCGGTGTGGACTCGTCGGTAACCGCCTGGCTGCTGCTGCGCGCCGGATACCGCGTCACCGGCGTGTTCATGCAGAACTGGGAGGATGATGACGAAGCCTGTACGGCACGGCAGGACTACCGCGATGCCGCCGGTGTGGCAAAGACACTCGGAATACCGCTTGAGTCGGTCAATTTCGCGGAGGAGTACTGGAGTGGCGTATTCGAGCACTTTCTGAACGAATACAAGACGGGCCGCACACCCAACCCCGACATCCTCTGCAATCGGGAGATCAAGTTCAAGGCCTTCCTAGAGCACGCAGAGGCCCGCGGAGCCGACGCGATTGCAACGGGTCACTACGTGCGTCGTGGTTTGAGTGACACTGGCTCCTGGCAGCTTCTGCGCGGACTCGACAGCAACAAGGATCAGAGCTATTTCCTGCATCAGCTCGGGCAGGCACAACTCGCCCCGAGCCTGTTTCCTGTTGGAGAGCTCGACAAGGGCGAGGTGCGGCAGATGGCACAAGCGGCCGGCCTGCATGTGCATACCAAGAAAGACAGCACCGGTATCTGTTTTATCGGCGAACGCAAATTCACCGCATTCCTGTCTGACTACCTGCCGAATCAACCTGGCAACATCGTGGACGAGACGGGCAAGGTGATCGGTCGGCATACGGGCCTGATGTATCACACCTACGGCCAACGTCAGGGCCTCGGCATTGGCGGTCGCGAGGGTGCACAAGCCGCTCCCTGGTACGTGCTCGACAAGGACCTGAAACACAATTGCCTGATCGTGGGACAGGGTCACGACAATCCACGACTTTTGCGCACGCGCCTCAATGCGATTGACGTTCACTGGGTGGCAGGAAGCGCCCCCGCCGAGCAGTTTGCGTGTACCGCTCGCGTCAGATATCGCCAGCGTGATGTAGCGGCACACGTGGTGTGCCAGACGCCGGACACGGTCAGTGTCACCTTCACCGAACCGGTCAGAGCGATAACGCCCGGACAATCCGTGGTGTTCTACGACGGTGACTGCTGTCTCGGTGGCGGTGTCATCAATGAACTTGGGCCGTCGCTCTGAATTCGCCGACAGTGTTGCCGCATTGCCGAGCACGCCCCGTCGACCCAAGAGGCGCCTATAATCGCCGCATGAGTCAACTCGATACTCCCGGTAACCAGACCCTCGCGCTTGCCGGCGTGTTCCAGTCCGTGCACCTGTGCAAATCGCTCGCGACGACCGGCATGTGCAGTCAGGACGAATTTGAAGCCACCCTCGGCTCGATACTGACCGTGGACACCGACCGGGTGATCGATGCCTATGGCGGCTCACCTGCTGCACTGAAACCGGGCTTACGCGTTCTGAGCAATCAACTGGGTGGCCAAGGTGAGGTACGCGATCTCGATATTGCGCGCTACACGCTGTTGCTCGTTCAGCTCGGAGGCAACGTCATGCGAGACGCAGGCACCATTGAGCAGCTGAAAGCCGGTATTGCGCGGGCACAGTCACTCGACTTTGAGGTGAGTGATCCTACCCTGGTGTCCAATCTGGCCAACCTGTACCGCAGCGCAATCAGTCACCTGTCACCGCGCATCATGGTATCCGGCGACCCCAAACACCTGAACAACTCGGAGACCGCCTCCAAGATCCGTGCGGTCTTGCTTGGCGGGCTGCGATCAGTCGTGTTGTGGCGTCAATGCGGTGGTTCACGCATCAACCTGCTGTTGGCCCGCGGTCGCTATGTGCGCACGGCCCAGGAAATCCTCAATGCCTGATCAATCGGCCTCAGCCGTGCCCCCAGAAAAATAGAGGGCGGGCTGCCGAATTCACTTGCGACAGCCCGCTCGACATCTGGATCAGGAAGCGATCTGCAAGTTCACGGGAATATCCTTGAACTTGACTCGAGCCTGGTCGGCCGAGTTCTGAAACTCAGCGATTTCGTTGAAGTTGAGGTAGCGATAAAGCTCGCTACTCATCGCATCGAGTCCCGCAACGTACTTCTGGTATTCGGCGGGCGTAGGCAGTCGACCCAACAGCGCCGCAACTGCTGCAAGCTCAGCTGACGACAAGTACACGTTGGCATCTTTACCCAGACGGTTGGGGAAGTTGCGCGTAGACGTTGACACCACCGTAGCACCCGGTTTGACGCGCGCCTGGTTACCCATGCACAGAGAGCAACCCGGTATCTCGAGACGCGCTCCTGCAGCACCAAAGATGTTGTACCAACCCTCTTCTTTCAGCTGGTGCTCGTCCATACGTGTCGGCGGTGCAATCCACAGAACGGTATCGATGTACTCGCCCGCCTCTTTCATCAACTGTCCCGCCGCACGGTAGTGGCCGATGTTGGTCATACAGGAGCCGATGAATACCTCGTCAATATCGGTGTTCTGAACCTCGGACAAGGGTTTTACATCGTCCGGATCGTTAGGACAGGCGAGCAAGGGCTCTGTGATTGTGGCGAGGTCGATCTCGATGGTCTCGAAGTACTCGGCGTTTGCATCAGCTTCGAGCAGCGACGGATTCTCCAGCCACTCTTCCATCTTGCGTGCGCGGCGTTCCAAGGTCTTTGCATCTTCGTAGCCTTGATCAATCATCCAGCGAAGCAGGGTCACATTGGATGTGATGTATTCCTTCAAGGGCTCGATGTCGAGCTTGATGGTGCAACCGCCGGCTGAGCGCTCGGCAGTGGCGTCCGCCAATTCAAAAGCCTGCTCGAGCTTGAGATCACGGAGGCCCTCGATCTCGATACAACGACCCGAGAAGACGTTCTTCTTGCCCTTCTTCTCGACCGTCAGCAAGCCGCGCTGGAGCGCCGCATAGGGGATGGCGTTGACAAGATCACGCAGGGTGATGCCCGGCTGCATCTCGCCCTTGAAGCGTACGAGCACCGACTCGGGCATGTTCAAGGGCATGACGCCGACCGCGGCTGCAAACGCCACAAGACCGGAACCTGCAGGAAAGCTGATGCCCATCGGAAAACGCGTGTGTGAATCCCCGCCAGTACCGACAGTATCCGGCAGCAACATGCGGTTGAGCCAGGAGTGAATGATGCCGTCACCGGGGCGAAGACTGACACCACCGCGGTTGGTCATGAAGTCAGGCAGCGAATGGTGCGTGCTGACATCAATGGGCTTTGGATAGGCCGCCGTGTGACAGAAGCTCTGCATGACCAGATCTGCCGAGAAACCGAGACACGCAAGATCCTTGAGCTCGTCTCGTGTCATTGGACCTGTTGTGTCCTGACTACCGACAGTTGTCATACGCGGCTCGCAGAACTGACCCGGGCGCACGCCGTCAACACCGCAAGCACGTCCCACCATCTTCTGGGCAAGCGTGTAGCCCTTGTCTGATGTGTCGCCCGCGCCTGGGCGCGTGAAGACAGGACTTGGATTGCGACCGAGCGCCTCACAGGCCTTGTCGGTCAAAGCGCGACCGATAATCAGAGGAATACGGCCACCGGCACGCACCTCGTCGAGCAGCACGGGGCTAGACAGTTCGAACTCGGTGATGACCTCGTCGCTGCCCTGCTTGGTGATCTTGCCGTCGTGTGGATGGATGTCAATGATGTCGCCCATCTCCATACCGTCAACGTTGCACTCGATCGGCAAAGCGCCCGCATCTTCGAGTGTGTTGAAAAAGATCGGGGCGATCTTGGTACCGAGAACAAAGCCACCGTCACGACGGTTGGGGATGTTCGGGATATCGTCGCCCATGTACCAGAGCACAGAATTGGTCGCGGACTTTCGTGATGAGCCGGTACCGACCACATCGCCTACGTAGGCAACCGCTTCCGGACGCTCGCGCAACTCGGCGATCTTGCCGAGCGGATCCTTGGTGAATCCCTCGCGCTCGAATTTAAGCATTGCCTTGGCGTGCAGAGGAATATCAGGGCGCGACCAGGCATCGACCGCGGGAGACAGATCATCGGTGTTGGTCTCTCCCGGCACCTTGAACACACTGACCGAGACTGTCTTGGGGACCTCGTCCTTACTGGTAAACCACTCGGCGTCGGCCCAGGATTCCATCACCTTCTTCGCGTGTGCGTTACCGTCATTGGCCTTCCTTTGCACGTCGTTGAAGGCATCGAACACGAGCAAGGTGTGTGACAAGGCCTTGGTCGCCGCATCAGCAAGCTCAGCATCATCAAGGGCTGCAACCAGGTACTCGACGTTGTATCCGCCGAGCATGGTGCCAAGGATCTCGATCGCCTTGATGCGCGAAATCAGCGGGCTGGACGCCTCGCCTTTGGCAACCGCGGCGAGAAAGCCCGCCTTGACATAGGCAGCCTCGTCAACACCGGCCGGGACGCGCTCTGTGAGGAGCTCCATCAGCACCTCCTCTTCACCGGCTGGCGGGGCCTTGAGCAGCTCTACCAGACCGGCGGTCTGCTCGGCATCGAGTGGCTTGGGCACAATGCCCTCAGCGGCGCGCTCCGCTACGTGCTGGCGATAGGCTTCGAGCATTGAGTTTCTCCTCATGTAACGACGCCTCTCTCAAGGACGCCCGATCAAAATTCTGAACGTGGATTATGAGGCCGAAGCCTTCACCTCGCCACCTCTACGGCGCTTCGTCCCCAACTTACCGTTACTACCGCCCTGGCTACTGGTGTCGCTAGCCGGGACCGTGCTGTTCTGATCACGCTCATCGGAGCCGCCAAACAGCGAGGCTCGCAAGGTCTCCAGCTCATCACGCAAACCCGCCGCGCGTTCAAATTCCAGATTACGCGCGGCGTCATACATCTCTTTTTCCAGCGTCTTCATGCGCTTGGCTGCAGCAGACGGTGACAAAGCCTCAATTGGCTTGTCGGCGGCCTTGGCTCCGCGCCGACCACGCTTGCCCCCTCTGGCGCTTCCACCCGCCTCCATGACATCGGCCACGGGCTTGATTATCCCCTTGGGCACGATGCCGTGCTCTTCGTTGAAGGCCAGCTGCAAGTCACGACGCCGCGAGGTTTCATCCATGGCGCGTTTCATCGACCCGGTCATCGTGTCGGCATACAGGATGGCCTTGCCGTTCAGGTTACGCGCTGCTCGCCCGATGGTCTGAATGAGCGAGCGTTCCGCGCGCAAAAAGCCTTCCTTGTCGGCATCCAGGATCGCTACCAGCGAGACCTCGGGCATATCCAGACCTTCGCGCAACAGATTGATACCGACCAGCACGTCAAAGACTCCCAACCTCAGATCCCGAATGATCTCGCTCCGTTCCACGGTATCGACATCCGAGTGCAGGTAGCGCACCTTGATATCGTGATCCGAGAGATAGTCGGTCAGATCCTCTGACATTCGCTTGGTCAGCGTGGTGATCAGCACTCGTTCGTTAACCGCAACACGCTCTGCGATCTCGGACATCACGTCATCGACCTGGGTGCGCGCAGGACGTACCTCGACCTCGGGGTCGATCAGGCCCGTTGGCCTTACGATCTGCTCGACGATCTGATCGGCGTGGTTTGCCTCATAGTCGCCCGGGGTCGCCGACACAAAAATTGCCTGCGGGGCCAGCAGCTCCCACTCCTCGAACTTCAGCGGCCGATTGTCGAGCGCCGACAGGAGACGAAAACCGAAGTTGACCAGATTTTCCTTTCGTGCCCTGTCGCCCTTGTACATGGCACCAAGCTGCGGAATGGTCACATGACTCTCATCAATGAAAATCAAACTGTCTTGTGGCAAATAATCAAACAGACAGGGAGGCGGCTCACCCGGCCCGCGCCCCGATAGATAGCGCGAGTAATTTTCGATCCCCGAGCAATATCCGAGCTCGTAGATCATTTCCAGGTCAAACTGAGTGCGCTGTTGCAAGCGCTGAGCCTCCACCAACTTGCCAGCCCCCCGCAATTGCTCCAGGCGCTCGACGAGCTCTTCCTTTATCAGATCGGTAGCCGCAAGCAGACGTTCGCGTGGTGTGACGTAGTGGGTCTTGGGGTAGATTGTCAGGCGAGGCACCTTGCGCAGCACTTCACCGGTCAGTGGGTCAAAGTGCGATAGCGACTCGATCTCGTCATCGAACAACTCGACGCGGATGGCCTCACGGTCCGAGTCTGCCGGGTGGATGTCGATGATCTCGCCCCGCACCCGGTAGGTGCCACGCTTGAGCTCCATATCATTGCGCGTGTACTGCAGCTCGGCCAGCCGCCGCAGCACGGCGCGCTGATCAATCGTCTCGCCGCGTTTCAGATGCAACACCATCTTGTGGTATTGCTGAGGATCACCCAGGCCATAGATGGAGGAGACGGTCGCAACAATCACAACATCAGGCCGTTCAAACAAGGCCTTGGTGGCCGACAGGCGCATCTGCTCGATGTGCTCGTTGATCGAGGCGTCCTTTTCGATGAAGGTATCCGAGGCCGGAACGTAGGCTTCTGGTTGGTAGTAGTCGTAGTAGGAGACGAAATACTCGACCGCGTTGTTCGGGAAAAAGTCTCGAAACTCTCCGTAGAGCTGCGCGGCCAAGGTCTTGTTCGGCGCAAGCACAATAGCCGGGCGCTGATGGCGTGCGATGACGTTGGCGATGGTGAAGGTTTTGCCAGACCCGGTAACACCCAGCAAGGTCTGGGCTGCAAGCCCGTCGGAGATACCCTCGGAGAGGGTGTCGATCGCTTCCGGCTGATGCCCGGCCGGGGCATAGTCCGTCACAAGTTCGAACGACTTTGTCATCAAAAAGGCTGACGCCGGTGGCGGGGCGGTCATTGTAGCGCGCTTGGTCGTTGACCTGCTGCGATCACAGCACTACACTCTGCTCCGCTGTTCCCCGGTAGCTCAGTTGGTAGAGCAAATGACTGTTAATCATTGGGTCGCTGGTTCGAGCCCGGCCCGGGGAGCCACTTTTACTTGCTTGCACGGACAGTGGCACAGAAACGGATTTCTGGCTGGCTGAACGACGAGTCTCGCTGGGTCAGCCCACGTCGATCACGTCTGCCCGGGTTGCCGCCATACCAGTCACTCGCGCAGGCTCTAGCGGTCCCTGCGGCTCTTGCCAAGCGCTTCCAGCAGCTCCTCTACTGAATCCGCGGCAGGCGGGCGTGCCCCTTCTGACGGGTGCGCTGGCAGCTCGAATTCCTGTTCGCTGACCGGCTTCGGTCTTCTGCGCTCATGCAGCGAGACCGGTAACTCGCCGGGAGTAGACGCCGCGTTTTGCATGGCTTCGCGCTCCTTGAGGTATCGGTCGTAGTGCTTGGCGGCATCGGCTTCAGCGATTTGCCCATCCAGGACGGGTCCTGGCTGGGCGCGGCTGCGCCGGGTGCCACCGTGGCCATCGTCAGCTGCCACCGACGTTGACGGTGACTCAGCCACCGTGGCAACCGTGATGCCGCTTTCGACAGCCAGCACCGCACCCTGATACATCGTTTCTCTTATGTCCTTGAGGTCGTTTCTGTTGAACGAGCCATTCTCTTCAAGCGTCCTGAGATCCTCGAACACCGGCAAGAGCGCGACCAGCTCATCCAGATCGAGTTCGTCTGACGAGCTGTAACCGGCAATGACGTCCGGTATGGATTTCAGCACAGCGCTGACGGCCGTGACGGTGTCGCTTTCGCCCGCAAAGTGGATATCACGGTCTTCGACGCCAGCGATAAGGTCCAGACGCAGGTCACCTATGGACTTTCGCGCGACACTCGCGCACGCGCTGTAGAGCATATCGACCCCGTCGATGGCCCGGGCAATACGGTCGGGGTCAGCAGCACGTTCTCCGGCATCGGTCAGCCGCGCGATCAAACGCGCCTCACCTTCTGCAAGTGGAGAAGGGTCTGCAAACGGCGAAGGCGTTGCAACAATATCGACAGGCGCTGTTGCAACCTCTGCGAGCATGTGAACCAGGCCCGGCAAGTTACCGGTTGCAAACATGACGCGACTTGCCAGCCGCACCACTTCAGGATGTACCTGCTCGGATGCACAGGTCGCGTCACGCAACTTGCTCCAATAAGCTGAAGACACCAGACTGCCGAGGTGCAAGTGCTTGACGACCAACTGTTCGTTGGTGGAGAGCACTTGCAGTTGTCTTGCAACATCGCAACCAACCTCGTGGAGCAAATCAGCAGCCACGGCGCGCGCGCCGCCCCTGGCGCCACGCATCTGATTTATTACCCCGGTCAAATCAGCCCTGATGAGAATCTCGGTGACCCGGGCGGCAGCCGAGCGAAGTTCATCGGCACGCATGCCCTGCTCCATCTTTAACATCAACTATTGGATATCGGCCACTCGAAACAATGGTTGACCGTCGCGCCCATGATATTACCGGCCGCATGCCAGTGATATTTCATCAACTGCTGTAAATGGGACGCCGTCGATAGGCCCAACGCTGATCTTGCCGGCTCAACTCCCAGTCTCGGTGCGGACTCGATCACTGTTGGCAGGAGTCGCCGCTTGTCTTTTTCTCGGCTGGGGCGCGCGGGGTGCAGGTCAAACAGATTACTGGCCGATAGGGTCTATCACTATCGGCGGCACCAATACCATTAGCGCAACCCCTGTCCGACAGACCACTATCAGTTAACTGGTCGGGGCGAGAGGATTCGAACCTCCGACCCCCACAACCCCATTGTGGTGCGCTACCAGCCTGCGCCACGCCCCGCCAGAGCGTGAAGTATACCTACCGCAGCACCCTGTGGGGACGGATTTGTCTGCCCCTATCCTGCTTGATCGCCTGCTTGACCGCTATGCGCGATCCTAGTGGGTGCGCAATATGCGCAACACGTCCTCGAGCTCGGAACGCAGCTGTCGCATCAACTGTTGCGACTGGGTGTGATCATCACGCGCTGTCTCTCCTGCGAGGTACTGTCTGGCACCACCGATCGTGTAGCCCTCGGCGTACAACAAACTTCTGATCTGGCGAATCAGCATGACGTCATGGCGTTGGTAGTAACGCCTGTTGCCCCGTCGCTTTACAGGCTCGAGGTCTGGAAACTCCTGCTCCCAATACCGCAACACATGCGGCTTGACCTCGCACAGGTCGCTCACTTCACCGATGGTGAAGTAGCGCTTGTTGGGGATAGTTGGCAATTCGTTATTGTTACTGGCTTCCAGCATAAGCCTCTACCCGCATTTTCAATTTTTGGCCCGGTCGGAACGTCACAACTCGGCGCGCCAGTATAGGGATCTCTTCACCGGTCTTGGGATTGCGGCCAGGTCGCTGGTTTTTGTCGCGCAACTGGAAATTGCCGAAGCCCGACAGTTTAACGTCCTGACCTTGCTCAAGGGCTACCTTGACCTGTTCAAAGAACTGCTCGACAAACTCCTTGGCCTCACGCTTGTTGAGACCGAGCTCCTCAAACAGCATTTCGGCCATGGCTGCCTTGGTCAACGCCATATCAACACCACACTACTGCTGCTTCGATCAAACTGCACGTATCACCTCGCGACGTGTCCTACTAATCCCGAATCCGCGCATCATGATCGCGACTGAGCCCACCCACAATAGCGGACACCGCCTCGTCCACATCGGACTCGACTAGCGTGCGCGAAATATCCTGCAGAATCAAGCTCAAAGCGACACTCTTCTTGCCGTCTGGCAGCCCCTTGCCACGGTAGATGTCAAATACTCTGGCACCCTGCAAGCCCGCAGGGGCCGCATTGTTGACGCTTGCCAGAATATCGTCGTGAGACACGCCCTCGTCCACCAGCAAGGCCAGATCCCGCCGGACATACGGGAAACGTGAAATCGGGGCAGTAACAGGCACAGCCGACGTGTTGACGGCAGCCATGGAGAGCTCGAACACGTAAGCCTGACCGGGCAAGTCCAGCGGTTCATGCAATCCGGGATTGACCGCACCGACATAACCGACACGTACGCCGTCAACCAGCAGGCTGGCCGACTGCCCCGGGTGCAACATCGGATGCGCGGCGACCTCAAAGCTGACCGACACACCGGCCGCTTGCGCAAACAAGGCCTCGACATCCGCCTTGATGTCAAAGAAGTCAACGGGTTCGTTGTCCGAATTCCAGGATTCAGCACGGCGTCGGCCAGCGATCAACCCGGCAAGCAAAGTCTGCTGACACACACTGTCATCGATCTGGATGTCATCACCGTGCCGCGGGTCTAGGTGCTCATCCGCGATGACCGGCAAAAAACGCAGGCCTGTCTCGAACAGACGCACGGACTCCTGCTGCCGACTGGCGTTACGCTGCCAGCTGTCGATCAAGCCACCGATCAAGCTGGTGCGCATCACGCCCAACTCCGAGGAAATGGGATTGGGCAGGACCAGGGCGTCCAGATCAGGACGCAGCAATTCCTGGCGCGCACCATCGACAAAGCTGTAGGTGATGACTTCCTGATAGCCCCGGTGCGCAAGCAAGCGCTTGATAGCAAGCTCGGGTATGCGCGACTCGGGCGCTGCACGAAAATCAGGTTGCAGGGTGGGCAGTGTTCTCGGCAGAGAATCAAAACCCCGCACACGCCCCACCTCTTCGATGTAGTCCTCCTCAATGGCAAGATCCCATCGATGACTTGGAGGTGTCACCTTCCAGCCCCCGTCAACCGGCTCGCAGGCAATGCCGAGACGCGCAAGAATACGAGCTGTATCCTCGTCAGGGACTGCAACTCCAAGAACGCGCGCAAGCCTCGCTGCTCGCAGCGTCACCGTTGGCCGCTGTGGCAATCGATCATCGAGTACCACTTCAGTTACCGGACCCGCGTGCCCTCCGGTCATGCTGATCAGCAAAGCAGTAGCGGCCTCCAGTGCCTCACGTTGACCTGCAGGATCAACGCCTCTCTCAAAGCGATGCGAGGATTCAGTGTGACAGCCGTAGCGACGTGGCTTGCCTATCAGCTCTTCGGGCAGAAACAGGGCGGCTTCAAGGAACACATTGCTGGTGTTCTCGTCTATGGCTGTCGATGCGCCACCCATGACACCCGCTATAGCAATAGCACCCGAGTCATCGGCAATCACCGTTGTGCTGTCATCGAGCTCAACTTCACGCCCGTCGAGCAACACCAGACGCTCACCGGCGTGTGCAAGGCGTGCGCGCACCGTTCCTCTCAGCTTGTCCAGATCAAACGCGTGCATCGGCTGGCCAAGCTCAAGCATGATGTAGTTGGTGACATCCACACCAGGACTGATGGAACGCACATCTGCACGCCTCAGTCGTTCGGTAATTGTTGTTGGCACTGGCGCTTGCATATTCACCCCGCGAATGACTCGACCGGTAAAACGCGCGCAAGCCGATTCAGCGTCAAGCTCGACGGGGTGCACATCAGCTATCACTGCATCGACTGCCTCGATATCGCGCCCTGTCAGCGGCAGGTCGTGCAGGGCCGAGAGGTCCCTTGCCAAGCCTCTGATCGAGAGGCAGTCCGCGCGATCAGGAGTCAAATCCACATCGATGACTGTGTCATCAAGGTCGAGCCACAGCGAAAGGTCGGTACCGGCGGGTGCATCGTCAGCCAGCTCCATGATGCCGCTCTTGTCTTCTGCGAGCCCGAGCTCTGCACCGGAACACAGCATGCCAAAAGACTCTACGCCACGAAGCTTCGCCTTCTTGAGCCTGGTCCCGTCCGGCAAGCGACCACCGACGCGTGCAAAAGCGGTCACCAGCCCCTCTCGTGCATTGGGTGCACCACACACAACCTGCACGGTCTCGCCCTCGCCAGCATCCACCTCACAGACGCGCAGACGGTCGGCATCCGGATGTGGTGCCACGCTTGTAATTTTACCTACTACTACGTTTTCAAAGGCAGGGCGCGCCGACTCAAGATCATCGACCTCGAGTCCCAGTGAAGTCAGATTTTCAGCCAGGGTGTTGCTGTCAACCGCGGGGTTGATCCAGCTGCGCAACCAGGATTCGCTGAACTTCATGCGCCTGCTCCACTGGCGTGAAACTGCGACAAGAAGCGCAGATCGTTGTCAAAGAACTGCCTGAGGTCGGTCACACCGTAGCGCAGCATGGCAAGCCGCTCGACACCCAGACCAAAGGCGTAACCCGTCCATTCCTCATTGTCGATACCCACAGCCTTGAACACATTGGGGTGCACGATGCCGGAGCCAAGCACTTCCATCCAGGCGCCACCACCGATACGAATGTCAACTTCCGCCGAAGGCTCGGTGAACGGAAAGTAGGAGGGGCGAAAGCGGATATCGCAATCATCCTGATCAAAAAAGCGTTTGAGAAAGCCCTCGAGGTGCCCCATCAGATCGGTCAGCCCGACGTTGCGATCCACCAGAAGCCCCTCGATCTGGTGAAACATCGGCGAGTGGGTCATGTCCGAATCACAGCGATACACACGTCCCGGCGCGATAATTCGCAGCGGCGGCTGGTTATTGCGCATGTGGCGGATCTGCACCGATGAGGTGTGCGTGCGCAGCAGCCTATTGGCATCGAACCAGAAGGTGTCATGCATCTGCCTGGCCGGGTGATCTGGCGGAAAGTTCAGTGCCTCGAAGTTGTGGTGGTCATCCTCGATCTCGGGCCCCATCACGGTTTCAAAACCAATCTGCGCAAACAGACTGGAAATCCTTTCGATGGTCAAGGTAATCGGGTGCAGCCCCCCTGCCCGTGGCGGTGCCCCCGGGAGGGTCACATCCACCGCATCGCTTGCGAGTTGTTCGGCAAGCCGTGCGCTATCGAGCTGAACGCGACGATCGTCGAGCAAGCCCTGTACCGCCTGTTTGGCCCGATTGACGGCCTGTCCAGCAGCGGGCTTCTCCTCCCTGGGAAGACTGCCCACAGCCTTGAGTGCCGTGGTCAGAGTGCCTTTCTTGCCTAACAGGGCGACACGTGCAGACTCCAGGGCGTCGAGCGACTGAGCCTGTTCGACACGCGAGCGCGCATCATCCACAAGCGCATCCAGATTGAGTAGGTCAAACATGAGCGAGTGATGCAGTATGGGTGCGGTAGTCAATGTTTCGCCATCGCCGGACGACTCCCGGAAGGCGGACACAAAAAAGGGAAGGCGCGGCGTGACTGGCCGGCCTCCCCCTGTTGTCAGTTGCTGCGCTCGCCATTGACGAGCCAGGCAACCTCAGTCCCGAAAGCTCTGGACGGGCCTATCAGGTGGGTCCCTCAGACAGGTAAAGCGCCTTTGGCCTGATTGACGATAGCGGTAAACGCGGCTTCATCAGCAATCGCGATGTCCGCAAGCATCTTGCGATCAATATCCACGTTCGCAGCCTTCAGCCCCTGAATCAAGCGGCTGTAGGTGATGTCATTGGCACGCGCGGCCGCGTTGATGCGAGCGATCCACAGACGACGGAAAACGCGCTTCTTGGCCTTGCGGTCGCGGTAGGCGTACTGCCCTGCCTTGGTGACCGCCTGTTTGGCGACGCGAAATACGCGGCTGCGAGCGCCACGATAACCCTTGGCCTGCTTGAGGACCTTCTTGTGGGCGGCACGGGCGGTGACACCTCTCTTTACTCTTGGCACGGCTCAGCTCCTCAACGGTTGTGCGGCAGCATGCGCTTGATCAGCACAACGTCCGACTCATGCACCATATCGCCACCACGCAGGTGACGCTTTCGCTTGGTGCTCTTCTTGGTGAGAATGTGCCGCAAGTGCGAGTTCTTGCGCTTGTAGCCACCTGATCCTGTCCGTTTGAAGCGCTTGGCGGCGCCGCTCACGGTCTTCTGCTTGTTGGACACTGTTGGACTCCGATAGTGATGTCGAGGCAAGCCCCGACGAGTGAATGGCCCGCCCTCCACATCGAAGGGTGGTGCCTGACCGGCGACGTCGTAGTGTCGGTACGTCGGTGCGGTCGTGGTGAAGGCGCTGCTCGCTAGAGCAACCCCCGGTTGTTTGTATATTGCTCAGTTCTTCTTTGGTGCCATGACCATGATCATCTGCCGCCCCTCGAGCTTTGGAAATTGCTCGACGTTGGCAAGCTCGGACAAGTCTGCCTCGACGCGCTTGAGCAGTTTTGCGCCCAGCTCCCGGTGCGCCATTTCACGCCCTCGAAAACGCAGGGTGATCTTGGTCTTGTCGCCGTTTTCCAGAAACTTGACCAGGTTTCTCATCTTGACCTGATAGTCCCCTTCTTCGGTGCCCGGCCGAAACTTGATCTCCTTCAGCTGAGCTGTCTTCTGCTTTTTGCGTCCGGCATTCTGCTTCTTGTTCGCCTCGAACTTGAACCGCCCGTGGTCCATGATCTTGCAGACCGGCGGACTCACGTTGGGCGAGATCTCAACAAGATCCAACCCGGATGCAACCGCCGTCTCCATCGCCTTTTCGATCGGCACGACACCCACCTGGGCGCCTTCGGCATCGATCAGGCGCACCTCGGGTACGTCGATTTCCTCGTTCTTGCGATTGACCTTCTTGGCTGCGATGCTTTATTCCTCCGATACGTCACGGCCGCGACGCGCGACCTCGTCATTCAATTGCTCGATGATCTCTCCAAGCGAGATCACACCGAGGTCCCTACCGTCCTGAGTCCGCACAGCCAATGTGCCGTCCTCAGCCTCACGGTCCCCTGCGACCAGCAAGTAGCTGGCCCGTTGCAGGGTCCACTCGCGGATCTTGAAGCCGATTTTCTCGTTTCTCACGTCCGCCTCCACGCGGAACCCGGCATCTTGCAACACTTTTGCAGCTTCGGCAACGTACCCGGCCTGCCGATCGGTGATATTTAGCACCGCAACCTGCACAGGAGACAGCCAAAGCGGCAATTTGCCCTCATATTGCTCGATGAGGATGCCAATGAAGCGCTCGAAACTACCCAGAATCGCTCGATGCAACATGACAGGCACACGACGCTCACCGGTTTCGTCCACGTAGCTGGCATCAAGGCGCCCCGGCATGGAGAAATCCACCTGCATGGTGCCGCATTGCCAGACTCGCCCAATGCAATCACGCAAGCTGAACTCGATCTTGGGCCCGTAGAAGGCACCCTCACCGGGCAACAACTCCCACGGCAAGCCCTTGGCGTCCAGCGCATCGGCCAGCGCTTTTTCCGAGCGGTCCCAGTCCTCATCCGACCCCACGCGCTTGGGCGGCCGAGTGGACAGTCGGTAGATCACGTCGCTGAATCCGAAATCGGCATAGATCTCGTGCAGAAAATCGATAAAGGCTGCCACTTCGTTCTGGATATCATCGTCGGCGCAAAAGATATGCCCGTCATCCTGGACAAATCCGCGCACCCGCATGATGCCGTGCAAGGCACCAGACATCTCGTTGCGGTGGCATGAGCCAAACTCGGCAAGGCGCAGCGGCAGGTCCCGATAACTCTTCAGCCCCTGGTTGAAGACCTGCACATGACACGGGCAGTTCATCGGCTTGACCGCATAGGTGCGATCGTCGGTCGCTACACTGAACATGTCATCACCGAACTTGTCCGCATGGCCGCTGCGCTCCCACAGCGACATATCCACGATCTGCGGCGTGCGGATCTCCTCGTAGCCCTTGGCGATCTGTGCCCGGCGCATGTGATCCTCGACAGCACGATAGATCGCCCAGCCGCGCGGGTGCCAGAAGACCATACCGGGGGCCTCTTCCTGAACATGGAACAGATCCAGCTGACGGCCGATGCGACGGTGATCCCGCTTCTCAGCCTCCGCAAGATTGTGCAAATGCGTCTTGAGTGCCTTTGGCTCGGCAAAGGCGGTGCCGTAGATGCGTTGCAGCATGGCCTTGTCTGAATCGCCTCGCCAATAGGCCCCGGCAAGCTTCATCAACTTGAAGGCCTTCAGGTGCCGGGTATGCGGCACATGAGGCCCACGACAAAGGTCGATGAAGTCGCCCTGCTTGTAGAGGGACAACTCCTCGTTGGTCGGTATGTCCTCGATGATTTCGGCTTTGTAGTGCTCGCCCATGCCCTTGAAAAAGGCCACCGCCTCGTCGCGCGGCATGACCGAGCGTTGCACCTCGTCGCCGGTCTTTGCCAACTCCTTCATGCGGGTCTCGATACGCTCGAGATCCTCGGGGGTAAATGGCGTCTCGCGTGCAAAATCGTAAAAGAAGCCGTCTTCAATGACTGGCCCGATGGTGACCTGGGTGTCCGGGTACAGCTGCTTGACCGCCTGCGCCATCAAATGGGCACAGGAATGGCGCAACAGCGGCAGAGCTTCTTCGCTCTTGGCGGTGACGACCGAGAGAGTCGCATCATGGCTCATGGGGTAGCTGGCATCTACCAGCGTGCCGTCCACAACGCCTGCAAGGGTTGCCTTGGCAAGGCCCGGGCCGATGTCAGCGGCGACGTCCATCACGGTGACGGCGTCCGGGTAGGTCCGGACGCTACCGTCCGGCAAGGTAATTCGGGGCATCAACAAGCACTCGGCAGTGGTGACCACCACGAGAGGTCACATGAATCACAAGGCGACCGTTACGAGAGGCCGCCTTGTGACAGTGTAGCCGAGCTGCCGTTATTTACCCGGGCTCATTGCACTCAGTACGTTTCGAGATCGTGGTTACTGTCCATCATCAAACGATAGATCAGCGCACCAATGATCGCGCCAACGATCGGTGCCGCCCAGAACAGCCACAATTGCTGCATCGGCACGGTGACACCGTCACCGAATACCTGAGCGATTACCGCTTGAGCCGTCGAGCGTGCCGGGTTAACACTGGTGTTGGTCACCGGAATACTGATCAGGTGAATGAGCACCAGCGCAAGACCGATGGCAAGACCACCCATGGCAGCGGCAGCTCGTTTGGCGGTAGCGCCCATGATCACGATCAGGAACACTGCCGTCAAAACCACCTCGGTAACCAGCGCCGCCATCATCGTGTAACCACCAGGCGAGCCCTCGGGGCCAAATCCGTTAGTGGCAAAGGTGCCCGCGCCGGGCGCAATGGCAAACCCGTCTTGTCCGGAGGCGATGGTGTAGATCGTGAACGCACCCAGCACGCCACCGATGACCTGGGCAATGATGTAGCCCGGAACCTTGGCCGCCGAGAAGCGCCCACCGACGGTAAGTCCTATCGTCACCGCCGGGTTGAAGTGCCCGCCGGATACATGACCCACCGCATACGCGCCGGTTACCACCGTCAAACCAAATGCAAGACTGACACCCACAAAACCCAAACCAAGGCTGGTGCCATTGCCACCGGTACCAAAATCTGCTGCCAAAACAGCAGCGCCGCAACCACCCAAAACCAACCAGAAGGTTCCAAAAACCTCTGCCATTAACGCTCTTCCGTACATATATCCCTCCCGGAATGTAAGTTTGAGACAGACACCAAGCAGTGCCAGACAAGTCGCGCTGTTTCGTCTAACGCAACTGTGGCACAGACGATCATGGACTATGGTCCCGAAGTGTAAAAACGTGTGCCAAAATGTCCATCGGTTCACAGATCGCTTGCCTTGGCCAGGTAGCTGGTGAACGAGAAAAGGCCACCGCAGTGTGCGGAACGGGTATCGGAGCTGCACCTCGTGAGGCGGGAGCCTGGGAGTTTTGAGCGTTGTCTGGAGGTGCTGGAGACGGCGTGCGCGCTCCGATGTCAGTGCGAGGCACGGTTTTGGCCGCCAGCAGGCAGATCGACGGCGCCATTCCCCTTGATGGTTGACGGCTCGGCCGCGGCTCCCTACACTTTGCGGCGCAACGGCAGGCGCGTAGCTCAGTTGGTTAGAGCATCACCTTGACATGGTGGGGGTCGTTGGTTCGAATCCAATCGCGCCTACCACTTCATGACCGCCACGGTGCCATCCCGGCCAGCTCAAGCGCTGGGCATGGCACCGTGGTTTTTTATCCAGACGCTGTTCTACCAGGGCGCAATCGTCCGATGCTGCCGCCCGGTACTGCCGCCCGATACTGCTGTGACAACGGCTGGGTCCAGCCGCACCGTATAGCCAGCCGCCACACGCCGCCGCCATTTCTGTGTCAGACACCCCTGCTCTTCCCGCCTCGGCGCTGACAAACGTATCGCCGATTGACGGGCGCTATGCCAGCAAAACCGCAGCGCTGCGTGAACATTTCAGCGAATTTGCCCTGATCCGCGAGCGCGTGCGAGTCGAGATCGCCTGGCTGCTGCACCTCGCAGACCACCCGGATATCGCCGGCATCGATCCGGCTACAGACACTGACCGTCAGGCCTTGCTGGCCATCGGTGAGCAATTCACGATGGAGGACGGTCTTGCCATCAAGGCCATCGAGGCAACGACCAACCACGATGTCAAAGCCGTGGAGTATTTCGTCAAGGACAAGCTCCCCGCGGCGCTCGCTTCCAAAAAGGAGTTCGTGCACTTCGCCTGCACCAGCGAGGACATCAATAATCTCTCGTGGACCCGTCTACTTGCCCGCTGGCGCAATGAGCACTGGCTGCCAGCCGTCGATGCCCTTATCAGCACGCTGACACAGTTTTCCCGCGACCAGGCGAGCCAGCCCATGCTGGCACGCACGCACGGACAAACTGCCAGCCCGACAACGCTTGGCAAGGAATTGCTCAATGTGGTGGCACGCCTGCAGCGACAACGGGATAGCGCCGCTCAGGTCGCCTTGGCAGGCAAGATCAATGGCGCAGTGGGAAACTACAACGCGCATGTGTCGGCCTACCCTGATGTGGACTGGCCGTTACTCGCCAAGGATTTCGTGACTGATCTCGGGCTGGAGTTCAACCCCCTGACCACTCAGATCGAGCCGCATGACGCCATCGCAGAACTCTTTGACGCAGTGGCGCGATGCAACGTCATCCTTATTGACCTCTGCCGCGACATCTGGGGTTATATCTCACTGGGCTACCTCACCCAAAAGCCGGTAGCCGGGGAAATTGGCTCGTCCACCATGCCCCACAAGATCAACCCCATCGATTTTGAAAACGCGGAAGGTAACCTCGGTCTTGCCATTGCCATCCTCGATCACCTCTCTCGCAAACTGCCAATCTCGCGCTTCCAGCGAGATCTGACGGACTCCACCGTGCTGCGCAATCTGGGCGTCGGTGCGGGCTATACCGATATCGCACTCTCGTCGCTGTCCAAGGGGCTGGGCAAACTGGGTGTTGGTAGCGCTGCACTGGCAGCCGATCTCGACAAGGCCTGGGAAGTATTGGCAGAGCCTATACAGACGGTCATGCGACGCCACGACGTACCCGACGCCTATGAAAAGCTCAAGGAATTGACGCGCGGTCAGACCATCGATGCTGAGCTGATCCGCTCCTTTATTGCAAGCCTGGATATCCCCGAAGTCGACAAACAGCGCTTGAGTGAGCTGACTCCTGCTCGCTACACAGGGCTTGCAGAACGTCTTGTGCATGACTTCTGCAAACAAGGATGAACCGCTGCAGCCGATTGGCATGTCGGTGAATCCACCTGACACACTGCACTGGCCCACTGGGCTGGACACAGATCATTTTTTGGCCAACTACTGGCAACGAAAGGCATTGTGGATGCCCGCCGCGCTGCCTGGCTTCGAGACACCTGTGTCTGCGGATGAATTGGCAGGCCTCGCCATTGAGGAAGACATAGCGTCGCGCCTGATGGTCAGGCAAGACGATGGCTCACACACACTTGAACATGGTCCTTTTGAGCCTGAGCGCTTTGTTGAACTCGATGGGCAGTCGTTTTCACTGCTGGTGCCGGATGTCGACAAGCACCTGCCTCCACTTGCCGACTGGCTGGCACCGTTCGACTTTCTTCCGGGCTGGCGTATGGATGATCTGATGATCAGCTATGCACCTGACGGAGGATCAGTGGGCGCACATACGGATGCCTACGATGTCTTCTTGTTACAAGCGAGTGGCGCGCGTGAATGGCTGATCGATACGCAGACCACCGGCAAGGGCGCACCTGCCGGTCAGCTGACAGACTTCACGCCAAACGAAAGTCGTGTTCTTGAGCCGGGTGACCTTCTGTATCTCCCACCGGGGGTGCCACACCACGGCATCGCGCGCGGCGAGCATTGCACCACCTGGTCTATCGGCTTTCGTGCGCCGAGCCATCGGCAGCTCGTCTACGCTGTCGCTGAGCGCCTCGCTCAAAGACTCAGCGACCAGCCGCTCCCGGACCCTGCATTGACTCAGGCACCGAGAGGCTTCATCAGCGAAGCAAGCCTTAAGACGTACCGCACGGCATGGCGCGCGGCGGTTGATCTGGACGACACCGAGATCAATGAACTACTCGCCAGTGTTCTGACAGCTCAGGGTGATGCTGATGAAACTCAGGGCTTCACAGAACCCGAGGCGCGCTTGTATAGAACCCCCTGGGCGCGACTCGCCTGGACAGCGTCAGCCGGGGGCGTGACCTTGTGGGCCAATGGTGAACGCCTTGATTGCTCACGCGAACTTGCCATGGCCTTGAATTCACGCTCGGGTGTTGCCCGCACACCATGGTCACCCGAGGATCAGGCCGTGTTGAGTCACCTGCTCGCCCACGGAATTATTGCAAGCAAGTCACTGAACGACGACTGACTGGGTTTTGCCGAGTCGCTGCAATCGAAGCCACTGTATGGCGATGATAGACAAGGCGTTGCAGATTTTTCCGTCATCAAGCATCCGATAGGCACTCTCAATCGGTACCACATGCACGCGGATGTCCTCGGATTCTTCAGCGAGTCCATGAGTCCCGCCAATACCGGACAAGTCTGTTTCAGCATAGTAAAGACAGACTTCCTCATTGCTGCATCCAGGGCTGGACAGATAGCGCATCGCCAGCGTAACCGAGCTCAAGGACAGACCTGCCTCCTCTTTTGCCTCACGGATGGCTACAGCCTCGGGCGTCTCGTCGGTGTCAATCATGCCCGCCACGATCTCCATCAACCAGGGGTCAGGCTTGCGCTCCAGTGCACCGAATCGAAACTGCTCGACCAGAGCGATTGTTTCTTGCTGCGGATCAACAGCCAACAGACCAACCACGTTGCCACGGACAAACAACTCACGCTCGACCGGCCTGATGGTCTTGCCTTCGTGACTGCTATGGGAAAAATCGAGCATCTCAAGCCGGTTGTAGCCTCGGTACAGATCCTTGCGGGAGTGCACCCGCCATTCGCGTGGATGCTGTGCTGCGTCACTCATGATGTGCTTCTCATTTTTTATTGTTTGTAGTCTGTGCCAACTCAATCAGCGCTCGCTCAGCGGCGGCGATATCGTCCGGGTGATCAACCCCCTGTGTGTGCCCGGCAACGCGGCCCACATGAATCCTGCCGCCTGCATACAACACACGCAGTTGTTCAAGCTTTTCTTCCTCCTCGATCGTCGCTGGGGGCAAGCTGGTGTACTCGGTGAGAAAGCTGCGCCGGTACGCATACAGACCCACGTGCAATAGCGCATCAGGAAAGCCGGACGGATCTTGATTATCACGTCGCCACGGGATCGGGGCTCGACTGAAGTACATCGCCATACCGTGTGTGTCAGTTACCACCTTCACGCGATTGGCGTCGAGATAGTCGGTACGAGACTCAATCGATACAGCCAGCGTAGCCATATCCGCCTGCGCATGATGCGCAAGATTGTTGGCAAGAAGATCGAGCCAGTCCGGTGGGGTCGCAGGCTCATCGCCCTGCAATCCGACGATGATCTGATGGTCAGGCCACGCGCGCTGTGATGCAACCTGAGCGATACGATCCGTACCACTGGGGTGTGACTCATCGGTCATCTCGACAAGCGCACCCACATCGACACAGACCTTGGCAATACGCTCGTCATCGGTGGCTATCACCACCTCGGTAGCGCCTGACTCACACGCGCGTTGCCAGGTGTGCAAGATCATCGGTGTGCCATCAAGCAGCGGTGAGAGCATCTTGCCCGGAAAACGACTCGACCCGAAGCGCGCCGGAATCACGATGGCATAGGGGCTCACGTCAGTCATCTTTATCGAACTCGTGCCTTGCAAGGTCTTCAAGCAGTTTATTGACGAGGCGCTGCAAGCCGGTAGACGCGTGTAAAACCGCAGGTACCTCGTGTACGTGATGCAGCCGGGCGTCTTTGGCATCCAGCTTTACAGCGTCCTTTGAAGTCACAAACACCGGGTGCGTGTTATCAAAGCACACATCAGAGGGTTGCAGCGGATGATGATCGGGGAGCGGATGCTCGATCACATCCAGCCCATGTTGGCGCAACGCATCAAAGAATCGCGCTGGACGGCCAATACCCGCGACCGCGTGTACCGGTCGGCCCTTGTACTCGGAAAGATCACTCTCCTTGCCAGTGCTCACGTTGCGTACGGTGGTTACATCGAGTACAAAGCTTGGCTCGTCCGGCACCTCAGCCGTACCGGGTTGACGCTGATAGATGAGGTAGTCAACTACGCTCACTCGCTGCGGTGACTCGCGCATCGGACCTGCAGGCAGGCGAAAGCCGTTGCCAAAACCACGCGCTTTGTCGACCACAACGATCTCGACATCTCGCGCCATGGCATGATGTTGCAGTCCGTCATCGGACAGGATCACATCCACCTCACCGGATTGCTCAAGCAGGGCGATAGCCCTGGCTCTTTTGCGACACACACAGACGGGCACCTGAGTGAGTCGAGCCAGCATCAGCGGCTCGTCTCCGACCAGGTCAGCTGAATCGGTCGTCTGAACGCGATGCGCTTGATCTCGCACCCGCCCTCCGTAGCCACGTGAAACGATGCCAGGGCGCACACCATGGGCAAGGAGTTGATTGCACAGCCACGCGGTCAAAGGTGACTTGCCTGTTCCACCCACGCTCAGGTTGCCAACGATGACGATGGGTAGATGAGATCGATAGACCGTGCGCAAACCGCTCTGATACGTCCAGCGATTCAAGCCAGCCAGCGCCGCATAGAGCGCAGACAGGGGCAGAAGTGCGAGCGCCAGGGGGCCACGCGTCGCCCAGACATCCATCATGCAAACTGCGAGCGGTGCAGCCTTGCGTAGTGTCCGTCAGCCTGCAGTAGCTCAGCGTGTGCTCCCACCTCGACGACCTGTCCCTGTTGCATCACAACGATGCGATCGGCAGCTTCGATGGTAGAGAGCCTGTGGGCTATGACCAGCGTCGTCCGCCCTTTCATCAGGGCTTCAAGCCCTTGTTGCACCTTGCGCTCGCTCTCGGAGTCCAGCGCTGATGTAGCCTCGTCGAGTATCAGTATTGGCGCATCGCGCAGCAACGCCCGGGCTATGGCTACCCGCTGTCGCTGCCCACCGGATAACATGGTGCCGTCCTCACCAACCACGGTGTTGTAACCCTCGTTGAGCGTCTCGATAAAGTCGTGCGCATGTGCTGCACGACAAGCGGCTTCCAGCCGTTCACGACTCACTGACTCGCGGCTGCCGTAGGCGATATTGGCAGCGATGCTGTCATTGAACAGCGTGACGTCTTGACTGACATAGGCGATTCGGCTGCGCAATGACTGCAAGGTGTATTCACTGATCGGTCGATCATTGATACGCACTGCGCCCTGATCAGCTTCATACAGACGAGGTAGAAGATTGACCAGTGATGTCTTGCCACTGCCTGATTCGCCTACAAAAGCCACCTGCTCACCCGAGCTGATGGTCAGATCAACCCCCTTCAGGGCACTCGGCTTGCCGGGCTCGTACGTCAGACCCACCTGATCAAATGTGATGCTCTGGATCTGCGGTGACAGAACTGCCGTGCCGCGATCGTGCTCGGACTCAAGATCCAGAGTGGCAAACAGAGACTCGCCAGCGGCTACGCCGCGCTGAATCTCGTTGTTGATGGATGTCACCCGTCGCAAGGGCTGAAACAGCATCATCATCGCGGTTATGAAGGCGACAAAGGAGCCGGGGCTGATGCGGTCAATGAAGGCGCCACTGGACGCCACGTACACGATCGCCGCCAGAGCGACCGCCACGACAAACTGAACAACCGGCGTATTGGCCGCCTTGAGCGCGGTCTCCTTCATGTTGAAGTCGCGGTTTCTCTGATTGATGCGCTCAAACGACTCGACCTCAAGCGCCTGGCCGCCAAACATCTTGACTTCCCGACTGGCGTCGACGACTTCCTGGATAGCTGCGCTGACCTCGCCCATGGTCCCTTGTATACCCCGACTGATCATGCGAAACCGCCGGCTCACACGTGACACCAACAGGCCAACGATGGGACCGACAATCAGAAAGGCCAGCGACAACTGCCAGCTCAACCAGAACATCAGCCCCAGCAGACTGATCACACTGATGGAGTCGCGCACAATCAAGGTCAAGGTGTTGCTGGACGCATTGGCGACCTGCTGACTATTGAACGTGATGCGAGAAATCAATTCACCTGAGGACGCCCGATCGTAGAAAGCCGTTGGCAAGCTCAGGTACTTGACAAACACCTCACGGCGCAGCTGAGTGATGACCTGCCAGGCAATCCAGGCCATGAACCACGTACTGACAAAGCCTGCAACACCGCGGATCAGAAACACCACGATGATCGCAACCGGTACAAACAATATCGAATCCTGATCACGTTCGATGAAGCTTACGTCCAGCAGCGGCTTCATCAAGGCCGCAAACCCGGTCTCACACAGGGCGTATATGACCATGCCTGCAATGGCAAAACCGAACTGCAGCTTGTGCGGCCACACATAACGCAGTAGCCGGGCGTAGGTCTGCTTTGCAGAGACCTCCGTTGCAAGCTCCTCACCTGTGATCACCGGGGCTTGGGTGCGACCCACCGAGCGCGTGCTCTGGTTCATCAGTGGCGCGAGCCGGAGCGCCGGTTTCAGTTGCTTTTGGTTGTCGCGATGGACATACGCAACATGCCAAGCTTGGCCGCTGCATCCATGGCAATCACCACGGCCTGATGAGGTGTTTGTGCATCCGCACGGATTGACAGGGGCATCTCACGATCACCCCCGGAGACCTCGCGTAACGCTGCCTGCAAGGACGCCACATCATTGCTCAACAACTCCTGATCATTGACATAGAACTTGCCTGAGGCATTGATCACAACGTCAATCTTGTCCGCTACCGTGGCGTTGGGGTTGTCCGAGGCACGCGGCAATTGCAGCGAGATTTCAGACTCCTTCTGAAAGGTTGTGGAGACCATGAAGAAGATGAGCAGCAAAAACACCACGTCTATGAGCGGGGTGAGATTGAGCTCCAGCTCCTCACGATGAGATCGCTTGAATTTCATCGCCGGCGCGCCCTATCCGGCAACTCGCGCTTGCGACTGTCGCCTTTGCAACACGTCGACCAGTTTGAGCGACTCCTTCTCCATCCCGACGATCAAGGCATCAACCCGAGCGCGAAAATACCGGTGGAACATCAGAGCAGGGATGGCGACGCACAAACCACCAGCGGTGGTGATCAGCGCCTGCGAGATACCTCCAGCCAATTGCGCCGGGTTGCCGACACCGACGGTGGTGATGTTTGTGAACACGCTGATCATGCCGACCACTGTGCCGAGCAGCCCCAACAAGGGCGTGACTGCTGCAATGGTGCCGAGCGCGTTCAGATAGCGCCCGAGCTCGTGCGCCACATGCCCGCCCACCTCTTCAATCGAGGCTTTCATGGTGTTGCGTTCACTGGAACGGTTCAGCAGACCGGCAGCAATGACTCGCCCCAAGGGAGAGCCTTGCTGGATCTCACGGATCTTTTCGTCAGTCAGCTGGCGGTTGCTTGCCATGCGCCATACGTCAGCGACCAGATTGGTCGGCAGGATACGCCGCTCGCGCAGACTGATAAAACGCTCGATGACGATCGCCACGGCGACGACCGAACAGGCAATGATAGGCAGCATCAACCAGCCACCCGCTGTCACGATTTCCCACACAATAATGGTCCTGGTTCATGGATCTTCGTCCGTCGCGCTCACGACGGGCGAGATTGTAGACGTATCGCCAACATGCGGTGCGCGCCACAGTCGCTGGTGTTCCCGGGAGTGGAAAACAACGCCAGCATCGCCCCGACCGCCCGCAAATCGAAACACCAGTGCGCCTGACCCACCCGTGTGGTGCAAGCGCGCACCGCTTAACTTATAGCGCATTTGTACAGTGGTGTGAGGAAAGCCCCATTTACTGTACCGGGCAGCTGGGAACACCACCTCATCCGCAGGAAAGGCATCGACAAACTCGCCGGTTGAAGAGGAATGACTGCCGTGGTGAGGGGCGATCAGTACATCAACTGGCAATCGTCCGGCTCGCGCAACCAGTCTGTGCTCAGCCTCTGCTTCGATATCGCCAGGCAGCAACAGCCGCACACCCTGACCGTGGACCAACAACACGCAGGAACGGTTGTTGCGGTCACCACGATCGTGGGTGTCAGGATGCAAAAAATCAAAGCTCAGTCCGCCAAGCGAGAAACCCTCACCGGCCCGGCATAGCGTGACCTGACCCGGCGCCTGCGCCAGGCCACTCTCGGACATGACAGCGCCGACATGGTCGAGGTCACTGGTGTGAATCGGTATCCCGGGTTGCTGCCGGAGCAAAGGCTCAAGACCACCTGCATGGTCATGGTCGGCATGTGAGAGAACCAGGTGATCGATGCGCCGTCGGCCAAGATCAAGCAGATAAGGCAGAACTACCGTTTCCAGCCGCGTGCTGCCCGAGCGCTGCGCGCTACCGGCCTCATTGCCCCATTGCCGCCCGCCGCCTCCTGTATCAATCAGCACCGTACTGGCTTCAGTCAGCACCAGTGCTGCGAGCCCGTGGCCCACATCAAGCACATGCAGCTCCACCCCCTCCACCTCGACGCCACGCCAGGCGTGTAAGAAGGCGGGTAACACGAGTAGCGGCACAAATCCGATCCAGGCTTGCCTACGTGGAAACGAGACCAGCACGGCCGCGCTTATCGCCGCAATCAGTGCAACGCCACCTGGAAGACTCGCAGGTTGGTGAGCCCAGGGGACCTGCTCAAGCGTGCTCAGCAGCCTGACCAACAGGGTAATGGCGAGTTGCAAGACAGTTGCAAACAGGTCTGCCAGCACAGGCGCACCCTCAGCCAACAGGGTTAGCGTGAGAGCTCCCGGTACGATGACCAGCGTGGTCCACGGCACCGCGATCAGGTTGGCCAGCGGTGAGATCAGCGAAACCTCACCAAACCACCAGGCACCGGGCACCAGCATCACCAAAGCGATGGCGCATTGAATGCTCACGACACGGCGCACCGGGTGCCGGTGGCGCCTCCCCACTTGAAGCCACAGAATGACGGCCACAGCACCGACGCTCAACCAGAAGCCTGCGCCAAGCGGCGCTACCGGATCGAGCAGCAACACACCGATGACGGCCAGTGCAAGCGCGTTGCCAGGAGTACTGTGGCGTTGACGCAACAGCACCACTGTACCCACCACCAGCATCAACAACGCCCGCTGCACCGGAAGTTCAAAACCCGCGAAGACGGCATACAGTGCTGCAACCGCAAGTGCCATCAACACACAGAGTTGATCAGAGTCGAGGGCGACCGGATGGCGTGTGGTGTGCCTGTACGGCGCATCCACTGTCGCGCCGCGCAGGCGAAGCCACAAGAGCGGTCTCGCGCAGGCACGCAGCAGCATCAGAACACCGGCAAACATGAGGCTGACATGAAGACCTGATATCGCCAGTAGATGCGCGGTACCCGTCGCCCGCAAGGTGTCCTTCAGATCAGCGGGTATTCCATCGGCGACGCCAATGGCCAGCGCCGAAACAACGGCGGCCGAGCTGGCGTCCAGCGATGGCAGGCCTTTCAAGGCGGCATGGCGAGCATCACGCCAGCGGCCGATCTGAGCCATGACGGACGGGTAACCCTGCTCGTCGATCAGTGCATGAGGCTCGCGTGTTCGATGCGTGGCCAGAGCCTGGACACGATCGCCAAGCAGCCAGGCGCGGGTGTCGAAACCGCCTGGGTTCATGCGCCCGTCGGGAGGCCGCATGCGCAGCGTGATGCGCAGGTTCTGCCCGCTGCGCACACGCAGGCTCACATCATTGCTGGTGACACGCACAACCTGCGGTAACCGTGCTGGCGCGGCCTGCCCTTCGGGTGAGTGGATGCTCAAAAGCTGCAGATCAAAGCGCAGATAGTGATCAGCTCGCACCGGCAGACCCCGAACCTGGCCCTCGGCGACCCAGTCAGAGTTCGCCAGTGACGCTGGCCAATGACGCAGGCCTTGTTGTGCGATCAGCGCCAGCGCAAGCAACCCACCGGCCACCAGAGCAATGACCAGGTCGGGCGAGAAAGTCATCGGCAGCTCCTCTGAGCCGGATTGGCCGGTCTTCTGACCTGCACGCATCGACAAGCTCAGGGCGATAATGACCAGCGCACCTGCAAGCATCGAGAGCATCGACCAGACGCCCGGAGAAACGCTGACCAATACCGGCCAGCTCGACACGGACGCCAGAGGCGCTACAACTACGGTCGTCGAACCCAGAACCAGTGCCAGGGCGATGCGCTGGGCCGGCTGACTCACTCCTGCGCGCCCGCGCGACACCTCTCCAGCTCAACAAATCGGGCCGTGAGTCGACATAACAGAGATAGTACCGATTTGCCTCCTCGCCCCCCCGATTGCTGCCGATGACGCGCCGCTGGCTCAAGAGTCGATTGCCTCAGTCTGCCGAGTTCCGCCAGCGTCTCGGGATGCACCGCTGGGCGGATGAAACAGCGGACAGCCCAAGCAGCCGACCCTGGCCTGCCGACGTGTTGTTGGCTCTGCTGAGATGCTTTGACGATCCACGCGCCTGGGCTTTCAACCGCCGCAGTATCGCAGGCGCCGTAGCCACGGGCTTGTTTATCGCATGGTTGCCCATTCCGGGCCAGATGATTGTCGCCGCTTGTTGTGCGGCCATGCTGCGCGTCCATGTGCCTCTCTCCGCGGTCATGGTGTGGTTCACCAATCCGTTGACCGTTGCCCCCCTAGGCTATGTCGCCTGGCGTGTGGGGTCAATGATTCTCGGCTCGACACCGCCCACAGCCGAGATCGAGTCCTTTGGCATCGAGCGCTTGATGGCCGTATGGAACGACAATTGGCCCGAGCTTGTGACGGGCTGCCTGTTCGCAGGAGCCGTGACCGCTGTCGTCGGTTATCTCGGCACCCTGCTGTTGTGGCGCATCAGCGCCGTTCGGCGCTGGCGCGGCCGCCACCGAAGACCGGCCTAGGGCGCGCGATCGGCCGCATTGACATCAATACCTGGCTACATCGACGTCTGCAGGAGCGAGCACGCCTTCACTGAGTCGCAGAACGCGCTGCATGCGACCGGCGAGGCGTACATCGTGAGTCACGACCAGAAAACTGGTACCCAGTTCCTGATTGAGCTCCAACAGTAGCTCGTAGACACGATCGGCCGTGGCTTCATCAAGATTGCCCGTGGGTTCATCAGCCAGCACCAACTGCGGCTCATTGACCAGGGCGCGCGCAATCGCCGCACGTTGACGCTCACCTCCAGACAACTCACCCGGTTTGTGTCGTAGGCGCGCGCCCAGACCGACGCGATCAAGCAAGGCGGCAGCGCGATCGCGAGCCTCTCGCTTGGCGGTTCCGCGGATCATTAGCGGCATGGCGACATTCTCGGTGGCCGAAAACTCGGGCAGCAGATGATGAAATTGGTAGACAAACCCGACTGCACGATTACGCAGACGCCCGCGAGCGGCTTGACCGAGTGATGACAAGCGCTCACCTGCGAGCATCACTTCTCCCGAGGTCGGTGTATCGAGCCCACCGAGCACATGCAACAACGTGCTCTTGCCACTACCTGAGCTTCCTATGATGGCGACTCGCTCACCGGCCTTGATCGTGAGATTGACACCGGACAGCACATCAACGACAAGATCGCCCTGTCCATAGCGTCGACCAAGATCGGTCGCCACAAGGACCTCGTTGCCGGCTACGTCGATCATGCTATTCATACGCAAGAGCCGCGGCCGGGTCGGTGCGAGAGGCGCGCCACGCAGGATATAGCGTGGCGAGAATTGACAATACAAAGGACATGATTCCGACCTTGACGACGTCCGGCATGCGCAGATCCGACGGCATCTCGTCGATGTAGTACACCTCCGGATTCAGCACCGGCCCGGTAAAACGTTCAATGAAAGGCACCACCACATCGATATTACTCGCCAGAGAAATACCGCCGATCAGGCCCAGAACGGTGCCCAGCACACCTATCAAGGTGCCTTGAACAACAAAGATTCCAAGAATGCTCATCGGAGACGCACCTTGTGTGCGCAGAATGGCTATGTCGGCTTGCTTGTCCTGCACCAACATCACCAGTGTCGATACGATGTTGAAGGCGGCCACGGCAACGATCATGGACAGGATGATGAACATCATCGTCTTCTCCATCTTGACCGCCATGAAGTAATTCGCGTTCTGTCGCGTCCAGTCGCTGATGTAGTGATCAAAGCCGATGCTTTCGCGCAGCTCGCGTGCAATGAAAGGAGCGCGTGCGGTGTCGGCAAGCTTCAGCCGTACACCGGTGAACTCATCGCTCTTCATGCGCAGTAGCTTGCCCGCATCGCTGGCGTGCATTACTGCCAGGTTGCGGTCGTACTGGAACATGCCGAAACGAAAGGTGGCTGTGACCGTAAAGCGTTTGACCCGAGGCACAAACCCGACGGGAGTGACGCTTGCCTCCGGGGTGATGACCATGATGCGATCGCCCGGCAAGGCGCCAAGGTAGGCGGCAAGATCAGCCCCGAGCACAATGCCGAATTCGCCCGGCAGCAATGCTCTGTCCAGGGTTTCTCCTGCCTCGATACTGTCCGGCAGCTCAGACACCTCCCCTTCAAGCTCGGGTAACACGCCACGTATCAGGGACCCGGTCGAACGCGCCCCTCGCACCAGCATTACCTGCCCCTCCACGTAAGGCGCCGCACCCAGAACCTCGGGATGCGCAAGCGCCTGCTCACCCAGATCCTGCCACTCACTGACAGAATCGCCGAGCCCGGTGATCGTGGCGTGCGCCGCAGCGCCGACGATCCGCTGTCGCATTTCCTGCTCGAAGCCGTTCATCACCGATGTCACCGTGATGAGCGCGGTGACCCCAAGGGCAATCCCGAGAATCGAGATCAAGGAGATAAAGGAAATGAAATGATTGCGTCGCTTTGCGCGTGTGTAGCGCAGACCGACAAACAGCTCGAAAGGCTGAAACATGAGTGGAAATGGGTGCCTTGGGCTGCTGGGCGAAAATGCCGTTGTTACAGGACGTGAATACGTGACACGGGCACCGCCCCCGCGTCTGCCGACCCCCTGTCTCGTGACTGTGACATCCAGAGCGGTCTTTGGTGCCCCGTCCGGTCAACGATTCAGATCGCTGACCTGTCGGGGCTCAGCCAAGTATAGGAAATGTGGGACACTGCGCCGCCCCGGCCCAGCACAGCCTTGTTTTACACGTGATCACCTCCGACGGCTCAGAGCAAGATACCCACGCGACCTTGGCCGAGGCCACCGACAAACCGTCAGACAGCCAAGACCGCTCCAGCGATCGGCACGTGGCGCCGAGCGTCGCGGCAGCGGCCAAGGGCATGCGTATATTGCCCGATGACGCTGCGAGCGCCTCGCGCTGGGGACGCTTGTACGGATCGGCCGATGCTCTGGCGGTAGTGGAGTATGCGCAAAGCGCTGATTCACTGGTCGTGTTCATTGCCTCCAACACCTCGGAGCTGCGGCAATACGAAGCCGAATTTCGGTTCTTTGCCGGCGACAGCCTGGAGGTATCGGTACTGCCGGATTGGGAGACGCTCACCTACGACCGCGTCTCCCCTCATCAGGATATCGTCTCCGAGCGATTGCGCACGCTGACATCTCTGGCGCGCGCGGCCACCGGTCTGCTGTTGATCACCGCGCCTGTGGCCATGCAGCGCTTGCCTCCCCGAGCTTTCCTTGATCAGCACACCCTGGTGATCGGCACCGGCGAGACCTGCCCGATCGATGACTTCAGGGAACGTCTTGTTGAGGCGGGTTATCGCGCCGTCTCTCAGGTAGAAGAGCATGGAGAATTTGCCATTCGTGGATCTATCCTCGATCTCTTTCCGATGTCGAGTGATCAGCCCTACCGCATCGAGTTCTTCGACGATGAGATAGAGACGATCCGTACCTTTGACCCTGACACACAACGTGGTATAGAGAAAACAGGCAGCATCGAGTTGTTGCCAGCCCACGAATTTCCCTTGAACGACGAAGGTATCCAGACCTTTCGCCGAGAGTTTCGCAACGCCTTCGACAGCGCTTCACGCAACGCGCCCCTGTACCGCGATGTCAGCGATGGCCGCGCACCATCGGGTATCGAGTACTACCTGCCACTGTTCTTCGAGTCCACCGCAACCTTGTTTGACTACCTGCCGGCAGAGGCGGGCTTTGTACAGGCAGAGGGTGCGGCGGCTGCCATGCAGCAGTTTCAACAGGCAACCGCGCAACGCTACGAGCAACGCCGCCACGATGTCGAGCGACCGATTCTTGCACCTGAGGCCCTGTATGACGATCCGGATACCGTCAGCGCTCGACTACTAGCCGCAGGCGTCATCACACTACAAGCCTGGGAAATCGAGCCAAGCACACATGGCGGTGTGACCCTCAATTGTGATTCTCGTGCCCCTGGTCTCTACCCGATTCAAACTCGCAACGAGCAACCCATGAGCGCACTTGCAGGGTTTCTGGCTGACTTTCAAGGACGTGTGTTGCTGGTTGCAGAATCCACGGGTCGGCGCGAAGCCTTGCTCGATCAATTGGTTGGCAATCGCATCAGCGCCGAGACCATCGAGGATTGGTCAGCGTTTCTTGCCAGCGATCGCCCCTTGTGTCTAACCGCAGCTCCTGTTGATCGTGGCCTGCATCTGCCGGGAGCCGGCCTTGCAGTAATTACAGAGGCGCAACTCGGTGGTGGGCGCGTCAAGCGGCGAGAACGTCGCCGCGCCACACGTGACTCCGATGCAATCATCGCCAACCTGACAGACCTTGCCGAAGGTGCACCCGTGGTGCACATCGACAATGGCGTTGGCCGCTATCTTGGCTTGACCACCATTGATGTGGGCGGTGTGGCAAATGAATACCTCACCATTCGCTACGCCGGCGACGACAAACTCTACGTGCCGGTGAGTTCATTGCATCTGATCAGTCGCTACTCGGGTGCCAGTGAAGAGACCGCCCCCTTGCACCGACTCGGCAGTGAGGCCTGGCAAAAGGCCAAGAAAAAAGCTGCACAAAAAGCCTATGACGTGGCGGCTGAGTTGTTGGAGATTCATGCACGGCGCGCCGCGCGTGTCGGCTTTGCCTTCGATACGGATACAGATCACTACGCGGCCTTCTCGGGCGCTTTTCCCTTTGAAGAGACACCGGATCAACTCTCGGCCATCGAGGCGGTAGTCGAGGATCTCAAATCCACTCGCCCGATGGATCGCGTCGTCTGCGGAGATGTTGGCTTTGGCAAGACCGAGGTCGCAATGCGCGCAGCCTTTGTCGCGGTTGATGCCGGCAAGCAGGTCGCTGTGCTGGTACCCACAACGCTGCTGGCACGACAGCACTACCGTAATTTTCTCGACCGCTTTGCCGACTGGCCAGTGCAGATCGAGTCATTGTCCCGCTTTGACAATGCCAAGGAGCAGAAGGAGATCCTGCAAAAGCTGCGCACCGGTGCGCTCGATATCGTTATCGGCACCCACAAGCTGCTCTCACGTGATGTTGACTACAACAACCTGGGACTGGTCATCATCGATGAAGAACATCGTTTTGGCGTGCGCCACAAGGAGCACATGAAAGCGCTGCGTGCGGAGGTCGATATCCTGACCCTGACGGCCACACCCATACCCAGAACGCTGAACATGGGGCTTGCCGGCATGCGCGATCTGTCCATCATTGCGACTCCGCCGCAACATCGCCACGCGATCAAGACCTTTGTCGGTGAGTGGGACGACGGCCAGATTCGCGAGGCGTGTGAGCGCGAGCTGGCGCGAGGCGGTCAGGTCTACTTCCTGCACAACGAGGTCAAGACCATCGAACGGGTAGCTGAAGATCTGCAGCGCATCATGCCCAATGCGGATATCCGGTATGCGCACGGTCAAATGCGTGAATCGGAACTCGAACAGGTGATGGTCGATTTCTCACGCCAGCGCTTCAACATACTGGTCGCGACCACCATCATCGAGTCGGGCATCGACATCCCCAATGCCAACACCATACTGATCAACCGGGCGGACAAGTTGGGCCTGGCGCAGTTGCATCAACTACGCGGACGAGTCGGCCGGTCTCACCATCGTGCCTATGCCTATCTGATCACACCCGGCAAGGAATCAATCACTGCCGATGCGGTCAAGCGTCTGGAGGCTATCGAATCCCTTGAGGACCTGGGTGTTGGCTTTACGCTTGCCACCCACGATCTTGAAATTCGTGGTGCGGGCGAGCTGCTCGGTGAGGGGCAGTCAGGGCAAATTCAGGAGATCGGATTTACGCTGTACACAGAGCTTTTGTCGCGCGCCGTAAAGGCGCTCAAGGACGGCGAGATACTGGACATCGATCAACCGCTGGCACGCGCTACCGAAGTCGACCTTGGCTCGCCCGCCCTGCTACCCGATGACTATGTGCCGGATGTGCACCAGCGCCTCATTCTGTACAAGCGCATCGCAGCGGCTGCTGATCCAGAATCACTGCGTGAACTCAAGATCGAGCTGATCGATCGTTTTGGGCTGCTGCCAGAGGCTGCTGAGCTGCTCTTCGAGGTCACGCGTATGCGCCAACGGTGTGAGACGTTGGGCATCCGCAAGCTGGAGCTGAACGCGGGCGGCGGGCGCATCCTGTTTTCGTCCAAACCCGAGATCGATCTCGGTGCACTGATATTGCGTGTGCAGAAAGAGCCCGGGACCTACCGTTTTGATGGCGGAGATGTGTTGAGAATCAACGCCGAGCTCGATGATGAGACAGAGCGCCTGGCGTTCATCGACGAGGTACTCGACGGTCTGACCGCTCACTGAGCTGTGGCCCGGGTTGGCGCTGTCAATCGCGAGCCCGCTCAGTGAGGCCGTTATCGGCGCCACCGCGCCGCAGCAGGTAACATTGCAGGTCAAAAGGAGAACTATCAACCGATGCCCGCCACTGACTCAATCAGGCGCCGCTCTGCCAGACGCCGTTTCAGCGCCTGCATCCTGACCACACCGCTGCTCGCGCTCGCCCTCGTGAGTGTCGCCTCCCCGGCTGCCGCGCAGAGTTACCGCGTTGAAGTGGTGCTATTCGAACACTTGCGCAGCCGCCCACGCGGCAGCGGTCAGTTCCTGTATCCGACGCCGCTGAGCGCGGTGTCGCTAGACACTGACCGCGCCACCGCAGCCGGCTTCATGACATACACAGGCGAGCGCGATCTGGCCGATGACGCCGAGCGGATGGCCGCAAGCGGCCGCTATCGCATACTTCGACAGATTGCCTGGGTGCAGCCCGGACTCAACGAGCGCGAGGCCATCAATCTCAGAGTGGCCCTTGGTGTACCAACGCAGCTGTGGATTTCGGCAGATGCGGACCGCCGCGAAAAATTCATCCCAGCCAGTGCTGAGCCCACCACAGGCCGCGCCGAGGAGGTCAGAACCTTCACTGTCAACGGCACCATGAAACTGCGACTCGGGCGCTTTTTGCATCTGGAATCCAGACTGGTCTATACCCGACCTGATGAAGGGCGTAGCTACCGCCTCTACGAGAGTCGCAAGATGCGGAGCCGCGAGCTGCACTACATCGACAATCCCCGCTTTGGCATCCTGGCGCGCATCGTCCCTGTTGAGGACTCGGCCACCGGCGAGGATGAAGCGCCCGAACCCCTGCAAGACGACTTGACCGACACGATTGATACGACAGAAGGCGTATCTGACCCGGCGGGCGAAAGCTCCGTGAATTGATTTGGCTTTCGTGCGGTGAACCACACTCTGCCCGCACCGGCACAACATCGTAACCGTGGTTCAGGAAGGGTTCAGTGCTGCGGGTGAAGTCTAGGAACCAGGCGACCGATGGTGTCGCCATGGCATTCGGAGACTCACCATGAACTCACAACCTGACAAACTGTCCCCAAAGCGAAAGCGTCGAGCTCGCAACAGGCAGCTCTCAGTGGTGGCCGGTATCACACTTGCAGTATCCGCACTCTCACCTGCAGTCCATGCGCATGATCGATACAACGGTCATCGACACGGCGCTCACCATCACCGTGCTTTTGGCCGCGTTATCGACGTGCGCCCGGTATACAGGCACGTTGTGGTGCGCGAGCCACATCGTCAATGCAGCCCAAGGGGCATCCGCAGTGGTCAACGTCACAGCAGGAATGCTGCACCGGTTATTGGCGGTATTGTCGGTGGTGTCATTGGCAATTCCCTGGCAAGAGGGCGCAACGATGCACGCAGTCAGGGGCGTCACCCTGGACGCAACGAGGGTCGGAATGTCGCGCGCAATCAGGGCCGAGGCAACTCGCGTGGCAACAATCGGCGGCACGTGGATCCGGGGCGTGTTGGAGCGACCGTTGCGGGTGCGATCCTGGGTGCCGCTATCGGCAGCCAATTCTCTCAGGGACATGGCCATCGCGGTGGACGCTGCGTTGACGTCTATGAGAATCGCCGTGAACGCCAACTCGATCACTACAAGGTGACCTACATTTACCAGGGTCGGCGATTTACAACGACAACACAACACAACCCCGGACGCCGAATCGAGGTTCAACGCCACGCTCGCCGCCGTTGATCGCCGGCCACAGACCCATCACGACTTCCATGCGCCATACCCTCCCAGTTATCTGCATCATGGCCTTGCTTGCGGGTGGTGTTGTCTCTACCGAGCTGGAGGCCGCGACCCGCGAGCAGGCGGTCGCGAGGGCGCTCGCCGCTGACGGCAACAAGGGCAAGGTGCTGAGCGTTCGCCAGCAAACCTCGGACGGACGCACGGTCTGGGCGGTCAAGGTGCTCACCGATGGGCGTGTCCGTGTTCACCGCATACCCGCTGACTGACTCACACTGACAGACACACCATGAGAGCCTTGGTCGTCGAAGACGAAGCGGTACTCAGAGAACAGATCGTAACCTCACTACGAGCGGAAGGCTTTGCCATTGACGAAAGTGGTGACGGACGCGAGGGCTTGTATCTGGCGTCCGAAATGCCCATCGACATCGCCATCGTGGACATCGGGTTGCCCGAGCTCGACGGCCTTGAACTTGTCCGCCAGGTACGCGCCAGCGGTGTCAGCGTGCCCATACTTCTGTTGACCGCACGCGACACCTGGCAGGACAAGGTAGAAGGCCTGGAGGCAGGCGCAGATGACTATCTGGCTAAACCCTTCCACATGCCCGAGCTGCTTGCACGCCTGCGAGCGTTACTCAGGCGTACCGGTGGATGGTCAGAGCCCACCTTGCGTTTTGGCAGACTCGAGATCGACACCCGCGCACAATCAGTCACGGTGGATGATCATCCAATCAGCCTGACCGCCTACGAATACCGTGTGCTCGCGTATCTCTCCACCCACGGCGGTGAGGTCATCAGCAAAGCAAGATTGCTTGATCACTTGTATGACGAGAGCGACGTGCGCGATCCGAACGTACTGGAGGTCTTTGTTCGCCGGTTGCGCCAGAAACTTGATCCTGACAAAAAGCTCGAACCGATCGAGACCCTGCGGGGCCGCGGATACCGGCTGGCCCTGGAACGGACAAACGATTCGTGAATTCCTTGTCGGCACGGCTGATCGCCGGCAGCTTGCTGGTGTTGACCGTGTTCGTTGGCCTTACCGGGCTGGCGGTCTCCTACTCTGTGTATCAACGCGCTGAACAGGCGGCAGAGGATCGCATGGAGGGGCTTGTTTTCGGCATTCTGGGGGCGACCGAAGTCGATGCGAGCGGTGAGCTGCTCGTGCGCATGGGCGAGCTCCCGGAACGCACGCTCGCACTCGACAGTGCCGGTTTGTATGCAGAGATTGTCGGTGCTCGTGGTAAACGCTTGTGGCAATCCCGCTCGATCATTGACAGCGTGCCACCGGTTCAGCAAACCCGTATCGGGCAATGGCAACGCGGGCTCGTTGAACTCAAAAATGGCGAGCGCGCCAGGCGCATGCAGCTACAAACCGTTTGGGAGCTGGACAATGGCGATGAGCTACCGTTTATCGTGCACGTGGTGGATGCCCGTACCGATGACGCTCGCGCACTGACTCGATTTACGCGCAGCCTGTGGGCAACATTGCTTGGAGCTGCGGCTGTGCTGCTGGCCTTGCAACTGGGTGTGCTACGTGCAGCTCTTGGCCCCCTGCGACGACTCGGCCAGGACATCGATGCGATGAGCAACGGAGACCAGGCTGTTTCCGAGAACGACATACCCAAGGAACTCTCGCCCCTCGTGGGGAGTATCAACGCCCTGCATGCACGCGAGCGCCAACGCCACGAGAGCTACCGACACCTGCTCAACGATCTCGCTCACAACCTCAAAACACCACTGGCAATTCTTGGCAACTTGAACGACCCGAGAGTGGATACTCAAGCCAGCTCGATGCAACGCAGCATTGACCGATACCTGCAACGCGCGGCGACAGAAACCACAACAACCCTGTCAGCTCCTGTCACTCTACTACCGGTGCTTGATCGCGTAGCTGAATCCATGCGCAAGCTGTATGCGCACGATGGCCTTGGCTTTGATCATCGTGTACCGGCAGACGCGACGCTACGCGTGCCCGAAGCAGATCTCTATGAAGTGATTGGCAATCTGTATGACAACGCATGCAAGTACGGTGCAAGCAAAATCGTAACGCGACTGGAAGACAGCAAGCTGTATATCGAGGACAACGGCAAGGGCTTTGACAGCGCCCAGCCGGACACGCTGTTGCGTCGCGGTATGCGCGAAGACACACGCACGGATGGCGAAGGTATCGGGCTTGCGAGCGTGTCTCAGCTTGTGTCAGCGTGGGGAGGCACTGTCAGTTTGGGTGAGTCCAGCAGCGGCGGTGCTTGCTGTGTGCTTGATGTAGGAGCAGTGTTGGTTCAAAGGACTCACCCCACAGCCCCCCGGTAGTAGCGACGCATATTCAGGGACGCGCGACGATATACCCCAGCCAACAAGCGTAATCCTCGGCATCGTCAGTTGCGATGTACTCGTCGAGCGCTTCATCCGTTTTTGGATCAAACTTTTGCCGATAGACAATAGCTTCGGAGAAACCGGCCTCGGCAAGTATTTCACGCAACTCCCGCGCGCCCCAGACGCGCCAGGTGTAGCTGAAGGCCTTCTTCATCTTTGACTTGTCGGGAAAGTGGAAGTGGATGTGGCACTTCAACTCGTTGGTAATGGCGTTGAACTCGGCTTGCTCCCAGATGTACTTGAAGCCATCGAGCTTGCGTTTCTCTTTCTGGGTCTGGTAACACTCGGAGCCGCCAAATACATCCAGAAACAGCAAGCCATCATCGACCAGTGACTCTCGAACACGGCGAAAGTAATCAAGCATGATGCTGCGCTCCTGGAAGAACCAGTAACTGAAGTTATAGGCCTGAATCACATCAAGCTTTTCGGTCTTGACCTCTCGCACATCCGCACGCACGATCTCAAGTCGACTGCGTTGATCAGCGGTCAGAGCGGCGACGTTGTGTTCTTCGGCCCAGGCAAGCACCTCCGGGTCGATATCGACTGCGATAGCGGTGTTCGCGTCACGGCGAGTGACCCAGCTGGTTGACGAGATCGCGGTGCCGCAGAAGTCTTCACGCATGGAGTGCGCCGCACGACCCGTGAGTTCTTCAAAGGTTTCGTCAATGAAATCAAGCTCGAAGTCGGGGTTTTGTACCGCCGCTTGATAGAGCTCGTGACGATCGGCCTTGTCAGCCATCGTCTTGCGTTTGTTCGAAGCCATGCGTCGTGCCGAGGTTGTCTTGATTGTGTAGAAACCGGAGCCGGATGGCCGGTCCCGGGAATTCAGCTCTTGATGCCAATGCCGCGATGCAGGAGCGTCATGGCGATACTGCCCAGAACGGCAATGAAGATCAGAATGACAATAAAGCTGTGCAGAATCGGGATATCACTAGCACCGAGTATGCCGTAGCGAAACCCATTGACCATGTACAGCACCGGATTGAACAGAGATACGGTGCCCCAGGGCTCAGGCAACAGCGTTATCGAATAGAACACCCCACCGAGATAGGTCAGTGGCGTGAGCACAAAATTGGGCACGATGGAGATGTCGTCAAAGGTCTTGGCAAAGACTGCATTGATCAATCCGCCCAAGGCAAACATGACCGAGGTCAGCAAGGCCACAGAGATGGTGATCAAAGGATGTACAGGCACTACATCGCTGAAGAACAAGGCAACGAAGCTCACCAGCAAGCCTACCGTGAGCCCACGAACCACCCCACCGATTACAAAGCCTGCAAGGATGGTCACATTTGATATGGGAGCCACCAGCATCTCCTCGACGTAGTTCTGCATCTTGGCGGAGAAAAACGAGCTGGATACGTTGGAGTATGAGTTGATGATGACCGACATCATGATCAGCCCCGGCACGATGTAGTCCAGATACCGAAAGCCATCCATGTCGCTGATCCGCGAGCCGATCAGCCCACCAAAGATGAGCATGTACAGGATGGCATTGACCGCCGGTGGCACGATGGTCTGGACCCAGATGCGCATGAAGCGCCTGATTTCCTTCCGCACGATGGTGACAAAGGCGGTGCGATTGCCGGACAGGCGAGCGTCGGACACGGCATCGGTTGTAGCGGCCGGCCGGGGTGAGGCACTCATTGCCCCGCTCCGCCGGCAACGCCGGCCGCGGCCTCGTCGCGGTGCACCAGTTTGAGGAAGAACTCCTCAAGGCGATTGGATTTGTTGCGCAAGCTGGTGATCTCGATACCGGCACGGCCCATGAGTTCAAACAGGATGTTGAGCGTTTCACCTTGTGGCACATCCACCTCGAGCTTGCCATCGTCTCGTGAGCGTACGGTGAAAGGTGCAAAATCACTTGACGCCTCTGGAATGCCGCGCACATCCAGCACAAAGGTCTCGAAACGCGCGCGCGAGAGGAGCTCGGCGACCGCGCCCTGTTCCACGATGGCACCCTGATCGATGATGGCCACGTTGCGACAGAGGGCTTCGGCCTCTTCCAGATAGTGAGTGGTCAGGATGATCGTGGTGCCTTGCTCGCTATTGAGCTCTGTCAGAAACTCCCACATCGAGCGCCGTATCTCGATATCAACCCCCGCGGTGGGTTCATCGAGAATCAACAGGCGCGGCTCATGCACCAGAGCCCGAGCGATCATCAGACGGCGCTTCATGCCGCCGGAGAGGTTACGCGCCTGTGTGCGTCGCTTGTCCCAGAGATCCAGCCGTTTGAGATACTTCTCTGTCCGGCGCTTGGCCACGGCTCGTCGGATACCGTTGTAGCCTGCCACATTCATCAGGATATCCTCGACCGCTTCGAAGACGTTGAAGTTGAACTCCTGCGGTACCAGCCCGATCAGCGCCTTGGCGTGCTCTCGCTCATGGTCGATGTCGTGGCCAAACACCTCGACCTCACCAGCCGTCTTGGTGACCAGCGAGCAGATGATGCCAATGGCGGTTGATTTGCCTGCCCCGTTAGGGCCCAACAAGGCAAAGAAATCTCCCTGCGGGACGGCCAGATCGATGCCCCCGAGTGCGTGGGTATCGTCACCATAGGTCTTGACGACACCGCGTAAGGACAGCGCATTCACTTGGGGCAACAACCGCGAGTCTGGAAGGGTGCGCAGTTTATCAGTGTGGGCAGCTGTCGGTGTGGGGGTACTGCTGGCACAAGAGATGATCAGACCCGCACAAGCAGACTCAGCACCCGACGGTAGTTGTCCGGGATAGCCGTTGGACGTTCGGTATCTGCCGCGACAAAGACATCCACGACAAATCCCGTGGCCACCGCAGTATGCCCGTCAAATACGCCTAGCTCATAACGCACACTGGAGCTTCCCAGGTGCCCCACACGCAGTCCACACCGCATGGTGGTCGGATGCTTCAGTGGCGCGTGGTACTGGCATCCGTTCTCCACGGTAAAGCAGCGTACCGGGCCAGCATCAGTGGCAAGGCCGTGCTCGATTTCGAGCCAACGCATGATGGTGGTCTCGAACACGCTGTAATGCACCGCGTTGTTGACATGACCGTAGCTGTCGTGATCGCCCCAACGCGTCGGAATGTCCAGGTGCCAGACAAAATCGGCAAGCGCTGGCAAGGGCTCACGCGCCATCTCACAGAGCGCCGGGGTCGATCGTAGGGCGCTGCTTTTGCCACAGCACTTCTGCGCCTCCATTGGCGCGAGAGATGACACGCGCCATGACGAACAACAGATCTGACAGCCGGTTCAAGTAGGTCATGCTGAACGGTGGCACCTGCTCTTCCTCATCACGTTGCAGCGTCACCACATGCCGCTCTGCTCGTCGGCAGACAGTACGCGCCAGATGACAGGTCGCCGCCGCCTGGCTGCCCCCCGGCAGGATGAAATCCTCCAGCGCCGGGAGTGGTTCGTTGAAGTGATCCAGCGTCCTCTCCAACCATTGCACATGGCTCTCCTGAATGGACTGGAACCCTGGAATGCACAATTCGCCACCGAGATCGAACAGGTGGTGCTGGATCTCGTTGAGCACCGCCTTGACGTCCTCGGGCACATCGTGCGCAAGCAATAGTCCGATCACCGAATTGAGCTCGTCGGTGGTGCCATAGGCTGCGACGCGCCGACTGTCCTTGGCAGTGCGCGAGCCGTCGCCAAGGCCGGTACTGCCATCATCGCCCGTTCGGGTGTAGATCTTGGAGAGGCGCTTGCCCATCTGTGCGTTGTCCTGTTGGTTGCGTCCGGCAGATTGGATGGAGGTTGCAGGGATGGTCTGCCAGTGTGGGCGCGATCATCGCATCAATCTCCGTCTACGGGCAGTCCACAGTGTTGACAAGGCATAATCTGCACAACCTTTGCCCCGACATCGTGCACATGACTGAAGAAACCCTGTTCACCAGAATCATCTCCGGAGAGCTGCCCTCTGACATGCTCTACAAGGACGATCTGGTCAGCGCCTTTCGAGACATCGAGCCACAACGTCCGACTCACATCCTGATCGTGCCCAATGCACCAATCCCCACCATGAACGAGGTGAGTAGCGAGCATGAGGCGGCGCTCGGTCGCATGATGGTCGTTGCCAGTCAGATAGCCCGTGAGCAAGGCATCGCCGAGGACGGCTACCGCCTGATCATCAATTGCGGTGATCATGGCAGGCAGGAGGTCATGCACATCCACATGCACTTGCTTGGCGGCGCGGACACCGGCCCGATGATCACGCCACAGCAGGGTGTCTGACGTACTGACAGGACAAGAGCTGTCATGAGCACCTACGTCACCAGCGAAGCCCTGCAACAGGCGGTGGATGCAGCCCTTGCACTGGAGCGACCACTACTCATCAAAGGCGAGCCTGGTACCGGCAAGACCGAGCTCGCCCACGAGGTAGCACGCCGACTGAACGCGCCGCTGCACACCTGGCATATCAAATCGAGCACACGCGCTCAACACGGTCTGTATGAGTACGATGCTGTCTCGCGCCTGCGTGACTCCCAACTCGGGGATAGCAAGGTCGCAGATATTGGCAACTACATTGTCCCCGGTGTGCTGTGGGATGCCTTTACATCATCCGAGCGCGCGGTCGTACTGATCGATGAGATAGACAAGGCCGACATCGAATTTCCCAACGATCTCTTGCAAGAGCTCGATCGCATGAGCTTTCATGTGCACGAGACGCGTCAGACCATCACCGCAGTCATTCGTCCTCTGGTGATCATCACCAGCAACAACGAGAAGGAGCTCCCTGATGCCTTTCTCAGACGCTGCTTCTTTCACTACATCGATTTCCCCGAAAAGGACATTCTCGAGCGCATTGTCGATGCGCATTTTCCATCGCTGAAACCGGATCTGTTGTCCGCAGCCCTCGAGATATTCTTTGATCTGCGTGAGGTGCCAGGCTTGAAGAAAAAACCGTCTACGTCCGAGCTGCTTGACTGGCTCAAGCTACTGGTGGCTGACGAGGTACCAGGTGATGTGCTCGCTGCGGGAGAACTCCGCTCGGCTCTGCCCTACATGCATGGGGCGCTGCTCAAGAATGAACAGGACGTACACCTGTTCGAGCGCCTTGTGTTTTTGCATCGCAGGCGCGAGGCAGATGCAAGGCGCGGTCAGTAGTCCATGTTGAGTGGCCTTCTCGATGCGCTTCGGCGCGCCGGACTGAACACAGGCCTGGGTGAATGGCTGACGCTTCTCGAGGGCTTGTCGCGCGATGTGGGTACGCTCGATGTCGACCGATTCCACTCGTTCGCGCGACTGTGCCTCGTCAAGGATGAAACACTCTACGACCGCTTTGATCGCGCCTTTGGTGTGTGGTGGGAAGGCCGTGAAGCAGGTTTTGATGATCTTGCGTCGGCCTTTGCACAGACGCTTCCAGAGGAGTGGTTGCAAGCACCGGATCTTGCCTCTCTGAGCCAGGAGCAGCGAGCCGCTGTCGAGGCCGCTGGCGGGTGGGATGAGTTGATGAAACAACTGGATAAGCGTCTGGCGGAACAGGACGAAGCACACCACGGCGGCTCCAAATGGATTGGAACTGGAGGCACCTCTCCCTTTGGCCACTCGGGCTACCACCCGCAAGGCATTCGCATTGGAGAGTCCAGACAACGCCAGGGCCGTGCCGTCAAAGTCTGGCAAGAACGTCGCTACCGCGACCTTGATGGCGATCAGGAAATTGATACACGCAACTTCCGTGTAGCGCTCAGGAAGCTCAGACGATTGGCTCGCGAAGGTCGCCCGGATGCGCTCGATCTGCACGCGACCATTCGCTCCACTGCCGAGAGCGGTGGGCTACTTGATCTGAAACTGCAGGCCGAACGTCGAAACACCATCAAGGTGTTGCTGCTCATTGATGTGGGCGGCAGCATGGACCCGTATGCACGTCTGTGTGAACGCTTGTTCTCAGCGGCAAAATCCGAGTTTCGGCGGCTTGAGCTTTTCTACTTTCACAACATGACCTATGAACGGGTATGGCCGAGCGCTTCTCGTCGGCACGTGGAGTCGCTGGATACCGCCGAGTTGCTCAGACGCTTTGGGGGTGAGCACCGCTTGCTGATCGTGGGTGATGCGACCATGAGTCCCTATGAGGTCGCCGTACCCGGCGGGAGCGTCGAGCATTGGAACGAAGAGCCCGGCGCCGTCTGGCTACAAAGGCTGCAACGCGGGTTTCCCCACTGCGTCTGGCTGAACCCCGAGAGCCCGGAGCGCTGGCCACACATCCACTCTGTGCGTATGGTGCGTGAATTGATGCAGGATCGAATGCAGCCACTGACCCTGCGCGGCATAGACTCGGCCATCGAGCTGCTCAAGACCCCCCTGCGCCTGCCTGAACCACAACCAGAGAGCCCCTAGATCCGCAGCGGGCGCAAGACTTGCAGGTAGTGAAGCGTCGCGCCGGCACGTTTCGGACAACTCATACAGACGGCTTGAACCGAATACCAGGGACTGCCGAAAACACCGGCGCGGCAACCTGCTTCCTGACAGGCGGCACCTATTCCGACAGCGTCTCCGGGTACACCGCCAAGGCGCGCCGCGGATCAACCAGCAACGCCTTGTTGTGCCAACGGGCATCGGCGTACTCGAGCGCCTCAAGCGCGATCAACAAGCTCTCGTCAGCGTCATCCGCCTGTGGATCTACACGCTTGAGACTCGCCGTCGTGGCTAGCCGCGTACCGTCAATTTCTACAAGAGCGTCGTTAGCCAACTGCATCAGCCTGCGCGTCAGCAGCCACGACTGCGGCTCGTCAACGTGTCGCAAGAGAAAACCGAAACGTCCATCACCCAGTGCTGCCACGTGGTCGCGGCGTTTGTATAGCGCGATCAAAGCTGGGGCTACACGTGCCTCCAGGTCCGGATGATCCTCGAGTGATTCTGGTGCAGCGTCGTCAGAGCACACCCACAAGCGCATCAGCAGCAAACTCGCTTGCTGATCTATCGGTTCGGCACCCTCTTGCATACGCGACAGCAACGACAGAAACGGCATAGCCTCCGGGGGCACCGCAGACACCTCTCCCGTCGGCGAGAATTGCAGAGTGGAGTCGCCTTGACTGTCTGTAATCCGGTCACCTGCAAGGGAGCTGGAAGACACAGCAGTGGGTGCCACGGAGGGATCTGCAAGCTTGAACTGCAACACGGTGCCAGCCGCGCCAGCAAGCGCACGTCGATCAACAACCACGTCAAGATTGCTGCCATCAGCGCGCGATAACGTTCGTTCAGCTGTACCAGCATCAACCGGCAGCTCAGTCTGTCCAGCAACAACGCTCAGAGGGTGACCCAACAATGCCTCGACCTTGTCATGCCCCAACAGCATGAGCGCCTCGTGACTGACGTGACGGATAGCGTCGTCTGAATCGAGAACCAGTGCAGCACCGGCAACCAGGTCTACCACACTGTCGAGCAGGCGCCTTTCATCTGCCAGACGCCGCCGCTGACGTACAAATCGTGACAAGGCATCCACACGATTGAGCAAGAGCTCACTTGACTCGTTCTTGAACAAGCACTCAAGCGCTCCGGCGCGCAGGCTGCGCCGAATGATGTGATCAGAGTATGTACCGGTGAGCACCGCACACACGATGTCTCCCGTCCCGGCTTCTGTCACCAGCTCTCGACAGACACGATCACCAGTATCCTCACCAAGGTAGAAATCAACAATGGCGATATCAATCCGCTGTTCGAAGGCGAGATCCACTGCTGTAGTGCCGTCAGCTGCCAACACGGTCTGGTAACCCTGCTGTGAAAACAGCTCGCTCAAGGAGCGCCTGATGGTGGCGGAGTCGTCAACAACGAGCAGACGGATGTCGCTATTGTCAAACTTGACGGCCTTGTCTGTCTGTTGATCGTCGGTCGCCGTCAGCCCCTCCACCATCGGGTCAATGTCTCGGTACTTTTTCCACGCCAACAGGGACGTATGTGGTCGCGCTGCCACCCAGGCTCGTGTCTCGGCACGCAAGTCCGTCGACATGACTATCACCGGAAGTTCTATCGCGTCATCACGTTCGAGACGCGCGGCAAGAGCCTCAGCATCGGCATCCGCAATGGCCGGCCACCCGAAGACCACGGCGGTATAGTCCTCATCAAAGCGACGCAGACGATCATTGATACGCTGCAGGGCCTCGGTGTGGTCAGCGGCCTCCTCTACGTGATACCCAAGCGCGCGCAAATGCTCACCCAGCACACGGCGCATGGTCGCAGAGGTCTCGACAAGCAGCAGCAACCGGCTCATGCCCTATCCTGTCCACAGAACGGATACGCGCACGGACACAGGCGCTCTGCTGCGAGCGGCCCCGGGGCTTTGAAACCTGATTTGAGGATGGGAGCCATCAGTCATGTCTTGCAAGATGCGCACATGATCGACCACCTGAACGCCCTTGTCGCAGGACTGCGTCCGTTTGCCGCGTGACGGGCATCACAGAACTGACTTACCGTGTCCGAATGCCAACTCCAATGACCGCGAACCCGCCCATTGTGCAAGATCCGCACGATCCGGCGTTTTATCGTGATCCTGCCGCTCTCTACCGGGTTTGGCATGCCAATCCAGGCCCCATCTGGTGGCAGCAATTCGGATTCTGGTGCCTCAAGGAATTCAGTGCAGTGGATGCGGCACTGCGTGATCGCAGACTCAAGCGCCTGGCTCCTGCTGAGGATGGTGGTTGCATGGCCCCGGTGTGGCCGGCTCATATGAATGCGTTTGCGCGCACCGAAGCGCACTCGCTGCTGGCACTTGAAGGTGACGCGCACACTCGTTTGAGGCGATACGTCGCTGCCACCTTCAGCAGTCGGCGAATAGCGCAGCTTGAATCGACCATCCGGACCGTTGCACATGAGGCCGTTGATCGCCTGGCCGAGCAGACTACTGCCGACCTGCTTGAATGGGCCAGACACATTCCGGTAGTCGTCATCGCACGACTTCTGGGTGTGCCGGAAGCTCACGGAGCGCAACTGTTGTCGTGGTCAAACGCCATGGTACGTGTATACACCCTGACACAGTCCAGAGCTGACGAAGATGCGGCAGAAGCTGCGGCTGAAGCCTTCGAGCATTATCTGATGGACCTCGTGTCAAAACGCAGAACACATCCACTCGATGATCTGATCTCGGAACTCTGCACGCTGACAGGCGATGACCATCTCCAGGACGCTGAAATTGTCTCGACCGCGATCTTGCTGCTCAACGCCGGACATGAAGCTACCGTGCATCAGCTGGGCAATGCGGTAGTGACGCTTGTTGAGCACAAGGCTGTGGCCAGTTGGTTTGACACGCCCGACAAACGCGCAGGCGTGGTGCAGGAACTCGGGCGATACCGCACTCCCTTGCACTTGTTCACTCGCTACGCTCAGCAGGACATGAGCCTGGGTCACGGGATTACACTCAAGCGCGGTGAGCAAGTCGGCTTGCTGCTAGGTGCAGCCAATCATGATCCGGCGAGGTTTGTCGATCCCTGGCGCTTTGATCCAGATCGCAAGGATGGTGCAACCCTCGGTTTTGGTGCCGGAGTGCACTACTGTACCGGCGTACCGCTGGCGCGCCTGGAAATCGGTATTGCCCTTCAGGTCCTGTTTGATCGCTTGCCACAGCTGACACTAGCCGAGCCACCGCTAGTTTCAGACACCTGGCACTTTCATGGGCATGAGCGCTTGCGTGTGCACCCGCACGGCACAGTAGGGAACGCTAGGGCATCAGGCCGTACAAGGGTTGCACGTGCACCTGATCACCCGGCTGTACCGAATCACGATCAGGCGCAATCATGATCAGGCAATTGGCTGCCGACATTGAACTCAACCGGCCGGCTCCTTGAGCACCGGTCGACTCTACAACCACATGGCCATCCTTGTCAGTGCGCATGATGCCACGCTGAAACTCCGTGCGCCCACGCGATGTACGCAAGCGCGACAGACACGTTGCAGGAAACGCCATCGGATGCAGGTTATCAGCTGACTCGCCTGACAAACGGCGTAGCGCAGGTAGTACAAACTGCAAGAATGTCACCACCACTGCAACAGGATTACCAGGCAAACCAAAGAAGATTGCATCACCTACACGACCAAAGGCCAATGGCCTACCCGGGCGCATCGCCAGTCGCCAGAAGGCCACCTCGCCCAGCTCATGAAAGACTTGTCTGACAAAGTCAGCATCACCGGTTGATACACCGCCCGAGCTGATCACAAGGTCCGCCCTGGATGAGGCTTGCACAAAGGCGTCACGGGTTGCCGCCAAAGTGTCGGGGACCACACCAAGATCAATCAGCTCCACCCCTGCCTCGCTTAACAGGGCGCGCAGCGTGTGCCGATTGCTGTCATAAAGCAGGCCTGACCCTGGCGGACCAATACCGAGTGCACTGTTATCGTCCAACTCAATGGTTGGCGCAACGGGAGCGGCGCCGGCTGCTGCGTCAAGCGACACCAGCTCATCACCTGTTGTAAACCAGGCGACGCGTAGCCGTTGTCGCACAGGAACACGCACGATGCCCAGAGAAGCCAGCACGCCTATATCGGCAGCTGTCAATCGACGGCCTGCAGCAAACACAGCCTCTCCCTTGGCGACATCCTCACCCGCTGCACGAACGTTACGACCGGGCACGACCTCGTTGTCTATCTGCACACTGTGCTCATCAGCGCGCACATGCTCCTGGATGACCACGGTATCAAGGCCCGCCGGCATAACAGCACCTGTGAATATCCGCACAGCCTCCCCTCGCACAAATTGCGAGACGTGGGGACGTCCTGCCCAGGCAGTGCCTGCGATACGCAATCGGGCAAGGCCCTCATCGGGAATGTCACCCGCAGAGATGGCGTAACCATCCATGGCCGAATTGGCTTCAGGTGGTACATCAAACGGTGCGGTAACGGCTATGGCGAGTACGCGACCGCAGGCTTCGGTCAAGGGTACTGACTCGACTGCAGCGGTCACGACAGGTTGTAGCGTGTCGAGCAATCGCTGGCGCGCCTCGTCCACCGGCAGCAAGTGGTCAAAGGGGTCTTCACATGAGGGTAGTTTGTCAATGGTGCTCATGAAGCGGCACCTTCGTTGGCCTTGTCCCTTGCCATGCCCTGCTCCACCGCGGCAAGCTCTTCAGCCGTGTTGATGTTGCGGAAGCACTCGCTATGCGCCTTGGCATCAACGGCTACAAAGTGCTCGCCAGCGTACCAACGGTCAATCTTGCGCTCACCAGCAGCGAGGAACGCCAACAAGGAAGGAGCGCACTCTCGACGCACCAGCGCAAAAACAGGTTGCAGTCTGTCGCCGTCGTGCGGCGCCGCAATAGCGGCATCACCCAGACCCTCAACCAGAGTGCCTACCAAAGCGGCCGTGACAAAAGGCGAATCGCAGGGACACATGAACACCAGCGGCGTATCCAGCGCCTCAATGCCTGCGGCGAGCCCCGCTAACGGACCCGGATGATCCGCGTGCGCGTCTCTGACGACCGCAAGACCGTACTGCGCATAGTGCTCGTGATTGCGGTTTGCGTTGATCACCAGCGTGCCAACCGCCGGCCGAATCGCTTCAATCACGTGCTCGACCATAGGACGGCCTGCAAGGCGTATCAGCCCCTTGTCATCACCACCCATGCGACGTGCGAGCCCACCGGCGAGTACCACTGCACCCACTCGGGCTGCAGATGTGTCACTCACGAGGCCACCGTGTCCGCGATCGATCGGTGGGCATCGAGTTGTTGCAACCACTCGGCAAGCATCATTTCAAAGTCGCTGTCTGCTGTATCGCGCTCAAGCTGCTCTTGAGTTGCGAGCGATTCTGTCACCGCATCGGCCAAGGCACGCTCTTGATCTGCAGGCGGTGCACTTGCCAGTAGCGTGCGGTGATGGGCCGTGGATAGCTGGTGCGTGAAGTCTGCGAAGGAGCCCGCCTCACGTACCCCGGCGAGTACGCGGGCAGACGGCAGTTCGGCTGGGTTGTCTACACGTGCACACTGCAACATCAGTGCACGCGTATAGAGATCATCGGCCGAATCCTTGTCCAGCCAGGCCGCCAGCGGATGCAGAGTATCGAGGATGGAACGTGCCCAGGAGTCCAGCGCGATATCGCGATCCGCCGCCTTGAGCATCAACCCGGGCTCTCTCCCCCTGTGCGCCACACGCTCGAGATTGTCCTTGCTGCGCTGCATGTCCGTGTCGTTGATCGGGTACGGCTCTGCCAGCCAGGCAAATAGCATCAACATCTCGAGAAATGCCGTCGTTTCCAATGACAGGCCAGTAGGTTCGAACACATCGATATCGACCGAACGCAACTCCAGGTAGCGGATGCCACGATCAGCCAATGCCAACAATGGCATCTGTCCCGGCTCCGGTATCTGCTTGGGCCTGACCGTACCGTAGTACTCGTTTTCGATCTGCAAGCGATTGCAGTTCAGTTGGTGCCGATGACCATCGGCATCAAAGTTTCCGAGCGCTGTGTAGTCCGGATGCGCCTGTGTCACGTGCCCGAGTACGTCAGTGATCCACGGCCCAAGGCTGTGATGGTCAACCGACAGATCAATCTTGTTGTCTTCGCGGTAGCGGTAACCGATATTACCCATGCGCAGGGACGTGCCGTGTGGTTCGTACAGCGTCGTCTCACCCAGCGCCTCAAGATCGGTCTTGGCATCGTCCCCGAGAAAGCTGCGGCAGATGGCCGATGATGCTCCAAACAAGTAGGGCACCAGCCAGTTGATCATGATCAGATTCTGCATCATCGAGAAATAGCCGTCACTGCTTTCATTCAAGGCCGCCGAATCTTCCAGACGCCACTGCCACGCAGTCTCGGGCAGTGAGAAGTTGAAATGAATGCCGGCGATCGCTTGCATGCGTCGCCCATAGCGCAGACCAAGGCCGCGACGGTAGACATGTTTCATGCGGCCACTGAAGGAGCTGCCGTATTCGCCAATACGTATGCCTTCGTCTCCGCGCAGCATGCAGGGCATGGACGCATTCCACAGCATCTCGCCGTGCTCAAGACGAGCGGCGACAAAACGATGTGTGGCCTCAAGATGATCGAGCGCCTGAACAGGACCTGCCAGGGGGGGTGTTACCATCTCCACCAGCGCTTCAGAGAAGTCGGTGGTTATTGCCGGATGGCTCAGAGCGGCCCCCAGTGCTGCGGGATGGTCAGTGGTGGCAATACCGCCGTGCTTGTCCACGCGCAGCGATTCTTTTTCCAACCCGACGCGGCGTCCAGCGAGTAACGCAGGGGCTGCGTCCTGAGTGAGCCTCGCCATGCGGCGTTCCAAATCGGCGTACACGGCGTGAATTTTTCCAGACAGGGTGGCAAGAGTGTACCGCTGCCGTGGGTGATGCTGCATGGGCTATTTGGTGACCGCGACAATTTGCGCTCGCTCGCCTTGCATCTGGAGCGCGCTCGCCCGGTCATTCGCTTGAACCTTGCCGGGCATGGTGGCGCGCCAGCACCTGAGCGGCTGACTCTGGACACTCTGGCTGACGCTGCAGCGCAGGAGCTGGCCGAGGCGGGCATCACGGACTGTCACATGATCGGGCACTCACTTGGAGGCAAGGTCGCCATGACGCTTGCCGGACGGGCCCTTGCGCCGCAACAAGTGGGGGCGCAGGACCCAGCGCAAGCGCCTGCGGTAACGCTTGCCAGTCTGACGGTGCTCGACATCGCTCCCAAGCGCTATGCGCCACACCACCGCCCGCTGCTCGAGGCGATGGCTTCACTGGATCTCACCGCGATCAACACACGCAAGGATGCGGATACCGCCTTGCGCGAGTCGATTCCGGAGGCAGGAACGCGTGCCTTTTTGCTCAAGAGCCTCAGCCGCGATGGCGACAGCTGGGCCTGGCAGTTTGCGCTTGATCAGTTGGTCGCGGACTACGATCAGCTGGCACTGCCGCCACCTCAAATCGAGCCGAGCGCTGGCGCTGTGCTCACACCGAGTCTGTTTATCCGCGGCACCGATAGTGACTATCTGGTTGACGATGACATTGCCTTGGTCAAACGCTGGTTCCCGCAGGCCGAGTTTCGGGCTGTCAAGGCCGGGCACTGGCTGCATGCCGAGAAGCCTGCGCAGATTGCTGAACTCTGCGAGGACTTCCTGATGCGTCACCAGGCCGGCCATCTGACGTGAGCACTGCCGCGCCGTCGTTCTACTGGTTTGACTACGAGACCTTCGGCCGCTCCGCAGTCTGGGATCATCCGGCACAATTCGCAGGGCGACGCACCGATCTTGACCTCAAGCCCATCGACGAGCCCGACGTCTTCTATTGCCGACTCCCCGGCGATTATTTGCCAGAGCCCGGCGCCTGTCGCATCACTGGCATTACCCCGGACAAGGTCATGCGCGAGGGTATGCCGCAAGCACGCTTCATCGAGCGTGCGGTCGCACAACTGGGTGCACCCGGTACCATATCGGTGGGCTACAACAGCGTGCGCTTTGATGACGCCTTTACACGTCACACCCTGTTTCGCAACCTGCTGCCACCCTACGATCACGAGTGGCGAGACGGAAATTCTCGTTGGGACCTGATTGATGTTGTTCGCCTGACCCGCGCACTGCGCCCCGAGGGCATAGAGTGGCCAACCGACGAACACGGAGCGCCAAGCAACAAACTTGAGTTGTTGACACAAGCCAACGGCATCGAACATGCCGCCGCTCATGATGCATTGTCCGATGTCGACGCCACCATCGGCATGGCACGACTGCTGAAAGACAAACAACCCCGTTTGTTCAGCTTTACCTTCGAGCATCGCGGCAAGGTTCAGGCTGGCAAACTCTTGAACGTACAGGACCGCGCTATCGTGTTGATGGCTGCGCCCTTCATTCCCGGAAGCCGACATAACCTCGCAGCGGTCGTTCCGATCTGTCGCGACCCCAAAGACGGTAACGGTGTGATTGTTCTGGATCTCGAGACCTCACCCGAGCTCCTGCGTGATCTTGGCGCTGACGAACTGGAACGCCGTGTGTTCTCACGCCGTGATCAGTTGGGTGAGCAATCCCGCATCGGACTTGCAACAGTCAAACTCAACTCTTGCCCGGTGCTGGCCCCGTTCAAGACCCTGCGCTGCGCCGATGCCGAGCGCCTTGGCATGAACCTTAAAGAACTCGAAAGACGACATGCTCAATTGCTTGGATTGCTGGACTCAGCCTTGCTCGCAAAGATTGAGTCAGTGATGACGTGCAAGTTCGAGGACGGCGCTACGGATGTAGACGGCACTCTCTACAGTGGCGGTTTCCTGTCCGACGGCGATCGACGCAAACTCGATAGCGTTCGAAAGCTTGATCCTGCCAAGCTCGCTACAGCCAGACCTGTGTTCGATGATCCCCGCCTGGATGACATGCTGTGGCGCTATCGCGCACGCAATTGGCCAGAGAGTCTGTCGCAGGATGAGCAACAACGCTGGCGCGAACACATCACACAAAGATTGTCACAAGGCGATAAACCCTGGTTGGACTGGAACGCCTTTGATCGCGCTATGGCCGAGACTGACTGGACTCTGGCTGAAGCGCCCTTGCGCAGCGCCCTGCAAGACTATCGCGAGCAGCTGCAGGCAACTCTGTCATAGTGCGTGAGGGCAAACCCCTTGCACAACCGTGCAGAGGCGGCGCCACCGCCTCTGGTAACATTGCCGCGCATGGGTCAGCAGCAAATCAAGCTGTATCAGGGGTCTGTCACCGACTGCAGTTATCTGTCAGATCGAACAGCCACCAACATCTATGCCGACCCGCATCATCCGCAACCGCGACTGGTCTATAACCAGCTGATCAAACGCGGCTTCCGGCGCTCTGGTGAGTACGTCTACCGACCCGGGTGTACCGGATGCAGCGCGTGTGTACCGGTGCGTATTCGTTGCCAGGCATTTGAACCGCGTCGTACCGACCGACGCAACCTCAAGCGCAACAGGGATCTGACCGTTGGCTTTGCGCCGGCGCGCTATACCGATATCCACTTCGAGCTCTACGAACGTTACCTGGCGAACCGGCATCCCGACGGTGGCATGGACCACCCCGAACCCGAGGACTTTGAACGATTTCTGTTGAACCCCTGGGGGGAAACCCTGTTTGTCGAGGTGCGCCTTCGCAACACGCTGATTGCCGTGGCGGTCAGTGACGCGGTGTCCGATGGACTGTCCGCGGTGTACACCTTTTTCGATCCTGATCAGGCAAACCGTGCATTGGGTCGGTACTGCATTTTGCAGCAAATCGAGCTGTGCCAGAGCCTGTCTTTCGAGCATCTGTATCTTGGCTACTGGGTCGATGGGTCACGCAAGATGCAATACAAGACCGACTACCGACCACAAGAGCACTTTGATGGACGCGAGTGGGTGGACTACTGTCCGGACGCCTGATCCCGTACCTGTTCAATGCCGCGCAGGTATAGCTCGTACATCGGCCTTGGCCCAACACCGTCACGCAACTGTTCAAACAACACACGAGCACGCTCCCAGTCGCCCTCCTTGCTGGCATGCATGGCCTCCTGATGTTGTTGCAAGGCTTGTAACATGACCTCATCCACATCGGTGGCAGCGCCGAGCGGCTGCAACATGGTGACCGGTGTGCTGCGTCCTTTGACCATCACCGTATCCAGCTCGCGAAACAGCATGTCCGGCAGGGCCTCTGCGGTCTTGTCTGACACAATGATCGGCACCCGGTACTTGCGCGTCTGCGCCTCCAGTCGTTGGGCCACGTTGACCGTGTCACCAACGACGGTGTAGTCCATACGGTATTCAGATCCGAGCGGGCCGACGTTTGCAAGCCCGGTCGACAAACCCAGCCCAAGCTGTATCGCGGGCAACCCGCGATCACTGCAATCGGCGTTGAGTGCCGTGATCTCACGCTCGATATCCATAGCCGCCGACAGGGCGTCAAAAGCATGGGTTTGACTGCGTGCAGGTGCTCCCCATACCGCCATGACCGAGTCACCCATCAGTTTGTCTATCGTGCCCCGATGTCGGACAACAACCCGGCTGACAAGTCCGAAAAATCCGTTGAGCCACTCCGCAACTTCCTGCGGCTCGAGGTTCTCGGCCACTGCCGAGAAACCTACAATGTCGCAAAACAGAACACTGATCTCTCGCTGTTCACCAGCGAGCCCCATGGACTCCGGATAGCGACTGTAGGCAGAGGCAAGCTCCGGCGGCACATACTGACTCAACAAATTTGCAAAACGCTTGCGATCGCGTACCTCGGCGGCATACGACAGCAACACGTAGAGTGCATACAGCACCACGACGATCAACAGCTCAAACTCGACCGGGATGCGCGGTACTGCCTCACCGGCTTGAAAATGCAGAGCCACCAGGGCGAGCGCTGCGAGGATAGCGGCGGCTGACGCCGGCAGAATGAGCAGCCACGGCAGGGCGAGCGCCAACGCCAAGGTCAACAAACGGCTGATCCAGAACAGTTGACCGAAGGGTTCTGCGTCCGCGAAGGCAAAGGTTCGCCCACCCGTGACAGACAGCGAGAACAGCTCACCGGAGGCGTCCTGACCGGGGGTCCAGGTGGCGTCCACATGCAGGCGAAACACACCAAGACCAGTGACAACAAGGGTCACCAGCGCGGCCACCAGCAGCAGTGTGAACACTACAGTGCGGCGTCGGGATCGGGAGTGAGGAATCTTCACGGCATCGCATGCTACCGTCATCTGCATGAATGCACCCGATTCAAATGCGTCTTATCTGCTCGAATCCTTCCCCATCGGGCCCATGGATAACTTCGGCTACCTTGTGGTGGACCGAGCAACCGGGCAGGCAGCGACCATCGATCCCGCCTGGGATAGCGATCGCATTCGCGCCTTGGCGAGCAAACACGCGGCTCACGTCAGCCAGGTATGGCTCACTCACAGCCACTACGACCACATAAACGCACTGGACGACTTTCGTGATCTGCCGATACATCTTGCGCGTCTGGAGCTGCCCTTCTGGGAGCAGCAGTTCGCCACCGGGGCGACAAACTGCGTGACAGCGCCTCCAGGCGATCCGGTCCTGCACGATGAGGGCGACACGGTGAGGCTGGGTGAAACCGAGATGACCTGGCGTGTAACGCCGGGACACTCACCCGGCTCCTCCTGCCTGGTGCTGAGTCAGGATGTTCTGACGGCGGATACCGTGTTTGTCTTCGGCTGTGGCCGCTGCGATCTGGACAGCGGTGACCCTGTGGCCATGTTTGATTCGCTGAACAGGCTCAAGGGCTTGATCCCCCCCGGTCACCGCATACACCCCGGGCACAACTACGGCATCTGGCCGAGCAGCACCTTCGCCGAACAGCTGACCGGCAACCCGTTTCTGATGTTTGAGGACGCAGCGGCATTTACGCAGTACCGTATGCACGATCACGGTCGCCTGCGCAGTCAGCCCTTCGGACCACAAAGCTCGCCATACCCCGACAGCTAGGCCTCGCTGCCGGACAGCAGCGCCAGCGCCTCGCTGTGCAACTCTGCTGTGCCCGCCGCCAGCACCGAGCGGGTGTTGCGGTCAATCGGCTCGCCATCAAGACTGGTGATCACACCACCTGCCTCGCGCACGCCGACAGTGAGCGCCGCAATATCCAGTATGTTCAGGTCAGACTCCACGATCAGATCGGTCTGCCCGCAACAGAGCTGGTGGTAGTGGCGAAAATCACCATAGCCACGTGTTCTGACCACCCGTGACACCAGCTGGGCGTAGCGCTGCCAGGCCTCAGGATTACGTGCCAGCGACACCAGATTTCCAGAGGACAGAAACGCCTCATCAATCGAGGTAACCGCGCTGCTCGTTACCGCCTCGCCGTCAATCGTCACACCGCCGCCACGCACGGCCACCAGGCGTTCCTTGAAGGCGGGTGCATGCGACACCCCGAGCACCAGCTCGCCATCGGCCTCAAGCGCAATCTGTGTGCTGTAGTACGGCATGCCGCGCACAAAACTCTTGGTGCCATCAATCGGATCGACCAGCCAGACGAGTTGATGCCTGTCCCTGCGCTTGTCTCCGGCCTCGCCCGGACTGTGGCCGGTTTCCTCGCCGTAGAACGCCGCTTGCGGCAGGGCCTCGGACAACTGAGCGTGGATCACTTGCTCGCAGGCAATGTCCGCCTCGGTGACCGGCGACGCATCCGCCTTGTGCGATACCTGCCAGTCGCCACGGGCAAGGTATCCAGAGATCACACCTGCGGCGTCATCGGCGGCGTGACAGGCAGCCACGCGGGCAAGCTCCAGCGGCAAAGCACTCATGTATGTATCGATCGGCAATGTGACTCAGCGCCAGAGTATGACCGAGCCGACGCCGATCGACATCCTTCACAGATGGTGTGACCACTGAGCTGCCGGAAGCTCTAGACTCCGGCGCTGCGACTGAACCTGTCAGCCCACCCGTCAGCCCACTCGTCAGCCCAAGGGAGTCCATGCGCCTCAACCCTCAGCAACTTGCCGCGGTCACACACTTCGAGACACCGCTTCTCGTGCTGGCGGGTGCCGGTAGCGGCAAGACCGGCGTGATCACGCAGAAGATCGCCTGGCTCATTCGAGAAAAACAGTACACACCAGACTCCATCGTGGCGGTGACCTTCACCAACAAGGCGGCCGCCGAGATGCGCGAGCGTGTGGCGGCACTCATGAAACAGCGTGGCAACAGCGCAGGTAGCCGCAACCCCGCCAAGGGCCTGACTGTATCGACCTTTCACCGACTCGGTATGGGCATCCTCAATCGTGACGGACAAGCAATCGGTATCCGTCGCGGGTTCACCATCCTTGACCAATCGGATTCCCTGACGGCCTTGCGCGAGGTCATTCGCGAGAGCAAGGCGGCTATCGAGGAGCGCCCGCTGCAGGCCATCATCTCGAACTGGAAGAACGACTTTGTCTCACCAACTGCGGCACTCAGCCAGGCAGCCGATGATCGCGAGCAGGCCGCGGCCTTGATCTACGCGCGCTATGACGAATTGCTGCGCGCCTGCAACTCGGTTGATTTTGACGATCTGATTGGCCTGCCCGTGAAGTTGCTGCAGGAGCACGAGTCGGTGCGTGAGCGCTGGCGCGGCAAGGTCCGCCATTTGTTGGTGGATGAATATCAGGACACCAACGCGGCGCAATACGCGCTGGTGCGGGCGCTGGTGGACCGCTTCGGGTCATTGACCGCGGTGGGTGATGATGATCAGTCCATTTACTCCTGGCGTGGTGCACGTCCCGAAAACCTGGCTTCTCTGCAAGACGACTATCCGAACTTGAAGGTGATCAAGCTCGAGCAAAACTACCGCTCCAGTCAACGCATCCTGCGCGTGGCCAATGCCCTGATCAGAAACAACCCGCACGTGTATGAAAAACGACTCTGGTCCGATCTCGGTCTCGGAGAGGAGCTACGTGTGTCTGCCTGCAGTCACAGTCAGGACGAGGCGGAGTGGGTGTCAGCAGACTTGATGACACGACACTTCGGCAAGAACTTCGAGTTCGGTGACTTTGCGATTTTGTATCGCAGTAATTTTCAGGCACGCCCCTTTGAAAAGGCACTGCGCGAGAAGCAGATTCCCTACCAGATCTCCGGCGGTAGCTCCTTCTTTGACAAGGCCGAGATCAAGGATCTGCTCGCCTACTTTCGACTGTTGATCAATCCCGATGACGACACCGCCTTTTTGCGTGTAATTAATACACCGCGACGCGAGATAGGCCCCTCAACACTGAAGATACTCGGGGAACACGCCCGTGCCCGCAGCAGTAGTCTGTTTTCGGCCTGCTATGACTTTGGTCTGGAGGGCCTGCTGCCTCAGCGCGCACTCCACCGCTTGAGACAGTTTGCAGACTTCATGACACTTGCGGCCGATAACGCAACGCGCGGCGATTTGATGACGGTGCTGCGTGGTCTTGCCAATGACATCGACTACGACAGTTGGCTTGAGGCGCAGGCAGAGACACCGGCACGTCTGGAGCGCTCGCGCGCCGATGTTGAGGAGTTGTTTGAGTGGATCAAGCGTATCTCGGTGGACGATGATCAACGCGACCGAGACCTCGCTGACATCATTGCCCAGCTCTCACTGCATGATCTGCTCTCACGCCAGAGTAACGACAACAACTCGCGGGAAGTGCAGATGATGACGCTACATGCTGCCAAGGGACTTGAGTTTCCGCACGTGTACCTCGTTGGTATGGAGGAGGAGCTGTTGCCGCATCGCAACAGTGACAGCGACGAGGGTATCGAGGAAGAGAGGCGCCTCGCCTACGTGGGTATTACCCGCGCTCGTCGCACCCTCACCTTTACCCACACTCGGGCTCGGTCGCGCTTTGGCGAGACCAGCGCGGTCGATGCCAGCCGATTTCTCGATGAGCTGCCGAGCGAGGATCTCGACCGTATTGGCGATCTGAACAGCGGCTCTCCAGAACGCCGCCGCGAGAATGGCAAGGCGGCCCTTGCAGGTCTTCTTGACATGCTCTCGAACGATTAAACCGTATCGGGCTAGTATCGGACTTGAATTCCGGCGTGGCTGGCATACCTTGTTCAGTTGCGCGTAATTGCACCAGTGAGAATCCTCCTACCGAATGGACCAAGACGCGAGTGACACCGGCCTGAACGACGAGGTCATAGACGGCGACGCATCGCCCCGGTCAGGCGCCGAGCTGATCGTTCGCGACCAGAACCTGCCGAGCAAGTTGCTGTTGTTGCCGATTTTCGAGCGACCCTTCTTTCCGGCGCAGGTTCAGCCCCTGGTCATCGATGAGGATCCATGGGAGGAGACCTTCGAGCGTCTCGCCGCCATGGACCAGCATTTCGTTGGCCTGTGCTACGCCGGCGAGCACGAGGACACCTCGAATGCCGAGCCAGACGAGTTTGCGCGCATCGGCTGTGTCGTCCGCCTGCACAACGTGGTTGCAGGCAACGGCAAGATACAGTTTATCGCTCAAGGTCTGCAACGCTTTCATATAGACAAATGGATCAGTCGCAAGTCGCCTTTTGCAGCCGAGGTCAGTTACCCCTCGAACACGCCGGGCAAGACCGCCGAGATCAAGGCCTACGCCATGGCCCTGATTCAGGCCATAAAAGAGCTCATACCGCTCAACCCGCTCTACAACGAGGAGCTCAAGAACTTCCTCAATCACTTCAATCTCAACGAGCCCTCTCCGCTGGCAGACTTTGCCGCAGCGATTACCACTGCAGCAGGCCCTGACCTGCAAGCCATTCTTGACACCATTCCGCTGCAAAAGCGTATGGAACGCGTTCTTGTGTTGCTACACAAGGAGCTTGAGGTGGCTCGTTTGCAAGCCGAAATTCGCTCAGAAGTCGAGCAGAAAATGTCCAAGCACCAGCGTGAGTTTTTCTTGCGCGAGGAGCTCAAGGTCATCCAGCGAGAGCTGGGGCTTGCCAAAGATGACAAGACTGCAGATATAGAGAGTTTTCGTGAACGCATGCAAACACGTGAACCGCCCGAGCATGTCGAAAAGCGCTTTGACGAAGAAGTGCAGAAGCTCTCTGTTCTTGAATCCGGCTCGCCCGAGTACGGTGTGACTCGCAACTATCTGGACTGGCTGACCTCAGTTCCCTGGGGTCTGCACTCGGAGGACAAGCTCAACCTGCCGCGTGCCAGGCGAATTCTCAATCGTGATCACGCAGGGCTTGCCGATATCAAGGATCGCATCCTCGAGTTCATAGCCATGGGCGCGTTCAGAGGCGAAGTCTCGGGCTCGATTCTGTTGTTCGTCGGTCCACCAGGTGTTGGCAAAACCTCCATCGGCAAGTCGATAGCGGAATGTCTTGGTCGCAAGTTCTACCGCTTCAGCGTTGGTGGTATGCGCGATGAGGCAGAGATCAAAGGACACCGGCGTACTTACATCGGTGCAATGCCAGGCAAACTTGTGCAGGCGATGAAGGAGGTCGAAGTACAGAACCCTGTAATCATGCTCGACGAGATAGACAAGATGGGTGCCTCGTTTCAGGGCGATCCTGCCTCTGCGATGCTCGAGGTACTCGACCCGGAGCAAAACGCCGAATTCCTCGACCACTATCTGGATCTGCGGCTGGATCTGTCCAAAGTGCTCTTTGTATGCACGGCAAACCAACTCGATACCATTCCACGACCGCTGCTCGATCGCATGGACACAATCCGACTCGGCGGCTATATCGCCTCGGAAAAGTTCGAGATTGCCAAACAGCATCTCTGGCCCCGCTTGCTCGAACGCAACGGGCTCAAGTCGAGCCAGGTAAAGCTCTCCGATGCAGCACTTAAAAGTCTGATCGATGGCTACGCGCGTGAGGCGGGTGTTCGCTCGCTTGAAAAACTGCTGCATCGCATCCTGCGAAAAAGCGCAGTCAAGTTGCTCGGCAAGAGCAAATCGATCAGTGTCAGTGGTCGCAACCTTGCCGACTTTGTCGGCGAGCCACCCTTTCGTGCCGAGAAACAGCTCGGCGGGGTCGGAGTGATCACGGGACTTGCCTGGACGTCCATGGGCGGCGCCACCCTGCCAATAGAAGCAACGGTTGTACATGGCAAGGATCGCAGCATGAAGTTGACCGGCCAACTGGGCAAGGTCATGAACGAATCAGCCCAGATAGCGCACAGCTTCGTGACAACCAACGGCGAACGCTATGGCGTCAAGCCGGATTGGTTCCTGAACCACGCCCTGCACGTTCATGTTCCCGAAGGTGCTACTCCCAAGGACGGACCAAGTGCCGGCATCAGCATGACCAGTGCCCTGCTTTCATTGGCGCTGAGAAAGTCCGTGGCCAAGCGAATCGCCATGACAGGCGAGATCACGCTGACCGGTGAGGTACTTCCGGTTGGCGGCGTCCGTGAAAAATTGATTGCCGCCCGTCGTATCGGTATCAAGGAAGTCCTCTTGCCGGAAGGCAATCGGCGCGATGTCGGCGAGCTACCCAAACACATCGTGACAGGCTTGAAGATTCATCACGCATCGCACTACGACGACGTGCACGAGATTCTCTTTGCCTGAGCGTGGCTAGCGCCCGTCCGGCAGCCTCGTGACCACTACGCGCAAGCCAATGTCGTTCGCCGTATCGACCACAAGATCCTCGGTGATCTGAACGTCGATACGCGTGCGCGGTGTAGCGCCAAAGCGTATACCCGCAGTCAGCTGACCCGAGAAGGAACCGAGCTCCTGCAAGCCACTGTCAAACAACGCAGTGTGCCAGTCAAAAGCTGCGGTTGCGACGATACGTGGAGTGAGTGACAAGCGCAGCCCTGCGGATCCAAAGGCAGCCGCTCGCACAAGCGTTGGAAAGACATCACTGCTGCCAGGAAAGATGGCGCCGATGCTGGCTGCAAGGTGCAAGCCTCTGGTCGGCTGAAATACACGCGACTGCATATCCAGCCAGACATCTGTGCTTCCACTGCCCAGCCAATCTGTCTCATTCCCTGTTGGCAACTTCAAGCCGACTCGCCACAGCGACGCAGACGGTCGCACAGGCTGACACCCGAATGTACCCTGCAGCCCGATAGACACGTCGCCAAGCCCGCCACTGGCGGAATCAAGCTCGTGGGTGCTTTCGCCCACCACGCGTAAAAACCTCAATTCGTCACGAGGTGCATTGTCTCGCCCGGCATTGGGAAGACCAAACCAGTCGTGCCACGTCTCGATACTGGCATCAAAGGAGCCGCTGCCATGCGCGATAAAAGGAACGCGCAAGCTCGCTGACGCGCAGCGCGAAACTGCCAGACGCGTGCTGAGCGCCAGCTCGCTTGTCTCACCATCGAGTAGCAACTGCTCATCACCGCTGACACCGCCCATGAAGGCATTGCTGTGCACCAGAGATACTTGCCAAGTCCTTGGCATGGGCCCAGCAGCAATTCGTGAAGCGGCTGCAGGTATACCGATCAAGGCAGTCGCAGGATGTCTCGCCCTATCGCCGACAAGCACATCATCACGCGTCGCGTCAGCCTGCGCGAGACCCGCGAGCGACATCATCAGGCACGCCAACAGAGACAATGGCACGTAGGGCAACAGACGCACTGAATCTACTGGCAAGGATGAAGACTATGGATGGCAGGGCCAATCAGATGTCGCGTTCGAGCTCTCGGCGCACACGCTCTGCACTGGCGCGGGCATTTCTCGACGCCGGGCTTATCTCGAGCACGCGCTCAAACGCTGCGAGTGCTGCCGGTTTGTCACCCTGCCGCAAAAAAATGAGACCGAGTCCGGAGATGGCTCCAAAGTGGAGCGGCTCCCGCGCAAGCGTTTGACGGATATCTGCTACCGAGCCGTCATAGTCGCCTGCAAGGTAGCGCACAGTTGCGCGCTTGTTCCAGGCTTCGGCGTAATCGGGGTCGATAGCGATCAATTGATCTGCTGCATCGAGCGCTGCCTCGAGGTTAGCGCTGCGCATGTTGGCCTCGATATCGACCATGAGTTGTTGGGGTACACCCTCTGGCACCTGAAGCCACAGCTGCCATATACGACTCTCCAATCGCGCCGCCTGGGAGGCATCCTCGGCCGCAGCAAGATCGTCGAACAGAGCGTCGAGCGCGGGTTCGTTCTGGTCAGCGCCTACAAACGCCACATTGCCCACACCAGTGCACGCTAACGCAAAGGCGAGCAGCAGCCGTAACCCAGCTCCGGTCAGCCCTCTGTACATGACCCTAGCCATCTTCCTTGTCTGCCCTTGTCGGTGCCAGCTATCAGAGTCTGGCCAGCTGGTCAGAATGACTACTGCGCCGCGTACGGCGTTGAGCTCTTGACCAGCGAGACCAGTTCAGCCGGATCACGGTAACCCGGAATACGAATACCACTGTCGGTGTAAATCAGCGGCGTACCACGCAAGCCAACCTGCGTTGCCAGCGCTACATGACTTTCGATGGGATTGGCGCAACTTGCCGATTCTACTTTCCCCCCAGCCTTGGCAACGGTCATCGCTTCCTGAGGATTGTCATTGCACCAGACGTCTTCGAGGGCCTGATGCGCGGGTGAGCCCAGACCTGCACGCGGGAACAGCAGGTAACGCACCGCCACACCCTCGTCCAGCAGCTGGTCCAGATCCGCGTGCAAGCGCCGGCAAAAGCCACAACTGATGTCCGTGAACACGGTTATCGAGCGTCCGGTGGGCTCGTCCGGCTCGTAGATCAGCATGTCTTCCTCACTCATATCCGCCAGCATGGACATGTGCAGAGTGCCAAGACGCGCTTCGGTCAGGTTCTCGCGTGAGGAAAGCTGGATCAGATTGCCCTCGATCAGAAACTCGCCTTTGCTATCGACGTAATAGATGGTGCCATCGACAACCAGCTCATATAAACCTTCAGCCGGTGTGTCGGCGACACTGGTTATGGCCACGCCAGGCAGAGAGGCCTCAACAAGACCGCGCAGCTTGTCAAGGCTGGGTGGATCGTCTGCTGCAGCGGTGCCCGAGATACACAAGACGACCGCAGCCGCCATGGCTGTAACGTGACGGAGGAGAGAAATCGCTGAATTGACCATGCTTTGAGGCCTGGAGGCTGGACAGTTATCACTTTGACCCCGGAACCATAGCAAGGTTCGATGGCTCTGTATCGTGACTGTGAATGAACGTCACCCTCTCGGATGATGACTGGCGTGCAGTTGCTTGAGCCGCTCGCGCGCCACGTGCGTGTAGATCTGTGTGGTTGACAGGTCGCTGTGCCCAAGCAGCAATTGGACCACCCGCAAATCGGCATCGTTGTTGACCAGATGAGTCGCGAAGGCGTGTCTCAGGGAATGCGGCGACAGATCAGCAGACACGCCGGCGCGCTGCGAATGTGCTTTGACGCGATACCAGAAAGACTGCCGTGTCATGGCCTGGCCACGACGAGACAGAAAAATCGACTCGCTACGCCCTGACAATAATGCAGGCCGCGCCTGTTGCTCATAGCGCTCTAGCCAGCCAAGCGCATGCTCTCCGAGCGGAACGAGTCGCTCCTTGTTGCCCTTTCCAAACAAACGCACAACGCCCTGCTGCCGATTGACCTGATCAACAGTCACCGAAATGACCTCCGACACACGCAGCCCGCACCCGTAGACCATCTCGAGCATGGCGCGATCACGCAAGCCGATGTCCGTGGTGGTGTCTGGCGCTTCAAGCAAACGTTGGACCTCTGTTTCTGTCAAAGACAAGGGCAAGGGTCTGCCCAGGGCGGGCGCTGCCACCAGCAGTGTCGGGTCTTGTGCAATTCGTCTTTCACGATCACACCAGGCGTAAAAACGACGCATCGCAGACAAGAATCTTGCGGCGCTTCGGGCACTGCGTCCATCAGCAACGCGCGAAGCCAGGCACGCATGAACATCGTCCTTGTTGGCTGCAAGCAGGTGACTGCCCCGCTCAGCCTGCCAACGAGCAAAGCTCATGAGATCGGACCGATAAGCTGCCAGGGTATTTTCACTCAAACCGCGCTCTACCATGAGCATGTCCGCAAACTCTCGCAACACCGCGCGATCCGCGGCGAGCGCATCAACGCTTGAGCGGCCAGCGGAACCGGTTCGCGATCCTCTGCCCGTTTTTGATTTTCTCCCCGTTTTGGATTCTCTCATTGGTACAACGACAGACATCAGCCAATCCTTGTATAGGATGCATGCAAGTCAACATGTGTTGACGCGACACAAGAGCATAGGGCACCGATGGCAGAGGATCGACCAACACCGCGCAGTGATGCAGATCCAAACGCGATGTCCCTGCCTGCAGCCGTTGCCCGAATACTGTCCAGTCTGGAAGCAGTCCTGGAAGAGGAATCGGTCGGGCTAGCCGAGGCTCCGGGGCGGATTGCCGCTCGCGATCTCGCCGCCGAAATCGATGTACCGCCCTTTCGTGCATCTGCAATGGACGGATACGCCTTTCGCCACAGTGATGTAGCCGTGTCCAACGGGCCACTGGTAGTGACTGGGCGATCGCTTGCCGGTCACCCCGGGCCTGACCAACTGGCCAGGGGCAGCTGCCAACGAATCACCACCGGCGCCCGTGTACCCGATCAGGCCGATACGGTCGTGCAACAAGAAGATGTATCCCTGCACATGACTGACAGGTCACGCGCAGAGGATCAGATACTGATCGAAACACTTCCGCCCTCAGGAGAGCACGTGCGAGAAGTCGGTTCGGACACGCCAGCAGGCACTCGTCTGATTGAGGCCGGGCGCTTGATACGAGGTGCCGATGCTGCAGTGTGCGCCGCTCACGGGATCTCTACGCTACGAGTAAAACGAAAAATTCGTGTTGGAATGCTGTCTACGGGTGATGAACTGACAGAACCTGGTGACACACTGGGTGTGGGCCAGATCCACGATGCCAATCGTGTTTTATTGCGCTCAATACTGGCTCGCCCGACGGTCGAGTTGATTGACCTGGGTATCGTGGCGGACACAGTCGAGGCACTTGCCAGCTGTATTCGCTCAGCGCCAGACCTTGATATTCTGATCTCCAGCGGTGGTGTATCTGTCGGCGATGCCGATCACGTCAAGGATGTGCTCGGAGCCGATGGTCAGGTGCAATTGTGGAAGATCGCCATGAAGCCTGGTAGACCCCTGGCCTTCGGGCATCTGCACAGCGGACCAGCATGGTTCGGTTTGCCAGGCAACCCGGTATCTGCTGCGATCACTGCCCTCATGGTACTCGAGCCAGCAATCGCCAGATTGACAGGACACGCTTACCAGAGTCCACCGCGCCACACTGCTCTGCTGAGAACACGCATTTCGAAACGGCCAGGTCGGATGGAATTGCAACGCGGCATGCTCGAACAGGAATTCGATGGAGCATGGTCGGTCAGCAGCGTGGGCCCACAGGATTCACACAGGCTGCAGTCACTGCAACGCGCTGACTGTCTGATTGAGCTGCCGATAGAGAGCAGCGGCGCAGCTGCGGGTGAGAACGTCACCGTGATCAGACTGGCAGACTGTGGCCAGGGTCGTCTCTGAGGTCGCTGACCGGGTCGCTCCAGGCCAACTACAGAGACTGTCCCGCGAAGTGTGTAAGTGTCCGTGATGGTCAAACGTAGTCACTGACGCGTTCGCCGAACTCGATCATAAATCGGTTCAACGCCGGCTTCCAGTTTCTGATTGGCATGGTCCATTTTCTGGACGCTTGCTCA